>CAWAUB010000008.1:0-239953 GCA_963785155.1 uncultured Thermoleophilia bacterium
TATGAGGCTGTGGATCCTTGGGACCCTCTTCGCGCTTGCCGGCGTTAGCGCGGCGGGCCTCGCTTGCGACGAGGACACGGCCGCCATGCCGCGGCTGGAGGAGAGGACAAACAAGGTGCCGGGTCCCGATCCCCTGCTCGGCATCGCCGAGCCCAACGGATGGCGCCTCATTCCGCCGCTCTCGAGCGCGGATCAAACAGCACGCCTCATCGATGACGTCGGGGCTGAAAGTCATCGGTTCGTAGTCGATTGGGCGACGGTTGAGCCGCATGCTCCTGACGGCACTCACCGCTACGATTTCTCCGCTTTCGACGCGATGTACCGAGCCGACATCGAACGCGGGATCAGGCCGCTCTTAATCGTCCTCAATGCCCCGCCGTGGGCGGCCGACCCGGGAACCAGGCCGGGTAGCGCATCCCACAACCCACCCGCCGCGAGCCGGCTCTCAGATTGGGCGGCCTTCGTCGCCGAGGTTGCGCGTCGCTACCCGCGGGCGGTTGGAATCGAGGTTTGGAACGAGCCCAATATCGATGCCTTCTGGGGCCGCTGGAGCCCGCTGGTGCGCCCTGATGCGACCCGTTACACCGCGCTCCTCAAAGCAAGCTTCCAGGCGATCAGGGCGGTGAATCCGCGCCTGCTCGTCGTCGGCGGAGCGCTGGCTCCGACCCAGGCGTCTCCGGAAGGCGATGTTCCCGCACAGGAGTTCGCCCGGGAGATTCTGGGTGCAGGTGCTGCCAACTACTTGGACGCGCTGAGCCTTCACCCGTATCCGGGCGCGGGTGGTCCGGCGCAGACGCTCGGGTCCATCGACGGTATTCGCGACGAAAGGGATGCGGCCGGTGCGAGTGCGCCTCTCTGGCTAACCGAAGTCGGGGTCACCACAACGGGGCCATACGGGGTGAGCGAACGTCAGCAGGCGCGTGACTTGGTCGCGATCTGCCGGGCCGTGAGCGATCAGCCGGACGTCGATGCCCTCTACTTCCACACGCTGATGGACCGCCCCGGGCTCGACCTCAGCCCGGAACCTGGTTTTGGGATCGTCGAGCCGCTGCCCAGCGGACCGCCGCGGCAAAAGCCCGCGTTCGCTTCGCTCCGCCGAGAATTCCCGGCCGGATGCGGCCCGACTACGAAGTAACGATGGCCTCAGGCCCTGCCGCGCGCATGGATGATCGTGTGAGGTACGCCTCGCCGCGCCTCGCCCGTGAAGCGCAGGTTGAATCGGGCGTGGTGGCATACGTCGTCGAATCCGGCGAGGTGGATCATCGACATCCACGTTTTCGTCGTCGGCCGCCACCACGTCATGTGGGTTCCCGACTTCCACTCGGCGAAATTGCCGCGGGGAATCCACTCCAGCCTGCGGCTGTACTCATCGGCGAAGATCAACCGGCCATGGCACAGGCCCGCCATCCGCTCCAGCGCGAGCGCAGGATCGCGGAGGTGGATCAGGACCGACCCGCAGAAGACCAAGTCGAAGGTTCCGTCGAGGTCGTCCGGCGTGGTTTCGTAGATGCTCCTACCGACCCAGCGCACCTTGCTTCCCTTCGCCTCGGCCGCGATCCGGAAGCGATCGCCTCGCGGGCCATCTTCAGCGGGACGCTGGCGAGGCGGCCAATCCAGCATCTGGATCCGCGGAACGTCGAGCGCCACGACCTCGGCACCGCGACGCTCTAGCTCGTACGCCCAGAACCCTTCGAACGTCCCGACGTCGAGAACGCGTAATCCCTCGAGGCTCTCCGGAAGGCCGTAGCGATCGACGTACGGCCTGTGATCGAACATGCCATGGGTCACGACACCGGGGGCGAGCTCGATCGTGTGGTACCAGCCTTCCTCCTCGGCCGCCGCTCGGAGCGCGGCTTCGTCTGGCTTTTCGGCGTTCACTGGTGTCTCTGCGCTTGCCATTCTCTTTCCTACTCGGGTTCTTAGAAGACGGGGGATCTGTACCGAGCCGACCCCCAAACGAGTGCCGCTTCGCGCACAGTATCCGCGATTACGTGCTTGGCGACGCCGACGACGGCGGCTCGCGGTGTCCGCGCCCGGGCGGCGATTCGGCCGACGTGGACGAGATACGGGACAGCGAGCGCGTAGCCCAACGGGGAGCGCTTCCCAGCGGCCAGGCCGGCAAGCGCCGCGCTCACCCGCACCGATCGCGAGCCGAGGAACAACCCGACGGTGAGGAGCTCCCCCCGTAGCTCGGGCACCCGGGCAAACAGCCGCGGGAAATAGCGCGACTGCCACTGGTACCGCAGGTGGCGCGCGTAGTCGGGAGGGTGCACGACGTGGCGTACGAGTGCCTTCTGTTCGAATTCAGCGGTCCCTCCACCGCGGAGGACTCGCCACGCCAGCTCGGTGTCCTCGCCCATGTGCGAGCCGCTGAGGTCGAACAGGTCCACTGAGAACCCGCCGGCTCGCCGGAACGCACCCGCCTCGTACATGATGTTGCACGACTCGTAAAGCGGGCTCGGGTGGTCAACATGGATTGCATGTGAGAACGGCGGCGGGGCCGCGCCGTCCGGCGTGAGCGTCGGTCCTTGAACGATCGAGGCGCCGCTCTCCAGTCTGGCCACACCGGCCTCGAGCCACCCGGGGTCCGGCTCGCAATCGGAGTCGGTGAACGCAAGGAACCGTGCCCCGGCGCGTTCGACCCCGAGATTCCGCTGCCTTCCCGGGCCATGGCCCTCCGCTCGGTGGTAGTGAAGGCGGCCATTCCACGCCCCCGAACGGTCGGCGATGAGCCCCGCGGTCCCGTCCTCGTCCGTGTCCACGAGATGGACCACGAACCGGGCGTTGGGCAGCGTCTGCGCCATGAGACTGTCGAGGCAAGCTCCGATCGTGCGCTCGGAGCGATGGCACGGAACGATCACTGCTACGTCGGGGTTCGCCGGCATCGAACCGTGATTATTCCGGTACAACAAACGCGGCGGTTCGCACCGGAACCCCGTGCTACCGTGCCCGGCGGGACGCGGGGGGCCACCATCGCGGCCCCTGAAGACGACTTGGCCATGCCCGAAGAAGACCGCCAGTTCGCCGACGCGCCACGTTACGCGAGCCTTCGCGACTACTTGCGCGTCCTTCGCGAGCGCTGGATCCTGATCGCCGGATGCACGCTGATCGCGGGTGCGGTCGCGTTCGCCTATTCCGCAAGCCAGGCGAAGGTCTACGAGGCGTCAGCGACGGTCAACGCCAACCAGCGCAGCGCCGACATCGGTCTGATCGGGAGCACGGCAGCGGGCCCACCGGCGAGCCCGCAGCAACTGTCCGCCGAGCTCTCCGCACGTGCCGAACGCGACTCGGTCGCAAAGGCCACGGCCAAGGCTCTCGACGGCCCACTCTCCGCGGACCAGGTCGCAGGAAAGGTGTCCGCGAGTATCGACGCCCAGTCGAATCTAGTCTTGATTACCGCGACCGATCAAGACCCGGAGTTTGCAGCCGACTTGGCCAACGAGTACGCAGAGCAGGTCCAGCGAGAGGCGCTTCGCACCGAGCGCAAGGAGATCGGGCAGGCGATTGAGCTGGTCAGGCGGCAGCTCGACAACACGGATATAGAAGTGCTCCCCAGCGAGGCCGCGATTCTCGAGGAGCGGTTGAATCGCCTCCTTACACTCAAGGGCATCGCCCGGCCCGTGGAAGTAGTCACGGCGGCGACCGCGCCGGGGGCGCCGATCGCTCCCAAGACGGCCCGCAACACGTTGCTTGGTCTCGTCGCCGGCCTCTTCCTCGGGATCATCCTTGCGTTCGCGCGGGACTCGCTCGATACACGACTCAAGTCACCGCGCGAGATCGAAGAACAGTTCGGAATACCGCGGGTGGGTCAGCTCACTGAGATTGCCCTCGGGCGAACGGTGTCGGGGCAGAACGGAAAGCGCCGGCTCGACCCGATCGACCTCGAAGCCGCCCGCATCATGCGCACGAACCTCCACGCCCTCGATCCCGACCGGTCCGTTCGGTCACTCGCGATCACCAGCGCGCTTCCCGGGGAAGGTAAATCCACGGTTGCGATGGCGCTCGCGTGGGCCTCGTCGATCGCGGGCAAGCAGACGCTGTTGGTCGAATGCGACCTTCGCCGCCCGATATTCGCCGAGCGCCTAGGGATCAACGCCACACCAGGGATCACCGATGCAATGCTCGACAACGCGACCCCGCAGCAGGTCCTGCAACCGGTGGACCATGGGATGGTCACGAGCGGTAACGGCGCCACGCAGGGATCCGACACCTGGCGCCTGGTCTGCATCACCGCCGGCACGTCGGTTCCCGACCCGGCCGAGATCCTCAGCTCCAACCGGTTTGCGGAGTTCCTAGAGCAGGCGAGCGGCGTCTACGACCTGGTCATCCTCGACACAAGCCCTCTGCTGTCGGTCGTGGATACACGCGAGCTGCTTCAGATCGTCGACGGTGTCCTGGTCTGCGCTCGCTCTTACCAGACCACCCGCGACCAGGCCCGCGCCACGCGTGAAGCGCTCGCCGGCGCTCCGACCCGCGTCGCGGGACTGGTGGTCACGGGAGTGAAGCTTCGCGACGACGACTATTCGAGCTATTACCGGCGCTACGTGCAGGGCGTTTCGGGCGCTTCGAGCTAACCGCCTTCGCGAGTCACCATGGGATCGTTCCTGCGGTGGCCGGAACCCGCGTCGTAAATGCGCCGGGCGTATCGGCAAGAAACTCGTCGAACCAGGTCTTGCCCCTCACCTTGTTCGAGTCGATCTTGTCTGCTGCCGTTTGGACCAACTGGTCGCGTGCGTCCGAATCGTCGGGCAAGGCAATGAGAAATCTCTCGGTCGGCACCGTGATCAGAACGTCGGGACGCTCGGTCTCGAGCAGAGTCCGGTCGATCGTGCTGGAGTGAACGAACACCAGTCTGCTGAAGGTCTCCTTGAGGAAGAGCAGCAAGTGCGGCGCGTAGGATTCGCCCATCAGGACCGCCGTCGGAGCGGGTTTTCGGTCTGATTCGAACACCATGACGGCACCATGGTGGAGGACGCCGTTGTCGAAGACCAAGCGGCCTCGGTGCTCGCGGAGCTTGGGCGCCGGAACGGTGTCGGCGATCGGGCGCGGCAGCTTGCTGCCCAGATCCCCGGCGCGCAGCTGCGACTCCCACGAGATCCCGTCTTCGGAAACGGGTTCCGCGACGACTCCGAGGGCCCCCAGGTCCCTGCACATCGATCGGTAGACGAAGTACGCACCGCGATGGTTCCAGTGCGTATCTGTGCGTGAGTAGAGCTGCGCCTCGGGCTTTAAAGCCTCCAGCTCACCGAGTAGGTAGTCCACCGGCGCCTCTTCCTGGTGCGCTACGTCGATGAACTGGTGCACGGGCCTCTTCGCACCAGGGATGAGCCCCGAAGGGAGAAACTCGGAGTAGACGGGGTGCTTCTCAGGCGCGATGCGGCAAATCCAGCGGATATCGAGCTCGCGCATCAGATCGACTCGCGCCCGCAGCACCTTGCGCCAGGCGTCGAGCTCCTCCTCGTTGAAGCGAGTCCGCCCGGTGAGCTGCCTGATGTAACCGTTCGCATCGTTCTGCAGAAAGAGCCATCCATCCCTTCCGTACAAGACCTTGGCGGCGTCGCCGGACCTGGCAATCGCCCACCTGACCCTCGCCGAACGGGCTAGTCGTTCGAGCCTCTGCGTCATTCGTCGTTCCGGCGGAGCGGCGACACGAAGCCGCCGACTCCAAGGCCGAGCAGCATCCAAAGGAGCAGCGCGCCCCAGGCGGTGAACATGTCGCCGGTGATCAGAAGGACGAACCAGCAGGCCAACGATGCCGCCGCGCCGATCCCGAGGACCGCGAGTCTTCGATCGAGTGTCGCCACGGTTGCTCGCACGAGCATGTATCCGATCAGAAGCGCGCTGATTCCGAACAGGATCCACCCCGGATAGCCCTGCTGTACCCCAAGTTGGAGGTACGAGTTGTCGATGTATCGGTTGTCGAGTCGGATCGTGTCCGAGTAAAGCCTTTGAGTGCTTCCGGTCGTCCCGAGGCCCTCTCCCAAAGGATGTTCGTTGATCTCGTCGAGCGTGAGGTCCCATTTCTTGACGCGTGACTGAAAGGACTTGTCTTCGCCCGGAGTCAGGATGTTCGCGAAGCGCTCCTGGCTCTCGGAGTCGCCGCCGACGGTGAGCGAGAACCCCACCATCCCGACGGCGAGTAGACCGACGATCGCCAGCAGCGCGGCAACAGCTTCGCCTCGGAATGCACGCGCCACGTGGTAAAGGCCTGCGGCGAAGCCGATCCCGACCGCTGCGGCGACGAGCGCGGTTCGTACTTCCGATCCGAGCACCGCGGTCAATATCAGGGCTAGAGCAGCGCCGGACAACCATCGCCATCTGCCCCGGGAAGCAAGCGCGAACGCGAACAGCAGGGGAACGGCGATTGCCGCCCAGGCGCTCAGCTCTTGCCGGCTGCCGAACGATCCGATCAGCGCTAGTTCGCCGACGATCCCTCCGGCTTTGCGCTCGACGGCGAGCTCGGCGGCGGTTGGTCCGGTCAGCAAACGGAAGAGCGCATATGTCCCGACGGCGAGCGCGACTAGGACGAATGCCTGCGCGATCCTCCATCTGACCTCAGGCGACCAGGCGGAATAGGCGAGGGCGATGAACGCGAGGATGAACGCGGGCCCGTCGAGGAACGCGCTGACACCGATCTCGGTGGTCTCCGCCAGCGGAATCTGCAACACCGTGAAGGCCAAATAGGCGACGAGCGCCGCGACGCCGGGCCAGATCACTACCCGGCTCGCCCCACCGGAGTTGAGGCGGCTCGCGACCATCGCGGCGAGTACGCCGAGCACCAGCAGCCAGATAGCACCCTCGATGAACTTGGCGGGGATTCCTTGGTTCGTCGTCAGCGTCCCGATGAACGCCATCAGGAGCATGGCTCCTCCGACGTTCCATTCCGGTCGCCGCGATGCCATGAACGCGCTCGCTACGAGCAGCGGGAAGCCCACTATGAACTGGGCCAGCTGGCCCCAGACGTCGGCACCCTGAGAGACGACGGCCAAGCCACCGATCAGCACGACGCCCGCCGCACCCGTGGCGAGCACCTGACCTACCCCGCGACCGGTGATCGGCCCCGTACGTCCAATCAACCTGCCCTCCATTGGCGAGGGGAATGTAGCCTCTCGGTCGGAATCAGGTTTGGCTCGCACAGGGTTGTGGAGCGCATTTCGATGGATCGGGTATCGGTTGTCATTCCGACGCAGGGCCGGACCGAGGCACTGCCTCGGACGCTTGCGGCGCTCGATCGGCAAGAGCTCGGGGACGTCGAGATCGAGCTGATCGTCGTCTGCAGCGGGCAGGCACGAGAGTCCTGGACGGACGTGAGGGAGCTCGTCTCCAGGGCGAATCTCGAGGCGAGGGTCCTGGCTCGAGTAGATGGTGGTGCGGCCGGCGCGAGAAACGCGGGCGTCGGTGCAGCCGACGCCGAACTGATCCTGTTCCTTAACGACGACACGCCCCCGCTGTCACCGGACTTCATCCGCACCCACGTCGAGATCCATGCCGCGTCGCCAAATGAGTGGCGAGGCGTGCTCGGCCCGTCCATCTGGGATCGGGAGATCGAGGTCACGCCGGTCATGGATTGGCTCGCGAGAACCGGAAAGATGCACGACTATGCCGGCCTCGATGGCGCCGGAGCGCGCCCGACGCACCTGCTCTATGCGAACAACCTGTCCATGCGCAAGGGGGCTCTGACGAAGGTCGACGGGTTCGACGAGCGATTCTGGCGATATGGCTGGGCGGAGTACGACCTGGCGCTTCGTCTGATCGACCGGGGCTTCGAGGTCCAGTTCGTGCCCGACCTCGTCGTCGGCCACCATCACCGCTACTCGTTGCGCGACTCGCTGCACCGCATGGAGTCCGTCGGCCGCGGCGCAAACCTTTTCAACAGGATCCACCGTGAACGAAACGACCTCGTGACACCGGCGCCTACGGGGGTCAAGGCAGTGGCCGGCCGTGCGTTGGCTCCTTTCGCGCCCTACGTGCCCGTCCCGGCCTGGCTCCCCGTTCGCCTGCGCGACCGGGTATTCCAGACACTCCACTTCGCGATGCTCGCGCGCGGCTATGCGCGCTCTCCGATTCCGGAGGGCTCTGGACCGGAAGGCGGGATCCCGGGGCGGGTGGAGCAGGTCGCTTAGCTTGGGGACCGAGACCTCGATCGACGTCGTCATCCCGACCTACAACGGCTGGGAGCTGACGCGACGTTGCCTCGATTGCCTGCGCCACCAGACGGCGGACCACCGCGCGATCGTCGTCGACGACGCCTCTTCTGACGGCACCGTCGAGCTGCTCGGTGAGACCTACCCCGAGGCGACCGTGGTGGCGCTGCCCACGAACCAGGGCTTTTCCCGTGCGGTCAACGCCGGGATTCGCGCCGGATCCGGCGAGCACGTCGTCCTGCTGAACAACGACGTCGAGTGCCGGCCGCAGTTCGTCGAGCGCATCGTCGCGCCGCTGGTCGATGATCCCACTGTGGGATTGGTTGCGGCCCTGCTCCTGCAGGCAGACGGTGAACGCGTCGACAACCTCGGCCTCGAGGTCGACTACACCCTCGCGACGTTCCCCCGTCATTGGGGGAAGTCAGCCGAGAACGGCGCTCTGGGCGGCGCGGAAGGGCTCCTCGGCCCCGCCGGGGGTGCGGGCGGCTACCGCCGCGCGGCGCTCGAGGCTGTGGGCGGGCTCGATGAGGCGATATTCGCCTATCTCGAGGATGCGGATCTGGCCCTGCGGCTTCGGGCCGCAGGCTGGCGCACCGCCGCCGCGCCTGACGCGATTGGCATCCACCTCGGCTCGGCATCCTTCGGCCGCCACTCGCCGCGGCAGGTATTCCACCGTGGCTGGAGCCGGGCCTACCTGCTCCGCAAGTACCGGATGACCACCCGCCCCCGAGCGTTCACCCGAGCCGTCCTCTCGGAGACGGGATCCGTCGCATGGCAGCTCGCCATAACCCGTGACGCATCTGGTCTGCGGGGCCGGATCGAGGGCTGGCGAGCGGGAAGGCCCGAGATGTCGGTGCCCGAGGGAGCGGTCAACCCGAGGCTCGGATTCCGCGAGACCTTGCGGCGGCGGAGGAGCTACCGAAGTGGGTGATTCGCCACGCCCGCCGGTCTCGGTCGTCGTCCCCTTCCTCGGCGGTGCCGACGATGCCCGCGACCTTGCGGCGACGCTCGAGCAACTCGAGACGGGTCCGGGCGATGAGCTGATCGTGGCCGACAACACTGTTTCGGGGCTGTTCAGCGAAGCGACGGAAAGCGACGTGATCGCCGTCGTGCGATCCACCGGCGAGCACTCCTCCTACCGCTCGCGAAACGTCGGCGCGGCACACGCGGGGAACGAGTGGCTGCTGTTCATCGACGCCGACTGCCGGCCGCGTCCCGACCTGATTGATCGTTACTTCGATCGGCCGATCTCGGAGCGCACGGCCGCCGTCGGGGGCGCGGTTCTTCCCCTTGCTCGTGGAACCGGACGCATGACCCGCTATGAGATCTCCCGCGCGGTCAACAAGCAATCGCCCCATTTGAGCAACCCCTACAAGCCGTTCGCCGTCACGGCGAATCTGCTCGTGAGGAAGGCAGGGTGGGAAGCCGTTGGCGGCTTCCAGGAGGGAATCCGGTCAGGCGGCGACGCCGACTTCTGCTGGCGGATTCAGGATGCGGGCTGGTCCCTCGAGTATCGAGATGCAGCGGCAGTGGAGCATCTCATGCGCGAGAGCCTGCGCCCATATCTCCGCCTTCACGCTCGGTATGGCGGCGCGCTTAGCTGGCTGAGGTTTCGCCACCCGCAATCGCGGACGGGTCCGAGGCCTTGGCGCGCGTTCCGGATGGCCGCCTCCGCAGTTCGCTGGATCGTCTCTGGGCAGATTGATCGTGGCCTGTTCAAGGCGATCGACACCGGGGTGGTTGCAGCCGAGACGGTCGGATCCGTGGCGGGGAACGCTGCGCCTCGCTGGACCCGCGAGCCAGACCAAGGCGGTCCACGAATCGCGCTGATGGTCGATCGGTTCCCGGAACCCTCGGAGACTTTCGTTGTGAACGAGGCGAAAGCCTTACTCGCTCTCGGCGCCGACGTGCGGATCGAGGCCCGCCTCCGGGCTCTCCATCCGGCTATCGGAGCTGCATGGGGCCTCGACGTTCGCTACTTCCTCGAAGACTCGTCGGTCCTCACTAAGGGTCGTGACGCGGCATGGCTCGCCCTGCGCCACCCAAAGGCCTGCCTCGCCGATCTCGTTGCACAGCGTCGGTGGCGCCGCGAGGAACGGGTCCGGTCACTGCGCGCGCTTGCGCCATTGGCGCGGCGCGTCGCTCGAGACGACGTCGCGCACCTTCATGCCCATTTCGCTCGAGGCGCTGCTCTCGACGCGCTTCGCATCGGCCGACTTTTGCGGGTTCCGTTCAGTGTTACCGCGCACGCGTGGGACATCTTCAAGCAGCCCGCGAATCTGGTCGAGAAGCTCGAGGGTGCGGCGTTCGTCACCACGGGCTGCGACTACAACGTTCGCCACCTGCGATCCATGGTGGGTCCGAGCTCGGCTCCGAAGATCCACAAGATCGTCATGGGCGTGGACCCGGCGCGGTTCCAGCGCCACGCTGCTTATGACGGGGATGGAGTCGTAATCGCGATCGGGCGACTGGTCGAAAAGAAGGGTTTCCGGGACCTGATCGATGCTGCCGCGCGACTGCGGCCTTTCGAGGACCTCCAGCAGGTGGTGATCGTCGGCGACGGCGAGCTTCGCGAGGAGCTCGAGGATCTCGGGAAGGAGCTTGGCGTCGACGGTCTGGTGCAGTTCACCGGAGCAAAGCGTCCCGAGGAGGTCCGTGCCCTGATCGAGGGCTCCGCAATTCTCGCGATGCCGGCGATCGTTGCCACAGACGGCGACCGCGACTCGATGCCGGTTGTCGTCAAGGAGGCGCTCGCGATGGGCGTCCCGGTGGTGGCGACAGACGAAGTCGGGCTCCCTGAAGTGGTTCGAGACGACTGGGGGCGTCTGGTCCCGCCTCGCGATCCCGAGGCGCTTGCGGCCGCGATCAAGTCGCTTCTCGGACTATCCCGGGAGGAACGGGCGGAGATGGGCGAGCGGGGCCGCGACTTCGTGCTGCGCGAGTATGCCCTCGGGGTTCAGACGCGGAAGCTCGCAGCCCTCATCGAGGGCGCTCAGCCCGCGGTGGAGTAGACGTAGATCCCGCTGATCCGCTCGTCCCGGATCCGCGCTGAAACGACCCGCTCGGCGCGGGACCCGTCAGGGAGCTCATAAGCGAGCACAGCCGTGAACGTGGGCAGCCCGGATTGGACGTCTCCGCGCACCTGGTGTCCCGCGCGCAGCGGATCCTCCCGGAGCGCCGCGATCAGGCGCCGCGCCGCATCGGGCCCGCGCCCGCTCCAGTCCGACCCGCGGTTCACGATCCGGACGTCAGCCTGTGGCGCGAGAAGCTCCTCGAGGCGGCCCGGATCGATATGGATCGCCTCAAGGACGCGTTCGAAGACGACCTGTGCAGCCTCGAGTCGGTCGACCGCCTCGCGCTCGAAGGTCTTCCCGCCGCCCGTACCCGATGACCGCGCCGCTCGCAGACGTCTGCGAGCGCGCCGGATCGGGCCGGCGCGGTCGGGGCGACCCTGGGCGGCGGCGGCCGGGAAGGCGTCCTCGGGTGCACCGTCGTCGGCGTAACCGAGTTCGGTGTTGAGGGCGCCGGCGACCCCCTCGAATTCTGCGAGCTGGTCCGGCGCGAGAGCCTTCCACTTTCCCGTCCGAACGCCACGTTCGGACGGGTCGACGTTGAACTCGACCCCGGCCTCCGCCAGCATCTTCTCGACCGTACCCCGATCGGCGTCGAGGCCGAGCCACTCGATCAGGTCGGGCATGGTCGCCGCTGGATCCGAGAGCAGGTTCTCGTAGCGGACCTCGCGATAGCGATCCGGTCTGGGCTGCGAACGACCGCCCTCGACGCTGCCGCGCCATTCCTCAGCGGCCTCCCGCATCGTCTCGGGCCCCCAGGGCTGGGAGAGCAGCGAGCGGGCGACGTCGCGCCCGTCGCGGATGATGTGGAGCACCCAGGCGTCCGGGTAAACGTCGGCGATCAGATCGACGCAATAGACGTGCCAGGGGGTGCGCTCGAGGATGCGGCGGGCGGTGAGTCCAGCGGGCTCGAGGCCGCTGAACAGGCGATCGCAGTAGTCCCGCGAGGCGTCGAGGAACTCTTGCCGATCCATGTAGACCGCGCCCGTGCGGCCCAATCCCACCGCCCCGTGCTGGACGCGCTCCGAGAAGGGCCGCAACCCGTGCGAGAGGACGTACGTCTCCGAGGGTATGGCGACGACGTCGGGGTGGGCGGCGAGCACGCGCTGCAGCCAGTTCGTCCCGCTCCGCCGCGCGCCGACCAGGAAGACCATCCTGCCGCGGAGCGGGCTGTCGTCTCTGCTCATCGTCAGAGCACCAGGATCCGGTGCTTCACGGCGCCGCGGATGGCCGCGTACGTCTCGGCGGCGTCCACCATCGCGACGTACGGGGTGTACGCGGGTGGAGATCCGCTCCGCCGGGTCCGCCGGACGACGTCCCTGATGTACGGATAGGCGAGCAGTGCAGCCGGCGGGAAGCGCCGCGCCAGGACGAGTCCCAGCAGAGCGCGCAGGAGCAGCTCGTGCGAGCGCTTCCAGAAGATGCCCCGGTGAAGGCGAGCTCGCATCGCGGCGTGGCGCCGGAACACCGCCATCGTGTCCGACCACCTCAATGCCAGTCGCAATCCGCCGACGGGCCCCAGCACGTTCACAGCGTGAAAGACGCGAGCGTCGTTGGCGAACGAGGCCTCTGCGCCCGTCTCGATTCCACGCCACGCCAGGTCGGTGTCCTCCCCGCCCGGCTGGCGGCCGAACGTTCTCTCGTCGAACCCGTTTAGCTCTTCGAGGAGTTCGCGCGGGTAAGCGATGTTGCAAGTGTGAAAAAACGGTCCGAGTTCGGTGACCTCGACGGTGCGCGTGAAGACGCCTGTCGCGCCAGGATCGCCGGGTTCGGGCTCGGTTCTGCCGACCACGATCGCGCCGGGGTTCCTTCGCGCCGCGGCCGCGAGCTCCTCGAGCCAGTTGGGATCGGCGGTGCAGTCGTCGTCCGTAAAGACGACCAGGGGACCTCCCGCAGCTTTCCAGCCTGCGTTTCGCCCGACTGCGGGGCCTCCCGACCGCGGGAGGGTCAGGGCCCGAAGCTGCAGCTCGCCTCGGTTTCGCTCGGCCTCGAGCACCGACTCGGTGTGGTCGAGCGAACCGTTGTTTACGACGACCACCTCGAAGTCGTCCGGGCCCAGGTTCTGCCGGCGGAGGGATTCGAGCAGGCGCTCGAGCGAGCCGGCTCGATCGCGTGTCGACACGACCACGGAGATAGGAGGAGAGGTGATCACGAGCAGGTCAAAGGACGAGCGTGCGGTAGCGAAGCGAGCCACGCAGAGCGGTATACGCGACGAGGAGGTCCCATACCGCGTAATACGGCACGAACAGGAAGCTCGCGCGCTGGCGGGAGCAGGTCCGAATGAGGTGCCGAGCGTACGGCAGAGCGAGCAGTGCGCCGAGCGTCGGGGAGCGGCGGGCCACGATGAGCCCCGCCGTCAGCAGGATCAGCCCCGGCATCGCAGCGTGGCGAATTAGCCCCCAGCGAAGCTCGGCTCGGAGCTCCGGGTGGCGACGGAAGATCCGGGTTTGGTCGACCCCACGTAGGGCCGTTCGGAGATAGCCCACCGGACCGAGGTCGTCGACCGCGTGATGCATGCGCAGCAGTTCGGTCCAGTGGAGATCCACCCCGACCTCCTTGGCACGCCATCCGAGGTCCGTATCCTCGCCGAGCGCCTCCGGGAACCCCTCGTCGAACCCCTCGAGGCTCTCGAGCAGTTCGCGCGGGTAGACGATGTTGCACGTCTGAAATGAAGGGTTCGGCTCGGTGATGATCTTGGTGCGGGTGAACGGACCCGTGCGCTCGAGTTCGCTCGGGATTGGTGTCGTCGGGCCCTGGACGATCTTGCCCGGATGCACGTGCGCGGCCGCAATGGCCTGCTCGAGCCAGTCAGGAGTTGCCTCGCAGTCATCGTCGGTGAACGCCACAAGCGGCGATCGCGCGGCCCTCCAGCCGGCGTTGCGGGCCGCGGCCGGGCCGTTGCCGGATCGCCGGATCGAAGTCAGCTCGATCGTGCCACGCCCCGACTCGGCCGCGAGCAGTTGCGGTGTCTCGTCCGTCGATCCGTCATCGACGACGATGACCTCAAAGCTGCCTGGGTCGATCGTCTGCCCCGCGAGCGAGCGGAGCAGGCCAGCGAGGCGATCCGCGCGGTTGCGCGTCGCGACGACGACGCTGATCTGGGGCGCTCCCTCCATTTCCCGATGCGTATGGTGCCGTACCTGGATTGCAGGATGCGCTGCCGTCGGTAAGCTCGCCTCGTGCGGCGGCGCTTGAAGCGATGGTGGCCCGACATCGCCGCCTGGCCGGCGCGGCTCGTGTCCTACGCGTTGGTCCCTGTGCCGGTCCGCATGAAGGTGCTGGCACTCGTCGGTCACAAATTCGCTCCCGATGCGCGGATTCGGCCAGGAACGCTGGTCACCGGGCGCGCTCTCCGGCTCGGTCGGGACACATTCGTGAACGGCGATTGCCTGATCGACGCTCATGGGCCCGTCGTCGTCGGCGATGACGTGCACCTGGCTCACCGCGTTCAAGTACTAACGGAGGATCACGAGGCTGGAACGCCCGAACGCCGAGCCGGGCGGTTTGGCCCCAAGTCGGTGACGATCGGTACGGGGGCGTGGATCGGGGCCGGCGCGATCCTTCTGCCCGGCACCGAGGTGGGGGAGGGCTGCATCGTCGCCGCCGGGGCGGTGGCGTCGGGGGTCCTCGAGCCGCACACCCTGTACGGCGGCGTGCCGGCGAAACCGCTCCGCCAACTCGAGCGTTGACGCCGTTAGCATCGCCGCCGATGAGCTCTCAGAGCCGACTTTCCACCAAGGCGCGCCACCTGCGCCGCCCGCAGGTCCTGATCGGCTACCGCTATGGGCCGCGGATCATGTCGTGGCTCCGCAAGCGATGGGTGCTTTTCCGCAACCCCCACGCGGATATTCGGTTCGAGGGTCCGGTTTACCTTGGCCCTGGGTTCAGCCTTCACATGCCGGAGGGCGGGACTTTCCATGTCGGAATCGGTGTTGATTTCCGCCGCGGGTTCAGAGCGGAGTTGGTAGGTCCCGACTCGCGAATCGTGATCGGGCCGGGCTCGGTCTTTACCCATCACGTGCTCATCCAATGTGCGACCTCGATCGAGATCGGAAAGCGGGTGATTTTCAGCCAGAGTGCGATGATCGTGGACGGGAACCATCGTTTCCGGGACCTCGAGCTGCCGATGCTGGCTCAGGGCTATGACTACCGGCCGCTAACGATCGGCGACGACGTCTCAACCATGACGAAGTGCACGATCATCAACAACATCGGGACGCGCGCGTTCATCGGCGCGAACTCGGTGGTCACGCGGCCAATCCCGCCATACACGGTGGCTGTCGGAGTCCCCGCGAGGGTGATCGACTACTTCGGTCCGCCGGGTCAGGAGCCGGAAGAGCTCTCAGCGGACGCGCACTCCTCCCAGGCTTCCAGGAAATAGGGCGCGAGCGCCTGCTTCCAGGCAATATCGGCGCTGTTCCAGATGTACGGCCCGAGCCACGGCACCGACTTCGGGACCACCGAGACCAGGCGCACGCCGCGGCCACGCGCGGACGGCCGCGCCGCGGCTTTGCTGAAGATCCGGTGGAACCAGGGCTCTAGCTCGGGGTGCTTCTGCGTGAACTCGTACTCGGTCTCCGCCAGCCGACGCATCTTCGTCTTCCAGAAGTCGAGGGTCGCGTCGGTCCGGTAATGATCGACGATCGCGTCGCGGTTGTAGACCACGCGTAGTCCGAGCTTGCTTGCCCGATAGGCCCAGTCGAGGTCGTCGTGGAGGTAGGGGAGCCGCACCTCGTCCCAATCCCCGACCCGCTCGATAAAGCTGCGCTTTATCGACGAGTTCGCGCCATAGAGGTGAGCCCAGCCCGCCTCGATGCCGTCGGTGCTCGCGAAGTCGAACTGGAACCCGCTGTCGAGCCACTTCATGAATGGCGTGAGCTTCAGCTCCTGGGCCCAGCGGACGTGGCCGGCTACCGCCACCTCCTCGGCCGGGAAGCGGCGGTGCCACTCGATGTGTTCGGAGACGAGCGTGGGGACCGGGATCGTGTCGTTGTCGGTGATCAGCACGATCGAGGCACGGGCCTCGCGCCAGCCTGTGTTCCGGTTCGCGGATAGTCCCGGCGCGCGGCCGATGTGGCGGCGGACGGGGTAGGGGCGCTCGCCGATCGCCTCGTCGGCCGCGGCCAGGTCCGGATCGGCCTTGTCGATGACGACGATCAGCTCGAAGCTCCCGGCCGGGGCATCCTGGAGCTCGTAGGCGTCCAGCACCCTGCGGAGCACGGCGTAGTTGCCCAGCGAAGAGAGGACGACGCTGATCTGTGGCGTACCAGCGCCTTCGCGATCCTCCATCGGCGGCGCAAGGTTAAAGCAGCGCTACGAGTATGCTCGCGCCGGTGTCAGGGCCCGCTCAGCTCCAGCTCGATCCGGCGCGGGAGGAAGCGGAGCTCCGCGCCTATCTCGGCGACTCGTTCGACCGCAGCCTGCTGGAGCGCTACCAGGACACGCTCGACGCCGAATACGAGTCCTGCGGCGACGAGCAGGCCTTCTACCGCACTTCGGAGGGCTACCTCTACAACCTGACGGCGTTCGCGATGACCGGCACAAAGATCCCCTACCTGGAGGAGCTCACGAGCCGGCTCGAGCCCGGCGCTCGCGTCCTCGACTACGGCTGCGGGATCGGCGCCGATGGCCTCCTGCTCGCGGAGGCCGGCTACCGGGTCGAGTTCGCCGATTTCGACAACCCGTCCGTGGCCTACCTACGCTGGCGGCTCCAGCACCGCGGGATCGAAGCGCCGGTGCACAACCTCGACGATCACGTCCCGGACGGCTTCGACGCCTCATACGCGTTCGACGTGATCGAGCATGTCGACGATGCGTTCGCCTTCCTGGCCGAAATGGAGCAACGGTCGGCGCTGGTCGCCGTGAACCTGCTCGAGCCCGAACCGGATGAGCAGGACCTCCACCACGAGCTGCCGATGGACGAGCTGCGCAACTACGTGACCCGGCGCGACCTGGTGAGTTACCAGGTCCTACACGGCCGCTCCCACCTCGTCCTCTATCGGCCCACCGAGGTCGGCCGCGTGAAGCAGCTGGTCAATCGCGGCCGTCTGGCGGGTTCGTAGTACCCACGACGCGCGCCGGCGCCCCGACCGCCACGGAGTGCGGAGGGATGTCGCCCTTGACGACGCTGTTCGCGCCGATCACGGAGTACTCCCCGATGTTCGAGCCGCGCAGGACCGCGACCCGCTCACCGATCCACGTACCGCGGCCGATCCGGACGGGGGTCGGCTTAAGCGGATTCGAGAGGAGGTTCGGGTGGGGGCCGATCGAGTGGTCGGAGTCGATTACCGAGGTGAACGCTGAGATCACGACGTCGTTCTCGATCACGACGGATTCCGCGGCGCTGATCGTGCAGTAGGGACGGATCGCGACGCCGTCGCCGATGCGGATCACCGGCGCAGGCAGGTCCCAGCCCGGCTTCTCGACTGCGAGCCAGAGACCGTGCAGAGTTAGGACTCGCTCGCCGATCGCGATATGGCCTGCCCCGACGATCCAGTTGGGCCGGTGGACGATCGAGCCCTTGCCGAACGAGTGGAAGCGGAAGCGGCGGTATGGCTCGATCAGGCGTCCCCGCAGGACTACGCGGCCGATCGGCCGCGTAAGAAGCTTCGCAGCGCCGGACATCACACTGACCAGGAGGCGAACGGCTTACCGGTCAACTCGCGCAGGCGCTCCACCTCCGGCGCGAGCACCTGGGCCAATTCGTCCCGGAGCCCGGGCGGAAGCTCGGGGCGTTCCACGCGGTCCGACAGGAGCCGGGTCAACGGTTTGGTGATCGGCGCCCGCACCTTGCGTGGCACACGGGCATTGACGAAATGGGCGAGGCGCGTTTCCTTGAGCCGCTCGCCGGCACGGCTGAAGCGGACCTGATCGCGCTTGGTGTTCACCAGCTCGTCGAAGCGCGGCGAGTCGAAAGATTCGTCGACTTCCAGGAACCGGAACGCTTCTCGCAGCGTGCCGCGGCGGTCGCCGAGCATGTCGGCGTGGTCGAGTACGAGCATCCGGTCGGCCGGGAAAACCTTCAGATATTCCTCGACCTGCGTCGCGTATCTGCTCATGCACAAATAGGGAGTGGCCGGGTCGTCGCCATTGGTCAGCCCACTGCGCACCGCATCTTCGAGCGTTCGTGCTTCCTTGCCCAGGGCCACGTGCTGGGAGTACTGCGCGACGATCCGATCGATCGGATCGCGCACGACGTAGATCGTCTTGGTGTCGGGGATCAGTTCCTGGACGCGTTGCGGCACGTCCCTTTCGACCGGATAGGCCGAATAACTCGGCGACGATTCGCCCCGGACCGGCGCGGGCTTCGGGAACAGCGACTCGTACCACTCGATGCGCTCCCGCCAGTTGTCGCGCTGGAAGAAAAAGGGATCCTTCGGGTACGACATGAAGATGTCGGGGTGCTGATCGAGGTAGTAGTGGAGGCTCGTCGTCCCTGACTTGCCGGCTCCGATGACGAGCAGGTTGGGGAGCATCGGTCAGCGGCTCAGGACGGCTGCGAATCGCCGATCGGCTCGAGCTCGGCGAGAAGGGCGGCATGCGGAACGCCGCGCCCCCCGGTGAGCACGCGCCGGGCGATCGAGCCGTCTCCGGTTCCTGCCTCGGGATGACCGGGTCCGAAGGGGATCGAGTACGGGCGCGTCGTCTCGACGATGTTGAACCCGGCGCTCGCGACCAGCGCTCTATGCCCGGCTGAATTCGTGATCCACCATTGGCAGGCCTGGCCCCTGCGGTAGCGCGCTGAAGGCGTGCGGCGTCGCAGGACGGTCAGCCCGAGATCGATCTGCTCGGCTGACATCAGCTGCCCGTCGCAAACGCTGCGGATCGCCTCGAGGGCGCGCACCGGATCGCGGAGGTGAAGAAGAAGGCTGCCGCACGTGACGACGTCGAACTTGCCCAGGCGTTCCGGCGACAGGTCGTAGACGTTGAGCTCCACCCGCTCGACCTCGGAGCCCATCAGGCGGCTGGCGAGCTTGAACCCAGCCCCGGGATCGCCTCCGGCGCTCTCCGCCAGCTTCTGGGGGCCGCTCTCGCGATTTCGCAGCGGCCAGTCCCAGCCGGACGGGTCGGCGATGTCCGTAGCGACGACCTCCCGCGCTCCGCGCCGCTCCAGCTCGAACGCGATGAACCCGTCGTAGGGGCCTACGTCGAGGCACCGCTTGCCCTCGACGTCCGGCCAGGGCATCTTGTCCATGATCGGACGCAGATCGAACCAGCCGGGCGTGACGACGCCATCTCCCAGCTCCATCGTGTGGTACCAGCGCGGGTTGGAGGCAACTGCCGCCTCGAGAGTCTCCATTCGGGAGTTGTAGCCGATCAGCGGATCCGGGCGCGCACGACTGGCTCGCCAGCCAGGTTTGGCGAATACCATCCGGCCCGGGATGCGGGCCAACGTTTTACTCATCGTCTTCGATACGGCGCGGGCCGACGCGTTTGAGCCTTACGGAGCGGCGGCCGGCGCATCGCCGGCGTTCGCGGATCTCGCCAGGCGGGGGAGTGCGCACGAGCGCCTCTATTCAAGCGCCTGCTGGACCGTCCCGTCGCACGCCGCGATGTTCACCGGCCTGCTTCCGCGAGCCGCCGGGCTCGCACGGGCGCCCGGCGGGACGCCACACGGCTGCCGCCCGGCGATGGAGTCGCATCGGGATCGCGTTTTGCCCGAGGTGCTGCGACGCTCGGGCTACCGCACCGCGGCGATCAGCACCAACCTCTGGATCGTCCCCGAGAGCGGCTTTGCCACGGGGTTCGACGAGTTCGTCACAGTTGATACGCGCCGGCAGGCGAAGCTCTCTCGCAGCGGACTTCGTGAGCGGGCCACCTGGCTCGCGGAGGGCGTACGCGCCCGCGCCGACGACGGCGCCGCCGAGGCGCGGGCGACTCTCGGAGAATGGCTCGCCCAGCCACCGGAGCAGCCGTTCTTCTGGTTAGTGAACCTCGTAGAGGCGCATTCTCCGTACCTGCCTCCCAAGCCCTACAACGACCTTGGACCGCTCGACCGAGCTCGCGCCGCATCCGAGGCGTCCCACTACCTGACGCTGAGTGAGATCTGGCGAGCCTGCGCCGGTGGCTTTGACGTGCCCGACGACGCGCTCGAGCGGATGCGGCATCTCTACGCGCGCTCGATCCGCAGGCTGGACGATTGGCTAGCTGATCTCCTCGAGTCCATGGACCAAGCCGGCGTCCTCGACGAGACTCTCGTCGTCGTCACATCAGACCACGGCGAGAACCTCGGCGAGAACGGCTTGATGGGCCACGCTTTCTCACTTGACGAGCGCCTGATTAGAGTCCCTTGCGCGGCCGCCGGACCGGGTGCTGAGCGGCTTGCCGACATCGCCGGCCTGCGGGAAATTCCCTCCGCCATCGCGGCGGCGGTAGAGCTCTCCGACCACCCTTGGGGGAACGGGTCGGCCGATGGCATCGGCGTCGCCCAGTTCGATGCGCCGATCAGCCCGGACGATCCCCGCGCGCGGATCGCCCTCGACGAATGGGGCCTGGGGGACGAGGCCCTGCCCCGAATCACCACGGACTTCGCCTGCGCGACCGACGGCCGGTACAAGCTCGTGCGCGGCGGCCCCAAGGGAAGTCCCCAGATCCACGAAGAGGTGTTCGACCTGCGATCGGATCCGCTCGAGTCGCGGCCGCTTTCGGTCGATTCCCTGCCGGACCCGGCCGTCGTCGATCGCCTCCGTGCGGCACTCGATGCGTCTGACGGCGAGGCCCCGTCCGGGCTCGCCGCAGTTGATGTCGAGATCCCGGACTCGGAGCGCGAAGCGCTCGAGGAGCGGATGCGGTTGCTCGGATACCTCTGATCGATGGCTGCCGGACCGTCGCTACCTGATCCTGCGGATCCGGCCGCCGATGTCGAAGTCGGTGACGGCCTCCGAACTCAGACTGCGAGAGGGGTCCTCGTCAACTCTGGATTTCGCGTCGCCCTCGCAGGCATGGGCCTGTTTCGCAACGTTGCGATCGCGGCCCTCATCTCAGCGTCCGTCTACGGACTATGGGCACTGATCCTGTCAACGTTGATCACGCTGGTCTTCCTCAAGCAGATCGGACTAGCGGACAAGTTCATCCAGCAGCGCGAGGACGATCAGGCCGCGGCGTTTCAAAAGGCGTTCACGCTCGAGTTCGTCTACTCGATGATCTTTTTCGGGTTCGTCGTCGTCGCAATGCCGATCTATGCGCTCGTCATCTACGACAGGCCGGAGATCCTGTGGCCTGCCCTCGTCCTTTCCCTCACGTTGATCGGCACCGCCTTTCAGGCGCCCGCCTGGATCTTCTACCGTCGCCTCGACTACTTCCGCCAGCGCACCATCGAGTCCGTCGATCCGGCTGTCTCGACCGTCGCAATGCTCGGGCTCCTTGCGGCCGGCATGGGCATCTGGGGACTCGCGATCGGCGCAGTGGTCGGTAGCTTTGCCGGCGCCTCTGTGGCGCTCAAGGCGAACCCATATCCGCTGCGGTTCCGCTGGGATCGGGGAGCCCTTAGGGAATACTTCCGCTTCTCCTGGCCACTTTTCGTAGGCGGATTCGGCAGCCTCCTCGTGGTGCAGGCCACGCTCATCATCGGCAACGCGGCGCTCGGGCTCGCGGCGGTCGGCGCGATCGGGCTCGCGACGAATTTTTCGCGCTTCTCGAGCTCGATCGAGCAGCTCCTCAATTTGACGATCTATCCCGCTGTATGCGCGGTCCAGGAAAGAAAAGAAGTCTTGGTCGAGGTCCTGGTCAAATCGAATCGCTTGGGCCTCATGTGGGCGCTGCCATTTGGCTTTGCGCTGACACTGTTCGCGGGGGATCTCGTCCAATTCGTGCTCGGCTCGACCTGGGACGAGGCCATACCCCTGATCCGGATCTTCGGCCTCATCTTCGCCTTCGGGACGATTGCTTTTGCGTGGGGGATTTTCTATCGGGCGCGGGACAACACTCGCCCGATCGCTGTTACCGGTGTGGCATCGGTCGTCTCCTTCTTTGCCATCACCGTGCCGCTCATGCTCACCGAGGGAGTCATCGGATACGGAATCGGTATGGCGGCCACGACACTCATCCAGCTCTGCCTACGCGGTTACTTCCTGGCCCGTCTCTTCCGAGGATTCAATCTGATTGCGCACGCAGCGCGGTCGCTCGCGGCAATCGTTCCGGCGACGGCCGGCGTGCTTGTCGTTCGACTGATCGAGGGGGACGTGACGCGTACGTTGGGCCTGGCGATCCTGGAGGTCGCGCTCTACGCGCTGGTTGTGATCGCGACAACGTATGCCCTCGAACGCCGGTTGATCCATGAAGTATTCGACTATCTGAAGGGAAAGGTCAGCCCTGACCAGGCTGCGCCGGTGTCGGAGGCAGAGGCGCCGGCGACGTAGTCGCCCTCGCCACCAGCGAGGAGGCGAGGATCACGATCACGGGCTCGAGCGGCGCCCGGTAGCGAGTGCCCGAGACGATCGTGAACGCGAGCGTCGCGACGATCGCCATCGCAAGGATGGGGGCGACGATCTCACGGCGGTGCCTGATCCTCCAAAGCCCGACGACCGCGAGCACCAACAGGGCGTAGTACATCGCAAGGCCGATCCCGCGGACCAGCTCCGAACGGCCCTGGAAGGCGACTTCATCGAGGGCCTGGCTGGGCGGCCGGATGTCCCAGAAGCGGGTGACCCCGTTCCAGAAGATCGCCTTGGGTACCGAGTCCGGGTGGTCCTTGATGTAGTCGAACGCGGCGTCCTGGAGACTCGAGCGGAACTCCGACTCCTTGGTCGGCCGCGAGAGATCGACGTACTCCTCGAGCCCAGCGGGGCTCGCACGCCACGCGTAGGGGCGATCGGGGTCGTTGGCCGCCTCGTCGTTGAATGTCCCGTAGACCGCGGCGTCCTGAACCGAGATCGGGATGAAGCCGACGGAATCCGTAAGCGTGTTCCGGAGCGTCCATGGGGCGACGATGAGCGCAGCGATGGCTCCGGCGAGGACAGTCAGCGCGAGGCCCCGGCGCCACCCGTCGGCCACGATCCAGGCAACGGCCACCCCCGCGAGAAGGAAGAACGCGGTCGGCCGGACGAGGAAGTTGATGCCGAGCAACGCGCCCACCGCGACCACCAAACCAGCGGTGGGAGGCCGGTCGAGAACCAACAGCAGAATGGCGAGCGCAAGCGGCACGGCGAGCGCCTCGGGGAAAAGGAGGCCGTAGTACTCGAAGGCGAGCGGGAAGAGGGCGACGACGAACGCCGAGGCGATCGCCACTCGTGGATCGAACAGGCGGCGGGCGAGTGCCCAGGTGAGAAACACGGTGACGGGGGCGAGCAGCGACTGGACCAGCTCGACCCGCAACGGCGATTCGCCGAGGATCGTGTACCAGAACCCCACCCATGCGGGATAGCCCGGCGCCTTCCACGCCGACGGGTGCGGGATCTCGAACGGAGTCGTTGACCACCAGAGCTTGCCGTCGGCGAAGAAGGTGCCGTAGGCGTGGTAGTCGGTCTCGTCGCCGGCGAGCGCGTGATCTCGGGTCGCCATGACATACGCGAGCACCGCGGCGAACCCGAGCGCCATCGCGGCGCCCAGCAGGTAGCGCTCGCGGCGCGGGATGGCGCCGATCGCGCCGCGAACTCGAGTCCCCCAATCCGAAATCACAAGTGGCGGGCGACCCTAACCGATCGAGTAGCCTGCCCGGCCCAGTGCTTCGAGGGGGAGAACGGGCGAAGGCGGGCGATCCCGAGCCGTCGAGTGCTCCGGCGGGCGGCGGCACGGTCGAGCAGGCAGGGGAGCTTCGATCGGCACGCGTCGAGTCACTCCGCGCTCTCGCCGCACTCGGCGTCTTGATCGGGCACGTCTACGGAACCACCCAGGGTTACGACCCGCTCCAGATCCTCGGTTCGTACGGGGACAGGTTCCTGCTCGGCGGCGGATTCGGCGTGTACCTGTTCTTTGCCCTCTCCGGCTACCTCATCTACTGGCCGTTCGCGCGCCGGGACTTCGGGGGCGGGGCTTCGATGGACCTGAAGCGCTACGGGCTGAATCGCGCCGTCCGGATTCTGCCGCTCTACTGGGTCTCGGTCATCGTTGTTCTTCTGTGGCAGGCCGACGGCGGAACGTTCTCCGAGTGGTGGCGTTTCATGTTTCTGGCCGAGAACTACTTCCACGAGACGGTCGGCCAGATCAACGGGGTTCTCTGGTCGGTGGTCGTCGAGGTCTGGTTCTACGCGACCCTGCCGATGATCGCGTGGGGAATCTCGAGGATCGCGGGGGGCTCGCGGCGTCGCGCGGCGCTGGCGATCGCGGGGCTCGGCGTGGCTAGCTTCCTGGTCTGGTACCTCCAGGTCGTCCAGTACCCGCAAGATCAGATCTGGCGCCACCAGTACGTGACAACGTTCTTTTTCTTCACCGGCGGGATGCTCCTCGCGATCCTGCGCACCGCATGGCAGCAGGCCCTCCCAGACTGGCTGCGCGGGCCGATCGCGAACCGCGACATCTGGCTCCTGGCCGCGATCCCGTTCTGGCTCGTGATCGTGTGGCGCTACCAATACACCTGGCTCTCGGTCGTCCCGAGCACCTTGATGGTCGGAGCGTGTGTGCTGCCGCTGCGCGACGGGATTCTGGTCCGGGCGCTTGACTGGAGGGTGCTCGCGTTGGTCGGCGTCGCCTCCTACAGCCTCTACATCTGGCACGTCCCGGTGCTCAACGAGCTGTTCACGATGTCCTGGGTCCCGAGCGGGGTCGCGGGCTTCGCCATCGTCGCGATCCCGATCTGTCTGGCCATAGCCGCAGTCAGCTATCTGGTGATCGAGCGGCCTTTCCTGCGCCTGCGCCGCCGCTGGTCGTCGGCGTCTGCCGAAACTGAGGACCGAGGAGACGATCGAGCGCCGCGATCGTCCGAGCCGTCTCCCGGTGCAGCACGGCCGTGATGCCGACCGCCTCGGCGCCTTCGCAGTTCTCGCGCAGGTCGTCTACGAAGACCGCCTCGCTCGGCTCGACCTTTAGCCGCTCGCACGCGAGCAGGTAGATCTCAGGCTCCGGCTTGTGGAGCCCCACGTCGCCGGAGATGACGACCGCGTCGAAGAGGTTCTCGATCAGCTCGTCGTCGTAGATCGTCCGGCCCCAGGAGTTCGAGATCAGACCGGTCGGCAGGCCGCCGTCGTGCGCCGCGCGGACCGCGCCGATCATTTCCTCATCCGGCTCGAGCCCGCCGAAGAGGCGGTCGATCAGGCCCTCGGCACGATCGGGGATGTCCAGGTGGCCCGCGAACCGGACCTCGAATTCCTCCGGCGGACAGGTGCCGGTTTCGAGCTCTCGGAGGTCCGCAAGTGCCGCGGGGTCGCTTCGAAACAACTCGCGGACGGCCTCCGGCTCCAGCCCCTCCGCCTCGCAGAACGCTGCGAACGCGGGCCAGATGCTCTTCGTCAGGACGCCGCCGAAGTCGACGATCAACGCGTTCTTCGTCCCGGTCTCCATATTCTCCGCAGCCATGGGAGCGGAGGAGGCTACCGAGGCCACGCCTGACGGCATTGACCGGGAGCCGGTGGAGCGGTGGTTCGCCGAGAACGTCGGGGGCGCCGCGCCGCCACTTTCCTTCGACCGGATCTCGGGGGGCCGCTCCAACCTGACCTTTGGCGTGACGGACGCCGAGGGCTCCAGGTGGGCACTGCGCCGCCCGCCGCTTGGCAAGCGGCTCGGCTCGGCTCACGACATGTCGCGGGAGCACAGGGTGATCGCGGGCCTGCAGGAGAGTGCGGTGCCCGTGCCTCCGCTAGCCGGGCTCTGCGAGGACGAGGAGGTGAACGGCGCGCCCTTCTACGTCATGGACTTCGTCGACGGCCCGATCCTTCGCACCAAGGCGGACGCCGAGGGAGCGTTCGACGTGGAGGAGCGCCACGCGATCGGCCTCCGTGTCGTCGACACGCTCGTCGACCTGCATGCCGTCGTTCCCGACGAAGCCGGCCTCGGCGAGCTTGGCAAGAAGGAGGACTACGTCGCTCGCCAGCTCCACCGCTGGTCCGGTCAATGGGAGAAGTCGAAGACACGCGAGCTCGAACTGGTCGAGGACCTTCACCGCCGGCTGGAGTCGAGGATCCCGGAGCAGGGTCCGGCGACGATCGTCCACGGCGACTACCGACTCGACAACATGATCCTCGGCGGCGACGGCAGCGTGGCCGCGGTCGTCGATTGGGAGCTCTGCACACTTGGCGACCCGCTGGCCGACGTCGGCCTGCTGATGGTCTACTGGTCCCAGCCGGGCGACGAGTTCGCGCCGCTCTTCGAGGCGCCGACTCTCGCAGAGGGCTTCCCGCTCCGTGACGAGCTCCGCGACCGCTATGCAGATCGCTCGGGCCGCGACCTCGCCGAGCTCGACTTCTATGTCGCGCTGGGCTACTGGAAGCTGGCGATCATCCTCGAGGGTGTGTTGGCGCGCTACGCGGCGGGCCAGTACGGAAAGACCGACGAGGGCTTCGAAGAGTTCGCCGGCGTGGTTGTCCGCCTTGCCGAGGCCGCCGATGCGGCCGAGCGGCGCCTCGACTGAGCCTTCCGCCTATCTTTTCGGTATGGGACGGGCCGGGACGATTGGGGTACTGATCGCCGTGCTGCTTGCCGCTGCGCCGGCAGGAGCGCTCGCGCAGGGCGGGGGAGAGGCGCCCACCCGTCCGGAATACGTAGCCGAGGCCGACCGCATCTGCGAGGTTCCTTACCGTAAGTCGATCCGGACGTTCGCGAAGGCGGACGCACTGAAGCGCGACGGCGACTACGTGCGCGGCGGTAAGAAGACGATCCGCTCAGGCAAGTACGCGCTCGAGGCAAACGAACGGCTGGAGGAGCTCGTGCGACCGTCCGCGGACGCTCGCCTGCTCGGCGTGTGGATCGATATGAACCACGACTCGTTCGATCAGCTCGTCAAAGCAGGGAAGGCGCTGAAGGCCAAGAAGCCTGGGAAATGGGAGACGCTGGTCGACAGGTCGAGGCACACTGCGCGGCGCGCCAACAAGAAGGTCGTAGGCTTCGGCTTCAACCACTGCGCCTGAAGCGACATACTGCCGCGGATGCATCCTGAAGCTCCCGGCCGGCCGCGACCACCCGAGGGTGCGCGGAACCTCGTAATCGTCATCCTCGACAGCCTCCGCTACGACTCCTGGATCGAGGCTGGACCCACGAACCTGAAGGCGCTCGGCGAAGTGGAGCGCCGCTGGAGCTACGCGACCTGGACGGCGCCGTCGCACTACAACCTGCTGATGGGGCTCCTGCCGCACACGAGCCCGCCGGAGGTGTACGCGTCCGAGTACTACAAGGAGGACTTCCGGCGCTACAGCGAGCGGCTCGGGGTCCCCGGGCTGGAGTTCAAGAGTGTGCTGCCCTCGATCTTCATCCCGACATACCTTCGCCACACCCTCGGCTACACGAACCACGCGATGGTCTCGATGCCGGTGCTCAACGAGCACACGGTGATCAACCGGGACTTCGACAGCTACGAGCTGATGCCGAGCCACAACGACATGGCGGCGATGCTGCCGAAGCTGCACTTCGACCCCGACCGCCCGAGCTTTCACCTGCTGAACGTCGGCGAGACTCATTACCCCTACGCGCTGCCGGACGAACCCCCGAGCGAGTGGCCGCGGATATCGGGTGTCCATGGCGTTTTCAAGAACCTGGACGACAGCGGCGAGGATCAGCCGGACACGACCGAGCCGAAGGAGTTCTTCGACCAGACGAAGCTCAACGAGCTGCGTGCTCGGCAGATCCGCTCGGTCGAGTACCTGGACGGCGTCTTCGCCCAGCTCTTCGACACGCTCCCCGACAACACGTGGGTGATCGTCACCTCCGACCACGGCGAGCTCTTCGGCGAGGACCGCTACTTCGGCCACGGTCCGGTCCAGCACGAGAAGGTGCTCGAGGTGCCCTACGTGGAGGGGATGGCGCCGTAGTAGGCTTTTCCGTAGTTGGCTGGCTGGCCAGCAACTGGGGATGGCGATGCGCGACGGGGACAAACACCAGTTGGATAGGGCGGGCGTTCCCTCACGCCTTCTCGTGGGCATCGCTGCCATCGCGCTGACCCTCCCCGCCGCGGCCAGCGCCGCCCCCAACGTACTTGTAGTCGTCACGGACGACCAGCGGACCGACGGGACGATGCAGGTGCTCCCCACGACCCAGCGGTGGCTATTCCAGGAGGGCACCCAATTCCCGAACGCGGTGGCGACGACTCCGCTTTGCTGCCCGAGCCGGGTCTCGATGCTGACGGGCCAATACGCGCACAACCACCGGGTCTGGAAGAACAGCGGCAACGCCCAGGAACTGGCCGCGCTACAGCCCGATGCCATGCTCCAGGGCCGTTTGCGTGCGGCCGGATACCGCACCGGGATCGTGGGCAAGTACCTGAACGGTTGGCCGCTGCAGACGGCTCCGCCTCGCTTCGATCACTTCGAGATCAACGGCGGGCAGTACTTCAACACGACCTGGAACCGAAACGGCCAATTGCGCCCGGTCTCCGAGTACTCCACGACATTCACGGGGAAGCGGGCGGCGCATTTCATCAGGGACCAGGAAGCGAGCGATACGCGGCCTTGGTTCCTCTGGGTCGCGCCCTTCGCGCCTCACGGCAGCTTCGGCCCGGACGGCGTCGCCCTCGAACCCGAGCCGAAATACGCCGACGCGCCCGTCGGTGAGTTCACGCACAATCCCGCATCCGAGGAGGACACGCCCGAAGAACTGGCCGACAAGCCGCCGTTCTGGCGCAACATCGTTTCGTCGCACGGGCCGGGAACGCCCGGGCACCAGCCGGCGACGGCGATCCGCGAAGGCCAGCTGCGGCTGCTGCTTTCGGTCGACGACATGGTCAAGCGCATCCGCAAGGCGATGGCGGAGGGCGGCGAGGCGAAGGACACCCTTGTCGTCTTCGTGTCGGACAACGGTCTGCTGTGGGGTGAGCACGGGGATGTCTCGATCAAGGACATGCCCTGGTCGCCCTCGATCGAGATCCCGCTGGCGCTGCGCTGGCCGGGGCATTTCGCGGCGGGGGGCGAAGACTCCCGAACGGCCGCAAACATCGACCTGGCGCCGACAATCCTCGAAGCGGCCGGCATCGCTCTACCGCCGACGATGGATGGGCGGAGCCTCCTCTCCTCCTGGGACAGGCAGCACGTCTTGATCGAGTACGGCGGTCTGTCAGGCTCGGTGTCGATCCCTCCCTGGATCGGCCTGCATGCTCCCGGCGAGTACCAGTACACGGAGTACTACGGATCCGGCCCGACACCGTCGTTCAGGGAGCACTACGACCTGGCTGCAGACCCCTGGCAGGTATCGAATCCGCTCGCCAACCCCGACCCAGGAGACGATCCTCCGGTGGCGGACCTGAGCGTCGCCGTTAAAACCGCCCTGGCTTGCGTCGGCGCGACCTGCCCTTAGGCGTCGAGCAGCGCTCGCACGGCATCCCCGCCCAGCCGAACGCTGTAGTTCGTCCCCCGGTCCTCGGGGTAGATCTGCGTCGTGTTCGCGAGCACCAGCCCGGGTGCGTCGGTCTGTAGCGGCGGGATGCGGTCCTGGTAGCCGGGCGTGACGATCGGCTGTGCGGCGGGCTCCTTGAAGATCCACGCCTTACGGATCCAGTCGAGCGAGAAATCCGGGTTGACGCGCTGCAGGCCGGGTTCGTAGCGGGCGAGGAGCTCGTCTGAGCTCAGCGCGAGGAGCGGGTCGTCGGGCGCCACGTAGTTGGCGACGTAGAGGACCCGGGTGCCCCCGTAGTGCTCCGGTGAGATGAAGTTCGTCTGCTCGATCAGGCCGACGAAGGGGAGATCCGTGTCGGCGACGTTGGTCCAGTAGAAGGGCGAGAGCTGGCGGTCGGTCTCCAGCAGCACGCAGAGGGCCGTGTGGTACTCGATCTCCTCGAGACGTTTGAGGTACTCGGGACCGACCGCCACGCGAAGCTCGTCGCCGAGCATCGCCTCGAAGACGTCGTTGGGGACTGTCGCGATCACCGCGTCGTAGCGCTCGGGCTCGCCGGCCACCTCGAACCGCCGCGGATCGTGCCCGTGGCGGAAGGAGTCGGGTGCTCCGGGCGTGACCAGGAAGCCGCCGTCGCTTCGCTCGATCAATTTCGCGGGTCGGTCGATCAGGACTCGGCCGCCCCGCTTGGCGATCACCTCCGCAAGGTGGTCGAGGAGCGGCTGCCACCCGCCGCGTGGATAGCCGAGAAGCTCCTGGCGCGCCTCCTCTCCCTTGATCTGGCGCCTCAGGGTCAGCTTGCTCCAAAGCCACGCCATCGAGATGTCCTCGGCGCGGTCCCCGAACTTGCCGCGAAGTAGTGGCCCCCAGATGCGTTCCCACGGCTCGCGTCCCATTGATCGCACGATCCAGTCGCGCGCGGTCATCGACTCGAATGGCTCGACGCTCTTGTGGCGGCGCTGCAGCCAGAGCACGGCGAGACCCATCCGCAGGCGGGCGTGGAGCGAGAGCGGCTTGAAGCGCAGGAGGTCCATCGGCGTCGTGAACGGCCAGCTGCGCCCCTCGGCGAAGAAGGCGACGCTCGAGGGGCGCCACTCGACGGCGCCGTCCATTCCCAACTCGTCATAGAGCTCGACGATGTGCCGGTCGCTGGTGAAGAGGTGGTGGTAATAGCGTTCGAGCAGGTCGCCCCCGGCCTCGAGCTGAAGCGTCGCGACCTGGCCACCGAGGCCGGGCCAGCGCTCGTATACATCGCAGGAATGCCCTTCGTCGGCGAGCCGGTGGGCGGCGACCAGACCGGTCATCCCTGCGCCGATCACGGCGACGCGCATCAGGCGCTCGCCTCCGCCTGCGTACGCCATCCCCGCCCGCCCTTGTAGCGGACGAGGAGCAGGATCAGCCCGGCGATCGTGATCGGCACCAGCAGCACGAACCGCACCATGAGCAGGAACGAGACGGCCGCCTGGCCCGACGCACCGACCGCCCGCGCGCCGAACAGCAGCGCCGCGTCGAGGGTGCCGATGTATCCGGGGCCGGAGGGGATCAGGACGAAGATGCTCGCGACCGCGACGATGTAGAGGGCCTCCACCGGAGTCATCTCGAAGCCGATCGCCGCCCCTGCGGCGAAGTACGTCATCGCCTCCAGCGCCCAGATCACGAGGGTCATCACGACCATCCACGCGCCGTGGCGACCGCGCAGCCGGCGGGTGGCCTCGGCCATCGGGGCGACGAAGCCGAGCACCCGCCGTGTCACGTCGTGCTGTCGGGACAGGTAGATCACCAGTGCGACCACGGCGACGAGCCCGACCGCGATCCCGCCCCAGAGCAGGAGGCCGTCACCGCTCGGAACGTCGATGCCGCGGAGGATGCCGAAAGCCAGGAGCGCGAAGAGCGCGAGCAGGGTGACCGCGTCGAGCACCCGCTCGGCGACGAGCGTGCCGATCGTCGCGCGGACTCCGGTCCCGGTCTGCGGTGCGCCGATGTAGACGCGCATCGCGTCGCCCCCGCGAGCCGGCAGAACGTTGTTCCCCATGTACCCGATCGTCGTGATCGCGTAGGCGTCGGCGCGCGTCGGATGTCCTCCCGCGTCGAGCAGGAGCCGGTGCCAGCGCTCGCCGCGAAGGAGCGTGGCAGCGGCGTAGATGAGGACGGACGCGACGAGCGCCGCGATCTCCTCGGCACCGGATGGGAGCTCCGGGGTCTGCTGCTTGCTGGCCCACCAGATGACCGCCCCCAGCGAGACGACCGATATGGCGATGCCCAGCGCACGCGCCCAGCGCGGTTGCGAGGACCCGCGTTCAGGGCCGGGCAAGGGGCTGCTCGGGGACAGGTTGTTCGCCCGGCTCGGCCCGGTCGAAGTTGAGCCGGTCGCGCACGACGTACATCGGGCGGCGCTTGACCTCGTCGTAGACACGTCCCAGGTACTCGCCGATTACCCCGACCGCGATCAGCTGGATCCCGCCGAGGAACAGGACCGCGAGCAGGACGGTGGTGATCCCGGGAACGAACTCGCCGGCGAGCCGGAACCCGATCGCGATCGGGATCCCGAGGAACGCGATCCCGGCGAAGATGAACCCGGCCACCGTCGCCGCCTGCAGTGGCAGGTGCGAGAACGAGACGAGCGCGTCGAGCGAGAACCGCAGCATGCGGCCCGGCGTGTACTTCGTCTTGCCCGCGTAGCGAGCGTCCCGGTCGTAGGGGACCGCCGTCTGTGTGAAGCCCACCCAGACCGTCATCCCGCGGATGAACCGGTTCCGCTCCGGCATCGCGTTGAGAGCCTCGAGCGCGCTGCGATCCAGCAAACGGAAATCGCCCGCGTTCTGCTCGAGCTTGATCTGGGCGAGCCGGGAGAACAGCCGGTAGAACCAGCCGGCCGTGGCGAGCTTCGCCCGTGTCTCCCCGGCGCGCGCCTGCCGTACCGCGTAGACCACGTCCGACCCATCCCTCCAGGCATCGACCATCTCGGGAATCAGCTCCGGCGGGTCCTGAAGGTCGGAGTCGAGCATGACCGTCGCATCTCCCGAGGCGTGGTCCAGCCCTGCCGTGATCGCGGCCTGGTGGCCGAAATTGCGCGAGAGCCGGACGACCCGGACCCGCGGGTCGCTCGCCACGAGCCGATCCAGCACCTCGCCGGTCCCGTCCGTCGACCCGTCGTCGACGAGGATCAGCTCGAACTCGAAGCCCTCGAGCGCCGTATCGACCCGACGGTGGAACTCCTCGACGAGCTCGACCTCGTTGTAGACGGGCGCGACGACGCTTAGGAGTTCGAGCGATCGCATTGCGTCACCCCGATTGTGGCGCGGCTAGGCGGTCGACGCGACGGGCGGTGCCGTGGCCGCAGCTTGCTCGCCGCCGCCGTCCTCAGCACCCTGCGCCCGCTTCGCCGCCCGGTTCAGTTCCCGCCGCGCGATCACCATCTTGTGCACCTCGTCGGGGCCGTCGGCGACCTTGAGCATGCGGCTGAACCGCCACATTCCGGCGAGCGGAGTGTCGTCCGACATCCCGAGCGCGCCGTGGACCTGGATCGCGCGGTCGAGCACGTCCATGACCATGTTCGCGGCGACGACCTTGATCTGGGAGATCTGCTGGCGTGCCGCGCGCTTGCCGGCGGTGTCCATCGTCCAGGCCGCCGAGAGGGTGAGCAGCCGCGCCTGGTCGACCTCCATCCGCGAGAGCGCGATGAAGTCCTGGACGAACTGCTTCTCGGCGAGCGGGCCGCCGAAGCTCTCACGGGAGTTGGCGCGGTCGCACATCATCTCGATCGCGCGCTCGGCGGTTCCGATGGCGCGCATGCAGTGGTGAATGCGGCCGGGGCCGAGCCGGTCCTGGGCGATGACGAAGCCCGCTCCGCGGTCGCCGAGCAGGTTGGAGGCCGGCACGCGGCAATCCTCGTAGAGGATCTCGCAGTGCCCGGGACCACCGTCGTGACCCATCACGGGCACTGGGCGGACGAGATTGAAGCCGGGATTGTCGACGGGCACGAGGATCATGCTCGCCCGCGCGTAGGGATGGGCTTCGGGCTCGGTGACGACCATGACGATCGCGAGCGAGGCGCCGACGGCGCCGGAGGTGAACCACTTGTGCCCGTTGATCACCCACTCGTCGCCGTCAAGCTCCGCACGGGTCTGCAGCGTCGTCGGGTCCGACCCTGAGACCTCGGGCTCGGTCATCGAGAAGCAGGAGCGGATCTCGCCTTCGAGCAGCGGCTGCAGCCAAGTCTCCTGTTGCTCATTCGTGCCGTGGTCGACGAGGATCTCCATGTTGCCCGTGTCGGGCGCCGAGCAGTTGAACGCCATCGGCGCCACCGCGGGGCTGCGGCCCATCTCTTCGCAGAGGACGCCGTACTCCCAGTTGGTCAGGCCGCCTCCGTGCTTCTCATCGGCGAGGAAGAAGTTCCAAAGGCCATCCGCCTTGGCCCGCTCGCGGATCTCGACGAGGATCTCGGGGTAGGGGACGCCCGGGCGGACCTCGTCGTCGAGTGCCTTCAGCGCCTCCGCCTCGTTGGGGTAGACGTGCTCTTCCTGGAAGGCACGGATGCGTTCGCGCAGCTCCTCACAGCGGGGGCTCAGATCGAAGTCCATATCCGCAGCCTAAACCCAGGCACGCTTCTCCGTAGTTTCCCGCAAGCCCTCAACCGATCGGTGGGTCGAGGGATGGCTCTTGATCTAGCCGACCGAACGTGCGCGCCTCGGTCGCGGCGGCCGAGGGACACACCATGGGTGTCGGCGGTTGGATCGGATTTACACGCGCGATCGCCTGCGTGCTCGCGGTCCTCGCCGTCGCTCCCGCGGCCGTCTCCGCAAAGCCCGCGGGCCTGACGATCAGCGCGGCGACGTCGACGGCCACCGACGCCACCGTGGAGGTCCGCAGCCGCTGGTCGGGAAAGGTTGTGCTCGAGCGGCGCCAGGCCGACGGCTGGCGTTCGGTCGCGCGTCAACGCGTCAGGCGGGGACGTGCGGCGGCCATCACCGTCGCCCTGCCGGCCGGGGGCGCGGAGTTGCGGGCTCGACTTCGATCGAAGCGGGCTGTTTCCGATCCGGTCCGCATCTATCCTCCGGCGCCGCCGGAGCCGGCTCAGACCCCGCCGACTTCGCCTCCGGCCGAGACGCCCGCCCATCCGCGGGTCTTGACCGGCTTCAACAACAACTCGGTCACTCAGGGGCTCGCGACACCTGAGCAGACCGCTGCCGCGCTCGACACCATCGGCGCTGACGTCGATCGCGTCCAGATCAATTGGAAGCGCCTCGAGCCGACCCCTGGAACCTACGTGTTCGAGACGTTCGATCGGATCTACGCGGCCGATCTCGCTCGCGGGATCCGTCCTCTCTTCAACCTCGCCTACGCGCCAACCTGGGCGGATGGCGATGCGTGCGCAGGGGTGACCGGCATATGCCTCGCGTCTCCGCTGCCGGAGTACTACGACGACTACGCCCGCGCGCTCGCGGTGATCGCGCAGCGCTACCCGGCGGCGGCGGGGGTCGAAGTGTGGAACGAGCCGAACCTTTCAAAGTTCTGGCGCCCGGCCCCCGACCCGGCTGCGTACGCCGCTCTGCTTTCGCAGTCGTACGCGGCGGTCAAGGCGGTAAGTCCGGCGACGGATGTCGCCGGAGCATCGGTTGTAGAGACGGGCTCTGCGACCTCGATCGGGGCTGCGACCTTCCTCGAGGGAATCTCCGCAGCCGGTGCGGCGTCCTCGATGGACGCGATTTCGATGCACACCTATCCAGGCTTGGACCTGACCGGCGGTCGGGCCGTGCAGTCTGTCGAGCTGGTCCGAGAATGGCGCGACGCGGTGGGGGAGAGCTCGACCCCGATCTGGATCACCGAGACGGGAACGACGACGACCGGGATCGGCGCGCTGACCGAGTCGGTTCAGGCCGGAATGGTCGAGGCCCTCAACCGACGCCTCTCGGCGGAGCCCGATGTCGAGATGCTCCTCTTCCACACGCTCCTGGAGCCGGCGGTCTACGGGCCGGCCAACCCGGAGACCGGATTCGGGCTCGTCCGCCCGGACTTCACGCCAAAGCCGGGCGCCTGTGTGCTCGCCCTTCTCTGGGGCGGGCTCAGTGACTGCCCGGCGACCCTCCTCGGATAGCCGGACCGATGCCCGCTAGCGCGCCGCCGCTTCGGCCGGGGGTGCCCGCCGTTGGCGCATCCGCCGCTGGTTGATCGCCTGGGCGGCGAAGAGGGAGCCGACGAGCGCCGAGGCGACGAGGATCGCCGGGATGACGACGTCGGGCGAGCCCTCCTTGACGACGAGGGTGGTGCCGGAGGCGATCAGGACGACGGCGAGGGCGCGGCGCAGGAAGCCCTGTGGGGCCTTCACGGCGAGCATGCCGCCGACCAGGACCCCCGGGACCGAGCCGAGCAGGATGTTGCCGGCGAGGACGAAGTCGACGTTGCCGCCGACCCAGTGCGCGATCCCGGCCGCCCAGAGCAGGACGGCGGCGTGGAAGATGTCGGTGCCGACGACGCGCTGCGGCGTGAGGCGGAAGATCGCGATCAGTGCGATCGCGATCAGGGTCCCGCTGCCGGCCGACGTGAGGCCGATCACGAAGCCGGTGACGACGCCGGTCAGGATCGCGGCGATGATGTGGCGCTTGTAGAGGTGGATCGCGTAGCGCTCGGCGATCACGTCCTTGAAGAAGACCGAGCGCAGGAGGGTGGCGATCCCGACCACTAGCAGCGCCCCGCCGAGCATCCCGAGCACGAGCTTGTCGAGGCCCTCCTCGCCGTACGAGCGCTGGAGCAGCTCGATCACGAAGACTCCCAGGAGCGCCGACGGGACGCTTCCCACTGCGAGCCAGAAGGCGATCCCGCGGTGGACGGTCTTCAACTTCAGGTGTTGGTAGCCGCCGACGGTCTTCGTCACGGCGGCGTAGAAGATGTCGGTCCCGATCGCCGTCACGGGCGAGATCCCGAAAACGAGGATCAGGAGGGGGGTCATCAGGGATGCCCCGCCCATGCCGGTCATGCCGACGAGCAGGCCGATGCCGAAGCCGAATACGACGAGAGCGGGATCCATCAGAGGGAGCGCCCCTTCTTGACTTTGTTAGTCAGAAGAGTGAGGGCGGGAACGGTAGCAGCGGCGAATCGCGCTTCCGCCGTCCTAGGGATTGAGCATCTGCTGGAACTCGTCCCAGGCCGGTTTCGCCGCGAAGGGAGACGTGCCGTAGACGAGGCCAAAGCTTCGCTCCCCTTCGTTGCTTGTGTTCCACAGCGGGTCGTAGAGGGCGTGGACGATCATCGCCTCGATGTCCGGCGCTGCGTCGAGTTCGTTGTAGATCTGCTTCAGCACATCGCGCTGGGCGTTCAGCTCGGGGGTCGTCTCAGTCCCGGTGTGATAGCCGACCTCGGTGGCCCATAGCGGCGTTCCCGGGTCACGAGCGTCACGCACGGGCCGGATCTCGTTCAACGTCGGGGTGAACCGGTTGTTGGGGTTGGTCAGCGGCACCTGCCCGGGATACGGATGAATCCCGATCCCATCCACATGTTGCGCGAGATTGGGATTCGAAGCGAAGGCTGCGTCGAGGTAAGGACCCTGCATCATTCCGACGTTGGTGTCGGACGTCGTACCGTTGCCGAGCCCGCCCGTGATCACCGGAATTGCGGGATCGACCTCGGCCGTTGCCTCGGCGGCCGCTTGCACCAGGCCTGCCCACCGTGCCGGCTCGTTGCCATTCGGGCGCCAGAACGACTTCAGATTCGGCTCGTTCCACACCTCGACCGCGACGACATCCTCCTCGTAGCGAACGACCGTTTCTTTAACGAACTCTTTCCATTCCGGCAGGTTCGAGGCCGCCGGCGGCATCCTGCAGCTGGCGGCGTTAGTCGCCCCGCAGGTGATCAGGTGCGCCAGCGGATCCCTGGCCCACTGGGGAGAGTTGAAGAACATCAGGATCACCCCGACGCCGGAATCTGCCTCCGTCTCAGGATTGATCTCCGCGTCCAGATAGCTCCAGTTCCACTGGTCGTTATTCGGCTCGACCTGGCTCCAGATCACGTCTTCGCGCAGGACGTTCCCGCCCATGCCGGTGAGCCGGCCGTAGAACTGGTCGGCGTTGACGTCAACGACGTCCTGCCGCATCGCCTGACCGGTATTGACTCCGAACAACGGGACATCGGCATGGGCAGTCCCGCCGCAGAGCGCAATGAGGACGATTGCGAGCGCCGCCGCCTGCCCGAGTCTCCCCCCTTCGAACATGCCATGAGGCTAACCGAGGCCCGCCGAGGATTTCAACCGACAACCGTCGTCGTGTTCAGCGGGCCGCCCAGGCGCCCTCGTCGGCGAGCAGCTTCGTGATCGCCGGCGGTAGTTCCCCGTTACGGACGTCGGCGAGGGTGACGCTCTCGAGCACCGCGCGCAGGTTCGCCCGGACGGCCACCCAGACGTCGCGCAGGTGTTCGGCGTTACCGGGGTACTCGGTCGCCTCGGGGGAGATGTCGTGGATGTTGGCGAGCGGGCCCTCGACCGCTCGGATCACGTCGGCGACGGTGATCTCGTCGGGCTTTCTGGCGAGCCAGTAGCCCCCGCGGATGCCGCGTTTCGCCTTGACCAGCTCGTGGTGCTTGAGGTCGAGCAGGATGTGCTCGAGGAACTGGAGTGGGATCTTCTGCGCGTCCGCCAGCCTCTCGCCCTTGACCGGCTCGCCGTCGGGCGCGCCGGCGAGCTCGAGCGTCGCGCGGACTGCGTAATCGGCCTTTGCCGTGATCCTCATACCTCCATTCTTAACTACTTGAGTCAAGAAGGACGGGCGATCGCTACCATCCCGCGTCCTTTGACCCTGATCGACCTCCAATCCCACTCGACGGTCTCCGACGGCGAGCTGCCGCCGGCAGACGTCGTCCGCTCCGCCGCCGCGGCCGGGGTCACCACGATGGCGCTCACCGACCACGACGGCGTCGCCGGGGTCCCCGAGGCGCTCGAGACCGCGGCAGAGGTTGGCATCGAGTGCGTCCCGGCGGTCGAGATGTCCTGCGTGCACAAGTACTCCGAGGACCTCCACATCTGCGGCTACTGGATCGACCTCGAGAAGATCAAGCCCGCCTGCGACCGCGCCCAGCAGGAGCGCGTCGACCGGGCCAAGGAGATCATCAGCCGCCTGAACGAGCACGGGGTGGAGGTGACCTTCGAGGAGGCGGCCGCCAAGGCCGGCGCGGCCGACGCGATCGGCCGCCCGCACATCGCCAAGGCAGCGGGCGCAGGTCCCGACCTCGGCCCCTTCTTCGAGGAGTACCTCGTCCCGGGCGCGAAGGCGTTCGTCTCGCGCAAGTGGCCGACCGCCGAGCAGGCGGTCGAGCTGATCCATGATTCCGGCGGGGTCGCCGTCGTCGCCCACCCCTACTGGGACGTCAAGGACCCTGACCAGGTCCGGGACCTCGTCGAGAGCCTCGTCCGCGACGTCGGCCTCGACGGGATCGAGACCTTCTACCCGCCGCACACCGAGGAGCAGACGAAGCACTGCCTCGAGCTCTGCGAGGAGTTCGACCTCGTCCCGACCGCCTCAGCCGACTTCCACGGCCCCGACCACAAGAACTTCTCAGTCTGGGGCGATTACGAGACCTACGGGCTCGGCGAGCCGCAGGTCCCGGCGAAGCCCTAGCCGACCTCGAACTTCGCCTTTGCCGCCTTGTCGTCCTCGTTGCCGGCGGGGTCGGTGGCGAGGACGAAGAACTTGTGCTTGCCGTCCTTCAGCTTCTTGTAGGTCTTTGGCGACGTGCAGGCCTTGAACGGCTTCTTGTCGAGCCTGCATTCGAAGGTCGAGCCGGTCTCATCGGAGCCGAACTTGAACGTCACCTTCGACCCTTTCAGCTTCGGCTTTTTCAGGCTGGTCTCAGGGGGATCGGTGTCCGCATTCCCACCACCACCGCCGCCCCCGTCACCGTCGCCGGCGGGCCGGGCGATCGCCGTCGGGTCGTTGGCCGAGTTGTTGCCGGTGGGTGTCTCGCCGCCGCCCGAGACCGAAGCGACGTTGGTCACCTGATCGGGCGCGTCGGCCGCGACGTCGACGGTGACGGACACCGGTGGGTAGGAGGCGCCGCCCGCAAGGGCATCGCTGCGCGTACACGAGAGCGTTCCGAGGCTGCATGACCAACCGTCGCCGGAGATGGCTGTGGCGGTAAGCCCGGCCGGCAGCGAGTCCTGAAGGGTCACCAGGCCGCTGGTTGCGGCGTTGCCGGAGTTGCGGGCGGTGAGTGTGTAGACCCGCCCGGTCTCGCCGGCGACGAAGTCACCGTTGTGCGACTTCGTGGCGGTCATGTCGGGGCCGAGGGCTGTCACGGTGCTCTGAGCCGGCGACTCGGGCCACGGGCGGCCGTCGCGGTGACTTTGCGCGTCCACGCGGACGTGGTTCGTGAATGACCCAGGGGTCGAGAACGTGCGACTGCAGGTGAACGTCCAGGTTTCCCCGGGATCCACGCTCGGGGGGAACTCGACCATCGTGTTGCCTCCGGTGAAGGTCAGCGGCGAGCAGGTGTCGTCGGCGATTACCGACGTCTCCTCGCTGCCGTCGACGATCTCCGGCTCGGGCTCCCCTGGGAAGGTGTTGTCCGGACTTGTGTTGGTCAGCGTGTAGCTGTAGGTCGCCCCGAATGGAACGGGGCCGCTGGAGATCACGGGCGCCACCGAGATCGAGGCGGTCGGCCTGGTCACCACCAGGGTCCTCCCAGCCGAGGTGAGGAAGCCGGGCGTGTGCATGGCCGAGTCGTGTTGGTCGCCTGATAGCGCGATGCTGACGGGACCCGAAAAGACTCCCGGATTGAAGTTGTAGTCATACGGCGCGGTGGTCGGGAGGTTCGTCGGCGGCGTCCCGGCGAGGAGATCGATATCGGTCGCAAGCGTGGTGGTCGGGCCCGGGGTGCCATCCGGGGCGGGGACCCGAGCGGTGACGGTCGCGTCGGTCACCGAGCAGACCTGTGGGTTCGCATTGTTTTTGACCCGCGCGGCGACCTCAACGTGGTCGCCGTCGCGATGGATGATGTGAATGCCGTCCGGATCGGAAAGGTTGTACTCGAGAAGGGAACCTCCTGCACTGCATCCCGGCGGGTCGACATGACCGCTCGCGGGAGCCGCGGCGCCGAGCGCTGCGATCGCGGCGACGGCACCGATCGATGTTCCGAACTTCATCCCAGGCATCCACCGACAAGGCTGCACCATCGTCCCCCGTTTTGCAACACGGTGCCTCCGCAGTTTTTTCGCCCGCTCAGCCGACATCGAACTTCGCCTTTGCCGCCTTGTCCTCCTCGTTGCCCGCGGCGTCCGTGGCGACAACCAAGAACTTGTGCTTGCCGGCGTCGAGCCTGCGATAGCTCTTCGGCGATTCACAGGGCTTGAAGTCCTTTTTGTCGAGCTTGCACTCGAAGGTCGCGTCATCTTCGTCCGAGGAGAACTTGAAGGTGACCTTCGAGCCCTTGAACTTGGGCTTCTTCAGCGAGGTTTCGGGCGCCGCGGTGTCGACGCGCAGCGTGCGGCGGGCGGGGGAGGGATCAGCGTTCGCCGCGACGTCGACGGCGCGGACGTCGAGCGTGTGCGAGCCGTCGCCGAGCCCGCCGAAATTGGCGGGTGACGCGCACGTGGTGAACGCGGCACCATCGAGGGAACACTCGAAGCTCGCGCCGTCGCCCGAGCTGAACCCGTAAGTCGCACTTGGTTCCGACGTGAGCGAGCCGTCGGCCGGACCCGAGTCGATTGATGTCTCGGGTGGGGCTGTGTCGACGGTGACGGATCGGGCGACGGGTGTCTGTTCGACGAGACCGGTCGTGTCAGTCGCTCGGAACGTCAGCGTGTGGGGGCCGTCGGCGAGTGACGGCACCTCACACGCGGCGCTGCAGGGCTGGAAGCCGCCGCCGTCGACGCTCAGCGCGAAACTCGCCGCCTCGTTCGCCGTCAGTTCGTAGGTCGGGGTGGAGTCGTTGGTGAAGCCGCCGTCGGACGGGCCCGCGGAGATGGTCGTGCTCGGCACGAAGTTCACGGTCTCGCAGTTGGCGGCGATCGCATCGACGCCGGCCTCGTCGGAGGTGCCGGAATCTAAGCCGTTGCCGCAGTCGATCGTGTCGGGTGTGCCGTCCAGCGCGTCGAAGGTGTCGTTGTCGCCCAGGAGGGTGATCGTGTCGGTGCCGCCGCGGCCGTTCACGTCGTTGCCTTCGTTGGTGGCGCTGATGGTGTCGCCGAAGGGGCTGCCGATGAGGTTGACGAAGCTGTCCAGGTCCTCCTGGCTCGAACCGCCGGTTTCCTGGAAGTCCGTCCTCGACATATCCACGGTGACCGCTCCGGTGGCTCTGACATAGCTGACCGTGTCGTTGCCGGGTCCGCCGAAGAGCTGGTCGGTGCCGGGGCCGCTCACCACGAGATCCGCGCCGTCATTGGCGTGGACCACGTTGAACGAGTTGCCCCCGACGAACGTGTCCGGGCCGTTGGCGCCGGTCAGGTTGAGCTGACCCGAGGCGACCGGTCCCGTGAACTCCGGCCCGCCGGAGGCGTCGATAGTCGTGGCGTCGAACTCGAGGCCGGGCGCGCCGGTGGCAGCATTGACCACTTCAACGTCGATCAGCCGGACATCGTCGCCATCCGGTGGGCCCGGTTCGGGAAGGTTGAGGTTGCCGCCGATGCCACCCCCCGCCAGCGTGCCGAAGCGGAACTGATCGAGGTCGTCGCTCGCCGCAGGCGAGATGCTGAAGGAGTCGAGCAGGGCCATCTCCTCTCCGTCGCCGAGGTCGACCACGATTTCGATCTCGGAGGTGCCGCCCGGCTCCGCGGTTGCTCCGGGTCCGAATCCGCCCGGTGGCATGAAGATCCCCGCGGTACCCCTGAGCGAACCGGTCTGCGTGATGCTGATCGTGTCCACGTTGGTCAGGGTGGGCGCCCCCCCGCTGCATGTCACGGGCGCTCCGAGGGCGCCGGTGATCACGATCTCGTCCCCCGCCCCCACGGTGAGGCTGGCCTGGTCGTTGTCGGCGAACAGCGTGATGCTCACGTTCACGCCGGACTTGACGCAGGTCGTCACCGCGCTCGCGCTCGACGGAACCACCGCCGCGAGCACCGCGGCCACGGATACGAGCAATCCAACCCTGCGCCCCCACTTCACACGAGGAACGGTAGACCACCGTCGCACTCGCCGCAACCGGCTACCCAACGCCGAAACCCTTCTTAGCCGCCTTGTCGTCCTCGTTCCCGGCCGGATCGGTGGCGAGGACGAACACCCGGTGCTTGCCGTCGCGGAGGTTGCGATAGCGCTTGGGTGAGGTGCAGGGCTTGAACTTCTTCCGGTCGAGCCGGCATTCGAACGTCGAGCCGGGTTCGTCGGAGCGGAACTTGACCTTGATGTCGTCGCCCTTCACCTTGACCTTGCGGATCTGCCCGTCCGGTGGGTCGCGATCCTCGGTGCCGCCGCCCCCGCCGTCCCCGCCACCACCCTGGTCAGGAACCGCCGCGACGATCTCGGTCGGCGCGGAGTCGGACGAAACGGTCTGGCCCTGCGTGGCCGTCACCCGGGTGCGAAGACGCGAGCCGACATCGGCGGCCGTGGGGTTGTAGGTCGAGCTGTTCGCGCCGTCGATCGGCGTGCAGCCGTCGCCGTTCGCGTCGCATCGGCGCCAGGAGTAGGCGATCGCCGGCGTGCCCGACCAGGTCCCGTCGGTTGTCGTTAGCGTCCCGCCCTCGACCGGCGTACCGCTCAAGGCCGGGCGGGCGGTCGCAAACGGGGTGGTCGCACCGAGGGTGACGTCGTATGAGGCGCACGTCCCTGCCGAGTTGCCGTGGCTGACGACGACCTCGCGCCGCTCGCCGGCCCCCAACGGGACGACCGCCAGGTTTGGCAGCCCGAACGCGTCACCGGAGTTGCCGGCGTAGTTCGTGGCGATCCCAGCCACCGGGTCGAACGCGGGGTTGTAGACGACCGGTGAGACTCCGGCGCCGCACGACGCGATGGCGCGGGTGTGGGCGGCCAGGCAGGTGGGCTCGTTGAGGAGGCTCGTCACGGGATATGCGTCGTACAGGTAGCTGTTGGCCGCGCTGAGAATGTTCGGTGCCGTCTTGGGCGTGAGGCAGCGGCTCTCGATGGTGTCGCGGACGAAGTTGCCGTTTTGCACCCGGTCCCCAGGCCCGAGCGAGCCGGTGTGGCTCTCGAACGGGATGAACGGCTCCACGTAGCGCGACTGCGCGGTGCTGGTGCCTCCGGCGTCGTTCACGTGGTTGCGGAACCGGAGCGAGCTTCCGACGTCGGCGTCGGTCACCGTGTAGGTAGGGTCCGTGGCGCCTGCGATGTCGGCGCAGCTCGCGCCTGAGGCGTTGCAACGGACCCACTGCCGCGCGACCGGCTGCGCCGGCGGTGTTGTGACCCAGGTCGCGTTGCCGCCGGTGAGGATCGAGCCCGGGGTCGGCGTGCCGCTCAAGGTCGGCGTCGTATCCGCCCACGGCCGGTCGCTCGAGGCCGTCAGGTTGTATCCGCCACAGCTTGCGCCCGGTGTGAGCGTGTGCACGACGACGCCGAAGGGCTGCTCGGCGCCGACATTGAACGAGTACGTCCCGCCGGAACTGGTCGACGACCCCAGGTCCGCGGCGTAATTCTGGAGGATGTTCGACGGGTTGAACCCGGGGACGTAGGCCGCGCTGAAGATCGAGCACGCGTTCACCGAGGGGAAAGTGATCGTGATGCAAACCGGGTTGGTGAGCCGACTGCGGAAAGTGTGGTTGGTGAAGCTGATCGCGTCGCCCGCCTGAATGACGGTCGGCTCAAACTTGAGTACGCCGGAGCAGTTGCTGGGAATGCCGTCGGGGTTCAGTCGCCCGGTCTGCACGGAACCCGCGACCGACGGCACCGAGACGTTGGTCGCCGCGACGATCGTCGCTCCCATCGCCGAGTCCGCCGGCGCGGCGAGGAGCGCCGCCGCGGCAACCGCGCCTGCCAGGAGCTTCCGTACTCCCCTTCTCCGTCCCACCGCACCGAAGATAGGCCAGGGCCGACGGCCTCGCAACGTGGAGGCTCCGAAGAGTTTTCTCCGTGCCTGAGTGCGACCTCAGGCCTGGACGGATGTTGTACGCGCCCGCCTTAGGCGGCGGGGATCAGGCCCTTCTCCTCGAGGTAGTCGAGGATCTGCTGCGCCGACTCCTCGGGCGTCTTGCCCGCGGTCTCGACGTTCAGCTCGGGGTTCTCCGGCGCCTCGTAGGGGTCGGAGACGCCCGTGAACTCGGGGATCTCGCCCGAGCGAGCCTTGGCGTAGAGGCCCTTGACGTCGCGGGCCTCGCAGTCCTCGAGCGAGGTGGCGATGAAGACCTCGACGAAACGGCCGTCCATCAGCTCGCGGGCCTCGTCGCGGATCTCGCGGTAGGGGGAGATCGCGGCGGTGATCACCGGCGTGCCGTTCTTCGAGAGCAGGTCGGCGACGAAGGCGATGCGGCGGATGTTGGTGTCGCGGTCCTCCTTCGAGAAGCCGAGGCCCTTCGAGAGGTTCTCGCGGACGACGTCGCCGTCGAGCACCTCGACGGGGACACCGCGGTTTCCGAATTCAGCGACGACGACGTCGGAAATCGTCGACTTGCCGGCCCCCGAGAGGCCCGTCATCCAGAGGGTGAAGCCCTTCCACTCTCCCATTTCAGTCGTTCTCCTTTGAGTAGGCGTCGATCAGGATGTCGGCAACCTCTTCCCGTGTGAACTCGTGGGGCGGCTTCTCGCCGGCCTCGAGCATCTCGCGCACCTTGGTCCCCGAGAGGAACAGTCGGGACTCCGCCTCGTGCGGGCACGTCTTGCCGGAGCCCATGCCCTCGCACTCGTTGCACCAGAAGGTGTGCTCGAACATCAGCGGCTCGATCCCGAGCTTCGCGATGTCGATGTCGTCGAAGATCTTCTGCGCGTCGTAGGTGCCGTAGTAGTCGCCGACACCCGCGTGGTCACGGCCGACGATGAAGTGGGTCGCGCCGTAGTTGCGGCGCACGACGGCGTGGAAGACCGCCTCGCGGGGGCCGGCATAGCGCATCGCCGCGGGGTTGACGCCAAGGACGACACGATCGTTCGGGTAGTAGTTCTCCATCAGGATCTCGTAGCAGCGCATCCGCACGTCGGCGGGGATGTCGCCCTTCTTCGTCTCGCCGATCAGGGGGTGCAGGAAGAGGCCGTCGGAGACCTCGAGAGCCGCCTTCGTCAGGTACTCGTGGGCGCGGTGGATCGGGTTGCGGGTCTGGAAGGCGACGATGCGCTGCCAGCCTCGCTTCTCGAACTCAGCCTTCGACTCGGCGGGAGTGAGGTAGCGGCGCATGAACGCGTCCTCGTGGTCCGGCGCGGCGTCGGCCTCGATCTTGCCGGCGACGCAGCGGTTGCCCTCCTCGCGGATGGCGGCGACACCCGGGTGCTCGTTGTCGGTCGTGCGGTAGACCTGCTCGGCCTCACGCTCGACATCGCGCTCGAAGATCTCGCTGACCGTCACACGGCCGAGCGCCTTGCCGTTGTTGGCCTCGAGCTCGACCACGTCGCCCTCCGCACAGTCGAGGTCGGTCGCGAGCGTGACCGGGATCGGCCAGACCTCGCTGCCGTCGGCGAGCGTCATGTCCTCGACCGTCGCGCGCCAGTCGTCCGAGCCCATGAAGCCGTCGAGCGGCGCGAAGCCGTCGTTGGCGAGCAGCTCGAAGTCGGCGGTCTGGCGAGCGCTCAGGGTCAGTTTCAGGGCGGTGTCAGTCTCAGGCAAGGGGGGCTCCAGGTTCGGGTTTCGGGTGTTATTTCTGGCGGGAGAGGCGCGGAAGGGTAGCGACAGGCGCTACCCGTTCAGCCCGCATTCGGTCTTGTCGGCGTTGGCCCAGCGTCCGGATCGGGGCCCGCCGGCGGCCGACGGGGGCCGGGTGCAGTGGGTGCAGCCGATCGACGGGTAGCCCTGGTCGTGCAGTGGGTTGTAGGGCACTCCGTGCTCGTTGATGTAGCTCCAGACGTCCTTCTCGGTCCAGTCCGCGAGCGGGTTCAGCTTCCAGAGGCCGAAGCGGACGTCCCAGCCGAACTTCTTCGCGCCGGCGCGGCTCGCCGAGTCGGCCCGGCGGATGCCGGAGACCCAGCAGTCGACGTCGCCGGTGAGGGCCTCGCGCATCGGCTCGACCTTGCGGATCCCGCAGCAGGCATCGGGCTGGCGGGCCCACAGCGCGTCGCCGTAGAGCCTGGCCTGCTCGTCGAGGGAGATCCCGGCGACCCGCTCGAACTCGATCCCGTACCGCTCGGCGAGCCGGTCGCGGGTCTCATACGTCTCCGGGAAGAGGACATCGGTGTCGAGGTAGAAGAAGCGCGCGTCGGGAGCGACGCGGCTCGCCATGTCGATCGTCGCCGAGGTCGTCTTCTGGAACGAGCAGGCGATCGACAGCCGCGGGAACTGCTCGGCCGCCCAGGCGAGCGCCTCCTCGGGAGAGGCGTCCGCGAGCTCGGCCTCAACCGCCTCGGGATCGATGTCAGCGCGTGTGAGGGTGGGGGCCACTCAGACCGCGCACTCGCCTTCGCCGCGAATCACCTGGTAGGGCTCGTGACGGGCCCAGTCGATGAAGAACTGCATGTTCTCGAGGTTGAACTCGATCGGCATGGTGAGGTCCTTGACGATCGCCTCGAACTCTTCGGATCCGACCCGGTCGGCGAAGGCGTTGAAGACCTCGCCCTCATTGCGCTTGTCCTCGTAGAAGCGGATCCAGCGCTCGACCGCCTCCGGAACCCGCTTCGCGGGGAGGCGGACCTTGAGCCGCTTGCCATAGATCACCTCGCCGCCCTCGTAGTGGCCGCCGACGTGCGCGATGTAGGCCGGGATCGTGTGCTCCCCGACCTTGAGCGAGGCTCCGTAGAAGCCGATCGTCGCGATGTGGTGCTGGCTGCAGCCGTTCGGGCAGCCGGACATCTTGATGTGGATCTGCTTCGTCAGCGGATCGGTGATGTTCATCGACTCGATCCGCTCCTGGACGACCTGGTTCAGCCCCATCGAGCTGGTGATCCCGAGTTTGCAGCTGTCGGTACCGGGGCAGCTGACGACATCGGTCACCTCGCGGGCGCCGGTCTCGCCGAGGCCGAGCTCGCCAAGGCGCTGCCACACGTCGTAGAGCGCCTCGTCGCGAACCCAGCGCAGGACGAAGTTCTGCTGCACTGTGGTCCGCGCGAACCCGCCCGTGTACTCGCGCATGATCTGGCCGAGGCCGCGCAGCTGGTCCGGCGTGAGGTCCCCGCGTGTCACCTTGACCGTCACCGTCGAGTAGCCCTCCTGGCGCTGCGGGAAGACGTTGGACTCGCGGAACAGGTCGAACTCGGAGGTATCTCCGTTGGGGCTGCCGTAGCCCGTCGGCACAGGGAGAGCCTCGATCGTCTCCTGCTCGTTCGTGTGGAGCAGCAGGTGATCGATCGTGAAGTCACGCTCGCCGACCCATTCGCCCTCGAGCTCCTCCTCGACGAGGTCGCGGAAGGCGTCGATCCCGATCTTGTCGATCAGCACCTTGATCCGGGCGCGGGCCCGGTTGACGCGCAGCCAGTCCTGGCGGTCGAAGATCCGCAGGCAGGCCTCCGTGACCTTCAGGTAGTCGCCGTTCTCGAGCTCGACGAACTCGTAGAGCGTGGGGGCGATCCGCGGCATGATCGAGGTGCCGCCGCCGACCCGGATCTCGACGCCCTTTACGCCGTCGCGGAGGCGAGGGATGAAGCCGATGTCATGGATGCCGGTGATCGCGACGTCCTCGTCGGTGGCGCTGAACGCGGTCTTGATCTTTCGCGGCATCAGCTGGGTCGTCGGGTGGCGGACGAAATAGCGCACGTAGGCGCCGGCGTAGGGGGTGATGTCGAAGGGCTCGCCCTCGGAGACGCCGGCGCGCGGGTCGCCGCTGACGTTGCGGACCGTGTTGCCGCAGCCCTCGCGCGAGGAGAGGTCGGCGTCGGCGAGCTCGCGGATCAACTTCGCCGCGTCGGGGAGGGGGACGTGGTGGATCTGGATGTTCTGCCGCGTGGTGATGTGGCCCTTGTCGAGCGGCGCGTACTTCTCGATCACGCTCGCGAAGGCGTCCATCTGGTCCGGCGTGATCCCGCCCATCGGCAGCTTCACCCGGATCATCTGTACGTCGGCCTGGCGCTGGCCGTACACGCCCTGCTTCAGCCGGAAGCCGATGAACTGCTCCTCGGTCTGATCGCCGCGCATGAAGCTGGCGGCCTCGGTGTCGAAGTCGTCGAACTCCCGCGTGATCGCGGGGATCACGTGGCCGGGTACGCCGTCGTAGACCTCGGGATTCTCGAGCGAACCGAGCTTGCCCTTGCCCTTCTGTTCCTTGCCCTCGGTGACATCGAGGTCGGCGTAATCGGCCTTGGGCTTCTCGGGTGCGGCGGTGGGCTCCATGGAGTCCAAATCCCCCTTGGGGTCGCTGGCGTTCCGGGCCTCGGAAGCGAGGTCCCGCGATATTACCAGGAAAGCTGACCGGGTTTAGGGGTTTTTACCCCTCGGGGTGCGTCTCAGGCGCGCTTTGCTTCCCAAAGCTGCTTACCCGAGGTGCAGCTGACCCCGCCTGGCTGGTCGCGGATCTCGGTGAAGCTGCCGCTGATCTCCTTGCCGTTGCCACTCAGCTTCCCGGACAGCTTCAGGCTCGCACTGCCGTCGTCCGCCTCGCCGCTGAACTTGAACTTGCCTTTGTCGTTGACCTCAAGCTCCCCGACGGTGAAGGCCTCCGGCGCAGTGAACGACGAGCCGTCGGTGCAGGTGTAGGAGACCTGGCCGACCGTGACGCTCCGCACGATCGGAAAGTTCTTGCCCTTCACCTTGACCACGACGCTCACGGCGGGGTCGGTGGTGCCGTTGCCGCTGTAGGTCGTCGCCGCCAACGCTGGGGCGGCGGTGACGAGGCTTGCTGCGATCGCGGTGGCGAGCACCGCGCGTCGAATGGAAGTCCCGCTCATGTCCTACTCCTGTCAGTTCTGCGGCCGGGCGGCCCGATCGGGCCGCCCGGTCCGCGAGTAGATGGTCTAGTCGACGTCGGTTCCCTCGATCAGGAACGCGACGCGGACGTGCGCGCGGTACTCGTCGAGGTTGTCACCGCGGATGCCGGTGCTGACGATGTCCACAGCGCGGACATTTCGAAGCGAGCTCTGCGCCGACGAGAGCGCCTGCTTCGCCGCGTCGTCGGTCGATTCGCGCGAGCTGCCCACGAGCTCGATGATCTTGACTACCGCCACTCGGGTCTCCTCCCGTCGGGGGTTTGCGTTTCTCCTACGCCTGTTCTATCAGCGCAGGGTCCACGTGGGGCCCTCGCTCCACGGTGAGGAGACGGCGTCCTTCGCGCGGACACCCTCATAGAGGGCGGCCCGCTGCCACGGGTTGATCCAGGGTCCCTCGGTGGCCGGGGCGGGCGCGGTGTCGGCGAGGAACTGCTCGAGCGCCGCGGTCACCGCGGCCGCTTCCTGCGGCGAGGGCGCCGGCGTGACGAGCTCGATCCGCGGTCGCGGCGGCTTGCGGTTTCCGTTGGTGGCCACGAAGAGAATCTAATCCTCTGGTCTACAAATGAGGACCGGCCCGCGTCGCGGGCCGGTCCTGGTGAAGCGAAACGCGTCGTTTCGCACCCATCCGAGGCATCAAATTGTACGGCGGAGGGCGCCGGAGTCGAACCGGAACCGGCTCACGCCGGTCGCCACATTTCTCGGATGGGCACCTCGACCACGAGGTTTCACCCTCCGCCGCTGGAAAGCCTGGTCGGATTCGGTTCACGCGTGGTGCGCGGTCCGTGTCGACTTCGCATACAAATCGAGCTGTGATCCCGGTCTTCGACTCTGCCGCGGTGCTCGCAGCCGTTGCTCCCGGTGAGGCGAATGGGCTCGTCCGCGAGGCGTTCGAGCGGCACGCTCGCGGCGAGTGGGCGATGCCGGCGAAGGTCTACCTGGACGCCGGGCCGGAGGCGGAGGCGCGCAGCGGGGTGCCCGGTGACTTCCGGGCGATGCCGGCCCGTGGCGACGGGCTCGCGATGCTCAAGTGGGTGACCTCGTTCCCGGGCAACTCGGCGCAGGGGCTGCCGGTCGTTACCGGCGCGCTGGTGGTCTCGAGCGCCGAGACGGGCGAGCTCGCCGCGATCCTCGACTGCGCGAGCGTCACGTCCCTTCGCACCGGTGCGGCCGCCGCGGTCTCGGCCCAGGTGCTCGCCGCCGAGGGAGCGGCACGGTCGGGCTGATCGGCTGCGGGGTCAACGGGGCCTTCGCGGCACGCTGCCTGGCCGCCGCGGGCTACGGGGTGGGCGGGAGTGGTATCTGCTGCGATGTTGCGCGCGGAGAGCGCCGAGGCGCTGGCGGCGGAGCTCGGCTGGCGCGCCGGCGACCTCGGCGAGGCGACGGCCCAGGACGTCGTCGTCACCGTCACGCCCGGCGACGAGCCCGTGATCGCCGCGGCCGGCCTTCGCGAGGGTCAGCACCTCGCGGTGCTCGGCGCCGATGCCCACGGCAAGGCGGAGGTCGAGCGGGGCGTCCTGAGCCGAGGGCGGCGGATCGCCGAAGGCGGTGCGCCGCCGGTGGCGTTGTTCTGCGACGAATGGCAGCAGGCCTCGGGCGGCGGCGAGCTATCGGGGGCGGTCGCCGCGGGCGAACTTGCCCGCGACGACGTGACCGAGATCGGGGCGGTGCTCACCGGCGCCGCTCACGGGCGGTCCGGCGATGACGAGATCACCCTCTTCGACTCGACCGGCCTCGCGATTCAGGACCTCGCGATCGCCCGTGCCGTCCTCGCCGCGTGGCGAGAGGGCCGGGTCGACGCTCAGGAGATCGCGCTTTAACCGAACGTCCCTGATGCCGCGCTATGTGCGGGCATGCGGGACGTTCGCGCGACTAGAAGCGCGCGGTCGCCTTGCGCCAGGCGCTCTTGACGCCGGCTGCCGAGATCGAGCGCAGGCGGAAGGTCGCCTTCTCGCCCTTCTCACCCCTGACCTTCAGTTTCTCCTTGGATGACTTCTTCAGGAGCTTGTCCCAGCCGCCCCCGTCGCGGAGCTGGAGGTCGTAGAGGCCACCCTCCGGGCGGAAACGGAGCGTGAGCTTGCCGCCGCCGCCCTTGATGCGGAGTTTCGGCGTCTCCGGCTTCGCCGTCTCCTTCAGGAGCTTCTTGTCGAAGGCCTGCTTCAGGAAGCGGCCGGCGTTGTCGTCGGGCGCGAAGAGCCCGAAGAGGCCCATCACCGTGGCGGCGACGTCGACGTTCTCGGCCTGCTCCGGGTTGTCGGCGGTGTCGTCGAAGTTCGGCGCCGCCGCGCCCGCGATCGCGCCCTGGCGGATCAGCGGGCTGCCGCCGAGGACGGCGAAGAAGTTGTCGCGGGTCGAGCTCGAGCCGTGTGCCCCGGAGGCGAAGTTGTTGATGCTCGATGAGCTTCCGAAGATCGTCCCCGCCTTCGCGTCGACGAAGATGTCGCCGCTGCGCTCGCCCTCGACATGCCAGTCGGGGCGTTCGCCGGCGAGCGTGTGGGCGTTCCCGCCGTCCTCCGGGTTCGGCTCGCGGTAGAGCGCGTCGGCGACCGACGGGTGGGCGGCGAGCGCGTCGCGGATCTGCTTCGCAACCGTGAAGCGCGCGTCGCTCTCGCGGTCGGCCAGGTAGATGTGTGCGGCGCTCGCGTTGTCGCCCATCACCGCCGAGAACTGGTCGGCGGGAACGCCGGCGTCCTCGATCACGCTCTCCAGGTTCACCTTGGTCGGCACTGCCTCCATCGCGTGATCGGAGAGGATGATCATCACCGTCCGCTCCCATTCGCCTGCGGACTTGAGGGTGGTCACGAGACGCTCGATCTGGTCGTCGGCCATGCCGACCGCCGTGTCGTAGATCGCGCTGCGACCAGTCAGGTGGCCCGCCGAGTCGACCTGATGCAGGTTCACGAAGGTGAAGTCCGGCCGCTCCATCGCGCCGCCGGCCGGGACCCCCTCAGTGCTCGCGCGGACGACCTCGTCCATCACCTGGGCGTCGTCGAGCCCATAGCCGGTTATCGGGTTCGTCTCCACCTGTCCGCAGTACTCGTCGTCGTCGGGGCCGGAGGCACAGGGGGCCCACAGGTAGTCGACGTCGCGGCTGTCGGGGTCCACGTTCCGCCCGGCGAAGATCCGGCCGAGTTTGGGCTTGCCGAAGATCCCTGCGGTCACCAGTCCGCCGGGGTTGCCCTGCCGCTTGATCGCCTCGAAGACCATCTCGGCCTGGGGGCAGTTGAGGTTCTCGCCGCTCGTCGTCGTCGGCACGGCCTTGAGGTTCTCGGGCCCGGTGCTGGCGCAGGAGTCGCCGTTCTCGAGCGGCGCATAGAGGGCGAACTCGTTGCCTGCGATGCCCGAGTCGCCGGCGTAGGCGCCGGTCATCATCGCCGTGTGGTTCGCGTTCGTCACGGTCGGCATCACCGAGCGCGACTCCTCGAAGTAGGTCGCGGATGCGCCCTCGCCGCCGCCGAGCATCGATGAGATGAACGGCGCCTTGCCCTCGTCGACCGCGTCGCCGTCGAGCCCGTCGATCACGATCGCGTAGACGATCGGGCCATCGGAGGCCTTGATCCCGCGCTCCTCCGCGGCATCCCGGGCAGAGGCTCCGGCAACGCCGGCGGTGAGCGCCGCCGCGAGCACTGCGGACGCGATCCAGGGCAGCCTCATGCGGGTTGCCACCATGCGCGCGCGGCGGACCCGGTCGGGCTCGCGGTAGATGCGGTCGTACGTCGCCGGCTGGACCTCGTAGCCCAGCCGGTCGAGCCAGCCGGACGTCTCGAGCTCGACCATCCCGTGCGGCTCGGCGAATCCGCCCGATCGGTCTGCCGCCCCCGCAGGGCGAGGCGGCGACGGCGGCCGGGTCGGGAAGCTCGGGCGGGTCGAAGTCGGTCCGGGTGAAGTCGAGGCTGCGGCCGATGTTCGACGCGTAGCGGTGGCGCTTGTTCAGGTTGCCGAGCTTGAAGCGGTAGGAGATCAGCTTGAGGATCGACTCGTGGGTGACCGTCATGTGGGCGACGTTACCCCCGCGCGCGAACGGGGAGACGCACAGGCCCGGGATGCGGAATCCGGTCAGCCGCCAGTCCTCGTCGATGTTCTCCTTGTCGGCCCGCTCGTCGGGGACGAAGCGCGGCTTCACGTGGTCGAAGAAGCCGCCCCACTCGTCGTAGTTGATGAACATCGCGCCCCGCTTGTACTGGGGCCCTTCGATGAAGCGAGTGGACGATGTCCGACATGAAGGCCTGGCCGAGCCGGACGTCGGAGTGGGGGTGGTCGCTCGCGCCCGCGCCGGTCACGACGAGGCTCGCGCCGGCGCCGCGATGCGCCGATGTCGCCGTACGGCGGGTCGACGAAGGTGATCGCCGGCAGCAGGCCGGCCGCCGCGTCGGCGTAGAACTGCTCGATCGGGCGGAGGATCGCGATCCCCCGTCGCGCCATAGAGGGCGGACGGCGGCAGGTCGGCGACGTAGTACGCGACATCCACGCCGTTCGCCTGCGCGCGGTCGAAGATCGTCTCCCAGGAGTACCCGTCCTCGTGCCCGGGCTGGGGCGGGAAGGTGTTCGACTTGAATCCGCCCGCCTGCGCCGACATCTGGTAGTGCCGGTTGGGGAATGTCGAGGACATGATCGAGGTGAACCAGCGGTCGTAGAGCGTGTAGGCCTCGGCCGCCGCAGGCAGGAAGCCCAGGTCCTCGCGCTCGTAGTAGCCGATCGCGAACTCGTCGCTGCCGGTGCCTTCCTCGTTGCCGGTGGCAAAGCGGTCGTTGCGTCCGCCGTTCCACTGCCAGCGGCCGCCATCCCAACCGTGATCCGGGTCGGGGTGCCCGCAGCCCTGGTAGTCCGGCGGCAGCCGGTGAGTGGGGATCAGGTTGCCCTCGGCATCCGGATAGCTGAGCCCGGCGTTCTGCGCGTCGGCCTCGGGATGCCAGCCGAAATAATGGTCGAAGGAGCGGTTCTCCATCATCAGGACCACGATCGTGTCGAGCGGCATGTCGCCGGGGCTGGGGAGGGGCTTGCGCTTCGCCTGCGAGCGCGCCGCGGCACTGACCAGCGTGTCGAGCGGCAGGGTGGCGGCGAGGCTCGCCCCGCCGGCGATCGCCGCGGTGCGGCCGAGGAACTCGCGGCGGCGCAGGGTCGCGTCGGGCTGGGCCGCCTCGAGCCGCGCGGCGGCCTCCTCGTCGGCGAGCTCGCCCCTGCGCAGGCGGGCGCTGTGATCCGCCGGGCGCCCGATCATCGACGGCGCGGCGACGCCTCGTAGGTGCGAACGACGCTGTCGGGCTCGCGGAAGATCTGCTCCGGGGTGCCCTCGTAGACCTTCGCCCCGACGCTCTCCAGGTAGCCGGAGGTCTCGAGCGCCGCCATCTCGCCGTGCGGCGCCTCCGCGCCGGGGTCCTCGGAACGCTGAATGACGCAAGGCTGGGCGACGATCGTCTCCGGGTCCGGAATATCGGGCGGGTCGAAGTCGTTGCGGGTGAAGTCGAAGCTGCGGCCGATGTTCGACGCGTAGCGATGCCGTTTGTTCAGGTAGCCGAGCTTGAAGCGATAGGAGATCAGCTTCAGGATCGACTCGTGGGTGATGGTCATGTGGTTGACGCCGCCACCCAGGGTGAATGGGGAGATCGCGACCCCCGGCACCCGGAAGCCGGTCATCCCGAAGTCCTCGGCGAGGTCCTTCGAGCGCCGGTCGTCGGGAACGAAGCGCGGCTTCACGTGGTCGAAGAAGCCGCCCCATTCGTCGTAGTCGATGAACATCGCCCCACGGCGGTACTGCGGCGACGAGATGAACGCGTGCGCGACGTCGGACATGAACGCCTGGCCCAGGCGGACGTCGCCGTGCGGGTGCTCGTCGGCGGAGAGGCCGTTGCCCCCGCCGCCGTCGCGGAAGGGCGGGTCGACGAAGCAGATGTTGGGCAGCGTGCCGGCGGCGGCCTCGGCATAGAACTGCTGAACCGGCGCCGAGTTGAGCACGGTGTCGCGACCGTAGACGCCGCCGAACGGGAGGTCCGAGTAGTAGTAACGGAAGCTAACCCCGTTCGCCGTGGCGCGGTTGTCGATCGTCTCCCAGGTGTAGAGGCCCTCGCCGGCGCCGAGCGGGACCGCCTCCTCGACGTCGCCGTTGCTCTTCTCGCCGCCCGACTGGGCGCTCCACTGGTAGTGGCGGTTCGGCCAGGTCGGGCCCATGATCGCGGTGAACCAGCGGTCGTAGAGCGTGTAGGCGTCGGCGGCGTGCGGGATGAACCCGAGGTCCTCCTTCAGGTAGTAGCCGATCGCGAACTCGTCGCTGCCGTCGAGCTCCTCGTTGCCGGTGACGAAGCGGTCGTTCTTGCCGCCGTTCCACTGCCATCGCCCGCCGTCCCAGCCGTGGTCGGGGTCGCGGTACTGGCAGCCCTGGAAGTCGGGGGTCAGGCGGAAGGTCTCGATCGGGTTCCCCTCCGCGTCGGGGAAGCTGAGCCCGGTGTTCTTCGCGTCGGCGTCCGGATGCCAGCCGAAGTAGTGGTCGAAGGAGCGGTTCTCCATCATCAGGACCACGATCGTGTCAAGTGGCATGTCGCCGGGGCTGGGGAGGGGCTTGCGCTTGGCCTGCGACCGCGCGGCGGCGCTGACCAGGGTGTCGAGCGGCAGTGCGGTCGCGAGGCTGGCGCCTCCGGCGAGCGCGGCGGTGCGGCCCGAGGAACTCCCGCCGGCGCAGCGTCGCCTCGGGCTGGTCGGCCTCGAGCCGCTCGGCAACCCCCTCGTCGGCGAGCTCTCCCCGGCGCAGGAAATCGCTGTGATCGCCGGGACGGCGGGTCACGACTCGGGCGCCGCCTCCGGCGGCTCGACCACGGTCTCGCAGTCGTACACGCCCTCTTCCTCAGCGTCAACGATCGCCTTGTCGTTGCCGTCGCCGCAGCTGATCTGGTCCGGCTCGCCGTCGCGCGCCTTGATCACGTCGGGCCCTGGGCTCGCGAGCTCGACCCCATCGCGCATGTTGACGCCGTCCTCGCCTGAGCCGGGATTCAACGTGTCCTTGCCCTTGCCGCCGATCAGGATGTCGGCGCCACTCCCGGCGAGCAGCCGGTCCTTGCCCTTCGAGCCCTTGAGCTCGTCGTCGCCGGATCCGCCGCGCAGCTTGTCCTTGCCCTTGACGCCGCGCAGGACGTCGTTGCCGCCGCGGCCGGAGAGGTCGTCGGCGCCCTTCGTCCCCTTGAGCGTGTCCGGGCCTGGGCCTCCGGCCGACTGGTCAGCGGCCACCGGCGCCGCTATCGCGGCGATCCCTGCCACCAAGAGCACCCCGAGTTTGACCCGCACGTGCCGGATCGTAGATCAGATGGGCAGGTGCTCGTGTCAGTTCTGTGAACGGCGCCGGCGGGAATAGTCTCGTCCCATGAGCACGGGAAGAGGCCACGATGCTTGCCGCTGAGGCGCGGTGGATCGGCGAGCGGATCCGCGGCATCGACCTGGGGCCGGAGGCGACGGTCCTCGACGTCGGCTCGTCGAGCGAGGAGTTTCGCTGCCTGATCCAGCCCCACATCGACTACGAGATCTTCCGGCCGCTGCGCGAGGCCGGCACGCGGATCGTTCACATCGACGCGCGCGCCGGTGCCGGAGTGGACGTCGTCGCCGACGTCACCGATCCGGCAGCCGTGCCCGAGGAGCTGCGCGGCACGGGGGACGTGGTGATCTCCGCGAGCATGCTCGAGCACGTGCCCGAGCGCGCCCGGGCGATCGCCAGCCTGCGGGAGCTGACCAAGCCGGGCGGGAGGCTGATCGTCACCGCACCGCGACGCTTCCCCCGCCACCGCGACCCGGTCGACACCGGCTTCCGGCCGACCGCCGACGAGCTCGCCGCCGAGCTGGGCGACGGCTTCGAGGTCGAGACGCGGACCTTGATCGAGGACTCGGTCGAGACCCGGGTCACCGACGGCCCGGTCTGGCGTCAGTTCGGCCGGCTGATCCTGCTCACGGGCGTGCGGATCGTCCGCCGCTCCTCGATGCCCCGCGTCGTCGAGATCGTCGCGGTCGTCGCCCGCCGGATCTAGCTCCGGTTCACCTTCTCGCAGCCGCGCGTCTTGTCCTTGCGGTCGGCGCGGACACGGTCGTTGGCGCCGCCGCAGCTGACGATGTCGCGCTCGCCGTCGGCGGCGTCGATCCGGTCCCGGCCGCCCCCGGCCTGAAGTGTGTCTTCGCCCCTGCCGCCCTTGACCCGGTCCTTGCCGGGCCCGCCGCCGACGCGGTCGTCGCCCTTGCCGCCCTCGACCTGGTCGTCGCCGTCGCCGCCGTGCAGGCAGTCGTTCCCCTTGCCGCCCTTGATCCGGTCGTCGCCGTCGCCGCCGTCGATCAGGTCGTCGCCGGTCGTGCCCTTCAGCTTCTCGTTACCGGTCCCGCCGTCGATCTGGCTCGGGCACTTGCCGGGCAGGTCGCCGCCGCTTCCACCGCCGCCTCCGCCCCCGGCAGGCCGCGGGTCGTCGATCAGGAGCTCGACGTTGCGGTCCTTCGCGGCGCCCTCGCCGCACGGGTTCTCACCGCAGGCGCGGCCACCTGACTGCAGGTCGTTGTAGGAGATCGTCCTCCCGGCCGAGGCGAGCTCGTCGATCGTGAAGGCGCCTGCCGCCGATCCGCCCGCCGGCGCGGTCGCCGGGCTCGCGTGGTCGACGATCGTGCCGAAGATCGAGAGCGTCCCGTCCGCGTTGTCGAAGACCTCGAGCAGGCGCGACTGCTGTGGCCAGTCGGCCTCGGCGGCGACCCGGATCGACCAGAAGCCGCCCTTGGGGCCGGGGTAGGGCTCGACGCTGTTCACGTGCGAGTGGCCGGCGACCCAGGCGATCACGTTCGGGAACTCGTGCAGGAGCCCCTCGAGGTCGTCCGCGAGGTGGATCGGGGTCGAGCCGCGGGGGTCGAGGTCGCAGCCGGGGTTGCGGTCGTGGCCGTGCTCATCGGCAGCCAGGCAGGCGGGCGCAAGTTCGTCGGGGACGTCGGCGGTCAGGCTCGGGATCGCGTGGTGGGAGAACAGGACGATCAGCTCACCCTTGTTCGTCGCCTTCTCCAGCTCGGCGCGCAGCCAGTCGAACTGGGGGTCGTCGACGTTCCCGTCGGCCGAGGGGCCGATCACGCCGGCCTCGGAAAGCGTGTCGAGGGAAATGAAGCGGAAGCCTTCCCTCGGCGCCCACGAGTAGTAGCCGGCGCTGCCGTTCGAGGCCGCCTCCTCCTTCGCGTCGACGAAGCCGAAGCCGTGGCCGTCGGCTTGGATGCCAGCGCGGAAGATGTCCTTGTACTGCTTCTTCGAGACGAACTGGCGCTTCGGGTCGGGCGGGACGAGCATCGTCTTCGTGGGGTCGCCGACCAGGCCGGCGAGCCGGGTCGGATCGAACGCCTCGAAGGCGCCGGGAAACGTCCCGGGGTCGGTGACGGCCGGCGAGATCGGCTTGACGCAGCCGGTCGCGACCCGCTCGTAGCCCTCGTTGGCGGCCGCGTTGCCCTGCACGAGAGCGTCGTGGTTGCCGAATGTGACGTAGGAGGGGACGGCGAGTCCGGCGGCCGTGAACGGAGCCTGGGCCCGATCCATCAGACCCGCGTATACGGGCCAGTCGGCGAACGCGCCCACCGGCTCGTTCGGGTCGTAGAACTGCGGGGCGGGGCCCTCCTGGTAGTCGCCGAAGTCCTGAACGCCGGTGTAGTTCCCTGGCGCGCCCGCATCGGCAATCAGCGGCGCAAGGCCGGCGCAGAGGGGGTCCGAGGACGTCGCCGGGTCGATCCCGCTGCCCGGGTTGATCGGCCCGCCCTCCATCAGCGTTCGCACCCACTCGGTCTCGTTCAGCTGCTGCGAGTCGGCGCTGTCCCCGGTGTTGATCGTGAAGTCCATCGCGCGGCGAGATCCGTCGCCGGCCGCGTTCGGGCTGGCCGCCGCGAACCCGTTCAGCTGGCGCACCATCGCGTCGTCGATCTGCGGGTTCATCGCCTCCGACGGCCGCCACGCGGCGCCGAACGGCCCGGTGTCGATGAACTCGACCCGCGAAGGCGATTCCTCGTCGGCGAGCTGGAAGTCGGAGAGCTGGCCGAAGTAGAGGAGCGAGCTCCGGCGCCCGTCGCGCCCGCCGCGGGCAGTGCCGATCTCCTCCTCGCGCGTTGTGTACGCCTCGCCGGGCGCTGTGCCGAGGGTGCGGAAGCCGTCGCCGGTGGAGGGGACGATGCGCTGGTCGAGAGTCGAGAGCCCGAGCGGGGTGGGGGCCTGGGCGCCCGATCGCTCCGCCGCGATCAGCGCGAGCGCGCACACGAGTGCCGCCACTGCCCCCGCACAGGCGAGCAGCCGCTTTCCGTCCCTGGTGAGCCCGGCCGGTCCCATACCCCTGCGGCGAATGTAACAACGCGTTCACATCTCCGCGCCGGTCTGGGGCTCGGTTAGGTTTGGCCTCGATGAGTGAGGACAGGCGGCTCCTGCTGCGCGACGGCCAGGTTCTGGTCGGCGATCCCGGCGAAGGCCGCTTCGAGCGGACCGACGTCCTGGTCGAGGGAGAACGGATCGCGGCGCTCGGCCCGGAGGCAACGGCGGTCTCGGACGCCGAGGAGATCGACGCCGAGGGGACCCTCGTCCTGCCCGGCTTCGTCGACACCCATCGCCACACCTGGCAGACGGCGATGCGCGGCGCCTGCGCCGATTGGACGCTGCTCGACTACTTCCGCGGCATCCGCCTGCAGCTCTCCTCGGTGATCGGCCCCGAGGACCTCTTCGCGGGCAACCTGGCCGGCGCGCTCGAGGCCCTGGACGCCGGGGTCACGACCCTGCTCGACTTCTCGCACTGCATGAACAGCCCCGACCACGCCGACGAGGCGCTGCGGGGGCTGCGCGAGGCCGGTGGACGGGCGATCTTCGCCTACGGGATGTTCCCGGTGCCTCTGACCGAGCCCGTCTTCGCCGATCCCGCCGACCGGCTCGCCGACGCTCGCCGCATGCGCGAGGACGAGCTGCCGGGGAGCGGCGGTGAGATCGAGATGGGCGTCGCGCTGACCGAGCTCGGCCTGGTCCCCTTCGAGGTGACCGTCGCCGAGGTCGAGCTGGCCCGCGAGCTCGACGTGCTCGTCACGGCCCACACCGGCTCGGTGACGAGCGCCGACCGCCCGCCGGAGCTGGAGCTGCTCGAGGCCGCCGGCCTGCTCGATGCGCGCCAGGTGCACGTCCACTGCAACGCCTGCAGCGGCGGTGAGCTCGACCTGCTCGCCCGCCACGGCGCCGCGGTCTCGATCACGCCCGAGACCGAGCTGCAGATGGGGATGGGCCACCCGATCATCGACGAGGCCCGCGCACGCGACCTCCGCGCCGGGTTCGGCTGCGACATCGTCTCCAACCAGAGCGGCGACATGTTCGGCCAGATGCGGCTCGGGCTGCAGACGGAGCGCGCCCGGGTGAACCGCGCCTCGCACGAGCGCAACGAGATGCCGGACTCGCTCCCGCTCGAGGTGGCCGACGTCCTGCGGATCGCGACCCTCGGCGGCGCCGAGGCCCTGGGGCTCGACTCGCGGATCGGCTCGATCGAGGCCGGCAAGCAGGCGGACCTGATCCTGATCCGGGCCGACGGCCTGCACACGGCGCCGGTCGGCGACCCGGTCGCGACGGTGGTCCTGCAATGCGGGCCCCGAGACGTCGACGCGGTCCTGGTCGGCGGTCGCTTCGTCAAGCGGGACGGGCGCCTTGTCGCGGGGTCCGAGTCCGCGATCCGCCTGATCGAGGAGTCGCGCGAGCGGCTCGACGCCGCGCTCGAGCCACGCGGCGGGCTGCTGCCGCCGCCCCTCGAGGGCTGGTTCGAGGCTACGCTCGAGATCATGCAGGCGAACCTCGCCGGAGCCCCGGCCCTTTCCGAACGATGAGATTCGTCGACCTCTCGGCGCCGATCGAGCCGAGCCCGCCGGAGCTCGAGCTGGAGCCCCTGCGAACCGACATCGATTTCGAGGACCACGCCGCGGGCGCGGCGCTGATCGAAACGCTCTTCGGCGTCCCCAAGCGCCTCCTGCGCGACGGCGAGGGCTGGTCAAACGACACGTTCAAGCGTTTCGGCACCCACAACTCGACCCACGTCGACGCGCCCTGGCATTACAACTCGACCATTCGCGGGGAGCCCGCCCAGCGGATCGACGAGCTTCCGCTCGAGTGGTTCTTCTCGCGCGGCGTGGTGCTCGACATGACCGCGAAGGAGGACGGTGACGCGGTCACCGCTGCCGAGGTCGAGGCCGAGCTCGAGCGAATCGGCCACGAGTTGGAGCCGCTCGACATCGTGCTGGTGCGCACCGGCCGCGACGCGTTCTACTCCGAGCTCGACTACATGGCGCGCGGGCCGGGGGTCACGGCGGAGGCGACGCACTGGATGTTCGAGCGCGGGGTTCGGGTGATGGGGATCGACGCGTGGGGCTGGGACCGGCCTCTTCATCTCCAGGCCGCCGACGCGCTCGAGGCCGACGAGCCTGGGATCTTCTGGGAGGCCCACCAGGCCGACCTGCCCTACTCGCAGATCGAGCGCATGCACAACCTGGGCGAGTTGCCGGACACCGGCTTCCAGGTCGCCTGCTTCCCGCTCAAGATCGTGGGCGCGAGCGGCGCCCCGGCAAGGGTCGTCGGCCTCGTACCCGACTAAAGCGGGATGTTGCCGTGCTTGCGCTTCGGCTGCTCGACCCGCTTGGTCTGCAGCGCGCGCAGTGCGCGGATCAGCTTCGGGCGGGTCTGGTGGGGGACGATCACGTCGTCGATGTAGCCGCGCTCGGCCGCCGAGTAGGGGTTGGCGAAGTGCGCCTTGTAGTCGTCGATCAGCTTCTGGCGCCGCTGGTCGGGCGTCGGTGAGGTGGAGATGTCCTTGCGGTAGATGATGTTGACCGCGCCCTCCGGCCCCATCACCGCGACCTCGGCGGTCGGCCAGGCGAAGTTGAAGTCGGCGAGCATGTGCTTGGAGTTCATGACGTCGTAGGCGCCGCCGTAGGCCTTGCGGGTGACGACGGTGAGCTTCGGCACGGTCGCCTCGGTGAAGGCGTAGAGGAGCTTCGCGCCGTGGCGGATGATCCCGCCCCATTCCTGCGAGGTGCCGGGCAGGAAGCCGGGGACGTCGGTGAAGGTGACCAGCGGGACGTTGAAGGCGTCGCAGGTCCGGACGAAGCGGGCCGCCTTCTCCGACGACTCGATGTCGAGCACACCGGCGAGGTGCGCGGGTTGGTTGCCGACGATGCCGACCGGGAAGCCGTCGAGGCGGGAGAAGCCGCAGACGATGTTCTTCGCGAAGTGCTCGTGGACCTCGAAGAAGTCGCCGTCGTCGACGATCAGCGAGATCACGTTGCGCATGTCGTAGGGCTTCTGCGGATCGTCGGGGACGATCGTGTCCAGCGCCTCCTCCATCCGCTCGGGGTCGTCGTACGGCTCGACGCGGGGCGGCGGCTCGAGGTTGTTGGATGGGAGGAAGCCCACGAGGTAGCGGACGTCCTCGAGGCAGGTCTCCTCGTCCTCCGCGGCGAAGTGCGCGACGCCGGACTTGGAGTTGTGGCTCATCGCGCCGCCGAGCTCCTCGAACTCGACCTCCTCGCCGGTGACCGTCTTGATCACCTCGGGGCCGGTGATGAACATGTGCGAGGTCTCCTTGACCATGAAGATGAAGTCGGTCATCGCCGGCGAGTAGACGGCGCCGCCCGCGCACGGGCCCATGATCAGGGAGATCTGCGGGATCACCCCGGAGCACTGGACGTTCCTCGACGAACACGTCGCCGTACGCGCCCAGCGAGACCACGCCCTCCTGGATCCGCGCTCCGCCCGAGTCGTTGATCCCGATCACCGGGGCGCCAACCTGCGCGGCGAGGTCCATCACCTTGCACATCTTCTCCGCCATCACCTCGCCGAGCGAGCCGCCGAAGACCGTGAAGTCCTGGCTGAAGACGAAGACCGTGCGGCCGTCGATCTGGCCGTAGCCGGTGACGACCGCGTCGCCCCAGGGCCGGCGCTTCTGCATCTCGAACTCGTGAGTGCGGTGGCGGACGAAGGTGTCGAGCTCCTCGAACGTGCCCGGGTCGAGCAGCTTCTCGATCCGCTCGCGGGCGGTCATCTTGCCCTTCGCGTGCTGCTTCTCGACCGCCTCCTCGGAGGCCGAGTGGACCGCGGCCTCGCGCAGCTCGTTCAGGTAGGCGAGCTTCTCCTCGTGTGTCTGCGGGTTCTTCTCGCGCACGGGGGGCGGGATTCTATGAGGGCAACCGCGATTGACCCGGTACCGCCCCAGGCGTACACTCGAATGAAGTCAGGAAAAGGAGGAACGGATGCCCGGGGTGAAGTTGTTTCAAAGGATCGGAATCGGCTGTGTGGCCGTTGCCGCGAGCCTCTTCGTCGTCCCATCGGCTGGGGCGAAGGCGATACCGAAGAGCCACTCGTACGAGATCAAGTCGGCCTTCCTCAAGGTCAACGACGTTGCCAGCGAAACCACGAACTTCGGGGCATCCTGGAACGGCTCCGGCCATCATCTCGAGTCGCTTCAGGAGCCGGCGGGTCAGGGGCAGGACGACCTGCCGTTACTGCCGGTGGGGCTGATTGCCGGCAAGAAGAACTCGGTAACCGTGCTCACCGATCAGATCAGGGACGGGAACGAGACGCTGATCGACGCCGCGGGCATGAAGGATGAGTGCAGCGGGGAATGGGAGGAGCAGACCGACAACAGCTTTTCGGTCGCCATCAAGGAGAGCGGGAAGAAGATCAACTCGAAGTGGGAGTTCCCGACGGGGGTCGCGTCCGAGAATTGCGGCTTCCTCTACGACCAGTTCAAGTCGCCCTTCAAGGTCAACGGCAGCGACGCGGGGGAGATCGGGGACAAGCGCATCACGCTGAGCGCCAACGGCACCAAGGCCGAGACGGAGACGACCTCCACCTTCACGATCGAACAGACGATCACGTACAAGGGCAAGGTCGTCCTCGAGAAGGTCAAGACGCAGGGGCCGTCCTTCCCGGGGGGCTAGCGCCCCCGGTCGAGCACGAAGGCGATCGCGCCGATCGTCGCCGGGTCGAGCGCCCTGTCGGCCTGCTCGCCGAGGCGCTCCAGGGCGGCGTCCGGATCCGGGTCGCCGGCCTCGAGCTCGAGCGAGTAGGCGCAGGCGGCGCGGATGATCCGCGATTCGAGCGGGATCGCGCCGCCGTAAAGGCGGTTGGGCCCGCCACCCTCGAACCGCTCGCGCCAGTGCTCGAGCCAGACGCACGGTGCCGCGGGGAGGCCGGCGCCGGCGGCCAGGCGTGCCGCGTGCTCCGCCTGTGAGTCCAGGGTCCGCAGCTCGTCGTCGCCGAGTCCCGCCTCGCTCCGGGCCGCGAGGTCCGCGTCGACATAGAGCAGCCCGATCCCATGCAGCCGCGCGGTTTCGCGCAGGGCCAGCGAGGTCGCCCGGGAGATGCCGAGCTCGGCCGAGATCGCGAGCGCCCAGCTGGCGGTCAGCTCGGCGTGGGCGGTCGAGCCGGGCAGCCGCGCCTCGAGCGCGGCGAGCAGGTCGGCTCCGCGCTCGCGGATCAGCTCCTCGTCGGAGGCGTGCTCCGGCTCCGTCGGCTCAGCCGCGGGCGAAGGGGCGTCGCTGCGGGGATCCGAGCTCATCGAGGAGCGATTCAAGCGTATCCCCGGGCACCTCCCATTCGCAGGCGGCCCGGATCGACACCTTCGTCCCGAAGCCCTTCTCGAGCATGCTCAGCTCAACTGCGGCCGACGGGCCGGCGTCGTTCGACTGCCAGGCGATCCGCTCGCCCGTCTCGCGCACGGTCACCGCGACAGGAACATGCTCGCCGCGCCCGCTCAGCAGCGCGCACCAGCGCCGCATCAGGTCGGGGTCGTCGACGAGCTCCCAAAGCTCGGGGGGAGATTTGACCAGCGTCCGGTCCGCGTTCTGCGCCATACGCGCCGACCTTCAACCAGCGGACGCGGACTCCTGCCGTGGATTCGGGCTTGCAAGGGCGGCGAGGAGGTCGGCGGCGACCCGGGCAGGCTGCTGCGTCACCTGGATCCAGGAAAAACGACGCACGTGGAGACCGGCTTCACGCAGGGCTAGCTCGCGGGCCCGATCGTTGGCAACGCGGTCGGCCGGACCGTGGCTTGGCTCGCCGTCCAGCTCGACGACGAGTCCGGCGTCCGGCCAGTAGGCATCCACCTCGAATGCCGCAGACTCGGACGTTCACCTCGGGCAGCGGGACGCCGTGCTCCTCGCAGAGCTCGAGGAATCGATCTTCGAGCTCGCTCTTGGTGTGGGCGAGCTGCGGGAAGTGCGCATCGATGGAGGCACGTAGGGCGGCGCTCCCCGGGTGGCCGCGGGTGAGGACGGCCCTGATGTCGTCAGGGGTGGCGAGGCCGAGGTAGAAGGTCTCCGCGAGAGCGCGTCGGAGCTCCCGGCGCGGGCACGTAGGGGAGATGTCCAGAAGGGTTCGGGCGGGGGTGGTGACCGGGAGGCCGCGGTGGAAGACCCGGTCGAGTTGGCGGGGGTGGTGGATGGAAAGGGCTTGTAGGGAGGAGCGGTGACCCGGCGCGCTGATGTCGATTTGGGTGGGTCGTGTTTTGACCATGGCCCACCACCACGCGCCGATGTCATGGCTGAGGGCGGCGCCTTTGCCTGCATAAAGAAGGCCGGCGGCCAGCCAGCCCTCGTCGGTGAGCTTGCGATGGCCAAGGGCGTAAACACCGGGGTAGAGCTGGCGCAGCCGTCCTGCATGCACCCACCGGGAAATACGGCGCCCGGGTAAAGCCGAGATCCAGTAGCTGCCACCCGGCCACGACGCCCCACTGCCGCTCCGCCAACCGCAGAATCGCAACTGTCGGGTCTGCGTATCGCTCAGCGAGACAAACTCCAGACAGTTCGGGCATTCGCCGAACGATGGCGCGGCGGAGCGCGCGCAGGGTGCGCGGAACGTGCCGGATTCCCCTACGTGCTCGCCCCGAATCTGCGCCCCCGCCGGCGGCAGGCGCTCCTAGAAGAACGCCCCGCCCTTGTACTCGCCGAAGACGTCGCGCATCGCGTTGCAGACCTCGCCGATCGATGCGTTCTCCCGGAGCGCGTCCTTGATCGGGTAGAGCAGGTTGCCGTCGCCGCGCGCGGACTCGCGGAGCTTCTCCAGCGCCGCGTCCACCTTGGCCTGGTCGCGGTTGGCCTTGAACTTCTTCAGGCGGTCGAGCTGGTGCTGCTCGGAGGCCGGGTCGACACGGAGGATGTCGACGTCGTCGACGGTGTCGGTGACGTACTTGTTGACGCCGACGACGATGTCCTGGCCGGTGCGGTAGCGCTCGTGGTAGGAGGCGGCGGATTCCTCGATCTCGCGCTGCATGAAGTCGAGCGCCTCCACCGAGCCGCCCAGCTCGGCCACCTTGTCCATCAGCTCGTAAGCGCGTGACTCGATCTCGTCGGTGAGGTTCTCGACGAAGTAGGAGCCGGCGAACGGGTCGACCGTGTCGGCGGCGCCGGACTCGTGGGCGATCACCTGCTGGGTTCGCAGGGCGATCCGCGCGGAACGCTCGGTCGGCAGCGCGAGCGCCTCGTCGAAGCCGTTCGTGTGCAGCGACTGGGTGCCGCCACAGACGGCGGCGAAGCCCTGCAGCGCGACCCGGATGATGTTCACCTCGGGCTGCTGCGCCTGCAGCGTGACACCGCCGGTCTGGGTGTGGAAGCGGATCATCTGCGAGCGCTCCTTCGAGGCGCCGAACCGCTCGCGCATCAGCTTCGCCCACATCCGCCGGACCGCCCGGAACTTGGCGATCTCCTGGAAGACGTTGTTGTGGCAGTTGAAGAAGAAGGCGAGCTGGCCGGCGAAGTCGTCGATCTCGAGCCCGCGGTCGAGCGCCGCCTCGACGTAGGCGATCGCGTTGGAGAGGGTGAAGGCGACCTCCTGAACGGCCGAGCAGCCCTTCTCACGGATGTGGTAGCCGGAGATCGAGATCGTGTTCCACTTCGGGACGTTCTCGAAGCAGTACTCGAAGATGTCGGTGGTGAGGCGCATCGTCGCCTCGGGCGGGTAGATGTAATTCCCGCGCGCCATGTACTCCTTCAGCACGTCGTTCTGAACGGTGCCGCGGAGCACCTTCGACTCGACGTCCTGCTCCTCGCCGACGAGTTCGTAGAGCAGCAGCAGGATCGCGGCCGGCGCGTTGATCGTCATCGAGGTCGAGACCTCGTCGAGCGGGATCTGGTCGAAGCAGATCCGCATGTCCTCGATCGTGTCGATCGGTACGCCGGTCCGGCCCACCTCGCCGAGGCACATCGGGTCGTCCGAGTCGCGGCCGAGCTGGGTCGGCAGGTCGAAGGCCATCGAGAGGCCGGTCGAGCCGTGCTCGATCAGGTAGCGGTAGCGCTCGTTCGTGTCCTCCGGCGTCGCGAAGCCGGCGTACTGGCGCATCGTCCACAGCCGCGAGCGGTACATCTCCTCGTGGATCCCCCGGGTGAACGGGTAGGAACCTGGTTCGCCGAGCCGCTCTGGCAGGCCCGCCTCGACGTCGGTTTCCTCGTAGAGAGGCTCGATCTCGATGCCCGAGTCGGTGAACACCCGCGGGTCGTCAGGGCCCACCCGCGGTGCTATGTAGCGGTGCTCTTCGTCGTTGATCGGGCAAGGATATGGTGAGCCCTGGTGATCGGCGGGGAGAGCGACTACGCGAGGAGCTGGAAACAGCCGCCCTCCGATGACCGGCCTCCCCAGCCGGATCGGGTCCTCGTGATCATCGGCTACCTCACGTCGATCCTCCTTCCCATCCTGGGCGCTCTGATCGGCTTCGTCCTGATCGCCCGCAAGAACGACCACGGCTGGGTGGTCGTCAGCATCTCGATCGCTGTGGCCATCGCCTTCATGGCCGGTTACCTGGCCCGGAACTAAAGAAACGACGCCCTAGGGTTCCGCGACCCATGGAAGCCCGCCTGCCGCTGCGCGTCGCCTTCGCGGTCGGGATCGTCGCGGCGAGCACGCTCGCGCTGCAGGTCCTGCTGTCGCGTCTGTTCGCGGCCGTCATCCTCTACCACTTCGCCTTTCTGGCGATCTCGCTGGCGCTGCTCGGGATCGGCGCCGGAGCGATCCTCGTCTACGTCCGGCCGAACTGGTTCGAGCGCGGCGGCGTCGGCCCCAGCCTGGCGCGTTGGTCCGCGGTACTCACCGCGCTGCTGCTCGTCGTCCCGGCGATCCTCGTGCGGATCGAATACCACGGCACGATCTACAACGAGGGGATCGACGTGGCGACGGTCCTCTCGCTGGGCCTGATCGCGCTGGTCTCCGCGCTGCCGTTCCTCGCCGCGGGGATCGTGATCGCGATCGCCGTGAAGCACTACGTCGGCTCGATCGGCCGGCTCTACGCCTTCGACCTGCTCGGCGCGGCGGCCGGCGCGGTCGTCGTCGTCCCGCTCCTCTGGCTGACCGACCCGGCGACGCTGATCGCCGCCACGGGTGCGCTCACGGCGCTCGCGGTGGCGCTTTTCGCGGGGCCGGAGGGGGCATGGCGGCGGATCGGGATCGGGCTCGCGATCGGTGCCGTCGCGGCGACGACCCTCTCGCTCGTCTCGTCGGGCCGGTCGGTCTACGACCTGCCGGAGGGCAACGAGGTCACCGAGCGCTGGACGCCGCTCAGCCGGCTCACCGGCCTGCCGCCGGAGCCGACGGCCTTCGGCTCGCCGACGCTCTACGCGGCGGTCGCCTACGACCAGGACATCGCCCACGTCCCGTTCGTCGAGCCGGGCGAGGACTACAAGGACTGGGAGGACCTCCAGCTCGGGCCCCAGAGCATCGGCTACGAGCTGATCGGGCCCGGCGGGGACGTCCTGATCATCGGCGGCGGCGGCGGTCGCGACATCCACAACGCCCTCAGCGAGGGCGAGAGCAACATCGACGTGATCGAGCTCAACCGCGGGATGCGGGAGACCGTCGACGAGGACCTCGCGGGAGTACTCGGGCGCCCCGTACTCGTTCCCCGGGGTGAACACGGAGATCGGCGACGGGCGCTCGACCCTCGCCAGGCGCGACGAGGCCTACGACCAGATCCACATCGGCTTCACCAACACGCTCAGCGCCAACGCCGCCAGCTCCTACGCCCTGACCGAGAACAACCTCTACACGCTCGAGGCCTTCGAGGAGTACCTCGACCACCTCAAGCCCGGCGGGGTGCTCAACGTCTCCCGCCTCTACTTCCACAGCGGGGAGGAGGCGCTGCGGGCGACGGTCCTCGCGCTCGAGGCGCTGCGCCGGCACGGCGTCTAGGATCCGGAGCGGAACGTCGTCACGATCCTCGGGCACGGGATCGGCGGCGACTTCGGAACCACGCTCGTGCGGCTCGAGCCCTACACCGAGGCCGAGCTGACCGAGATCCGCGAGCTCGCCGACGAACGCGGCCTCGGAGTCGCCTACGCGCCGGGCGGGCCCTACCAGCGGGAGTGGGAGCAGCTCGCCGCCGCCGAGAGCGCGATGGAGTTCTGCGAGGGCTACCGCGTCGACGTCTGCCCTCCGACCGACAACAAGCCGTTCTTCTTCAACAACACCCGCCCGGGACAGCTGCTGGACACGACGAACTGGGACCTGCTCGCCCGGTCGCCCTACCAGGTGCTGGTCGTGACCCTGATCATCCTGGCCGCGCTTTGCGCCCTCGCCTTCGTCCTGCCCTTGCGGCTCGTCCGCGGTGGCGGGCCGCCCCTCAATCGCCTCGCTCCTCTTCTTCGCCGCCATCGGCGTCGGCTTCCTGACGCTGGAGATCGTCCTGATCCAGCGCTTCGTCCTCTTCCTCGGCTTCCCGACCTACGCGCTCTCGGTGGTGCTGTTCTCCCTCCTCGTCTTCACCGGCATCGGCTCGCTGCTCGCCGGCCGCTTCGACGATCAGCGCCGGGCCCTGATCACCGCGCTCTCGATCTCCGCGGTCCTGATCGCCGCCAGCGCGATCGGGCTGCAGGGCCTCCTGCGAGAGCTGATCGACCTGCCGTTCGCCGCCCGCGTCGCCGTCGCCGTCGTCCTCCTGGCGCCCTTCGGCCTCAGCCTCGGCATGGCGATGCCGATCGGCCTCCGGCGGCTCTCGGCGCTCTACCCGGACGGCGTGCCGTGGGCCTGGGGGATCAACGGGATCACCTCGGTTCTCGCCTCCGTCCTGGCGATCGCGGTGGCGATCACCTGGGGCTTCGCGGTGGCCACGCTCCTCGCCCTCGCCTGCTACCTCGGCGCGCTCGCCCACGCCGCCTTCGGTCGCTGGGCGTCGCCGTAGACTCGCGAGCGGTGGCGACCCCGACCGAGCAGAAGCAGGACCCGCTGCCGATCCTCGGCTGGGCCTGCGCCATCGTGATCCCGCTGGCCGGCCTGATGATCGGGCTCGCGGTGCTCTCGAGGGGCAAGCGCCAGACGGGCATGGGCATCATCGCCCTGTCGCTGGTCGCGTCGGCCGTCTGGGCCTACGTGCTGTTCGGTTGACTTCTACGGAGTCGTCAGCGAGAAGTCCAGCAGCTCGTCGGCGCCGGTCGGCGCCGTCACCGTGACCGCCCCGTCCTCGAGCCTCGCGCCGCGGATTCGCCGGCCGTCGACGACGAGCCGCACACGGCCGCTCGCCGGGGCCTTCCGGGGGCGCAGCTCGAGCTCGAGGTCCGCGGCGCCCTCGGTGCGGACGTAGCCGCGCATCGAGCCGGGCGAGACCTCGATCCCGGTGCGGGGCAGGCGCAACTCGTAGCGGCGGATCGGCAGCTTCGGCGCGAACGCGTAGCCGTCCCGGGTCGGCTCGACCCCGGCCAGGCGCAGCGCCGAGAAGAGGCTCCACGCCGGCTGGTGGGCGATCTGACCGGTGGTCGGATGCTGGTCGTAGAGGAGGGGGATCCCGCATTCCTCGGGCTTCGTCGCGTAGAAGGAGCTGCAGGCGTCGTCGACGTGGAGGACGCCCGCCCAGTGGTCGGGGAACGCGCGGGCGTGGGCGGTGAGCGTGTTGCGCTCGAGCTCGTCCAGCGCCTTGCGCGCGGCTCCTGCGATAACGCCGTCGAGCTCCCCGAGCGCCCAGGTGAGGGTTCCGTTGAGCGCGTACCAGGTGCCGCCCACGAAGACCGCGTTGTTGTCGCCGACGCCGTCGACGGTGTCGGTCTCGGTCACCAGCGGGTCGTCCTCGGAGGGCGATTGCGACGTCCCGATCTTGGTCGGGCCGCCGAGTTCCGGGGGCGCACCCACGCCCTGCAGGAGGCGCTCGATGTTGGCGACGAGCGTCCCCGCCTGCTCGGGGTCGGGCCCGCCGGCGAGCACCCCCCACGGCTGCGGCTCGAGATAGATGGCGCCGACCCCGATCGGGTCCAGTCCGCGGTAGGCGCGCGAGTACCAGCCGCGCTCCATCCACTCGTCGCGCAGCAGGCCGAGGTTGCGCTCCCCGAGCGTCCGCAGCTCGGAGGCGAACTCGGTGTCGCCGCGCAGGTCGGCGACCTCCGCGAGCAGCGGATAGGCGTAGGCGAGCTGTGCGGTGACGAGGACCGATTCGCTGGCGCCGCCGAACGCGGCGGTGGAGAAGTCCGACCAGTCGCCGGTCGCTCCCATGATGTAGTGGCCGTGCGGGGCCGCGACCCGGCAGCGTCTCCTGATGGCGGATCGCGAGCTTCACGTGCTCCCAGATCGAGCCGGAGTCGGCCGCGGGCCCGGGCAGGCCGCCGCGGAACGGCAGCTCCTCGTCGAGGAAGCCGGTGTCCCGCGTCGCCATCACGTATTCGGCGAGGGTCAGGATCGCCCAGAAGTCGAAGTCGTTCGAGGTGCCGATGTCGAGCCGGGTGCACATCGGCCCCATCCCGTACGGGATCACCCCGGTATCGACGGTCTGCTGTTGAAGTGAGTACCGCAGGACCTCGCGGACCAGCTCCGGCTCGGCGTAGACCATCGGCAGCGCGTGCTGGAGCGGGTCGCGGAAGGCGATCTGCTGGCCGCCCCCGTACTGGTAGTAGCCGCCCTGGGTGATCACGTGGTGCCCGCAGACCTCCTCGTAGACCGAGGAGGAGCGCACCATGTACGCGTCCCATGCGAGCTCGCGAGCGAGCCACCGGCGCTTGCCGCCCAGGTCGGCGCTCGGAACCCAGGCGGCCCACTTGCGCGCGGTCCTGGCCATCGTGCTGCGACCGGCGGAGGCGCGCTGGACCACCCCGGCCACGTCGGCCTCGTGGGCGATGCCGTAGACGTAGCGAAGCCGCACCGACTCGCCCGGCTCGAGGGTGACGGGGGAGCGCAACGCGAACATGCCCCGCCCGGGCACCCCCTCGGGCGTCGGCGGGGCGAGCGAGCCGCCCCCGGCGTCTTCGCGACCGCGGCGGGCAGCGCCCGATCGCCGTCGCCGAAGAAGGCGTTCGCGTCGGCCTCGAACCCGTCGACGGGTGCGTCGGCCGCGGCGAGGAAGATCGTCAGCGGGTCCTGGTCGAGCGCGTTCGGCTGCTGGCGGGCCGAGAGCGTCGACGTCTGCGGATCGAAACTGGGCGCCTCCACTCCTCGCTGCAGGTTCGTCGTCTCGTCGTAGGGATTGACGCCCCAGTACTCCCACCAGGTCGCCGGCTGCTCCTCCTCGGAGGTGTTGGTCAGCTTCACCTCGTGGACCAGCGCCGGGTCGTCGCCCCACGGAGTGGTGGTCGACTCCTCGATTCGCACGGGCCCATGGACGAGAGACTTGCGCGCGTAGCCGGTTCCGAACCAGCGGCGGTAGCGCGAATCCGGGGCGCGGTCGCCGTAGAGCGTGTTCGCTACCTCGCCGTCGGCCAGGCGCAGGTAACCGAAGCCGCCGCCGAACTGGCGCGCGCCGGCGTCGTAGCGGTTCGCCCACTGGGCCACGCGGGCCTGGCTCCAGAGCTGCGTGTAGCCGTGGTTGTAGGCGTTGGCGACGATGGCGTCGTTGCCGAGCTGGCTCCAGTTGTCGTTTCGCCCCACCTCCGGCAGGGTGCCGCGCGGGTCGTTGTTCTGATCGAGCGTGTAGCGGTAGATGGGGAGGCCGAAACGGTCGACCTGCCAGTGCCCGAATGATCCGCTGCCAACCTTGCTCTTCGGGGCCGGCGCGGGGGACTCCGCCGAAAGCGGGGGCGGCTTGGCCTCCGCGCTCGCTGCGAGGGCGAGCGCCGCCACGAGGGCGGCCGGGATCAGGGAGCGCCGCGCCACGTCAGCCCGGGGAGATCGCCACTGTCGCCGTCCGTACCTGGGTCCCGCCCGCGGCGTCGGCCTCGTCGGTGTACTGCTGGTGCGGGTTGCCGGGCCCGAGGTCCAGTGAGATGCGCAACCGCCCGCGCCCGCTCGCCTCGAGCGTCGCCGCGGAATCGGCCGGGCCGTCGACGCTCACCTCGTAATCCTCGCCCGGCTCGTAGCGGCGAGCCGTCCGCACCACCGCGGAGCCGCTGCCGTCGAGCGAGAACCGGCGCGGGCCCGCGACGGCGAGGCGGCTGAACTCGAGCGCCGGGCGGTCGATCCGCACGTCGAATCCGTGGACCCCGTACGCGGGGTCGATCGCGCGGAAGCTGAACCGGCGGGGTTTGCGCGGCGGGTCGGCGAACGTCGCCATGATCGCCGGCACCTCGAGCCGCAGGTCGCGCTGCCAGTAGGGCCAGGTATGGGCTCCGGGCCCGTAGTAGTCCCAGACGTGGTCGATGCCGAAAGCTTCGAGGTTCTCGTGCATCGTCACCGCCATCTCGTAGACGGACTGCTCCACGTAGTCGTAGTTGCCGCCGAACTCACCGCCCGGCTGGCCGTCGCCAGTGCGTAGCGAGAGCACGAGGCCGCGCAGGTTCTCCGCCAGGTCGGCCGGGCTGTGGCCGCGCCAGCGGACCTCCTGGGTCCGGTACGAGCCGCTCGACGGGCTCTCCGGACCGTCCGCGCCGACGCTGGTCTGGTTGATCACCTGGAGCGAAGGATGGGTCAGGTCGACGGCGGGGGAGAAGCCGGCCGCGTGGACGAAGAGGTCCGGGTGACGAGCGGCGTAGTGCATCGTCCCGCCCCCGCCCATCGAGAGGCCGGCGATCGCCCGGCCCCGCCGCGCGGCGACGGTCCGGTAGTGCTCGTCGATCCAGGGGATCAGCTGGCTGACGTGGTAGGTCTCCCACGCCGGTTGTCCGAAGCGGCCGCCGTTGTACCAATCGATGTATCCGTTGGAAGGGCCGCTGTCGGGCATGACGACGATCAGGTCGTTGTCAGCGACGATCTCCTCGAGCGCGCCCTTGTCGCTCCAGGAGCGGTAGTCGTCGATCGCGCCGTGGAGCAGGTAGAGGACGGGATAGCGGCGATCGGCGTCGTCGCCGTAGTCGTCGGGCAGCAGGACGCGCACCCCGGTCGGATCCTCCACCGCCGGAGTCCGCAGCGTCAGCTCTTCCATGCGCGGCGTAACCTGCTCGCTCGAGACGAGCTCGATCTGCTCGGCGCCCGCGGGGACCGGCTGAGCGGCTGCGGTTCCGGCGCAGGCGAAGCTCGCGGCAGCCGTCGCCGCGATCGCAGTCCATCCCCGAAATCCCCTCACCGCGATGAGATTACGGCGGCTGAGCTATCGGCGCGCTACCTGCTCCGCGCGGCGCGCGACGGCCGTCTCAACCGCCTCGCCCATCCGCTCGGCGAGCAGGGGATAGGAGTATTCCCGCCGGGCGTCGTCCGGCGGCACCCCGAGCTCGCCGGCTACCAACGCCCGTAGGGCGGCCTCGATCGCGGCCGGGTCGTCGGCGCGGACGGCCTCGCCGGCTCCGGTCTCGGTGACGATGCGGCCGGCCTCCGTGCCGTCGGCGAGGGCGAGGATCGGGCGGCCCGCGGCGAGGTACTCGAAGAGCTTGAAGTTCGGCAGCTGCGTCCGGGTCGGATGGGCGATCAGCAGGAGGGCGTCGGCCGCGCCCTGGAGCGCCAGTGCGCGCTCGCGCGGCAGCGAGCCGGCGAGCGTCACGCGGATCGGGTCGAAGCCCCCCGAGAACAGGGGCTTCTCGTCGTCCGTCACTGGACCGGCGATCACGACCTCCAGCCGGCCGGCTGCATCCGGGTCGGCCGCAGCCAGTGAGCGCAGCGCCTCGAGCAGCGGGCGCGGGTCGCGGCCGTAGCTGCCGAAGCGGCCGGTGTAGACGAGCGAGACGCGCTCCGGGTCGAGCAGGTCCGCGACCGGCTCGGCGGGCTCGGGAAATTCGCCGCCGGAGGCCGGAGGTGCGATCGCGTCGGCGTCCCAGCCGTTCGGGACCAGCAGCGACTCCGCGATCCCGCGGCGCTCCAGGTCCTCGACGACGGGCCGGCTGACCGCGACCACCGCGTCCGCTGTCGAAAGCAGGCGCCTCTCCATGCGCTCGTCGGCGCGGCGCTGGATCTTCGTCGGGAATTCCGGGCGGAGCGGTTCGAAGGTCCAGGCATCGCGCAGGTCCGCGATCCATGCGGCCCCGAGCCGTTGGACCGCCCGGCCGACCAGGTGCGCCGACTCGGGGGGCGATGTCGAGATGACGCAGTCGAAGCCGCGCTCGCGGTGCAGGCGCCGGGCCGTGCGGATGGCGAATGGAGCCCAGGCAAGCGCGAGCGGCTCGGGGACCACCAGCTTGCTGAGGAAATGCGGCTTCCCCGAGTAGGTGTCGGAGTCGAACAGCGAGTCGACCCGGTCGTGGCCCCGCATCCGCGCTCGCGCCAGCTGCAGGTCGGCGGCGCGGGCGATGTCGCCGCTTGGGCCATCGCTCTGCGGCCCGTCATCGTCGGGCATCCGGCCGTAGGCCGCGGTCGTGAGGACGGTCACCCGGTGGCCGAGCCTGCGCAGGTGGCGCGCCATCGAGGCAGGCCGGTGCGCGCCCGTGTCACGGGAGGGCGGATAGAAGTAGGCGACGAGGAGGATCGAGCGGCTCACCGGTTGCGCTCCCCTCGCGTCTCGATCGCCCCGCGGTAGGTCTCGTCCATCCGGTCCAGCAGGCGCACCCAACTCCACTCGCGCTCCGCCTTCGCGCGGCCTGCAGCGCCGAGCCGCTCACGTTCTTCCGCCCCCGCTGTGGCCAGCCGGTCGAGCGCCGCCGCGACGGCGCCGGCGTCACCCTCGGGGACCACCTTTCCGTTGACGCCGTCGTCGACGACGGCGCGGACGCCGGGGTACTCGGTTGCGAGCACCGGCAGCCCCGAGGCCATCGCCTCGATCAGGACGATGCCGAACGATTCGGGCGGCTCGGTGGTCAGAAGGAATAGGTCCGACGCGCGCAGGACGCCGGGCAGCTCTGCGTGTGGCACCCGGCCGAGGAAGTGGACGCGATCGGCGAGGCCCGCCGACGCAGCCTGTGCCTCGAACTGCGGGCGCAGCTCCCCGTCCCCGGCCACGACGAGGTGGAGGCGCTCGTCGTCCGCGCGCGCAAGCGCGTCGATCGCGACGTCGAGGCGCTTGAAATGGTGGGCGCGGTCGAGTGTCGCGACAAAGGCGGCGAGGATGGCGTCCTCGCCGAGGCCCAGCGATGCGCGCAGGCCCTGGTCGTCCGCACCGGGCGCGAATGCCTCGGCATCGACCCCGTTCGGCATCACGACCACCCGCTCCGGCCGGCGGCGGCGCAGCGAGCGCAGGTAGGGGACGGAGTCCGCGTGGTCGGTGGAGAGCACGCAGACCCGGTCCGCGTGGCGGACCAGGAGCGGGGGAGTCAGGCGCTCGTAGGCGGCGAAGAGCGGTCGCCGGCCCCCCTCGCCGATCAATTCGTTCTTGTAGTGGACGAGGACCGCCGCGTCGCGGCCGCCGCGCCCGAGTCGCGATGCCAGCAGCATCTCGACGCCGAAGATGAACGGGTAGTGGATGTGGAGGAGGTCGAAGCCGCGCAGGCGGGCGATCCTGGGGATGAGCGGCGCGTTGCCGATCGCAAAGACCGGGTCGATGCGGTGGACGATCGCGCCGCCGTCGGGCGGCGGCGTTCCCTCGGCCGTTGCCGTGAACACCTCGACGTGGTGGCCGCGCTCAGCCTGGCCGAGGGCGAAGCGATAGGCGGTGTTGCCGGCGCCGCCCGGGTAGGGCGGGAAGGTCGCCGTCAGGTGGGCGATGCGGAGCGGCGCGCTCATCGGCAACCGCGTAGTCGCTTTGCCGTCCGGCCCCCGGCGCCGTCGACCGCGACGAGCCGCTGCCCGCAGGCCGGGTCCTCGACGCGGAAGCTGCCGTCCTCGGCCAGCGCGACCGGCTCGCCGTCGAGGGTCAGCTCCACGCTCGCGGCCGCGGCCTCGCCCTGCCAGGCGTCGTCCAGGGACTGGACCTGGTCGAGGAACGCGTCCATCACGTTGCGCGGCACCGGATACGGCGGGACCTCGAAGGCGAATGGCGTCCGCCAGCCGTAGGTGAACTCGGTTTCGGCGCGGGCGGTGGTCCGGGCGGAGTCGAGCTCGGAGCGAAGCGCCGCCGCTGCATCGGGGTCGGGCGGAATGGCCTTGCCGCTCAGCGCCGCGCGGGATTGCCGGGCCTCGAGCGCCGGCCGCTCGGCGGCGAGCAGCTGGGTCGCCGCCTCTCCGGCGAGCGCGTTCTTCTGCGCTGCTTCCAAGAACTCGGCGCCCTGCTCCGCGATCCCCGGCTGAGCCAGGTCCGGCAGCTGGTCCGGCGCCCCAATCACGAGGCGCAGCTCGCGCAGCAGCTTGGCCAGCCGCGGCCGCCAGCCGCCTGTCGCGTAGCGGGCGAGCAACGTCGCCGAGTGTCGAACGAACGTCGGCGCCTCCCGCTCGCGGTCGAGCTTGTTCGACCAGCTCGTCTCCGACCAGGCGCGGAGCGTCGAGCGGAGCCGGCGGGCGGCGGGGCTCCGGCCGGGAGCGAGCTCGCGCAGGGCGCTGCGCCACGACCGGCCGGGGCGGTAGGCCTCCGGATCCGCCATCCAGTCGGCCGCCGTCGCGAGGGGCAGGTAGTTCAGATAGCTCTCGTTGGCCGGGTTGAAGAGGAAGCCCCGGACCGACGATGCCGGCCCGGGCTCGCGGACGTAGGGACCGAGGAAAATGCGGGCGGTGCCGGGCTCGGCGGTGATATTGCCCGCGGTGTCGTTGTTCGTCCAGTTGTCCCAGACGACCGGCGTCCTGCCGATGCGCTCGCCGTAGGCGGCTGCGTCGTTCGCGGTCCAGGGCTCTGAGGGGACATTGGTTCCGGTCCAGATCACGTCGATCTCCGGCGCGAGGGTGGAGCGCAGGCCGCCGAGGTAGGCGGTGTCGGCGGTCCCCGAGTAATCGGCGGGCGCCATCAGCATCCGCAGTTCCGGTTCGACCTGGCGCAGGCGCGCCAGAAGGCGGGTCAGGAAATCCCCGTTCGCCTTGCCGAAGGCGGCGTCGCCGGCTCCGTAGGCCGCCAGGTCCTCCGGATGGGAGAGCGCCTTGGTGACGTCGTCGAAGGAGATCATGACCGCGTCCGAGCCGGCGGCGAGGAAGGGTTCGAGCTTCGCGGCGACGGCCTCGACGTCCGCCTCGCAGGCGAAGCAAAGGTCGCGGCTTGGTGCGCCCTCCGGAACGGCAGGAGTCGGGATCAGTGGCAACGCCGGGCTCAGGTTCGGGACCCACTCGATCCCGAGCCGCCGGGCGAGTTCGATCTCCTCGTCGAACTCGGCCTGCACATCAGCCGGATACGGGTCCCGCCACTGGGTCCGCTGGTACAGGTCGTCCTTGGGCGCATGGACATATGTGTTCAACTCATGCGCGGCGAGGAACCGAAGCGCATCCATCCGCTCGGAATGCGTCCAGGTCCGCCCGTACGCACCTTCGACCACCCCACGCCAAACGAGGCCTCCGACCCCTCTGTCCCCCGCCACAGCCGCCGGCGCGATCGCCAGCGCCACCGCGACCGCGGCGAGCGCGACCGCTACGGCTCGCCTCACTCCGGCGAGCCGACGAGCCGCTCGATGCCGGCTCGCTCGACCGTCAGCCGCAGCGCGTCGGGCAGTGAGACCTTCGGCTCCCAGCCGAGCAGGTCCTTCGCCCTGGTGATGTCGGGCTGGCGCTGCTGAGGGTCGTCGACCGGCAGCGCCTCGAAGACGATCTCGGAACGGGAGTCGGTCACCTCGATCACGGCCTTCGCCGCCTCGAGCAGGGTGAACTCGTCCGGGTTGCCGATGTTGACCGGAAGGTGGACGTCGGACTCCATCAGCGCGACGAGGCCGCGGATCAGGTCGTCGACGAAGCAGAAGCTGCGCGTCTGCGAGCCGTCGCCGAAGACCGTCAGCGGCTTGTCCTGGAGCGCCTGGCGCAGGAAGGTGGGGATGGCGCGGCCGTCGTGCGGACGCATCCGGTCGCCCATCGTGTTGAAGATGCGCGAGATGCAGGTGTCCACGCCCTGTTGGCGGTGGTAGGCCATCGTCATCGCCTCGGCGTAGCGCTTCGCCTCGTCGTAGACGCCCCGCGGGCCGATCGGGTTGACGTGGCCCCAGTAATCCTCTGACTGCGGGTGGACCTGAGGATCGCCGTAGACCTCGGAGGTCGAGGCGAGCAGGAAGCGGGCGCGCTTGGCCTTCGCCACGCCGAGCATGTGGTGGGTGCCGTAGGAGCCGACCTTGAGCGTGTGCAGCGGCAGGCGCGCGTAGTCGATCGGGCTGGCCGGGGAGGCGAGGTGGTAGACGAAGTCGACGTCCTCGTCGATCGAGACGTGCTCGGTCAGGTCCTGGTTGATGAAGACGAAGTCGGCGCCGTTACCGATGTGGGCGATGTTCTCGAGCGACCCCGTGTCGAGGTTGTCGTAGCAGAGCACCCTGTGGCCTTTGCCGAGCAGGTGATCGGAGAGGTGGGAGCCGAGGAATCCGGCGCCGCCGGTGACTACGCAGGTCGCCATCGCTGGGGCAGGATAACTGCGCGGGTGGGGGCGCGCCGCAGCTCGGCGGGCTTGAACTCTGTGTGTCGCCCGATGCACGCCGACAGGCCGCCGCCCATCTCGCCGTCGCCCACGACGCCGCGCTACGCCGCACCGCGCGCCGGCACTCGCTCTGCGCGGCCGACGCCGAGGACGCCTACCAGCGGGCACTGCTCGTCGCCCTGCGCAAGGCGCCGGACACCGACCCCAACGGCCTCGTCCGCTGGATGCACGTCGTCACCCGCAACGAGGCCCGCGCCGTTCGCCGCTCCCGCGAGCGGATGTGGCCCGAGGAGCTGGGCCCCGGCTCCGGCGAGCCCGGCGGCACCGAGCCGGCGGACGTCTGCGAGCGCCGCGAGCGCATCGCCCTGGTCAGCCGCGCCCTCGCCACGCTGAACCCGACCCAACGGCGCGCGGTCGCCCTCAAGGCCGCCGGCCTTTCCTACCTAGAGATCGCCGAGCTCTGCAACTGGTCATACACGAAGGTCAACCGCGCGCTCGCCGAGGGCCGCGCCGCGCTGCGCGACCGGATGGCGGTGCTGGAGGAGCTCGGCTAGGCCAGCGACAGGTCGACCGCTGCCTCGGCGTGGAGCCGCGTCGTGTCGAAGACGGGAACCTCCGCGTCGTCCGGGCCCACGAGCAGCCCGATCTCCGTACAGCCGAGGACGATGCCGCGGGCGCCCCGTTCGACCAGCTCGCCGATGATCTCGGCGAAGGCCGTCCGGGACTCCGGTTCGACCCGGCCGTGCACGAGCTCTTCGTAGATCACGTCGTGGACCCGCTTGCGCCCAGCCTCGTCGGGCACGATCGCCGTCACGCCGTGACGTTCGGATAGCCGGTCCACGTAGAAGGCCTGTTCCATCGTGAAGCGCGTCCCGAGCAGGCCGACGGTGTCGATTCCGGCCGCGCGGATCGCTGTGCCGGTCGGGTCCGCGATGTGCAGGAAGGGAACGCCGAGCCCGTCCTCGAGCTCGTCGGCGACCCGGTGCATCGTGTTCGTGCAGAGGATGATCAGTTCTGCGCCCGCCCGCTCGAGGCCCCTGCCGGTTTCAAGTAACAGCTGCGCAGCCTCGTCCCACGCCTCCCGCCGCTGCATGTCCTCGACCTCGGCGAAGTCGACGCTCGCCATCAGCGTCTTCGCCGAGTGGAAGCCACCGAGCCGCTCGGCGACCGCCTCGTTGACCAACCGGTAGTAGTCGGCCGAGGACTGCCAGCTCATCCCTCCGATCAGGCCGATCGTCCTCAACGCGACCTCAGCCGGGCGGGACGACGACGCCACCGGCCGGCGGCGTGTCCGGTTCGTCGCCGGACTCCTCGGGCTTCGGCCGCTTCGAGCCCGGCGCGTACTGCTTGATCCCGTTGCCGTTCAGCTCGCGGCGCAGCGCGTTCTCCGCCGAGGGGTAGTGCCAGATGCGGTGGGGGTCGGAGCCCTCGAATCCCTGGTAGTAGACGGTCAGGCGCACGCGCTTGTGGCGGTTGGCGAAGCCGAAAAGCTGGTGGACGAAACCGGGGGAGTCGTAGTCCCACGGCGACCACTCGCCGATCACGAACGGTTTGCCCTTGTAGGAGCGGTAGATGCGCTCCATGCCGGCGAAGTTCGGGTACTTCGCGTAGATGTCGACGCCGACCCAGTCGACCCACTTGCCCCCGGGCCAGTAGTCGGAGGGCTGGTTGCCGGAGTTGTTCGGCGAGCCCGTCGACTGCGGCACCCACATCAGCGCGACCCGCGCCTTCGGTAGGTGCTTGTCGACTCCCTGGCGGCGGTAGCGGCGGGACCGCTCGGCGCGCAGGACCTTCGGCAGGTCGAGCCGCTTCAGCCGTTTGTTCACCTTGTGGCGCTTGCCGCCGTCCATGATGATCGAGAAGCGCCGCCAGGCCTGGCGGAACCAGTGGGTGCTGCGCGCCTCACCGCGGAACGAGCCGTCCTCGTTGTAGGCCGAGTAGTCGTTCCAGTGGCCGTTCATCTCCGGGAACAGGCGGATGTAGACGGTCTCCTTCTCCGCGTGGAAACGGCGAGCGAGCGTCAGCGGGTACTCGTCGCCATAGCCGAGGGCGATCTGCTTCGGGCTCAGGACGCCGGGGCAGTCGTAGCACTCCGAGGTGCCGACGCTCAGCATCCCGCGGCTGTTCGTCCGCGCCCAGCGATTCATCGCCTTCCAGGGGTGGAAACCCCAGGTGTGAAAGGTCTGCAGGACGGCCGGGTGCGACTTCACGTCGCCGCGGAACTTCTTGAAGCTGTTGACGACCCCGGTGTCGGAGACGCCGAAGAACGACTTCTTCGCAGGCGGCGCATAGGCCTTGCCGGCGGCCCCGGCGGGCGCGGCGAGAAGGACGACGCACAGCAGCGCCAGCAGCCCCCTACCCGGTCGGCAAATCACCCCCCGATTGTGACGGATCCGGCTAAATCGCCTGCAAATACAGGATCTAACCGTCGCTCGCCCGCTCGAGCTCGCGAGCGATTCCCTGCTCGATCTGGGCGTCCATCGCGACGGTGAAGATGGCGACCACCGCGTCGAGGGCGAGCGGGCGCACGCGGGCCGCGGTCTCCTGGATCCGCGGCAGCTCCGCCTCGGGCATGCCGGCCTCGACGAACGGCTCCCAGATGTTCTCCATCCAGACCTGCTCGAAGACCTCGGCGATTCCCTCGGCGTGGGCCTGGACCTGGGCGGTCGCGCCGGCGACCTGCTCGACGGTCAGGCCCAGGTCCGCGAGCGAGGCGCCGATCCGGGCGAACCGGTCCGCCGCTGTCTCGCCGGTCTCGGGGGCTCCCGGAAGCCGTGCTCGCAGGGTGCCCGCCAGCCGCATCACCTCATCCCCGGCGTCGCCTCCCGCGTCGAGCATGCGGCCGATCAGCTCGAGGGTGAAGCCCTCCTCGTGGAGCTGCTGGACCCGTTCGACCCGTGCCACCACGGCGGGGGAGTAGTAGCCGACCCGGCCGCGCATCTCCGGTGCGGGCAGCAGCCCCAGCGTCTTCCACTCACGCAGGTTGCGGACCGTCATGCCGACGCGCTCGGAGAGCTCGTCGATCGTGATCGCTTCGTCGGAAGTGGACGACGGTTGTCGGTTGTCAGCGGTCTGCATGGGTGCTATAACCGTTACGGATATTTCCGTAATGGTTGTCTCACGGCGAGGCGGAAGGTGAATCTAGTCAAGCGCCATATAGCCGACGACTTCATCGGGCAGGTGGGTCGTCACGACCAGCGCGAGGTCTTCGCCGAGCCGGCAGGGGACCCCGGGCTGATCGGCCCCGGCAGCGTCTCCTGGAAGCTGCATTCCGACGTCGCCGCGATCGCGATCGCGGGCACCGGATCGATCGTCATGGAGCTGCTCCATCCGTCCGTGATGGCAGGTGTCGGCCAGCAGTCGAACTACCGCGAGCAGCCCTATCGCCGGGCCCGCACCACCTTCGGCTGGGTCGTCACGACGACCTTCGGATCGACCACCGCGGCCGAGCGGATGATCGAGCGGGTCAAGCGGATGCATGCGCGCGTCAACGGCACTCGGGAGGACGGCGTTCCCTACCGCGCGCTCGACCCGGAGCTGATCGCCTGGGTCCACACCTGCATCCCGTGGGGCGTGATGAAGGCGTACGAGCGTTTCAACTCGCCGCTCACGACCGCCGAGAAGGACAGCTACCTGGCCGAGCAGTCGGTGATCGGGATCATGAGCGGCGCCGAGGAAGTGCCAACGAGCGTCGCCGAGCTCGATGCCTACGTCGAGGAGATCCGGCCGAAGCTCAAGGTGACCCCGATGCTCGACGAGTTCATCGACTTCCTCATCGATGGGCCGCTCGGCGCGCTGACGCCGCCGGGCCCGCTCGCGCGCCCGTCGAAGCGCTTCCAGGTCGCGTCCGGGATGAGCCTCGCGCCGCGCTGGGCGCAGGAGATGACGGGCTTCGACCGATCCGAGTTCTCGCAGCGGCACCTGCATGCGCGCTCGATGCAGACCTATGCCCGGCTCCTGCGCTGGTCATTCGGCACGCCGCCGTGGCGCGCCCTTGCGGACGAGCGGGTTGGAGCCCAGGCCATGGAGCCGACCCAGGACTCGTCAATCGGATCGGCGCTGCCCGTCTGATGATCAGGACACTGGGGGTCATCGGGGTCGTGATGCTGGCGCTTGCCTCGTCAGCTTCAGCGGCGACCACCTACGGGGACATCGAGTTCCCGCGCGACGAGCACGGCCACGTCGACGGCTGGGACTTCTGGTGGGGCGCCGCCGAGGTCGTGGCCGAGTCCGGCAACCGCTACGAGGTCGGGGTCGCCTTCGACTCGCTGCACGGCGTCGGTGTCACCGGACACCAGATCTACCCGAAGCAGGGGCCCTACAAGGGACGCTCGATCATGAGCCAGGACGGCCCGAAGGAGTGGGGCCACGAGGGCAACTGGGCCGGCCGGGTCTTCGGCGTCCCGAGCATCCACAACCCGGCGATCGAACAGCCGCCGCACTACCGAGTCCTCGACATCGGCGCCGCCGGCGGCCCGAAGGACATCGCCACCTGGGAGCGGCCATCGCTCGACGCCGAGAACTACCACCTGAACCTCGACAACGACACGGCCTGGGTTCATCCCACCGGGGAACACGTGAAGGCGGTCGTCGACCTGAAGCCGGAGATGCGCAGCCCACCGCTCCTGGCCGGAGGCACCGGCAACTGGTGGTACGGGATCCCGGGCTTCTTCGATTACCCGTCCCGCTCCTACCAGTACATGCAGGGCGCGGACACGCTCAGCGGCACGCTCGACATCGAGCAGCCCGACGGCTCGATCCTGCACGAGACGGTCGATCCGGAGGCATCGAAGATGCTGATGGTCCGCGAGTACGACGCCTCGCCGGAGGACCTCTACGCCGGGCTGGCGCTCGCTGAGGGGACCCAGCTCAGCCCCAGCTATCCCCAGTACTACCACTCGGGAATGCCATGGGAGCTGATCTTCATGGACCTTGACAACGGGGCCCAGTTGATGCTCGCCGTGCTCGCCTTCCACGAGACCGAGTCCGGGACGATCGCGCCGATCGTCGGCAAGGAGCAGCCGACCTACGCGCTCCTAACGACCCTGCGCCTGCCCGACGGCCGCTCCGTGGCGATCCCCGAGGAACAGCTCGACGTCCAGCACCTGAACTACAAGACGATCATCGGCCGGACACCGACCTTCTGGGTCGCGCTCACCGGGATCTGGCGCCAGTCATGGGACTACCGCGTCGCGTTCAAGGGCGGCGAGCTCGAGGGCCCCGATGGGAAGCCGATCGACGTGCCCGCCTTCGACGTTGGGCTCGAGCCGACCTGGGACATCCGCGAGCCCGCGGTGAACGCCGAGGGCGATGGCCCGACGCAGCGGATCCCGTACAAGGCCTCGGGATCGTTCGACGGCTGCCCGATTGGCGGCTTCGGCTTCTCCGAGCTGATCATCAACTGGTACGGATACGAGAAGAAGGACCCCTGGAACAACGTCGGCAAGGGCAAGCTGCCGGGCATCCCGAAGCGCTGCGGCGCCAAGCCGGGCCCGGAGCGCGATCCCAACCGGGGCGATCCGTCGGTCGGCGGTCCGCCGTCGAAGAACCCCGGCACCGCCGAGTCGTGCGGCGCATTCAACCCGGGCCAGCCGAGCTGCGAGTACGTCGCAACGAGCGATGCCGGCGTCTCCGGCGTCGGCTCGGCGCCTGGCGGCTGGACCGTGAAGATCACCCGCCCCGGAGTCGCGGAACCGATCGTGATCCCGAGCTTCGGCGGCGCCCAGACCTACCAGTGCGGCACGATCACCCCCGGCGATTCGGTCCTGGTGAAGGCCGAGCCCGGGTCAGGCGTGATGGTCGGCAACCCCGGCTTCTGCTTCGAGAGCGAGGAGCCGCAGGGCGGCGGCGGCGGGAACGGCGGCGGCACCGGAGGCGGCGGCGGTGGCGCGGCCGGCGGCGGCTCGGGACCCAGCGACCCGCTGATCGCGGGTGGCGGCGACCCGGCGCCGAAGGACTGCTCGATCGAGATCAACGGCAGCTCGCGCGATGACCGTCTGCGCGGCGGTTCCGCGCCGGAGGCGATCCGTGGCCGGGGCGGCGACGATCGGATTCGAGCGGGCGACGCGAACGATTGCGTGTGGGCAGGAAAGGGAATCGATGTCGTGACGTGCGGGCCGGGCTCGGACGTGGTCCGGGCCTCTCGCAGCGACCGCATCGCCGCCAACTGCGAAGTCGTCAAGTAGGCATTCCCGGATAACCCGGACTGGTTCCGGTTTAGCCAGGAACGCTGCTAGCGGAGGGGGTGGGATTCGAACCCACGAGAGACCCAAGGGCCCCTAACAGCTTTCAAGGCTGCCGCATTCAACCGCTCTGCCACCCCTCCGGGGTGGCCTAACTATTGCGGCTCGGCGGAGGTCCCGCTGTCGCCAACACGCTCGACGATCACCGTGATCGCCCACAGCAGGACGCCGAGCAGCACCAGCAGGCCGGCGCGGGCATAAGCGTCGCCTGAAACTTGGGTGAGGAGAGCGATCGAGATGCCTACGCCGATCACCGGTAGCGGCCAGGGGACGCGGAAGTGGTCGTGTTCCACCTCGTCGCGGCGCAGGATCAAGACGGTCACGTTGACGATCGCGAAGACGACGACCAGCAGCGCGACGGTCGTGTCGGCGAGCTTCTCCAGGTTGCCGGTGATCACCAGGATCCCGGCGAGCGCGGTGACGAACAGGATTGAGACCCAGGGTGTGCGGCGCTCGGACAGGACCTCACCGAGGGGGCTCGGCATTACGTTCTCCTTCGACATCCCGTAAAGCAGGCGCGACGCCATGATCAGGTTGATCAGCGCGCCGTTGGAGAGCGCCAGCAACCCGATCGCCGAGAATACCTTCGGGTCGATCCCGAGCGGCCCCTGCTTGACGACCTCGAGTAGCGGCCCGTCGGAGGCGGCGAGGTCTGCGGTCGGAACGACCGCCGAAGCGCCGATCGTGACCAGGAGATAGATCGTCCCGGCGATCGCGAGGCCGCCGAAGAGGACTTTCGGGTAGGTGCGTCGCGGGTCCTGCGCCTCCTCGGCGACGTTGACCGAATCCTCGAAGCCGATCAGCGCGTAGAAGGCGAGCGCGGCGCCGGCCAATGTCGCGGCGAAGATGCTGGAGCCTTCCTTGAACTCGAACGCGCGTCCGATCTCCGCATCGCCGTTACCGAGCGCGACAGCCGAGATGATCATGATCAAGACGAGGCCGCCGACCTCGACCACGGTGAAGCCGACGTTGAGCTTCACCGACTCCGAGATCCCGCGCAGGTTGACGGCGGCGATCAGAGCGAGCAGAACGAGGGCGGCGATCACCGTGTCGACATCGAGGAAGACGCTGAGATAGTCCCCGCCGAAGGCGCTGGCTAGAGCTGCCGCCGAGGTGACCCCCGAAGCCATCACTGCAAACGCGACGAGGAAGCTGAACAGGCGGCCGGGGACGCGATTGCCGAAGGCGCGGTTGACGTAGAGCGCGGCGCCGCCGGCGTGGGGAAACTTCGAGACCAGCTCGGCGTAGGAGCCGGCCGTGAACAGCGCCATCACCAGCGCAAGCGCGAACGCGGCCCAGATTGCGCCGCCGACCTCGCCTCCCACCTCCCCGACGAGCGCGTAGATCCCGCCACCGAGAATGTCGCCGACGATGAACAGCAGGAGCAGCTTTGGCGTGATCGCGCGCTTGAGCTCGCCAGCTTCGGGATCGGGTACGAGGCCGGCCTCGGCGGCGACCGGAACGCCGCCAGATCGTGAGCTCCCTGATCGCGCCATACCGCCCGGTACCCGGATTCACAACTTATGATCGCCACGTGCCTAGGGAGTGGCGAAATTGGGCGGGCGATCAGCGCTGTGAGCCCGTGGCGATCGAGCGGCCGCGCAGCCGCGAGGAACTGCTCGACGCGGTCGGCCAGGCCCGCGAGCGCGACGTCCCGGTGCGGGTCGCCGGGTCGGGCCACTCGTTCAGCGACATCGCGCTGACCGGCGGGGTCGATGCTCGACCTCAGCGGCCTCGACCGGGTGCTCGCCGCTGATCCCGAGCGGGGTCTTGCCAAGGTCGAGGCCGGGATCGTCCTCGGGGACCTGAACGAGCACCTCGATGAGCGCGGCCTCGCCTTCGAGAATCTCGGCGACATCGACCGCCAGACACTCGCCGGCTCGATCTCGACGGCCACCCACGGGACCGGCTCCCGCTTCGTGAACCTCTCCGCTCAGATCGCGTCGATCGAGCTCGTCACAGCCGACGGGAACCTGCGCGAGATCTCCGCCGAATCGGACCCGGATCTGTTCCGCGCGGCGCGCGTCGGCCTCGGCGCCATGGGAGTTATCTACGCGATCACGATCCGCTGCGTGCCGGCATTCACACTGAACCGGCTCGACTCGCCGAAGCCGCTCGCCGATGTCCTGGGTCGGCTCGACGAGCTCAACCGGGCCAGCGACCACTTCGAGTTCTACGTCTTCCCCCACACGGAGACGGCGCTCTGCCGCGAGAGCCGCCGGACCGACGAACCCCCGCAGCCGCGCTCGCCGGCGCTCGTCTACGCACAGGAGGTGATGCTCGAGAACTGGGTCGGCGGGCTCATCGTTGCCGCGGGGCGCGCCTTCCCGTCACTTGCGCCGACGCTGGCGAGGATCGCGTCCCGTGGCGTCGGGCGCTCGACCAAGATCGACCGGTCCCACAAGGTCTTCGCCTCGGAGCGGCGGATCCGCTTCACCGAGATGGAGTACTCGATCCCCCGCGAGCACGCCGCCGAGGCCGTGCGCCGGGTGCTCGAGCACGCGGCGAAACCGGAGCTGGGCGTCGCCTTCCCGATCGAGGTTCGCTTCGTCGGCGCCGACGACGCCTACCTGAGCCCGTCGAGTGACCGCGACGCCGCATACGTCGCCGTCCATCAGGATCACCGGCTCGATTGGGAGCCCTACTTCCGCGGCGTTGAGGAGATCATGGCCGACTACGAGGGCCGCCCGCACTGGGGCAAGCGGCATTTCCAGACGGCCGAGAGCCTCGCCCGGCTCTACCCCCACTGGGACGACTTCCAGGATGCGCGCGCCCGGCTCGATCCCGAGGGCCGTTTCCGCAACGAGTACACGGACCGCGTCCTCGGCCCGGTCCGCGCCACCGCCGAGGCCTAATTACTTAGAGGAACGCCTTGCCCTCGCCGCGGTAGGTCGGCACCGCGTCGACGACCTCGTCGCCGGCGAGCAGGTGCAGGCGGTCGAAGCGCTCGCAGAGCTCGCCGGCCTTCGCGTGGCGCAGGTAGACGCGGTCTCCGACTGCGAGCCGGTCGGCGCCGTCGCCTAGCACCGGTGTCTGCACCTCGCCGGCGCCCTCGAGCGGATCCAGCCGCAGGCCCGCCGGGAGGTACGGCTCGGGAAGCCGGTCCTTGCCCGCCGGCCCGGACGCGATGTAGCCGCCGCCCAGCAACGTCGCCACCCCAGGGCCGGGACGGCGGGAGACCGCCAGCGCGAAGCCGGCGGCCGGGCGCAGTTCCAGCGAGCGATAGCCGTCGAAGAGCACCGGGTCATACAGGCCCGAGCCGGCGGCCAGTTCGGTGACGGCGGCTTCCTCTGCGGTCCGCTCCAGGCTTCCCGTGCCGCCGCCGTTGACGAACTCGAGCGGGGCGACGTCGGTGACGGCGGCGACCACGGCGGCGCGACGCTCGGCGATCTCCCGCATCGACGCGCCCTGCATCGACCCGCACCGCGGCGTTCTTGAGCGCCTTGCCGCGCACGTCGTCGCCGACCCCCGCGACCTGCCCCTCGTAGGCCATCAGCCCGACGAGGCGAGTCGCCGGGCGGCGGTCGATGTCGAAGGCCAGCTGCTTCGCCTCCTCTGCGGTGCGCACCGGCGAGCGCTTCGGGCCGATCTTGACCCGGCCGCCGAGCGGCCACCAGCCGGCGTCGACCTCGATCGCGACACGGATCGGCGCCGACGGCTCGCCCGCGGCCGCCTCGATCAGGTCGAGGTGGGCGGCGCTGTCGACCATCATCACCGGCGCCCGGTCGGGCTCGGCCTCGGTCAGCGCCGCCAGCCGGCGAATCGCGGTGCGGTCGGTGCTCGGGTAGGCGCAGACGAGGTCCTCGAAGCCCTCCTCGGCGAGCCAGATCGACTCGGGCAGGGTGAAGGTGAGGAGGCCCTGGAAGCCGGGGTCGAGCGCGAGTACCCGGCGCAGGATCTCCGCGGAGCGGACCGACTTCGAGGCGACCCTGATCGGCTTGCCCGAGGCCATCGCGAGCATGTCGCGCGCGTTGGCCTCGAGCGCATCGAGGTCGACGAAGGCGAAGGGAGGCTCGAGCTCGGCAAAGGCCCGCTCGTAGCGCCCGTGAAGGGACTCATCCGGCACGCGGCGAGGGTATCCCTCGCATCTACAATCCGGGCCTCCGGAGAGGTGGCCGAGTGGCTGAAGGCACTCGCCTGCTAAGCGAGTAGGGGGCGCAAGCTCTCTCGAGGGTTCGAATCCCTCCCTCTCCGTTAATTGGGGGGGCGAACGTCCCGCATGCCCGCACTTATGCAGGTATGAGGGACGTTCGCATCGCGGAGCTCGCTGCCCGCCAGTTCAACCGCGTGTCGCGTCGCCAGCTGCTGGACCTTGGGCTCGGCTGGGACACGATCGATCGCCGAATTCGCGCTGGACGGCTCGTCGTCGTGGAGCAGGGCGTGTTTGCGATCGCGCCTGCGCTCGAGCACGACGAGTGGGGCAAGTGGATGGGTGCCACTTTGACCGCACCCGGGAGCGTGCTGAGTCACCACAGCCTCGCCGCGGCACTCGGACTGTGGTCGCTCTCGCGTTCGTACGAGACCGTTACGAGACCTGGAAATGGAGGCCCGAGGAGGCACGGGGGAATCCTCGTCCACCGCAGCTCCACGCTTGCAGGCGACTGCACCGAGCTCCTGGGTATTCCGGCAACGTCGGTCCCGCGCAATCTGCTCGATCTTGCGAGTGCTGGGGTGAGCGATCGTGCACTTGCGAGGGCCGTGCGCGAAGCGGTTCGACTGCAGCACCTATCCCTTCATGGGCTTGGCGACGCTTTGGGCCGCTACTGGCGGCGGCGAGGGTCGCGTCGTCTCGCCCTGACCGTTGCCCGCTACGCCGACCTGCCGCTCGAACGGGCGCGCAGCGGCGCTGAGATCCGCGCGCTCGAGGTCCTGCGAGCGGCTGGACGCCCGATGCCCCGTCTCAACGTCCGCGTCGCCGGTGAAGAGGCTGACCTCTCTTGGCCTTACGAGCGCCTCATCATCGAGATCGACGGCGGCCCTTTCCACTTGGACATCGGCGAAGACGCACGCAAGGAGGCATCGTGGACGGGCGCAGGCTGGACGGTCCGCCGCCTCCCATCGGACGACGTCTACAACCACCCAAGTCGCCTCCTAGCCCTCGCCTCTCCTTGAACGTCCCGCGTGCCCGCACATAGCGCGGCGTGCGGGACGTTCGCCGCGGATGTCCTCGCGGGGCCATCCCGTCGGCGCGGCAGAATGCGCCCGGTGCGATACCCGCTGGAGGATCGATATCGGCCCGGGATGGCGTTCGCGATCGCGCTCGGGGTGGCGGGGCTCGCCACGATCGGCATCGCGATCGCTACCGGGCGCTTCGACGACGAGACCGATCCGACCGCCGCGGTCGGCACCACCCCTGCGAACGTCGCCAACGGCGAGTCCGTTCCCGCATCGGGCGACGCCGCCGCCGAGCAGCCCGCCGTGCACGAGCTGGTAGCGGTGAAGGAGGGCGCCCAGGTCGCGGTTCTCGACGCTCCCAATGGCGAACGGCTCGGCACCGTTGCCGATACGACCGTCTTCGGCAACCCGAGCGTCCTCTCCGTCACCGATCGCCGCGGCCCCTGGCTCGGAGTCGAGTCGGAGCTCGCCGGCAACGATCCGGTGGCCTGGGTCGAATCGGCGTCTTCGCGCCTCGAGCCGGGGACGACGCCGTACTCGATCGAGATCGACCTGCTCGCGCGCAAACTCGAGCTGCGGCGCGGCACCCGCGTGGCCGATGAGATGCCGATCACCGTCGGGCCTTCAGCCGACGCCCTCCCGGAGGGCCGCTTCGCCATCAGCGACCGGATCGAGGGCGGGGTGAGCCCGGCGCTCGGAGCCGGGGCGCTCGCGATGACCGCCGTCGCCGAGGTCCTGCCCCCGGACTGGCCGTTCGGTGACCGGGTCGCGATCCACGGCGGCAGGGCGAAGGGGGACCCGGCCGCCGCCAGCGTGCGGGTCAACGACGCGGACATGAAGATCCTGCTCGCCCGGGTCCCGCTCGGGGCGCCGGTCTACGTCGTCCGCTAGTCGCCGACCTGCTCGCCGATCGCCGACTCGATCGCACCCGAGAGGTCGTCGATGTCGGCGAGCGCGTCGCGGTCGCCCACGAGGCCGAAGTAGACGCCGCCGTCGTAGCTGACGACACCGATCGACAGCGCGTGCCCCTGGGGTGAGAGCGGAACGAACGGATAGACCTCGCGCATCCGGCTGCCGAGCAGGTAGAAGGGGAGTTGCGGTCCCGGCACGTTCGAGATCACGAGGTTCCACGTCAGCGGCCGGTTCATCGCTCCGGAGAGCACGCGGTTGATCGTCGGCGGGGCCCAGCCGGTCGCCTCGATCACGAGCGACGCCGCGTGCGCCTGTTCGGACTCCTTGAGCCGCGTGGTCGTCGCATGGATGGTCTCGAGTCGCCGCACCGGATCTCGTTCACCCAGCGGCAGCGGCACGAGCAGGGTCGCGATCCGGTTGCCCAGGTCGTGCTGCTCCTCCGGCCGGCGGATCGACATCGGCACGAGCGCGACGAGCTGGTCGGGGACGCGATCGCCACGGCCCTCGAGGAAAGTCCGCAGCGCGCCGGTCGCGACGGCGAGGATCACATCGTTGACGGTCGCCCCGGTCTCGCCGCGGGCCCCCTTGATCTGATCGAGGGTGGTGCTCGCGAAGCCGAGACGGCGATCGCGGCCAATCTCCACGTTGATCGACATCTTCTTCGCGCTCGGGCCGCCGGCGGCCAGGCTGGTGAAGCCCTCGGCCGTCTTGATCACCCGGCTCGCCGTCTCGCGAGGCATCGTCACCGCGCCGAGCGCTGCCTTGCGCGCGGTCTTCAGCGGCCGGCGGATGCGGTCGCGAGCGCCGCGAATCAGCAGCATCTCCGGGCTCGGCTCGTCGGCGTCGACGCGCTCCTCGGAGATCTCCATCTCCGTCCCCTCGGGATTAGGGTCGAGCATGATCGTCCCGACGTCGACCGCCGAGACACCGTCGACCAGCGCGTGGTGGGTCTTCGAGATCGCGGCGTGGCGCTTCTTCTCGAGGCCCTCGATCAGATAGAGCTGCCAGAGGGGGCGGTTGAAGTCGAGCGGCTCGGACATCACCCTGCCGACCAGCTCGCGGAGCTGCGCCATACTTCCGGGGCGGGGCAGAGCGAGGTGACGGACGTGCCATTCGAGGTCAAAAGCGGGGTCGTCGGACCATTCAGGGTTGGAGAGCCCGAGCGGCACCTTGGTCACGCGCTGGCGGAAGCGGGGCACGAGCGCCAGCCTGGTCTGGACGTGCTCGAGGAACTCGTCGAACGGCGGCGGCTTGCCCTCCAGCACGATCGTCGCGCCGACGTGGACATGGATCGGGCCCCGCTCCGCGAGCAGGCTCGACATGTCGGAAGAGGAGAGGCGCTCGGTCATGGCCGGCCGCGGCGCGAGCCTATCCGCATCGCTCGGCTCGGTCTTTCCCTGGCGATGGCGACCCTCCTTGCGCTTCCCGCGCTCGCCGCGGCGAAGGGCCTGCCGACGGTGATCCGCACTGGCGGCCCGAGCGCTCCCGGGGACGCCAAGGTGGCGATCGTCGCCTCGGACAAGAACCTCGGCGGCAAGCGGTTCGAGATCGACGGCGCCGGCATCAGCGGCAAGCTGCGGCCGGCGAAGGGCTTCAGCGGACCCTGGAAGCATGCCTTCGCCGCCGACCTTTCCCAGGTCACCGAACCCGGCAGCTACCGGGTGAGCGTCGCCGGGCAACGCTCGAAGCCCTGGATCGTCCTCGGCGAGGGCGCACGGCCGGCCCTCCAGGTGATGCTCGACTACTTCGCCACCAATCGCGACGGCAATGAGCCCGCGCTCCTTCACGGCCCCGCGCACCTGAACGATGCGGTCCTGCCCGACGGGCGCCGGATCGCCCTGCAGGGCGGCTGGATGGACGCCGGCGACATGATCCACTTCACCCAGACGACCGGCTTCGCCGCGACGCTGCTCCAGCTGGCCGCCCGCCTCGATCCCGCCGATGCCGCGGCACTCAACTCGGAGGCCGACGTCGGAGTCCGATGGCTCGCGGCCGCCCATCCGGAGCCGGGCCTCTTCATCGCACAGCTCGGCGACTCGCGTGATCACGACCTCGGCTTCCGCGACCCGGCATCCGACGACGCATCCGGAGAGCCGGGGATCGGCCAGCGGATCGCCTACCCGGGTATCGGCGGCGACGTCGCCGGCAAGGTGGCCGCCGCGCTCGCGCTCGCCGCGATGCGGACTCCGGCGGGGTCCGAGCGCGCGGCCCTCACCCAGCAGGCGCGCGACTGGTATGCGGCGGGCGAGGCGGCCGGCGGGCCGTTGCGCGGGCTGCCCGAGATCGCCGGCGACTTCTACTTCACCGACAGCCACGAGGACGACCTCGCCGGGGCGGCGATGATGCTCTTCCGGCTGACCGGCGAGCAGGTCTTCGTCGCCGACGCCGTCGACTACCTGCAGGGATCGGCGAGCCGGATCGGCTTCGGCGTCTACGACATGGGTTCGCTCGCCGCCGCCGACCTCTGCGGCGCGCTCTTCTCGCCGCCGGTCGACGACGCTGCGGCGCGGGACTTCGGCTGCCAAACGCTCGCCGAGGCCGCGTCGGACGCGCGGGCGATCGCGCGCCAGACGGCGTTCGGCAACCCCGGGCCGTTCTCCTGGGGCACGACCGCCGAGCTGGGCAGCTACGGCAGCGCCGCCGCGCTCGCGGGACGCGCCGGCCTCGCCGCCGACGGGCTCGCCGTCGCGGCAGGAGCCCGCGACTACCTGCTCGGCCGCAACCCGTGGGGCGCCAGCTTCGTCACCGGCTTCGGCCCGAAGGCGCCGAAGGAGCCGCACCACTGGGCGAGCGTCTTCGGCAACGGCCTGCCGAACGGGGCCGTGGTCGGCGGCCCTGCTCCGCTCGACCAGCTGACCGAGCAGGACTTCGGCAAGGGACAGCTCGGCCTTCGCGAAGTTCTCGACGAAGAAGGCCTCCTACGAGGACCGCCGCGCGAACTACGTCAACTCGGAGCCGGCGATCGACTACACCGCCGCCTCGATCCTCCTGATCGCCGCCGTGAACGGCCAGTGACCCTGACCCGTCGGGCCGTGCTGCGCCACGCGGCGGTCGGCTCGGCGGCGCTGGCGGTCGGCGGCGCAGTTCCCGGCTGGGCCCGGCTCCGGCCGCCGCTCCTCGCCGAGGGCCGCTTCGAGACAGGGGTGCTCGCCGGCTTCCCCGGCGAGCGCTCGGCGATCCTGATGACGCGGGTGGCCGGGCTCGAGCGCGCCGGGCGCCTGCGCTACGAGATCGCCACCGATCCCGGATTCGACCGCGTCGTCGAGGCGGGGGAGACCCGCGTGCGCCCGAACTCGGACTTCACCGCCCGCGAGACGGTCAAGGGGCTGAAGCCGGGCGAGCGCTACTGGTACCGCTTCGAGACGGCCGTCGCGACTCGCCGGTCGGCAGCTTCAAGACGCGGCGGCCGGTCGACTCCGCCGAGCCGGTCCGGATCGGCTTCTTCTCCTGCCAGGGCTGGCAGGCGGGCTTCTACACCGCCCACGCGGGACTCGCCCAGGAGGACCTGGACCTCGTCGTCTCGCTCGGCGACTACATCTACGAGCTGACCGACGACGACGGCCCGCGCGAGGACACGATCGGACCCGACGGCGACGGCGAGGCCCAGACGCTCGCCGAGTACCGCGAGAAGTACCACCTCTACCAATCCGACGCCGACCTGCAGGCGACCCATGCCGCGCACGGCTTCGCCTGCGTCTGGGACGACCACGAGCTCGAGTCCGGCTGGCAGGGCCCGCACGAGGGCGAGACCCAGGGCCGCCCGCGCCGCGTGCCATACGAGCAGCGCGTGAAGAACGGCCGGCGCGCATTCTTCGAGCACCTGCCGGTGCCACGCGTCTCCGGCAATTCGGCGCGGATCTACCGCACGATCCCGCTCGGGCGATCGGCAGAGCTGTTCATGCTCGACCTGCACTCCTACGCGTCGAACTACGTCTGCGGCTTCGCGATCCCGCCGCCGCCCGTGCCCGGAGGCCTCGAACCCGGCGTTCACGATGCTCGGCGGGGTCCAGAAGGAGTGGCTGAAGGCCGGCCTCGAGCGTTCGGGCGCTCGGTGGAAGGTGCTCGGCAACTCGCTGATGATGATGTCGCTCGACCTGTTCCCGAACCAGTCGTTCAACTACAGCCAGTGGGACGGATACGAGGTCGAGCGGCGCGAGCTGATGCAGCACATCCTCGATCGCGGGATCGACGGCGTCACCGTCGTCAGCGGCGACATCCACACCTTCTTCGCCGGCTCGGTGACGACGACCGGCCGCGCGACCGGGACCGCGGCGGCGACGGAGTTCGTCGGCGGCTCGATCTCATCCGAGGGGATCGCGCAGGGGGTCTCGGAGGCGATCGGGGCGCCCGAGGACTCCGATCAGACCCAGTTCGTCACCCAGCGACTGCGCGAGGTCAACCCGCACTTCGCCTTCGTCGACACGGTCAACCGCGGCTACGCGGTTCTCGAGGCGACCACCGACGAGCTGCGCGTCGACTTCCGCGGGCCGGCAACGGTCTACGAGCCGGCCGCGGAGATGCGCACCTGGGCGAGCTTCCGGGTGGACCCGGAGCGGCCCGTCGTCGAGCAGGTCTGAGATCCGCGGGCGCTACGCGAGCAGGATTACGAGAACGATGATGATCAGCAGCGTGCCGATTCCGATGTACATCCTTCCTCCTTGAGTCGGTGGCCCGAGGTAAGTACCCGGGTCCTGCGACTCGTAATCCGCCCTGGTTAGGATCGGCTCGTGGGCTTCTTCGACTTCCTCAGGCGCCGCCGCCTGCCGGTCCGGGTCTCGCGCCACGAGCACAACGACATCAACTGGTGGTGGCTCTACTACCACCAGCACAGCGTCGCCGGCGACGACACGCGCCGGGAGCAGTTCGAGGACGTCTGCCGCCAGTACGGGGTCGATGCGCGGAGCCAGGGGGAGGTCGACGTCCGCAGCGTCCCCGGGCTCGAGGACGCACTCGCCGACACCTGCCGCCAGAACGGGATCGAGGCCCCCGCCGCGGACGCCGTCGTCACCTACGACGCGACGACCGCCACGGTCGAGCTTCCGAGCGGGGCGGATGCGAGCACCTGGTCGGCGGTCGGCGACTCCGGTGGCTGGAGCGGCGACTCGGGCGGTGGCGGTGGCGATTTCGGCGGCGGTGGTGGCGATTCAGGTGGCGGGGGCGGCGACTCCGGCGGTGGCGGGGGAGACGGCGGCGGTGGAGGAGGCGGCGGCGAGTGACGCCGATCGCCTCGGCCCGAACCGGCTCGCTCGCCGGCGTCCACTGCTAGAACTCGTCGCGGTTTGAGGGGCAGCGGTACAGAGGGATTCGGGCTTCGCCCGCGCATCGCGCTGGTGTCAGTTGTCGTCGCTGCGCTCGCGGCCCTGAGCGCAAGCCCCGCGATGGCGCAGTCGGAGATCACCGCCCGCGGCAGCGTCGAGCAGGTCTACGTGACCGGCCTCGAGCCGAAGGCGGAGATGTCGCTGTTCGATCGCAAGGGGAAGGTGGTCGATACCGAGACGGCGAGCGCCGAGGGTGGCCTCCTCTTCCGCCGGGTGGAGCCTGGCGATGGCTACCGCGTCGGCGCGGGTGACAAGCCCGAGTCGGAGCCGCTCACCGTTCTCACCAAGCGCTCTGCGCCGCCGGACGAGTCGGTCTACGACCAGGAGATCCAGCCGGACGGCTACCAGTACCTGAAGACCCGCGACGGCACCGAGCTCGCGATCAGCGTCCACCCGCCGTCGGACGCCCCGACCCAACTCGGCGCCGCCCCGCCGCAGGTACCCATCGGCGCTCCCACGCCGACCCTGATCGAGTACTCCGGCTACGGCTACGCGAATCCGGCCGGCCCCGAGAGCGGGATCTCCATCGTCGGCAACCTGATGGGCTTCACGGTGGTCGACGTGAACATGCGGGGCACCGGCTGCTCGGGCGGCTCCTTCGACTTCTTCGAGCCGCTCCAGAACCTCGACGGCTACGACGTGATCGAGACGATCGCCCGCCAGCCCTGGGTCGAGCACGGCAAGGTCGGGATGATGGGCATCTCCTACGGCGGGATCAGCCAGCTCTTCACGGCCGCCACGCAGCCGCCCAGCCTGGCCGCGATCACCCCCATCTCGCTCATCGACCAGGTCCAGACGACGCTCTATCCGGGCGGGATCCTGAACACAGGCTTCGCGTACGAGTGGGCCAAGGACAGGGCCGAGGAGGCCCAGCCGGCCGGCCCCGAGAGCGGCCAGGGATGGGCCTATCAGCGCATCCAGGAGGGCGACGAGACCTGCGCGGCGAACCAGGCGCTCCACGGCGAGGCACCCGACCTGCTGCAGAAGGTCAAGCGCAACGACACCTACCGCCCGAAGGTCGCCGACCCGCTGTCGCCGATCACGTTCGTCGACAAGATCAACGTCCCCACATACATGGCCTGCCAGTGGCAGGACGAGCAGACCGGCGGCCACTGCCCGACCATGGCGAGCCGCCTCACCGGCACGGACAAGAAGTGGATCACCTACACGAACGGGACCCACGTCGACTCGCTTGCCCCAGCGTCCGTCAACCGCTGGTTCGACTTCCTCCAGCTCTACGTCGCCCGGCGCAACCCAGCCATCTATGCGCCGATCCTGCAGGCGGGAGCTCCCGCCTTCTACCAGGTGGCGATGGGCGTGTCCGGGGTGACGATCCCGCCCGATCCGGTGCAGCAGCAGCCGACCTACGAGGCGGCGCTCGCCGAGTTCGAGAAGATGCCGGAGGTCCAGATCGACTTCGACAACGGCGCCGGCGCCCAGCCCGGCCAGCCCCGTGCCGGCTTCACCCGTGGCTTCGACACCTTCCCCGTGCCCGGCGCGAAGGGCCGCACCTGGCAGTTCTCCGAGAACGGCGAGCTGAGCGAGGGTGACGGCACCGGTTCACCCGACGATTTCAAGTGGGACCCGGATGCGCGGCCGCTCGACAACCTCGAGGGCGGCTCGGGCTCCGGCGAGGGCGGCGTCTGGACCGCCAGCCCCGACTACAACTGGCTACAGCCCCCGAAGGGGACGGCGGCCGCCTATGTGACGGAGCCGCTGGAGGAGGACACGATCGTTGCCGGCGCCGGCTACGTCGAGGCATGGGTCAAGGCGTCGGAGCCGAGCGTCGACCTTCAGGCGACGGTGACCGAGGTCAGGCCCGACGACAAGGAGACGTTCGTCCAGGGCGGGTGGCTGCGCTCGGACATGCGGAAGCTCGACCCGAAGAAGAGCACGCCGCTCGAGCCCGTCCTGAGCCTCCGGAACCGCGACCGCAAACCGCTGCCCGCAGGCCGCTTCACGAAGGTGACGATCCCGCTCTACTACCAGGGGCACGCCTACCGCGCGGGCTCGCGGATCCGGGTCCTGATCTCCGCGCCCGGCGGCGATCAGCCGATCTGGGCGTTCAAGAAGACGGACCCGAAGGGAACCGCGAAGGTCTCGATCGCCCACGACGAGAAGCACCCGTCGAACCTCACGCTGCCGGTTCTCCCGGACAGCGACATCCCCACCGAGCTGCCGCAGTGCCCGGCTCTGCGCGGCCAGCCATGCCGCGACTACGAGCCGCCCGCCACCGGCTGACCAGCCCTTAGGGACCATCCGACAACTCCCACGCACCTGGATGCGGCCGAATGAGCGTCGCGGATACGGCACCGTCGGAACCCCCACATGGCGATGCCATGCGGGGAACCCGCCGTCACCGCCCCGCTCGCTCCTCGACCGCCCCAGGCACGCGCGAGTCATTCGGATAGCCCCTTACAATCGCCCCTCCGGGGCGCCAGCCCCGAACCCGCGCCCGTAGCTCAGCCGGATAGAGCGTCGGTCTACGAAACCGAAGGTCACAGGTTCGAATCCTGTCGGGCGCGTTGTTAGCTAGCCGATGCCGTGGACGTGGAGGTTCGCGTGGAAGTGGACCACCTTGGGGATCGCGTTGAAGTAGATGTTCCCCTCGACCCTGGTATCGCTCTTCCAGTGGCCGTGGATCTCGACGGAGCGCTCGTAGTCCCCGCTGTGCCAGCTGAAGTGCCCGTCGCGCACCCGCGCTCGCGGAAGTAGGTGATCGTCTGGTCGCGGTGCTCCACGTTGAAGTTGTAGACGTGCGGATGAGCGTGGCGGGAGAACCCGAACCGGACCTTGTGGCCGTGCGCATCGGCGCCGACATACGGTCCGGCATGCGGGGCTGTGGAAGCCACCGCCGGCACGGCGAGGATCGTGCCCGCCACCGCCGCTAACCCGATTTACCAGCGCAAATTGCGCACGCGCGAAAGGTACCGAATCAAAAGTTCAGGGTGGCCTCCCTGACGACAAGAGGCTGCCGGGACGCCATGCTGGTGTCGTTGAATGACCACCGCCGAATGGGATCAACCGTGAACGAGCGTCGTAGCGTCGTAACCGCGTTCTTTGTTTCGCTGGCAGCTCTCGCGTTGCTGGCTGCGCCGGCATCGGGGGCGAGCAAGCCCAAAATCAGCCGCATCGTTCCTGCGGAGGCCGTCGTCGGCTCGGCGATCGAGGTCAAGGGCTCCGGCCTGAGCGCACGCGGGCTGCGCGCCACCGTCGGAGGGAAGAAGGCGACCGTCTTCCCAGAAAGCGCCCGGCGTATGCAGGTCGTAGTCCCGAAGCTCCCAAAGGGTGCCCACGAGCTCGTGGTCCGCCGGGGTCGCCGCTCGTCGTCCGCAACGGTCACGGTGCTGCGGCCGTTCGACGGCGAGATCGATGTGAAGGCCGACGAGAGCCGCGCCAGCGCGTCGCTGATCGGACCGGGCGGCGGCGAGGTCGTTGCCAATGGCAGGGACGGCACCCGGTACACGCTCTCGGTCCCCGCGGGAGCGCTCGCGCAGGACGAGACGATCACCGTTACCCCGGTGGTCGAGTTCCGGGGGCTGCCGCTGACCGGAGGCGATCCCTTCGGGGCGGTACTGGCTCCCGACGGGCTCCGCTTCGCCACCCCGGCGACGCTGAGAATCGAGGCCAAGCGCGCCTTTCCGCCGGCGACCGTGGGCTTCAGCTCGCCCGACGGCGGCGACGGTTTCGAGGTCCATCCGGCGACCGGCTCCGGTCGCGTCGTGACCTTCGAGATCGAGCACTTCAGCTCGGCCGGTGCCGGCGGCGCCACCGCCGCCGACTTCGCCAACGCGATCCAGCCGCTGATCGCGAATCTCGGGAACTTGACCGAGGGCCAGATTGAGACCGTCGCCGACCTGATCGGCACCTGGGACGCGTTGTTCCCGCCGGCCTTCTGCGCCTCCCAACCAGTCTGCGGCCAGGCCCTGCAGAAAGCCTTCGACTCGGCCGCCACCCTCATTGACGAGAGATGTGTGAGCGGGCGAGCGAATCCTCAGCTCTCGGCCGTCCGGGACCTGGTCAGGCTGGCCGCTCTCCACCAGCGCGTTGCTCTTGCGTCTGGACAGAACGCGTCCGAGGATCCGGGGAAGGTCTGCCGCGACGAGATCCTCGACGCGATCTTCACGCGCGCAAGGGCGGCGTCTGGATGCGGTGCCGGCGGCGATCCGCTCGGCCGCCACAACCTCGCCGCCGACGTTCCGACAAACGATGGCGGCGGCGGAGACATCGACGGGGACGGCGAGCTGACGAATCTGGAGTTCCTGTTCTTCTTGATCGGTCCGCTGCAAGCCGAGGGACTCGAAATCGGTGAGGAGGCACAGAGCTGCGCCCTGAATGCCCTCGACGCACTCCCCGGGGCGGGGAGGACGCTTTGCGCCTCCGATCGCCCCGCGGCGGAGCGAAACCTGGTCCGCGCGCTGGACTACGCCCAGGCCCTCCAGCAGGTGCTGCAGCCGTTCATCGACGCACTCGACTTCTGCCGGATCGAGATCGAGGTCACGCCCGCCGACGTCACCGTCACGGTGGGCGCCCAGCAGCCATTCGCCGCCACAACCGCCAACACCACCCTCGACCCGAACAACGAGGGCGTCACCTGGAGCGCCACCGGTGGGACGATCACTCCCGGCGGCGTCTACACGGCGCCCGTTATCCCAGGCACCTACGTCGTCACCGCGACCAGCGTCCTCAACCCACAGCGCAAGGACACCGCCACGGTTCTGGTCAGGGGGCCCTACGACCTGAGGGTGAGTTTGACCGACGAGACCGATCCGGCGCCGGGTACGGCGTTCTACCAGTACACGGTTACGAACGACGGCCCGCACACGGCGCGGTCCGTGCAGGTGACGTTCCAGTTCTCAGCGCCGGCGGGTGCGGGCTGCACCGGCTCGCAGGTATTCCAGCTCGGTGACATCGCGGTGGGCCAGACCGTGGCCAGCTCGACCTCAGCCTCATGCTCGGCCGTGGGTCAGCACAACGTCACAGTCTCGATGACCGCACAGGGAACTCCACCCGACGCTGAGGTCGCTCCGGCGAACAACTCCGACCAGGAGACGACCCGGATCGACGTACATGAGAACCCCTGCCCGGTCTTCGACCCCGACGACCCGGACTGCTTTCTCTAGCTACTCGTTCATGTCGACGAAGGTGCCGTCCAGCAGCTTCGCCCGCTGCTCTTCGTCGTAGGCGGGTAGCTCCCCCGCCTGCTCGATGTGCTCGACGTAGGCGGCCATCGCTCGGCGGGCCGGGTCGCTTCCGAGGGTCGCCAGGAACTCCGCCTGCTCCAGGCGCACTCCCGCATCGAGCGGCATCGACCCGCCCTCCAGCACCGAGCGCTTGACGGCGGCAACCGCGGCCTTGGAACGGCGGGCCATGCGCTCGGCCGTCTCAACGGCAACTGCGAGCAGCTGGTCGGGCTCCACGATCCGGTTCACCATGCCGATCTCGAGTGCCTCGTCGGCCTCGACCGGCCGGCCCTCGAGCATGAGCTCGAGCGCTCGGGCTCGGCCGATCAGGCGGCTCAGGCGCTGGGTCCCGCCCCCGCCCGGAGGGAAGCCGAGCAGGATTTCGGGCTGGCCCACGATGCCGCCCACGCTGATCAGGCGCAGGTCGCAGGCCAGCGACAGCTCGCAGCCGCCGCCCATCGCGGCCCCGTTGATCGCCGCGATCCAGACGACCCCGCTCGCGCCCATCCGCCCGAGCGTGGCGTGGAAGGCGTGGAGGTTCACGATCCCGGCGGCGGGGCTCCTCTCCAGGCCCTGGCCCACCGCGGGAATCCGCTCGAGGCCGCGGACCACGTCCCCGATCGCGCGCACCTGCCCAGGCGAGAGCGAGGGAGCCCGTTTTGCGCCCGCGAGCAGGGCTCTGACGTCGTAGTGGGCGAGAAACCGCTCCGGATGGGCGCCGGTCAGGACCACGGCGCCGATCCCGTCGTCGGCCTCCGCCTCGACCGATAGCGCGTCGAGCTCGGCGATCATCGCCGGCGTCATCAGGGCGTGTGGCGGATTGTCCAGGGTCGCGACGATGACGCGACCCTCTCTCTGCACCTTGACCTGCGCTCCCACTTCAGCCTCCCGGTTTGGTTTCGCCGTCCGCAATCAGGTCACAATATGACCGTGGGGCAAGGGGATGATTTCGCGCAGGCGCTCGCCGAGATAGGTGAGAAGCATCGCGCCGATGCGCTCGAAAACTTGGCGTTGCTCGAGGCCGCGGCGGCGGGGATCGCCGCGGGCGATATCGACCCAGGGGTACGCGACGAGGCCCGTTCCGCTGCCCACAAGCTGCGCGGATCGTTCGGCGTCTTCGGATTGAAGCGCGCGGGTCAGGTCGCGGGTTTGGTCGAGGATGTGCTCGCGGCCGAGGGACCGATCCCGCAGGAGAAGGCGTCAGAGGTCGAGCGCGCCGTGCAAGCCCTGCGCGCCGAGCTCGAGGAGTAGGGCGCTCCTCTCCTCGCCGCGCAGGGTTACGTGAAGGATGTCCCGGAACGTCGCCCTCGCCACGATCGCGCTCTGCATGCTCGGCCTCGCCGCGGCGACAACGCCTGCGAGCGCGGCGGTCGCGCATCGTGACCTGAGCTACGACAACGGCTCGCCGCCCGCCGACCCGAACCTGAACGCGCTCGACCTCTACACCCCGGACGGCGCCCTCCCGTCAGACCAGCGGCCGGTCGTCGTCTACTTCCACGGCGGTGGCTGGAGCATCGGCGACAAGGCGAATCAGATCAGCCGCAAGGTGAACCTCTTCACCGGCGCCGGCTACGTCTTCGTCAGCGCCAACTACCGACTCTCGCCCGCCAACGAGAACGCCCTCGCGCCCGACCGGATCCGGTTTCCGGACCACCCCGACGACGTCGGCGAGGCCCTCGGCTGGCTCTCGCGCCACGCGGACGAGTTCGGCGGCGACCCCTCGCGGTTGATCCTGATGGGCCATTCCGCCGGTGCCCACCTGGTCTCCCTGGTCGGCACCGACCCTCGCTACGCGGAGGCGAGCGGGCTCGATCCCTGGCAGGTGATCGGCGTCGTCTCGCTCGACACCGACACCTTCGACGTCGCCGACCGGATCGCCGAGGTCGGTGCCGCCGCCAAGAACACGTTCTACAACGCCTTCGCCACACCCGAGGAGAACGCGATCGACGACGCCTGGTCGCTCGCCTCGCCACTGCGCTTCGCCGACGACGAGGACCCGCGTCAGCTGCTCGTCACCCAGGCTGCCGCCCCTAGCCGCCTCGACGACACGCGGGGGATGGCGAGCGCCCTCGGGCAGAACCCCGACGACGTCTTCGCGGCGCCCTTTGACCACGAGGGGATCAACGACGCCGTCGGCGACCCGGGAGACACCTCGGGAGAGACCGGAGCGATCCTTGCCTTCGCCGAGCGGATGGTGGCGGCGTCGGAGGAGCCGTCGGTCAGCCTGGCCGACCACCCTGCAAAGCGGGTCAAGACTTCGAAGCGGAGGGCCAAGGTCCGTTTCCGTCTCCGCTCGAGCGTTGACGGATCGACCTTTGAATGCGCGCTCGACTCGAAGCGCCTGGAGGAGTGCTCGAAGCGAGCGACGTTCAGGGCCCGGACGGGCCGGCATCGGTTCAGATACCGGGCGCTCGGCGAGCAGGGACGCCCGGGCGAGACCTCGGCATTCGGATTCAGCGTTGCCCGAACCAAGTGACGATCGGCTCAAAGGACCCCGGACGTTGCAGGTTTGAGCAGGTTCTTCGGCCCGCCTAGGTAGTTCCTACTGACGAGGTCTGCGGCTTAACCAGGGAATGTCCGCGTCTTCCCCCGGATGAAGTAACTCTGCAACCAGCGTAGATTTGACGCGTTGCTATCGGGCCATGTGGTTTCGACAGCAACAGGCGGCAGCAGGGGAAACACCAAGACATAACGGGCGGCGGGCCCGGAGCAGGAGGCGCCAGTTCCGGCGCGATCGTGGCTTGCCACGAGAGTCGGAGCGAGGATCCCCTTGAGCCATGACCTGTTCGTCCCACGGATGAGGATGATCAGCTCAAATTCCACCCCCGCACTCAGGCGGACATGGCTCGTGGCCATTGCCGCCGTCGCGTCGTTCCTCCTCGCCGCCCCGGTCGCCGCGCAGGCCGCCGACCCGAACACGGGCCCGGGCGGCCCGATCCTCGTCGCCCACGGTGGCGGCGCCGATGACTTCGGCCGTTACTACGCCGAGATCCTCCGCAATGAAGGCCTGAACGAGTTCGACGTCGCGAACGTCGCCTCGGTCACGCCCGGAAGCCTCAATGACTTCGATGTCGTCGTCCTCGGGGAGACGACGCTCAGCCCCGCCCAGGTGACGATGTTCACCAACTGGGTCCAGGGCGGTGGCAATTTGATCGCGATGCGCCCGGATCCGCAGCTGGCCGGGCTGCTCGGCCTTACGGACACGGGTACGGACCTCGCCGATGCCTACCTGAAGGTCGAAACCAGTACGCCTCCGGGCCAGGGCATCGTCGACGAGACGATCCAGTTCCATGGGACCGCCGACCGCTACTCGCTGAGCGGGGCGACGGGCGTCGCCGAGCTCTACTCGGACGCGAACACCGCGACCACCAATCCCGCGGTGACGACGCGCAGCGTCGGCGCCAACGGCGGTGAAGCGGCGGCGTTCACCTACGACCTCGCCAGGTCCGTCGTCTACACCCGCCAGGGCAACCCCGCGTGGGCCGGCCAGGAGCGCGACGGCGAGAGCGGCCCGATCCGCCCCGACGACCTCTTCTTCCCCGACTGGGTCGACCTCGACAAGGTCGAGATCCCGCAGGCCGACGAGCAGCAGCGCCTGCTCGCGAACATGATCGGCCGGATGAACCTCGACCGGAAGCCGCTGCCGCGCTTCTGGTACCTGCCGCACTCGGAGAAGGCCGCGATCGTGATGACCGGCGACGACCACGGAAACGGCGGCACCGCCGGCCGTTACGACCTCGAGGACGACGAGAGCGGAGGTCCCTGCACACCAGCCGAGATCGCCGACTGGGAGTGCGTGCGCTCGACCTCTTACGTCTACCCGAACACCACGGTGACCGGCGACCTGGGCGACGCCGGCGACTACGAGGACGCCGGTTGGGAGACCGCGCTACACGCGACGACCTTCTGCGGGAACTACAACGCCAGCCCAGTACGACGGGTACCTCGACCGGCCAGCTCGAACGACTTCGCGACCGCGTTCCCCGACGTCGACGACCCGGTCACCAACCGCAACCACTGCATCGCCTGGAGCGGCTACACGACCACTCCGGAGGTGGAGCTCGACCACGGCATCCGCTTCGACACGAACTACTACTACTGGCCCGGCTCCTGGGTCCAGAACCGGCCGGGCATGTTCACCGGCTCGGGGATGCCGATGCGCTTCGCCGACACGAACGGCTCGATGATCGACGTCTACCAGGGCGCGACCCAGATGACCGACGAGTCCGGCCAGTCCTTCCCCTTCACGAGCAACGCACTGCTCGACAAGGCGATCGGCCCCGAGGGCTACTACGGCGCCTTCGTCGCCAACATGCACACCGATAGTGCCGGCCACGCCGGCTGGCAGGCGATCGTCGACTCCGCCCAGGCCCGCGGCGTGCCGATCGTCTCCTCGCGCCAGATGCTCGAGTGGATCGACGGCCGCAACGATTCTTCATTCAGCGGGATCGAGTGGAACACCGACACGCTCAGTTTCACGGTCACCGCCGCTCCAGAGTCGAACGGCCTGCGGGCGATGATTCCGACGACCTCCGCGGCCGGATCGCTCGACGGGATCACCGACGCCGACAGCAACCCGGTCCCCTACGACGTCGACACGATCAAGGGCGTCGAGTACGCCTTCGTCGAGGCAACGGACGGCGACTACCACGCCACGTACGCCCCCGACACCACCGCCCCCGCCATCTCCGGCGTCTCCGCGGTCGCCGACGGCAGCGGCACGGCGACGATCACCTGGCAGACCGACGAGCCGTCGGACTCGACGGTCGACTACGGGACCTCGCCGGGCTCACTTGGCTCGCAGGAGTCCGAGGGTGCCCTCGTCACCAACCACAGCGTCGTCATCACGGGCCTCGATCCCGGGACGACCTACCACTTCCGCGTGAGCTCGCAGGATGCCTCGGGCAACTCCGCGACCGAGCCCGATCCGCCGGCCGCTCCGGCGACGTTCTCGACCCCGTCGGCGAGCTTCACCGACACCACCGCGTCCGATTTCGGCGCAGGCACTCCGACGGGTGTTCACCTGACCGGTGATCCTGCGGAAGCCGACGTCGATCCAGACGCCCATTCAGTGATCCTGAACCCGACGGTCGCCGAGGAGTTCTCCGGTTCCGGCTTGCCCGCGAGCTTCGGCTTCTCGGGAACCTGGGCCAGCGAGGGAGGTGGCCCCGGTGGCACCGCGACCACCTCCGGCGGCTCCCTTGAAGTCAACGGCGCCTACGCGGGCACCGGCCCGCTCTACGGGTCCGGCCGCACGCTCGAATTCGTCGCCACCTTCGGCAACGCCTCCTTCCAGCACGTCGGCTTCGGCGTCGACTACAACAGCCAGCCCAACTGGGCGATGTTCTCGACCAACAACACGACCGGGCAGCTGTTCGCCCGGACGCGTTTCGGAGGCTCCACCGACACACTGATCCCAGGTGCCTTCATCGGCTCGTCGCACCGCTACCGCATCGAGTGGGGCGCCACGGACGTCAAGTACTACGTGGACGGCACGCTCGTCGCCACCCACAACGTCGCCTTCGGGGCGACGCAGCTGCGGCCGCTCGTGAGTGATTTCAACTCCTCGGCACCCGGCCTGTCCGTCGATTGGCTCCGGATGACGCCATATTCGGCCTCCGGGACCTTCACGTCGCAGGTCTTCGACGCGGGCGATGTCGCCGAATGGGGCGCGCTCAGCTGGAACGCTGACACGCCGGCGGGCACCACGGTCGGGATGAGCGTGCGCACGGGGAACACGCCGACGCCCGACGGCACCTGGACTCCCTTCACCCCGGTCGCCTCCTCCGGCGGCGACATCACCGGCAGCTCGCGCTACGTCCAGTACCAAGCCGACCTGGCCTCGGGCGACGCGCACACCACCCCGACGCTGCGCGACGTGACGATCGACTTCAGCTTCAACCCGGTCGCCGTCGACGATGACGAGACCGTCGCCGAGGACTCGGGCGCCAACACGTTCGACGTGCTCGCGAACGACACGGATGCCGACGGCGGCACCAAGCAGATCGTGGCGGTGACCCAGGGCGCCCACGGCTCCGTCGCGATCACCAACGGCGGCGCCGACCTCACCTACACGCCGGCCGCCGACTACTGCGGCCCCGACACGTTCACCTACACCGTGAACGGCGGCTCGACCGCCGACGTCGACGTGGACGTGGATTGCGCCGACGACAACCCGACCGCGGTGAACGACTCGCGGACGGTCGCCGAGGACTCCGGCGCGACGCCGATGAACGTCCTCCCGAACGACCTGAACGCCGACGGTGGCCCGATCACGATCAACGGGACCACGAACCCGGCTCACGGCACGATCAACGTGACCGGGGGTGGCTCGAACATCACCTACCAGCCCGCCTCCGACTACTGCGGCCCCGACAGCTTCACCTACGAGTTGAATGGCGGCTCGACCGCCACGGTCTCCGTCACGGTCACCTGCGCGGACGACAACCCGACGGCGGTCAACGACTCGCGGACGGTGAACGAGGACTCCGGCGCCACGGCCATGAACGTTCTGCCGAACGACCTGAATGCCGACGGCGGCCCGATCACGATCACCGGGACCACGAACCCGGCCCACGGCACGATCAACGTGACCGGCGGTGGCTCGAACGTCACCTACCAGCCCGCCGCGGACTACTGCAACACCAACGCCTCGCCCCCCGGCGACGGACCCGACGACACCTTCACCTACACCCTGAACGGCGGCTCGACGGCGACTGTCTCCGTTGCGGTCACCTGCGTCGACGACAACCCGACCGCCGTCAACGATTCGCGGACGGTCAACGAGGACTCCGGCGCGACGTCGATGAACGTCCTGCCGAACGACCTGAACGCGGACGGCGGCCCGATCACGATCGCCTCGGCCTCCGACCCGCCCCACGGCACCGCCACCGTCACCGGCGGCGGCTCGAACGTCACCTACGCCCCCGACGCCGACTACTGCAACACCGACGCGTCCGGCCCCGGCTCGGGCCCCGACGACACGTTCACCTACACGCTGAACGGCGGCTCGACGGCCACGGTGTCCGTCGCGGTCACCTGCGTGCCTGATGGCGGCGACACCACCAACCCGGTAATCGACATCCGCGACCCGTATGAGGCCGGCCGCTACTCGATCTTCGCCGACCCCAAGCCGGAACTGCATGCGGACTACGACTGCTCCGACGCCGACTCCGGGATCGCCTCCTGCGTCGGGACCGTCGCCGATGGAGCGCTCTTCGACCGCTCGACGGCCGGCACCAAGACCTTCACCGTGACCGCGACCGACAACGCCGGAAACACCGCGACGAAGACGGTCACCTACCGCGTCTTCACCTTCCGCAACCTGGTCATGAACGACAACCCGCTCGCCTACTACCGCCTCGGAGACCCGAAGAACTCGACCCGGATGGCCGCCGTCACCGGTCCCGACGGCGAATACAAGAACGGTCAGGAGGGCGTGCCCTTCGGCATCTCCGGCGACGGCGACCGCGCCCGCCGCTTCACCGGCGCAAACGGCTACGGCTACGCGAACGGGATCACCGCGCCGCGCTCCTACACGCTCTCGGCCTTCTTCCGCCTCGACGACCTGAACCCGGCGATGATCCTCCAGCACGGCTCCGCCGGGGCGATCTGGCAGTCGGGCTCGATGATCCGCTTCCGCCCGGTCGACTGGGCCGGCCTCGAGATCGACTCCGGCGCCGGATCGGTCACCGCCGGCACCTGGCACCACGTCGCCGCCACCTACAACTGGGTCCCCAACCCAGGCAACCCGCAGCTCGGCACCGGCACCGCGAGGCTCTACCTCGACGGAGTCCACGTCGACTCGGGCACCTCCGACAAGGCCACCTCCGGCTCCTCGACCTTCTACGTCGGCTACGGCGACAAGGCGCCCTGGCTGCGCGGCGTGATGGACGAGGTCGTCTACTACCCGAAGGCTCTCTCGCAGACCCACGTCCGCGAGATCTGGCTCGCCGACCCGCCGCCGGACGAGGATGTGCCGGACGACGATGGTGGTTCTGGCGGCACCGACCCCGCTCCGGACCCGACGACGCCCGACCCCGCTCCGACCACCGGCGACGATTCCGCACCTTCCGATGTGGGCTCCGGCGCGGATGGCGCCGAAGCCGCCGGGCTGTCGGTCGACCAGAAGGCCGAGGTCGCCGGCCGCAACCTGACCTTCACGCTCACCTGTGGCGACGCCGATTGCGCCGGCACCTTGAGCGCCAAGCGGGGGCCGACAAAGATCGGCGCCAAGGACTTCGAGATCGCCGCCGGCGAGCGCGAGTTCGTCCGCATGAAGCTCTCCAAGAAGCACGCGAAGTTGCTCCGGCGTGGCGGCGTGGTGGCGGTCACCATCAGCGGGACGGAGGAGCAGAAACTCCCCGTGCGCGCTGAGAACGTCCGCCGCTAGCCTCGCGCACCGAACGTCCGTAACGCCTCGGTATGTGAAGGTGTTTGGGACGTTCATCTCCAACCGAGAGGAGCCGCATGGCGACCAAGGACGACTTCAGCGCAGAGGAGTGGGAGGCGATCTCCGACGGACCGGTCTACGCCGGGATGATGATCATCACCGCCAGCAAGGGCGGGACGATCCGCGAGACGTTCTCGATGTCCAAGACCTGGGCCGAGGCGCGCCAGCGCCACGGCGAGAGCGAACTGCTCGACGCAATCGTCGCCGAGAAGCCAAAGCTCGACGAAAAGCCGGGCTCGTCGATCGAGCTCCACAACGCCGGCATCCAGATGCTCCAGCAGGCAGTCCAGACGATCGAGGGAAAATCGCCCGACGAGCTGGGCGCCTACCAGAGCTTCGTGACCGGGCTCGCCGAGCGCGTTGCCGAGGCCCACGAGGAGCACGGGGAGAAGATCAGCTCGGGCGAGCGCTCCGTGCTCGACGAGATCGCCGGGGCGCTCGGCACCGAGGCGCCGCAGCCCACGGACGAATAGCTCTTAGCGACCCTTGCCCTGAACGCCGACGGTGATCCCGACCTGGCCGTTGCCGCCGTTCGGGTCGTCGATGTCATAGGCGAAGACGCGTGCCTGCGAGACGTAGGTCCCCTTCTTCCTGCCCTTCACTTCGATCCTGATCACGCCGAGCTGGTCCTTGGCGAAGTCGCCCATCTCGCAGTCGACGAACGTGCCCTGAACGCTGCACCCGAACCCGCCATGGACCCGCGTGTCCTTGACCTTCAACTGTTGCGGGATGTCGACGTGGACTTCCACCGCGAGGGCGCCGTCGGGGCCGTCGTTCTTCGGGGTGATCTTCAGCTCGGTTTTCTCACCCTTGCGGATCGGCTGCGGCTCGGCGTGGCCGGAGATGGACATGTCCGAGCGGCAGGTCGCATCGCCGCAGCGACCGCTGATGGCGGAGGAGGGAGCCAGCAGTGCGGCCGCCAGCAGCGCGGCGGGAAGGATCAGATAGCCCTTTCGCATCACCGAAAAGGGTACCTAGCCGACCTTTAGCGAAAAGAAAGCGCGGTACTCCTCGCCTGGAGCGAGCATGGGCAGTTCCGGGCCGCCGTCGACGAGAGCATTCGTCGGGGCCGTCATGGGCTCGATCGCGATCAGCTCATCCCCGAGCGGAGCGTAGATCTGTGCGAACGGATAGCCCTCGCCGAAACTGAGCTCGATCCGGCGACCACCGCCTGAGAGGGCGAAGGGGGCGCCGCCGGCGGTGGCGAGGTACGCGTCGTCGAACTCCCGCCCCGCAAGTGGCCCCGTCTCGATCGCGATGGCCTCCCGCTCCCCGGTCGGCAGTCCCCGTTCGTCGAGGAGGAGCCGCTCGCGCACCGGCGCCTCCAGTATCCATTCGTCGCGCCCGGCGCCCGGCAGGCAGAGATAGGGATGGAAGCCGAACGAGATCGGCACCGGCGATCCTGCGTCTGCGTGGACCGTGAGCTCGACGGTCAGGACGCTGTCTCGCACCGTCGCTTCGAATCGGAGGCTGTGCGGGAACGGGAAGGCCGCGAGCAGCTCATCGGTGTTGAACGCGAATGCAGCGGCCAGGTCGCCTTCGGTCTCGTCGTGTCGTTCCACTCGCCAGCCGGAGATCGCCGAGAGCAGGCCGTGCATCGGCAGGCCGTTGGCGTCGCGCTTCAGCCGGTCCGGTGCCGCGCCCACGTCGACCGGCCTGCTGGCGAGCTCGAACTCCGAGCGCGAGATCCGGTTCGCCCACGGATAGAGCAGCGGGATCCCCATCGTCGAGAATTCGGCCTCGTAGGCCTCGAGCCCCCGGCGCTGACCGAGCAGCTCCTCGCCGCGGTGGCGCAGCGAGCAACCGATCATGCCCGCGTCGAGGGCGAAGACGGCCTGGAGACCGTCTTCGCCCTCGCTGGCGATCGTGAGCTTGCGGGTCAGCTCCCGTAGGCGGCCGCGCCCACGATGGCGACCTGGTCCGGCGCGACGAAGACCTCGCGCGTGCCGTTCGCCTCGGTGAACGTTGAGAACAGATCCCTGCCCGAGCGATCCTTGGTCAGCTTCTCCTGGACCTCGGCGGGCTCCTGGTCGACGGTCACTTCGGCACCGCCGGTGAAGACGATGCGCGCGGGCACGGGCTCAGCCCTTGCCGAAGATCATCACCGAGTTCGCGTCCTCGGGATCGACCTTGAGCGTCACGTCTTCGCCCGCGTTGAATGGCGCCGACGGGTAGATGTACTGGTTGAAGCTCACCTCGTAGGGCGATCCGCCGGCCGGGCTGACCGTCGCCACGATCACGTTCTCGGTGCCACCCGGCTTATCGGTGTTGCCGGTCGGTGTCATCGAGTCGATGTGGGCGGGCGTGTCGACACCGTGGTCCATCAGCCGCTTCGCCCGGTTCGCCAGGTCCATCTGGCCGGCCGAAGCCCCGACACCGACCTTGCTGGTTTGTGCCTGCGCCGACTCGGCGGCCTGCTTCACCTTGTCCATGAATCCCATCGTCAGATCTCCCTTGGTCGCGATTCGCCCCCCGAAGGTCCTCTAGGTGCCGCGACCCTACCGGTTCCCGTGCTACGTTCGGCGTCGCCGGAGTCCGAGGGGGACTGGAAGTGTTTAGACGTTTGCGATCACTGGCCGAGGGTGCGACGGCGCCCTACGGGAACAACGCGCGCGACGATGCTCGCGCGGTCGGTCGCATGACCGCGATCCTGACGATCGGCGCAGGCGTGATCCACGTCTCCGCGGCGGCCGATCACTTCGGGCTGCCGGCGATGTTCACCGGTTTCATCGTGATCGCGGTCCTCCAGGTCGCCCTCGGCGCCCTCCTCCTGTGGCGACGCCCGCTCGCGCCGCTGGCCGCGGCCGGGATCGCGCTCGCCGGCGCCTCCGTGCTCTTCTGGCTCGCCTCGCGGACCGTCGGCCTCGAGCTCGTCGGCTCCCCCGCCGTGGAGCCGGTGGGCATCAAGGACGGGGTCACGGTGCTCTTCCAGCTCGGCTCGATCCCCGGGCTGATCGCGCTGGCGGGCGCGCCGTCCAAACCGGTCGGTCTTCCGCCGTTTCTCGGTGGCCGCCACGCGCTCGAGCTCGTCGCGGCCTTTTCGCTAGCCCTCTACGTCCCCGCGCTCCTGGTCGAAGGCGACCGCCACACCCATGGGGGCCTGGCAACCCTCGCCGGTCACCTCGGCGCCGGAGACGCCCATCTGGGGACTGGTGAAGATCCCGGAGCTCACCTCGGCGCACGCGGCCATGCCGAACGCGTCGCCCTCCGCGGGTCCAGCCACGAGCTCGGCCACGCCGGCAGTGGCGGCAGCGGACACGACGGCCGCGCAGGACATTCGAGCGGCGGCACGGAACATTCGAGCCTCGATCACGGCGGCCACTCGCAGCTCGCCTCGACCGGGACCCTTCATGCCCATGGCGGCGATCCGGGGTACGTCGCCGCACACGGCGGCCACGTCCCGGCGCCGGGCTCGAGCGGCGGCCACGTCGAGTCATCCGGCCGGGAGCGCACCCTCGCACACCGGTGGCGGTCATCCGGCCGGAGGTTCGGGAGGGGGAGGACACGTGCCGAGCCCAGGCGGCGGGCACCCCGGTGGCGGCACACATCCGGCTCCCACACCCCAGCCCGACCCCCCCGCTCCCGAGCAGCCCGACCCGCTGCGGCCCGTCACCGACGAGATCGACAAACTGATTCCCTAGCCCGCGTGTCGAACGCCGCCGGAGGATCTTTGGACATAGGTATAAGCGCGCCTTTCGGGCGCGGCCTCTACCCTGCAGCGCCAACCGTCAGGAGGACTCTCAAAGCATGATCAGGACCCGTCAGCAGAACGTCACGGCCGCGCAGTGGAGCTCGAACGGCGATGCCATGGGGCGCGCCGACCTCACCGAGCCCGAGAACAACCCGTTCGGCGCCAACGTCTTCTCCACGAAGGTGCAGAAGGAGCGGCTCTCGCCGGAGACCTTCCAGCGTCTTCAGGACAGCCTCGCCTCCGACGAGCCCATGGACCCGGCCCTCGCCGACGAGGTCGCCGCGGCCATGAAGGAGTGGGCGCTCGAGCGTGGAGCCACCCACTTCACCCACATGTTCCAGCCGCTCACCGGCTCGACCGCAGAGAAGCACGACTCTTTCTTCGCCCCCAGCTCCGACGGCAGTGGCTCGCTCGCCGAGTTCTCCGGCTCCGAGCTGATCCAGGGCGAGCCCGACGCCTCCTCGTTCCCGACCGGCGGCGTGCGCGCCACGTTCGAGGCTCGCGGCTACACCGCCTGGGATCCGACCAGCCCCGCATTCATCCTCGAGAACCCGAACGGCGCTCTGCTCTGCATCCCGACGGCGTTCGCCTCATGGACCGGCGAGGCGCTCGACGCAAAGATCCCGCTGCTGCGCTCGATGGACGCACTGTCGAAGTCCGCCGTGCGCGCCCTGAAGCTGCTCGGTGACGAGGACTCGAAGAAGGTCTTCACGACGATCGGCGCGGAGCAGGAGTACTTCCTGATCGACGAGCAGTACTACTTCGAGCGCCCCGACCTGGTCACGACCGGGCGCACGCTCTTCGGCGCGAAGCCGCCGAAGGGCCACGAGCTCGACGACCACTATTTCGGCTCGATCCCGGAGCGGATCCTTGCCTGCATGCTCGAGACCGAGCTGGAGCTCGCGAAGCTCGGGGTCCCGGTCAAGACCCGCCACAACGAGGTTGCGCCGGCGCAGTACGAGATCGCGCCGATCTTCGAGAACTCGAACGTCGGCTCCGACCATCAGCAGCTGACGATGCAGGTGATGCAGAACGTCGCCCGTCGCTACGGGCTCGTCTGCCTGCTGCACGAGAAGCCGTTCGCCGGCGTCAACGGCTCCGGCAAGCACAACAACTGGTCGATGGGCACCGACACGGGCTCGAATCTGATGGACCCGGGCGACACGCCCGCGGACAACATCAGCTTCCTGTTCTTCTGCACGGCCGTGATCCAGGCCGTCAACAAGCACCAGGGGCTGCTGCGCGCGTCGGTGGCGAACATCGGCCAGGACCACCGGCTCGGCGCTAACGAGGCGCCGCCGGCGATCATCTCGATCTTCCTCGGCGCCGAGCTGGAGAAGGTTTTCAACGCGATCGAGTCGGGCGAGGGAGATCCGCACACCCCGGGCTCTTTCCTCGGTCTAGGCGCCTCTGCGCTGCCGTCACTCCCAATGCACGGCGGCGACCGCAACCGGACCTCGCCGTTCGCCTTCACCGGCAACAAGTTCGAGTTCCGCGCCGTCGGGTCGAGCGAGTCGCTCGCCTTCCCGAACACGGTCCTGAACACGATCGTCGCTGAGGCGATCGATGAGCTCGCCGACAAGCTCGAGGCCAAGGGTGGCGACGTCGCCGAGGCCGTGACCGAGGTCGTCAAGGACTCCTACTCGGCGAACAAGCAAGTCCTCTTCGCCGGCGACAACTACGACGAGGAGTGGCACGCAGAGGCGGAGCGGCGCGGGCTGAAGAACCTGAAGACGACGCCCGACGCGCTTCCCGAGGTGATCGCCGACACGACCGTCGCCGCCTTCGAGAACTACGACGTGCTCTCGAAGCGCGAGCTCGAGTCCCGCTTCGAGGTCTGGATCGAGCAGTACGCGATCCGCGCCAATATCGAAGCCGAGACGACGGAGGCGATCGCCCGCACGATGCTGCTGCCGGCGGCGCTCCGCTACCTGGCGCTAATCGACAGCGCCGAGGTCGGAGCCGTCAGCGAGCAGGTGCGTCCGCTCGTCGACGAGCTGACCGCAGCGCTCGACAAGCTCGACGAGGCGAACGCCTACCCGGACGGGGTCGAGGGCCTGGAGCTCGCCGAGTACGCGCGAGACAGCCAGATCCCGGCGATGGCCGAGGTCCGCGAGGTCGCCGACAGGCTGGAGAAGGTCGTTGCCGACGACCTCTGGCCGCTGCCGAAGTACTCGGAGATCCTCTTCATCAAGTAGGCCTCGCGCCGGGATCCGGCGCTAGGGAAGTGGGAGAGGGCGGGCTAGCTGACGGATATCCGGGGGCGGACCCGGCAGCGCCCTTCTCCCGAGGAATCGCGCCCCGGTCGCGCAGCCTGGGAGGGGCAGATCTCCCCGGCCGTCGGCGTGTGCCGCGACCGGGAAGCTAGGGACGGGGTCGGACGGCGAGTGTGCGCTGGAGCACTGATCCGGGCACAAAAAACGCGACCGGCGGTGGTGGCTGGGCCTGCCCTGTGCGTAGCCTACGCACTGAGAAGCTTTCGCCGACCACCTTCGAGAGCGAGTTCACCTGGCTTCGGTGTCTCCTTCTCTCTCCCGGTCGCAAGGCGAAGTTATCTGGCCTTCTCGGGCTTGTCTAGGGGTCGGTGATCAGGATTTACGCGTTTTGCGGGAAAGAGCGACCAATCGGTAGGGTGCGCGCCGACCTTGAGCGACCTTGACGACAGATTTGAGCCCTGGGAGGTCGAGCTTCACGGCCACCGGGTGATCTATCGCGCCGCCGGTGAGGGGCCGCCCGTCGTCCTGATCCACGGGATGGTGAATTCGTCGCGCCACTGGCGGGAGGTGGCCCTTCGGCTCGCGGAGAACCATCGCGTGATCGCCCCCGACCTGATCGGGCACGGCGATTCGGCGACGCCGCGCGGCGACTATTCGATCGGTGCCCATGCCGCCGCGATCCGCGACCTGCTGATCGCGATCGACGTGCCGCAGGCGACGTTCGTCGGCCACTCCCTCGGCGGGGGAATCGCGATGCAGTTCTTCTGGCAGTTCCCAGAGCGCGTCGGCAGGCTCGTCCTCGTTTCGAGCGGCGGGCTCGGCCAGGACGTGAGCCCGATGCTTCGCGGCGCCGCGCTCCCCGGCGCCTCAGCCGCGGTCTGGGCCGCGGCGCATCCCCGGGTCCTGGCGGCAATCTCCGCCGTGGCCGCACGGCTGGACGGGGACGGCTCCAGCCGCGGCAAGTACCTACGGGCCGTCGTCCGTGCCCTGCGTCCGCTCGAGGACCGCGGCGGGCGCGTCGCCTTCCTGCAGACCCTTCGCTCGGTGATCGACGTGCGCGGCCAGCGTGTCAGCGCGACCGACCGCCTCTACCTGCTCGGCCCTGTGCCGACGATGGTCGTCTGGGGCGAGCGCGACAACACGATCCCCCTCGAACATGGCCGCGCGGCTCATCGAGCAGATCCCCAACTCGCGCTTCGAGACGCTTCCGAAGGCGGCACACTTCCCGCACCTCGAGGACCCCGAGGGTCTCGCCGACGTGCTCGCCGACTTCCTCGCGACCACGCAGCCGCACTGGCTCGACGACGAGGATTGGAAGGCGCTGGTCACCTCCCGCGCGGCGCATCGCCCGCACCTTCGCGCCGTCGCCTGATGATGCGGGGCGCGCTGACTATCGGGCTTGCCTTCCTCGCACTCGCCACCGCCGCTCCGGCGATGGCACAGGAGGAGGATCACGGCGACGAGCCGGCGGAGGTGCGGATCGGAGCGCTGATCAACGACATCCAGCAGCTCGACCTGCAGTCCCACTCCTACAACGTCGACATGTACATCTGGTTCAAGTGGGATGACCCGAAGATCAACCCGGCCCGCTCGTTCGAGTTCCTGAACGCCTTCGAGCTCTGGGGCCACATCATCACCTTCGAGGAGAAGGAGGTACTGCCGGACGGCAGCTACTACCAGGTGATCCGCAACCAGGGGAAGTTCAACACCAAGCTGCCGCTCGAGCGCTACCCGTTCGACACGCAGGAGCTGAAGATCGAGATCGAGGACGCCAACCAGGACTCGCGTGACTTCGTCTACGTCCCCGACACGGAGACCGAGCCGGTCGAGATTTCGAAAGATCTGACGATCCCCGGCTGGCACGTCGGCCAGCCCGAGCTCGAGATCGTCGACAACAAATACGCGACGAACTTCGGGGATCCGTCCGCGAACAACCTGACCTTCTCGCGGGCGATCTTCGAGCTGCCGGTCACGAGGCCGAAGGGGACGTACGCGGTGAAACTGCTGCTGCCGATGATCCTCGTCGCGCTGACGGCGATCCTCGCGCTGCTGATCCACCCGCGCTGGGTGGAGGGCCGCCTCGCGATCGGGATCACCGCGCTGCTGACGCTCGTCGCCCTGCAGCTGACCTCGAACTCGAGCCTGCCCGAAGTCGACTACCTGATCCTGCTCGACAAGCTCTACATCCTCAGCTACGTCTTCGTCGTCGCGACCATCGGGATGGTCGTGCGCAACTCGTGGGTCGACGCGGAGGGCGACGTGGCGACGGCGAAGGCGGCCGACCGCCGCGCGATCGCGCTACTCACCGTCCTCTACTTCGCCGTCGCCTCGGTGCTCTTCATCACGTCGCTGGCCTGAGGCCTGCGGCCGCCGGTCGCTCCCGGAAGACGAAGAAGGCAATCGCGACGATCACGAGGCCGATCGCGGTGGCGATGCGCCGCTTGTCCGGCAGCGTCGATGGCGGGTTCGCCGAAGGCGTGCGCGTCGATCACGGCGAAGGCGTGATCGCCGCGTGAAGAGCGCGTACTCGATCGCGAGCAGGGCATACGAGAGCGCCGCCGCCACCGCGATCGCGACCGCCTCGATCACGTCGATGCCGCCGATCAGCTCAGCGAGTCGGTGTGGCGATGAGCAGGCCGAGGACGGTGCCGGCGGCGCGCATCGCGATGCGCTCGAGCGTCTCGCCGTAACCGGGCCGGAGGACGAAGAGGATGGTCATCGGGATCCAGTAGCCGTGCTGCGCCGAGATCGAGGACCTGATACGACGCGATGCCGACGCCGAGAGCGAAACCCAAGCGCAGCGCGTGGCGGAAGCAATCTCCGAGTCGAGGCCGAAGTTCGAGGCGACGCGTCGCGGGAACGACTCGAGCCCGGCGCGCGGGATCGAGTCCTCGACGATGCGATCGACGAGCGCCATGAGCGAGCGAGAACCGCCGCCTGGAGCGAGCGCGCCGATCCCGGCGAGCGCGAAGACCTCGACGCGTCGGAGGTTTCAAGCGCCAGGCCCTGGGCCAGGAGGAGGCCGAGCGTCGCGGTGAGCGCGGCGATGTAGAACCGCATCGAGACGGCCGCGATGGTGAGTGCCGGCGGTGGTCGCGAACACCGATCATCGTCACCACGGCAAGGACCGGCGTGCTCCCGGTCAGCGCGCCGAGGGCGCCACCGGCGAAGGCGATGAACGGAGCGGCGCACGATCTGCCAGATGGCGCGGGTGCGGCCGCTGGGGCTGTCGAACGCGACGAAGCCAGCTGAACAGCGCGCCGAGGCCGACCGCGGCGAGCTGCCCAACCGAGAAACCGAGGTCGAAGAAGGACGATGCCGCCGACCGGAATGCCGGCGATGAGGGCCCGGCGAAGGGGCGGCCAGAGCGGCGCGCGGAATTCTCCAGGCCTCCAACTTGCATCGGCCTAGCCTTCCACGCGACGTGGCGAAGAGGAAGCCCAAGCGCCGGGTCAGGGCGAAGGTCGCGACCGAGTCCTACACCGACTCCGACGGGAACGTGCTGACCTTGCGGCGGGACCTGAGCGCCGCGACGATCGCGAAGATCGGCGAGCCGCCGGGCGCTGCCGCGGCCTCTCAGGAGGACGCGTGGGCGCGCCGCTCGGAGCTCCTCTTCGAGCGTCTCGCGACGAGCTGGGAGATCGCCGGCCTACCCATCACCGATCAGAAGATGCTGATCGGCCGCTACCGGATGGCCGACTCGGCGACCCAGACGTGGGTGCGCGAGACGATCGCGGCGCACGTGGAGCGCCACATCCCCGAGCTGTCTTAGGCGTCCGCCTTGTCGGCGAGGCGCTTTGCCAGGTTGTTCATCCCGATGTCGTACGCGGCCTTCGCGCCGCCCTCCCAGTCGGTCGGGCGGTCCTTCGGCCGCTTGACGCCGGCGTCGCGCAGTGTCGCGATGTCCTTGTAGGCGAGCAGGTCGTCGCGGGATTCGATCAGGGTCGTCCGCAGCTTCGGCTTGGTGATCCGGACGGCAGCGTCGAGCACTCCCTCGAGCGAGCCGTGTTCGCGCAGGAGGTCGGCCGCGGTCTTCTCGCCGACCCCCTTCGCGCCGGGGATCCCGTCCGAGGGGTCGCCGCGGAGGGCGATGAAGTCGGGGACGAGTTCGGGATCGATCCCGTAGCGTTCGCGGACCTCCGCCGGCCCCACCCGCTCAGCTCCGGCCTTGCCGCCCGTGCGGACGTAGAGGACGGCGACGTCCTTCGTCGCGCACTGGAACATGTCGCGGTCGCCGGTGAGGATCAGGGTCTCCCCGCCCGCATCAGACTCGAGCCGGGCGTAGGTGCCGAGCAGATCGTCGGCCTCGAGCGACTCGTGGCCCTGGACGTTCCAGCCGAAGGCCTCGAAGAAGTCCTCGCAGGCGGCGAACTGCGGCGAAAGGTCGTCCGGGACGTCGGGGCGCTCGGCGTGGTAGCCGGAGTAGAGCTCCACTCGGTAGGTGGCGGCGTCGGGCCCGAAGCAGAGGACGACGGCTCGCGGCTCGTGTTCCTCGACCTCGCGGAGGATCAGGTTGGCCGCGCCCAGCAGGGCGTTCACGGGTTTCCCGTCGGCGCCCTTGATCGAGTCGGGCAGCGCGTAGAAGGCCCGAAAGAGCATCGAGGGCGCGTCGACGACCAGGAGTGGGGCGGACATGGGGGAAGCATGCCGGACCCGCCCGATCGGCGATCTCCCGGTTGCTACCGTTTGTGGCGATGCCAGGGACGCGACGGAACGCGGGAAGACTGACGATTGCTGCGATAGCGGCGGTGTGCGTCGTCGTCCCCACGCTCGTCTTCACCGGTGGCGCCGCCGGTGGCGTCCAGCTCAAGTGCCTCGGTAAGGACGTCACGATCGGGAACGGCTTCGACCAGACCAACCTGATCGGCACCGAGGGCCAGGACGTCATCCACGGCACCAACAGGGCCGACTTCATCGACGGCCGGGGTGGCAACGACCTGATCTGCACGTTCGCGGGCAAGAACGTCGCGATCGGCGGTGGCGGCGACGACGAATTCCAGGGCGGGCCCGATGGCGAGATCCTCGTCGGCGACGAGTATTCGACCACCGGCGCGGCGAGCGGTAACGGGAACGACGACATCAAGGGTGGCGCCGGTCCCGACATCGTCGTCGGCGACGCATACTCAACGGCCGGCCCCGCGCAGGGCTCCGGCAACGACCGTCTCGACGGCCACGATGCCGACGACGTCGTCGTCGGCGACGCTTATTCGAACTTCGGTGCGGCCGGCACCGGCAACGACCACATGACCGGCGGCGAGGGCAACGACGTCGAGGTTGGCGACGGCCTGGTCGGCAACTACGACGACCAGGTCTCCTCTCCCAACGCCGGCGCCGCGGGCAGCGGGAACGACGAGATCAACGGATACCCCGACACCGACCTCGTGGTCGGCGACGCAGCGGTCTTCGGCCCCGGCCTCGCCGATTGCTCGAGCGCCGGCTCCGACAAGCTGAACGGCGAGACCAACGCGAAGGGCGGTCCCAACGTCTCGGGCTTCGGCAGCAAGGTCGAGCTTCTGGTCGGCGATTGCTACTCGACCGAGGGCAGCGCCCTCGGTGCCGCGGGCGACCGGCCGATCATCAACGGAGGCGACGGCGACGACGTGCTCGTCGGCGACAGTTATGCCCCGAAGGGCGAGGTCAGCGGCAACGGCTCCGAGGGCAACATGCTCGGCGGAGGCGGCAACGACACCATCTTCAGCGACCACCATCCGGGCTCCGCGATCGTCTCCGGCGGCGGCGACGACCACCCGCGCGGCGGCAAGGGCAACGACAAGCTCGAAGGTGGTCCGGCGGACGACCTGTGCTCCGGCGGCCCCGGCAAGGACAAGTTCACGAAGAAGGGCGCCAACGCCTGCGAGGACACCACCGGGGATCCGTAGGGCCGTTTTAGGCGGCGCTAGGGCGGGGAGACAACACTTTGACCATGGTCAAGGCAGGGCATGGAATCTTTGCGATCCTGAGCGCGGCGGGGGTTCTGGCCGCGGTGGCGGTCTCTCCCGCGCTCGGTTCTAAGGACGATTCGACCTACGTCTCCGACGGAGTGCGGACGCTTCGCATCACCGATCAGGGGACCAAAGGCGACGATCTGATGATCGGCACGCCCGGGGACGATGACCTTGCGGGTGGCCAGGGCAATGACGTGATCATCGGCGACGCCTACTCCGAGAGCTCCCCGGTGTCCGGCTCCGGCAACGACAAGCTGAACGGCGGCGACGGCAACGACATCATCGTCGGCGACGCCTTCTCGCCGGCGGGAGCGGAGGGGTCCGGCAACGACGACATCTCCGGTGGCCCCGGCAGCGACGAGTTGATCGGAGATGCGCTCGTCGGCACGTACCTCGCGGACGGCTTCGGCGACGCGGCGGGTTCCGGTGACGACGAGATCAACGGTCTTCCCGGCACGGATTTCGAGGTCGGTGACGCGGCCGTACATGGCGACGGGACCGCCTCCTGCAACGGCGGATCGGACAAGATCAACGGCGAGCCGAACGACAACGGCATCGACTTCGTCGGCCTGGGTGGTGACGTCGAGCTGATCATCGGCGATTGCTTCTCGAGTGGCGGCGACGCGATCGGGGCCGGCGACGACTCGCCGATCATCAACGGCGGCGATGGCGTCGACATCCTCGTTGGGGACAACTACGCGCCCTCGGGCAACGCGACCGGCAACGGCAGCGAGGAGAACATGCTCGGCGGCGACGGCAACGATCAGATTTTCGGCGACCACCACCCGGGCTCCAACAAGTTTTCGGGCGGCGGCAAGGACGAGCCGCGCGGCGGAGACGGCAACGACAGCCTCGAGGGCGGGCCGAAGAAGGACAAGTGCTCGGGCGGCGACGGCAAGGACAAGTTCGTGACCAAGGGCTCGCAGGCCTGCGAGGAGACCACCGGCGACCCGTAGGCCGGCTTCGCGGTCCGCATCGAAGCGGACTGGACGCTGTTTGAGATATCGAGGCCCGACCCGATGATCCAGCCGTGAGAGCTTTTCGCTGCCTGCCTGCGTCCGCCGCCGCGATCGCGCTGATCGCCGTCGCCTATCCGTCCCTCGGGATCGGCGAATCCGCCCCTGAGCGAGATGTCCGCTTGGCGGCAGCCGAGTGCGCGGGTGAGACCGCGACGGTTCGCGGCACGAACGGGCGCGACGTTCTTCGTGCCGGCGAGGGCCGGCAGGTGTTCTCGACCGGCGCTGGCGACGACCGGATCGTCGGTTCGGACGGCGACGACCTGATCTGCTCCGGCGCCGGCAGCGACCGGATCACTGGCGGCGGCGGCGACGATCTGATCCGCGCGGGCAAGGGCGACGAAACCGTTGAGGGAACCGGCGGCAGCGACAACATCGCGGGCGGCGGCGGGGATGACATCGTGGTCGGGGACGATTACTCGGCGAACGGCGACGCGTCGGGCAGCTCCAACGACAAGGTGAACGGCGGCGACGGCAACGACATCGTGGTCGGCGACGCCTTCTCGGAGTCCGGCAACGCCACCGGTAGCGGCAACGACGACCTTTCCGCCGGACCCGGCAACGACGAGGCCGTCGGCGACGCCCTCTCCGGCAGCTACAAGCGCGATGCCGACGACGGCGCCGGTGCCCGCGGAACTGGGGACGACGAGATCAACGGTCTTCCGGGCACGGATCTGGTCGTCGGCGACGCCGCGGTGCACGGGACCGGCGATGCAGAGTGCTCCGGCTCCGACAAGCTGAACGGCGAGCCGAACGGCGGCGGCGGGCCGAACGTCTCACCGCTCAAGGGCAACACCGAGCTGATCGTCGGCGACTGCTTCTCCACGAAGGGCTCCGGCCTCGGAGCGGCCGACGACAAGCCGATCATCAACGGCGGCGACGACGAGGACGTGCTCGTCGGCGACAACTACGCCGCCGACCGCGCGACCGGCTCGGGCGACGAGGGCAACATGCTCGGCGGCAACGGCAACGACACCGTCTACGGCGACCATCATCCGCGCGCCAACGATCGCTCCGGCGGCGGCAAGGACGAGCCGCGCGGCGGCGACGGCAACGACACGCTCGTCGGCGGCCCGAAGAAGGACAAGTGCTCGGGCGGCGGCGGCAACGACAAGTTCGACACGAAGGGCCCCGAAAGTGCGAGGAGATCACCGGCGAGCCGTAGGCGGCCGCTTGTGCGCATCCGTCTCGGCGGTACGGTTTTCAGCTGAGGTGACCGGTACGGGGATCCGAAGCTCCAGAGCGGTTATTGCGGCGAGTGCGCTCGCGTTCGTAGCGCTTGCATGCGCCTGGTCCTATCGAGCGGCGCTTCCGCTCAGGGCAGCTGTCTCGGCCAAGCCGTGACGGTTCCGGGTACGACGGGCGACGATGTCCTCAACGGCACGCCCGGCAACGACGTGATCGACGGCCAGGGCGGCAACGACGTGATTCGCGCGAGCGACGGAGACGACGTCATCTGCGCTGGCGTCGGCTCCGACCAGGTCGAGGGCGGGCAGGGCAACGACACGATCGAGGGCGGCACCGAGGACGATCTGCTGGTCGGCGACCTGATCGACGCTGCGGACGTGGTCGGCACCGGCGACGACAATATCGATGCCGGCACGGGCGCCGACGTCGTGATCGGCGATTCGCTCGACAACACCGGTTTCGCAGGTGGCGAGGGCGACGACACGCTGAACGCCGGCGCCGATAACGACATCGTGATCGGCGATGCCTATTCGGAAGCCGGCCTCGCGGTCGGTGTCGGCGAAGACAACATCCAGGGTGGCCCCGGCACCGAGATCGCGGTCGGCGACGCGATGGCCGGGACACCCGAGTCGTTGAGCGATCCGGCACGCCGGGGAGGCCCCCTCGGCTTCCTGCTTGAACAGGGCGCGTACGGAGCGGGCGGAGACACCGTGCGGACGCAGTCAGGGAGCGACCTCGTCGTCGGCGACGCGGTGAGCTGGCAGCGCGAGGCACGCGCCGCATGCGGCACCGGGGTCCGGCGGTTGATCGATCGCCTGATTGAGTACGGCTTCACCGACGTCGAGATCAACGACGAGGTGACCGACACGCTGATCTCCGAGCTCGAGAACGACCTGATCACCGCCGACTGCCTCGCCTTCCTCGCCGACGCGCTCGGCTCGGGCCCGGACGTGGCCAACGGCGGGACCGGAGACGACGGCGTGATCGGCGGCAATGTCAGTGGGACCAAGGCAACCGGGGACAAGGCCGACGCCGACAAGGCGCTCGGCGGAAAGGGGAACGACCAGATGGCGGGGGACAACGCGGAGGTCACGCCCAGCGACATTCTCATCGCGGGCGCGAATGAGTTCGGGTTCAAGGCCGTCAGCGCCACCGGGATAGTCGACCTCCAAGCCCATTTCCTCAAAAGCTCCCACGCGACCCCGTTTGGGCTCGCTGGACAGTTCCAGGGCTCCTACGCCGTCGACGTTGCCGCCAATTCGCCGAATCGCTCCGCCGATGCGCAGCGAGGTGCGGCTGCTGCGCTCACGGGTGGCGGCAACGACGACTTCAGCGGTGGCCAGGGCAACGATGGCCTCGAAGGGGGTCCGAAGAAGGACAAATGCTCCGGCGGCCCCGGGACGGACACCTTCGTCGAGAAGGGCAAGTCCAAGTGCGAGGAGACCACCGGGGCCCCGTAGGTCCCCGTGCCCGTAGGATCGGTCCATGGCCTGGACCACCGACGACATCCCCGACCAGAGCGACCGCCCCGCGGTCGTCACTGGCGCCAATAGCGGCCTCGGGCTGATCACCGCGCGCGAACTGGCGCGGAAGGGCGCGACCGTGATCGGCACTGCACGCAGCCCGGGCAAGGCGGAGGCGGCCGCGGTGGAGATTCGCAACGCGGTCCCGCGGGCGAAGCTCGACATGCGGATCCTGGACCTCTCCGACCTCGACTCCGTGCGCTCGTTTCGCGGAAGGGGTGGTCAACGATCACGGCGAGATCGACGTGCTGGTCAACAACGCGGGCGTGATGATGCCGCCGCGGTCCGTGACCAAGGATGGGATCGAGCTCCAGTTCGCGACCAACCACCTCGGCCACTTCGCGCTCACCGGGCTCGCTGCTCGACGCGCTCGGCTCCGGCATGGACCCGCGGGTCGTCACCGTGTCCTCGATCGAGCATCGTCCCGGGGTGATCGATTTCGACGACCTCTCCAGCGAGCAGTCGTACAAGCCGCGCGCCGCCTACCAGCGCTCGAAGCTCTCCAACGCTCTGTTCGGGCTCGAGCTCGACCGGCGTCTGCGCGCCGCCGGCTCGCCGGTGAAGAGCGTGCTCGCGCATCCGGGCTACTCGGACACAAACCTGCAGACCTCAGGACCCACCGGTTTCATGAAGTCGGCGCTTCGCTTCGGCAACAAGCTCGTGGCGCAGAGCCCTGAGCGGGGCGCCCTCCCCCAGCTGTACGCGGCGACCGCGCCGGGAGTCGAGGGCGGCCAGTTCATCGGGCCCGACGGGCCGCGGGAGCTGCGCGGCAGCCCCACCGTCGTCCAGCCCGCCGGCCGCGCGAAGAAGGAGGACGTCGCCCGCCGGCTCTGGGAGGTCTCGGAGGATCTGACCGGCGTCGAGTACCGCCTCTCTGCGCCCGCCTAGAAAAGCGCCGAGGCCCGCCTAGGGCGCATCCTGCGCCTCGCGGGCCCCGGCGATTTCATGGGGAGGGGGTTGTCGTTTCTTGGGTAGGAGTAGGAGGGTCTTCCGTGACTGGAAGGTTGTTACTTGGCCCCGCTGAGCAGGGTCCAGCTCGCGGTCGCCGACACCGGCCAGACGTGGTACTCGTTGAAGCGATCGCTGATCGTCCGGTTCGCCATCAGCGGGCCGACTGAGCTGCCGGCCACGCCCCTCCAGCTAGACGATGCTGGAGTCGAGGTCCGCGTGCTTGCGCCCGAGCAGGACCAGGGCCAGCCGAGCCTCGAGCGTGCCCTCCATCCAGAGGACGTCGGGAGCGTCGTCGATGCCGGCGTAAGGCTGGTAGCCGCTGAACGGGCCCTTCGATTCGTAGGTCTCGTTGAAGGTGAGCGGATCGGAGGACATCTCGATCGTCGTGTCCGTGATCGCGAAGTTCTCCTGCATGTAGTCGGCGACCCTGCCCGCCTCGGCAGTCTTGCCGCGAGCGAGGAGGTAGGTGATCCCCATCGTCTGCGCGTCGAGCGCGAGGGTGGTGTCATCGAGCCCCTGCTTGAAGCGGGTCGCCGGTCTTGTCGTCGACGATCAGGTTGCTGTCGATTCCGGCCGCGATCTTGTCGGCGGCCGCCTGCGCCTCCGTCCTCGCCTTGCCGTTGTTGTTCGCGGCGTAGGCGGTGAGGAAGTTCCAGGCGACGAGGTTGTGCAGAGTTGAGGCCCACGTCACCGACGGGCCGCCCTTGATCAGGCCGCTCGGCAGCTGCTGGGAGATCAGCCAGGTCTTGACGCCGTCGGAGACCTTGCTGTAGCGGGACGACCTGTAGGCGGTTCTGTACATCTCGGCCGCATACCCGGTCCAGGCAATCGTGCCGGTCCAGAAATGGGGGTCGCTCGCGCCCGGTCAGCGTGTCGAAGGCGTAGTCGATCGAGCCGTCGGTGCGCTGAAGCGCCTTGAGCTGGTCCAGCAGCTGCTCGGCCTGATCACGATCCTTGGTCGCTGCGAAAGCGGTGGCGGCGATCGCCGAGTCGTAGGTGTAGGAGATGTTGAGCAGGCGGCCATAGGCCGGGTCGTCCTTCGGGATGTCGAAGGAGCGGACGAGGCGAAGCGGCGAGGTCGTGCTGCCGCTTCCCTGAATCGTCGCCGTTCCGGACCCGCCGGAGCTCGAGGACGCGAGCGGCACTCGAGTCGATTCACGGGTATCGGCACCCGCCGGCGGCCGGAGCGCCCCGACCTGATTGGCGAGGTACTTGGCGAGCGCCTGCCGCGGCTTGCCCTTGTCGCTCTTCGGCCAGGCGACATGGACGTTGCCGCCAACGCGGGGTGGCCGCTTGGCCTCCGCCTGGGTGGTGACGAACGCAAGTGCCAGCACGGCCATGAGGGCCGCGATCCTGACGAGAAAGGTGCGATTCGCAAAGCTGAGAATGGTCATTGATTGGTCCTCCACTGATCGCGGGCGGTCTATTCGCCCTTCTGGAGAACGTTTCGACCTCCCCGACGCAGGATCGGACCGACGAACGGTTGACCCTCGGGTCAGCCTTTTTCAACCGATGGGATGAGGCCCTGGTCGGGGTTTTCCCGCAGGGCGACGCGCGTCAGCGCGTGAGCACAGGCGCTAGCGCAGCTCGATGCGCTCGATCACCTGCGGCTCGACCGGCTTGTCGCCGGCGCCGGTCGGCGTCCCCTCGATCGCGTCGACAGCGTCCATGCCGTCGGTGACGCGGCCGAAGACGGTGTGCTTGCCGTCGAGGAACGTCGCGTCCTCGGTCGTGACGATGAAGAACTGGGAGCCGTTGGTGTTCGGGCCTGCGTTCGCCATCGATAGCGCCCCGCGGACGTTCGAGTGCTGGTTGAACTCGTCCTCGAATGGATAGCCCGGCCGCTCCGGGCTCCCGGTCCCGTCGCCCCGGGGGCAGCCGCCCTGGATCATGAAATCGGGGATCACTCGGTGGAAGCCCAGCCCGTCGTAGAAGCCCTCGCCGGCGAGCGTGCGAAAGCTCTCGACCGTCTTCGGCGCGTCCTCGTCGTGCAGCTCGATCGTGATCGGGCCCGCGTTCGTATGCAGTACCGCCTCCGACATCACCACTCTCCGTTCTCGTCGCAGCCGCCAACTCCGGCCTCTGTGCAGGTCTTGGTCGTCGTCGCGTCCTTCGCCCGTTCGATCGTGAAGGTGTTGCCGCTGTCCGAGTCGGCGGTGACCGAGTAGGTGTCCGCCGTGGAGGTCACGCCGACGTCGGCCGTCACGGGGTCAACCGCCTGCAGGTCGCTCGGGTTGACGCCCTCGTAGGAGCCGCCGTGGTCGGTCGCGTAGGACTCGACCGCGGTCTGGGCCGAGGCGGCGTCCGACTTGGCGGTGGCGTCCTCCTTCTCCGCGTCGGCCGAGCCCGCCGCACCCGAGGCGCCCGTTGCGCCGGCAGATTGGGTGGTGGTCGCCGGCGTGTCCTCGCCCTCGTCGTCCCCGCAGCCGGCGATTGCCAGGGCGGCGAGGACCATGAGGAAGGTGGTCAATCTGAGCATCGCGGGCATCCTATGCACGCAGCTCACCAGGTGCCGTCTTCCCCGCAGAGGGCGACCCCGGGCTCGCTGCATGTTTGGGAGACATCCCCGCCCGTGGACTCGATCTTGAAGAAGTTGCCGGTGTCCGTCGACTCCACGTGAGCGAGTAGAAGTTCTTCCCGCCGTAGACGTTGACGTCCTCCGGTAGGGACGGTTCGATCTCGCGAAGCGCCGCCGCATCGAGACCCGCGTAGGACCCGCCGTTGTCGGTCGCGTAGAGCTCGATCGCGCTCTGCCCGGCGCGGGCAAGCGCCTGCGCCTCCTCGTCGCCCGCATCGGCCGCGGGCCCGGTGGTGTACGGCGCCGTCGCGCTCGAGGAGGTGTCCGTCGTGCTCGAGAGGGTGCTCGACGGGGTCGCCGCAGTCGAGGTGGTCTCCTCGTCGCCACCGCAGCCCGCGAGCAGGAGCGCGGCGAGGATCGGCAGCGCCCGTCTCACGCCTGCGATCGTATCCGCGAATCCCATTGCTTTAGATTCTGAAGCCATGCGCTGCCGTGAGTGCGGGAACGACAACCGCGAGGGCGCGAAGTTCTGCGACTCGTGCGGCGCCACGCTCGCCGAGGCACCCAAGGCGTCGGCGTCCGAGTCGTCCCCTTCGGCCGACCTGCCGGAGAATCTCGCGGGAGGGCGTTACCGGGCGGAGAGCTTCCTCGGCCAGGGCGGGCGAAAGCGCGTCTACCTGGCGCGGTCGGTGGCCGACGAGCGGGCCGTGGCCGTCGCCGTGTTCGAGACCGAGGGGGTTGGGGAGACGATCCTCGTCCGGGCCCGTCGCGAAGCTCAGGCGATGGGCAAGCTCGGCGAGCACCCGCACATCGTCGGCATCATCGAATCCGGCGAGGACTCGGGCAGGCCGTTCATCGTCTCCGAGCACATGCCGGGTGGCGACGTGGCCTCGCTCCTCGAAGCCGCCGAGGGCCGCCGGCTCGAGTTCGAGCGGACGGTGGCGATCGCGATCGACATCTGCCGGGCGCTCGAGCACGCTCACGGCTGCGGCATCGTCCACCGCGACCTGAAGCCGGCGAACGTGTGGCTGGGCGAGGACGAGCGCGCGCGGCTCGGCGACTTCGGGCTCGCCCTGACCAGCGAGGGCCGCTCCCGCTCCGAGCGCGAGGGCGCCCTGGTCGGGACCGTCGCCTACCTGCCGCCCGAGCAGGCGCTGGGCCGGGCGTCCGACGCGCGCTCCGACCTCTACTCGCTCGGTGCCCTTCTCTACGAGATGCTCACCGGCCAGCCGCCGTTCCCGGGCGACGACGCCGTCGCGATCATGGGCCAGCACCTGAGCGCGGTGCCAGTGTCTCCCTCGCGGCTGCGCCCCGACATGCCCCCGGCGCTCGAGACGCTCGTCCTGCGGCTGCTCGCCAAGCGACCGGAGGACCGCCCCTCGAACGCCGCCGAGGTCCGCCACGAGCTCGAGGCGATCGACCTGGCCGCGCCCCTGCCCGGCGCCGCGACCGAGGACGAGGCGAACCCCCTCGACAGCCTCGCCGGCGGCGTCTTCGTCGGCCGCGAGCAGGAGCTCGGCGAGCTGCGCACCGCCGTCGACGAGGCGCGATCCGGATCCGGCGGCCTGATCCTGCTGGTCGGGGAGCCGGGGATCGGCAAGACGCGCACGGCGGAGGAACTGGCCACCTACGCCAGGGTGCAGGGCGCGAGGGTCCATTGGGGCCGCTGTCACGAGAGCGAGGGCGCGCCCCCTTACTGGCCCTGGGCCGAGGCGATCCGCTCCTACGTCCGCGATGCGGATCCCGTCGGCCTCGCCTGGGAGCTCGGATCGGGCGCGGCGGAGATCGCCCGCATCGTCCCCGAGCTGCGCGATCAGGTCGGTTCCGTCGGTGAGGCGGGAGTGGTGGGCGACCCGGAGGAGGAGCGGTTCCGCCTGTTCGACTCGGTCGCCGGATTCCTCTCCGCGGCGGCACGTTCGCGACCGCTGGTGATCGTGCTCGACGACCTGCACTGGGCGGACGAGCCCTCGCTGCTCCTGCTCCGCTTCCTCGCCCGCGGCTTCCGTGACAGCCCGCTCCTCATCGTCGGCACCTACCGAGACGTCGAGCTCGGCCGCCATCACCCCCTGGCGGACACGCTCTCCGAGCTCTCCGGTGCCGAGCGGACCAGCCGGGTGAACCTCCGCGGGCTGGACGAGACCTCGGTCGAGCGCTACATCGAGATGTCGACCGGGCAGGCGCCGCCGCCGGGCCTGGCCGGCGCCGTGCTGGAGCAGACGGAGGGGAACCCGTTCTTCGTCAGCGAGGTCGTCCGCCTGCTCGCCAGCGAGGGCCGGCTGGATCAGGTCGCCGAGCGGCAGCGGAGGGTGGCGGCCGCAGATTCCGCAGGGCGTGCGGGAGGTCGTCGGCCGCCGCCTCGACCGCCTCTCCGACAGCTCGAACTCGGTGCTATCCGTGGCGGCGGCGATCGGCCGCGAGTTCTCCCTCGACGTGCTCGCGCGATCCTGCGAGGCCTGCGATGCCGAACAGGTCACGGCCGCGGTCGAGGAGGCGGTCGCGGCGCGGATCGTCACCGGCGTCGAGCGCGTGCCGGGGCGTTACTCGTTCTCACACGCGCTCGTCCGGGAGACGCTTTACGCGGAGGTCCCCGGCACTCGCCGCGCCGCGGTTCACGGCCGCATCGCCGAGGCACTCGAGGAGCTCCACGGCGACGACCCCTCCCAGCTCGCCTCGCTCGCCCACCATTACCTCGAGGCGGCTCCGTCCGGCGACCCGCTGCGCGCGGTCGAGATCGCTCGCCGGGCCGCCCGCCAGGCAACCGAGCAGCTCGCCCACGAGGACGCGGTTTCGCTGCTCGAGCGCGCACGGGACGTGCTCGAGGTGGGCGCCCGTGCCGAGCGCGCCCTCGCCCTGGAGATCGACATCGAGCTGGGGGAGGCCGAGACGAAGGCCAGCCGATACCTGGAGGCCCGCGAGGTGCTCGAGCGCGCAGCGGCGCTCGCGCGCGAGCTCGGCGACGAAGAGCGGTTCGCGCAGGCCGCGTGCGACATCGCGGCGCTCTCGGAGGCCGGCACGTTCGACCGGGGCATCATCGCCCTCGTCGAGGAGGCACTCGAGGGTGCCGGCGCGGAGGAGGGGTCGTTGCGCTCCCATCTGCTGAGCGCGCTCGCTTCCGAGTACTACTGGGAGGATCCGGAGGGAAAGGCGGAACCGCTCTCGGAGGAAGCGCTCGCCCTGGCGCGGAAGATCGACGACGACCGCGCGATCGCCAGCGCGCTGATCCGCCGCCAGTTCGTCGCCGGCAACGACGCGGACGGAGCGCGGCAGCGCCTCGTCGAGGCCGACGAGCTGTTCGAGCTCGGGGTGCGCCTGCGAGACCCGGAACTGGAGGTGCGCGCTCATGCTTACCGGGTTCGTGGCTATCTGGAGCTCGGTGAGATCGGTCCCGCCGATCGCGAGCTCGCGGCCTACGAGGCCCTTGCCAAGCGCCTGCGTCAGCCCCAGCACCTTTGGCACGCCCCGCTCCTTCGCGGCACTCGGGCGCTGATCGACGGCCGCTTCGAAGACGCGGACCGGCTCGCGGCCGAGGCGCTCGCCGGCGGCGAGCGAGCGGGCGAGCCACTCGCCCAGCAGTTCTACGCGATCCAGACCGCGTTGCGCCTGCGGCTCGAGGGGCGCGAGGTGGAGATCCGGGACGCGGTCGCCGAAATGGCGGAGCGCTACCCGGTGGTGCCCGCATGGCGCTGCGCCCTCGCCTCGATCGAGGCGCAGATGGAGAACCTCGACGAGGCCCGCAGGTTCTTCGAGCCGATCGCGGCTGCCGGCTTCGGCAACCTGCCGTACGACGCTCAGCGCATTCTCGCGCTGGCCCTGCTCGCCGACGCCGCCTGCGTGCTTGAGGACGCCCCGCGCGCGGCCGAGCTCTTCGATCTCCTCGCGCCATACGACGGCCTGAACCTCGTCGCCGGCCGCGCCGCCGCGAACTACGGGCCGGTCGGTGGCATCCTCGGCCGTCTCGCGCGGGTGATGGGACGCCCCGAGGAGGCGCAGGCACGGTTCGAAGGAGCGATCGAGATGTGCGAGCGGATGGGCGAGCGGCCGTTCAAGGCGGTTTACCGCTACGAGCTTGCCCGGCTGCGGCTCGAGCGTGGCGGAGCGGAGGAGCGCGAGCGGGCGCTCGACCTGCTCGGCCGGGTGCTCGACACCGGGCGCGAGCTGGGCATGCCGTCCCTCGTGCGGCGCGCGCTCGAGCGGCGCCTCGAAGCCCAGGGGCTCGCCGGCCTCGACGTGACCACCTCGATCGACTCGATGATCGAGTCCGTTGCCGACGAGCGGCCCGACCTCTCCGCCCACGTCAACGAGGACGGCTCTGTGACGATCCTCTTCTCCGACATTGAGGATTCGACGCTGATGACCGAGCGACTAGGGGACGAGCGCTGGCTGGAGGTCCTTCGCGCCCACAACACGCTCTTCCGCCGCCGCCTGCGGGAGCGCGGCGGCTTCGAGGTGAAGAGCCAGGGCGACGGCTTCATGCTCGTCTTCCGCGACCCGGAGGCTGCCCTCGCCTGCGCTTCGCAGATCCAACGCGACCTCGATGCCGCCGAGGTCGCCGACGACGAGCGGGTCCGGGTGCGGATGGGCCTGCACACCGGCCAGGCACTGCGCGACGAGGGCGACCTCTTCGGCCGCAGCGTGATCCTCGCCGCCCGTATCGCCGCGCAGGCCTGCGGCGGGGAGATCCTGGTCTCCGAGCCCCTCCGGGAGGCGGCGGAGGCCGCCGATGACGAGTTCGCCTTCGACGAGGGCCGCGAGCTCGAACTGAAGGGCCTCGCGGGCCGCCACCGGGTCTTCCGCGCCGCCTGGGAGGACGCGGTCCCGGCCTAGTTCCTTTCGCCGCTCTGCGCGGTTACTCGACGAGCTTCCAGTAGGAGTCCTTGCGGGCGATCTTCCCGTCGCGAAGCTCGAACAGGTCGCAGCCCCGGACCTCCACCTTCTTTCCCGAGGTGTCGGTGCCGGTGATCGTCCATTCCGAGACCCCGCGATCGCCGCTCACCCAATGCCGGTCCTCTCCATAGTGGATGTCGGGGATCCCGTCGAACCGGGCCTGGAAGCCGCTTCGAACATCCGCCTTGCCCGTCAGGCGCCTTCCCCACGGGTTCGGCCCTCGGGGGGTCTCGAACACACAGTCCTCCGTGAAGAACTCCATGACGGCGTCTGCGTCGTGGCTATTGAACGCTGCTAGGACCGCTTCGAGAAGGTGGGGGTCGGTGGACGGCATCGTCCTTTTGTATTCAACCGGCGCCCCGCGTGACCTTTCTCTTTAGCCTCCGTTCGTAGAGGGGATGCAAGGGAGCAGGCTGAAGTTTCTCGCCGCGATCGCGGCATTTCTGGCGATGGGGTTGCCCTCCGCCGCGCTTGCCGATTTCCCCTACCCGGCGCTCGGGCCCGGCGACGACTACACCGACCTCCATCTGAACAACGCCCAGGTGCCGAACGACCTGGGCGGCGAGGAATACAAGTACGCCGCCACGCCGGAGGACGGGAACGCCAACGGGCTCAACGACCTCAAGGCAACCGAGCTGGGCGGCGTTCGCGGCGCCCATGTCGTCGATGACGCTCCCACGAGCGAGACCGCCTGGGAGCTCAGCACCGGCCGCCCGGATGTGACGATCGCCGTCCACGACTCGGGCATCCGCTGGGACGACGCCGGCGCGATGAACGACATCCGCTTCAAGACCCGCCTGAGCAAGGGCGAGGTCCCGCGACCCCAGGGCGCGTGCAATCCGCCAGGCGGCGGCGATCCCTACGACTGCAACGCGGACGGCGTCTTCAACCTCGCCGACTACCTGAACGACCCGCGCGTCCTCTCCGTGCTGAACGGCGGACTGAGTTCGCCCCGCGTCGGCCCGGCCAACATGATGACCCCGCAGGATGTGCTGATCGCGTTCTCGGATCCGGGCTTCTCGGGCGACGGGAAGGCGGGGGGCGTCGATGACGACGGCAACGGATACGTCGACGACATCGTCGGCTGGGACTTCTTCGACAACGACAACGACCCGTTCGACGACGTCGCCTACGGGCACGGGACGGGCGAGTCGCGGGACTCAACCGCGGAGGCCAACAGTGGCGCGGGCCGCGCGGGCTCGTGCCCGAACTGCATGGTGATCCACAACCGGGTCGGCGACAGCTTCATCGCCGACGTCAACCGCTTCGCCGCCGGCGTCACATACTCGACCGACAACGACGTGCAGGTCGTGCAGTCGGCGCTCGGCACGCTGAACGGATCGACGCTGGCGCGCAAGGCGGTCGACTACGCGTACCGCCATGGCGTCACGAGCGTCGTCTCCGCCGCTGACGAGGCCGCCCAGCACAACAACCAGCCCAGCCTGCCGCACACGATTCTCGTCAACTCGGTCACGGAGCAGCCGACGGAGTCCGGCGGCGTTCCACCGAACAAGAGCTACACGACCTTCAACGGTTGCACGAACTTCAACTCGAAGATCACGATCGCGATCCCGTCGAACAGCTGCTCCTCGGAGGCGGTCGGGATCGCATCCGGCCTCGCCGGGCTGATCTACTCGGCGGCCAGGAACGCCAGGGCCCAGGGCAAGCTTCAGTCCCACCCCGACGCCGGCGCCTGCGAGACCGTCGACGGGGACCCGTGCGTGATCACGCCGAACGAGGTCCGCCAGCTGATGGCATCGGGACGGATCGACGCCGACGCGGACTCGGCGATCGAGGTCGGCGAGCGGCAGGTGGACGACATCAACTTCCTCTCCCCGGGGCTCACCCCAAGCCCGGCGGATGACACGCCGGAGGCGGCTTGCGCGCCGGCGCCCGCACCGGGCTGCACCGGACCCTACGGCGCGGCCAATGCCTTCCGCGCTCTCTTCAACGCCAACCGCCCGGTGCTCGGCGCCCCGGTCGCGCTCGAGAGCTATCCGGCGCGGGCGGGCCACGACCAGTTCTACGGCTACGGCCGCGTCAACATCCGCAAGGGGGTCGAGGCGATCCTTCCCTCGAGCGGCAACGCGACCCTGCCGCCGGAGGCCGAGCTCCACTCGCCGGAGTGGTACGAGCAGCTCGATCCGAATCAGGACTTCGCCGTCGAGGGGGACGTCTACGCGCGCGGCAACCCCTACACCTGCCAGGTGCTCGTCGCTCCAGGCCAATATCCGAACGAGCGCAGGACGACCGACTCGCCGCCGGGGGACTTCCTTCCGCTCACCAACGGCTGGTGCGACGGGACCACGGTCCGCTCGGGCGCCGCGGCGCAGTCGATGCACTCGGGTGCGCTGTCCACGGTGAATGCGGCCCAGCTGCGGGGGCTGTTCCCGCTCGCCACAGACTTCTCCGGGCCGGAGCCCGAGCCGAACCTCCCGAACACCAACGGCCGCCCCGCCCACGCTCCGCATTCGTTCACCTTCAAGCTCGTCGTCAACACGGGTACGGGAGTCGGCGCCGGCACCGGTCCGCGGATGAGCGGCGAGGACCAGCGCGCCGCCTTCCTGCACCGCGACGCCGACATGCTCGACGGCTTCCCGCGCACGGTCGCCGATCCGGAGCCTGACGGCGCCCCGGGTTACCCGGGCGGCGACGGCGAGTCCTCGCCCGCGTTCGCCGACCTCGACGGCGACAACCGCAACGAGCTGATCTACGCGACCAGCGACGGCTTCGTTCACGCGCTCTCCCGCAACCCGCAGACCGCCGACGTCTCCGAGCTTCCCGGCTGGCCGGTGCAGGGTGACCGGCCCGGCTTCGTCGACGACCACGTCGGGGCGCCCGGCTATGCGAGCGGTGAGGTGCCGCCCGATCTGGGTGCGGGAATCCTCGCCTCGGTCGCGGTCGCCGACGCCGACCGTGACGGCATCCCCGAGGTCTACGGCGCCGACTACGACGGCAAGGTCTACGGCTGGAGGCCCGACGGGGACCGCGTCTTCACCGAGGAGTCGAACCCGGCCTTTTCGGGCACGCCCCTCGTTCCGTTCGAGAACGTCCGTAAGGGCGAGACGAACCGGACCCAGCACGGCTTCATCGGCTCGCCCGTGCTCGCCGACATCGCGGGCAACGCCGACCTCGAGCTGATCGCGGCCTCGATGGACCGCCACGTTTACGCCTGGCGTACGGACGACTCGAACCCTGGCGCCCCAGGTGGCGCGGGCGCAGTCGACGGCTACCCGGAGCTCGTGGTCGACCGCGACAAGGTCAACACGATCAACCCGACCACCCACCGAATTCAGTTCAAGGCCGACGCCGGGTCAAACCAGCAGGGAGGCCTGATCGACACGCCGGCGGTCGGCGACATCGACCCCGCCCACCCGGGGCCGGAGATCGTCGTCGGCACGAACGAGGCCTACGCCGACAATCCCGACACGCCCGTCGCGGAGGAGCCGCCACCGAATACCAGCGTGCTCAGCAACCCGAGCTTCGCGGTCGCTGCCAACACGGGCTTGGTCGTGCCCGGAAACACGCGCCTCTACGCGCTCGACTCGCGCGGCGACCAGGACGGCAACCCGGCCACGCCTGACGCCGAGCTGGCCGGCTGGCCCGTGCCGCTCGCGTTCCTCTTGGGCAATCTCCTCCCCGTCGTCGGCGAGGGGGTCACCGGGCCCCCGGTGATCGGCCCCGCGACCTGTTCGAGCGGCGGCGCCGGGTCGAAGATCGGCGCAGTCTCCTACGCGGGCCCCGCCTACATCCTCAACCCGAATGGCAGCTCCTGCTACGGCGAGGCCGGTGGGACGGACGTGACTCTCGCGACTGACCAGGGTGCCTCGACCGACGCGGTCGACCGCCCGATCATCCCCGCCGTCGGTGGTCCCGCGTTCGGCCAGCTCACCGCCGGCGCCGGCGATCCGTCCTTCCTCACGCCGGCCGCCGGGCTGCTGCGGGCACTCGACCTGGCGCTGCCCGAGAACCAGCCGACGGGGCAGGACTACATCGCCGCGTGGGATACCTCCACAGGCCAGTTCCGTCCCAACTTCCCGCAGACCCAGAACGACCTCTCCTTCCTGACCGGGCCCTCGATCGCGGACATCGACGGATTGCCCGGCGAGGAGGTCCTCTCCGGCTCCGCGAGCCTCGACCTGAACGCCTATAACGCCGCCGGGCTCGCTGTGCCCGGCTGGCCGAAGCTGACCACGGACTGGACGATCGCAAACCCGCTGATCGGCTCGTTCGGCACGCTCGACACCGATTCCGCGGCGCAGAAGGTCGTGATCGGCATGACCCGCTCCGGATACCTGAACGCGTATTCGACAGCGGCGCCCGCCTGCTCGCCGGGGTCGTGGCCGCGCTTCCACCACGACAACGCCAACTCGGGCGACTACTCGCGCGACGCGGTCCTCCCGGGCAAGCCGCTCGATCTCGCGACCGCGTCGGGGAACGTCACGTTCAAGGCACCGGGCGACGACCTGCTCTGCGGCACCGCGGAGAAGTACGAGCTGCGCACCTCGAACTCGCCGATCGACGAGTCCAACTTCGACGCTGCGACGCCGCTCACCGGCGCGCCGGCGACACCGCTCGCCGCCGGCGAGGAGGAGAGCTTCGCCGTCCCCGCAACCGCGCATCGCTACATCGCGATCCGCGGGGTCGACGATCAGGACAACGTCGGCCGCGTCGCTTCGCTGGACCTGAAGCCGGGCACCGGCACAGGTGGCGGCTCGACGGGCGGCGGCTCGACCGGCGGCGGCACCACCGACGGCGGCTCGACGGGTGGCGGCACTGGTGGCGGCACGACGGGTGGCGGTACGGCCGGTGGCGGGACGACGGGGCCGGACTGCTCCGCCGTGATCGACGGAACCGATCTCAAAGACAAGATCCGAGGGACGGCGGGCTCGGATCGGATCCGCGCGCTCGCCGGCAAGGACAAGGTCCGCGCCGCGGCGTCGAACGACTGCGTCAACGCAGGACCCGACGGCGACAACGTTCGCGGCGAGGACGGCGACGACCGGATCGGCGGCGACGACGGCCCCGATCGCCTGGCCGGTGATGACGGAAACGACCGGATCACCGGCGGCGACGACGCCGACCGGATCACCGGCGGCGACGGAAACGACCGGATCCGGGCCAACGGCGACGGAACCCGCGACCGGATCGACTGCGGCGAAGGCGACGACACCGTCTACGCCGACGAGCGCGATCGCGTCAAGAACTGCGAACGGGTGAAGTAACGCCGGCTGGCTCCCTGGGACGACGTATTCGCGGGTAGCGAGAAGAACTCGCCCGCCCTTGCGTTGGACGAGAAGCGCGCCGTGTAACCGATGAACGTCCCAAACACCCTCATAAACCGAGGCATGACGGACGTTCGCGCCCCGGGAATGCGGGCCGCTAGGCCTGGTCGGGTGCGAGCACCTGGTCGGCGGCGCGCTCGAGTCGCGGCCTGACCTCTTCCTGGCTTCCCTCGAGCGCCTCCTCGTGCCCGGGCCAGAGCGTCTCGGCGCCGATCCCCGCCAGCTTCCGCACGCTCTCGGCCGCCTCGCGGGTGGACTGGTTGTACGCGTGGTGCGGCACCACCGGCCGCTCGTCGTCCGGTAGGGCCTTCAATCGCGCCGCATCGACCATGTAGAAGGTGTCGGTGGTCAGCGCGACGCGGTCGGACTCGCGCCAGAGCGCGATCTGCCCGGGGGCATGGCCGGGCATGTGCAGGACCTTGAAGCCGGCGATCTCGTCGCCCTCGGTCAGCGTCTCGGCGATCTTCACCCCGCCCGCGTCCCACCGGCGGTGGAGGGTGGGGTAGATCCAGCGGGCCGGCGCCCATTCGACCTTGCTGATGTCCCAGTAGTCGGGCCAGGCGTCCTGCTCGGCGAACTCGCGCTCGGCCTCGTGGCAGAGGACCGGCACGCCGAGCCCCGGCGCGGTGCCGCGATGGTCGGTGTGGCTGTGGCCGAGGACGATTCGCTTCAGGCCGCCGAGCTCGTCCGCGACCCGCTTGCAGTGCTTCGTCATCGGCTTGGTGCCGGCGTCGAACTGGGTCACGCCTCCCTCGTCCTCGATGAAGTAGACGTTCATCCCGCCCTTGATGTCGCCGCTCAGCTTCCAGACTCCCTCGGCGACGCGCTCCGCTTCGTGGGCCATCGGGGCCAGACTAAAGAACGCCTCTAGGCTCCGCTCATGGGCGAGACCAAGTGGCGTTCCTGGACCGCGTTCGCGCTGATCGTCGGCCCGGCGCTCTTCTTTCTCGACAACCTGATCCATCCGGAGGAGCTCGGCCGCGGCAACGAGGCGGCGCAGCTCGCGTCGATCGGCGAGTCCGCGACCACGTGGCAGGTCGCGCACCTGATCGGGTTCGTCAGCCTGATCTTGATCGTGGGCGCGATCCTCGGCCTCGGCCGCTTCGTGTACTCGACCCGCCCGCGCCTCGCCCTCGCTGGAGCATGGCTCGGCGTGATCGGCTCGCTCGGCCTCGCCTTCGCCTTCGCGCTGGACGGCTTCACCTGGGGCACGCTCGGCGAGCTCTCCAACCGGCCGGGGCTCGACGACTCGACACTGGCGGCCGCGCTCGACGAGGTGCAGAACTCAGCCTGGACGCTGCCGTACTACGCGCTCACCGTTGCCTGGCTCGGCGGGATGATCACGCTTTGTTGGGGGGCCGCGCCGAGAATCGGAGTTCGTGCCGCGAGCCTGCTCGGCTTCGGTTCGCTGCTAGTCGCGCTCGAGGGAGTCGTCGCGGACAACGCGTACTTCATCGCCAGCTCGGCGGTCTTCCTGCTCGGCGGGATCGACACGGCGATCTCGATCGTCCGCGGCGTGTCCTCCGATGACGAGGTCCCCATCTAGCCGTGTCCGAACTGCCGACCCTCTGGAAGATCACCCTCCTGATCCTGGTCCTCTGCCTGATCGCGTCGATGGTGATCGCAACCGTCAGGCTGATCGAGCTGTAGTCACTTAGGATGCTCCCGCTTGCCCGAGGACGAGGAGGAATTGATGTTCGGTCGCATCGTTGTTGGCACTGACGGTTCCGAGACCGCCGCTGAGGCGGTGCGGCAGGCGACCGAGCTCGCCAAGACCACGGGGGCGACGCTCGACATCGTCAGCGCGTACGAGCCCGTGCCCCGTGACCGCCTGCGGGAGGAGTCGCAGGAGGTTCCCGGCGACGTCGCCCACACCCTCGGCCCGCGCGAGGACGTGAACCAGGTGCTCGAAGGCGCCGCGGAGACGGCGAAGCAGGCAGGCATCACGGTTCAGGCCCATCCGCGCGAGGGTGAACCGGCCGACGCCCTGCTCGACGTCGCCGAGGAGGTCAAGGCCGACCTGATCGTCGTCGGCAACAAGGGGATGACCGGCGCCAAGCGATTCCTGCTCGGCAGCGTCCCGAACAAGGTCTCCCACCACGCGCCGTGCGGCGTGTGGATCGTCAGAACCACCTAGCCGTCTGAGCTTCACGCCCGACGACGAGCGGTTCATGCGCCTCGCGCTTGGCGAGGCGGAGCGATGCGCCGAGCACGGGGACGTGCCGATCGGTGCGATCGTCGTCCGCGACGGCGAGGTGATCGGCGCGGCGGGCAACGAGCGCGAGCTGCGCGGCGACCCGACGGCCCATGCGGAGGTTCTGGCCCTCCGCGCCGCCGCCGACCGGCTTGGCGGCTGGCGGATCGCCGACGCGGTGCTCTACGTGACGCTCGAGCCCTGCGCGATGTGCGCCGGGGCGATCGTGCTCGCGCGGGTGCCTCGCGTCGTGGTCGGCGCACCCGATCCGAAGGCGGGCGCGGCCGGCAGCGTGCTCGACGTGCTCGGCGAGCCGCGGCTCAACCATCGCCCGCAGGTCGACTCTGGCCTGCTCGCCGAGGAGTGCGCCGCGATGCTCCGTCGCTTCTTCGCGGATCGCCGCTGAGCCGCGATTGGAGTGACCGTGGTTGGGGGACGCGGGATACGGGTACTCGCCAGGCGTGACCGTGACAGTCGCGAACGGCGGGCGGAAGACATCGCTTCATCTCAGCCTCCCCGCGGAGGCGGAGAGCGTCAGCGAGGCTCGGCACGCCATCGCGAGCTTCGCCGCCGACCACGGCGCGAGCAGCGACGACGTCGCCCTCGCAGTCTCCGAGGCGGTGTCGAATTCGGTGATCCACGGGTTTCGGGGCCGCGATCCCGGCTTGGTCGTCGTCAGCGTCCAGCCGCTCGACGATTCCCTCGCCGTGAGCGTTTCCGACGATGGCGTCGGCGTCATGCCAAACCCGGACAGTCCCGGCCTCGGCCTGGGCCTCGCGCTGATCGGCTCCATCTCCGACAAGGTGGAGCTCAGCAGGAACGGCCGCGGCACCACGATCCTGATGCGGTTCCCCCGCGAAATCGCGAGGGGTTAGGCGAGCTAGCCGAGCAGCTTCGCCTTCTGCGCAGCGAACTCCTCGTCGGTGAGGATCCCCTGCGTGTGCAGATCGGCGAGCTGCTTGATCTGCTCGACGGTGTCCTGCCCCGACGCGCTCGCAGGTGCCGGCGGCGCCGGCGTGTTCATGCCGGTGAACGTTTCGGCGACCTCGCCGAACATCTGGCGCATCGTCGCGCGGCCCTCGTCATCGGCGATCATCGCGAACGCCCAGTTCGAGGGATCGGCCGCGTCGTACCAAACCGGATAGCGCTCGCCCTGGCGGGGGATCGAGATTCGCGACACGGTCTTCGTCTTCTGCACGTCGAACGCCGGCGACCCGTCGAGCGGCTCGACCCGGAAGGTCATGGCGATGCGCGGGTTGTCGTTCACCGTCATCCCGGTGTCCTGCACCGTCAGCACGGTGCCGGCGCCCTTCGACCCGGTCGCAAGCAGGCTCTCCGCCTTCTTCTTCTTGCTCTGGAACAGCCCCACGGGCCGGAACCCTACAGATCACGGCCGGCCTCGAAAGCGGAGAGGGTGGGATTCGAACCCACGAGGCAGCTTTCACCGCCCACACGATTTCCAGTCGCGCACCTTAAGCCACTCGGTCACCTCTCCGAGGGGCGTCGAAGATAGCGCCACTCGACACATGGTCCAGGCGTGCGCCAGGCACGAATCGACTCCCTGGACAAAGGAAAAGCCCCAAGTCTCGACACACGGCCAAACACTCGGGGCTAATCCACACCTACCTTGGCGTGCGATCGGACCAAACCAACCGCGATAGCCGAGTTGCAGCTCGGCTCGCCAAGGAAGGACGTATCAGATGAAACGAGCATACCTCGCCGTGGCGGCAGTCGCGGCGATCGGGCTTTTGGCGTTCCCGGGGGTGGCCCTCGCGGACGTCGGATCCCAGATCGACAAGCTCAAGGGCGGGCTCGCCGATACCGACATCGCGCTCAATACGACGTGGGTGCTGGTGGCGGCGATCCTGGTCATGTTCATGCAGGCAGGATTCCTGCTGCTCGAGGTCGGCTTCTCGCGGATGAAGAACGCGGGTGCCGGCGTCGCGAAGGTCCTGGTCAACTTCTCGGTCGCGTCGCTCGCCTACTGGGCGGTCGGGTTCGCGCTCGCATGGGGTGGGTCAGCGGCGATCGCGGGTGACGCAGGGTTCTTCCTCGATATCGGGTCGACGCCGGAGCTCGCGGCGACACAGATCCCGATCCTCGAGGCCTACCCGATCAGTCCGGCGGTGTTCCTGTTCTTCCAGTTCGTCTTCTGTGCGGTCTCCCTGGCGATCGTCTGGGGCACCACGCTGGAGCGGATCAAGTTCAGCGCCTACCTGATCTACGCGGTGGTCTTCTCCGCCGTGCTCTACCCGATCATCAGCCACTGGATCTTCGGTGGCGGCTGGTTGCAGGCGAACCTCGGGATGCAGGACTTCGCGGGATCGACGGTGGTGCACCTGATCGGTGCGACCGGCGCGCTCGCCGCACTGCTCCTGCTCGGTCCGAGGCGCGGGAAGTACGACGCCGAGGGCAAGCCACGGGCGATCCCCGGACACTCGATGCCGCTGGTCGGCCTCGGGATCCTGATCCTCTGGCTCGGCTGGTTCGGGTTCAACCCCGGGTCGACGCTGGGCGTGTTCGGTGACGCGGCGGCCGGGATCGGCAACCGCTTCGCGGAGATCGCGCTGACCACGAACCTCGCCGCTGCGGCGGGAGTGCTCGCGGCCGTCGGAACGATGTACCTGCTCCGGCGCACGATCGACATCGGTATGGCCGGCAACGGCGCGATCGCGGGACTCGTTGCGATCACCGCCCCGTCCGGTTACGTCGAGTTCTGGGCGGCGCCGATTATCGGCGCGGTTGGCGGCATCATCGTCGTCCTCGGCGTGCTCGCGATCGAGAAGGTGCTCGACGACCCGGTGGGTGCGCTGTCTGCGCACGGCCTCGCCGGTATTTGGGGCACCCTCGCGTGCGGGTTGTTCACCGCTCCCCGTTATGCCGAGTTCAACGCGATCGGCGAGCCGGGGCTCTGGTACACGGGCAGCTTCGAGCAGCTCGGTGTCCAGGCGCTCGGTATCGCGGCATCGTTCGGGCTCGTGTTCGTGGCCTCGATCGCCGTGTTCGGGCTGATCAAGTACACGATCGGGTTGCGCGTTACCGACGAGCAGGAAGAGGCAGGGCTCGACATCGTCGAGCACGGCATGTACGGCTATCCGGAGCAGTTCATCCCGCAGCCCGAGTACTCGCTCGGCGCACCGGGCAGGGCTCCGGTGGCACCGCAGCCGACACCTGCTCCCGCGACCAGCCAGATGACCGCCGAGCGGCCATCGGGCGCCTAAGGAGGAGGTGAGCACATGAAGAAAATCGAGGCATACATCAGGCACGAGGCGTTCGAGCCGATCCGAGCCGAGCTGCTCGAGAAGGGGTTTCCATCCCTCTCGATCATCGAGGTCAAGGGTTCGGGCCGGCAGAAGGGCGTCGTCGAGCACTACCGCGGCTCGGCCCTGACCGTCAACGTACGACCGAAGCTCAAGATCGAAGTGGTCGTCGAGGACAAGGACAAGGGGCTCGTCGTGGAGTCGATCCTGACTCACGCGCGGACCGGCGACGTCGGCGACGGGAAGATCTTCGTATCTCCCGTCGAGGAGGCGATCCGGATCCGTACGGGCGAGGAGGGCGAGGAAGTGCTCCAGGCCCACCCCGCGGCTGACACGGAGGTCGCGGCGTAGTCATCTAGCGGCGCCGCCAGCGATGCGAGACCTACAGGCCACGATGCTCGCCGCCGTCCTCGACGGCGAGGGGCTGAAGGGAATCGCGGAGTTGGCGGCGTCCGAGGCCGGCGGGCCGGTGGCGATTGTGCTGCCGGCCCGCCGTCTCACCGCCGCCGCTCCGCAGGAAGAGGCTCCCGAGGCGGTCGTCGCCTACGTGAATCGATGCTCGCTGGGAACGGAGCCCAACCGCCCGCATCGGTCGAGGCGGAGGTCGAGGTCGTCGCCGGCGAAGGAGACGGATCGGCGCGGTCGTCGCCCTGCCGATGAACGGTTCGGGCCCCCCGGCGGGACTGAAGCTCGACCGCGAGGAGGTTCTGCGGGCCGCGGCTTTGGCGGCGTTGGCGGAGGTCGCCGCGACCGACGCCCGCGACAGGCTCGCGGACGATCTGCGCGGCGGTGTTCTCGAGGATCTGCGAAGCGGCGGGAGCGAGCCGGAGGAGATCGTGCGTCGCGCCGCCAAGCTCGGCTGCGAGCTCGGCGCGGGGGCCGTCGTGCTCGCCGCCGAGATCCGCTCAGGCAAGCCCCGCTTTGCTGCCGCGATGATCACCACCGAGTGGGAAGGGGCCCTCGCCGAGCCGCTCGACGGCGGGCGCCTGCTCGCGGTGCTGCCCGGAAGTGAGACTGAGGATTCCCCGGCGCGCACGCTCGCGGCCGCGCGGACGATCGCGGGGCGGCTGAAAAGCCACGGGCCCGCCGCCTTCTCCTCCTACTGTGCCGAGCCGGCCGAGCTCGGCCGCGCCGTGCGCGAGGCGGAGCTGGCCCTCGACGTGATCGCCCGCGACGACCGGCTCGCGGAGCAGCTCCAGGACGGCATCGGCGGCGGCGTCTACCGCCTCCTTTTCCGCGCCCTGGCATCCAGCCCCGACGAGGTGCAGAGCTTCTACGACGACACCGTCGCGCCCCTCGTCGAGCACGACCGCGAGTACCGGACCGACCTGCTCGGCACGCTCGAGTCCTACCTCGCCAACGACTGCAACACCAACGCGACGGCCCGCGCCGTCTTCGCCCACCGCCACACCGTCGCCCACCGGCTCGAGCGCGTCCGTGAGCTGACCGGCCTCGACCCGTCGTCTGGCGAGGACCGCGAACGCCTGGGGCTGGGCGTGAAGGCCTACCGGATCCTCGCGCCGACCCTGCCGCGCTGAACCTAAAGGGGTCAGACCCTCTTAGGTTTACATCGCTGTGCCGGAGTTCCCGACAACCCGGGTGGCCGCCGTGCAGGCGACTCCTGTCGTGCTCGACTCGGCGGGGACGCTTGCGAAGGCGCTCGAACTGCTGGCCGAGGCGGCGAGGGACGGCGCGCAGCTCATCGTCTTCCCGGAGGCGTTCTTCTCGATCTACCCGTCGAACGCCTGGGCGCGATCGGCCTCGAGCTTCGGCGGCTCCGACGAGTTCTGGGAGCGGTTCTGGGAGAGCTCGATCGAGGTTCCGGGCCCCGTCGTCGACGAGCTGATCGCTGCATGCCGCAAGCACGACGTCCACGTCGTCGTCGGGGTGAACGAGCGCGAGAGCGCAAGGCCCGGGACCGTCTACAACACGATGATCCTGCTCGGGCCGGGCGGGCTGCTCTGGAAGCACCGGAAACTGATGCCGACCCACCACGAGCGGCTCTTCCATGGGATCGGCCCCGGCGACGACCTGCGTGTCGTCGACACCCCGGTCGGGCGGATCAGCGGGCTGATCTGCTGGGAGAACCGGATGCCGCTGGCGCGCTGGCAGGTCTACCAGGGCGGGCCGCAGATCTGGGTCGCGCCCACCGCCGACGACTCCGAAGGCTGGATCGCGTCGATGCGCCATATCGCGATCGAGTCGGGTGCGTTCGTCGTGTCCGCGCCCCAGTACATCCCGCGCTCAGCCTTTCCGGACGATTTCCCGCTCGAGCTACCCGAGGCGGACGTCATCGGCCGTGGCGGCGCCTGCATCATCGACCCGCAGTGGGGCGAGGTGGTCGCGGGCCCGCTCTACGGCGAGGAGGGAATCGTCACCGCCGACTGCGCGCTGGCGCGGGGGCTGCACGCGAAGCGCTGGTTCGACGCGGTCGGGCACTACTCGCGCGCCGAGGTGCTGGAGGGCGACGGCCCGGGCTGAGCTTCTGCCGCGCCGCACGTTCCAGCTCACCATAGGACGAGCTGATCATGTCGCCCAGGTCCTCCGCCTCCGGCAGCGCCTGCGGATCGGCGTAGATCGAAAAATGCAGGCCCTCGCGATAGCTGAGCACGCCGATCGAAAGCAGGTGCTCGTCGGCGAGTGGGATCACCGGATAGATGTCCTCGACCATCGCGCCGGCCGCAAACAGCGGGTCGCCGGGCCCGGGGACGTTCGAGATCGTCAGGTTGTAGAGGCGGGGGCTCGCGGCGAGCCGGGCGGCCCGGTCCTTGAGGAAGCCGGGCAGGACGGAGGTTGAGCGCAGGATCGCCTCGGAGCCGTCGATCCGCCCCGAGCTCTTCAGCTCCTGGGTTTGCGAGTGGATCAGGGAAACGCGCCGAAGCGGCGAGGGCTCGTCGCACGGCAGGTCGGCGAACGCGAAGGTGATCCGGTTGCCCCCTGCCTCGCCTTCACGGCGGACGCTCACGGGCACCATCACCCGTAGCGCAACCGGGTCCTCGTCGACCGTGGCGGAGAACCGCCGCAGCGCGCCGGCGCAGATCGCGAGGACTACGTCGTTCAGCTTCACCCCGAGGCGCTGCTTCAGGGCGAGCAGCCGCGTCAGCGAAAGGTCGCGGGTGACCAGGGTGCGCGCCGGCCCGAGCTCGCTGTTCAGGTAGGAGGGCGGGGCGGGGCTCAGCGCCTCCTCCGCCACCGAGAGGGCGGCGCGGCGCATCGTCCTCGCGACGCTCGCCGTCCGGCTCGGAGCGAGGCCCAGCGCGGCGATCCTGCGTGCCGCGCGGAACTGGTCGACGGCGCTGTCGGCGACCGTGTCGACCGCGATCCGCAGGCCGGCGGCCGCCGGCTCGGGTTCCCACGCGGGCGTCTCCGCCGGCTCGATGCTCGGGGAGAGATCGAAGAGGAGCGCCCCGAGCTCGACCGCGGCGATGCCGTCGACCATCGCGTGGTGGACCTTGCCGGCGACCGCCGCGCGGCCGCCCTCGAGCTCGGGCACGACGAGGATCTCCCAGAGGGGCCGCTCGCGGTCGAGCTGCCGGGACAGGAACTCGTCAATCAGCTCCTGCAGCTCTCCCTCGGTGGTCCGTCGGGGAACGACTCGCACGTGTGAGTCGAGGTCGAAGTCTTGGTGGTCCGACCATGCCGGCTCTCCAAGCGGCATCGGCCGGACCACCTGCCGGAAGCGCGGCGCCAGGTGCAGGCGCGCCGCGATCCGCTCCCGCAACAGCCCCGCGTCCAGGGCACGCGTCCCCTCGCGGAGACGCAGACGCGAAAGCCAACCCACGTGCATGTGGGCAGCGGGGGTCTCGACACGGAGAAACGAGGAGTCGAGCGTCGAGAGCCTGTCCATCGCTGGAGGTTCGCGATTGAGGGAGGGGATGGGTATCTCCCGCCGGTCCGACCTTGGCCACCCCCGCTGTACGGGAGGTCGATCTGCCGAGGCTCCGGATGAGTGAAGACCCTCGCCTCCGTTGCGGTCGCGGCCGTGGTCTTGCCTCGCGCCGCCGGGGGCGGTCGCGAAGGGTGCGGACGAGCGCGGGCTCGCCTGTGCCTCCGAGCGAGGTCGCCACCGCCGACGGATGCGCGAGCTTCGGCGAGGCGGGCGGTGAGATCGCGGACCTGGTCGAACGAGAACCTCGTGGCCGACGGCCTGCGCGCCGCGATCGTGCGCGATCGACGTCGGCGAGCGGAAGCTCGCGACCGTCGCTGCGGGCGAATCGATGGCAGGGGTGCCCGGCGAGTCCGAAGATGCGCTTCCGGATGGGGGCGATGTCCATCCCCTACCTGATCAACCTCCTGCTGCAGTTCGAGGACGAGGGACGGCTGTCGCTCGACGATCCCGTCTCGGAGTGGCTTCCCGAAGTCCCCAACGCAGATCAGGTGACGCTCAGGATGCTCGCGAGCTCGACCTCGGGTTATCCCGACTGGATCCAGGGGAACCCGGCGTTCGAGGACGAGCTCTTCGCCGATCCGTTCCGCCAGTGGACGCCCGCCGAGCTCCTGGAGGCGGCGTTCGGCCAGCCGCTCCCCTGCGAGCCGGGCGCCTGCTTCAGCTATGCCCACACCAACTTCGCGATCCTCAGCAAGGTCCTGCACGCGGAGACCGGGCGAGTCGGTCGCGCGGCTGACCGGAAGCGGGTGCTTCGCGCCGCTCGGCCTGCGGCAGGTGAAGATCTCCGCGTTCCCGGCGATGCCGGAGCCGGTGCTGCACGCGTATACCGCCGATCGCGGCCCGTACGAGGATTCGACGTCCTGGAGCCCGTCGTGGACGAACGGAAAGGGCACGATCATGAGCGGCACGATCGGGAACGCTGCCAGAACCGCTCGGGCGATCGGAACCGGGCAGCTGATCTCGCGAGCAGGCGAGCCGCGAGCAGTTCTCGCCCGGCCACAACGTCGAGCTTTCCGGGGTTCAGCGAGGACCTCTACTACGGCCTGGGCATCAACGTGGCCAGCGGCTGGCGGTTCCAGAATCCCGTCCTGAACGGTTACAGCGGGATCAGGGGCTACCAACCGGAGGGGGATGTCTCGCTCGCCCTGACGGTCACGCGGGGCAGAGCGCGGCGCAAACGGGGATCAACTACAGCCAGGAGCTGTTCGCCGACATCGCCGCTTATCTCGGTCATCCGGTGACGTTTCCCGGTGGCGGCGAGTGAGCTGTCGAGTTACGCTAGGCGTCGATCTGCACGCTGGGTGAGTGAAGACCCTCGCCTCCGGTGCGGTCGCGGCCATGGCTTGTTTTGTGCCCGCCGGAGCGGTCGCGCAGGCGTCCGAGCGTGGGCTCCCGTGTGCCCCGGGGAGGTCTCGACCGCGGACGGATGCGCGAGCTTCGACGAGGCGGGCCGCGAGATCGAGGACCTGGTCGATGCGAGTGTTGAGTCCAACGGCCTGCGCGCGGCCATCGTCCGGGTCGACGTCGGCGAGCGAAAGGTTGCCAACGTCGCCGAGGGGGAGTCGATGCCGGGCGTACCGGCGAGCCGGAAGGTGCATTTCCGCATGGGATCGATGGCGATTCCCTACCTGATCAACCTCACGCTTCAGCTTCAGGACGACGGCCGGTTGTCGCTCGACGACACGGTTTCCGAGTGGCTCCCCGACGCCCCCAACGCCGATCAGGTCACGCTACGGATGCTGGCGAGCTCGACCTCCGGCTATCCGGACTGGATCCAAGGGAATCCGGCGTTCGTGGAGGCCCTCTTCGAGATCCCTTCCGCCAGTGGCCGCCGGCCGAGCTGATGCGAGGTGGCGTTCGACCTGCCGCTCGTCGTGTGAGCCGGCGGCCTGTTTCAGCTACGCCCACACGAACTTCGCGGTCCTCAGCAAGATCCTGCACGAGGAGACGGGGCAATCGGTCAAGAAGCTGATCCGCAAGCGGATCTTCGCGCCGCTCGGGCTGCGGCAGATCGACATTTCCCCGCTCCCGGCGATGCCGGAGCCGGTGCTGCACTCCTACGCCTCCGATCGCGGGCCCGTACGAGGACGCCACGTTCTGGAGCCCGTCGTGGACGGTCGGCAAGGACTCGATCATGAGCGGGACGGCCGGCAACATCGCCAAGACCGCACGTGCGATCCCACCGGCGAGCTGATCTCGCGCGTGGCGAGTCGCGAGAACTTCTCCCCGCCACGACGATGGACTACCCGGGGTTCAACGAGGACCTGTACTTCGGGCTGGGGATCAGCGGTGGCGCAACTCCTGGCGCGTTCCAGAAGCCCGAGTGAACGGCTACACCGGGATCATGGGCTACCACCCCGAGGGGGATATCTCGATCGCCCTGACGGTCACGACGGGGCAGACCGCGGCGCGGACGGGGGTCAACTACAGCCAGAGGCTGTTCTCCGAGATCGGAACTTATCTGGGCTATCCGGTGAAATCGTCGGCAGACGAATTGAGCGAGAAAGGGAGCTGACCATGGCGACGATCGAATACGAGGAGCTGATCCGCGAGGGGGAGGAGTCGGCCGAGCAGATGGTCGAGGTGGAGCGCGCCGACGGCTACGCGGTGCTGACGATGAGCGACCCCGGCAAGCTGAACGTGCTGAGCGCGGCGCTGATGGTGCAGACGCGGGCCGCGGCCGCGGAGTTGGTCGCCGACAACGAGGTGAAGGCGATCGTCCTCACCGGCGCGGGCAAGGCGTTCTCGACCGGCGGCGACCTGCGCCTGATGAAGCGGGCCACCGAGCACCTCGCCGACCCGGCGGGGAAGGGTGGCTCATTCGAGATCTGGCGCTGGATCCGCGAGCAGTTCGGCGGCATGTCCCGGCTGATCGCGAACTCGGACAAGGCCTTCATCGCGGCGATCAACGGTCCTGCGGCCGGCGTCGGCCTGGCCTTCGGCCTCACCTGCGACATCATCTTGGCCGGCGAGAGCGCCGTGATCGTCCCCGCGTTCGGCCGCCTCGGCCTGATCCCCGAGGTCGGCACCAGCTGGGCCCTGACCCGCCGCGTCGGATACCAGCGGGCGTTCGAGTTCTACGTCGGCGGCAAGCACGTGACAGGCGCCGAGGCCGCCGAGCTCGGCCTGGTCAACCACGTCCTCCCCGACGATGAGCTTCTTCCCGCCGCCCGCGAGTGGGGCGAGCGGATCGCGGCGTTGCCTAGTCACGCGGTCCCGATGGCGAAACCGCTCCTGCGCGCGACCGCCGACATGCCCTGGGAGCACGCCCTGCGCATGGAGGAGTTCGCCGAGCCGAACTGCTTCACGACGGCGGCATTTGCGGGGAACGTGGAGGCGCTGCTGGAGAGCCGGTGAAGGACGGCTCGCTCAGCCGACTGAACTCGCGAGGTGTTTGGCTGAAGGAACTCTGGGATAGACGTTGTGTGGCGCTGGAGTAGAGCGCGTAGCGGCTAGGGAGGCACGCTTGAGTCGTAGCTCGAAGCCTCCCTTCACTGAGCGGAGCCGCTCGATCTTCAGTAATCCAGTTGACCGTGGCGCATTCGCCGTCGACGGGCTTCTCTTTGAAGCGAGAGCGCAGATCACGCAGCACCTCGCCTTCGGCTTTTCTGTTGCGATGGTTGAGCGCGATCTCGACGCGATCGACGTTGACGTCGCCGTCACACATCGGACCGATCATCCGTCGGGGCTGGCGTTGTGCCGCGACGGCTTGCGGTGACGACTCGAAGACCTTCTTCGGTTTGCGGTCCTTCGAGGGAGCGTCGACGTTCGAATCGGGGAAGTTGAGCCGCAGGTGCTGTCGCGCGGTGTCTGGCGTGGTCGGATCCAGTCGTTGGCGGTGAGTACGGCGGTGGTCAGCAGGTCGTGGCTGCCGGTCGCGGTCTCCAAGAATTCGTACGGCGTGGAGTAGGACACCGGAATCCCGACTACGCCTCCAAACGGCTTGACTCGCAAGTGGAAGGGTTCGTTGCGGGGCGGGCCTGGGCGCCGGATTGCTGGTTCACATGGATACTGGCGCGCTCGTGTCGCTCGCCTATTTCCGGGGCTCTGGCGAGCGACGGCAGGGAGATCAGAGCGCTTCCTCGGGCTGAAGGCCGGTCCGGCATTCTCGACGAAGAGCGACTGCGCTATATGGACAAAACCTGGGATCCGAGCCTGTAAGCGAGAGAAGGCGAGGGTGTCCGGGTCCTCGCCCGGGATGAACTCCACTTTCGGTGGCCCGAACGCGATCGAAAGGTCGGCGGTCTGCGGCGGCGTCGACGTCGCGGTCGTCACCGTGAACTTGAAGTTCATGTTGTAGTTGGGAACCGGGCGGAGAACGGGTACACCCGGGTTCCTATGCGCCCCGGCCTGCCGCGGTGCCCGATCCGGGTCATGCTGCCACCGTTTGCCGGGTCGTTGTTGTAGAGCTTCGGGTCGGCGGGGGCCGCGCCGTCCGGATAGCGGATCCCGACGGTGTCGCCGGGTCGATCGCGAGCGGGGTGGAGAGGGGGTAGGTCACGTTGCCAGCGGCCGCATCGAGCGCGATCGTGGAGCCGATCGACTCGAGCGTGTATGTGGGCTGCACGCCGGCCGGGGAGATGACTACCGGCTGGATGTTGAGCGCGCCCGCCGTCTTCTTGATCGTGATATCGGTCACCTGGCCGGATGCCGACGGGGTGATAACCGACCCACTCGGCGCCGTGTCCTGGAAGAGCACGCAGGTCGCCTGCCCGCAGGGACCGGCCTGGGTCGAGTCGCCGGCCTGCGAGCTGCCGATCGTTTCGGTGGCGAGCGCCGGCGACGCGGCGAGCGCGAACGTGACTAGGAATGCCCCTGCGAATCCCATCCGTGGAATTCGTGTACCGATGGCCCAGTGTGGCACCGAGGGGGAATTTCAAGGGTTCGCGCGCTAGGCGATCGCTGGCGCCTCGGGCAGGCGCTTCAGCGCGGAGGCCATGTCGGACTCGGAGAACTCGAGGTCCTCGAGCTCGCCTGCGTGGTAGGCCTGGTAGGCCGACATGTCGTAGTGGCCGTGGCCACAGAGGTTGAAGAGGATGACTCGCTCCTCGCCGGCCTTCTTCGCCGCCTCGGCCTCGTCGAAGACCGCGCGGATCGCGTGCGCCGGCTCCGGCGCCGGGACGATTCCCTCGCACTGGGCGAAGCGGATCGCCGCCTCGAAGGTCGCCGTCTGCGGGAACGCCCTGGCCTCGATGATCCCCTGCTTGACGAGCGCGCTGAGGATCGGGGAGTCGCCGTGGTAGCGCAGACCGCCGGCGTGGAACGGCGGCGGCACGAAGTCGTGGCCGAGCGTGTACATCGGCATCAGCGGGGTCAGTCCGACGGTGTCGCCGAAGTCGTAGGTGTACTCGCCGCGGGTCAGGGTTGGGCAGGCCGCCGGCTCGGCGGCGATGAAGCGGGTGGGGCGGTCGTCGCGGATCTTCTCGCGGACGAACGGGTAGGCGATCCCGGCGTAGTTGGAGCCGCCGCCGACGCAGCCGATGACGACGTCTGGATACTCGCCCGCGTTCTCCATCTGCTTCAGGCACTCCTGGCCGATCACGGTTTGGTGCAGGCAGACGTGGTTGAGGACCGATCCGAGCGAGTAGTTGGTGTCGTCGGAGGCGGCGGCGATCTCGACCGCCTCGGAGATCGCGATCCCGAGGCTGCCGGTCGGGTGGCCGGCCTGCGAGCGCCCGGCCTCGGTCAGATCCGAGGGCGAGCGGTGGACGGTGCCGCCGGAGGTCTCGATCATCGCCCGGCGATAGGGCTTCTGGTCGTAGGAGACGCCGACCATGAAGACCTCGCACTCGAGGTCGAACAGCTGGCAGGCGAAGGCGAGCGCCGAGCCCCACTGCCCGGCGCCGGTCTCGGTGGAGAGCTTGCGGATCCCGGCCTCGCGGTTGTAGTACGCCTGCGCGACGGCGGTGTTCGGCTTGTGCGAGCCGGCCGGGGAGACGCCCTCGTACTTGTAGTAGATGTGCGCCGGCGTATCGAGGAAGCGCTCGAGCCGGTAGGCGCGGAAGAGGGGCGTCGGCCGCCAGAGCTTCAGCGTCTCGCGGACCTCGTCGGGGATCTCGATGTTGGGCTCGGTCGAGACCTCCTGCTCGATCAGCGCCATCGGGAAGATCGGCGCCAGGTCCTCGGGCCCGAGCGGCTCCTTCGTCCCGGGGTGAAGGGCGGGCAGCGGCTCGCCGGGGAGGTCCGCCATCACGTTGACCCAGTGAGTCGGGATATCCGACTCCGGGAGGAGGTACTTCACCTGGCCTGACATCGCGGCGATCCTATCTACCGGCCAGCTCGGCCACGGCCTCGCCGAGCACCTCCGTGTGGCGGTCCACGTCCGCCGCGGTGGTCGCGGGGCAGACCAGGCACATGTTGTGGAAGGGGGTGATCAGGACGCCGCGATTGAGCGCGTGGAGATGCAGGAAGGCCTCGAGCTCGGGATCCTCCAGCTTCGCCGACTCGCCTCCGTTCCTTGGCGGCGAGGGCGAGAAGCGGTACTCGGCCCGGGCGCCCAGGCGGGCGACGTGCCAGGGGAGGCCGGCCGCTGAGATCACCGAGTCGATTCCGTCGGCCAGGCGCTCCCCGAGCCCGGTCATGCGGTCGAACGCCTCGGCGGTCAGCACCTCCGTGAGGGTCGCGCGGATCGCCGCGGCGGAGAGCGCGTTGCCCGCGAGCGTGCCGCCGACGCCGCCGACGTCCTCGTAATCGGCGTCCTCCTCGGCGCCGACCCGGTCGGCGACCGCGGCGCTCATCCCGAAGGCGCCTGCCGGCACGCCCCCGGCGATCGCCTTGCCGATGGTCAGCATGTCGGGCTCGAGCCCGTGCGCGGCGGTGAAACCGCCCGGCCCCGCGCTGAAGGTGTGGGTCTCGTCGATGATCAGGAGCGTGCCGGCGGCGCGGGTCAGCTCGCGCAGGGAGTCATGGAAGCCGGGATCTGGATGGACGATGCCGATGTTGGTCAGCGCCGGCTCGGCGAGGACGCAGGCGACGTCACCCTCGCCGAGCGCCGCCTCGAGCGCGGCGGGGTCGTTGAACTCGACCACGCGGGTCGTCGTCGCTGGGTTGACGGGCGGACCGACGTTGCCCTCGCGCGGCCCGGCCGAGCCGTCCTCGCGCAGGGTGATGAACGTCTCGTCGACGGTGCCGTGGTAGCAGTAGTTGAAGACCAGGATCTTCGGCCGGCCGGTGATCTGCCGGGCCAGGCGGATCGCGAAGCGGTTCGCGTCCGTCGCCGAGAGGGTGAGCTGCCACCGCTCGAGGCCGAACCGGGCGGTGAGCTCCTCGGAGGCGAGGTACGAGTCCTCGGAGGGGAGCATCGTCGTCGCTCCCGAGGCGAAGCGCTCGGCCACCGCCCGCGCGGTCGGCTCGGGCGCGTGGCCGGCCATGGCTCCCGTGTCGCCGAGGCAGAGGTCGACGTACTCGTTCCCGTCGACGTCGCGAACCCGGGCGCCCGCGGCCTCGTCGAGGAAGACCGGGTGCCCGCCGGCCCAGCGCGCCATCCAGCTCATCGGCACGCCGGCGAGCAGCGAGCCGCCTGCCCGCTCGAAGAGCTCGCGCGAGCGCTGGTGCGTCTCCGCGAAGCGAGCCCGCTCGCGCTCGTGGAGCTCCGCCAGCCGGCCACGGTCGATCGCGAAGTCGGAGGCCATGGCGGAAGTCTAAGATCGAGGCATGCCCGACAACGGGACATGGAACGTCTACCTCGCCGGCGAGATCCACTCCGACTGGCGCGAAAAGATCGCCGAGGGCGCGCGCGAGGCGGGGCTGCCGGTGACGTTCTCGGCGCCCGTCACCGATCACCCGGCCTCCGACGATGTCGGCGTCGACATCCTGGGCGCCGAGGACGACAAGTTCTGGCACGACCACAAGGGCGCCGGGGTGAACGCGATCCGTACCCAGAACCTGCTTCGCGCGGCGGACGTCGTCGTCGTCCGCTTCGGCGAGAAGTACAAGCAGTGGAACGCTGCCTTCGACGCCGGCTACGCGGCCGCGCTCGGCAAGCCGATCGTCACCCTGCATCCGCCCGACCACGACCACGCGCTGAAGGAGATCGACCGCGCCGCGATGGCGACCGCGGAGAGCCCCGAGCAGGTCGTCGAGATCCTCCGCTACGCCACGGTCAAGGAGTAGGTCGGCATGCGACGACGCTGGCTCCGGGGGGTCGGAGCGGTCGTCGTCGCCGTGCTCGCGGCGTTCCCGCCCGCCGCCGGTGCTGCGGTCGTGACCGGCTTCAACCCGAACGGGCTGCCGGTCGAAAGCTGCTTCTGGACCGGCCCGTTCGAGGCCTCGAACCCACTGACGAACACCGCCTTCCCGGGTAGCGAGATCACCTACTGGGGGGCGAAGTTCGCGACCCCGCCGGGCGCGAAGCTGACGCTCAACGGCCGTTACGCCCACGCCCGCTTCCAATCGCTCAACGCCTACGTCAACAACGGCCAGGCATCGAGCTCGCTGCCCGATATCGACACAAAGCCCGACAAAGGCTCCGTCAATCCCTACATCGTCGGCAACCGCCGCGACCTGGCGAAGTCGAAGCGGAAGTACACGGTCGAGGTCGAGAGCTCGGCGTTACCGCCGAAGCCGGCAAAGAACACCCTGTACGCCGAGCCCGACCCGGCCGGCGAGGCGTATCAGGACATCCTCTACCGGGTCTATGTCCCCGACAAGGGCCGCGACCTCGCCGGAGACGGCGGCGTGCCGACGCCGCGGCTCGAGCTCGCCGACGGGACGGTTCTCGAGGGGCAGGCGCTCTGCGACGCGCTCAACGCGAACCACGACTACAAATCGCAGCTGCTGCCGCAGTCGATCTACGACGGCCTCGTCAACTGGCCCGGCAAGGACCCGGTCGTGAACCCGGCTCAGAACCCGCTTGTCTTTGAGAAGTACTTCAATCTCAACTACTCGCTCGCGGCGTATAAGACTCCGGCCGAGCAGGACGCGACCGATGCCACTCCGGTGGGCACGCAGTACAACAACAACGACGCCCGCTACATGACCGGCGCCTTTGCATTCGCCTTCGGCGAGCTGCTCGTCGTCAGCGGCAAGATGCCGACCTTCCCCGACACGCTCAATGGCAAGAAGAAGATGACCGGCGGCGATCTGCGCGAGTGGGACATGTGCGTGATCGAGTCGCTCGTCACGACGCGGACCTGGCGCTGCCTGTTCGACGCGCAGGTGCCGCTCGACGGCAAGCGCCGCTATACGATCGTGATCGGGCCCGACGCCTCCAGGCCCTCGAACGCCAAGAAGAAGTGCGGCATCGCCTGGCTCCCCGCCGATCCCGCCGGCGACGGTGCCGGCCGACCCGACGTCGGCACGCTCCTGACCCGGAACATCCTCCCGGCCAAGGGCTTTGACCAGTCCTCGTTCGACGTCGAGATCCCGCACACAGCGGCGCAGGTGATGGGCCCCTACTACCCCCGCGGCGATTACGAATCGGTCGCCGATTTCGAGTCCCGCGGCTGCTGAACGGCGCTAGCCTTTCCGCCGTCCCGACCCCACGGAGGGGTGCCGGAGTGGTTGAACGGGGCGGTCTCGAAAACCGTTAGCGGCGGTTTCGTCGCTCGTGGGTTCGAATCCCACCCCCTCCGCCTTTTTCAGCGCTCCTCTGCTCGCTCGCGGGTGATGCCCGCTCGCCCCAGGACCGTCAGGGCGACCAGGCGGGAGACGAGCATCACGACGTAGCCCAGCCCGGCAAGCTGTTCGATCATCACCACCGAGCGCGCGAACGGCTTTACGGGGATGACGTCGCTCAGGCCAGTGCTCGTCAGCGTCGTGAAGCTCAGGAAGAGGAGTTCGATCCACGACCGCTCGCCCATCGGGTCGACCGCGGCCGTGAAGCTGCCGGGCTCGACGGCCTGGATCACGGTGTAGGTGTAGGCGAAAGCCCAGGCGACCAGGGTGAACGTTGCGCCGACCGCGAACAGCTCGTCGCGGGTGATCTCGTGGTCCTCGAGCATGTACGCCATCAGCGCGCCCGCGGCGTAGAAGTAGAGGATCGCCTCCAGTGCGGAGGAGTAGGGGAGGAGGTCGTCGTCGCCCGTGACCGCCTGGATCAGCAGGAGGATCGTCGTCGGGATCGCGAGCGCGATCCCGAAGCCCGTCCACGCCGGCGAGGCGCGAACGGCAAACAAGACGAGCCCGAGGAACGCGATTCCGAGGGCGCTGAAGATCGCCCGCCCGGCGCCGCCGTCGTCGAGGAACGGGTAGACGAGGATCGCCCCGAGCTGGGCCGCGAGCAGTACCGCGGAAGGCTCGCGTTTCGCCAGCTTGACCACGGCGCCAAGCTAGAGATCGGCTCGGCGGTTCACCGCTCGAACGTCCCGGAGTGACCGCTGGGGCGATCAGTCCGGGACGTTCGAGGGGGCGCGTAGTGCTTCGCCGGGCTTCTCGTAAGCGTGGACCCGGACGTCGTCGCTTTGGCGGAGAGGCAATTCAATCGGGTGGCGCGCCGCCAGCTTGCCGAGCTGGGGCTCGGCAATTCGGCGATCGCCCATCTATCTGAGGACCGGAACCCTCGACGTCAGTCGAGGAGGCCGTGTTCGCGATCGCTCCCGTTCTTCCTCACGACCCATGGGGACGATGGATGGGAGCCACGCTCACAGCGCCGGAAAGCGTGCTCAGCCACGGGAGCGCGGTAGCCGCACGGGGCATCCGGATGCGTCGTCAGCCGTTTGAGACCGTGACCCGACCGGGCAACGGGGGTCCGCGACGCCATGGCAAGGTTGCTCGTTTACCGCAGTGAGACGCTCGCGAGGGACCGGGAGCGCCTGCATGGGATCCCGATCACGACCATGCCACGCACGCTCGTCGATATGGCGCCGGCCGTTGGCGACCGCATGCTGGCCTGGCTCGTTCGCGAGGCTGTGCGGCTTGAGCTGACGACGGTAGAGGGACTGGTGACGGCCTCGTTCAGGCACCGCGGGCGACGTGGGGTTCGAAAGCTCGCGCGCGTGCTCGCCCGGTATTCGGGCCTGCCGCTCGAACGGGCACGAAGCGGCGCTGAGGTCCGCGCCCTCGAGGTATTCCGGTCGAGCAGCTTTCGGATGCCAAGGCTAAACGTGCGGATCGCGGGCGAGGAAGCGGATCTGAGCTGGCCTGAGGCGAGGCTTATCGTCGAGATCGACGGTGGCCCTTTCCATCTGGACGCTGGCGAGGACGAGCGCAAGCAGGCGGTCTGGGAAGCGGCGGGCTGGACCGTTCGGCGCCTCCCTTCCGATGACGTGCACGAGCGACCCCATCGCCTCATCACCCTCGCGCCGAACGTCCCTGAATGACCGCTGGGGCGATCAGTGCGGGACGTTCGGGGCTTCGAGCTCGCTCAGGCCGTTCGCACCCTCGCCGCGCCGAAGCCGAAGAGGAGCACCCCGGCGAGGAGGGTGGCGAAGAGGGCGCAGAAGATCTCCGCGCCCAGGATGTCGACGCCGGCGAACGCGATGCCGAGCAGGTTGATCGAGAAGACCCAGATGAAGTTTGCAAGGACCTCGAGCACTGGGGTGGCCCCGGGCTGGCGGCCGCTCTTCGCCCACCAGGATCCGGGCGTCGCCTCACCGCAGGCTGCGAAGAGGGCTGGGACCCAGCCCGCGAGCTGAAGCAGGACGACGAGCCAGGCGTCTCCGAAGGGCGCATCGGCGGCGACCGCGGTGCCGATCGCAGCGTCGGCGATGAGCGTGAGCCCGACCCACGCGCCGAGCGTGATCGCGGCGAACAGGTAGCGCCCCTTGAGCAACGCCACCAGCAGCGCGAACGCGAGCAGGAAGAGCGGCGTCAGGCCGAGCACGCCGCGACCTTACCGCAGGAAAGACCCCGCTCCCAGCCCTGGCGGTTCAGCGCGCGGCGGGTGTGCTTCGGCTTGCTCCTGCGATGCGCGGCCAGAGCAACAGCACGAGGCCGATCAGGATGCAGACGATCCCGAGCGCGTAGTGGACGAGCACCGCGAGAACGATGCCGATGATGATCAGTAGGAGTGGCAGGCTCATATTCATGCGTGCCTGATACCCGCTGGTCCGGATCCGCACACACGGGTGGACACATGTACTAGGCCTTCGGCCGCTTGAACTGGCTCGTCATCAGGCGGTCCCACATCCGGTCGCTGACGAGGGCGTGCTGCATGATCCCGAGCTTCGCCGAAGCCGTGACCGTGTAGCGGGGCCGGGGGTTGCGGGCCGTCAGTGCCTTCTCGATAGCCCTAGCGACGGCGTCCGGCCCGCCGCCCAGTTTCGCGAGCCCGCTGTCGTAGGCGCCCGCGGTCGTCGCGGCCACCTGCTGGTTGAACTCGGCGTACGGGCCCTCGACGTCCAGGTCGCCGGCGATCGAACCGACCGCGGCGTCACCGAAGCTCGTCTTGATCAGTCCCGGCTCGATACAGACCACCTTGACGCCAAACCCGGCGACCTCCCAGCGCAGGGCGTCGGAGATCGCCTCGACCGCGTGCTTCGTCGCGTGGTAGATCCCGCCGCCGGGGAAGACGAGCTTGCCGCCCATCGAGGAGATGTTCACGATCCGGCCGCCGCCCGCCTCGCGCATGCCCGGCAGGACCAGCTGGCACATCCGGATCAGCCCGAAGACATTGGTCTCGAACTGGCGGCGAACGCTTTCGAGCGGAACCGACTCGACCGCGCCCGACTGGCTGTAGCCGGCGTTGTTGACGAGCGCGTCGACGTGCCCGTCCGCCTCCTCGACCGCGGCGACCGCGGCCTTCATCGATTCCTCGTCGGTTACATCGAGCGGAAGTGTCTTGCAGCCCGCCTCGGCAAGATCAGCGATCGAGTCGGGACGGCGCGCGGTCGCGTACACCGTCCACCCGCTCTCGATCAGGTGTCGCGCCGTTTCGTGGCCGATCCCCGACGAGCACCCCGTCACCAGCACCGTTCGATCCGACTCGCCCATTCGTCGCTCCATTCGCTCGCTTGAGCGGGACTCTCTCAGGTGCGCGCGGTAGCCGCTCCCGTTCCTCGGTGCGCTCGATCGCATCCGCCGAACGGCGCTTGCTCACCCAGCCGGCGAGGAAGTAGCTGCCGACGACAAAGCCGAGCGCTGCGATCTGGGCGACGATCGTCTCCACGGTCGGATAGATGCCGAGCCAGGTGCCCAGCCAGAACGGGAGGTCGAAGTCGAGCGGGGTGATCGGCAGCCAGCCGACCCCCTGCAACGTGCGCGCCGTATTCCCGACCATGACGACGAGGACGAAGGCGAGCAACACCCCCGTCACGATCAGCATCTTCTTGTACGGGAGCTTGGATTCGAGCTTGAACGTGAGGTAGCCGACGATCGCGGTGACGGCAAGCCCCAGCGAGACTCCCGCGAGCACCACGCCGGTGCCCGACGAGAGCTGGAGGGCCTGGAGGAAGAGGACGATCTCGAACCCCTCGCGGAAGATGCTCGTGAAGCCGAGTACGTAGAGGCCGACGACCGTTCCCGCGGCGACGCCGGCGCCGGCCGCGATCAGCTTCTTGCTGCGTTTGCGGTGCCCCGCGATCCACTCGGTCCAGTAGACGCGGTGGAAGAACCAGTTCATCACCAGTAACAGCACGCCGATCGCGATCACGCCGACGACCGCCTCGAGCTTCTCGCCGTACTGGGAAAGCGAGTCGAGAAGGAGCGTGGCGGCGAGCCACAGCAGGATGCTTGCGGGGATCGCGAGCAGCGCTCCCCTCAGGATCGGCTTGCGCAGGCGCCGGTTGCCGCCGACCAGGCTCGCCGTGATCGCGGCGAGGATCAGGATCGCCTCGAGTCCCTCCCGGAAGACGATCACGGCGGCGTTGGTGATCACGGTCGCGTCGGAAGCGCCCTCGCCGGTGGTCGCGCGGGCGTCGTCGAGCGTCTCGTCGAGCGCCAGGCGGGTCTCGTGGACCTCGGAGTACGGCGCCCCGGAGGCGATCAGCTCGGCGAGGCCGTCCTCGCCCTTGGCGCCGTACCAGACGAGGCCCTCGACCTCGGCGACCAGCTGCGGGTCGAACGCGCGCAGCTTGATCTCGGGTCCGAACTCGAAGAAGGCGTAGGTCGAGAGGCGCGCCTGTTCGGCCTGGGCAGGCTCGGAGGCGGAGACCGCGGCCTCCATCTGGTCGAGGCTGATGTCGATCAGGTCGAAGTCTGCCTCGTCGCCCTGTTCCTCCCACTCCGGCGGGAACATCGCCTCGAGTGCGGTCGCGGCTTCGTCGTGGGCCGCCTCCACATCCCCGAGCGGGACGACGACGCCGCCCTCATGGGCCTCGGAGGTGTAGCTGCGCAGCTGCTCGAAGGCGGCTTCGACTGTTGCGATGCCCTCCGGGTCGCGCTCGGCGAGCGCCGGCTCGAGGTCGTCGAGCGCATCCTGGGCCCCGTCGATGAACGCGACGCCCTCCTGGAGCTCGAACGGGATCGTGACGCGGCCGTCCTCGGTGCCATCGTCGTATTCGATCGGGACGAGATCGAGGAACCGGGTGAGCTGCGCGGCCCGCCGAGCCTGCTCCTCCTGCGTGAACGGCGCGGCGACGAAGCCGTCGAGGTCGGCGCGGACGGCCTCGTTGGCGTCCTGGAAACCCTGCTCGTCGCCCGCCACCGCGGCCTCCTCGAGCTCGGCGAAGTCCTCGTCGGCGGTCGCCCGCTCCTCGGCGCTCCGCTGATTCTCGTACTCGGGCGCGAGGATCTTCCAGTAGCCGTTGACGAGGCCCGCGGACTCGGCGAGGGCTGGTCCGAAGCCCCGCTCCTGCTCCTGCTCGGCGTCGTCGAGGAAGCCGTCCAGGCGCGCCTGGTAGGCGTCGAGGAGGTCCTTGCGGACCTGGAGCATCGCCTCGTGCGGCTCCACGTCGCCGGCAGCGAGAGCGTCGACCGCCGCGGTTGCGTCGATCCCGGGCCGGGTGAAGCGGGTCGCCTCGCGGAAGTCGCGGATCAGAAGCCAGGTGCGAGCGGTGCGGGCGTCGTCGCGGTCGATCGCGTCGATAACCACGGCGAGGGCACCGCGGCGCAGCGCCGAGACCGCGCGCCCCCGGGCATTGGCGAGCACGGTCTCATCGCCCTCTGGCGATGGCGCGCTCGGCGTCGTCGATCGCCCCCCGCAGATCGCGGAGCGCGGCTGGGTCGGAGCGCTGAAGGTCGCGAGCGAGCGAGACCTCGACCGCCCGGCGCGCCGCCGACGCTTCTCCGCCGCTCTCGGCGTCGCCGAGAAGCAGGTCGCGCTGCGCGTCGAACAGCGCCGTGCGGACCTGCTCGGCCGCCTTCCAGGGCGGGGCTTGGGCAGTGGCGGCGGCAGGAATCGCGAGCGCGATCAGCGCGGTGAGCGTGATCGCGGCCCGGGTGATCCCTGCGCGCCGCACTCCGCCTATCCCTCCTGCAGCTCGATCCCGAGCCGGTTCGCGGTCTGGGTCACCTGACCGGCGATCGCCTCGGCCTGCCGCTGGGCCTCGGATCCGAGCGTGTCCGCCTCCTCGGCCGAGAACTGCTTGCCGGAGTCCTCCTCGGACTTGATCGCCTCGACGTCGGCGATCAGGTCCTTCAGCGCCTGGCCGGTCTGCTCGGCCTGCTGGGGGTCCTCCTCGGCGATCGTGGGCTCGATCTCCTCGTAGGTGAAGAGGATCCCGCTGAGGATGTCGGCGATGTCCTGAAGGCGCGAGGCGGCCGCGAACTCGGGCGTCGAATCGCCGCCGCTGACGAAGCGGGAGTTCTTCCAGGCCTCGAAGTACTCGCTCATCGTCGGCGTCATCACCGTGATCGCGGTGAGCGCGTCCGAGGGCGTCGGCTCGAATTCCGCGGCGTCGGCCTCGAGGTCCGCCGCCATCTCGTCGAACTGCGTCATCGCTGCGACGAGGAAGTTCGCGTCGGGCAGGCCTTCGCCGAACTCCACCTTGCCGTTGCCGTCGACGTCGCCCTTCGTGCCCTCGGCGAGGAAGTCATCGTTCGTGGCGAACCACGAGGTCTCGGTCAGGAACATGAAGTTGCCGGGCTGCTCGATCGTCTCCCCATCGGGTGTCTCGAGGCTGAACGAGACGGCGTTCTCGGGGTCGGACCCGTCGGCGCCCGCGTCGATGTCGACGTCGTACTGGGCGAGCCTCGGCACGCCGGCGACGATGCCCTCCATCTCCTCGTAGGCGGGGTTGGCCGCGATGTAGGCGTCCTTGCCCTTCTGGAGGACCGCCTCGACCTCGTCGCGGTTGTCCTTCAGCATCTGCTCGTAGTCGAAGTCCGCCGCCTCGGCGAGGTCGTAGTACTCGTCGGCGGCCTCCTTCAAGATCGCGGTCTGTTCCTTGAGCTCTGCCGAGTGGTCGGTCAGATAGGTCTTGATCGCGGCGAGCTCGGTGCCCTCGCTGCCGGCGCCGGCCTCCGACGATGCCGCGCTCGTCGAGGTCGTCTCGTCCTCGCCGCAGCCGGCGAGGATCGCGAGCGCCGCAAAGGGGGCGGCGAGCATGGTCAGGCGTCTTCTTCCGTTCACTGGTTGGGTCCTCCGCAAGTCGAGTTGAGAGCTTAGGCAACCCTCATTAGGGATGCCGAATTAGGGGACCCTAACAACTCTGACCGTGCAACTCGGAAATGGGTCGCTCCCATAGGCTGCGCGAAGCGATGCGAGCGGTCACCTTCCAGGCCCCCGGCGAGGTCCGGGTCGACGAGAAGCCCGATCCCGAGATCGGCTCGCCCGACGAGGCGATCATCCGGGTCGAGGCGAGCGGCGTCTGCGGCTCCGACCTGCACATCTACCACGGCCGGGTCGCGATCGAGCCCGGGTTCACGATCGGCCACGAATACGTCGGCACCGTGGTCGAGGCGGGCGACGATGTCACCGGCGTCGCGGTCGGCGATCGGGTCCTGGGCACCTACGGAACGGCCTGCGGCAACTGCTTCTTCTGCGACCGCGGGCGACTTCCACAAGTGCGACAACGGCCGCGTCTTCGGCCACGGCGAGCTGCTCGGCTCGCTCCAGGGCTCGCAGGCGGACCTGCTCCTCGTCCCGCGGGCGAACATGACCCTGCGCCGCATTCCCGACGGGATGAGCGACGAGGTCGCCCTCTTCGCCGGCGACGTGATGGGGACCGGATACCACGCGATCGTCGAGACCGGCGTCCAGCCGGGAGATTCGGTCGCCGTGCTCGGCCTTGGCCCGGTCGGGCTCTGCGCCGTGCAGGCGGCGAAGGCGGCCGGCGCCGACCAGGTGATCGCGGTCGACACGGTCGCGGACCGGCTCGAGCTGGCACGCACCTTTGGAGCCACCCCGGTTCACCTGACCGAGGAGGACCCGCGCGGCACCGTCAAGTCGCTGACCGAGAAGCGCGGTGTGGACGCGACGGTCGACGCTGTCGGCGACCCGCGGGCGCTCGACATGGCCTGCAAGATGACACGGAAGACCGGGACCGTCTCCGCCATCGGCGTCTACGCGGAGCCGATCGAGCTGCACATGGGGGTCGTCTGGCTCAAGGCGCTGACGCTGAAGACCGGCCACGCGAACGTGATCAAGCACCTCGACCCGGTGCTGGAGAAGCTGAGCTCCGGCGAGCTCGACCCCGGCCCGCTCGTGACCCACACGATGCCGCTCGACAACGCATCCGAGGCCTACGAGCTCTACGACCGGCGCGAGGCGCTGAAGATCGTCCTGACGCCGTGAGCGAGAGCCTGACCTCAGGTACGAGCACCTCACCTGGGAGGAGTTCCAGCGCGTCGACATGCGCGTCGGCCGCGTGGTCGGCGTGGAGGACTTCCCCGAGGCCCGCGTCCCCGCCTGGAAGCTCGAGATCGACTTCGGGCCGGAGATCGGGACGAAGCGCTCCTCGGCCCAGATCACCAACTACGAGCGATCCGAGCTCGAGGGGCGCCTCGTCGTCGCCGTCGTCAACTTCCCGCCGAAGCAGATCGGGCCGTTCACCTCGGAGGTGCTGGTGCTCGGCGCGCTAGGCGGCGACCAGGGCGTCGCGCTCCTCGCGCCGGACCGCGAGGTCGTCCTCGGCGATCGGATCGGCTGAGGGCCTGCTCGCCCGACCCGCCGCCCGGTAGCGCCAGGCGGCAGATCTTGCGGACGACGCTGCCGAACTGCTTGCGCAGCGGGCCCGAGTTGTAGGGCAGGCCGTAGCGCTCGCAGATCTCCTGGACCTCGACCGAGATCTCGGCGTAGCGGTGCGCCGGGATGTCGGGGAACAGGTGGTGCTCGATCTGGTGCGAGAGGTTGCCCGACATGACGTGGAACAGCTTGCCGCCGGTCAGGTTCGCCGAGCCGAGCAGCTGGCGGTAGTACCACTCGCCGCGCGTCTCGTTCGCCGTCTCCTCCTCGGAGAACTCGTGCGTCCCGTCGGGGAAGTGGCCGCAGAAGATGATCGTGAACGACCACAGGTTGCGGGCCAGGTTGGCGGTCGCGTTGCCGGCGAGGGTGAACGGCGCCGACGGGCCGGCGAGCAGCGGGAAGAGCGCGTAGTCCTTCAGCCACTGGCCGCGGACCTTCCGCCAGATCGAGCCGATCATGTCGCGCTTCTCCGCGATGGTCGTCTCGCCGGACTGGATCCGCTCGACCTCCAGGTCGTGCATGGCGACGCCGTACTGGAAGAACGTCGCCAGCAGCGTCGCGTAGATCGGGTTGCCCAGGTAGTAGGGCCGCCACGGCTCGTCCTCGGACATCCGCAGGATGCCGTAGCCGATGTCGCGGTCCTTGCCCACGATGTTCGTGTGGGTGTGGTGCATGTAGTTGTGGCTGTGGCGCCACTGGTCCGAGGGGCAGGCGGTGTCCCACTCGAACTCCTTCGATGAGAGGGACTGATCGCCGGTCCAGTCGTACTGGCCGTGCATCACGTTGTGGCCGATCTCCATGTTGTCGAGGATCTTCGACACGCTGAGCGCGGCGGTGCCGCCGAGCCAGGCCGGCGGGAAGATCCCCAGCATGAGCAGGCCGCGGCCGGTGATCTCCAGGCCGCGCTGGGCCTTGATCACCTTGCGGATGTAGTCGGTGTCGCGCTTGCCGCGGTCGGCGAGATGCCGGTCGCGGATCGCGTCGAGCTCGCGCCCGAAGGAATCGAGCTGCTCGGGGGTGAGTGTGGGGTAGTCGGTCATCGGTTTCTCTCCTCGTGTTGAACGTTTTTCAAATCTCGATTGCGACGTCGCCGACCGGGGCCGAGATGCAGATCTGGATCTGCTCGTCCTCGGTGTCGGAGACCTCGCCGGTCAGCAGGTTTCGGACGCTGCCCGCGCGCTTCGTGCAGCTGCACGTGTGGCAGATGCCCATGCGGCAGCCGGACTCCGGCTGGAGCCCCGCCTCCTCGGCCTGCTCGAGCAGCGAGCGCCCGTCGTTGTCGATCTCCAGGTCGGAGCCCTCGAAGCGAACGCGGCCTTCGGCGGTCCCGGTCTGGATCTGCAGGGTGGGGGGCACGAAGCTCTCGACGTGGAGGCGCTCGGTGATGTCCTCCTCGGCCCAGATCGTCTGCGCTGCCTCGAGCAGGGAGGGCGGGCCGCAGACGAACGTCTCGGCGCCATCGCGGCGGGGGGCGACCGCGTCGAGCTGATCGCTCGACAGGTGGCCGTCCAGGTCGCCGCCGCCGGAGCGGGTGTAGGCCCGGGCGATCGTCAGGTTCGGGTGCTTCGCCGCCAGGTCGTCGAGCTCCGAGTCGTAGAGCGCGAGCTCCGGCGTCGCCGCGTAGCGCAGGAAGACGATCTCGCCCTCGTGGTCCTCGTCGCAGAGCGTGCGAAGCATCGAGATCACCGGGGTGATGCCGCTGCCGCCGGCGATCAGGACGAGTTGCTCGGGACGGGTCCGCGGCAGGGCGAAGTCGCCCTCGGCGGCGGAGAGGCCGACGATCATGCCGGGGGCGGCGTGGTCGCGGAGGTAATGGGAGACGAGCCCGTCGGGGTGAGTCGAGATCGTCAGCTCGACGAGCTCCGGGCCGGTGCTCGGAGGAGGCGATCGAGTAGGGGCGCGCGTGGCGCTTGCCGTTGATCTCGACCGCGAGGTTCACGAACTGGCCCGCGCGCAGGCCGCTCAGGTCTTCGTTCGGGGCGAGCTCGATGGTCACGCTGCGGGTGGTCTGCCGCTCGGCGTGGACGACCTCGGCGCGGACGTCGGAGGCGCTCCAGAGGGGGTCGATCAGCTCCAGGTAGCGGTCGACCCCGTGCGGGGCGGCGAGCGCCTCGACGAGGCTGGAGCGCAGGAGGCGGCCGCCCAGCTCGCGGGTGGTCGAGCGGCGGGCGCGGCGAAAGCGATGTCTGTCGGCTACGGTGGGCATACTCTCTCCTCAGATGAGTGAACGTCTGTTGACTGAATATACCCTGACATCGATCGATGTAACATGTGATTTACGCCTGAAATGAGTGAGAGAGATCACACTTCACGCACGAGGCGCGCAAAGAAGCGCACCCCGAAACGAGCGAACACTCGTTCCAAGTCGCGTGAACAGCAGAAGGCCGAGACCCGCCAGAAGCTCGTTCGCGCCGCCCTCAGCCTGCTCGAGACGCACAGCTTCGGGGCGATCAGCCTGCGCGAGGTCACCCGCGAGGCGGGGGTGACGCCGGCCGCCTTCTACCGGCACTTCGACGACATGGAGGAGCTCGGCCTGGCGCTGATCGAGGAGTCCTTCGACACGCTGCGGGCGATGCTCCGCGAGGCGCGCGCGGAGCTGGCCAACTTCGATCAGGTGATCCGCGATTCGGTCGAGATCCTCGTGCGCCACGTCCACGAGCACCGGCTCCAGTACCAGTTCATCGCCCGCGAGCGGTACGGCGGCGTTGCCGTGCTGCGGCACGCGATCCGCACGGAGATCCGCCTCTTCTCCTCCGACCTCGCGCTCGACCTATCGCGCTTTCCGGTGCTCAAGGAGTGGACGAGCGCGGACCTCGGCACCTATGCCGGCCTGATGGTCACGAACATGATCTCGATCGTCGAGGCCGTCCTCGACGCGCCGCCCGGTGAACCGGAGGCGGAGGCTCAGATCAAGCGCGACGCCGAGCGCCAGCTGCTGATGCTGGTCCTCGGCTCAACCGGCTGGCGCAGCGGCAAGGCATGACTCCGAGGCCCCATCCCTGGGACCCCGGAAGCCACACGAAAAAGCCCTATTGGGCTTCCTCGTAGGGGTAGGCGAGCTGGACGTGGCCAGTGGCCACGGCCAGAAAGGAGCGCGACTCAGTCGCCGCGCTCCCGTTCGCAGAGGAGATCTCGGCGTTGACGAGGGGGATGAACTCGAGATCTCCTCGATTGAGGAAGTCCGAGAGTCGAGATCGGTATCCCTCACGGGGTAGGTGAAGGTCACCGACTATGCGATGCCGGGGGGTTTCAAGCACCACACGTTCAACCCTCGTCTCCATCAAGATCCCATCGGCCGCCGGGAAAAAAGCTTTAGCGATCTGGACATATGCTCAGATCTATGGCCAGGCTCGCCGTCGCCGCCGGTCACACCTTGCTCGGCTCGCCGTTCGCCGCGAACGCGCAGCGGGTCGAGGTCGAGACGCCCCTCGGCACGGTCGAGCTGCTCGACGCCGGCGCCTTCGTCTACCTCCAGCGCCACGGGCTCGACGAGTACGTGGCGCCGCACGCCATCGACACCGCTGCGCAGATGAGCGCCCTTGCCGAGGCGGGCTGCGACCGGGTGCTCGGGATCGGCTCGGTGGGCTCGCTGCACGCCGACATCCCCGTCGGGACGTTCATCGCGCCGAGTGACTTCATCTCACTGGCCCGCCGCACGACGATCTTCGACGATGCGCGCGGCCATCTGGTCCCCGGGTTCGACCCGGAGTGGCGCGCGATCCTGATCGAGGCCTACTCGCGGGCCGGCCTCCCGCTTCGCGACGGCGGGGTCTACTGGCAGGCGGAGGGACCCCGTTTCGAGACCCAGGCCGAGGTGCGGATGATCGCTCGCGACGCACACGTCGTCGGCATGACGATCGCCTCGGAGGCGGTGCTCGCGGCCGAGCTGGGCCTCCGCTACGCCGCGGTCTGCAACGTCGACAACCTCGCCAACGGGATCGCGCCCGCGCCGCTGACCGTCCCGGAGTACGAGGCGGGGAAGGCGGCGAACCGCGAGCGCGCACAGCACGCGCTCGCCCAGGTGATCCCGATGCTGGCGGCCCCGCAGGCATGAGCCTCGCGGTGCAGCGGGGCGACGCTGGCGGGCGAGCCGATCGGCCTGCGGGTCGACGACGGCGTCATCGCGGAAGTCGGGCCCGGCGTCCAGGCGCAGGACGGCGACGAGGTGATCGACGGCACCGGCAAGGCGCTCGTGCGCGGCCTCGTCAACGGCCACACCCACGCGGCGATGACGCTGTTCCGCGGCTACGGCGACGACCTCGCCCTGATGGATTGGCTCGAGAACTGGATCTGGCCTGCCGAGGCAAAGCTCGACGGGCGACGACGTCTACTGGGGCACGCGGCTCGCCTGCGCCGAGATGATCCGCACCGGCACCGTCTGCTTCTGGGATATGTACTGGCACGCAGGTGAGACCGCGCGCGCGGTCGCCGATGCGGGCCTGCGCGCGGTGATCGGCGCGCCGCTGATCGACGGTGGGCTTGGCGGCGGGGGCCTGCGCGAGACCGCGGCCCGCAGCCTGGACGAGGTGGCGGCGACGGAGGCGCCCGACCGCGTCTCGGGAGCGCTCGCCCCGCACGCGATCTACACGGTCGGCACCGACTCGCTGCGCTGGGTTGCCGAGACGGCCGCCGAGCGCGAGCTGCCGGTCCACATCCACCTCTCCGAGACGGAGAAGGAGGTCACCGACTGCGTCGCGACACACGGGATGCGGCCGGCCGCATATCTCGACGGTTTGGGGCTGCTCACGCCGACGACGGTGCTGGCTCACGGCGTCTGGCTCGACGACGCGGAGCTCGAGCTGATCGCCGAGCGCGGGGCGACCGTCGTCACCAACCCGGTCGCGAACATGAAGCTCGCGGTCGGCGGCCCGTTCCCCTACCTCGCCGCCCGCGACCGCGATGTGCGGCTGGGCCTCGGGACCGACGGACCTGGGTCGAACAACTCGCTCGACCTGATCTCGGACGCGAAGCACTTCGCCCTGATCCAGAAGCACGCCGCGGCCGACCCCGCGGCGGTCACCGCGGCCGAAACCTGGCAGCTCGCCACCGGAGCCCGCTCACCGCTCCTCTCAGGGTGCCTGGCACCTGAGGTGCCAGGCACCTTGGTCGCCGGCGACCGCGCCGACTTCCTGCTGATCGACGCCCGCGCCCCCGAGCTGGCCCCGGGCGACCTCGTCGCAAACCTCGTCTACGCCGCCTCCGGCACCGTCGTCGACACGACGGTCGTCGCCGGCAAGGTGCTGATGCGGGGCGGAGTGGTGGAGGGCGCGGCCGAGATCAGCGAGCGCGCGCTGGAGCAGGCGAAGCGGCTGGGGACGGCCTAGTGCTTCGAAAGACAGTGAGCTTCGCCAGAAGCTCGTCTTCTTCCGGGCGCCCTTCCAGTTCAGCTCGATGTGGATGTGGTCCTTGTGGGCGGTGGTGCGGTCCACGTCCGGGTCGCGCTTGCCGTTGTTCTTGTAGCACTGCGAGTAGCGGCCGAGGTCGCCGTAGCCAAACCAGGACTTGCAGTTGAAGATCAGCCCCTGGACGCCCATTCGGCGGGCGAGGGCATAGGGCTCTCCGTTGCGGTCCTCCTCCATCAGCACGTCGATCAGGTGCATCGCGGCGCGCTTCTCCTTGGCGATCCCCGCGTCGAGGCGATAGTCGATCGCGCGGCCCTCGGCGTGGACGCTCGCCGAGTGCTTGCCCCACTTCTCGCAGCGATAGATCCCCCACGGCTCGCCGCGGGTGTTGCGCGAGACCCAGTCCTCAAGCGCCCGAGCGCCCTTCGTCGAGCCGCCCGTGCACTTCCGCGCCGAGTCGTACTGGAGGTCCTCGATCGGCTTGTCGAGCAGCTTCGGGCTGTTCGCCGGGTTCTTGCCGAGCCCGCCGGCATGCGCGACCGCCGCCAGCGCGAAGAGCGCGCAGGCGATCGAAACGAGGGCGAGCTGTCCCCTGCCGGAGGAAGGCATCCCGCCTTTGTATCGGCCGTTCAGGCCATGGACGTTAGCCCGGGATCTTGAACAGGCTCTGAACCTGCGGGGCGAACATCATGTCGCCCTCGATCTTCAGCTTGCCCGTCATGAACAGCATGGGGCCGGAGGCGTTGCCGGTGACCAGGCGCAGGAAGGTCGCGCCGCCCATCTTGAAGGTCACGCGGGGCGACTCGGCCGGCTCGTTGGTGTACGAGAGCGTGCCGTTCTTGACGACGACCTCGTAGACGTCCTCGGAGTCATCCGGCCCGCCGCCGATCTTCCAGTGGATCACGGCGTCGACGTTGCCGGCCTGGTCGGCGCGGAAGTGCTCCTCCATGCGACTGAAGATCTCGTTCAGGATCGTCGGGCGCATCTCCGAGGACATCGCCTCGGCGAGCTGCTCGTCGGAGACGTTCGAGATGTTCTTCGCGAACTCCTCGGGGTCGATGGCCGAGGTGTCGATCGCGGACGGGTCGATTGTGGCCGCGTCCCCGGCGCCGTTTGCCTGCGCCTCGTCGGTGGTCTGGTCTTCGCTCACTGTCGCTCCTTTTACTTGATGTGGACGCCGCTGATGGCGCGGGAAATGACGAGCCGCTGGATTTCGGCCGTGCCCTCGAAGATCTGGAAGATCTTCGCGTCGCGGTGCATGCGCTCGACGGGGAACTCGCGCGTGTAGCCGTTGCCGCCGAGGATCTGGATCGCGCGCTCGGTCGCCCAGGTGGCGACGTCGCCCGCCTTCAGCTTCGACATCGAGCCCTCGGCGTTCGTGAACTGGTGGCCGTTCTTGCCCATCCAGGCGGCGCGCCAGCAGAGCAGCCGTGCGGCGTCGATCTCCATCTTCATGTCGGCCAGGGTGAAGGCGATCGCCTGGTTCTCGATGATCGGGCGGCCGAACTGGACTCGCTCCTTGGAGTAGTCGAGCGCGTACTCGTATGCCGCCCGCGCGATGCCCGACCGCCTGCGCGCCGACCGTCGGCCGGCTCATCTCGAAGGTCTGCATCGCCGCCTGCGACTTCGACTTCTTGCCCTCGCGAACGCGGGCGAGCCGCTCGTCCAGCTTCTCCTTGCCGCCGAGCAGCTGGGAGCCCGGGATCCGGCAGTCGTCGAGGTGGACGTCGGCGGTGTGCGAAGCGCGAATGCCGTGCTTCTTCACCTTCGTGCCCTGCTCGATCCCGTCGGTGTCGATCGAGACGACGAAGGCGGCCTGGCCGCGCGAGCCGAGCTCGCGGTCGACGACCGCGGTGACGACGTGGACGTCGGAGATGCCGCCGTTAGTAGCCCAGGCCTTCTGGCCGTTCAGGACCCATTCGTCCTTCGCCTCGTCGTACTTCGCGGTGGTCCGCATCGCGGAGACGTCGGAGCCGGCGTCCGGCTCGGAGGAGCAGAACGCCGCGACCTTGGGCTCGGACTCGTCGCCGAAGCAGCGCGGGATCCACTCCGCCATCTGCTCGGGGGTGGCCTGCCCGAAGATCGCGGCGACCGCGAGCGAGGTGCCCATGATCGACATCCCGATGCCGGCGTCGCCCCAGAAGAGCTCCTCGTTGGCGATCGGCATCTGCAGGCCGGAGGGGTCGGTCCAGAACTGCGCAAGCGCCTCGTAGCCGTAGAGGCCGATCTTCGCCGCCTCCTGGATCACGGGCCAGGGCGTCTCCTCGCGCTCGTCCCACTCGGATGCGGCGGGGCGGACGACGCCCTCGGCGAATCCGTGGACCCAGTCGCGGATGTCCTTCTGGTCCTGGCTCAGCTCCATCGAGAAGGCGGGGGTCGAATCGCCGCCGCCCTCCTCGGTGGTCGCCTGGTCGATCAGTTCCTCTGCGGACGTGGCCATAAGTTGATGTTCCCTCCGGTGGGACTTGGGGTACCTGGTGTGGACCGAGAAGCTTACATGGATCGATGTAACATGGAAAGGGAGAACATGACAGAGGCTCTTGACACGCTCGCCCTCGAGGGCGACTCCGAGGCCGTGCATCAGGTCAGGATCCACGGCCACAAGGTCTGTTTCCGCCTTTCCGGCACCGGCCCGCTGATCGTCCTGATCCACGGGATCACCGGCAGCTCCGAACAGTGGCGGCCGGTCATGGACGCGCTCAGCGACCGCTACACCGTCTTCGCTCCCGACCTCCTCGGCCACGGCGAATCCGCCAAGCCGCGCGGCGATTATTCGCTCGGCGCCTACGCCTCCGGCATCCGCGACCTCCTGATCGGGCTCGACGCGGAGCCGGCCACGGTCGTCGGCCACTCGCTCGGCGGGGGCATCGCGATGCAGCTCGCCTACCAGTTCCCGGAGCGCTGCGGCCGCCTGGTGCTCGTCTCGAGCGGCGGCATCGCGCGCGAGGTCCATCCTGTTCTTCGGGCCGCCAGCCTGCCGGGCTCCGAGATCGTGCTTCCGCTGATCACCCACACCAAGCTCCTCGACCTCGGCGCCTCGATCGGCCGAGCGCTCGGCAAGATCGGGCTCCAGGCCGGGCCGGACATCGCCGAAGGGGCGCGCGGATACGCGTCGCTCAACGACGCCGAGACCCGCGCCGCCTTCCTGCACACGATCCGCGCGGTGATCGACCCGATGGGCCAGCGGATCAGCGCGCTCGACCGGCTCTACCTGGCCGAGCGGATGCCGTCGATGGTGATCCACGGCGAGCGCGACCAGATCATCCCGGTCGAGCACGGCGAGATCGCCCACGAGGCGATGCCGGGCAGCCGGCTCGAGGTGCTCCCGGCCGCCGGCCACTTCCCGCAGCTCTCCGATCCGCTCAAGATCGCCCGCCTGCTCTCGGACTTCATCGAGACGACGGACGCCGCCACCCTCGAGCCCGAGGACATGCGGGACCTGGTGCTCGCGCGGATGGCCGCCGATGCGGCGTAGATCCCTCCTCGCCGGAGTCGCCGGCGCTGCGGGAGTCGCTGCCGCGGCGGCACTGGCGCAGAAGCGCCTGCTCGCGTCGATCGCCGCCGACCCGGAGAACGAGCGGTTGCGCCGCCCGCTCGAGGGGGAGCGGATCCCCGTTCGCGGCGCCGACGGGACCGAGCTGAACGTCCGCGCGTTCGGACCGCCCGACGCGCCGAAGCTGATCCTGGTCCACGGCTGGATCTGCGCGATCGAGTTCTGGCGCTACCAGATCGACGAGCTGGCAGGCGAGTTCCGCGTCATCGCCTACGACCAGCGCGGCCATGGCCAGAGCGCCGAGGCGAGCGACTACTCGTTCAAGGCGATCGCCGCGGACCTCGGGTCCGTTCTCGACGCATGTCTTGACGGGGACGAGCGCGCCCTCGTCGCCGGGCACTCGATGGGGGCGATGACGATCGCCGCCTGGGCGGGCGACTACCCGGACGACGTCGAGAAACGGCTGAGCGGAGCGCTCCTCTTCAACACCGGCCTCGGCGACCTGATCACGGAGTCGGTTGTCTTCCGTACGCCGGAGCGGCTGACCGGCCTTCGCGATCCGTTCGGCCGGGCGATGATGACCGCGAGCCTGCCGATCCCCGCGACGCCCTCACCGATCGGCGACGCCGCCGTTCGCTACATCGCGATGAATCCCGATGCGAGCCCGGCCCGCGTGGCATTCGTTCGCCGCATGGTGCTCACCTGCAACCCGAAGACCCGGGCGGGGTTCGGCGGCGCGATGGCCCGCATGGACCTCTGGGAGTCCCTCCGGTCGCTCACGGTGCCGACGATCGTCGTCGTCGGCGAGGGCGACAAGATGACCCCGCTGCCCCTGTCGGAGAAGATGTTCGAAAGCCTGCCGAAGCCGGTCGAGCTGGTCGAGGTGCCCGGCGTGGGGCACATGACCCCAATCGAGGCGCCCGAGCGATCGAACGAGGTCATCCGCGCGCTCGGGACGCACGCGGAATCGCGCGCCGAGCTGTCTAGCGCCGCTTAGCCTTCTCGAGCTCGCGCCCGAATGCCTGCTCGACCGTGTCGGTCATGGCCAGGCCGAACATTCCCATGAGCGACTCGCCGGCCAGAGGGCGCAGGCGCTCGAGCGCGTCGAGCACCTCGGGCCACTTCTCATCCGGCCGGCCGGCCTCCTCGAACGGTTCCCAGACCTGCTTGAGGAAGAGCTTGACGAACTCCTTGGCGACGCCGTCCGCGTGGCGGCGGAGCTTTTCGGCGACGACGAGCGCGGTGTCGGCGGGTACGCCGAGGTCGGCGAGCTCGGAAGCCGCTTGGGCGATCCGAGGGCTCATCTCCTCGTAGCGCCCGTCGCCGAGCGGGCGCAGAAGGCCGATCTTCTCCGCCTTGCGGACGAGCGCGGGATCGGTGGTGCCCCAGCGCTCGGATAGCTCTTCCAGGCCGACGATCTCCGGCGTCTCGTAGGCGAAGGGCTCGCGCAGCGCGCGGGTGAACTGGAGGACCTCCTCGCTGGAGCCGTTCGCGCCCGCGAGCAGTCGCTTGATCGACTCCAGGTTGAAGCCGTCGGCCTGCATCTCCTTGATCAGCTCGATCCGCGCCACGTGGTCCGGACCGTAGAAGCCGGTGCGGCCGCGGACGACGGGCGGGGGGAGGAGGCCGCGGGACTGGTGGGCGCGGATGTTGCGCACGGTCATCCCGACCTTCTGCGCCAGCTCGTCGATCGTCAACGGAGCTTCTGTTGGTTGTTCAGTTCCTGCCTGTGTGGGATCGGTCACCTTGGCCATGTTACGACGTTTAGTGTGACATGGATCGGTGTAACATAGGTAGATGAAGGTGTTGGTGCACGCAGCACGCAAGCGAGGGAAGGATTTGCAGTGGTGGACCTGATCGCACAGGCAAGCTCAGCACCGTCGGCCGGGGGGGCCGCGATCGGACAGGTCGTGATCGCGACCGTGATGGTCTCCGCGATCCTCGGCGGGATCGCCTTCCTCCTGCTTCGCCATCGCGCGGGCAAGACGACGGTCCTCGACAAGACCGCGAACTTCGCCGAGCGCATGCTCGGCCTGCCCTATTGGGCCGCGCTTCCCTCCGTGATCCTCGTCGCCTCCCTGCTCACCGCCGTCTTCGGCGTCTACTGGGACGTCTCGATCCACATCGATACGGGCCGCGACGACGGCCCGCTGGCGAACCTCGCCCACTACCCGATCCTCTTCGGCCTGATCGGCATGCTCGCCGCCGGCTGGCTCGCGATCGCGCTGCCGCGGCCAGGCGACAAGCCCGGCCCCGCCGCGGTCCGGATCACGGACGACTGGTACGCGCCGGTCGGCGGCGTCGTGATCGCCACCTCGGCGCTCTTCGGCCTCGCCGGCTTCCCGCTCGACGACGTCTGGCATCGGATCTTCGGCCAGGACGTGACCCTCTGGGGCCCGACCCACCTGATGATGATCGGCGGCGCCGTGACGACGCTCGTCGGCCAGGCGCTCCTGCTCGCGGAGGGACTGAAGTACCAGCGGGCGAAGAGCTCGAAGCCCGTCGTCGGCTCGCTTGGAGCCATCGGCGGCCGCAACACGAGCCGCTCGCGCCTGGAGGAGATCGCGCTCTGGATCCGCCGCGTCTCGCTCGGCGGCGGCATCCTGATCGCGGTCGACGTCTTCGCGATGGAGTTCGACTTCGGCGTGCCGCAGTTCGCGGCCGTCTTCCAGCCCCTCCTGCTGGCCTTCGGCGCCGGCCTCGGCCTCGTCGCGACGCGGCTGTGGGCCGGCAAGGGCGGTGCTCTCGCGGCGCTCGCCTTCTACGCCGTCGTGCGCGTGATCCTCACGATCATCGTCGGCCCGATCTTCGGCGAGACCACGCCCGCGATGCCCTTCTTCCTGGTCGAGGCGATCTGCGTCGAGTTGGTCGCGCTCGCCCTGGCGAGCAGGCAGCCGCTGACGATCGGCGTCGTTTCCGGCGTCCTGATCGGAACCGCCGGCTTCGCAGGCGAATGGGCCTGGTCGCATCTGGTGATGCCGATCCCGTGGCAGTCCGCGCTGCTTCCCGAGGGCGCGATCTTCGCCCTCGTCGGGGGCGTCGCCGGCGGCATCCTCGGAGCGCTCCTCGCGAGCGGCCTGCACGGCACCCTGCCGCGTCCACGGGTGACCCGCATCGCCGCAGCCGCCTCGCTTCTGGCGCTCGGCGTTGCCGGCGCGTTCGGCCTGTCGACCTCGGTCCCCGAGGGGAGCGCCCGCGTGACCCTCACCGAGACGCAGGCGAACCCGCGCGAGGTGATCGTCGAGGCCCGCTTCTCGCCCGGCTCGCTCGCGGAGAACACCACCTGGGCCAACGTCACCGCCTGGCAGGGCGGCGGGCTGGAGGTCGAGCCGCTCGAGGAGGTCTCGCCCGGCCTCTGGCGCTCCGAGGGCCCGGTTCCGGTCCACGGCGAGTGGAAGTCGCTGATCCGCGTCCACGACGGCAACTCGATGGGCGGCATCCCGGTCTTCCTGCCCGAGGACCCGGCGATCCCGGCCCCCGAGGTCGCAGCGAGCCCGACGTTCACTCGCGAGGTCGTCCCCGAGAAGGAGATCCTCCAGCGCGAGGTCAAGGACGACGTCCCCGGTTGGACCTGGACCGTCGCCTCGTCGGTGATCATGGGGCTCTACCTGGGTTCGTGCTGATCGTCTGCTGGGGCGTCGGCCGCGTCGCGCGCCGCGAGGACGAGACGCCGGACGACGGCGGGAGCCGCGAGCGGGCGAAGACCCCGCGCCCGGTCACGCCGTCGCCGGTTGGCGCCTGACGAAGCGCGTTCACTAACCTCAAATCCATGGCACGCCGGCTGGAAGCCGGGCTGATCGTCTCGATCATGCTCCTCGGCGCGTTTTCACTATGGACGGTGATCCCCCTCGGCTGGCTGTGGATCGGATCGCAGCTGGTCGGGACTCAGGAGCCGCGCCTATGGGCGTATTTCCTGGTCCTCGTCGGGATCATCATCTCCGTCGTCATCGTGGCGAAGATCCTCTCCGCGCTCAATCGGCGTTTCCTGTCGATCAAGGGGAGCGAGGACTACAAGGCGAAGATCCCGCTGCCGTGGATGGAATCGATGCGCGACGAGCGCCACGCCCAGCGGGCCACCGTTCTCGACATGGTCCTCGTTGCGAGCGCCGTCATGGCCGGCGTCGCGATGCTCGTCTGGTTCTTCGTAGCGGCCCAATCGCCGATCCCGGGCCAGTAGCGCCGGGGGACGGGAGCGCCGCTTCCGCGCCGCGAGGCGCCGAGGTCGCGGGCACGTAGGGATGGCCTGGCGCGACGTTGACTGTCCATACGGTGCCTTAGCGCCTTCAAGTGCACAGTCGACTCGGACCTCTCACGAAACGCGCGCAGGAGTGACAGAACACGCACGCGCCCCTGATCCGCTGCCCTACGTGCCCGCGACCACGGCGCCTCGCGACGCGGACACCGCGCTTCCGTCCCTAGTCCCGATGTACCGCCCGCATGACCCCCGACCGGCGCATCCCAGGCGTCACAGCTTTAGTCTCGCCAGTCCATTGGTGGGCATGGTCCGGGGAGGGCAGGTCCAAGCGTGGTAGGCACGCCGCGTGCGCTTGCGCGGATACTCGCCGTCGGAGCGATCACGCTCGTCGTTGTCCTGCTCGCGATCGTCTTTCTCGGCGGTGAGGAGGACCGCTATCGCGTCACCGCCGAGTTCCGCAACGCGAGCCAGCTGGTCGGCGGGGAGCAGGTCGTCGTCGGCGGCGTGCCGGCGGGCACGGTCGAGGAGATCGAGCTCACAGACGACAACCTTGCGCGGGTCACCTTCACCGTCGACGAGGAGTACACCCCTCTGCGGCGCGGGACCGTTGCGACGGTCCGCTCGACCTCGCTGGCGGGTATTGCCAACCGCCGCGTCGAGCTGACGATCCCCGAGGCCGGCACGGCCGGTGAGGAGATCGCGGACGGAGGTGCGCTCGACGAGTCCGAGACGGTCTCCGAGGTCGATCTCGACGAGGTCTTCAACACCCTGAAGCCGAAGACGGTCGCCGACCTGAAGCGTGTGATCCAGGGCCTCGACGAAGCCGGCGTCGGCCTTGCCAAGAAGTCGAACCGCGGGCTTCCGCTACCTCAACCCTCTGCTCTCGACCTCGCGTCAGGTGCTCGGACAGCTGAACTCCGATCGCGAGGCGGTGCGCCGCCTCCTCGTCGACGGCTCGCAGCTCTCCGGCGCGCTCGCCGATCGCTCCGGCGAGATCACCGAGCTCGTCGCGAACCTGAACGTCGCCACGGGTGCGATCGGCCGCCAGCGGGCAGCGCTGACCTCGGCAATCGAGAAGCTGCCCGACTTCCTGCGCGAGTCGAACACCACGTTCGTCAACCTGCGCGCCACGGCCGACGACCTCGAGCCCCTCGTCGTCGCTACCGGGCCGGTCGCCGACCGCCTCGGACCCTTCTTCACCGAGTTCCGAGCGGCCGCCGCCGGCGCCGCCCCAACGCTGCGCGACCTCGACCAGGTGATCCGGCGCGGCGGGGAGGGCAACGACCTCGTCGAGCTCACAAGGCTCGCGGTTCCGCTCTCGGGGGTCGCCCTCGGCGAAGGCCAGCCGGAATGCGGCGACAACCCCTCCACCGACTACGAGGAGGCCGCCGACGACGACTTCGAGCAGGGATCGCTCGGTGAGGCGGTGTGCGCCCTGGGCAACTCGATGCCGATCCTCTCCCACTTCCGGCCGTACACGCCGGAGCTGATCGGCTGGTTCGACGACTTCTCGACCAGCGGCACCCACGACGCGAACGGCGGGATCGGGCGCATCGGGGGCACCTTCAACGTCTTCACCCCGAGCGCGAGCGGGGCGCCGGAGATCCTCTCGCCGGTGCCCCCGGCGGAGATCTACGGCGCCGCCGGCTTCAACGCGATTGCTCAGCACGAACAACGACAAGCGCTGCCCCGGCGCTCACGAGCGCGACCCGGGCGACGGCTCGACCACCTTCACCGACGGCGGTCAGCTCGACTGCGACCCCGCCCAGGGACCGATCGGCCCATGAGGCGGCTCGCGATCATCGCCGCGCTGCTCGTCCTCACGCTCGCGGGGTGGCTCACCGCCGTCGCGCCGGCCGACGACGCGCGGAGCTACCGGATCGAGCTGCTCAACGCATTCGGCATCTACGAGGGCTCGGACGTCCGCGTCGCCGGTGTCCGCTCCGGGATCGTCACAGGCGTCGAGATCAACGAGGAGAAACGCGCCGAGGTGACGTTCGAGGTGACCGGCGAGCTCTCCCAGCTCGGCGAGGACACGAAGTGCTCCACCGAGCCGCAGTCGCTGATCGCGGAGTACTTCATCGACTGCACGCCGGAGGGCGACCCGATGCCCGAGGGATCGCTGATTCCCGCTGAGAGTGTCGACCAGTCGATCCAGCCCGACCTGCTCTTCAACACGTTCCGCGAGTCCTACCGCGAGCGCCTGCGGGTCATCGTCAACGAGCTCGGCACGGCGATGGCGTCGAACCCGGAGAACCTCAACGAGGCGATCCGGCTCTCCGTGCCGGCCCTCTCCGACTTCCGCGAGGTGACCAAGATCCTCGCCAACCAGCGCCGCGAGCTCGACCGGCTGACGGTCAACTCCGACCGGGTGATCTTGCGGCTCGCCGAGCGCCGCGACGACGTCGTGCGGGCCGTCGCCGAGGGCCGCGACGCGTCCGAGGCGAGCGCGTCGCGCAGCGCGGACCTATCGGCGGACGTCGACCGCCTCGACGACTTCCTGATCGAGCTGACGCCGACGCTCGAGGAGCTCGGCGAGACGGCGCGGGCCGGCACCCCGCTGCTCGCGCGGCTACGCACCGCCGCTCCCGGCCTCGACGAGCTCTCGCAGCGCCTGCCTGGCTTCAGCGCCGCGAGCGAGCGCGCGATCGTCGCTCTCGGCGAGGCCGCAGTTCCTGGCCAGCGCGCGCTGGCGAGCGGCCGCGACGAGATCGATGACCTCGCGAAGGCGGGCCGCAAGGCGCCCGCCACTTCCGAGATCCTCGGCGACTTCCTCGCCGACCTGAGCGACCCGAAGCGGTCGGTCGAAGAAGACGCTCGCGCTGCTCGCAGCTGTGACGACCCCTCCCGCCCGTGCTGGGCGACCGGCCGCGAGGCGCCGACCGGCTACAGCGGCGTCGAGGCTCTCCTCAACTACGTCTACTACCAGTCCGGCGCGGTCAACCAGTTCGACTCCTTCGGCCACTTCCTTCAGTTCAACATCTCCGACGTCGGCGGAGTCGGGCGCTGTGGCGGCTTCAACGCGGGCCCGACCGTCCCCGCGAGCGACGGCGGGGAGACGACCGAGGTGACCGAGGTCGCCAACTGCGTGAGCTGGGTCGGCGACACCCAGCCCGACATCAACTTCGACCTCAACCTGCCCCGCTACGACAACTCGGTTTGCCCGGACGGCTCGACCCACCTCGACATCTGCGACCCGAACATCTCGACGCACGACACGGGCGGCCGGGATCCGAACAACCCGGCGGCGTCGCGCGGCGGCGGCGAACCGGGATCCGCTCCGACAGCGCCAGGTGCGCCGGCCGCCTCGGGCGAGGTCCCGCCGGCCCTCGGCGACGGCCCCCTCGACGAGCTGCTCCCCGGCGTCCCAGCGACCGAGGAGGCCACGAACGGGCTCGAGGACCTCCTCGGGCTGCCCGACGGCGCGGGTAACGGCATCGGGGGGATCGGCAAGGGAATCGGCAAAGGCAAGCACGGCGGCCTTGGTGACAACGCGACCGAGGAGCTCCTCGAGTTCCTCTACGGAAACTGATGCGACGCTCCGGAGCCACATCCCTCGCGGCGTCCCCGACCATGGTCGGCGCGGTCACGGTGCTCGTCGCGGTCGTCGCGATCTTCCTCTCCTACAACGCGAACCAGGGACTGCCGTTCGTCCCGGTCTACCGCGTCTCGGTCGACCTCCCGAACGGATCGCGCCTGATCGAGTCGAACGAGGTCAGGATCGGCGGCAACCGGGTTGGCGTCATCGAGGCGATCACCCCGACCGCGGACGACGGCAGACGAAGCCGTCGCGCGGGTGACCTTGAAGCTCGACAAGGCGGCGCAGCCGATTCCCCAGGACTCGGTCTTCCGGGTTCGCTACCTCTCGACCTTCGGGCTCAAGTACCTCGAGATCGTCCGCGGCACGGGCGAAGGGGCCCCGGAGGGCTTCGTCTTCAACGGCAGCGACGACAGCGGTACGTGCGAGCTGCCGGTCCAGCTCGCGGGCTTCACCGAGCGGATTCCCGCCACAGCCCGCAACGGCTGCTTCCAGCCCCAGGCCGAGTTCGACGACCTCGTCAACGGGATCGACGGCCAGGCACGCGAGGACACGCGGGAGGTGCTGACCGAGCTCGGATCCGGCGTAGCCGGCCGGGGGATCTCGGTCAACGCGGCGATCGAGACGGCGCCGGACCTGCTGGAGGACCTCGCGCCGGTCGCGCGCACCCTTGCCGCGCGGTCGACCCAGCTCGAGCGGTTCGTGCGCGCGCTCGAGCGCACCGCGAGCGCAACCGCGCCCGTCTCGACCGAGCTCGCCCAGAGCTTCGCCAATGCCGCCGTCGCCTTCGAGGCGATCTCCCGCGACCCGGCGGCGGTGCAGGCAACGATCTCGAACGCGGTGCCGCTGCTCGGCAACGGCCCGGCCCGCCTCGCCCGGGCGCGGAGCCTGCTCGCCGATACTGCGGAGCTCGCCCGGCGGCTCGAGCCGGGCGCCCGCGACCTGGCGCCGACGTTGCCGATCCTCAACGACGCTCTCGAGGTCGGGACCCCGGTGCTGCGGAGGGTGCCGCGGACCGCGCGCGACCTGCGCTCGACGCTCCGCGAGCTCGAGCGCCTGGTCGAGCAGCCGTCGACCGGGATCGTCCTCTCGCGCCTGCGCGACACCTTCGACAACGCCCTTCCGGTCGCCGAGCACGTCGCCCCGGCGCAGACCGTCTGCAACTACTGGAACTACACGTTCACGTTCCTCGGCGAGCACCTGAGCATGCGCTCCGTCAACAGCTTCACGCAGCGGAACATCATCACCCAGCAGGAGGGCGCCAGCCCTGGCCCGATCGACATCGGCGGAACCCTCGTCGACTTCCCGAAGCAGGCGAAGGCGCCGATCGCGGCCTACAGCGGCATCCCCGCGGACGGCTTGGCCGGCGATCTGAGCTCGCACCCGGGTCAGTTCGAGCCACGCACCCTGCCGATCGGTCACGCTCCGCTCAACGCGCCGCTAGGCCAGCTCACCGACGAGTACCCGGACTGCGCGACGGGCCAGCTCGGGTATCCGATCGGCGAGCTCCTGCTGCCGGGCCAGCCCTACATCGCGCCCGGGATCGCCGTCGGCGACATGCCGGGCTCGCTGGGGCCGACGACCGCATACTTCAAGCCCGACGGTAGCCGCGTCCTGCGCGACACTCGCGTCCCGGCCCGGGCGCCCACGACCTGGGAGACGGGGCGATGAGGGGCCTGGGCGGCGGACGGGTGCCGAACTGGGTGGTTGGGATCTTTGCGATCGTGGTCACCACGGTCGGCGTCCTGTACGCCTTCGCCGGCCAGCTGCCGTGGTCGCAGGGCCACGAGATCCAAGCCGTGTTCCCGCGCGTGCAGGGCCTCAACCCCGACTCGCCTGTCCGGGTCGCCGGCATCGACATCGGCGAGGTGACCGCAATCGACCACGCCGCCGTCGCGCCCGGCTCGGGCGAGGACGATCCCGCCGCCGCGGAGGACGCACCGGCGGGGGCGACCGTGGTGACAATGGAGCTCACCGACGAAGCGCTCCCGGTCCACTCGGACGCGACGATGCGGATCCGCCCGCGCCTCTTCCTCGAGGGCAACTACTTCATCGAGCTGGAGACCGGTAGCCCGTCCGCGCCGGAGCTGGAGTCGGGCGGGACGATTCCCTACACGAACACCTCTGCTCCGGTCCAGCTCGACGAGGTCCTGACCGCTCTCCAGGCACCCGTGCGAAAGGACCTCCAGGTTGCGCTCGACGAGCTGGGCGGAGCGCTCGTCCGCGAGGGCGGCACCGAGGGGCTGCGGGAAATCGCCCGCTCGGCCGGCGATGCGGCCAAGCAGACGTCGATCGTCAACGAGGCGCTTCTGGGTACCGAGCAGGGCGACCTCTCGGGAATGATCCGTAACGTTGGCCGGGTCAGCGCGGCGCTCGCCCGGAACGAGCCCGCCCTCCAGGGCCTGATCTCCAACGCGAACCAGGTCACCGGCGCGCTCGCCGCCGAGGGCGCGGCACTGGAGCGATCGGTGGCGGATCTGCCCGGCACGATCGACGCCGCCCGGCCGACGCTCGACGCGCTCAACGCGTCGTTCCCGCCCGCCCGCGCGTTCGCGCGCGAGGCGCTGCCGGGGACCCGGGCGCTCCCTTCCGCGCTCGATGCGACGACACCCCTTTTGGCACAGGTCCGCGGCCTCGTCTCCAAGGGCGAGCTGCGCGGCGCCCTCGCCGACCTGCGACCGACGATCCCCGACCTCGTTTCGCTCACTGAGGGCACCACGACGTTGCTCACTGAGGCCAGGGCGCTCTCGAGCTGCTTCAACGAGGTCGTCATCCCGTGGTCGAACATGACCGTCCCCGACCCCGAGACCCCGCCCGACGGCCCGATCTACAAGGAGACCGCCTGGGGCCTGACCGGGATCTCCGGGGAGAGCCGGAACTTCGACGGCAACGGGCCCTGGGCGCGGGTGCTCCAGGGCACCGGCACCAGCCTGGTGACGCTGCCGCCGTTCGAGGGCACCAGCGACGAGGTCTTCGGGCTGACGCCGTTCCCGATCCTCGGTGCCCGGCCGGCGATCGACTCCTCGGCGCGGACGCCGTACCGCCCCGACGTTTCCTGCGAGACGAACGATCCTCCGAACCTCGACTCGGGTCAGGCGGCGCCGCCGCCCGAGCAGCAATCGCTCGATTCGCTCCCCGGTGACGTCGACCTGAGCGCGGTCCAGCAGGGCGTGATCGACGACGCGGCCGCTCGGATCGAGCGAGCCGGTGAGCTGAGCGCCGACGATGACAACACCGCCGCCGAGCGGCGGCGGGCGCTCTCCCTGAACGAGCGCGGGATCGAGGAGATCGAGACGACCCTGGCCGAGGCGCTCGGCTGGCAGGACCTGCTGAGCCGCACCGGCGGCTGGCTCGATCAACTGGAAGGCGCTGACTGATGGCGGCCCTCCGCAAGCAGGCTCGCTGGCTCGCCGCGATCTTCGTGCTCGTGGTGGTCGGGCTCGGAGTCAGCTACGTGATCATCCAGAACCAGCGGGTGCGGATCCCGATCCTCGAGGAGCGCCCGTTCGAGCTCAAGGCCGAGTTCGAGACCACACAGGCCGTTGAGCCGGGGCAGGGACAGTCGATCCGCGTCGCCGGGGTCAAGATCGGCGACGTGACCGGCGTCGAGCTGGTCGAGGGCCGGGCGGTCGCAACGTTCGCGATCGAGCGCGACTACCTGCCGGTCTACAAGGACGCGACGATCCTGATGCGGCCGCAGACTCCGCTCAAGGACCAGTTCTTTGAGCTCGACCCGGGTTCGGAGGAGGCCGGCGAGTTCGAGGAGGGGGCGACGATCACCGTTTCCAACACCCTCCCGGACATCAACCTCGATCAGATCCTCAGCGTCCTCGACTCGGACAGCCGCGCCTATCTGCGACTGCTCGTCGTCGGGCTCGGCGAGGGCCTCGAGGGGCGCGACTCGGACCTCGGCCGCGCCCTCGGCTCGCTCGGGCCGATCAACCGCGACCTGCGCAAGGTGAGCGGCGCGGTCGCCGCTCGCGACGAGTCGCTCTCCCGGCTCGTGCATAACCTGAACCTGCTGACCGGGGCGGTCGGCCGCCGCGACGAGGACCTCGCGGAGCTCGTCGAGACGTCGAACGCCGCACTGGGAGCAATCGCGACGGAGGCGCCGGACCTCCAGCGCGCGACCGCGGAGCTGCCGGAGACGCTGGAGACGGCTCGCCGGACGCTCGCGGACACGGAGCCCTTCGCCCGCGAGCTCGGGCCGACTTTGAACGAGCTGAGGCCGTTCGCTCGCCGGCTCGGGCCGGTCGCACGCTCGACCGAGTCGCTCGCTGAAAGCGCGACCCCGGTCGTCCGCGACCGCCTGCGCCCGCTTGCCCGCGAGCTGCGCGAGGTCGCGCCCGACCTGCGCTCGGCGGCGGCGGACTTCTCGCAGGCCACCCCCGACCTGGTCCGGGTCGCGAGCAAGGTGAACTCGCTCGGCAACATGGTCGCCTACAACCCGCGCGGCGTCGAGGACCCGGGCGCGAGCGGACGGGACGAGGGCTACCTCTACTGGCTCGGCTGGTTCGCCCACAACGGCTCGAGCCTGTGGAACAACCAGGACGCCCACGGGCCGATGCGCCGCCTGTACACGACCGGCAGTTGCCAGAACCTGATCGACCTGCTCCAGGCGAGCCCCGGCGGCCCCGTCGTCGGCGGCATCGTCACCGGCTTCGGGACGCTGTTCGAGCCCGGGGGAGTGTGCGACCGATGAGCGAGGTGAGCGGCTGATGGAGAAGCAGGCGCCGAGCATCGGCCGGATCCTCGTTGCGGTGGGCTTCGCGCTCTCCTGCTTCGGCCTGCTGCTCTTCCTCTGGGTCGCCTTCGGCGGGCCGATCCCGCTGGCGGCCAAGGACTACCGGGTCCGCGCCTACTTCCCCGAGGGGACCGCGCTCGCGCTCGAATCCGACATCAGGATCGCCGGCGTCTCGGTCGGCAAGGTGAAGTCGATCGAGCTGGCGCCACCTGACGTCCGCGTGAACGGCAAGGACACGACCGAGGCCGAGCTCCAGATCGAGCCGGAGTACGCGCCGATCAGCTCCGATGCGCGGGCGATCATCCGCCAGAAGACCCTCCAGGGCGAGGCCTACGTGGAGCTGACGCCCGGCACGGAGCCGAGCGGCGGCGGTGAGGAGGTGGCCGCGGTCTCGCTCGGCGCGGCCGCGAACGTCTCCGACGCCGAGGCGGAGGGGGCTGAGACGGTGAAGGAGGGGGGCAGCCTCGGAATCGGAGCGGTCGAGGAGGCGACTCAGTTCGACGAGATCCTGAATGCCTTCGACGAGGAGACGCGCGCGGCTACGCGGCGGCTCTCGCACACGGGCGCCCGCTCGCTGCGCGGTCGCGGCACCGACCTCTCCGACGGGCTCGGCAACATCGCGCCGTTCCTCGAGGACGCCGCCGAGATCACCGAGACGGTGCGCGCCGAGCGGCCCGCCGTTCGCGGGCTGATCCGCGACACAGGCGCGGTCTTCGACTCGCTCTCCGCCGACGATCGGGCGCTCCGGGGCGCGATCACCGGGGCCGAGCAGACCTTCGGCGGGCTCGCCGATGCGAACGAGCCGCTCGCCGAGACACTGCAGATCCTGCCGACGTTCGAGCGCGAGGCCGACCTGACGCTCGCCCGGCTCGACAGCCTCGGGGAGAAGGCGCGCCCCGTGGTCGAGAAGCTCCTGCCGGTCGCCAACGACGTTCCGCCGACGCTGCGCTCGGTCCGCCGGCTCGCGCCGGACCTCGAGAGCGTCCTGCGCGAGACCGGCCCGCTGATCACGGCCTCGCGCACCGGCCTGCCCGCCCTGCGCGGGACGCTCGCCGGGCTCGGCCCCGTTTTCGACGCGCTGGACCCCTTCCTCGCCGAGCTGAACCCGGTCGTCGCCTTCCTGCGCGCCTACCGGGAGCGGGTGGCGACGTTCTTCTCGAACCCGCACCTCGGCCTCGCCGGCAGCCTGCCCACCCTCCCCGGCCAGCCCGCCCCGCGGCACGCCCTGCGCGTCCTCTTCCACTTCAGTCCCGAGAGCTTCTCGATCCACCGCACCAGGCTCAACACCAACCGCGGCAACGCCTACCAGCGTCCCGGCGGCTACCTCGAGGGCCTCGACGACCTCTTCATCCCGAGCTTCGACTGCAAGAACACCGACTACACGCAGGAGAGCCAGGACCCGGACGAGGAGGAGCGACTCCCGAGCATCGTCAACGAGACCTTCCAGTCAGACGGCAAAGAGCCCGAGATCGGCTACTCGTACGCGAGCTGCGGGATCGGCAACCCATTTACGAATTTCGGCGGCGGCCGGGCGCCTCAGGTGGTCGCGGATCCGTAGGCCGGCTCGGCGTCGCGCTGCTCGAGCACTCGCTTCAATTGGGCCAGGTCCTTGCGGTTCGCCCTCCGGACCGCTGGGGCCATCACAGTGGCGAGCAGGCTCGAGAAGCCGGACGGCTCGCCGCGGTTTCGCAGGTGCATTTCGGTGCCGCCGCCAGCGGCGTCGGCCCAGGTGTAGGTCGTCTCCATCCTCATCGGCCCCTCGGTGGTGCCCATCACGAACCGCTCGCCGTCCACGTTCTCCTTCACCTCATAGACGTAGGCGATCCGGCGGCCGAGGAACCTCGCGACGAACTCAAGGCGAGAGCCGACGGCCAGGGGCGGGGGAGTCTCCCACTTGACGCTCTCGATGTTCACGTACCACTCGGTGGCGTTGTCGGGATCGACCGCGTATGCGGCGACCTCGCTTCGGGGGCGGTCGATCGTGATCTGGGTCTCGACGTCGAGCGCCATCAGGCGCCGATGACCTCCGCGGACAGCCTCGCCGGGACCGCTCCACGCCACCCCGGCTTGGCGAAGACCATCTGCAGGTCGGCGATCCGCGCCTCGCGGAAGCCGGCCTCGGAGGTCGCGAGCCAGATCTCCCAGAGCCGGCGGAACGGCTCGTCGTAGCCGAGCTCGCCGAGCTGCGGCTCGGCGGCGACGAAGCGGCGGCGCCACTCGGCGAGGGTCAGCGCGTAGCTGGCGCTGATGTCCTCCTGCCAGACCGGGCGCAGGTCGGTCTGCTCTGCCACGCAGCGGGAGATCGTGGCCGGCGAGGGCAGGCAGCCGCCGGGGAAGATCAGCTCGCTCGCGAGCGTGCGCGACGCCTTCTCGATTTCGTACGCGCGGTCGTCGACGACTATCGCCTGGAGGAAGAAGAGCCCGCGCGGGCCGAGCAGCTCCGCGCAGCGGCGGAAGTAGAGGTCGAAGTACTGCCAGCCGACCGCCTCGATCATCTCGATCGAGACGAGCTTGTCGTAGGTGCCGGTGAGGTCGCGGTAGTCGCTGGCGAGAACCGTGATCCGGTCCTCCAGGCCTGCGGCCCGGATGCGCGCCTCGGCGTACTCGCGCTGCTCCCGCGAGATCGTCGTCGTGGTCACCCGGCAACCGTGATGTGTCGCCGCGTGGATCGAGAGGCCGCCCCAGCCGGTGCCGATCTCGAGCAGGTGGTCGTCTGGCGCCAGCTCGAGCCGCTCGCAGATCCGCTCCAGCTTCGCCTCCTGCGCCTCCTCGAGGGTTGCGCCGGGGTGCTCGTAGACGGCCGCTGAGTAGAGCATCGTCTCGTTGTCGAGGAAGGTCTCGAACATCTCGTTGCCCAGGTCGTAGTGGGCGGAGATGTTCCGGCGGGCACCCGTCCGCGTGTTCCGAAGGTGTCGCTGGGCGAACTGCTGGGCGGGCACGAGGGCAGGCGCCAGGCGGTTCCTCAGGCGGTCAGCGCGAGCGATCTCCCGGGCACCGATCCGCAGCAGCGCGACCAGGTCCGGCGAGTCCCAGATCCCCTGCATGAAGGACTCGGCCATGCCGACGCTGCGATCGCGCAGAAGGCGGGCATAGAAGGCAGGGGAGTGGACGGTGATCTCGGCGCGGCGCTCGGCGCCGGCCGGTCCGAACGAGAACCGCCGCCCGCTGAATTCCTCGCGTAGTTCGAGGCGGCCTTCGCGCATCCTGCTGAGCACGGCGATTCCGGCGCGCCGTGCGAGTCGGTGGCTGAAGCCCGTGGTTACCGCGGCCACACCGCGAACATATCGCGGCTTCTGGGGGTTTAGGGTTGCGCTCCCGTGCCCACCGTTCGCGAAGCGTCGTTCGACCTCTTCCGCGCCTGCGGGATGACGACGATGTTCGGCAACCCGGGGTCGACCGAGCTGCCGATGCTCGCCGACTACCCCGACGACTTCCGCTACGTGCTCGGACTCCAGGAGGCCGTCGTCGTCGGCATGGCCGACGGCTACGCGCAGGCGTCGGGGAAGCCGTCGCTCGTGAACCTGCACACGGCGCCGGGCGTCGGCAACGCGATGGGCGCGATCTTCAACGCGCAGGCGAACCACTCGCCGGTCGTGATCACCGCCGGCCAGCAGGCGCGCTCGATGATCACGATGGAGGCGAACCTGACCAACCGGGACGCGATCCGGACCCCGCATCCGTTCGTCAAGCGCAGCTTCGAGGTTCCCAGGGCGGAGGACACGCCGCTCGCCCTCGCCCAGGCGATCCACCACGCCGCCCTGCCACCGGCGGGCCCGACGTTCCTCTCGATCCCGATGGACGACTGGAACGCCGAGGCCGACGACGATGTGGCAGCCAGCGCGATCGCGCGCTCGGTGACCGGTCGCGCGGTGGCGGACCCGGTGGTCGTCGCTGATCTGGCCGAGCGCTTGAGCGGGGCCGAGAACCCCGTGTTCGTCGCGGGCCCGGACATCGACGCGAGCGGCGGCTGGGATGCGGCGGTCGCGTTGGTCGAGCGCCAGCGGATGCCGGTCTGGGCCTCGCCCGCGACCGGTGGCGGGCGCATCGGCTTCCCGGAGGGGCACGCGAACTTCCGCGGCATCCTGCCGCCCGCCGTGGGCCCGGTCTCGGAGACGCTCGCGGGCCACGACCTGATCCTCTGCGCCGGCACCTCCGTCTTCCCGTACTACCCGAACCTGCCCGGGACCTTCCTCCCGGAGGGCGCCACACTGGTCGCGATCACGAACGATCCCGAGGAGGCGGCACGCGCGCCGATGGGCGAGGCGATCGTCGCCGACGTGAAGCTGACGCTCGAGGCGCTCCTCGAACGTGTCGGCGAGACCGAGCGCAAGGGCCCCGACCCGCCCTGGCCGGCCGAGGATCCGGCCGACACCGATCCGATGAGCCCCGGCGCCGCATTCGCGGCCCTCGCGGACGTCATGCCCGACGGCACCATCGTCGTCCTCGAGTCGCCCTCGTCGACCCCCGCTTTCAGGGCGCGGGTCCGTCTCTCGGCCCCCGGTAGCTACTTCTTCGGCGCCGGTGGCGGCCTCGGCTTCGGCCTCTCCGCGTCGCTCGGCGTCCAGCTCGCCCAGCCGGACAGGCCCGTGATCTGCGTGCTCGGCGAGGGCTCGGTCCAATACGCGGTCACCGCCTTCTGGACCGCGGTCGCCTACCAGGTGCCGGTGACCTTCCTCGTCATGCGAAACGAGGAGTACGGGATCCTCAAGTGGTTCGCCGGTCTCGAGTCGGTGGAGGGTGCGCCGGGACTCGACCTCCCGGCGCTGGAGTCGGCGAAGGTCGCCGCCGGCTACGGGGTGAACACGACCAGCGCCGACGATGTCGAGTCGCTGCGCACGGCACTTGCCGGGGCCTTTGCCTCGTCGGCCCCCGAATTGATCGAGACCCGCGTCGCGCCGGGGATGGCGCTGGCCTAGTGCCCGCAAACCTAAACGGGGTCAGACCCTCTTTAGGTTTGAGCGCGGCCGAGGTCGAGCGGATCTCACCGCCCTCGTCCGGCGACGCGCCCGATCGTGCCCCGGACTCCATCGCCGCCGGCACCCCGGAGCCACTTCGATCCGACCTCGAGTCCCTGCTCGCCCCCGAGCGGGTCCACGCGCGCGCGATCGACATCATCCGCTACGCGTCCGACGCGAGCCCCTACCGCCGCTTCCCCCAGGTAGTCGTCACCCCGCGGGACGCCGAGGAGGTCGCGGCGGTCCTCGCCTACGGGCGGCGCAAGGAGATCCCGGTGACGCTGCGCGCCGCCGGCACGAGCCTGAACGGGCAGGGCCAGGGCGACGGGATCCTCGTCGACGTGCGCAAGCACTGGAGCGGGATCCGGCTCGAGGACGACGGCGCGCTCGCCCGCGTGCGTCCTGGAACAACCCTTGGCCACGTCAACCGGATGCTGCTGCCGATTGGGCGAAAGCTGGGACCGGATCCGGCCTCGACCGACTTCGCGACCGTCGGTGGCGTCGTCGCGAACAACTCGGGCGGCATGCGCTGCGGCACGAAATACGACTCCTACTCGACCCTGCGCTCGCTCTCCTTCGTCCTCCCGTCCGGGACGGCGATCGACTCGAGCACGCCGGGCGCCGCCGAGCGCTTCGCCGAGGCCGAGCCCGAGCTTGCCGCGGGCCTCGCGGAGATCCGGGACGAGATCCGCGCCGACGAGGAGCTGGTCGCGAGGATCCGCTCGAAGTTCGAGATCAAGAACACGACCGGCTACCGACTCTGCGCCTTCCTCGACGCCGACGAGCCACTCGAGATCTTCCGCCGCATCCTCGTCGGTTCGGAGGGGACCCTGGCCTTCATCTCCGAGGCGGTGTTCGAGACGCTCCCCCGCGGGGCCCACACGACCACGGCGCTGCTCCTCTTCGAGGACATGGAGGCCGCCGCCGACGTGGTGGACCCGCTTGTCAAGGCGGGGACGACGGCGACCGAGGTGATGGTCGCGCCGACCCTGATCACCGCCGCCTGGAACCTCCCCGGGACCCCGGAGGAGTGGAAGGAGATCCCGGCGACCTCCGCGGCGATCCTCTGCGAGTTCCGCTCCGACACCGAGTCGGACCTCGACGCGAACGAGCGGGACGCCCTCGCGCTGCTCGAGGGCCGCCCCCTGATCAAGGACCCCGAGTTCACCCGCGAGGTCGAGCTGACGGAGATGTTCTGGCGGGTCCGCGAGGGCATGCACGGCCTGATCGGGCGGCTGCGCCCGGAGGGCACGTCGCTGATCGTCGAGGACGTCTGCGTGCGGCCGGAGCGGATCGCCGAGGCGGCGCGGGAGATCCAGGCGCTGCTCGGCAAGCACGAGTTCCTCCCCGGCGTAGCCGGCCATGCCTCGGCGGGCAACCTCCACTTCATGCTCACGCCGGCCTTCGGCGAGGCCCGCGACCGCGAGCGCTACGAGGCGTTCATGGGCGAGCTGGTCGAGCTGATCCTGGACAAGTACGACGGCTCGCTCAAGGCGGAGCACGGGACCGGGATCAACATGGCGCCGTTCGTCGAGCGGGAGTGGGGGGAGAAGGCGACCTCCTACATGTGGCGCGTGAAGGAGCTGGCCGACCCCGACGGCGTGCTCGGTCCGGGAATCGTCCTGAACCGGGACCCCGAGGTGCACCTGCAGAACCTGAAGTCGAACCCGCCGATCGAGGAGACGGGCGGCGCCAACACCTGTGTCGAATGTGGCTTCTGCGAGCCGGTCTGCCCGAGCCGTGACCTGACGACGACGCCCCGCCAGCGGCTGGTCGTCCGCCGCGAGATGGCACGCCAGCCGGCGGGGTCGCCGGTGCGGGTCGCCCTCGCCGAGGAGTACGTCTACGACGGGATCGAAACCTGCGCGGCCGACGGCAGCTGCCAGCATGCCTGCCCGCTCGCGATCGACACCGGCAAGCTGGTCAAGGAGCTGCGCGACCGCAGCACGGATCAGCGCGCGGAACGCGCCGGGGTCGCGACGGCGAAGCGCTTCAAGGCGGTCGAGCGCTGGGCCCGGACGGGGCTCCGGATCGGCAACGGAATCAGCCGGGCCGTCGGCGACAGGCCGCTGCAGGCGGTGACGGGTGCGGCCCGGCGTCGTCTCGGGGAAGAGGTGGTGCCCGACTGGCAGCCGCCGATGCCGCCGGCAGCGCCGGGCGCGCTCCCGGCCACGAGTCGTTCAGGTGCGGCGGCCGTCTATTTCCCGGCGTGCATCAACCGGATCTTCGACTCGTCCCCTGCAAACGGGGGCGGCCCCGCGAGCGTTCCCGAGGCGCTCGTCGAGATCTCTCACCGCGCGGGCCTGCCGCTGTGGATCCCCGACGACGTCGGCGGCCGCTGCTGCGGCGTCCCGTGGAGCTCGAAGGGGCTGACCGCCGGGCACGAGCGGATGGCGGGTGCAACTGCCGAGGCCCTTTGGCGCTGGACCGACGGCGGCGCGCTGCCGGTGGTCGTCGATGCGACCTCGTGCACCCATGGGATCGCCGCCGAGCTGGGCGAGGCCCTCGACGAGGCCGCGCGCGATCGCCACGGCAAGATCGAGGTGATCGACTCGGTCACCTGGGCGCTCGAGCGAATCGTCCCCGAGCTCCAGCTGAGCGGCAAGGTCGCGAGCGTCGCGATCCACCCCACCTGCTCCGGCCGCCACCAGGGCACCAACACCGACCTCGTTTCCCTCGCCTGGGAGCTCGCGGAGGACGTCACGGTCCCCGCGGCGGCCGCATGCTGTGGCTTCGCCGGCGACCGCGGCTTCCTGCACCCGGAGCTGACCGACTCGGCAACCCGCCGCGAGGCCGACGAGCTCGCAGGCCGCCGCTTCGACGCCTACCTCTCCTCGAACCGGACCTGCGAGATCGGCATGGAGCGCGCCACCGGCCGGCCCTACCGCTCGCCGATCCTGCTGGTCGAGGAGCTCAGCCGCGCGGGAGCGCAGCCGGTCAGGTGAGCGAGCTCGAGACCGGCACCGTCCTCGCCGGCTACCGGATCGAGGGAGTCCTCGGACGGGGCGGCATGGGGGTCGTCCACCGGGCGACGGACGAGCAGCTTGACCGCACCGTCGCGATCAAGGTGATCGCCTCGGCGCAGGCGCAGGACGAAGGCTTTCGCCGGCGGTTCATCGGGGAGTCCCGCTCCGCGGCCGCGATCGACCACGCCCACATCCTGCCGGTCTTCGAGGCCGGCGAGGCAGACGGCGTCCTCTATCTGGTCACCCGCCTGGTCGACGGCTCCGACCTCGGTCAGCACCTTGCGACCGCCGGGGCGATCACACCCCCCGAGGCAGTCGACGTGATCGAGCAGGTCGGCGCCGCGCTGGATGCCGCCCACGACCGCGGCCTTATCCACCGCGACGTCAAGCCGGCCAACGTGCTCCTCACGCATGAGGGCCGGCGCCACGGGACGCATTGCTATCTCACCGACTTCGGCCTGGCGAAGCGCGCCAACACGGATACGTCACTGACCACGCCCGGCCAGTTCGTCGGCACGCTCGACTACATAGCGCCGGAGCAGGTCCGCGGCGAGCACGTCGACGGGCAGGCGGACCAGTACTCGCTCGGCGCCGTGCTCTACGAGTGCCTGACCGGCAGCCCGCCGTTCGTCCGGGATGGCGATCCGGCCCTCATGTGGGCGCACATGAACGATGAGCCGCCACGGGTCAGCGAACGCCTGCCGGACGTCGTCGGGCTCGATTGGGTGGTCGCCCGGGCGATGGCGAAGGCCCCGGGCGAGCGCTTCGCGAGTTGCGCGGAGTTCGCCGAGGCCGCGAGCGCGGCGCTCGAGGGCGTCGACCCATCGAGCTTCGGTCCGCCGATCGCGCCGCCGCCGCCGGCAGTCCCGCCGCCGGCCACGCCCACGGCGCCTGCGGAACCGGCTCCGCCTCCGCCGGCTGAGGTCGCGAAGGAAGCTGACTCTGCTCGCCCGTCCCACCGCATCCTGATCGGGATCGGGGTCCTCATCGTCGCCGCGATCGTCGCCGCGATCGTCTTCCTCGGGGGCGGGGAGGACGCGGCCCCCACCGGAACGCTCGACCTGGCGAACGACACGGCGAGCCTCGCGGACCAGGTCGCTAAGCAGACCGACGAGCTCGCCGATGCGGTCACGGCCCGCGACTCGACCACGGACCTCGCGAAGTCGTTCGACGGCACGGAGGAGCAGGCGTCGGCGCTTGAGAAGCGGGTGACCGAGACGCTCCCGGTCGACGATCCGATCCGCGCCAGCCTGCGAACCGCGAACGCTGGGCTGGCCGACGCTTCCACCGACCTCTCCACCGTCGCGGACGATCCCGATGCGCGCGGCGCGCGCGGCGACGCGAAGGGCGCCAAGAACGAGATGGAGGATGCCGTCGCCGGCCTCGGCCGCGCGTACGGCGCGCTCGAGCGCGATCTGGCCGACGCGGGCGACGGCGACACCGCCGCCTCTGTCCGATCCAGCCTCGAGGAACTGCGCGACCGAAGCGACGATCTCACCGGCTCCTTCGACGCGCTGATCGCGGCACTGTGAGCCCGCCAAGCTCGTCGTAGACTGCCGCGCTCGGAAGGAGTCGAGCGAAGGGAGTGACGATGGCAAGCGTCGACGTCGGAAGTCTTCGGGACGGGCTGGGAGGGGCGGTGCTTACTGAGGCCGACGACGGTTGGGACCTCGCCAGGCAGGCCTTCAATCTGACCGTCGATCAGCATCCCGCGGCCGTCGTGCAGCCGGCGAGCACCGACGATGTGGTCGCGACCGTCAACTTCGCTCGCGACAACGGACTGCGGGTCGCCGCTCAGCGCACCGGCCACAACGCCGGCCCGCTCGGTGACATCAGCGAAACGCTGCTCGTCCGCACGGAGAAGCTAGGCGGCGCGAGCGTCGACGCCGACGCCCGCCGGGCGACGGTCGGCCCGGCCGCCCTCTGGGGTGACGTCACCGCTCCGGCCTCCGAGGCCGGCCTGGCGCCGCTCGCGGGTTCTTCGCCCGGGGTCGGCGTCGTCGGTTACTCGCTGGGGGGAGGCCTCGGGTGGCTCGGCCGCAAGCACGGCCTGGCCTGCAACAGCGTGCGCTCGGTCGAGCTCGTCAACGCTCAGGGCGAGGTCGTCACGGTGGACGCGGAATCCGATCCCGAGCTCTTCTGGGCCCTGCGTGGCGGGGGCGGGGGATTCGGCGTCGTCACGAGCCTCGAGCTCGAGCTCTACGAGGTCCCGCAACTCTACGCCGGGATGATGGCCTGGCCGTGGGAGCGCGGCGCTGAGGTTCTCGAGAGCTGGCGAGAGTGGACCGCCGATGCGCCCGAGGAGGCAACCTCGGTCGGCCGGTTCGTCCAGGTGCCGCCGTTCGAGGAGATCCCGGAGCTCTTCCGCGGGAAGAAGCTGGCGGTCGTCGAGGTGGCCTTCCTTGGCGGCGAGGAGGAGGGCGCCGAGCTGGTCGCGCCGCTGCGCGAGCTGGGGCCGGAGATCGACACGTTCGCGATGGTCCCGCCGGTGGCATTGGGCATGCTCCACATGGACCCGCCGGAGCCGGTCCCGGGCGTGGGCAACCACGCGCTGCTGGGCGATCTGCCCTCGGAGGCGATCGGCGCGCTCGTCGCCACGGCCGGCCCGGACTCGGGCTCGCCGCTCGTCTCCTGCGAGCTACGCCATCTGGGCGGCGCGCTTGCCCGCGAGCCCGAGGATGCCGGAGCGCTGGCGAAGATCGACGGAGCGTTCTCCCTCTTCGGCGTCGGCATCGCCGCCACGCCGGAGATGGGCGAGGCGGCCAAGGAGGCCGTCGCCAAGGTCCGCGAGGCCCTGGCGTCCTGGGAGACCGGCGCCCAGCTGTCGAACTTCTGCGAGGTGAGCGTCGCCGAGAGCCCGTTCTTCTCCGACGACGCCTACAGGCGCCTCTGCCAGGCGAAGTCGGCCTACGACCCCGACGACCTCTTCAAGGCGAACCACCCGATCCCACCGGGCTGAAGGACGCGGGACGAAACCGCTCCCGGCGCGGCGCGAGGCGCCGAGGTCGCGGGCACGTAGGGCAGCGGGTCGGTGAGGGACGAAACCGTCGCTTCCGCGACGCTAGGCGCCGAGGTCGCGGGCACGTAAGGCAGTGGATCAGGGGGTTCGTGACATTTGCGTGCGCTTTCGCGCGTGTTTCGTCGCGGTTCACGGACGTGTGGCGTCTGAGGGCTCACCATGAACCCTCTGTAACCACACGTCATCGCGGCGCGGTCGGAATCGCTGCCTTTACCAGCCCGCGACTACGGCGCCTCGCGTCGCGGACGCAGCGCTTCCGTCCTTAACCCGTACCGCGGGTCCGTACCGCCGCCCTACCGCAGCTTCTCGCAGCGCCGGTAGCGGTCCTTGCCCTTCTTGACGAAGGCCGTGTCGTTGCCGGGGCCGCAGTCGATGTTGTCGCGGCTGCCGCGCTTGGCGTAGATCCGGTCGTTGCCGGGGCCGCCGCGCAGGGTGTCGCGGCCGAGGCCGCCGCGGATCTTGTCGTTGCCCGCGCCGCCGTCGATCCGGTCGGCGCCGGCGCGGCCGCGGATGCAGTCGTTGCCGTCGGTACCGAGGAGGCGGTCCTTGCCGGTGTCGCCCGCGAGCTTGTTGCAGGTCCCCTCCTCGCCCTCGGCCTTCGGCCAGGCGTCGTTGGTCAGCTTCACGGCGTAGAAGCCGCTGTAGCCGTCCGAATACCAGATCTCGTTCCGCTCGGGGACGAATGAGGGGCTCGACATCGCCCAGTTGGACGCCGGGAAGCCGGGCGACGCACGCGGCCTGATCGGCGCGTTGAAGTAGGCGATTTCCTTCGGGTTCTCCGGGTCGCGGATGTCGAACACCCGCAGGCCGGAGAGGATCATCGAGCAGGCGACGATCGTCGGGTTGACCCGCGTCGGGACGTTGCAGTAATGGCCCGCGTAGCCCTGGAGCCCGCTGCCGGCCGCCGGGTCACCCCGGATCGTGTCGAAGTTCTCCGGCTGATGGACGTCGAGGCGGAGGTTGGAGACGACGTGAGGCTTCGTCTCGTCCTCGATGTCGATGATCCGGCCCGCCCCGACCTCGCTGAGCGTGCCGAACTCGTCGATCTCGACCACGTAGTGGTGGTCGTCGATCGTGATCGGGATGGCGTTCTGAGGGATCGACATCGAGTTCCACTGAAGACGCGCGATCTCCTTGACGTTCGGGTTCGGGACGCGCGACTGAACTTCGGAGGTGTCGAGAATGATCAGCCCGGAATTGATCCCGGCGACGTAGGCGCGGTTGCCGTCGTCGGAGATGGAGAGCCCGTGCGAGTCGTAGTTGCCCGCCCAGACCGGAACCGGCGCGGAGAGGTTGGTGATGTCAAGCGCGACGATCGTCGACGTGCCCGGCGAGGCCGAGTAGAAGGTCTTGCCGTCCGGTGCCATCCCGCTCTCGTGCCCGAAGATCCCGAGCGGCGTGGTCGACTTGAACTCGGGGTGGCGGCAGTCCTTGGAGATGTCGTAGACGTCGACGATGCCGACGTTGAACGCCGGGTTGCCGGCGACGGCGGCAAGCACGCCCCGCTCGTGGCTCACGACCACCGACTCGTGCGGCGTCTGCATCGCCGGCGTGATCAGGGTTTCGGTCAGCTTCGGGTTCGCCGGGTCCGACATGTCGAGCACGTTCACGCCCGATGTGGCGTCGACGAGGTTGGTCGGGAAGAGCAGCGTGGTGTCGTAGTAGGCGCAGTCGTTACCGGCGGCGTCCGTGTAGCGCTCGACCTTGAAGCCGCCGACCGTGCCGACCGGGCTCTCCTTCGTGTACTCGCCGACGACCTCCGTGTTGCAGGTGTAGCCCTCCGCGGCGCGCCCGCTCGCGTGGTCCTCCGCGCTCACCCTTCCCTGCAGGCCGGTCTCCGGCCGCGAGCCGGGACCGCAGTCGGCCTTCGGCGTCGCCTCGAGCGGCGGCTCGAGCGCCTGGCGGATCGGCAGCGCGCGCACGTTCTGCGGATCGAGCTCCGGATGGGCCGGCGCCACGGCGGCGAGCACGAGGGACGCGCAGATGGCAAGCGTCAGCGCGACGAGGATGGAGCGGACCGGCTTCACCCAAGCATTGTGGCGATTTCCACGGTTCGCGACGCCAATGCCTCGATCTCGGCCTTGCCGGGCCACGTCCCCGGCGCCGATCCCTCGGCGTAGACGCAGACGGTGCGGCCCGCGGTCGAGATCCCGTAGCCGGCGTTCCGAACGATCTCCAGCACCGGCGCCGGCAGCTCCTCGCCGAATCCGGCGATGCCGACGTCATCAGCGTCGACCCAATTGACCCCCTGCTCGGATCGGGTCTCGGTCACGATCGCCGCGTAGTTGCGCTCCATGTCGACGTCGCTCGAATAGGCGATCCAGGCGATCGATCCCTGCGCCGACGTGCCCGGCAGGGTCCCGGTCGCCACCTCTCCCGCGGTGCCGGGGAGCGGCAGCGCGATGTGGCGGGTGTGGAACTCGGCGGGGGGCTCATAGGTCATCCCGAGCTCCTCCGCGTACTTCTTCACGCTGTCGTCGCCCAACCCGCCGCCCACCAGGTTGGCGAAGCCGAGGATCGTGCCGACGATGCAGCCGTGCTTCGCCTCGCCCGCCCATTCCGCATGGGCCGCGGCGCTCGGCCCGTCGGGCCGGCTCGTGCCGGCGATCTCCTCGAGCACCTCGTCGCGAATCCTCGAAGCGCTCCGCCCGCCGCACGTGGAGAGCAGGTCCAGGTGCTCGGTGTCGACCTCGCCGTCCATCCGGCCCTGGCCCCGCCACTGCGGGCATTCGCAGGTGAATACCCCTGAGTCGAGCTTGAAGCCGAAGTCGCGGGGCGTCTCGTGCGCGAGCCAGTCGATCATCGTCGGCGCGAAGAGCTGGTAGAGCCAGTTCTGGTCCTGGCCCTTGACGATGTCGACGATGTAGCGGCGGTCGAGCTCCGCGCTCTCGAACTTGGCGCTCTCGCGAGGACGCTGGTCCCCGCCCCAGTAGTAGAGGCCCATGCCCAGCTCGTCCGGCCGGACGCAGAGCATCGGGATGTAGCCCACGCTCTCGGGCAGCCGGCAGACCATGATCGTGTGCTGCTGCGCAACCTTCATCCCGAGGGTCTCGCCGAAGGCGGCCTGGTGGCGGAGCCGGCCCGTGACGCCGCCAGGGAGCTTTCCCGCAAGCGACCAGATCGCGTGCCGGATCGGGCCGGTCTGCTGCTCGGCCGGCATGTAGCCGGGCCATGGGGATTCCGAGCGGAGCTCCAGCCCGTGCTCGTCCGCGTAGGCGCGCAGGATCGCCTCGCTCCGCTGCAGCCCCTCGATCGCCTCGGCTTCCCCCATCCAGGGGAGAGATTAGTTAGATGGGCGCAGCTCGAACCACACGTGGGTCGAGCCCTCGTAGACGCCCCAGCGTTCGGTCAGGGCGTCGACGATCCTCAGGCCCCGGCCACCCGGGCCCGAACTCGTTCGCCTCGAGGCGAATCTCCACGACGCCGTCGCCCTGGTCTTCGACCTCGCCGCGGATCGCGCCCTCGCGATCGACCTCGAGCTCCAGATGGATCGGCTTGCCAGGGCCGTGCGTGACGCTGTTCGTCACGAGCTCGCTGACGATGAGCATCAGGGAATCGAGCGACACCTGGTCGATCCGTTCCGAGAGCTCACTCGCGATCGCGCGCCGTGCCGTCCCGGGCGCCTGAACATTCGGCTCCAGCTCGTAACGAAGTTCAACCATCGACTCTCCCCCGACCACGAGGCGAATTCTGGTCTGCCGGGCCCCACTCGCGCATCCGTATTACCTACGGGAATTCGGTTGCGGGAAACTTCGCACCGTGAAGGGTCTCCTGCTCTGCTGCGTGCTCGCAACCGCCCTGGCCGCGTGCGGGGTCGAGGTGAAGGTCGGCGAAGGGGAAGAGGGGCCGAGGCCGAACTCGGTCGGCGCCGCCGATCTGCACCGCTGCGCGGCGATCCCGCCCGTCCGCCACTTTCGCTGCGGGGAGATCGAGGTTCCCTTCGAGCGCGAGGATCCGTCGCTCGGCAAGACCCGGATCGGCTTCGCGGTGCGCGCGCCGGAAAATCGCCGGAAACCGCCCGGCGCTCCGATCTTCGCCGTCGAGGGCGGCCCGGGATACGCCAGCACGCTGACCGCGCACGCCTACGTGGGGCTCTTCGGCTCCCTGCTTCGCCGCCACCCGCTGATCCTGGTCGACATGCGCGGGACCGGCCGCTCCCAGCCGGTCGACTGCCCCGACGTACAGCGCGGCCGCGGGCCCGAGTCCATCGTCCTCTCCGAGTGCGCCAGGCGGCTCGGCAAGCGCTTCGAGTCCTACCGCACCTCCGCCGCCGCCGATGACATCGACGACGTGCGCAGCGCGCTCGGCTACGAGCGGATCGCGCTCTACGGCGATTCCTACGGGACCTATCTCGGCCAGTCGTACGCGTATCGCCACCCCGACCGCCTCGACGCGCTCGTGCTCGACTCCGCCTACCCGGCCCGAGGTGAGACCGCTTGGTACCCGAGCCTGCCGCGGACAGGAATTCGCTCGCTCGTCGTCGCCTGCAAGCGCTCCGAGAAGTGCGATGGGAACGCGAAGCACCTGCTCGAGCGCCTCACCCGGCGGCTCCGCCAGACGAACATGGGCGTCGGCCCGCTGATCGACGCCCTGGTTGACGCCGCCTACGGCCCGCCGGCCACGTATCTCGACATCGTCGACGCGGGCCGCGCGCTGCTCGACAAACACCCGGCGCCTTGGCGCCGGCTCACCGACCCGGGCAAGCCGGGCTCCCGCCACATCCGCGACTACGCCCGGGCGGGGGAACTGGTGGTCAGCTGCAACGACTACCCGATGCTCTGGCAGCGCTCCTCGAGCGAGCCCGCGCGCCGCGCGGAGCTCGAGCAGAAGATCCGCGACCAGGACCCCGAGACCTTCGCGCCGTTCACCCCGCGGGAGATCGCGCTCTCCTCGGGGATCGGCTACCTCTACTGCCTGACCTGGCCGAAGCGGACCGAGCTGTACGAGCCGCCCGTCGACAAGGGCGCCGAGCCGACCGAGGCACCGGTGCTGGTCGTCTCGGGCGAGCTCGACTCGGTCACGACCGCCCACGAGGGGATGAAGGTGGCCGAGGAGTTCCCGAACTCGACCTACTACGAGGCCCGCAACGCCGGGCACGTCGCCTCGCTCTACGACTTCGACAGCCCGGCCGCCGTCGAGATCCGCCGCTTTCTGCGCGAGAACCTCGACGGCTGAAGTGATGGTCGTCACAGCGAGGTTTCCAATAACCAGGATCGGGTAAGCGCTCGCGGACGCCCTCTCCGGCGTCAGAAAACCAACCTGCCGAGTCCGTGCGCCGCCCGGCGCGCGGAGCGGGGGACCCAACGGGGCGCGTCAGCGCCCCAGGGGCGAATCGGACGAATCCCACACCGTCCGTAGCGCTGCTCTTTCGGCGCGAGCCCGTCAGCTAACCCCGTAGGCCCGAGAAAGAGAGGACCAACGTGAAGCTTGCTGTGCTTGTCGCCGCCGTCTCCTTCGGCGCCGGCCTGATCTGGTCGCAGACCGTGAACGCGGCCGACGGACTCAAGATCGATGATGTCGCCTGTGCGAGCGAGTGCGACGGCGATGCCGCGAGCATCGGCTCGACCGTCGAGATCACAGGCTCCGGGCTGGAGCTGGTCGAAACCGTGAAGTTCCGCTCCGACGGGGACAAGCGGGCGAAGGCCGAGCCCGAGAGCGCCTCCGACGAGCTCCTCGAGGTCGTCGTGCCCGAGGGCGCCGTCACCGGCCCGCCTCGCGTCGTCGACTCCGAGCGGAACAAGGCGACCGCTCCGGCGGACCTGGAGATCGCCGGAACGGACGGCGGCTCGGGCGGCGAGGAGCCGCCGGGCCCGATCCCGAAGAGCCCGCGGACCCGGGCGAGGGCACGCCACCCGGCAACACCTCGCCCGATGGCATCAGCGTCGATCCCGACAAGGGATTCTTCCGCGGCAAGCGCCAGGCGACCGCGCACATCTCCGGCGGATCGCTCACTGAAGTGGAGGTGGTCTCAGCGACGGAGGGGACCACGGTCGCGACGGTCCCCGTCGAGCCCTCCACCGACGGCAGCGAGTCGACCGCGAGCTGGGACGGCGTGACCGACACCGGCGACGTCGCGCCCAACGGCGAGTACGAGTTCCGCGCCGGCACCGGCGGCGACTCTGCCGCGTTCGAGCAGTACGACCACATCTTCCCGATCAACGGCAAGCACGAGTACGGCGACGGCCTCGGCGCCGGCCGCAACCATCAGGGCCAGGACGTCTTCGCGGAGTGCGAGACGAAGCTGGTCGCCGCCCGTGCCGGCAAGGTCGAGCTGAACGACACCCACGAGTCCGCCGGCAACTACCTGGTCATCGACGGCAAGAAGACCGACACCGACTACGTCTACATGCACATGTCCCAGCCCTCAGAGCTCGCCGAGGGCGACAAGGTGAGGACCGGCGAGGCGATCGGCCTCGTCGGCGAGACCGGCAACGCGTCGGGCTGCCACCTCCACTTCGAGATGTGGGGCTCGGGCTACCAGGAGGGGTCGCCGGACGACCCCGAGCCGGAGCTCAAGAAGTGGGACGACTATTCGTGACCGCTAAGGGCGGGCGCCGTTGAACGAGATGACCTGCTGGATGCCGCTCGGGCGGTTCGTGTAGCGCATCGTCGTCGTCAGGATGCCCGGCGCGAAGTCGATTCGCTCCCGAACCGCGTCCGAGTGCCAGGCGGCCGGATCGGCCGATCCCTGGCTGGCCTGCAATGACTTGCCGGCCTTCTCGATCGCGCTCCAGATGTCCTTGCGGCACTGCTTCAGGTTGCCGCCGCCGCAGTAGGCGTTGTCAAGCGGCTGGCTGACCTTCTGCCCGAGCAGCGAGCGGATGTCGCGGTCGAAGTACTGGTACCAGCCGCTGTACTGGCCGCCGGGCGGGAGATCGAAGCGGCTGAAGAGCGTCGAGAGCTCGTCGAGCGTCTTCTGCTTCTTCAGCACAGGCTTCATGAACGCGTCGGCGATCTTCGGCCAGGAGACGTCCATGCTCGCCGCGCCGGGCGCGTCGATCAGGCCGTCGAGGTTGACGTCGAGGCGGCTGCCGCCCTCCGCACGCCAGGCGATCATCTGGTCGAGCATCCCCTGGGCCTGAGCGGACGGGGCCTTCGAGCCCTCGAGCAACTCCTGGAGCAGCGGAACCGTGTCGATCGCGCGGACGTCCTGGGTGGCCGCGGCGTTCATCGCCGACGCGAGGCCGGCGAGGTCCCACTTGCCGCCCACGGCCGTCCTGTCCATGCCGCTCGTCAGCAGGTCGACGCGCATCGCAGAGCCGTTGCGCCCGAACTGGTCATCGGCGGCCGCGAAGCCCTGCTCGCCGCTCTCGTTCCAGTTGACGATCGTGCCGTCCTTCGGGTTGTCACCCTGCGGATGGGCCTTGTCGGGCGCGAAGCCCTTCCACTCGTACTTGCCGTTGCCGTTCGTCAGCAGGCCGGGATCGACGGTGTCCGGGCGCTGCGGAAGCAGGCCGCTCGTGTACATCGCGATGTTCTGGTTGTCCATGTAGAACGAGTTGAACGTCTGCGGGGTCAGGCGCGCGGCGGCCTCAAATGAGGCGGGGTCGTTGACCTGGCCATTCGAGAGGCGCCGGAAGAAGAGCTGGTCGAGCGTGTCCTTGCCGTAGCTCGAGCGCTTCGACGAGATCGCAACCGTCTTGCCCTTGACCTCCGCGTAGCCCGTGACCGGGCCGTGCACCGTGCGGTTGAAGGTCACCTGCTGGCCGCCGATCGAGCCGGCGTTGACCGTCTCCATCTTCAGGCACTTGCCCTTGTACTCGTACTTCGTCCTGCCGCCGCAAAGCGTCTCGGCGTACTGGTCGATGATGTCGGCGCTCGCCGAGGTCAGCGTGTTCGTGAAGTCCTCGCCACGTCCGATCAGGAGGTAGCCGGGGAAGGGAACCGACGTCGCTCCGCGCCATTGCAGACCGGGGGCATTCATGTCGATCTCGTAGGTGAAGCCGGGGGCGAAGTAGCCGATCTGCGGGCCGCCGACCATCAGCGGGTTCCCCGTCTGCGAGTGCGCCCCGTCGACCATCAGCACGTTCGACGCCTGCTGCGTGGCTCGCGACGCAGCCTTTGGCGGGGCCGTGTCCTCGGGGACCGCCTCGACCGGCTCATACGACCCCGGATCGATGATCACGTTGCCCTTCGGCTTCTTCGGGATCTTGCCGTAGTCGGCCTTGCCGTCGACGGCGAAGTGCATGTCCTTGTTCTTGAACTGACGGACGTCGTTGAAGACGCTCTCGCCCTTGCCGTTCCCAAGCTGCTTCTTAAGGCCGGAGTAGAACTGCGTATTCCTGGCCTCGTCGCCGCCGCCCTGGCCGAGGAACTGGCCCTTGAGGGCGTTCAGCGCGTAGATGTCGTTGCGGGTCCAGGGAGCGGTGCTCGGGCTGTTCTGGGCGAGCCACGCGTTGATCCCTGAGATGAAGGTGTCGATGTCGGCGAGCAGTGCGACGCCCTCCGGGCCGGCGTCCTGCAGCACCTGGGTCTGCTTCGCGATCTCGTTCTCGGTCTCCTCGCTGGGCGTGAACGACTTGAGGTCGGTGATCAGGGAGAGCGCGGTCACGTTCGGGACGTCGATCGCCGCGACGCGGGCGTTGTAGCGCGCCTGTGCGAGAAGGGCGCTGCGGTCCGCGGCCGCGATCCAGCCGGCTGCCCAGATCCCGTCCTCGTAGGTCGCGGCCGTCACGTGCGGGACGTTGAACTGGTCCCGCACGATTTCGACGCCGGCCTTGGGGCTCTCCGTGGAGAGCGCGGGACCGTCGGTGCCGAGGCTGCCGAGGGCCTCCGACTTGAAGTTCGTGGCGAAGTTGGCCTCGGTGACGTTCTGGAAGAGCGGGGTGAGGCCGTCGTACATCAGCGCCTGGCTGTCGGCCTGGGGCGGGAACGGAATCGTGTACTGGCCCGAGGGAATGATGTTGCGGGCGGTTGCCGCGTAGTCGGCCGCCATCGCACTCGAAACGGGCACCAGCGCCACGAGCGCCGTCGCAACCATCAACCTCACGCCTAGCCGCATCCGTTCAGCTCCTCTCCCAATACAGGTTTGTCTCTGCCCCCTGCGAAGCCGGGAGCATATGTGATGACCCGCACGAGCTCCTTTAGTTTCGGTGTGGGCGGGGGAACGGAGGGTGCGGCGAGGCGCTATTCGCAGCCGCGGCGGGTGTCCGTGCCGGGCCCGCCGCCACAGCGGTCGGTTCCGGAGCCGCCCCTCAGCTCGTCGTCATCCGCGCCGCCACCGAGGTTGTCGTTTCCGGCATTCCCGGAGAGCGCGTCGCTGCCGCTCGAGCCCCGGAGGCGATCGTCGCCCTCGCTGCCCTTGGCGACGTCGTTGCCGGCCCCGGTCTTGATCAGGTCGTTGCCGAGGCCGCCGCAGAGGATGTCGTTGCCGTCGAGGCCGACGATCTCGTCGTCACCGTCGAGGCCGGCGATCACATCGGCCTTGTTCGTCCCCGTCAGGGTCTCGGACGCCGCCGTGCCGACGATCGTCGCTTCTCTTCCGCCACATTCGACCGCCGGCGGATTCTGGATCGTCGTCTGCTCGGTGTTCGAGTCATTCGCCGGCACCGGGTCGGCGGGCGTGGTGCTCGTCACCGTTGCCGTGGTCGACGCCTGCCCGTCGCGCTGAGCGCGGACGCGGACCTCGACGGACGCGGTGGCCCCGGAGGCGATCGGTCCGAGGGAGCAGTTCACGCGCTTCGAGCCCTGCAGGTCGCAGGTGCCCTGCGTGGGGGTGGCCGAGATCAGGTCGATCTCGTTCGGCAGGGTCGCCTCGGTCGCGACACCGTTCGCCGTCTCCGGACCAGCGTTGGTGACCACGATCCCGTAGGAGAACTCCGCTCCGACGGTCACGGGGTCGGCGCTGTCGGCGACGTCGATCGAAAGGTCCGCCTGGGCGAACGCGCTCGCCGGGAAGATCCCGGCGAGCGCGAACGCCGCGACGGCGATCGCTACGCGGGGTGCGCTACGCAGCGACCTCATCGTCTTCCTTGACCTTGCCGGATACGCACTTGCCGAACGCGTTCTTCTTGTTGGCGTTCGTTCCGTACGCCGCGGCGAACGCAGCCGGGTCGGCGTCGCGCTCGGCGCGACACTCCTTGGCGGCGTTCTGGAATTCGGTGACCTCCGCGGCAACGGCCTCATCGGTCTTCGCGCTCACGCACTTGCCGAAGGCGTTCTTCTTGTTGCCGTTGGTCCCGTAGGTCTCGTCGAACAGGGCCGGGTCGGCCTCCTGCTCGGCCTTGCAGGCCGCCGAAGCGCTCTGCTTGGCCTCGTCGGCGACCGGAGCAGCGGCGCGCTTGCAGTTCTGCATCGCGTGCTTCGGGCCGTAGGTCGCCTCGAAGGCGGCCGGGTCGGCCTTCTTCTGCTCGTTGCACTGCTTCGCCGCGACGTCGGGCTTGCCGCCCTGATCCGCGGCGCTCGTGGCCACGCCGGCGGTCATGAGTCCCGCGCAGGCGAGGCATGCGATCAGCGTCTTCTTCACGTTTGACTTCCTCCTCAGTTGCTCTCCGGCCCCGCGAATCGGGCGGGACCTTCGATCAAGGAACGCGGCGGCGGGCGCCGTTGTCAGGGTGTATTCGAGTTCCCGTTGCCGGACCCGGGGGTCGTGCCCGACTGCCCCGGCGGAGTCTGCGCCTGACCGGGGGGCGTCTGGGCCTGCCCCGGCGGAGTCTGCGTCTGACCCGGGGGCGTCTGTGCCTGCCCGGGCGGGGTCCCGTTCGGGTTCTGCGTGCCCGCGGAGGAGCCGCCGCTCTGCCCCGGCGGCGTCTGCGCCTGACCCGGGGGAGTTTGCGCCTGGCCGGGCGGTGTGCCCGTGGTGCCGACGCCGTTGCCGTTGCCAGCGTCCTGCGAGTTCCGTTGCCGTGGCCGTTCCCGTGCGGGTTGCCGCTTCCGTGGCCCTGTCCGTAGGCGTGGCCGTTGCCCTGGCCCTGTCCGCGCCCGCCCTCGTTGGTCTGGGAGTTGCCGCCTCCGTGTCCCCTGGTGTTTTCGCTGGACCCGTGCGTTACCGCGCCGGCCGAATTCCCGGTCGCCGAACCCTGGCCTTCGGAGCCTCGCTCTTCTGTGGTCGCTCCGCGGCCGGCTCCCGATCGCCTGACCCCGACCCGTTCAGGTCGACGAGGCCGCCGACGTCCGCGGCGCCCACGCCGACGGCGGCGACTGCGAGCACCGCGGCGGCGGACTTGACGACGGCGGGACCGCCGACGGCCGCGCCGACGCCCCCTCCGAGTGTGCCGAGGGCGCCGGTCGCGCCGCCGGCCGACGAGCCGAGCACGCTCTGCAGGACCGCGGCTGCGGCCACCGGCGAGAGCGGCGCGATCTGCTTGAACTCCGAGCGGCGTGTCCTGATCGCCTCTTCGAACTCGCGGCAGCCCGCGCACTCGCGCAGATGGGCACGGAGGCGTCGACCTCGGAGCACGCGCTTGTCGTCCGCCGAGATCTCCTCCCGGATTGCCGCGCATTCCATCGAGCGGCCCTCAGCCATCTCGAGCAGCGCTCCTCGCGCCTCGTAGATCGCCTGTCTCGCGGCGCCCTCGGAGAACTCGAAGCTCGACGCGATCTCGGCGTAGTCCAGGTCGCTCATCTCCCGCATGACGAGGGCTCCGCGCTGGCGCTCCGGTAGTGCGTCGAGGTCGCGCAGCAGGGACCGCAGCCGCTCGCGTTCCTCGCTGCGGCTGACGACGTCGGAGCCGGGCTCCGCCAGCTCCACGTCGAGCTCCTCGCTCGGCCGCCGCTGTCGCATCAGCGAGATCGACTCGTTGTGGGCGACCCGGAAGAGCCAGGGCTTCAGCGCGATCTCGCGCGTTTCGCCGGGCAAGGACTTGAGCGCGCTGACGATCGTGTTCTGCAGGGCGTCGTCGGCCTGCTCGGAGCTGCCGAGGATGGCCTGGCAGTAGCGATGCAGCTCGCGGTGATAGCGCCGGTAGATCGCCGCGAACGCCGCCTGGTCGCCCGGCCGCCGCAAGTCGGGCCAGCCTGTCGTCTCCGGCGAACCGCAGCGTCGCCGCGCGCCCCCTCCCGGGCGCGACCGTGACCGCTTCGCTCATAGCTTCCATTATCGGACAAATCTGGACCCCTTCACGACCGGAACGGACGGATGGGGGCGCTTGTCAGGGTGTAGATAGTCCGCCGCCGCGAGAGCGATCAGGCGGGAGCGGCTCGGTACTCGGACGGCCTGATCCGCCTGGTCCGGCGGCGGTATTCGAGCCAGGGCCCGGGCCAGTTGTTCGTGTTCTCGCCCGCATCGTTCAGATACCAGCTGGCGCAGCCGCCGGAGATCCAGACGCTCGGCTGGCTGCGCTCGGCGATCTCCTCGTGCCATGCGGCCTGCACCTCCGGCTTCAGGTCGATCCATCGCAGGTCCTCGTCGCGCAGCCTGCTCATGCCGTCGAGCACGTAGTTGAACTGCGACTCGAGGGTGAAGGGCACCGACCCCGAGCCGTGGTTCGTGTTCGGCCCGTACATCACGAACATGTTCGGGAAGCCCGAGACGGTGGTGCCGAGGTAGGCCTCGGGCGATTCGCGCCAGACGGCGTTCAGCTCCCGGCCGTCCAGGCCGTGCACGTCCATCGGCGCGACGAAGTTGTGCGACTGGAAGCCGGTGCCCCAGATGATCGTGTCGGCCTCCCGCTCGACACCGTCGGGCCCGATGACCCCGCCGGGCGTGATCCGCTCGACCCGGCCGTTGACCAGGTCGACGTTGTCGCGGACGAGGGCCGGGTACCAGTCGCTCGTGAAGAGGACTCGCTTGCAGCCCATGTCGTAGTCCGGCGTCGCCTTCGCGCGCAACTCGGGATCCGCGAGCTGGACGCGACGCTCACGGTCGGCGATCGCGCGGAACGGCCTCATCACCCAGTACTTGCCGGTGAAGGCGTAGGTCGCCGACTCGAAGAAGGCGAAGAGGCCGATCCGGCTCGCGGCGACCCGGGCGGGGAAGCGGCGGAACAGGCGGCGCTCCCATTCGGGATAGCTGCGGTCGTTCTTCGGCAGCACCCACGGTGCCGAGCGCTGGTAGATCGTGAGTCGCTCGACCTCGGGCGCGATCACCGGGACGAACTGGATCGCGCTCGCGCCGGTCCCGATGACGGCTACGTTTCGGCCGCGCAGGTCGTGGTCGTGGTCCCACTCGGCGGAGTGGAAGGCGTGGCCCTCGAAATCCTCGATGCCGGGAACCGGTGGGATCGCCGGCCTGGTCAGCTGGCCGCAGGCGGTGACGAGGACGTCGAACTCGTGGCTCTCGCCTGAATCCGTGGTGAGCGTCCAGCGGCCGTGCTCGGCGTCGAATGTGGCCGCGACGATCTCCGTGTTCAGCCGCAGGTTCGGCTCGAGCCGGTAGTCGCGCTTGCAATCCTCGAGGTAGCGCAGGATCTCCGGCTGCGGCGCGTAGCGGCTGGACCAATGGTGCCCGGGAGCGAAGGAGAACGAGTAGAGGTGTGAGGGAACGTCGCAGGCCGCGCCCGGGTAGGTGTTCGCACGCCAGACGCCGCCGACCGAGTCGCCGCGCTCGAAGATCGTGAAGGCTTCGTAGCCGGACTGGCGTAGGCGGATCCCCATGCCGATGCCGCCGAAGCCGGCGCCGACGATGCCAACTGCCAGGTTGCGCCGGTCTCCGTTTCGCGAGCTCACGGTTCCTCCGGCGAGCCTATCGCCCGCGGGGATCGGCGATGCTTGCCTCGATGGCGCTCGAGGACGCCGAGGGCAACCGGCTCAGCCGCTCGACCGCGGAGGGTGCGGCGGTCGTGCGCGCCGCCGGCCACCTGCTTCGCGATCCGGCGCTGCGCGGGCCCGACGACATGGCCGCGCGGTTCATCGCCCCGGGTCTTTCGGCGGGCGCGATCGTCAAGGTTCCGGGCCTGCGAAGGCTCGCGCCGGGAATCATCGAGCGGCTGATCCCCGGCGGCGTGTGGTTCGAGCTGGCGCGCACCCGCGGCATGGACGACTTCGTTCGTGAGGAGGTTGCCGGCGGCGCCCGCCAGGTCGTGATCCTGGGCGCCGGGCTCGACTCGCGTGCCTACCGGATGCCCGAACTGGCCGCCACGACGGTCTTCGAGGTGGATCATCCCGTCACCGCGGCCTACAAGCGCGAGCGCATCGCCGCCGTGATCGGCGAGCCGCCGGCGCACGTCAGGTACGTCGAGGTCGACTTCGCGGAGGAGGATTTGGGGGAGCGCCTGGCCGCGGCGGGGTACGAGTCCGGGGAGCGCAGCGCGATCGTCTGGTCGGGCGTCGCGCCGTACCTCGCGCCCGAGGCGGTCGACGCGACGCTGGCATGGATCGCGGCGCAGGCATCCAGGCACGACGGCGATCTTCGACTACTCCTGGCAGGAGCTGATCGACGGCGAGGTGGATCACCTGCCCGGTGCGACCAACCTGCGCCGCCGGGTCGCGGCTCAGGGCGAGCCGCTTCGGTCGGGTATCCCGCGAGGCGGGACGCGCGAGTTCCTAATTGAGCGCGGACTCGAACTGATCGAGGACATGGACGCCGAGGACGGCACCCGTCGCTACCTGACCAGGCCCGACGGCACCGTCGCCGGCTGGCTGTGGGAGTTCGGCGGGGTGGCGCGGGTGCGCGTGCCGGCCGGCGGTTAGGCGGTGACCAGCGCTTTTACCGGCATGCGCAGGCGGAACGCAGTTCCCACGTCCTCCTCGCTTTCGACCTCGATCTCGCCGCCATGCGCGTCCACGATCGCCTTCGTGATCGCGAGCCCGAGACCGGTCCCCGGTATGTGCTCGGCCTTCTTGGTCCGGAACATCCGATCGAAGACGCTCTCCAGCTCGTCGGCCGGAATGCCGACCCCGGAATCCTCGACCGAGAGCACCGCCGAATCACCCTCGAGGTGCAAGCTGACCGCAACCGTCCCACCCTCCGGGGTGAACTTGATCGCGTTTGAGATCAGGTTGTCGCAGCTCTGCGCGAGCCGGTGCGGATCGCCGGCGCAGCACGGGATCGGTTCGATCTCGGCGCTCATCTCGATCCCCTTGTCGTCCGCCCGGAGCCTGGCGCTCTCCACTGCGTCGCGGACGATCTGCGGCAGGTCCGTTTCGCGGATCTCGATGCTGAACTTCCCGGCGTCGAGCCGGGTCAGGTCGAGCAGATCCTCGACCAGACGCAGCTCACGCTTGGCGTTGCGCCCGATCACCTCGGCGAACTGCTTGCCGGCATCGGCGAGCTGATCGGCGTCTGACTCGATCAACAGCTCGCTGTAGCCGATGATCGACGTCAGCGGCGTGCGCAGCTCGTGGGAGATCAGCCCCATGAACTCGTCCTTCGCGCGCTGCGCTTCCATCTCGGCCTCGTGGCGCTCCTCGACTGCGCGAGCGGTCTCGTCACGATGGGACTCGTTGAGTCGCCAGGAAACCACCGCGGCTCCGGCCGCGGCGAGGACGAAGAAGGCATGGATCGCTGCCCACTTCCAGGGATGGGCGATCGCCTCCGGATGGTTGTAGACCGTCTCGGGCGCGACCGAGCCCATTACGCCGTGGTGGATCGCGACCCACGAGATCGCGATCAGGAACGGGATCCAGTCCTCGTAGAGCGCGAGGAGCAGGACCATCACGAAGAAGTGGAAGTGCATCTCGATGATCCCGCCCGAGATGTGGACGAGCACGGCGGAGCAACTGATCAGGCCGACCGCCACCAGCGCTGAGGCGAGGCGACGGTGGCGCTCGGCCACCATCGCCGCAACGGCGAACGAGGCCGGGAGCCCGCCCTCGAGGAGGCTGTGCGTGAGGGAGAATCCCTGCGCCGCCGCGTACACCACAAGCGCGCCGGCTTGGAACCAGAGCAGCCCCAGCAGGAAGTAGTGGCGCCGCAGCCACGCCTCGCGCGGGAGCGTGTTCCCCCGCGGAAGCACACCCCACATGCGGGCGAAAAGCCCATTCGTCGTCCCGGCATTGGTCGTCATCGGAGTCCTCCCTCGTCACAGGGCTCCTGCCTACTGACCTCTTCGACCGGCGCCGGGCGCTTCCGCAGGGGGGAAACCACGGAATCGGGATCAACCGATCGGTTGATCCGAGACCGGCACCCGTGCGTGGACGGCCCGGTTACTTCTGCGTCGATGCGATGAACGGCTCGACGGTCTCGAGGAACTCGTTGTCCTCTGGTGCGCCGGTCAGCGGATCCAGGTGGCTCTGCTCCGGCGCGCCGTCGACCAGCGAGGACTCCTTCTTCGTGGTCTTCGCACGCTTGACCAGCGCCTTCGCGCCCTTCAGCACTCCGCCCGACGTGAGGTCGGTCTGGAACGCGTAGATCGGGATGTCGATCTCGTCGGCGTGCTCGAGCCGCAGGTCCAGGAACTTCGCGACGTCGTTCTGCTTCAGCTCGTTGGCGCCGTTGGTGTCGATCGTCAGCCGCCGCGGGAAATACCACTCGACCGCGTTCGCGGGCTCCTGGCCGAAGGTTTCGGCGAGGTTCGCGACCGGGGTGACGCCGCCGTCGGCCCAGTCTCGGGGATCGCCCGAGGCGGCGAGCTCGCCTGCGTTCACGTGCAGGAGCCGCAGGCCATCCGGCGAGGTGTCGCGGTCGAAGGCGTAGCCGAACAGCGCCCGGTTCGTCACCGGGACCGGCGGCTTGAAGTCGGCCGGCAATAGCGGCGAGTTCTGCAGCTGCGCCGCGTTGCCCATGGGGTCGAGGCGTGCGTAGAGGCCGCCGATCTCGGCAAACAGCCCCGCAGCCTCCGGGATGCCGATGCCGAGGAGGTCGAGGAAGGGCTCCTCTTCGAGGGTCGCGACCTGCTCCTGGGCCTGGGTGAGGTCGAAGGAATCGAAGCTGCCGAGCAGGCCGCCGTCGATCATTACGAGGCCGTCGAGGTCCTCGAAGCCCGCGTCTCCGCTGAAGTCCCAGGACGCGTAGGCGGCCGTCAGCGACGCGCCGAGCGAGTGGCCGCCGAGCAGTACGGAGGTGCCGCCCTTGGCCGCCTTGCGGACGACCGCGCGGGCGTCCTCCAGCGCGACCTCCATGCCCCAGTCCTTGGCGAATGGGACCGTGCTCGCGTCGAGGAAGTCGAAGTGGTCGGCCGGTGTGCCGCCGTTCGTGATGTTGCCGAGGTAGTAGTCGTACATCGCCTGCAGGCTCGTATCGCCGCGCTCGGCGCTCTCGAAGACCGCCGTGTCCTCGAGCACCTGGCTGCGGCGGTCGATCGACCAGACGGCGAGCCCCTTCTGCTCGGCGACGAGCTCGCGCGCGATCAGGGTGAAATCGCCGGCGCCGCCGGAGGTGCCGGGCATCAGGACGAGCACCTGGTCGGGCTTCTTCGGACCGAATTGGTGGACGTCGATGCGGTCGAACTCGGCTCCGCCGGGACCGTCGGACTTGACGGTGATCTGCTTCTCGGCTGCAGACGCCGGTGCGGCGGCGACGAGCGCGCAGGCGCAGGCGATTACGGCGGTGGCGACTCTCCTCATGATTCCTTTCATTTCGGTCGCAGGGCCAGGACCGGGATCGTCCGGTGGCTGGCTCGCTGCTCGTACAACCCGTAACCAGCGTAAAGGTTCTTCGAAAGGGCAAATAAGCGGTCGCGCTCGTCGCCCTCCGTCTCGCGGACGAGGTAGCTCCCGCCCGTCCCCTTGGCGCGCAGCTCGACCTCCGGGTTGGCGACCGCGTTCAGGTACCAGGCGGGATGCTTGGCCCGGCCGAAGCTGGACGCGGTCAGGATCACCTCGTCGCCCTGGGTGAAGTAGACGAGCGGGACGGTGCGCGGCTCGCCGCTCTTGCGGCCCTTCGCGGTCATCAGCACCAGCGGGAAGAACCCGGTCGTGGAGACCTTCCCGCCGCTCACCTTCATCAGCCACGGATCGACCCGCGAGGAAACCTCGATCCCGAACCAGCGGCCGGCACCGGACATCCCGATCCGGTGCATCGCTTTCTCGAAGCCGGACGGCGGCTTCGTCGGGTCGACCGAGGGAATGGCGCTCATCCGGGGATCGTAGGCCTGCGAGGATCCGCGGATGCGGCTCGTCAGCTTCCGCGATCCCTCCGGTGCTACCGGGGTAGGAGGCTCGAGGGAGACGGATCGTGGTCCTCGGCGCCGCGTCGATGATCGAGTGGCTGCGTGGCGAGGGCCAGTGAGGAGACCGGCGTGGAGCACTCGCTCGAGATGCGGTGGAACTGCTGGCGCCGGTGCCCGAGCCGCCGAGCGTGCGCGACTTCTTCGCCTACGAGGAGCATGTCGCCACCGGTGCGCGGCTGCGCGGCGGCGAGATCCCGGAGGCCTGGTACGAGGTGCCGGTCTTCTACTTCTCCAACCCGGCCTCGATCCACGGCCCGGGCGAGCCCGTCCGGAAGCCGCCCCTGACCTCGCTCCTCGATTTCGAGCTCGAGATCGCCGCGGTGATCGGCGACGGGAGCGAGATCGCCGGGTTCACCCTGTTCAACGACTGGAGCGCGCGCGACCTCCAGCGCCAGGAGATGTCGGTCGGGCTCGGCCCGGCGAAGGGCAAGGACTTCGCGATCTCACTTGGCCCCTGGCTCGTGACCCCGGACGAGCTGCCCTACCGCGACGGGCGGCTGGAGCTGGAGGCGACCGCGACGATCAACGGGCAGGAGGTCACCCGCACCGACGCTCGCGAGAAGCACTGGTCATGGCCCGAGCTGGTTGCGCATTCGGCTCGAGACACGCGACTGCGCCCCGGTGACGTGATCGGCTCCGGCACGCTGAACCGCGGCTGCCTCCTCGAGCTCGGCCCGCTCGAAGGTGACCGTTTCCTCGAGCCCGGTGACACGGTGGCGATTGGAGGCGGAAGGCCTGGGCCGGCTGGAAACGACGATCACCTGAGGGGCCTGGCACCTGAGGTACGCAGGCACCTACTCGACCGGGCGCTCGAAGAGGGTCGAAAGGACGACCTGGGTCTGGGTGCGGCGGATCCCGGGGTAATCGCGCAGGCGCTCCAGGGCCTCCTCGAGATGCTCGGTGTCGCGCGCGTGTAGATGGAGGATCGCGCTCGCCTCGCCGGCGACCGTGTGGGCGGCGGTGACCTCGGGATGGCGGCCCGCTGCGGTCAGGATCTCCGTGGCTGACATCTGGCCGTCGCAGTAGAGCGCGACGACCGCATGCGTGGTCCAGCCGAGCGCGGCGTGGTCGAGAACGGCCGAGTAGGCGCGGATCACGCCGATCCCCTCGAGCCGGTCGACGCGGCGCTTCACCGCCGGGGCGCTGAGCGCCACCCTCGAGCCGATGTCGGAGAAGGAGCGGCGGGCGTTCTCACGCAGCAGCGCAACGATCTGCTGGTCGATCCGGTCCAGTTCGCCCGGTTCAGGCACCGATACGCAACGTTTCGGTATTGAAAATGGCCATCGAGGGGCGGATCATAAAGGAGATGGAGGCGACCACCACCGCGACCCGCCCAGCCCCGGCGGAGGACTTCATGCCGCTCGACGGGATCGACCACGTCGAGCTCTACGTCGGGAACGCCGCCCAGGCCGCGTACTTCCTCGAACATGCCTTCGGATTTCGTCCCGTTGCCTACGCCGGGCTCGAAACAGGGCTCCGCGAGCGCACCTCGCACGTCCTCGAGCAGGGGCGGATCCGCATCGTCGTCACCGGCACCCTTCACTCCGGCACGGAGATCTCCGCACACCACGCCCTTCACGGCGACGGGGTAAAGGCGATCGCGCTGTCGGTCCGCGACGTCGATCGCGCGCACGCCGAGGCGGTCGCCCGCGGGGCGCGCAGCCTCGCCGCTCCGGTGGACGACGTCGACCATCACGGCACCGTTCGCATGGCGACGATCGCGGCCTACGGCGAGACCATCCACACCTTCGTCGACCGGTCGGGCTACGACGGCCCCTTCCTGCCGGGTTACGAGCCCGTCGACACCGGCGCAGGCGGAGGAGAGGAGATGCTCCTCGCGATCGACCACGTCGTCGGCAACGTGGAGCTCGGCCACATGAACGAGTGGGTGCACTTCTACGAGGACGTCTTCGGGATGACCGAGATGATCCACTTCTCCGACGAGGCGATCTCGACCGAGTACTCGGCGCTGATGTCGAAGGTCGTCGCCAGCGGGAACGGACGCATCAAGTTCCCGATCAACGAACCGGCCGAGGGCCTGCGGAAGTCACAGATCGACGAGTACCTCGAGTTCTACGAGGGCGCCGGCGCCCAGCACCTCGCCCTCGCGACGCGCGACATCGTCGGCACCGTCGCCGAGCTGCGCCGCCGCGGCGTCGGCTTCCTCCCGATCCCGGACACCTACTACGACGACGTCCCCGCCCGCGTCCCCGAGGTCGCCGGACAGCTGACCGACCTGCGCCGCCAGGGCATCCTCGTCGACCACGACGACGAGGGCTACCTGCTGCAGATCTTCACCCGGCCGATCGGGGACCGCCCGACCGTCTTCTTCGAGCTGATCGAACGCCACGGCGCGACGGGGTTCGGCGCCGGCAACTTCAAGGCGCTCTTCGAGGCGATCGAGCGCGAGCAGGAACTGAGGGGGAACCTCTGATGAGGTACTCGAGCCTCGGCGAGATTCCCGCCAAGCGACACGTCCAGTTCCGCGAGAACGGGACGCTGCTCACCGAAGAGGTCATCGGCTTCGAGGGCTTCAGCGGCAACGAGTCGATCCTCTACCACCTTCACTCACCCTGCCGGGTGGGGGAGATCGGCGGCTTCGTGCCGATCGCACGCGACGAGTGGGTCCCCGAGACCCATGTCCACCGGCTCACCGACACCAATCCGGTGCTGCCCGGAGGCGATTGGCTCGAGGGCCGCCGGCTACTTCAATGGAACGGGGATATCGAGGTCTCGATATGCAAGCCGACCGAGGCGCGCGAGAGCTTCTACCGGAACGGCGAAGGCGACGAGGTCCTGTTCATCCATCGCGGGACGGGAGTCGTCGAGACGATCTTCGGCGATGTCCCCTACCGCCCGCACGACTACGTCGTGATCCCGCGGGGCACGACCTACCGGGTCAGCCCGGATGCCTCCGAGCCGGGCGATCAGGTCTGGCTCTGCTTCCACACGCCGGGGGAGATCGAGACCCCGAACCGCTACCGCAACCGCTACGGCCAGCTCCTCGAGCACGCGCCCTACTCCCAGCGCGACTTCCATCCGCCGCGGGAGTTGCGCACCCATCGCGACCGGGACGAGCACCTGCTCACGGTCCGGGTTCGGGACGGTTTCCAGGATTACGTCCTCGACTACCACCCGTTCGACGTCGTGGGTTGGGACGGCTACGTCTACCCGTACACCTTCAACACCGACGACTTCGAGCCGATCACCGGCCGGATTCACATGCCGCCGCCGGTTCACCAGACCTTCCAGGGCCAGAACTTCGTGATCTGCTCGTTCTGCCCACGCGAGCTCGACTACGACCCGCAGGCGATCGCCCTGCCATACCACCACTCGAACGTGCAGTCCGAGGAGGCGATCTACTACGTCGACGGCCAGTTCGGCTCGCGCAAGGGCGTCGACGTCGGGATGATCACCCTGCACCCGAGCGGGCTCCCGCACGGGCCGCAGCCGGGCCTCGTCGAGGCCTCGCTCGGGGCGCGGCGGACCGAGGAGCTCGCGGTGATGTGGGACACCTTCCGGCCGCTGCGGCTGTCGACGCTCTCGCGCGACCTCGACCAGCCCGACTACGCGCTCTCCTGGCGCGAGCCCGAGCCCGAGCGCGAGCTCGCGACGACGACGACGGGCTGAGGCGCGTGTTCGAGGAGGCACAGCTCTACTCGCCGGTCACGACCGGTGACGACGGCGCAGGTCACGGTCCACCTGGGCGAGGACCACCCGGGGGTGAACGACGCCTCCTACCAGGGGCGCCGCAACGCGATCGCCGCGGCCGCCTTGGAATGGAACCCCGGCGAGCCGGTGCCGAGGATCGAGTACACGGACGCCGAGCAGGGTGTCTGGCGGACGGTTTGCCGCGAGCTGGCGCCCAAGCACGCCCGTTACGCATGCCGAGCGTTCCGCGAGGCGCTCGTCGCGCTCGATCTTCCACAGGACCGGATCCCTCAGCTCGACGAGGTGAGCGCCGGCCTCGAGCCGCTCACCGGATTCGAGTACGTGCCGGCAGCCGGGATCGTGCCGCTCGAGGAGTTCTACGGCTCGCTCGCCGAAGGCCGGTTCCACTCGACGCAATACGTGCGCCACCACGACGCGCCGCTCTACACCCCCGAGCCCGACCTGGTCCACGAGGTGATCGGACACGCCCACCTGCTCGCCGATCCGCAACTCGCCGAGCTCAACCGGCTGGCGGGCGAGGCGGCGCGCCGCGCGGGGACGACGGAGGCCCTGCAGCTGATCGCCGACGTCTTCTGGTTCACGATCGAGTTCGGCGTCGTCTACGAGCGGGGCGAGCTCCGCGCATACGGAGCCGGGATCCTCTCCTCGTACGGCGAGATCGAGGAGTTTCGGGAGATGGAGATCAGGCCGCTCGAGTTCGCCGAGATGGCGACGATCGACTACGACATCACCAGGTACCAGCCCGTCCTGTTCGCCGCCGATTCGATGGACCATCTGGTCGACGAGGTCGGCGGATTCTTCGCGGGCTGCGACGACGACACGGCGGCGCGACTCGGAGTGCGCAAGGAGATGGCTCACCACTAGCCTGCGACGCATGGCGGTCACAGCGGAGGAAGCCCGAGGTCTGGTCCTCGACGGGATCGGGATGGCGGTCGACCGGATCTCGATCGCGTCCGCATCGCTGAGCGAGGCCTACGAGGTTCTTGACGACGCCACGGCCGACCGGCTCGAGGAGACGCTGTTCCGGCAGGTCCAGCGCGCCTTCGGCAAGGCGAAGCGCACGGAGGCCAGTTACGCCGAGCGCAACGGTATGGCGAAGCGGTCGATCGAGCCGCTGGCCGATAGCGGCGGCGGCGACGCCAAGGCCCTGATCGCGCAGGCGGTGGAAGCCTGCGAGGAGGCCGACCGCTTCATTTCCAGCCTCCAGGACGATCCGCTCACACTCGAGGCCGGCGACCCGGAGCTGCGGGCCGGGCTGGCCGAGGTGCGCGAGCTACTCGGCGGCCTCTCCGTCGCCGCCCGGGACATGGTCCGCGGCCTCGGGCGCTGAGTCAGAGCCCGAGTTCCTCCATTGCCTCTTCGTGCTCCTGGTAGATCGTCCAGCGGATGCACCGCCCGCCTCTGATCTTGAAGACGTAAGTCGCACTTACCTTCACCACGATCCCGTCCCGGCCGCGGAGGTGGACGCGGTGCGGGACGATCACGTCATTGCCCGCGTCGAGGAGGTCGATCGGCTCAATCCGCCCAGCTTCGAAAACGGCCCCGATGTCGTCGAACCATTTCAGCGCGGCGTCGCGGCCGCGGTAAACGCCCCGGTAGGTGGCGGGCGAGCGTGACCAGTCGATCTCGACGTCCTCGCCGCAGAAATCAACCAGCGCGTTTTCCTCGCCGCGGTTAAACGCGGCGATGAACTCACGCACTGTGTCGACGTTCTCCTGCGACATCCCCGGGGCAGTATCGCCGGACGCCTTCTAACTCGTGACCTTGAACTTCCAGATCGCGGGGGTCGCGTCGGCGAGCGCGTCGGCGAGCGCGCGCACGAAGAACCGGTGCTTGCCGTTAGAGAGCTTTCTCACCTTCTTCGGACTCGTGCACTTTTCCCAGTCCTCCTCGTCGAGGCGGCACTCGAATGAGCCGGCGGTCTCGGAGGAGAAGCGGAACGTGGCCTTGCGGCTCTTGATCCTCGACTCCGGCCCCTTGCCCTTCTCCGTCTCCGGAGCAGAGCCCGGGTCGCCGTTGGGGTCGGTTGGATTGGTCGGATCGCTGGTCCCGGACCCGCCAGGATCGCCGTTGCCCTCGAGGTACTTGCTCTTCGCGAGATCGAGGCAGCCGGAGTACGCCGGCCTTGAAGTAGTCGTCGCGGCCGACGTCGAGCGTGCTCGGGTTCCAGGGTTGCCCGCCGGCGTACATCAGATCCGTGTTGCTGTCGGAGACGTGACCCGAGAGGACGTGGTTGGGCGCGCAAGTGGGAGCGACTCCGAGCCCGTGGATCAGCTCGTGGAGCGACGCGAACTCCTTGTACCCAGGCGGTTGGCCGGCGCCGGCGAACGGGCTCGAGGCGCAGGTCGGCGAGGGTGGGGGTGGCACGCCCTGCAGATAGAAGGCACCGACCTGTTGGCCGGTGCTCGCAACCTGGGACTCGCTCTGCGGCCAGGGAGCACCGCCGCAGACCCCATTCGCCGAGCCGTCGTAATAGACGGCGTAGAGCTTGCCGTGGTGTCAGCAGGCCCATCGCCCGGAGCTCGTCCTCGATCCGGTCGCGGATGAAGAGCCCCTCGGAGGCGAGCTGCGCGTCGGTGCTCGGCAGCCGGGCGAAGCCGATGTCCAGCTGACCGCCCTCGGTATCCAGCGTCAGGCCCTGTGCCGCCGGTCTGTCCGCGCAGCCACGTCTGCCACGACCCGACCGAGGCGGCCAGCGTGCCGTTCGTGTCCAGTTCGTGGTCGATGCCATCGGAGGGCAGCGCGTAGATCACGTGGACCTGCTGGGGCGTCGCGAGATCGTCGCGCTGATCGACGACCGAACGCGTGGCGCCCTGCGCGCCGGCCGCGGCGATCAGGGCAACGAGAAACGCGAGCGCGGTTGTCGCAATCGCGAAAGGTGCTGCGAGGAGATCGGTCCGCTCTGCGTCCATGCGAGCTCCTCGCAATGTACGCCACGCGATCTGGAGGCGCCGCCGGACTTGTGCGACGATGGTTCCTGGGCAGGGAGGCTCGAAGGGAGAGGACGGAGGCGAGCGGTGGCTGGGCGTGGAGAGTAGTAGGCGCGAGCTTCGCCGATCTTGGCAGCCGGTTTCGCTCTTCTCGCGTCGGCCCCGTCCGCCGGGGCCCAGGGTGAAATCGCCTGGCGCGATTGCGGCAGCAGCCTGGAATGTGCCCGGGTTCGAGTGCCGCTCGACTGGGACCGCCCGGCCGGGCGGAAGATCGAGCTTGCGGTGATCCGTCACCTGGCGAGCGAGCCCGATCGGCGAATCGGCTCGATGTTCGTCAACCCGGGGGGACCCGGCGAATCCGGCGTCGACCTCGTTCGAGGGGATCCGGAGGGGCTCGACGCGTTCGGCGACGGGCGTTTCGACGTCATCAGCTGGGATCCCCGTGGCACCAACGCCAGCGCTCCGGTGCGCTGCTTTCGCAGCGAGGGGGCCGAGGAGCGGTTCTGGGAGGGAGTCTCGATCCCGTTCACCAAGAACGCGTCCAAGCGGTACCGGCGCAAGACCGCGGACCTCGCCCGGCGCTGCGGGGACGTCAGCGGCCGGCTCCTTTCCCACATCTCGACCGCCGACACCGCCCGCGACCTCGACCACCTGCGCAGCCTCGTCGGGGATGACGAGCTCACCTATGTAGGCCTCTCCTACGGCACCTTCCTCGGCCAGACCTACGCCAACATGTACCCGGACCGGGTTCGGGCGATGCTGCTCGACGGCATCGTCGACGCCGTCGCCTACTCGAGGGGGGCCGAGGCGAGGGTGAGCCGCGGCGTCATCGCAAGCGACGGTGTATTCGACAGTTTCCTGAGTCTCTGCGAGGCCGCCGGGCCGGAGCGTTGTGCGCTTGCCGGCCACGCCCGCACCTCCGCTGAGCGCGTCGAGCGGCTGTTCGTGCGCCTGCCCCGAACACCTATCCCCGCCCCGGGGGCAGACCCGCCGGGCCAGCTGAGCTACGGCGACTTCCTGGTCTCACAGTTCGCGCCGATGAGGGACCCGGCGCTGTGGCCGCAGGACGCCGCAGACTTGAACGCCGCCGTGGACGGCGAAGGGTCCGTGCTCGAGACCGCGGCTCGGGGACTGCTCAACCCAGCGGGCATGTCCGGCGCGACGACATCTGCCGCAATTTCGTGCGCTGACGCGCCGGCCCTCCGCCGCTCAAAGGCCTGGCCGCAGGTGATCGGAAAGCTCAACCGGGTCAGCCGGCTCCAGGGTCTGGTGCAGGGCTGGTGGCTGTGGGCGCCGTGCGCTTCCTGGCCTGTGCGTGGAGAGGACAGCTATCGGGGACCCTGGAACGCGTCGACCCCGAATCCGATCCTGCTGATCGGCACCCGCCACGACCCCAACACGGCCTTCGCCAACGCGCGCCGGGCCGAGCGCCGACTCGGCAACGCCGTTCTGCTCACCCACGACGGCTACGGCCATCTCAGCTTCCAGGATTCCAGCGACTGCGTCGAGGAGGCGAGGGTCGCCTACCTGGTCGATCTGATCACGCCGGCGGCGGGCACCGTCTGCAGGGCGAACCGAGAACCATTCGCTCCGCCGGCTCGAGCAGACTCGGAGAAGCCGCACCGGAGCGCATCGCCTGCCGAAGGCGACTTCTCCGGCCGCGTGGCGATCCGCGGCGGACGCAAGCTCTACCTCGAATGCCGGGGCAGTGGCAAGCCGACGGTGATCCTCGAGGCCGGCACGGGCGACCTCGGTTCGATCTGGAGCGAGCCGCCGTTAGGCCCTGGCCGGGCGGTGCTGCCGGCCGTCGCGCGCACCACCCGCGTCTGCGCATACGACCGCCCCGGCACCTACATGCTTCCCGACGACTTCAGCCGGAGCGACCCGGTGGCGATGCCCCGGACCGCCCTCGACATCATCCGCGACCTCCGCTCGCTGCTGCGCGCTGCCGAGCTGCCACGCCCATACGTGCTGGCGGGCCACTCCTTCGGCGGCATGGTCGGCCCGGCTCTATGCCACGAACCATCCCAAGGCGCTCGCCGGGCTCGTCTCGATCGACGCGCAGAACGAGGACTACGCCGCGGCCTACAAGGAGTTCCTGACTCCGGAGCAGTACAACGCGGCGGTGCTGAACCCACAGCCGCCGCTGGAGTACCCGGAGGCGGAGCTGCTCGACCTCGCGGCGAGCGCCGCGCAGATGCGCCAGGCGCAGGCGGACACCCCGCTGCGCCCGATGCCGCTCGTCGTCCTCTCCCACTCCCGCACCCTGCCGAACCCGTTCGGCTTTCCGTCCGACTGGCCAGCGGAGGAACTCGAGCAGGCATTCCAGGAGTCACAGAACATGCTCGCCGGCCTGGTGCCGGGCGCGCGCCATGTGATCGCGGCCGATAGCGGGCACTACATCCAGCTCGACCAACCGAGGCTGGTCACCAAGGCGATCCGGTGGGTGATCCAAAGGACCCGGTCTCGAGGCGGGTGAGCTCAGCCAGCCGTTGCTACGGCGCGCCGGCTCTTACTCGCGAGCGAGGGGTTGCCCTGGAAGCGGAGCCTGAATTTCAGGTCGCGTGAGCGCCGCGACTTCACGGTCGTCGCGACCTCGCAGTCGGCTCCGATCCGGAGCTTTCGGCGCCGCACCTTGCTCTGGTCCCCGCGCACCGTGAGCGTCGCCCGGCCTCCGCACGCCCGATCGAGGGTGATGAAGTCCGGGGGCGTCAACTTGCCGGAGACGTCGAAGCGGTACGGCTCGCGGCGGTCGCGCGCCGGCGTCACGGTCAACTCCAGTGTGGGCTTCGGCTTGCGGGCGCGCTCGGGCGGGACGCCCCCGGGCGCCGGCTTGCCGATCCCGTCGAAGTTGGCCGTCGGGCAGGTCGAATCCGGGTTGTATTGCGCGTAGTAGTGATCGTCGAACTCCGGGCAGCGCGCGGAGCCCTCGAACGGCCAGACGCCGTCTGCGAAGCGCACGACGTAGAAGCCCCCGATGTCGTTGACGAACCAGATCTCGCCGCGCTCGGCACGCACGACCGGGCGGGACCCGGTCCCGACGATCAGGGTGGTGCCGGGGTTGAAGTAGCCGATCTCGACAGGGCGGTACGGGTCGCGGATGTCCAGTACCCGCATGCCCGCTCCGAAGTAGCCGCAGGCCAGGATCGTCGGGTCGTACAGGCGGTCCGGTGAGCAGTGGTGGACGCTGTAGCCGAGCCCGTTGATCGCGCCCTCGCCGGTCACCTGCGCGCAGTGCTCTGGCAGGTCGACCTCGAGCAGCGCGCCCGAGACGAGCTTCGGGTGGCGCTCGTCGGCGAGGTCAAAGATCCGCGGGTAGCCGAAGTTGGCCCAGTTGTCCTCGCTGCGACCGCATTCGGCGGCGCCCGATCGCTCGCCGTACTGGATCAGGAACGGGTGGCCGTCGTAGGTGACGCGGTAGGCGGCCTGGCACCACTGGTTGTCGTCGAGCGGGATCTGCGCGAGCATGCGCGGCTGCGGATCGGGCTTGCGCTCGGCGACCTCGGACGAGTCGACGATCAGCAGCTTGTCCTTCGGCGGGGATTGCTGCTGGCAGATGTAGGTGCGGGCGCCGTCCTCCGTGGTCGAGCCGCCGTGCGTCTGCGACTCGAAGGTCCAGGAGGCGAGCTGCTTCGGGTTGGCGGGGTCCGAGATGTCGATCGGGAAGACCGACGGCGTGCCGTCGGGCCCGGTCGTGCTCATGTAGTAGGTCATCCCGTCCGGGGAGAACCAGCCCTCGTGGCCGTTGGCCGGGGTCATCTGAGTGCTCGAGACCAGCTGGGGGTTGCGGCAGTCGCCGGAGACGTCGTAGACGTCGAGGAAGTCGTTCTGGTTGCTGTCGGAGACGAGCAGCTTGCGCTTCGCGTTCGCGCGCAGCGACTCCCACGGGTCGATCATCGCCTGAGTGGAGAGCCGGTTGGTGGACACCGGCTCAGCGCCGTTCGCCACGTCGAGCACCTGTGTGCCGAAGGCGCCGGTCCCCTGGCCGTAGTAGGCGCAGTCGCCGAACGAGTCGAGCGTGCCCGCTCCGGAGAGCGGGAACCGCCCGACGAGCTCGAGGTTGCAGTTGTAGCCCTGCACCGCCCGGCCGCTCGCGATGTCGGCCGGGGGGACGCGGCCCTGCAGCCCGGTCTCGGGGCGGTCGCCGGGCTGGCACGGCAGCTGGGGGACCGGCTTGCGCGGGCCGAAGCGGATCTCGCCGGCGGCCCTCGGTTCGCTGACCGCGGCGGTGTAGGCGAAGGCGTAGGGCTTCGGCTGCGAGCTCCCGGTGAAGTAGTGCGCGCTCGCGGTCGCGGTGAGGGCGAGCGTCGCGATCACACATGCGGGTAGGAGGAGTTTCCTCGGCACGGGAACGAAGCTACACCTCCGGAACCGGCGCAGGGCCGGTAGGTCAGCAGTCGGTCGCTACGACCTCCGTCACATCTGGCGCAGAGCTCGCCCGGTTGGGCAACCGTGTGGTCCTGGCGGTCATGACGCCTCCTCGTCGCCTTCTGTTCAGCAGCTGCACGGCTCGAGCGCGGCGAGCCGGTCGGGCGCCTCGTCGTCGTGTGATGGGACGAGGACCGTCGGCACGTCGCGGATGAAGCGGCGAATCCGCCCGCTGGTCTCGACCGCGAGCTCGGGGTTCCAGATTCCGAGGCCGAGCATGCGCCCCTCGGCGAGGTCGTCGAGGAACCAGTCCTGGCGCAGGGCGTGGTCGGCGCAGAACAGCAGGCTCAGCTCGCCGGTCCGCACGACCACGCCGACCTGGCCGACCGTGTGTCCTGGGATCGGCACGATGCGAACGGCACCGTCCGCGGTTATCGGCCTGCTGGTCGGAAATGGTCCGAAGGGCTCAGGATCGAGGTCGTAGACATTTGGCGCGAAGCCTTCGGGCCAGAGCTTCGGCTCATAGCGCTGCTTACCCCGCAAGGTCTGGGCGAACTCCCACTCCGGGCGATGGACCAACACCTCGGCACCCGGGAGGTCGGCGAGTCCGCCGGCGTGGTCCCAGTCAAGGTGGGTGAGGACGACTCGCCCCACCTCCTCGGGGCGCAGGCCGGCGGCGCGCATCCGCGCTCCGATCCCCTGCTCGAAGACTGGGCGCGGGACGAAGCGGCGTTGCAGCATGGGGCGCGGCGATCGGACCAGCCCGCTGGCGCCCGTGTCGATCGCGATCAGCCCCTCGGCGTGCTCGACGACGAAGCTGTAGGCCGGGAAGGTCACGTCCTTTCGGCGACGGGCGAGCGACGTCCACCGCTCACCTCGCAGGAAGGTCTCGTTGCCGACGAGGCGGCCGGTCTGGATTACGTGTACTGCGATCTCATTCATGGCGCGAGCGTCGACGACACGGCGCCCCTTCGCACCGTGGAATACCCCCTGACTTTTGCCCTCGCTACCGATACAGATCAGTCGCTCGACTGCCGACGTAGACTTTTCCGCGACGCACCAAGGATCTGCGTGGACCCAGGGGGTCAGACGGTCATCGATCGGATCTCAACTGCAGGACCGGTGGTTTTACTCGTCGAGCGCGACACGGAGCTCGCCCGGATCGAGGAGTTGCTGAACTCCGTCCAGGGCGGTGCGGGATTCGCCGCGGCCGTCGTTGGACCCGCCGGAATCGGCAAGACGAGCCTGCTTGAAGCCGCGAGGGAGCAGGCGAGCGAGCTCGGGCTCGAATGCCTCTCCGCGCGCGGAGGCGAGCTGGAGCGGGACTTCTCGTTCGGCGTTGTCAGGCAGCTGCTCGAGCCAACCCTGCGAGGGCTTTCCGAGCGCGATCGCGCGGCCGTCCTCGGAGGCGCGGCGCGCGCCGCGGCGCCAGCGCTCGGGTTTGAGGATGAGCGCGAGGCGGACGGCGACGTGTCGAGCTTTGCGGTCGTCCACGGCCTCTACTGGGCCTGCGTCGCTCTCGCCGAGCGCCGGCCACTCGTCTTCTTCGTCGACGATGCCCATTGGGCGGATGCCGCGTCGCTGCGCTTTTTGAGCTATCTCGAAAGGCGCCTGGAGGAGGTGCCGGTCGGCGTGCTCTCCGGAGCGCGTCCACCGGCCGCACCGTCCCACATCGAGCTCGTCGAGAGTGTGATCTCAGATGCCGCCGTGTTGCAGATCGCGCCCCGGCCTCTGAGCGTGGACGCGATGGCCGCGATCGTCGAGCGCTCTGGGGGCGAAAAGCCCGACGAGGAGTTCGCGGCGGCCTTTCACCGCGCGACCGGCGGCAATCCTTTCCTCGGGGTGACGTTTGCCGACGTCCTCGCCGAGAGGGACGTCGCGCCGATCGCCGAGAACGTCGCCAGGCTGGGCGAGCTCGGGCGGGGTGTGACCTCTTCCGTCGTCGTCAGGCGACTCGGACACCTCGCGCCTTCGGCGAAGTCGCTGGCTCGGGCAATCGCAGTCTTGGGCGCCGAGGTCGAGCCTCGCCATGCCCGTGTGCTCGCTGAGCTGAGCGAAGCCGACGCCGCCGCCGCGGCCGACTCGCTCGCCGTCCAGGGCGTCGTGCGCGTGGGCCGGAGACTCGAGTTCGTCCATCCGCTGGTTCGCGCCGCGGTTCGCGACGCCATCCCCGCCGCGGAGCGCGGTCTGCAGCATGCTCGCGCCGCCCAGATGCTCGCCGCGGACGACCCGGCACGCGCGGCTGTGCACCTCCTCGCTGTTCCCCCGGCGGGAAAGCAGTGGGCGGCGGAGGTGCTCCGCGCCGCTGCGCGCAGCGCGATCGCGAGCGGAGATCCGGAGGCGGCGGTGGCGTACCTCGCACGCGCCGCGGAGGAGCCGCCTGAGGACTCGGCCCGCGCCGAGACGATGCATGAGCTGGGCGTCGCCGAGCTCGCAGCCGGCAGGGCACCGAACGCCGCGGAGCACCTCGACCGGGCCCGCACGCTGACCGAGTCGGCGAGAGCAAGCGCGGTGATCGCTCAGGAGCAGGCGATCGCTCTTGCGGCGCACGGCCGCTATCCGGATGCGGCGCGGTTGCTCGAGGAGACGCTCGACAGTGTCGCCGACGAGACGGAGCTCCGGCTCGAGCTCGGTGCTCAACTCCACCAGGCCGCCTTCATGCTTCCCGCCTCCTACCGCCGCTGGCAAGCGCGCGAGTACGTCGGCGACCGCGATCCGATCGGCACGACACGCGGCGAGCGCGCCGGCCTTGCGGTCCTCGCGACGGAGGGTGCCTTGCGGACCGAGCCGGCAGATAGGGTCCGAGCGTGGGCATCGCGAGCCCTCGATAACGGGCTGATCCAGGACGGCGGCTCCTATTCGTCGCTTTGGATCAACGTCGCCTGCCCGCTCATCTTCGCCGAGGGGTTCGAGCGGACCGCGATCCTGGTCACCGAGGCGATGGACGACGCTCGCCGGCGCGACTCCCCGATCGGCTACGCGCGCGCTCACCTGGTCGGGGCGATGCTCGGATTCCGTCAAGGAGCGATCAGCCGTGCCCTGGCGGATGCCGAGGTCGGAACCAAACTGGGCCGGGAGGGTGGCTTCGCCTTCTCGCTGCTGACGGTGGGGACGCTGGTCGAGATCCTGATCGAGGTCGGTGAACTCGACCGCGCCGACGAGGAGCTTCGCCTATCGGCGCTCGACGAAGAGGTTCCCGAGCTCTTCATAACCGAATGGGCACTCATGGCGCGCGGCCGCCTGCGGCTGGCGCAGGGCCGGACGGAGGCAGCGATCAAAGATTTGGAGGAGCTTGGCCGGCGCGGTGAGGACGGATGGTGGCCCTGGAACCCCGGAATGTTCCCCTACCGCGAGCACCTCGCGCTAGCCCTCTTCCGCGCGGGCGCGGTCGATCGGGCGCGGTCCGTGGCCGAAGAGGATCTCGAACTCGCGCATCGCTGGGGCGCCCCGGGCTCGTTGGGTCGTGCGTTGCGAACCGCTGGCCTGGTCCGGGGCGACGAGGGGAGGATCGATCTCCTGCGCGAGAGCGTCGAGGTTCTGAGCGGCTCCGGGGCCCGGCTCGAGCAGGCCCGCTCCCTGGTCGAGCTCGGGGCTGCGATCAGGCGCGGCGGGCGGCGGGCGGATGCTCGGGAGCCCCTCCGTGAAGGCATGGAGCTCGCCCATCGCTGCGGCGCCTCAGTGCTTCGCGAACGCGCCCGAGAAGAGCTGGTCGCTACCGGTGCCCGCCCGCGGAGCGTGGTCCGCACCGGCGTTGAGGCCTTGACGCCCAGCGAGCTGCGCGTCGCCGAAATGGCGGCCGACGGGCTAACGAACCGGGAGATCGCGCAAGCCTTGTTCGTCACGCTGCGAACCGTCGAGGTTCACCTGACCCACACCTACCAAAAGCTCGACATCAGTTCGCGGAAAGGGCTTCCCGAGGCGCTCGTGACCGCAATCGCGACGACAAAACCACTGGGATGAACGTCAGTGGAATCACGCTCGCCCTGGTTGAGCGGGGGAGCAGGCACTGGACCGTCGCTCACCCCTGAATTCCCGGACCGCGGGCGCGTGTCACATGCGAATCGGCGCTCTCCATCGGCGGTGCCTTGTCGTGCGGATGACGCTCGAACCACCCTGCGTAGCGATCGGCGAGGGGCGCGGCGGTGAGCCCGTGGGCGAGGACCGAGAGCCCGACGGTGAGGTAGATCGCGAGCACCATCATGTCCTCGTGGGGGAGCTGGGACTCTTCGATCACGATCACCGCGAAAACAATCGAGGCGAGGCCTCGTGGCCCGAACCACCCTAAGAATCCGATCGTCGGCAGCCGAGCGTGCGAGCCCAGCATCGCAATGCCTACCGGCACCATTCGGATCACCGTGAGGCTGAGGACCGCGTACAGCGCAAAGTCCCAAGTCAGCTCCCCGAGTGCCGGCCCCAGCAAGATCGCACCGAAGAGGATGAACGTCACCCCGTTGAGGACGCCGCCGACTTCTTCAGTGAGCTGATTCGTCTCCTCAGGGTCCCTTCTGATCACAGCCCGGAACACCATGCCGCCGACGAACGCCGCGATGAACCCTGACCCGCCCAGTGCGCTTGCGACTCCGTACGCGAGGGCCGCGCCGGCGACCGGTATCACCTGGCGCCAGGTGCCCTCGATCAGGTCCCGGCGCGTCCCGTAGACGATTACCGCTCCGATCAGCAGACCGGCCACGACGCCTCCGACGAGGCCGTAGCCGATCTCCTCGAGCAGAAGAGTTGCCCCGGTTCGCCCCTCCGAGATATGAGATTCGACGTCTGCCGCCGCGACGGCTGCGAACAACAGCGGTACGCAGATCCCGTCGTTGAGCCCGCTCTCGACGTTCAGGCCCTGACGGATCCTGCCGGGGACGCGCGGCTCTGTGACCACCGCCTGCCCGAGCGCGGCGTCCGTCGGCGCCAAGATCACCCCGAGGATTACGGCCTCCCAAACGGTGAGGACATCGAAGATCACGGCTGCGCCCAGAGCACCGAACGCGATCGTGAGCGGAAGGCCGATCCCCAACAGGCGCAGCGGCACCGCGGCCTCCTTCCGCAGCTTGCCGAGATCGATCCGCGACGCGTCGGAGAAAAGCACGAGCGCCAGCGTTGCCTCCGCGAGCGCTCGCACAGTCGAGCTCGTGCTGGAGACCTCGACTATGTCGAGGACCTCGGACCCGACGAAGAGCCCGATTAGGACGAACAGGATCGCAGGGGTGATCGGCGATCCCGACAGGCGCCTGGAGACCGCGGCGACGGCGATCAGCGCCAGCGCCACGCTTGTCAGCGCCCATTCCACCTTGGCCTAATCGCCGAGGAGCTTTTTCTTCTCCACCGCCAGCTCCTCGTCCGAGAGGACGCCGGAGGTGTGCAGGTCCTTGAGCCGCTCGAGCTGGGCGATCCGGTCCTCGTGCGGGTCGGCCTTGCCTTCGCCGCCCGAGCCGCCCGAGCCGCCCGGAGCGTGCGAGCGCAGGCCCGAGACGCGCTCGCGCCAGCGCGGGCCGGCGCTCTCCCAGGTCTCATCGGGGAAGTCGGCGATCGTCTTTCTGCGAAACGCCTCGTAGCCGACGATCATCAGGACCAACAGGACCAGCGAGGGCGCGAGCCGCTGCGTGCCCTCGGTCGGCGCCCAGAGGAAGACCAACAGGACGAGTACCAACAGGACCGCGTAGGCCGCCACCGCCGAGTTGGCGAGCGGGGCGACGCTGCGCCTAAAGCCGGTGGCGAGGCCTCCCGGCCCGGCGAGCCAGGAGCCGAGCACGGCGACGATCCCGTAGCCGATCAGCCCGGCGGCCGAGGCGGCGAGCAGCGATGTCCCGATCCGCCAGGTCGAGGCGATCGCCGGCTCGACCGCGGCGGTCGATGCGAGCGAATCGACGATCGCATCACCGGCGAGCTGGCGCAGGGCCAAGATCAGGATCCCGACGACGATCCAGGCGAAGCCGATCGCCCGCACGGTCTCGCGGCGGCGGCCGCGGGCGAGGAAGATCGCCAGCGCGTAGATCGCCAGCGCGACCAAGATCAACCCGTAGGCGAGCTTTTTGAGGATGTCGGCGGCGTCCTGGGCGGCGGCGATCTCGTCAGATTGGATGATCTCGACCTGGCCGAGCTCGGGCGGCAGCTTGCCGGCGACGTCGATCCCGACCTGGGCGGCGACGTTCTCGATGATCGACTTCAAATCGAGGGTGACGGTGCCGCCGGTGGCGGTCAGCACGCCCTCCTCATCGCCCTCGACGACCGCGATCAGCTGCTCGTGGGCGGCTCGGTTCGCGTCGGCCCAGAGCTGCTGGATCTTCGGGCTCTCGAGCGCCTTTTGGGCGACCCGTTCGGCGAGGGTGCGCACGCCACCCGCAGCGGGCCCGGCGAGTGGCTCGAGCTGCGGCGGCAGCGCGCCCGCGATCTGCGCCTTGACGTCGACGGCGCTGAACAGCTCGTCGACGAGGAAGGTCTGCACGGCCGAGTTGATCGCCTCGTCTTCGAGCAGCTCCGAGCTCGTCTCGACCCAGTCGTCGGTGTTGAGGATCTGGCGGGCGGCCCAGACCGCGAAGCCGCCGAGGAAGAGGGTGAGCGAGGCGAGGACGACGAGGGCCAGGGAGGTGCGCTTCATCCGGATCACCTGACCGTGCTTCAGTCGCGCATGAACCAGGCCGCCACCTCGGCCTCGTGATCGACGTAGCGCTCGCCGGAGACGTCGACGACGACCCTGTCGATCGTGCCGCCGGTGAAGCGAAACGGTGGTTTGTAGTCGGGCGTGACCGGCGAAGCGCTGTCCCGCCCGACGCAGATGCCGTCACCGACCAGGCAGAACACACCGGGCTGGGTGACGATCTCGCCGCTCCCCACAGCCTGTTCGTCCATGTAAAGCGTGAGCGTTCCCGCGAACCCGGGCATCGCCGGGTCCTCGTTCTTTCCCTTCACCGAGAACTCCGCCGTGTAGATGTGATCTCCGGGCGTGACCGCGCGATCGGCGACCACGTCCTGGAGGTGGGTCCCGACCCAGTTGAACGCGTAGCGAAGGAGGCCGTCCTTGATGTAGAGGCTGTGGCCTCCCGCGACGCCGCCATGGGCGTAGATGACGCCGTGCGCGTCGGCCGAGTCGAGCCGCAGCCCGGCCGCGATCGTGTAGGAGCGCCCTGTGATCCGCACCCCGCCCTCCTCGGGAACGTCGGCGCAGTCCGGGAAGTAGACGTACTGCTCGCGGTCGACGCCCGCGTGCGGACGTTCGGCGAGGACCTGTTCGAGCGCGGTCCGGTCGTCGAGCGGCAGCCCGTTGTAGATCCCGGCGTAGTAGTACCAGAGGCTCTTGAGCTCCTCGAGCCGCGCCCCCTCCTGCTCGGCGAGGTTCGTCGACTGCGCCCGGTCCTCGTCGAGGTTGTAGAGCTCCCAGACGTCGAGGTCGAACCTCCCCCAGCCGCTGAGCGGCGGGTGCATCGTGCAGGCGAGCCAGCCGTCGCTGTAGATGGAGCGCTGGCCCAGCATCGCGTAGAACTGCGTCCGCCCTCCCGGCGCCTCGGCACCGTGGAGGGAGGCGGCGAAACTTTCGCCCTCGATCGGGCTCTGGCGAACGCCCTTGATCGTCTCGGGCGGCTCCATCTCCAGCAGGTCGTAGATCGTCGGCACGATGTCGACGGCGTGCATGTACCGGCCGCAGGGCTGCGACTGCGCCTCGATCTTTGCGGGCCAGGAGACGAGGCACATGTCGGCGACGCCGCCTTCGTACCCGGCCCAGCGCTTCCAGTACGGAAACGGGGTGTCGAACGCCCAAGCCCAGCCGGTGTTGTAGTGGTTGTAGGAGGACGGGCTTCCGAGCTCGTCGATGTGGTCGATCGTCAGCGCGGTCGAATCCTGGATCCCGTTGAAGAACCGCCACTCGTTGAAGGTCCCGTTCGGGCCACCCTCTCCGCTGCCGCCGTTGTCGGAGACCACGATGATGATCGTGTCGTCGAACTGTCCCGATTTCTCGAGGAAGTCGAGCACCCGCCCAAGCTGGTCGTCCGTGTAGGAGAGGTAGCCGGCGTACACCTCGGCCATGCGCGAGAAGAGGCGCCGCTCGTCGTCGTCGAGTGAGTCCCACGGCCTGACCGTGTCCAGGAGCGGCCACGGCTGCCCGTCGGGGCCGGTGATGTCCGGTTCCCCGTGCGGGTTGATCCGGGAGAGCTCGGTATCCGCTGGCAGCAGGCCGAGCTCCTTCTGGCGTTCGAGGATCTCGACGCGGATCGCCTCGTAGCCCTGGTCGAAGCGGCCCTTGTACTTGTCGGCCCACTCCTTCGGCACGTGGTGCGGCGCGTGGCCGGCCTGCGAGGCCAGGTACATGAAGAAGGGCTTCTCCGGATCGACCGCCCATGCGTCGCGGATGAACTGGATCGCCCGGTCGGAGAGGTCCTTCGAGAGGTGATAGCCGTTCTCGGGCGTAGCGGGCGCATCGATCGGGTGGTTGTCGTAGACGAGGTCGGGATACCAGCTGTTCGACTCGCCGCCGAGAAACCCGTAGAAGCGCTCGAACCCGCGGCCGAGCGGCCAGCGGCCCTTGTACGACGCCATCGTCGTCTCGTCGCCCGGGGCGAGGTGCCACTTGCCGACGCAATAGGTGTTGTACCCCTCCTCGGCAAGGGCCTCCGAAAGCAGGCCGTTCTCCATCGGGATGCGCGTCGAGATCCCCGGGAAGCCGGACCCGAACTCGGCGATCGTCGCCATCCCGTTCGAGGTCGCGTTTCGGCCGTTGAGGAGCGAGGCACGGGTTGGAGAGCAGAGCGCCGTCGTATGGAAGTTCGAACACCGGACTCCCCGTTCGGCGATCCGCCGCATGTTCGGCGCCTCGACCGGACCACCAAAGACGTCCATCGTCCCGTAGCCGACGTCATCCCAGGCGATGATCAGGACGTTCGGGGCGCCCTGCGGGGCCTGCGCCGGCAGGAACGGAGTCCAGTCCGGCACCGAGTCCCGAATATCGAGCGCAATTTTTCCGTTGAACTTCTTGGTCATCAAGTCTCTCCTCGTACGACGGCGGTTTCATTTCCCTCGGGCCCGCGTGACCGGGCCGGGCGCAGCCGCGATCGACCGAATGCCGATCGCGCTGCGCCGTCGACCGGTTACGGAGCCGCGACCTCCCGCTCGTCCTCGCCGAAGACCACGATCCCGTGGACGACGAAGATGCAGAGGAGGAACACGCAGAGCGACCACCACGGGTTGGCGCCGCCCATCGAGAACAGTGCCCCGATCGCGCCGAGGGTGCCGCCTGCGACGCCGATCACCCGGCCGAAGGTGTTGCCGGCCATCAGCGAGAAGCCGCCGGTCAGCTGAATCACCCCGAGCACGATCAGCACCCAGCCAAGCGTGTTGAGGTCGTTCAGGATGAACCTCGTGTCGTTGACGAAGTAGTTCGCGCCATCGAGGGCACCGATGCCGTAAATGACGTTGATCGTGCCGAGCATCAGCAGCATGAACGCCGCGAATACGACCCTTCCTGCACCTCTCATCGCCGCTCCTTCCGTTGTCTAGCCACCTCGGGTGGCCCTGTCTCCGGCTCCCGATCGGGGCCGGCTGCGGCGACGGTAAACCGGCACACCACGTCCACCATCATCCGAACCGGGTGATCTTCGGACCGCGGGATCATTCGGTGTGGGTGATGCGAGGCGCTCGATCCGGGTGTGTGATCCCGCTACGTACCGGGGAGTCGCGATCCGCCCTCCTCGCCCCCCACCAAGGAAGGAGACCGGATGAACGCGGTCTCACCGGAGACCCGGCAGGCCCTGGCCGGCATCTCCAGCGGCGAAGGCCGCGTACTCGACGAGCTGTTCGAGCCTTGCGAGAACCGCGTCGAGGAAACGGCTCTTGAGGATCGGATCGCCTCCCTGGTGCGGATCGCCGCGATGGTGGCGCTCGACGCACCGCCGGCATCGTATGCCTGGCAGGTGGCCGATGCGCTCGAAGCGGGCGCCAGCCCGGAGGACCTCCTCGGCGTGCTGCGGGCAGTCGCCGTCCACGTCGGCGGACCCAGGGTGGTTGCAGCGGCCCCCGAAATCATGCTCGCCCTCGGGGTCTCGCTTCCGGACGGCGGGGATTGAACAAAGGATTCGCGAATCATCCGAACGGGGTGATGAACGAACCCGGCTTCGGCTTAGCGTCGACTCCCGAAACCGTTTCCCCCTTGAGAGGAGTCCAACGTGTCGGATGAGCTAGATCAGATGGGCCCGATCGATTACCTGGTCATAGAGTGGCCGGGTCGCCAGCCGACCGGAGAAGCGGCGCCGATTCTGGTCGACCTCGTCGACCGGGGTTTGATCCGCGTTATCGACCTGGCATTCCTCAGGAAGGCTGAGGACGGATCGGTCGAAGCGCTGGACATCTCGTCGCTGGCCAGCGAGAACGACGCACTCAAGGAACTTCTGGGCGCGTCCTCGGAGCTGATCTCCGTAGATGACCTGAACGAGGCTGCCCAGGCTTTGGATCCAGGTACATCGGCGGGACTGCTCGTGTACGAGAACCGCTGGGCGGCTCCCTTCGCTGCAGCGCTGCGTCGTTCAGGCGCCCAGCTCGTCGCCAACGGCAGGATCCCGGTTCAGTCCGTGATCGCCGCTCTCGACGCGGCGGAGTCAGCCGAACCCGTGGGCTCGGCTTCGTAGTCGTTCCTATAACCGAAAGGAAACCATGCCCGGATTGATCAGAGGTGTCGCGCGGACCGCCGTCGTAGCCGGAACCGCGACCGCCGTCAGCAACCGCGTCTCTCGCCGACAGGCGAATCGGTGGGCCAATCAGGACGCTCAAGCGCCCCTTCCACAGGAGGCCTACGCGGAGCCCGCGCCGCCCGCCGCCCCCGACCCGATGGAGCAGCTGGAGAAGCTCGG
>CAWAUB010000009.1:0-143151 GCA_963785155.1 uncultured Thermoleophilia bacterium
GACATCCGCAACGCGGGCGGAGAGTGGGTCGACGAGGAGGTCCACGTCGACGCCGGGCTGGTGACCAGCCGCAAGCCCGACGACCTCGACGCGTTCAACGCGAAGGCGATCGAGGAGTTCTGTGAGGGCGTGCACGACGAGCAGCGCGAGCAGACCGTGGGCGCCACTGCCTGACGATTCACTTCACGAGCACCGACGAAAGCGGTCGTTCGGCGAGACGACGGGGCCCGAAGGTGTGGGCGGTTCCATCGTCAAAAGGAGCGCCGGACGGCCGCGTCGTCGTTCAGGGGGACGGCGCCAGCCGAAACAGCTCCACTGAGTACAGCGGATCCACGCTCATCCTGCTGATCCAGCTATCGACGCGCCGCCCCGTGGCGCGCTCGACGACGGCGATGAAAGTGGGGCCGATTACGTCCTGGAAGTCCTCACGGGTCTTACGCACCGCATCCACCTTGCCGGCACCAAGCAGGGTGCGCTCGGCCTCGGTGATGATCACGTCAAGGACGACGACGACGAGATCGTCGATCACGTGCGTGACCACCTTTTCCGCGCCGACGCCGTAGGACTCCTCGTGCACCTGGACGAGCTCTAGCGAGATCTCTTCCTCGGCCTGTTCCCGTGTAGGAAGCTCGCTCATTCGTGCGCGTCGACCGGTAGTTCACCATCAGGGCCCTCTGTCACCCGCTGGGGCTCGAAGATGAAAAGCTCCACCGCCAGTTCGGGATCCACGTGCACCTGGCTCACGAACGCGCGGACCTTGCGGCCCGTCGTCTCCTCGACCAGGGCAATGAAGTCGTCGCGGACCGCTTCCTGAAACGCCGTACGCATGGAGTGGACCTGCTCGGTGTTCCCGGCGGCCACGAGGGTCTTTTCCGCTCTTGTCAGCACGTCCTCGAGGATGCAGAGCGCAAAGTCGTCGTAGATGAACGTCTTTGCTCGGGTCGGGCCGCGTCCGAACAGGCGGGCGTGCAACCGCACTATCTCCCGGGACACATCGGCGGCGACCGCCGAGCGGTCGGTGCGGGATTCCGGTTGAGAAACAGCCACGAACAGCTCCTGTCATCGGTTAGACGGATTAGGTGGCAGGTACGGAAGAGCCGGGTCGGACGCTCGGTCCTTGCCACCCGTCAGGAGCCGTTTGCTTCGATCTCGCCCTGTACCGGCGTACCGAAGCACTCAAGCTTTGTAATGAAGCCTACTCCGATTGGGCAGCGGCCGCGTCCGTGGTGATCAGCCAGCCGCCGTCCGGAGTCCGCGAGAGCAGCCCCTGATCAGCCAGGGCGACGATGGCCGTGGTGGCCGACGGCCGGCGAGCGCCGACGAGGTCGGCGACCATCTGATGAGTGAGGCGGAGCGGAAGGGCGACTCCGTCGGGAGTCACCCGGCCACGGCGCTCGGCGAGATGACGGAAGAGCATCAGGATCCGCTTCTCCAGGCCGACCGTGTTTGCGATCGCCCAGTGGACCGCGAGGTTGCGGGAGCGCGTCATCGCACGCTCGGCGATCAGGTGGAGCATCGGCGGATAGGCACAGATGCCGACGATCGAATCGTCGTCGAGGACGGCCAGGGTGGAGTCCTCGAGTGCCCACCAGCGGCTCGCTGAGAAGGAGCTCGGGTCCTCCTGCCACGGGCGGATCAGGTCGCCGATGTTGAGCAGCTCGACGCTTCGCGACTCGCCGACGATGGCCTCCCGCATCAGGAAGCCCTGGAGGAGGACGTAGCCCAGGTTGCCGTCGCCCTCGAGCGGCGGATCCCAGTCGCCCTTCTCGATCTCGAGGGTGTTCACGTGCAGCCGCTCCCGCGCCTCGAGCTCCTGCTCAGGCGAAAGGCCCTCGGCCATGCCGGGGTCCGCTTCGAGCAGGGAGATACGCCCCTGTGCCTTGTCGACTTCGGTCAACACGCGGGTATTGAATACCCGAAGGCCATCTATTTAGGCATTGCGGGGAAAGCCCGTAGGGTTGGCCGTCGTGACGGCGAAAACGGGTGATCGATGAATCTCGCCCCTGTGCTCGCCCTCGTCGGGGCCCTGATGTTCGCGCTGGGAACGGTGATCCAGCAACGTGAGGCGATGGAGATCCCCGACGACGAGGCGATGAGCGCGGGGTTCCTTCTGCGCCTGGCGCGCAGGCCAATGTGGCTCGGGGGAATCGTCGCCGACGGGCTCGGCTTCATCTGCCAAGCGGCTGCGCTAGGCCTCGGGAGGATCGTCGTGGTCCAGCCGATCCTCGCCACCGCGGTCGTCTTCGCCCTTCCCTTCGGAGCGAAGCTCAGCGGTCAGAAGGTCGTCCGGCGGGACATCGTTGCCGCGATCGCAGTCTGCATCGGGCTCGGCGCGTTCCTCGTCATCAGCAATCCCTCCGGTGGGCGCGACGACGGGCCGATCCACCTCTGGGTGATCGTCGGCGGCGGCCTATGCGCTGCCGCGGGGTTGCTCACCGCGATCGGCGTGCATGCCCGGCCACGGGCGAAGGCGGCTCTGTTCGGCACCGCTGCCGGCCTGCTGTTCGGCGTGTCGGCGGCCCTGACGAAGGCGGTCGTCGACAGCCTCGGCGACGGGGTCGTCGTTTTGCTCACAGACTGGCACCTCTACGCGTTGATCGCTGTCGGCTTCGTCGGCATGACGCTGTCCCAGATTTCCCTCCAGACCGGCGAGCTCGCACCAGCCGCCTCAACTCAGATGATCTTCGACCCGGTCGCGAGCGTCATCCTCGGCGTCACCCTGCTCAACGAGCAGATCCACGATGACACCCTCGGCGTCATCGGCTCGATCCTTGCGCTGTGCCTCACCTTCGGCGGAATGATCGTGCTCGCGGGAAGGAAGCAGCCGTCGACCGCCCCGGCAGCGCTGGCGGCCACTCCGACGCCAGCCGAGACGTAGAGATCTACACGTCCCCCTCCGGCACGTACTCCCCGCGCTCGATCGCGGCGAAGCGCTCCTTCGTGTGCCGGCGGGCGTAGAAAAAGAAGATCACCAGGCCGATCAGGAGCCAGACGATCAGGCGGATGAACGTGTCCACCGGCAGCGTGATCATCAGGCCGAATGAGGCGACGATGCCGAAGCCCGCGGTGAGCGGGGCAAACGGGACGCGGAATGGGCGCTCGAGGTCGGGCCTCGCACGGCGCAGGTAGAGGACGCCGCAGCAGACGATCAGAAAGGCCATGAGGGTCCCGATGGAGACGAGGTTGGTGAGCGTCTGGATCGGGACGAAGCCGGCGACGATGCCGCCGACGATCCCGCAGAGGATCGTTGCGAAGACCGGGGTCTTGAATCGCTCGGAGACCCGTCCCATCGCGGGCGGCAGCATCCCGTCGGAGGACATCCGCATGAAGATCCGGGTCTGGCCGTAGAAGGTCACGAGGACCGTTGAGAAGAGGCCGACCACCGCCGCGATGTCCACCGCCTCCTCGAGCCACTTGCCCGCGCCGGAGATCCGGATCGCCGTGGAGATCGGGTCGGCGGTGTTCAGGTCGATGTACGGCGCCATCCCCGTCATCACGAGCCCGATCGCGATGTAGAGCGCTGTCGAAATCAGGACCGTGGCGATTAGGCCGATCGGGATCGTCCGCTGCGGGTTGCGCGCCTCCGCCGCTGCGGTCGAGACGGCGTCGAAGCCGACGTAGGCGAAGAAGACAAGTCCCGCGGCGCGGATCACGCCGCTCACGCCGTAGTCGCCGAAGCCGCCCTCGTTCGACGGCACGAAGGGGCTCCAGTTGTCGGTCGTGATGAAGAAGGCGCCGACGATGACGAAGACGATCAGGATCGCCATCTTCAGGAAGACCATCGCGTTGTTGGTCCGCGCGGATTGACGCATCCCGATGGCGAGCAGGGTCGTCGTCGCGGCGACGACGGCCATCGCCGGCACGTTGACGATCCCCGTCGTCGAGCCCGAGTCGGAGATCGGCGGGTTCGCGAGATCCGACGGCACGTGGATGCCGACGCTGTCGAGCATGTCGACCGCATAGCCGGCCCAGCCGACGGCGACGGTCGAAGCCGCGAACAGGTACTCCAGCAGCAGGTCCCAGCCGATGAACCAGGCGATGAAGACGCCGAACGCGGCGTAGGCGTAGGAGTAGGTGCTGCCCGCCGCCGGGATCATCGAGGCGAGCTCGGCGAAGCAGAGCGCGGTGACGCCTGCGGCGAGCCCGGCGATCACGAAGGAGATGACGACGCCTGGGCCCGCGTACTGCGCGGCGCCGGTGCCGACGCTGACGAAGATCCCCGCGCCGACGACGCTGGCGATCCCCAGCGCGGTCAGCGAGACCGGGCCGAGCGCGGCGGAGTCCAACCGCTTCCGGTCGGCCTTCGCCTGCTTGATGATCGTGTCGAGAGCGCCGGTTCTGCCGGGGGCTTCGGACACGCGGCGATCTTCCCACGGATGGGGGATGTAGAACTACCGCGTGGACGAGGAGGAACACGAGACCGAGGGCTTTGTTGAGTCGGAGCGGGATCGCCGTTTGCAGAAGCTCGACAAGCTCCGCTATCGCGGGATCGAGCCCTACCCCGTTCGCTTCGACCGCGACCGCAGCGTCGCCGAGGTGCTGGCTGAGCTCGAAGGGACCGCGGCAGGACAATCGCTCCACGGCACGGTCAAGATCGCCGGGCGGCTGATGCTGATCCGCCGCCACGGCGGGCTGATTTTCGCCGATCTGCGCGACCGAACCGGGCGGATCCAGCTGATGGTCTCGCGCGAGGACGTCGGCGACGAGCACCACGACGACTTCCAGCACCTCGACATCGGCGATTGGGTCGGCGCCGAGGGCATCCCGGCGATGAGCCAGAAGGGCGAGGCTTCGGTCCGCGTCACGAAGTGGCAGCTGCTCTCGAAGTCGCTGCGCACGCTGCCGAAGGGCCAGGGCTTCACCGACGCCGATCAGCGGTTCCGGCAGCGATACGTCGACCTCGTTGTCAACGACGACGCGGACCGGATTTTCAAGGTGCGCTCCGCGGTGATCTCCTCGATCCGCCGCACCTTCGCCGACCAGGGCTACACCGAGGTCGAGACGCCTGTCCTCGACACCCACGCCGGCGGCGCGGCGGCGCGCCCCTTCATCACCCACCACAACGCGCTCGATATCGACATGTTCCTGCGCATCGCGCTCGAGCTGTCGCTGAAGCGGCTGATCGTCGGCGGGATGGAGCGGGTCTTCGAGATCGGCCGCGTCTTCCGCAACGAGGGCACCGACACCCGGCACAACCCCGAGTTCACGCTGCTCGAGTCCTACGGCGCGTACCTCGATTACCACGACATGATGGACCTGGTCGAGACACTGATCCAGAACTCCGCCCGCGACGCGCTGGGGACCACCGTGGTCAAGATCGGCGACCAGGACGTCGACCTCGGCAAGCCGTTCCGCCGGGCCCCGATGGCCGACCTGATCGAGGAGAACGCGGGGGTGAAGATGCACCCGTCGATGCCGATCGAGGAGGCGCGGAAGATCGCCGACGACCTCGACGTCCCCTTTCTGGACGTCTGGGGCCCGGGCAAGGTGATGGCCGAGGTCTACGACGCGACGTGCGAGGCAAAGCTGATCGAGCCGACCTTCGTCATGGACCACCCGCGCGAGGTCTCCCCCCTCGCTCGCGCCCACCGTGACGATCCCGAGCTGACCGAGCGCTTCGAGCTCGTCGTCGCTGCCCGCGAGCTCGCCAACGCCTACTCGGAGCTGAACGACCCGCTCGAGCAGCGCGCCCGCTTCGAGGACGAGGCGCGGCTGCAGGCTGGTGGCGACGAGGAGGCGGAGTCGGTCGACGAGGACTACATCCGCGCGCTGGAGTTCGGGCTGCCCCCGACGGGCGGGCTCGGCGTGGGCATCGACCGGCTGGTGATGCTGCTGACGGGCGCGGCCTCGATCCGCGAGGTGATCCTGTTCCCGACGATGCGCCCGCTCGACGACGAGGGCGGGGCGACGGTGTCGACCGCGCTGCCCGTGCCGGGGGAGCTGCGAAGCGAAGCGATTGAGCCCGAGCCGGGCGGAGCAGCGAACGACGAGCCTGAATCAGTGCTTCCGCCGCCCAAAGCTCCGCTGCGGCTCTTGGCCATCCTCGTCGCCGTCGCAGGCGTCATCTCGCTGCTCCCCTCCCTCCCCGGCGTCCGCGAGAGCTTTGGGATCGACACCCTTCTGCCCGCCGGAGAGCGGGCCGGCGTCCATGTGGCCGTCGTCCTGCTCGGCGCCGCCCTCCTCTTCCTCTCGTTCCAGATCGCCCGCGGGAAGCGCCGCGCCATGCAACTCGCGGTCGTCCTGCTCGCCGCCTCGGCGGTCGCGCACCTGCTGAAGGGACCAGACCCGATCGCGATCGTCGTCGACCTGTTGATGGTCGCCGCGCTGATCTTCTGGCGCCGCGGCTTCACTGCCGAGCCGGACCCGCGCAGCCTGATCTCCGTCGGCCGCTTCGTCGCCGTCTACCTGATCGCCGTCGTCATCTTCGGATTCGTATCCCTTTTCGTCGAACGCGACCACCTCTCCCCCGACCTCACGCTCGGCGGCGCGATCGAGACGACGTTCGCCGGCCTGATCGGCCTCGACGGCCCCTACACCTACGAGAGCGACAGCTTCAACCGCTTCTTTGGCGACGCCCTGCTCGCGCTGGGAATCCTCGGTGTCGCGATCCTGCTCTGGCTCGTCTTCCGGCCATTCGTCGTCCGAGGCGGCACCACCGACGAGGAACGCCGCCAAGCGCGCGACCTCGTCCACGCCTGGGGCGACGACACCCTCGCCTACTTTGCGCTGCGCGAGGACAAGCGCTACTTCTTCGCCCCCGACGGCCAGGCGATGCTCGCCTACGCCTACGTCAACGGCTACGCCCTGGTCTCCGGCGACCCGATCGGCGCCCCCGGCTCGATCGGCCCGCTGGTCGACGGCTTCATCGCCCACTGCCGCAAACAGGGATGGCGGATCGCGTTTCTGGCCGTCCGCGAGGACGACATGAGCCTCTACGAGCAGCGCGGATTCACCGGCGTCTACCTGGGCGACGAGGCGATCATCCACTGCCGCGACTTCACCCTGCAGGGCCCAGGGATGAAGGCCGCGCGAGCCGCCGTCAGCAAGGTCCAGCGCGAGCACTCCTTCGAGCTGATCCGCGAGTCTGCCGCGGACCGCCCGCTCGTGGACACCCTGAACGAGATCAGCAAGCGCTGGCGCGGCGACACGGACGAGCGTGGCTTCACGATGGAGTCCGACCGGGAGGTCGAGGGTCTCGACGAGGACTTCCTCCTCGCAATCTGCCGCGACAAGTCCGGCAAGCCGGTCGGCTTCCTGCGCCTCGTCCCGAGCTATGGCTCCGACCCCGCCTACTCGCTTGACCTGATGCGCCGCGAGCCCGACTCGCCCAACGGTCTCACCGAGTTCCTGATCTGCGAATCCGCACTAATGCTCGGTCACCAGGGCTTCGACCGGCTCTCGATGAACTTTGCCGCTTGGGGCAGGCTGTTCGACGAGAGCGCCGGCAAGCTCTCTATCGGCCAGCGAATGCTGAAGGGCCTCGCCGTCGGCCTCAGCCCGCTCTTCCAGGTCAAGTCGCTGCGCGACTTCAACCAGAAGTTCCGCCCGGAGTGGCTGCCTCGCTCGATCGCCATCGAGGATCCCGCCGCCCTCCCCCGCGTCGGCCTGCTCTTTGGCAGCGTCGAGGGCTTCGTCAGGATCCCCGTCGTCGGGCGGTTCCTGACGCCGAAGGCACGCTGACACCCCCGCCCGGCGGCAAGATCGCGCAAACTGGGTAATCGCCCGGCGGCATCGAGTTTGGCCGGGCGGCCAATTGGCTACAGGCTCGCTGAGCGCCCTCAGACGGTTTCTGGCGATTGCGGATGAGTCGCGTGCTCACTTCAGGGTGGAAGTGCGCCACCCGGCAGGAACGGCGACCTCGTCCTACGGGCGAGCCGGTCGCCGTGCGCGACAAGCACCCGCCGGCAGTCGGCGAAGCTGTCCGAGATGGCGCGGGGTTCCCAGGTGCTGCGAGCTTTAAACCTGCTCCGGAAACGGGTCCTGATCGGGCTGTGGGTAAGGCTCCGGAACGCGCTCCGGGCCCGGAACGGGGTCGGGCACAGGATCGGGCGTCGGTTCGGGAACCGGGTCCGGCCTCGGCTCCGGAAACGGCTCGGGGGCAGGCTCCGGGACGGTCTGCGGGCCGGGTACCTCGAGTATGGGCGAACGGGCACTCATGCAGCAAGCGCTCCGGCGGCTCAGCCTCCGCGCCGGGGCGATGGCGCCCCGCTCGCAGCCATGTCCCGGTCGGCCTGAGCGGACTGCTCGCCGCCGGTTCCGGACTCGGTCACCGCACCCTTGGACCGTGCGCGGGCGGTGGCACCCGGGCTCCCGTCCTGTGCCGGGGCCTCGCGAGCGCCCGAATAGAAGACGAAGCCGGCCATGATCGCCGCGATGGCGAAGATCGCGATGGTGATCGCGAAAAGCGGTGTCCAAGCGGTGGCCACGGACGCGATCAGAAGCACTGCCGCGAAGCCGCCGGCCACGGCGACACCTGTCCAAGATCCCCATATGTGCCTGGGGCTACCCCGCCCAACCGCGCCCGAAACCGTTTGACCCGCACCCGTTCGGGTACCTCGCGAAGCATGAGCGAGATTCGTTATTGGACACAGCTGGCGACCGAGCAGTTCCCGCCATCGGGCATCGTCCGGCAGGCGGTCGATGCCGAGGAGGCCGGGTTCGAGGCGGTCAACATCTCCGATCACTTTCAGCCCTGGTGGGAACCCGGGCACTCCGGCCACGCCTGGGTGATGCTCGGCGCGATCGCGGAGGCGACCGAGCGGGTCCGGATCGGAACCGGCGTCACCGCACCGGTGTTCCGGCACCACCCGGCAATGACCGCGCAGGCCTTCACGACCCTCGAAGAGCTTGCGCCAGGCCGGGCGTTCGCGGGGATCGGCTCAGGTGAGTCGCTGAACGAGAGTCCCGCGGGGATGGAATGGCCGTCAGTCGCGGAGCAGATCGCCCGCATGGACGAGGCGCTCGAGATCATCGGCCGCCTCTTCGACGGCGAGCGGCTCGACTTCGACGGCGAGTACTTCCGCACGAAGCAGGCGCTACTGCACACGCTCCCGAAGCGGCGACCCGAGGTCTACGTCTCCGCGTTCGGCCCTGATGCCGCAAAGGTGGCCGCGGCTCGAGGCGACGGGGTCTGGACGCTCGCCGATCCGGAGCAGGCGCCCGAGGTGATCGACGCATATCGCGCCGAGCGAGAACGACTCGAAAAGGAGCCCGGCGAGGTGATCCTGCAGACGGGGTTCTCCTGGGCGGAGAGCGACGAAGAGGCGCTCGAGGGCGCGCGCGTCTGGAAGGGCACGCAGCCCCCTGAGTTCTTCACCGACGACTGGAGTGACCCGCGGGAGATGCAGCGCAAGGGCGAGGAGGACTTCTCCGACGAGGAGTTCATGGAGGCCTACATCGTCTCGGCGGACCCCGAGGAACACGTCAAGCGGATCCGCGAGGTCGCCGAGCTCGGGGCCACGATCGTCTGCCTCCAGAACGCATCCGGTGCCGACCCGCACGAAGCGTTCCGCGTCTACGGCGAAGCCGTGCTGCCGGCACTCGCGAAGACGCCTGTCACCTAACCCAAAGCACGACAACCACGAGAGAGAGGACTACTCCGATGTCCCAGACAACGAGTGAGTCAAAGCTGACGCAGTACCTGGTCGAGGCCTACGCGAAGGAAAGGGAGCTGGAGCGCTCGCTCCAGGCCCACATCGCGATGGCTGAGCGCAAGCCGTACAAGAAGCGACTCCAAGAGCACCTGCGCGAAACCAAGCGGCATGCCAAGCTCGTCGAGCGGCGGGCGAAGAAGCTTGGCGCGGACGGTCTGCTGACCGATGCGGTCAAGGAAGCGTCGGCAGCCGTGAAGCAGGTCGCCGCCCTCGGCAAGGGCCAGCTACACGCGGCGCGCGGCACCGGCATCGAGGAAAAGCAGCTGAAGAACGCGAAGACCGAGTACTCGGAGGAAGCTGAGGAAATCGCCACCTACACGGCGATCGAAGCCCTCGCCGAGGAGGTCGGCGACAAGGAGACCGCCAAGATCGCGCGGGAGATCCGCCGGGACGAAGAGCGGATGTCGAGGTTCCTCGAGCGTCAGATTCCGGTGCTGACACGCGCTGTCGCGAAGGCCGAGATACCGGCGGCCGAACGAAACGGCGGACGGTCGCGAAGGCGGTGACTAGCCCGCGCCGTTGTCCCGGCTCCCATCGCCATCGAGCTCATAGCGCATCTTCTGCAACGAGGCCCGCAGAATGCGCGAGACCTGCATCTGCGAGACACCGATCTCCTCGGCGATTTCGGATTGAGTCCTGTCCTCCGCAAATCTCCGGAACAGGACCAGGCGGTCCCGCTTTGAGAGGCCCGTGACGGCGCTCGACATCTGAACTGCGTGCTCGACCGTCTCGAAGCCGCCGTCGAGGTCGCCGATCGTCTCGACGATCGATTGCGATTCCCCGTCCCCGTTGTCACGCCGCGCGTCGATGGACGCGACATGGTGGGCATGGCCGGCCTCGATCGCCTCCAGCACCTCCTCCTCTGTCGCTCTGACGTGCTCCGCGATCTCCATGACCGAGGGTGAGCGCCCGAGCCGGGTCGGCAGCTCGGAGCTCGCCTTCTCCACCTGCAGGCTGCGCTCCTGCAGGTCGCGGGAGATCCGGACCGCCCACCCGCGATCGCGGAAGTGACGTCGCAGCTCGCCGAGGATCGTCGGCGCGGCGAAGCTCGAGAAGGCGAATCCTCGTTCCGGCTCAAAGCGATTGATCGCGTTGACCAGCCCGATGCTCGCCACCTGCAGGAGGTCCTCGAAGGACTCACGGCCGCCTCCGTAGCGCGCCGCAAGCTTCCGCGCCAGGGGCATGTATCGCACGGTGAGACGCTCGAGGTCCGCGGGATCGCGCGTCTGCGCAAACCGCTCGAAGAGACGCGCCTCGTCCCCCGCTTCGATGTTCGTGACCTCAAGTTCCATGAGCATGTGAACGACATGCGGACATACCTGTCCGCGCACGCCGTACCGCCGATCGCCTGAAGATCGTCGGCAGCCCGGCACGCTGCTCGAGGGCGCCGCATGGCCAGTGTGGGTGGCACAGCGACGCACTGGAATCTTGTCACAGTCGGTACTGCGGGCTGGTGTTCAGCTGACCGAGGGGTCGCGACTTCCGGGCCGGGCAAAGCGGCCACGACCGGACGAGACGACCGCACCCTCGCGCATCGCCTCGCGAAGGGCCTGCGTGAAGCGACCCGGGCCCCAGTAACGCGCGCCGACCCGCCGATGCAGCTCGCGGCGATCTGTCGGGCCGTGCTCGTCGAGCGCTCGGGAGATGATCTCGACCTCTCGGTCGAGCGCCGGTAGATCCTCGCCGGGCGGCCAGACCTGGAAGGGCGAATAGCTCGCGTTGCTCATCCCGGGCCGGTAGCGTCGCCAGCCGGCAGCCTCGCCCTCGCGCCTACGTAGCCTGCGGGCGGCACGCTCATCGGCCTCGCTTGGCGCCGGCTGCTCGGCCTCCTCCGCGGAGAGCGGTGTCGCGATGTCCTCCAGTGAGCGCTGCTCGGCGCGAAGTCCCAGGAGGAGCTCGATGATCCCGCCGAACGCCATCACCCCGGCTCCGATCAGGTAGCCGACCATCACCTGCGAGGGCTCGCCGCTGGAGGCGAACTTCTCGAACACGAGCGGCCCGGTGATCCCGCCGATCGCGGTCCCGATCGCGTAGAAGAAGGCGATCGCGAGGGCACGCACCTCCATTGGGAAGATCTCGGAGACGGTCAGGTAGGCAGAGCTCGCACCGGCGGAGGCGAAGAAGAAGGTGGCGGTCAGTGCGGCGACGTAGCCCCAGTCACTGAAGCTCTCACCGTTGAACATGATCGCGACGACCACGAGCAACACGGCGCTCAGCAGGTAGGTCCCGGCGATCATCGGGCGGCGGCCCACGGTGTCGAACAGGCGGCCGAGCAGGAGCGGCCCGAGGAAGTTGCCGGCGGCGAAGACCGCGTAGAACAGGCCGACCGCGTCCGCCTTTACGCCCAGGAAGGTCGTCAGCGTCAGGCCGAGCGTGAAGACGACGGCGTTGTAGATGAACGCCTGGCCGACGAACAGGGAGAGCGAGAGGATCGCCCGCTTCGGGTAGACCTTGAAGGCGGTCCGGGCGATCTCGCGGAAGGGGACCGACCTGCGCTGCTTGACGGCGATCGAGTCGCCGGGCTCGTCGAGCTCCTGCCCGGTCTCCCGCTTCACCTGCGCCTCGATCTCACCGACGATCTGCTCGGCCTCCTCCTCGCGACCGTGGATGAAGAGCCAGCGGGGGCTCTCGGGGACGTGGCGGCGGACGATCAGGATGCCGAGGCCGAGGATGGCACCCAGCCCGAACGCGGTGCGCCAGCCGACGTCGATCGCGAAGATCGAGGTGTCGAGCAGGATCAGCGAGAGGAGGGCGCCGCCCGCAGCGCCCAGCCAGAAGGAGCCGTTGATGATCAGGTCGACGCGGCCGCGGGCCCGGGCCGGGATCAGCTCATCGATCGCCGAGTTGATCGCCGCGTACTCGCCGCCGATCCCCGCGCCGGTGAAGAAGCGGGCGACCAGGAAGAACCAAGGGGCGAAGGAGAAGGCGGTGGCGACCGTCGCGATCAGATAGAGGCCGAGCGTGATCAGGAACAGCTTCTTGCGGCCGAAGCGGTCGGTCAGCTGCCCGAAGAAGAGCGCTCCGAGGCACGCTCCCGCCACGTAGACGGCGGCCGCGAGCGAGATGTACGACGGGGTCATCTCGATCCCGCTGCCGGGCTCTACCAGCCGCGCGGCGAGGAAGCCGACGATGGTGACCTCGAGCCCGTCCAGGATCCAGACGGTCCCGAGCCCGATCACCACCAGCCAGTGAAAGCGGGACCAGGGAAGGCGATCGAGACGGGCCGGGATCTGCGTCTCGATGGTGTCCAGCGAAGCTTCCTTGCCGCTCATGGCACACGCCGGTTACCCGGCGTCGGTCTCCTGAAAACCGGGAGGCGCCGGCTCGTCGGTCGCGCGGGTGGTCGGGTCGGGCCCGTTTTCGCCGTGGCTCGCGTGCTCGATCAGGTCCTTTTCGGCCTGCTCGAACCCCTCGGACTCCCCGCCGCCGCCCTCGGCCGGGGCGCGCTCTGCCGGGTCGAGGTCCTGGTCGGCACCAGGGCCGCCGATCGCTCCCGCCTCTTCGGCGGCGGCATCGGTTTCCTCGTCCACCGTCGGGTCGTTCGTCTGTTCGTCGTTCATGCCACCCGAAGTACCCGAGCGCACGGCCGCCAAACGAATGATTGGCCGGAGAGCCGAACGGGTAGTGACTGTCGGCTTTGTCGAATGTGACCGAGAGCAAGACCGCCGGCGACAACCAGTCGGACGGCGAGCATGGGGAGAGCGAGAAGGAGCGCCTCGATCGCAACTTCCAGGAGCTGCTCCAAGGCTTGCGGGTGGCTCTCCCCGGTGTGCAGGTCCTCTTCGCGTTCCTGCTCGTGCTCCCGTTCCAGCAGGGGTTCCTCGAGGTGAACCAGTTTCAGAAGAGCGTCTACTTCGCCACCCTGGCCTGCACCGCGATCGCCTCGGCCTGCCTGATCGCCGCGCCGGTCCGCCACCGGCTGCTCTTCCGCGAGGGTGTCAAGGATTGGATCCTCTTCGACTCGAACAGGGTGGTGACGGTCGGCTTCGTCTTCCTGGGGGTGGCGATCACCGGCGCGATCCTGCTGGTCAGCGACTTCATCTACGACGAGTGGGCGGCGACGTTCGCAACGGCCGGGATCGCCCTCATTCTCGCCTGGCTTTGGTTCATATCCCCGCTCGTCGAGCGGGCGCGAGAAGGAGCAAGTAGTTGACACCCGACGCAGAAGCAGGGAGTCTGCTGGCCGTGCGCGAGGAGACCGAGAACGGAATCTTCATCCTCACGATCGACGGCGAGCTGGATCTTTCCTCCGCCCCGGCGGTCCGTGACCCGCTGGAGCGCGCCATCGCCGGCGGCACGTCGCGGGTCCTGATCGACATGCTCGAATGCACCTTCGTCGACTCGACCGGGCTCGGGGTGCTCCTTCACGCGGCCAAGCGCCTGGGCGGCGAGGGCGGGATGGCGATCGTCTGCACCGACGAGCAGATCCGCCGCCTCCTGGGGCTGACGATGATCGATCGCACGATCCCGGTCTTCGCGGCGCGCGAGGACGGCGTCGCCCACCTCGGCGGGATCCCGGGCGCCGCGCTTCCGTAGTCGCATAGCATCGCCACCGATGGGCACGGCGGATACGCGCATGCTGATCGGCGGCGAGCTCGTCGCCGGCGAGGGCGAGTCGGTGGCGGTCGAGAACCCCTTCAGCGAGGAGACGATCGCCGAGGTCGCGACGCCCTCCGGTGAGCAGCTCGACGCGGCGCTCGCGGCCGCGTCGGCAGCGGAACGCGAATGGGAGCGAACGCCGGCGGTCGAGCGCGGCGAGATGCTGCACGAGGTCGCGAACCGGCTGCGCGCCCGCACGGACGAGCTCGCCGCGACGATGACCCGGGAGGGCGGCAAGCCGCTGGTCGAGAACGCCGACGAGGTCGGCTGGACCGCGGCGGCGTTCGACTACTACGCGGAGATCGGCCGCGACTCGGCGGGCCGCGTGATCCCGTCGATCGAGGCTACCCAGCTCGCGATGGTGGTCAAGGACCCGGTCGGCGTCGTCGGCTGCATCGTGCCCTGGAACTACCCGCTGCTTTTGCTCTCGTGGAAGGTCGCGCCGGCGCTCGCCGCAGGCAACCCGGTCGTCTGCAAGCCCTCCGAGCTGACGCCGCTCTCCACCCTCGCGCTCGCCGGTTGCTTCGACCACCTGCCCGCGGGCGTCGTCAACATCGTCCCCGGCGCCGGCGACGTCGGCGCCGCGATCGTCGCCGACGAGCGGGTGGCCTGCGTCGCCTTCACCGGCTCCGTCGCCACCGGCAAGAAGGTTGCGATCAAGTGCGCCGAGCGGGTCGCCCGGGCCAACCTCGAGATGGGCGGCAAGGACCCATTCATCGTCTGCGCGGACGTCGCCGGTGAGCTGGACGTCGCTGCGCGCGGCGGCGCCTGGGCGGCGTTCCTGAACGCGGGCCAGGTCTGCACATCCGCCGAGCGCTTCTACGTGCACGAGGACGTCTACGACGACTACCTCCAGGCGTTCACCGACCACACGCGGACGCTCGTCGTCGGCGACCCGATGGACTCCTCCACCGACGTGGGCCCGATGGTCTCGGCGGGGCAGCGCGCGAAGGTCGCCGCCCAGGTCGAGGCGGCGGTGGACTCCGGCGCCGAGCTCGTCGTCGGCGGCGGCGATGCCGGACAGGAGCGCGGCCACTTCTTCTCCCCCGCCGTCGTCACCGGCGCCGCGGCCGACACGGCGCTCCTGAGCGAGGAGACCTTCGGCCCCGTCGCGCCGATCGTCCCGGTCGGCTCGCTCGACGAGGCGATCGAGCTCGCCAACTCAACTCCCTACGGGCTCGGCGCCAACGTCTACACCCGCGACCTCGCGAACACCGTCCGCTGCCTGCGCGAGCTGAAGGCGGGAACCGTCTGGTTCAACGACCCGCTCACCGACAACGACGCGGGCCCGTTCGGCGGCTTCAAGCAGTCCGGGATCGGCCGCGAGCTCGGCCGCGAGGGCCTCGAGGCCTTCCAGGAGACCAAGCACGTCCACATCGAGACGGTTGTTGAGGCGAAGGACTGGTGGTACCCCTACGCCGAGGGCGGCGACGCCCCGCCTGAGGGCGCCGGAGCCTGAGACACGTTGACCAGGCTTCCGAGGGGATACCCGCGCGTGGGAGACCGGGTCTCGATCGTCACCGCCGACGTCGTCGAGCCGGCCGTGATCGTGGAGGTCGAGCCCGACTACAGGGCCGTGAGCGTCACGGCCGAAACCGCCCCGTCGCCGATCCGGTTCGCATTGCGGCGGGCGACGGGACGGTTCACGGCCGAAGACGGAACGCGCCTCAGCTTCGAGGAACGACCTACTTCGCCTCGCGGAACTTGATCAGCTCCTCACGGCCGGTGCCGCCTGAGATGTCGAGCGTAAGCACGGGGCCGATGCCCTCGACGTAGAACTTGTGCTCCGAGACCTTGGGCTCGGTCGGCACCAGGTCCTTCGTCATCAGCGCATGCGGGTAGTAGCCGGCCGGCACCTCGACCTTCTCGTCGAGGCTCAGGACCTCGGCCTTGTCCTCGGCCTCACCTTCGTAGTACTCCTGGCGGTAGGTCATCCCGGCCTCGGGCGCAGCCGGCATCGCGATCCCGGCCTGGGCGCCGTCGACTCCGTGCTCGAAGGACCCGGCCGTCGAGGAAACCTTGCCGTTCTCGTACTCCGCGGTGTCCTCGCCCAGGTACCAGAGGTTCCCCTCGGCGTCCTGGGCGTACCAGTCGTCGGTCTTCTCGACCGGCTCGCCATCCTCGGTGACGACGTCGCGCACGACCCGCGCCTCGATCCCGTTCGAGATCTCGTAGGTGCGGTCGGTCACGGTGACGACCACCTTCTGCTTCGTCCCCTCGAGGTCGGTCTCCTCGTAGACCCACCGGTTCCCCGGCTTCATCGGCCAGTAGGGGTTATCGATTTCGGTGGTGAACTCGGCGGGGTCGAGCTCGACCGTCTCCGATCCCTGCGGCAGCGACGTCGTTTCGCCCTTCGCCGATGCGCCCTCGTCGCCGCAAGCAACAAAAACGGACGCAACTGCGGCGCACGTCATGCCGGCGAACGCCCCTTTCCTCTTGCTGATCATCGTGATCTCCTTCGTCGATTTCGATGTCCGGGCGACGATCCCCAACCCGCATGAGAAGCCCATGAGCGCCTTCTCATAACAATCTCATCGAGAAACGTATTAGGGTGCCCTAACTATGACCCTCGCGGAAACAGCCCTGCTCGGCGCCTTCGCCGGCCTGACAATCTTCATCGGCCTGCCGCTGGCAAGGATGCAGGTGCTTGGCCCCCGAGCTCGGGTAGGCCTCGCGATGTTCGCGGTCGGCGTGCTCGCGTTCCTCTTTGTCGACGTCTTCGAGCACGCGTTCGAGTTGGTCGAGGAGCCGGTCGAGGAGCTCGGCGAGGGCGAGGGCAATGCCGCCGAGGCGATCGGGCTATTCGTGCTCCTCGCCGCGGGTTTCATCGCCGGTACTGCCGGGCTCGGTGCTGTCGAGCGTTGGATGCGCCCCCGGGACGGAGACCTCCCCCCGATCGGTGGCGGCTCGGTGGACGCGGCCACCCTCGAAGAAGCCGGCCAGCTCGAGCCGCGGAGCGGGGCGACGCCGCGGCATGTCCTCCGGCTCGGGATGACGATCGCCGTCGCGATCGGGCTGCACAATTTCGCCGAGGGTCTCGCCATCGGAGTCTCGGCCTCGAGCGGCGAGATCGCGCTCGCGACGGTGCTGATCATCGGCTTTGCGCTCCACAACGCCACCGAGGGGTTCGCCATCATCGGCCCACTGGGTTCGGTGCGTCCGCCCTGGGGCTGGCTCTTTGCTGCCGGGGTGATCGCTGGCGCCCCCGTCTTCTTCGGCTCGATCATCGGCTACGAGGTCACTTCGGATCCTCTGGAGCTGGCCTTCTACGGCCTTGCTGGTGGCGCGATCCTCTACGTGATCGGGGAGGTCTGGAACGGCATGCGCCGGATGGGACATCGGGAACTCGGGCTGTGGATCTCGCGGCCGGGTTCCTGCTCGGCTTTGCGACGGATCTCGTCGTCGCGTACGGCGGCGGCTGACCGAGTCCTATTTCTTGAACGTCTCGATCACCGCTTCAACGGCCTCCCGGCCCTTGAAGGCAGGCGGCCATAGAAGGGTTCGCTCGTAGACTCCGTCCCAGCGCTCCGCAAATCGGTCGCGCACCTCGTCGGGGGTTCCGGCGAGCACGATCGAGTCGATCATGTCGTCGGTCACCGCCCCGACCATCGCCTCCCAATCGCCGCGGCTCCACGCGTCGCGGATCATTTCGGCCTCGCGCTCGAAACCGCTGACCCGATTCGTGGCGCGATAGGTCTTCACGGTCGAGTTGAACGCGATGATCGCGGCGGCGTCCTGACGGGCGGCGTCGCGATCCTCCGCCACCGAGCACGTCAGGTACCCAGCGATCGGCGGAGCGTCGCGACCGCGCGTTCGGCGCCGCGCGCGAGCGCCGGGCGGACCACCTCTCGCACGTACTCCGGCGTGAACAGCGGGTGCCCGATCAGGCCGTCCGCGACCGCGCCGGCAGCTTCGACCATCCGCGCGTTCACCCCCGCCATGTAGATCGGGGTGTCCAGGCGGAAGGGCTCGCGGGGCGGAGCGGTCGGCTGGACACGTAGGCGGTAGAAGCGACCATCGTGGTCGATCTGCTCCTCGTGCAGGTGCCAGAGCCTGCGCAGGAGCGGGACGAGCTCCTCCATCCTGCTGGCCGGATGCTCGCCGTCAAGGCCGTGCCATTCCTGCTGCATCCGCCGCGTGCCGGTTCCGAGGCCAAGGGTTAGGCGGCCCTCGGAGAGCTCGTCGAGGTCGCGAGCCTCGGCCGCCAGCACCAGCGGAGTGCGCCCGAATCCGTAGGCGATCGCGCTGCCGAGCTCGATGGTGCTCGTCGCCTGGGCCATTGCAGCAAGGGCGACCACCGCCGACCGGTCGTAGAACTCGGTCGCCCAGACCGACGCGAACCCGGCCTTCTCGGCAAGGCGGGCGGCATCCCCGAGCTCGGCGGGACCGCCGGTGCTCGTGACGAGAGAGATCCCGGAGAAGCTCAACGTTCGAAGAAGCTAATCACGAAAGGCCCGCTTCGCTAGTGCGAGACGGGCCTTTCGGCTACGGGTGATGAACCGCTACGAACCAGGCACCTCGTCGGCCTCGTCCTCCTCGCCCTCGGTCTCGGCCTCGTCGCCGACGACCTCGAAGCCCTCGTTGAGCTGGACGTCGACCTGACTGCCGTCGTCGAGGGTGACCTCGACCTCGTAGTAGCTCTCCTCGTCCCCGACCTCGGTGTCGGTGACCGTGCCCTCGCCGGTGTGTTCGAGCGCTGCGGCCTCGGCCTCGGCGAGAGCCGAGCCGGAGATCGGCTCCTCACTGTCGCCGCTCGAGCCCGCCGTCGCGATCGCGGCTCCGCCTGCCCCCAACGCCAGGACGGCGGCGCCGGCGGCGATGAACTTGTTGCGCTTGCTCATGGGATTCCTTTCGATTGTGTCCCGCATTGCATCGCCAGTTCTACGGAGCGTCGATGAGATGGCGATGAGACGCGGGCAACTCGATCCGCACGGCGGATCCCGGTCCCGCGCCGACGACGGTCGCACTGCCGCCATGAGCCTCGGCGATACCGCGCACGATCGCCAGGCCGAGCCCGGCGCCGCCGCCCGTGCGGGCATCGTCGGCCCGCGTGAAGCGGTCGAACGCGCGGTCCCCGAAGCCCTCGGGGAAGCCTGGCCCTTCATCCCCCACGTCGATCTGGACGTGATCGCCCTTCTTTCGGGCATTGACCGAAATTGTTCCGCCACCGTGAACAAGCGAGTTGGAGATCAGGTTGCCGACAGCCTGCTCGATCCGCATCGGGTCGAGGGAGGCGAAGAGGCCGCCCGCGACGTCCACTCGGATCTCCCGCGCATCGTCTTGAGCTCGGTCGGCGAAGCGGTCGCGAACCAGGTTCAAGAGCGGCGCCAGTTCCGTCTCCTCCGGCTTGATCGGAAGGCGGCCATCGTCGGAGCGGGCGATCAGGAGCAGGTCGTCAGCGAGCCTGGAGAGCCGGTCGGTCTCCTCGGCCGCCGACCGGAACGCGCCACGCATCTCTTCGGGGCTGCGCCCTGGGCGCTCGGCCAGCTCGAGCTCGGCCCGCAGGATCGCGAGCGGCGTCCGTAGCTCGTGGCTCGCATCGGCCACGAACTCGCGCTCGCGCTCAAGCGACGCCTCGATCCGGTCGAGCATCGCGTTGAGCGTCTCGGCCAGACGGCGGATCTCGTCGTCGGCCTTCGGCAGCGGCAGTCTCTCGCCGCTGCGCGCGAGCGTGATCTCCCCCGCTCGCCGGCGGATCGCCTCGACGGGCGCGAGCGATCGCGTCGCTAGGAGGTAGCCGAGCCCAGCCGCAAGCAACACGGCGATCGGTGCGCCGATGGCGAAGGCGCCGGCGATTCCGGCCAGGGCCTCCGCCCGATCGTCGGTGGAGACGCCGGCGATCACGATCAGCTCGCCATCGGCTCCCTCGACCGGGGCGGAGACGATCCGCGCGTTCCCGTCGACGCCCGGGACCGGGCGCTCCTCCGACTCGGTCGGACCCGCGACGGCCCGCTCGAGCTCCGCCGGGCCGAGCACGGGCACATCGCCCTCGACACTCGAGGCGACAACCGTGCCGTCAAGCGCCATCACCTGAGAGAAGCCATCCTCGGGATCCGCCGGGCCCGGCAGGACCGAGTCCGCGGTCAGATCGTCCGTGACGGCATCTGTAGCGAGCTCGGCCAGTTGCGTCTCCAGACGATCGTCGAGCGCAGCGGTCAGGGAGTCGTCCACCCGGAAGTAGACGAAGACCGCCGCGAGCGCGAGGACGAGCAGGAGGGACCCGGCGAACGCGAGGGCGAGTCGTGCCCGGATCGACAGGCGGCTCATGCGGGCTGCTCGGTCCGCAGCCGGTAGCCCGCGCCGCGCACGGTCTCGATGCTCTCCACGCCGAACGGCCGGTCGACCTTCTCGCGCAGGTAGCGGATGTAGACGTCGACGACGTTCGAGCGGTTCTCGTACTCGTAGTCCCACGCGTGCTCGAGGAGCTGGAAGCGAGAGAGCACCTGGCCCGGCCTCCGCATGAAGACCTCGAGCAGGGCGAGCTCCTTGGCCGACAGCGAGATCTCCGTCTCGCCTCGCCAGACCTGGCGCGTCGCAGGATCGAGGCGCAGGTCCCCGACCGCGAGCACCGCCGGGCGTTCGGCGGGACCGCGCCTGGAGAGGGCGCGCAGGCGCGCGAGCAGCTCCGCGAACGAGAACGGCTTGAGCAGGTAGTCGTCCGCGCCGCGATCGAGCCCCTCAACCCGATCGGAAACCGCGTCGCGCGCCGTCAACATCAGGATCGGCGACCAGACCCCGTCCTCGCGCAGCCGCACGGCAGGTCTCGAAGCCGTCGATGCCCGGCAGCATCACGTCGAGGACGATCGCGTCGTACTCGGTGGCCGCGCCGCGCCAGACACCTTCCTCGCCCTCGTTGGCGACGTCGACCGCCATCCCCTCCTCCTCAAGCCCGCGCTTGATCAGAGCCGCCATCTTCGGCTCGTCTTCGACGACCAGAACTCTCATGACCTAGAGATTGTGGCGATCAGATGAGAGCGAGATGAGAAGTCTGTCGACTTACGCGCGGCACACACGAGCCTTATGCTCGAGATCGTGGTCGGCCCATGATCGATCTGGCAACCCTTGTCGCCGCGTCGTCCGAGCTGCTTCCGGCGCGGAGCCAGATGGCGTTCACGCTCGGCTTCCACATCATCCTTGCCAGCTTCGGGGTCGGTTTTCCGGTGATGATGCTCATCGCCAACTACATCGGCCTGCGGCGGGACGACCCGGTCGCGCTCGAGCTCGCGCACCGTTGGTCGAAGGTGGCGGCGGTGCTGTTCGCGGTGGGCGCCGTCACCGGCACCGTGCTCTCGTTCGAGTTCGGCCTCCTTTGGCCCGAATTCACAGACCGATTCGGAGACGTCTTCGGCGTCCTCTTCGCGATCGAGGGGATCTTCTTTTTCCTCGAGGCGATCTTCCTCACGATCTACATCTTCGGCTGGAAGCGACTCCGGCCCTGGCCTCATTTCTGGAGCGGGATCCCGGTCGCGATCTGCGGGATCGGCGGGGCGTTCTCCGTCGTCGCGGTGAACGCGTGGATGAACCAGCCCCAGGGGTACACGCTGGGAGCGGACGGGGCGGTAACCGATGTCGATCCGCTGAAGGTGATCTTCAACCCGGCCGTCCCCTACGAGGTCCCGCACATGATCCTCGCCGCCTACCTGGTGGTCGGGTTCACGGTCGCCTCGGTCTACGCGGTCGGGATGCTGCGTGGCCGGCGCGATCGCCATCACCGGCTCGGACTGCTGATCCCGCTCACCGTCGCGTCGATCCTCGCCCCGGTTCAGTTTTTCGTCGGGGACACAGCTGCGCGCGCTATCGCCGAGGACCAGCCGGTCAAGTTCGCGGCGATGGAGTGCGTCCAGCACACCCACAGCGACGTGACCGAGTACATCTTCGGGATCTGCACCGACGACGGGGTGAGGTACGGGGTCGGGATCCCTGGGTTCGACTCGTTCCTCGTCGGGTTCAACACCGACACGAAGGTGGTCGGGCTGGACTCGGTGCCGCCCGACGAGCGACCGCCCGCCAACACTCTCTTGCACTGGTCCTTCGACATCATGGTCGGCGTCGGCACCGCGATCATCGGTCTCGGGCTGTGGCTCGGGATCGCCTGGTGGCGAAAGCGCGACATTCCGAAGACGAAATGGTTCCTGCGGGCCGTCTCGGTCTCCGGCATCGCGACGATCATCGCGATGGAGTGCGGCTGGATCGTGACCGAGGTCGGTCGCCAGCCGTGGATCGTCTACGAGGTGATGCGGACCGATGAGGCGATCACCGGCGCATCGGGCGTCTGGATCAGCTTCTCGATCGTGCTCGTCGTCTACGCGCTGCTCGGGGTGGCCACCGTGCTCATCCTGCGCAGCATGGCGGCCCGCTGGCGCGCGGCGGGCGTGGACTCCGTCGACGTCCCCTATGGCCCGCGTGAGAACCCGACCGTCGAGGCCGGCCGCGAAACCACGGGAGGACACGAGTGAGCAAGCCCGATGCGGTCGCCGCGGTCCTGATGGTGGGAATCACCCTTTACGGGGTCTTCGGGGGCGCGGACTTCGGCGCCGGCTTCTGGGCGATGGTCGCCGGAAGCGGCGAGCGCGGCGAGCGCGCGAAGGGTCTGATCGACAGAGCGATCGGCCCGGTCTGGGAGGCGAACCACGTTTGGCTGATCTTCGTCCTCGTCGTCCTCTGGACCGCGTTCTCGTCCGCTTTCGAGGCGATCTTCTCGACCCTGTTCATCCCGCTCTGCCTGGCCGCGCTCGGGATCGTGCTGCGCGGCTCGGGTTTCGCGTTCCACGAGGTCGCCCGCTCGGTCTCGGGTCAGCGGTTCGCCGCCCATATGTTCGCGGCCTCGTCGGTGATGACGCCGTTCTTCCTCGGCACCGTGGTCGGCGCGATCGCCTCGGGCCGAGTCCCGCTCGGCAATGCCCAGGGCGATGCGGTGACGAGTTGGCTGAACCCGCTCTCGATCACTATCGGGGTCCTCTTCGTCGTCGCGGGCGCCTACGTAGCCGCCGTGTTCCTCGTCAGCGACGCGCGCCGCGAGGACGACGCGGACCTCGAGCGCTACTTCGAGGCCCGGGCGCTGGCCTCCGCGATCGCGGCGGGGATTGTTGCCGTGGCCGGGATCCTCGCGCTTCGGGACGACGCCCGCTACGTCTACGACGGACTCACCGGCGATGGGTTGCCGCTGCTAATCCTGTCCGGGCTCTGCGGAATCGGCGCGCTCGTGCTGCTCAGGCGGAGGGCTCGCCGCGGAGTCCGCGAGCTGGCGGTCGGAGCGGTGGTCGCCGTGATCGCCGGCTGGGCGGTCGCCCAGCACCCCTACCTGCTGCCGGAGACACTGACGATCCAGGAGGGTGCGGGAACGAGCGACACCCTCACCGTGGTGTTGATCGTGTTCGTGGTCGCATTGCTGGTCGTGATCCCCTCCATCGCGCTCCTCTACACGCTTGGCCAACGCAGCATGCTCGAGCACGAGGCCGAGGCGCAGGACCGTTAGTCAGGACGCAGACAGGGCAGTCGCCTGTAGCAACGCCCCGATCGCGCCGCAGCCGAGCATCACCCAGAGCACGGTCAGCTTGCTCTGGAAGCGGTAGAGGGCGAGAAAGGCGGCGACGGCGAGGATCGCGCTCGGGACGTCGACGATCCCCACCTCCAGGATCTCGATCGTCACGGCGGCGATCAGCCCGATCACTCCGGCGGCGACGCCGAGCAGGAACGGCCGGATCCGGTCGTTCTCGGCGATGGCGACGAGCTGGCGGTGGAAGAAGATCGGGAAGACGAACGCCGGCAGGAAGATGCCGACCGTGATCGCGAGCCCGCCGGCGAGCCCGCCGGCCAGATAACCCACGAACGTCGCGATGATGATCGCCGGCGCGGGCAGGATCCCGCCGAGCGCGATCCCGTCCAGGAACTCCGCGTCGGTCAGCCACCCCTGCCCCTCGACCGCGCTCTCCTGGAGGAACGGGATCACCGTGTAGGCACCGCCGAAGGTGAGCAGGCCGGCCTTGAGGCCCTCGAAGAAGATCTCCGCCGTCAGCGAAACCGTGATCGCGCCCACCGCGGCGACGAGGACGGCCACCGGTGAGAGGGTGAAGGCACCCGCCCGGCCACTCCATCGCCGCGCGTTCGTCCAGAGCTCGTAGGCGAGTCCGGCGGCGAGCAGGACGAGGACGAAGCCCAACCCGAGCAGGTAGGTGGCCGCCAGGCTCGCGATCGCGATCAGGACCAGGGGCACGTCGTTCAGGAACTTGCGGCTGAGCCGGACGATCGCCATCGCGACGAGGGCACCAACCGCGGCCTGCAGCCCGTAGAAGAGGTCCTCGAAGCGCTCGTCTAGCCCGGCTTCGACGTAGAGGATCGAGAGGGCGAGCATGAGCAGGAAGCCGGGGAGCATGAAACCGAGGCCGGCGAGGAACCCGCCGAGCTTGCCTCCGCGTAGCCGCCCGAAGTAGACGCACAGTTCGTGCGCCTCCGGCCCGGGCAGCACCTGGTAGACCGCGAGCGTCTTCTTGAACGTCTCGTCGTCGACCCAGCCCTCCTCGTCGACGCACTCCTTCGAGATCATGGAGATCTGCGCGGCAGGTCCACCCCAGGCGAGCGCGCCGAACTTCAGAAAGCGCAGGAAGATCGAGCCGGACGGGCTCAGCGGGTGACCACCACTGAGCCCCGCCCGTCACCGCGAGAGCCCGTGATCTTGGAGGTGGTCTTGATCCGCCTGACCTCCCCCGCCTGGGTGAACTTCACCTTGGTCCGGCCACCTCGCCGACCGCAGTATCGCCAACGCCGCTCGCCGGCGTGGACCGGGCTGCCCGCGTGAACAAGCACCTCACTGCGGTCGTCACCGATGCGGATCGGTCCGATCCTGTTGCGCCGGACCCGCAGCGGCGATCGCAGGCAGCGGAGCTTTGGATCCGCACGGTTCTCCTTGCAGGTCGCGCCCGCGCAGTCCTTGAAGGTCTCGAGCCGGCCCGCGAGCTCTCGCTTGATGGCCGCGTGGCGGGGGCTCTCGTGCAGGCTCTGCAGCTCGTAGGGATCCGCCTCGAGGTCGTAGAGCTCCTCCTCGTCGGCCGGCTCGCCGTTCACGTCGCGGAACCAGTGCACGTACTTGAAGCGCTCGGTGCGGATCGCGTCGTAGTAGATGTGCACGCCCTGGTGGTAGGCCGGGATGATCACCTGGGTGGTCCCGCCGACCTCGGCGAAGTCCGACTCCAGCACGAGCGAGCGATTGCTGCGGTGCTGCGGGTCGCGCGCGTAGGGGACGAGCGACTCACCGTCCATCACCCGCCCCGGGGTCGCGCCTGCAAGTTCGACGATCGTCGGCGCAAGATCGATGTTGCCGACCAGCTGCGTGCGGGTCTCACCCGCCGGAAAGCCCGGCCCGCGGATGATCAACGGCACTCGGCTCGACTCCTCGTAATGGACGACCTTCTGGTTGGGCAGGCGGTGCTCGCCGTGCAGGTAGCCGTTGTCGGAGACGAAGATGAACAGGGTGTTGTCGAGCTCGCCCGCGGCCTCGACCTCGGCGACGATTCGCTCGACCCCCTCGTCGACCGCCTGCAGAGATTCGAGCCGGTCGCGACGGTTGGCCGCGATCTTCCCGGCGAGGGCGTCGTCGATCCGGGCGTAGTGGCGAACCACGCTCGGCTTGTCGGAGACGTCCTCCTCGTCGTAGTTCGGGCGGCGAACCAGCGGGACGTCGGCAAATGAGCCCTCGTGACGCGGAGCGGCTCGCGGCCCGGTCTCGGCGTCGAAGAACTCGTGATGCGGCGCGCTCGTCGAGTAGTGGATGAAGAACGGGGCGTCGTCCGGTGCCCACGCGCGGATGTCGTCGAGCGCCCGGTTAGTGAGGACGTCCGTTTGGTAGTCCTCGGGGAGCACGCCGTAGGGATGGCGGAGCTCGTTGTCCTGGACGACGTAGTCGTACATCGAGTACGTGGTCGGGTCCCGCGTGGCGAACCAGTCGTCGTAGCCGGGCGCGATCACCGGCCCCTGTGTCGGCCGCAGCAGGACGCCGTACTCGTTCAGCTGCTTGCCGATATGGGCGGTCTTGTATCCAGCCTGCTGGAGCCAGACGCCGAGCGCGTTCGAGAAGTCGAACTTCTCGTAACCGCCCTCGGGCCACTCGTTGTCGAGAACGCCGTGGTTGTGCTCGTACTGGCCCGAGAGGAAGGTCGCCCGCGACGGGCAGCAGAGCGGGTCGGTGGCGTAGGCGTTCTTGAACGTCGTGCCCTCCTCGCCCAGCAGGCGGTTGGTGAGCGGCATCGCGTCCATGTCCCAGAGGCGCTCGTCGTCGGTCATGAAGACCACGACGTTCGGCTGCGACTGCTGGGCGGAGGCAGGGGCGGCCAAGAACGTAGCTGCGAGCAGCGTCAGCCAGATGGCCCCGAACAACCGCGCCTTCCCCATGGGAGGGATCGTACGGGTCGAACTCAGCTTTCGAGCAGGTCCTTCAGCTGGGCGAGCGTCTTCTCCGCCTCTTTCTTCGCCGGCGAGTTGACGAGCAGCCGCCCTGCGAGCGAGCCGAGGAATCCGGCCGGGAAGTCGAACTCGTTCTCGTAGCGGACCTTTGAGCCGTCGCCCGCGGGCTCGATCCTGTACGCGACGCGCGCGCCGGACCCCGCCGGGCCCTTGCCCTCCCAGTTCGCCGCGTTCGGCGGGTCCGCCTTGGTCACGGTCCAGTTCACCTTGAAGCCCTTGCCGGCGAGGGCCATCTTCTGCTCGAAGCTGTCGCCCTCACTGAGCGGCGGGTCCGGAGCGCCGGAGACCTCGCGATGGATCGTGACCCACTCGCCCAGGCGGCCCGGGTCCATCATCACCTCGTAGACCTCCTCGGGCGCCGCGTCGATCTCGATCTCCGCGCTGACGGCGTCGCTCACGCTCGAGCCTCGTCCTCTGCGTCCTCCATCGCCCGGTGCAGGACGATCGAGAACGGCTCCGGGCGGACATCGAAGAGCTCCATGCCCGATCCGTCGGTGACCACCGTGTCGCCGGGAAGGCCGAGGGCGATCGCGGTTGCGACGCGGTCGTTGCCCTTGGTCACGGCCCCGGCCGCCGCCGCCACGGCCCGCGGCGTCGCGGCCGCATCGAGGACAGCGTCGAGCGCCTTCGCCTTCGCCAGCCGTCGCTTCGGGTTCCGGCCCATCTCGCGCGACATCGCATCGACGACGTCCAGGTGCGTGAGCACGTCCGGGCCGCCGATCTGGATCTCGCGGCCGGCGGTCTCCGGAATCTCGAGCGCGTCGCGCAGAAAGGCAACGGTCTCGCGGATGCCGATCGGCTGCGTCTTCGAGCTGAGCCAGTCGGGCGTCGGCAGCGCCGGCAGGCGGGCGACGATCGAGCGCAGGAGCTCGTAGGACTCGCTCCCGGAGCCGACGATCATCGCCGCCCGGAAATAGGTCAGCGGCGGCCCCGTCTCCTCGAGGGCGATCGCGACGTCATGGCGGCTCTGCAGGTGATCGGAGATGCCGGGCTCGCCCCGGTCGTGATGCGGCGCCTCGTCCTCGGCAAGGCCGCCGAGATAGAGGACCCGTTCGACTCCCGCCGCGCTCGCCGCCTCGCCGAACTGCCGCGCCGAGTTGCGCTCCTGTTCCGCCCAGTCGTCGACCCGGCCCATCATGTGGACGAGGAAGTACGCGGCTTCGACTCCCGCCAGCGCCCGCTCCAGCACGGCCTGGTCGGTGACGTCGCCCTCGACCATCTCGCAGCCGATTCCGGCGAGCTCCCGGGCCTCTTCGGAATCCCGGGAGCGGACGAGGCAGCGCACCTGCAGGCCGTCTTCGAGCAACTCGGGGGCGAGCGCGCGGCCGACGAAACCGGTCGCGCCGGCGATCAGGACGCGCATCACGTCGGCTCACCGCGGGCGTCTTCTGCGCCAGCGTCGATCTCGCCCGCCAGCGCGCCGATCCGCGATGGCGGCAGGTCGAGGCGTGCGAGTGAGCGGAGGAAGCCGAAGGTCACGAGTCGGTGGATGCGGACCTGGGTCTGCCCGTAGAGCCATGCGCCGAAACGAGCAAAGCGCCCACTGCCGCGGATGAAAGGGTAGAAGTTCGCGACCTGGACGCTGATCCGAACCTGGCCCGGTTCGTCCAGCTTCGCGACCTTGATTCGCAGGAAGCCCTTGCCCCGGCCCGGCTTCGCGACCAGCAGTCCGCGGTCGATCCGCCAGGTGACGACTCCCGAGTCCGATTCGGTCTCGTATTCGGGAGCGTGGAATCGCAGGAGCCGCAGGGGCTGGAACAGCAGGACCACCGTGCGTGAATCGGGGGCGTAGACGACGCGGATCAGGTGCAGGGAGATCCTGCTCAGGAACCGCCAGTAGGCACGGGCGAGGCGCTCCAGGTATTCCGCGTGCCAGAGCTCCGCGAGCACCTCGGGGGGCAGGGTCGCGATCGCCTCCTGGGTCGAGCCGACGGCTCCCTCGGCGGCGACAGGGGCGTGCTCCTCCTCGGGGCAGAGCTCGACCTGAGCCTCCGCCTCCTCGATGCGCGGGGCGGTCAGAGCGACGTCGTGGTCTCCGCGGCGCGGGTCAGGTGGCGTTCGATGAGCTCGGCATGGACGCTGCGCGGGTTCTCGGGATCGCGCTCGCGCCGGGTCCACTCGCCCTCGGAATCGAGCGTCCAAGCGTTCGTATCGTCGGCGAGCGAGTGGTCGAGCACGTCGAGCAGCTCGCCACGGGCACGCTCCTCCTCCACCGGTACCACCAGCTCCACCCGGTTGTAGAGGTTGCGCGGCATCAGGTCCGCCGAGCCGATGTAGACGACGGGGTCCTCGCCGGGGCGCTCGAAGGAGTAGATCCTCGAATGCTCCAGGAAGCGGCCGACCACCGATGTGACCGTGATCGTCTCCGACACCCCCTTCACACCGGGCCGCAGAGCGCAGATCCCGCGCACGTTGAGCTCGATCTTCACGCCGGCCTGGGAGGCTCTGTAGAGCGCCTGGATCGACGGCGCGTCGAGCAGCGAGTTCATCTTCATCCGGATCCGCGCCGGGTTCTCGTCCGAGTGGGACTCGATCGTGCGGTCGATCTGGTCGACGATGCCCTCGAAGAGGTTGAACGGCGCGACCAGCGCCTTGCGGTAGCGCCGCGGTCGCGAGTATCCCGTCAGGTAGTTGAACATCTCGGCGATGTCCTGGCCCAGCTCCGGGTCGGCGGTGAACAGGCCGACATCGGTGTAGAGGCGGGCGGTCTTCGGGTTGTAGTTGCCCGTCCCGACGTGGACGTAGTGACGAACGCCGTCGCCCTCGCGGCGGGCGACCAGGACGCACTTGACGTGCGTCTTCATCGCCGGGATGCCGTAGACCACGTGGACGCCGGCCTCCTCCAGCTTCTTGGCCCAGCGGATGTTCGCCGTCTCGTCGAATCGCGCCTTCAGCTCCACCAGGCAAACCGCCTGCTTGCCGTGCTCCGACGCGTCGATCAGGGAAGGCACCAGCGGCGAGTCCGCGCTCGTGCGGTAGACGGTCTGCTTGATCGCGAGCACGTCGGGGTCGGCGACCGCCTGCTTGACGAACGAGACGACCGAGGCCGAGAACGAGTCATATGGATGGTGGACGAGGATGTCGCACTCGCGCATCGCCGCCATCACGTCGGGCTCGTCGCCGTCGTCTCCCTGCAGCCGTGGCGGCGTGGTTCCGGAGAACTGCGGATAGCGCAGCTCCCCGAAGCCGGGGATGTCGGCGACATCGAACAGGTCCGACAGGCCGAGGAGCCCGCTGCAGTCGTAGACCTGCTCCTCGTCGATGCGGAGAGCGTCGATGAGCTGCCCTCTGAGCCGCTGGTCCATGTCCGCCTGGACCTCCATGCGGATGACCTCGCCGAAACGGCGGCGGCGGATCTCGTCCTCAACCGCCTGGAGGAGGTCATCAGCCTCGTCGGAGACGTCGTAGTCCGTGTCGCGCGTGACCCGGAACAAGGCGTGACGCACGACCTCCATCCCCGGGAAGAGCGCCGGCAGGTTGGCGGCGATCACATCCTCGAGAGGGACCATCGTCGTCCCGTCGCCGAGCACGAGGAAGCGTCGCAGCAGCTCCTTCGGCACCTTGACCCGTGCCAGGACCTCGGTGCCCTGATCGGGATCGCGCAGGGCGACCGCCAGGCTGAGCGAGAGGTTCGAGATGTAGGGGAACGGCCGGCCGAGGCCGATCACAAGGGGAGTCAGGGCGGGGAAGATCTGCCGCTCGAAGAGCGTGTCGAGCTCCTTGCGCTCCTCCTCGGAAGCCGAATCGGCCGAGATCAGGCGGATGCCGTGCTCGGCGAGGGAGGGCCGCAGGTCCCGCTCGACGCAATTCTCGAGGCGCCCGCGAAGGCCCCTGACCCGCTCGCGGATCGCCGTGAGCTGGTCCGCCGCGCTCATGCCGTCCGCGCCTCGCGCGTCGACCGACGCGTCGACCTGGTCGTGCAGCCCGGCGACCCTGACCATGAAGAACTCGTCCAGGTTCGACTGGTAGATCGCGGCGAACTTGCAGCGCTCCAGCAGAGGCACGGATGGGTCCTCGGCGAGTTGAAGCACCCGGTCGTTGAAATCGAGCCAGGAGAGCTCGCGATTGAAGAAAAGCGCGGGGTCCTCGAGCTCCGGTGTCTCGTCGGCGAACTCCCGAGCGATCTCCCGCTCGCGCTCGGCATCCTCGATTGCGGGCGACACCGTGTGGTGGGGCAGCGAGCTCACGCCTCCATTATCGGACACGCGTAGAGCCTAGTTGTGAATGAACCGATGCGGCGGGCGCGGCGGGCTACTTCTTGACCTTGATCTCGAAGACCTCGTCGGTCTCGTTGCCGGCGGCGTCGGTCGCGGTCGCGGTCACCTTGGCGGTGGACTTCTCCTTCTCCTTCATCGCTTTCTTGACCGCCTTCTCGGTCTTCTTCTTGAACTCGAGCTTCAGGGTCGCCTCGTCTCCTGCCGCGAGGTCCGCTTCGTCGGCGCCCTTCAGGTCGAACTTCTCCTTGCCCTTGGCCTTGCCGTTCTTGATCTCCGGCACCTTGATCGTGCCGGTCGCGTCGACCGTGCAGGCCTCATCGCAGGAGACATCGACCTTGACCTTGTCGTCCTTCTTCTGCTTGTCCTCGCCACCGAGGTCGAGGAGCGGGGCCTTGGTGTCGGGGGTGGTGCCGCCACCACCGCCGCCGCCTCCGCCTCCGCCTCCGCCGCCACCGGTGCCTCCGCCGCCGGTGCCGCCTCCGCCCGGATCGGGATCGGGCGCGGGCGGTTCGGCCTTGGCGGCGATCGCCTGGCAGAGGGAGAACTCGGAGGTGTCGTTGGTGGTCTCGTTCGTGGCCGTCGCGGTCACGACGTGCCCGGCCGTCGACGGGCTGAGTGTCGCCGAGAGATTCGCGTCGCCACCCGCGTTGGTCGCGACGCCGGTGACCGCGCCGAGGAAGGTCTTGCCCTCCCCGTTGCCGCCGACGCTGTCGCAGGCCGGGCTCGAGAAGAACTCCACCCGGTAGGTCTGGGAGAGGTTGCTGTTCAGTGTGCCCTGCACTGTGGTGTCGACCGAGTTTGTCTGCGCGGCGGTGAGGACGGGGAAGTTCTGGAGGTTGTTCGGGCCATTCGCAGGCGACGAGTCGACATCGTCCAAGTCGTTTGGTGTGACCCCACCGGGGTTGAGGCCGATCCCAATCCCGGTATTGCCGGAGATCGAGTTGCGAAGAATGCTGTTCCCCACTCCGCTCCCGAGGACGTTCACCCCGAGCCCGCCGTTGCCGGCAATCGTGTTCCCGGTGCCCGCCGCGGTACCGCCGACGGTGACTCCGTCGCCATCGATCTGCACGCCGTTGTCGGTGTTCCCGAGACCGACCGCCACAGCGCCGGTCCGGTCCGTCCCGATCAGATTGCCCTGGACGTTGTTATCGGCACCGACGTCGTCGAACGCCCAGACGCCGTTCTGCGCGCTGCCGGAGATCAGATTCCCCGCGCCTGCGACGGTCCCGCCGACGGTGGTGAGTCCGGCGAAGTCCCCGAGCAGGACCCCCGCGGAGAACACCGCGCCAAACGTCGCGTTAGGGATCGCCGCCGTCCCGGTTGCATTAGTGCCGATGAAGTTGCCCTGGACAGAGTTTGAAAGCGACGCGTTGACGATGCTGGTGCCGACAACGCGGACGCCGGAGTAGGCGTTTCCCGAGATCAGGTTCCGCGGTCCGGCAGCATTCGCGTCGGCACCGGTGTCGGGTCCTCCGATCTGATTGTCGTCCGACATCGAGAGGTCGATTCCGGATTGCCCGTTGGGAAGTGCGGCGGTACCGGCAGGATTCGTTCCGATCGAGTTGCCCAGGATCTGGTTGTCGTCGGAGTTCAAGAGCGAAACACCATTGACCCCGTTTCCTGAGATCAGGTTGCCCTCGCCGGCAGCCGTGCCGCCAATCACGTTGTTGTCACCTGACATGCTGACCCCGTTCGCCGTGTTGGGCAATGCCGTCGTGCCGGCCGCGTCGGTCCCGATCTGGTTGCCCTCGAAGCGGTTGCCGTCCCCGACTGATGTCCACTCCGCTGAAGTTGTTGCCGCTGATGAGATTGCCGGCGCCCGCCGTCCCTGTTCCGATGTCGTTGTTAGTCGCCGCGTTGCTCACGAACGTCCCGGTCTGGTTCGGGGCGGCGACGTCACCGTCGGGGCTGGTGCCGATGTAGTTGCCGAGGATCGAGTTGTTGTCGCCACCGTCCAGGTAGAGACCGATGCCGAATGTGCCCGCATCGGCGGTGTTCGTTCCGTTCGCGATGATGTTTCGCTCAGTCGCGGCGGTCCCGCCGATCGTGTTGCCGTCCGCGGTCTCCGCGAGGAGAATCCCGCCCCCGCTGGGCATCGCGGTCTGTCCACCCAGGTCGCTGCCGGTTCCGAATCTGTTGCGGCTGATGGTGTTGGCACCCGAGGTCACCCTGAGCGCGTTTGCGCCGAAGTCCCCGATGAAGAACCCGCACAGCTCCGAGCCGTCTGACCCTGTGCCGAGCTCCAACCCGTTGGCGCTCGCGCCGGCCGAACTGCCATCGATCGTCGGTCGCCGGACCCCGCCGCAACTAGGCCCTGCGGTCCCGTCGAGGAAGGTCGGGCCGGTAACCGTGGGCAGCAGGCTCGTCGGCGCGATCGTCATGACCGCGTTGAACTCAATCGTGTCGGCGCCCGATCCGGCGGCGCATTCGCCCGGGGTGATCCCGGACGCCGTGTTGTTGTTCGCCGAAAGGATCGCCTCGCGGAGCGTGCAGGCACCGGTGTCCCCGACCGCATCGCCGTCGAAATTGACCGTGATCGTCGCCGCGCCCGCGCCAGCCGGCATCACCAGCAGCCCGACGATCAGCGCGCAAGCAAACGCCGCCGCCCTACCGGCCCCGGATCCCCCCAGGGCGCCCACGCTCCCCATGTACCGAACCTTACCGCGCTTCACGCATGCTTCAACCCGAGTCAGGTGGTGGAGGTGCGCTCCAGCTCGGCCTGGGCGCGCGCCGCTCGTTCGCTCGCCTCGCGCTGGGCCTGTTCGGCGCGGGCGAGGTCCTCGCGGGCCTGCTCGGCTTCCTGCTCGGCGCGGCGGCGTTCCTTCGCCAGCTCGATCTGGCGGTCGGCGGCGCGGTCGAGGCGGTCCCAGGTCCCGGCCTTCTCCTGCTTCGCCCAGAAGGCCGAGGAAGCTCTCGAACAGGTGGGCGCGCCGGGCCTTGAGGTAGACGATCAGTACCTCGAGCCCGCGGTAAGCGGTGCGGTGGCGGACGGAGCGGACGAGGGCGGGATCGAGGTCGGCCTCGTCGCCGGCGCGACCGCGGAGCGCCTTCGCGTCCTCGTCCCGGAGCCGGTCCAGATGCGATTCGACGACCGGGACCATCACGTCGCAGTCGTGAATGTCGCCGAGGATTCCCTGTAGGTCGCGGGCCCGACGCCGGGCCACCGGGGCCGCGTTGCCGAAGCAGAACCCGGTGACCTCGAGCACGTAGCGCAGCCGCTTCGCCGCGATGCGCATGTCGTGCTGCTCGGTGACCGCGTCGGGCTCCAGCGCCCGCGGGGTGAACGAGCGCATTTCGTCGAGCCGGACGCGGACGATGCGCGCCGCGTTCTCGGCGAGAGGCCCATCGGGGTCGAGCTTCTTGACCCGCTTCGCCTTCATCCCTGATCCACCAGCTCCGCGACCTTTGCGGAGAGGCCCTGCAGCCGCTCCGGGGAGACCCATCCGTCCAGCGCGTCGTTCGCCGACTCCTGCTCGGTGCGCAGGCGCTCCACGAGGTCGCCGACGCCGCGGCGGTCGGCAGCGGCGAGGCCTTCGCCGAAGTCGTCGAGCATCTCGATCGAGACGTCGCGGTCGCGCCGCTCGCCGAGTGCATCGGCCATCTCCTTTACCTCGGCCAGCAAGCTGTCCGTGCTCCTCCTCAGGGAAGCACGACTCGAAGATCTCGAGGGCCGCCCGCAAGCGCCTGGTCGCAACTCGCATCGAGTGAAGCCGTTCGATGTCGCCGAGGTCCTGGACTCCCTCCGCGTGCTGGACGACCTCGGCTGCGCGGACCTCGACGACGCGGCGGGCGGCGTCCCGGTAGGCGTCGCCGGGATCGAGGTCCGGGATCTCGCGTGCCTTGGCCAAGCGAGGGCGAGTCTAGACGCGGCGCGCGCCCCGCACCACGCGGCCGATCAGGCGGCTAGGAGCTTCGCCTTGCCGTCCGAGGAGCCGTTGCCGAGCTGGTCGAGGATGACGCCCTCGCGGAGGCCGCCCTTGCCGATCTGGAGCGGCTGCCCGAGCAGCTCCGAGAGCTTTTCAAGCAGCAGGACTCCGGCGGGCAGCAGCTCCACCCGGCGTGTGTCGAGCTCGAACCGGCGGGCGACCTCCTCCATCGGGTCGCCAGCGAGCACGCGCACCGCGCGCTCGAGCGTCTCGTACTCGAGCACGGTGCCGACGAGCTTCGAGAGTGAGGTCGCGCTCCCGCCCACCGCCACGGCCTGCTCGGGCTGCTCGACCTCGACGTCCTCGAAGAAGTCGTCGATGTGGTCGCGGAGCTTGCGGATCTCCGACGCGGAGGGCGGGTCGCTCTCGAGGAAGTCGTCGGTGAGCGCGCCGGATCCGATCGAGAAGCTGCGCACCTCGCGGACCCCGTCGGCCGCCGTCCCGAGGATGATCTCCGAGGAGCCACCGCCCACGTCGACGACGCCGACCTCGCCGTCAACGGGATGGCCGAGCGTCTTTGTGGCGCCGATGAAGGCGAGCCGCCCCTCCTCCTCCTCGCTGAGCACCTGGACCGGCATCCCGGCCGCGGCCTCGATCTCGACGACGACCGCGTCGCGGTTGAGCGACTCGCGGATCGCAGCGGTCGCAACGATCCGGATCGCCTCGGCGCCGATCTCCTCGGCCAGCCGCACCTGCGTCGCCACCACGTCGGCGACCTCGGCGATCTTGTCCGCGTCGATCTTGCCGTCGTGGCGCGACGCCTTGCCGATCCGCGTGTAGGCGCGCTGCTCCATGACCTTGCGGAGCTGGCCCTTCTGGGGCTCTGCGACCAACACGCGCGTCGTGTTCGAGCCGATATCGATCGCCGCGCACAGCATCAGGGTTCGTCGAACCATGTTGTCAGAGAACGCGGATGCCCCACGCCGCGTAAACGACCTCTTCACAACCCGGTTACGGCCCGATAACCAGGCATGGGTCGTGCGTGCCTAATTTGGCTGCAAATGGCGGAGGAAACACTGGAGGGACGAGGTCAGGCAGGGGCAACGTCCCTCCCCGTGATCGCGGCCGGTGCGGTTCGCGATCGCGGCACGCCGGCGGCCCTGCGGGGCCGGCTCGGCATCGACGTGCCCCAGGGCTGGTGGCCATCGGCGCCAGTGCTCAAGGCCGTCGAGGCTGCCGGGTTCGGCTGGGCCCAGGTGCACTCCCCGCCTTCGGCGGTGCTCGCGACCCCGCGGCTATGCACCACCCACGCCGCCGCAGTGGCGGCAAATCTCGAGACAACCGGGCTCAGGACGATCGTCCACGGCCCGAACAGCTTGATGGTCGGCTCCAAGGTGGCCGACCGTGCCTTCGAGGGGCTGCTCTCCTGGGCCGCCGAGATCGGCGCCGAGCAGGTCGTCTACCACGCGCGGGCGCTGGTCGACGACCACGGGTCCGAAAGCGCTTTGCTCTTCGAGACCCGCTCCCTGGCCCGGCTCGCCGCCCGGGCGGAGCGCCTCGGAGTCACGATCGCGATCGAGAACCTCGCGCCGGTGTATCCGGGACTCGAATTGCTTTCGGCGAACCCGATGACCCTGCGCGGCCTCGCCCACCGGATCGGCTCGGACCGGGTCGGCATCTGCCTCGACCTCGGCCACGCCCACATCGTCGCCGGCCTCCGCCACACGTCGATCGAGCACCTGGTCGAGCCGGTCCTCGACGTCGTCAGCCTCTTCCACGTCCACGACAACCTCGGCGCCCGCCGATCTACGGGCCTCGTGGAACACGAAGGCGCATTCGACCCACTCCGCCTGGACCTCCATCTACCGCCGGGCCGCGGCAACCTCCCCTGGGAGCGGATCGCACCGCTGACTGCCTCGCATGGCGCACCGCTTCGTGATGGAGCTGCGTCCGCCCTACAGCCCGCGCGCCGCGGACGCTTACCGCGCCGCGAGCGAGCAGCTGGCCTAGGCCCGCTCGTCCCCGGTTCGTCGATCTCCGGCGGGGCCTCGATCTCCGCCTCCGGCTCGCCGCGTCGGCGGCCGAGAAGCGATGTCGCTCGGCTCAGCGGATGCAGTGTCATCCGCAGGTCCTCGACCTTGTCGCCCAGCGGCTCGACTCCGTCGACGACCTTCTTCATGTCTTCGTCGAGGCCGTCGACCTTGCCGCCCAGCCGGTCCACTCCCTCGCGCATCGCCTTGACCTCGCGGCTCATCGCAGCGGTCTCGGCCTCGATCGAGCCCAACGTTCGCGCGACGTCCGGCAGCACGCGGACCGACTCCGCGATCGTCTTCAGGTCCTCGAGCGCACCCGCAACCAGGCGCGGTAGATAGCCCAGCGTGTCGATCGCGATCCCGCGGGCGGGTGAGATCTCCTGAGATTCCAGCTCTGTCTCCGTCTCGGTAGCCATCACGCCTCCAGCGAGTAGATCGTCAGGTCCTTGGGCACGCCCTTGCCGCGGAACAGCCGCTTGCGGCGGGTGCTCGGAGCATCCTCCCCGAGCCGGTCGACAACAGATTGCGACGCCAGGAGCTCGTCGCCGCTCGCGGCCTCGGCGATGCGCGCGGCGACATTGACGTCGACGCCGATGAAATCTCCGCCGATCTCGCGTGGCTGGCCGACGTGCATGCCCATCCGCATCACCGGCCGGTAGCCGGAAACCTCGACGTCCGATAGCCGCTCGCGCGCATCGGCGAGTGCCTCCAGCGCATCGGACGGGTCGGAGAAGATCGCCATCATGCCGTCGCCGAGGCGCTTGACGACCTTGCCGCCGCGATCGCTGACCGGGGGTTCGATCGCCTCGGCGACGTGACGCAGGAGCTCCAGGGCCGCCTCGTCGCCCGCCTCGACCGCCCAGTTCGAGAACTCGACGAGGTCGGTGAAGACGATGGTGCATTCCGCTTCGCCGCGGCCGCGCCCCTGCGACTCCGCCAGCGCCTGCCAGACCTGAAGTGCACTGAAGCCGGCTTCGCGCAGGACCCCGGGACGCTCGGCGGAGAGCTCCGAGATGCGTCGCCCGACGAGATCCGAGTTCTTGTCGCCGGATACCGAAAGCCGGTCGCCGAAGCGGCTGTCCCCCGGCAACGCGTCGCGCAGGCGGCGGACCATCGCGAGCAGCCGCTCGTCCTGGTTCAGGCGCTTCCCGGTCTCCGCGGCCTTCGCGAAACGTTGTGGTTTAGCGTCGTCGGTCACTTGCACGTGGCTTCGAAGTTGACAAACACGTCGGTCGTCAACCGTTACACGAAATCGTGTCGCAATCTAGACCCACGTGAGGAGGCTAAGCGTTGCGGGTCGCGAGTAGTCGGCCACGTCGAGTGGATCGAGTTCGCGCGCGTCGAGTCGATGCCCCGACCAGGCGAGATCGTGCACGCCACCGACGCGTGGGAGGTGCCCGGTGGCGGTGGGGCGGTGGCGGCGGTCAAGCTCGCCCGGCTCGCCGGCGAATGCCTGTTCCTGACCGCTCTCGCGTCCGACGGGCTGGGCGAACGCGCGAAACGGGAGCTGGAGGCACTCGGTGTACGGGTGGAGGCGGCCGTGCGAACGGGACCTCAGCGTCGGGCCCTCGTGCACGTGGATGGATCCGGCGAGCGCACGATCACCGTGATCGGCGAGCGGATCGGCCCGGCGCGCTCGGATCGCCTGCCCTGGGGCGAACTCGAGGACTGTGACGCCATCTACCTGACCGCGGGTGACGCCGAGGCTGTCCGGGCGGCCCGCGGCGCCGGCGTGCTCGTCGCGACAGCGCGGGCGAAGGCGACTCTGGCCGAGGCGGGCGTGCAGCTCGACGCCCTGGTCGCCAGCGCCGGCGATGCCGGCGAGCGCTTCGCGCCGGGCGAGATCGATCCCGAGCCGAGCCTGGTCGTCAGGACAGCGGGCACGAGCGGTGGGCGAGCGATCACGGCGGATGGCACTGAGCTCACCTGGGAGGCCGAGCCACCGCCCGGCCCCATCGCCGACACCTACGGCGCCGGCGACAGTTTTGCGGCGGGCCTCACCTACGGCCTCGCCGCAGGCTCCGCCGAGGACGCGCTGCGGCTCGGGGCGAGCTGCGGAGCCATCTGCGTCAGCGGCCGCGGGCCGTACGAGCGGCTCGACGATCAGCCGGGCTGAACGACCTCGCCCGGGTGCGAGGCGTCCTCGAACTCCCGGAAGAGGCCGGTGACGATGAAGGCGACCTGCTCGCCGACGTCGACCGAGTTGTCGCCGATCCGCTCGATCGCGCGGGCGACGAGCATCATCGTCATCGCCCACTCGCGCCGGTCGACCTCGTCGCCGATCTCAATCGCGGTGCGGAAGCACTCCTTGTTCAGGTTGTCGATCACGTCGTCCTGGCGAACGAGGTCGCGGGCGAGGTCGACGTCGCGCTGAGCAAAGGCGTGCTTGGACTGGGTGACGAGGGAGCGCGCTTGCTTGCCCATCGTGACGATGTCGGCGAGCATCCGATCGTCAACCGGCGGCTCGGAACCGGTGAGCGGGATCAGCTTGGCGATGTTCACGCACTGGTCGCCCATCCGCTCGATCCCCTTCATCACGTGGAGAAGGGCGGAGATCAGGCGCAGGTCGGTCGCGACCGGCGACTGCGTCGCGAGCAGCGTCAGCAGCTCCTGGTGGACCTCGAGGTAGCGGCCGTCGATCCGGTCGTCGTCGGCGATCACGAGCTGTGCGAGCTCGGTGTCCTGGTGCTGGATCGCCTCGATCGTGCGGCCGAGGGTCTCGGCGACCATGTCGAGCCCCTCGAGCGCGCGTACCTCGAGATTGGCGAGGTCCTCCTGGTAGTGGATCCGGACCTCCATCGGCATCAGCCCACCTTCCCGGTCACGTAGTCCTCCGTTCGCTGGTCGGAGGGGTTGGTGAAGATCTTCTCCGTCTCGTCGTACTCGACCAGGCGCCCGGTCCGGTGCTTCTCCTCGGCGTCCAGCTGGACGATCAGGAACGCGGTCATGTCGGACACCCGCGCTGCCTGCTGCATGTTGTGGGTGACGATCACGATCGAGTAATCCTTGCGCAGCTCGAGCATCAGGTCCTCGATCTTCCCGGTCGAAATCGGGTCGAGGGCGGAGCAGGGCTCGTCCATGAGGATCGTGTCCGGGTTCACGGCCAGGCACCTTGCGATGCAAAGCCGCTGCTGCTGCCCACCCGACATCCCGAAGGCGTTCGTGTCGAGACGATCCTTTACCTCGTCCCAAAGCGCAGCTCGCTCGAGCGCCTTCTGGACGATCTCGTCCATGTCGCCCTTCATCTTCAGGATGCGCGGGCCGAACGCGATGTTGTCGTAGATCGACTTGGGGAAGGGGTTCGGCTTCTGGAAAACCATGCCGATCCGCTTGCGGACCTCGACCGGATCGACGTTCTCGCCGTAGAGGTCCTCGCCGTGGTAGAGCAGCTTGCCGTCGACGCTCGCCGACGGGATCAGGTCGTTCATCCGGTTGAAGGAGCGGATCAGCGTGCTCTTGCCGCAGCCCGAGGGACCGATCAGGGCGGTGATGTTGTTGTGGTAGACGTCCATCTCGATTTCGGCGACGGCCGCGTTGCCGTCGTAGGCGACGGTCACGTCCTCGAGCTTGAAGACGACCTCGCGGTCCTTCGGCCGCGCAGAATCACGCTTGCTGGCCGCCTCCGCCGTTGCGCCCACGTTCACGCTCGGGTGGTGGTCGGTCCGGGTCCGTTCCGGTTCGGTCATCGTTCGCTCCATCTATTCGTCCCTCCTGGGGCTCGCCCGCTCACCACTTCTTCTCGTACTTGTTGCGTAGCCATATGGCGACGGAATTCATCGCCAGCAGGATCACCATCAGGACGATGATTCCCGCCGCCGCGAGCAGCTTGTACTCGGGCTGTGGGTCCGAGACCCAGTTGAAGATCTGAATCGGAAGCGCGGTGATCGAGTCGCCGGGGCCACCGGGCACGAAAGTCGCGAACGCCGCCCCGCCGATCACGATCAACGGAGCCGTCTCTCCGATCGCGCGAGAGAGGGCGAGGATGACTCCCGTGGCTATCCCGGGAAGCGCGGCAGGAAGGGTCTGCTTCCAGATCGTCTGCCACTTGGTCGCTCCCAGTGCCATCGATCCCTCGCGGATCGACGGCGGTACGGCCCGGATTGCCTCACGGCCGGCGACGATCACAACCGGCAGGACGAGAAGCGCCAGCGTGAGTCCGCCGGCGATGAGGATCCGGCCCATGCCGATGGGCCCGCGGACGAGGAAGGCGAGTCCGAGGATCCCGTAGACGATCGACGGGACCGCGGCGAGGTTCTGGATGTTGACCTCGACGAACCGGTTGATGCGTTTCTCGCGGTTCGCGTACTCCTCGAGATAGAGAGCGGACGCGACGCCGACCGGAATGATGAAAGCTGCGCAGATCACCATAAGCCAGAGCGTGCCGACGATTGCGTGCCCGATCCCGGAGTCGGCCGGGTTGATCCGGGACGGCAGGTCCGTGAGGAAGTCGGGGCTGAGGACGCTGAGCCCGTCGATCAGGACATCGGCGAGCAGGACGACGAGCACGCCCAGCGAGAGGACGATGCAGGCGATCAGCGATGCCTTGAAGGCGACCTCGAGGCCGCGACGCGATTTCGCGTCGCCGAGCGAGCCCGTGACGGCCGCGGCGGCAATCCCGGCCGAACTATCGACCCGCCCACCCGGACTCACTCGTACACCTCCCGGTACTTCCGCACGAAGCGGATCGCGATCATGTTCATGATCAGCGTCAGCACGAAGAGCGTGAGGCCGCAGGCGAAGATCGCCTCATAGCCCGGGTCGCCCTGCTGGACGTCGCCCTTCGCGGTCGCGCCCATGAAGGTCGTGATCGTCTCGAAGCCCTCGGTGACGTTGATGCCCGTGTTCGGCTGCAGGCCGGCGGCGATCAGGACGATCATCGTCTCGCCGATGCCGCGGGAGATCCCGAGCACGATCGACGCGACGATGCCGGAGATCGCCGCCGGGAACACGACCCGGGTAGCGACCTGCCGCTTCGTGGCCCCGAGGCCGAACGCGCCCTCGCGCAGGCCCTGCGGGACGGCGCGCATCGAGTCCTCGGAGATCGAGGCGATCGTCGGCATGATCATCACGCCCATGACGATCCCTGCCGAGAGCGCGTTGAAGACGGGGATGTCCACCTTCAGCCAGTCCTGGAAGACGGTGAGGCTGACGAAGGTCAGGGCGAAGTAGCCGAAGACGACGGTGGGCACGCCCACGAGCACCTCGATGATCGGCTTGATGATCTTCCTGACCCGGGGCGAGGCATATTCGGAGAGGTAGACCGCCGTGCCGAGCCCGAGCGGAATCGCGACGATGATCGCGATGCCGGTGATCAGCAGGGTGCCGTTGAGGAGCGGCCAGATCCCGAACTGCGGATCGTTGAAGAGCGGGCTCCACTCGGCGTCGGTGAAGAAGGCGGTGCCGACCTCCTTGAAGAACGGGATCGACTCCTCGACGAGCGCGAAGACGATCAGGAACGTCGTCAGGACCGAGACCGCGGCCGCGGCGCCGAGGAGGATCCGGATGACGTCCTCGCCCCAGCGACGGCGGGCGACGCCGAGGGACGGAGCCCTCGGCGTCGCGGATGTTGCCGTCGATGCTTCCAACTGGCTAGGAGCCGAGCGCTCCGTCGAGTGCGGACTGGGCGTCGGCGGCCTGCGTCTCGTCCATCGGGACGATCAGCGCGGCCTCGGCGATCGCGGTCGCGTCACCGACAACGAACTCCATGAAGCCCTTGACCGGGTCCTCGGCCAGCTTCGAGTTGTCGGGGTACATGTAGAGCGGACGTGACAGCGGCGTGTACTCACCGGACTGGATCGAGTCCGCGGTCGGCTCGACGCAGCCGTTGCCATCGTCGATCGCCACGAGGTTCAGCGCATCGGCGTTCTGCTCGTAGTAGGAGAAGCCGAAGTAGCCGAGGCCACCCGGATCGCCGGACACACCCTCGACCAGGACGTTGTCGTCCTCGGAGGGCTGGTACTCCTTGCGGCTCTTGCCCTCCTCACCGTTGACCTCCTCGGTGAAGTAGTCAAACGTGCCGGAGTCGGTGCCGGGTCCGTACAGGCTGACCTCGACGTCCGGAAGGGGCTCACCGGTCTCGGCGTCCTCACCGAGCTCGGAGTAGTTGGTGACGGCGTCGTCTGACCAGAGCTGCGCGACCTGGTCGACGCTCAGGCAGGAGATCTCGAGGCCCGGGTTGGTGACGACGACGACGCCGTCGTTAGCAACCTGAATCTCGGTGTACTCGATCCCGTTCTCCTTGCAGATGGCCTCCTCCTCGGGCTCGATCGCCCGGGAGGCATCGGAGATGTCGAGCTCGCCGACGCAGAACTTCTCGAAGCCGCCGCTCGTGCCGGCGGCGCCGACCGTCGTGTTCAGGTCGGGGCTGCCCTCCTTGGCCAGCTCGGCCGCGGCCTCGGCGAACGGCTGCACGGTGCTCGAGCCGTCGATCGAGATCTCGCCTGAGAGGCCGGTCGGCGCCGACACGTCGGCCCCCGAAGAGGTCGACTCGGCGTCGTCACCACATGCCGCGATCCCGAGCGCCAGTGCGGCGACGGCGATCAGGGCGAAGTGTGTCTTCCTTGTTTTCACGGAGCTAGTTCCCTCCTGTCGGTTGGATCTGTGCTCCGCAGCCTGAGCTGCCATCACCGCCAGCTTGTTACCTCCCTGTGGCGAGGATGTGAAAAGGGTGTAAAAGGGCTGCTCAGGACGCCTAGGCGCGCGGGCTGAACCGGTAGCCGATGCCGAAGTGCGTGTGAATGAACACCGCATCCGGGATCACGGCGGCGAACTTGGAGCGCAGCCGGCTCACGTAGACGTCGACCGAGCGGTCCGCGGATCGCTTCTCGCCGCCCCAGACGGCCTCGTAGAGCTCGTCGCGGGTGAGCACTCGATCGGCGTGCGAGGCCAGCTCGGAGAGGAGCGCGATCTCGCGGACCGTCAGCACGAGCGGGACCCCGTCCAGGAGGACGGTGTGCTCGCCCGGCCGGATCTCGAGCCGGCCGGTGTTGACGATCTCGGTCGTCGTCGCCATCGGCCGTCAAGGTTCCCGGCCTCGGGGCCGGAACCTGTTACGGCTTCGTGAAACGCCTGTGAAGCCGTGGTGAAACCCGGCGGCGGGCGGCGTGGCGCGGCTCGTACTCGGCGCAGCGCCGGTGCACGAAGGTCCCCCGCCAGGCGGTGACCCGGTCGTGGGAGGGCGTCACCGGCTTGCCGCACACGGGGCAATCGTTGAGTCCCTGGCGCCTCGAGCCGAGGCGCTTCATCGCGTTTCTTATCTCTCGGTCCATATGTGGACCGAACTTATGCGCGAGCGGTCAGATTCCTGTTCGAATCCTGTGAAACCGGCTCTTCGCTGAGCGACTCCTCGGTGACGCTCGCGGGCTCGACCGTCTCGATCTGACCCGACTCCGATTCGGCATCGAACCGGTAGCCGATACCGAAGTGGGTGTGGATGTACTCCCAGCCAGGTGAGCAGCGCTGCAGCTTGGCGCGGAGCTTGCGGACGAAGACGTCGACAGAGCGGTCGCCGTGGGCCATCGCGTAGCCCCAGACGCTCTGGTAGAGGGCCTCGCGCTCGATCACGCGGCCCTGGCCCTCGGCGAGGACGTGAAGGAGCTCGTATTCGCGGCGGGTCAGCTCGATGGACTGGCCGGCGACGTAGGCCTGGAAACGGTCGGGGCGGATCTCCATCTCCCCGTAGACCATGGGCCCGGCCTCGGGGCGATTGCGCCCGCGCCGGTGCCGGCGCACGACCGCTTCGACCCGCGCGACGACCTCCTCGGGATGGCAGGGCTTGGCGATCCAGTCGTCGGCGCCGATCCGCAGGCCGCGGACGCGCTGGGCGACCGTCGAATCGCTCGCGCAAACGATCAGGCCGAGGCCCGGAAGCAGGCTGCCGACCTGCTCGATGAAATCCCAGGGATCCGAGCGCAGGACGGCGGGGTCGATCAACAGGGCGTTCAGCTTCGACGCCACGAGCTCCTCCGGGGGGATCCCACCGGGAAGGACGCGGTACTCGTATCCGGAGGCCTCGAGCCTCTTGCTCAGGACCTTGAGGAAACCGCTGTCGGAATCGACGATCCCGAGTCGTATCGGGTCACGTCTGACGGTCATTCAGCACTCATGGTAGACGCCCCGACCGGCGCGAACGCCGGTGTTCACAGGTCGTTCACACCCAATTTGCAGGCGTTCTCAGGATCTTTACCCCGGCCTACCCCAGTACGAAGACACTCGATTCGCGAGATCTCCTCTCTCGCGCGGCGCGCGACTCCTCCCTGCCCCGGGTTCGCGCGCCGCTTCGCTTTACGAGATCGCGCCGCTCGCGGCGAGGGCGATGACGAGGATTCCGAGCGGGATCCGGTAGTAGACGAAGATCGCCAGCGAGTGGTTCGCCAGGTATCGCAGGAGCCAGGCGATCGCGGCGTAGCCGGAGACGAAGGCCGCGATAGTGGCGACGATCGTCGATCCCACGGAGGCGCTGCCGGGACCCCCGATGTCACGCAGCTCGAAGAGGCCGCTGAGGACGACCGCGGGCACCGAGAGCAGGAACGAGTAGCGGGCCGCCGCGGTCCGGTCGAAGTTGCGGAAGAGGCCGGCGGAGATCGTCGCCCCGGAGCGCGAGACGCCGGGGATCAGCGCGAGCGCCTGCGCGAAGCCGATGAAGATCCCGTCGCGGCCGTTGATCTCTGTGATCTCGCGCTGCCGGGTGCTGTAGTGCTCGGCGGCGAGCATGACGAAGGAGAACAGGATCAGTGCGGTGCCGATCAGGTAGAGGCTGCGCGCCCCGGACTCGATCTGGTCGCTGAAGACAAAGCCGAAGATCGCGATCGGGATCGTGCCGAGGAGGATGAACCAGCCGAGGTTCGCGTCGGTGGACCGCTGCTTGAACGGCAGGCGCAGCTCTCGCACCCAGGCGACCGCGATGTTCCAGAGGTCGCGGCGGAAGTAGAGGAGGACGGCCGCCATCGTCCCGAGCTGGATCACGGCGGTGAACGCTGCGCCGGGGTCCTCCCAGCCGAGCATCGCGGGGACGATCCGCAGGTGCCCGCTGGAGGAAATGGGCAGGAACTCGGTCAGCCCCTGGACGAGGCCGAGGATGATGGCCTCGAGGACGTTCACGGGTGAGACCGTAGCGGCGATCCGATACGGTTCGCGCCGTGATTCGTGCCCGACGGACCGTCCTCGCGCTCCTCTGCCTGACCGTGTTCGCGGTGATGGCGAGCCCCGCGATGGCCGCCGACGGGGTCGGCCTCTACGGCCGCACCGACGACAAGGTGATCACGTTCGGAGCCTTCATCGTCATGGGCTTCTTCGTCGTCCTCGTGGTCGGGCTCTCGCTGCTGCAGAACCGGGCCGAGAACCGCAAGGACCGCGAGCGCGAAGAGCTCGACCGCCTGCGCCGCGACTAGTTACTTCCGCTTCTTCTTCTCGCAGCCGCGCAGCTTGTCCTTGCGGTCCGCGGTGACCTTGTCCTTGCCCTTGCCGCAGTTGACGCGGTCGCGTTCCTTGTCTCGCACCTTGACGGTGTCGTTCCCGTTGCCGCCGGCGACCCGGTCCTTGCCGCGGCCGCCGCTCAGGCAGTCGTCGCCGTCCTTGCCGGAGACCTTGTCGTTGCCCTTGCCGCCGCGCAGGCGGTCGCCGCCCGCGGTGCCCTTGAGCCTGTCGTTGCGCTTCGTCCCCTTCTGGCTGAGGCCGGACTCGCAGGGGCCGGCGGCGGTGACGCCGGGGGCCGGCTGCGTGCCGTCGGGCAGCACGCTCGGCGCGGGCTCACCGATCTTCTCGCGGACCGGCAGGCGCAATTCGAGGTTCTCGACCGTCACCGGTCCCTGGCCGTTCGATGTCCGCCCGTAGGGCGTATCGGCGGCGAGCAATTCGAGCTTTGGGATGTGGTCGGCTTCGAACTTCCAGCCGTTCGGGTGCAGCTGGAAGACCTGGCGACTTTCGGATTCGGGCCTGGTAGAGACCGCGTGCGACAAGCGTTTCGTCGCCGTCCGGCCCGACGTCGAGCAGGCGCGCCGCAACCTGCGAGGTCGGGCTCGGCGAAGTGATGTCCGCGAGGACGGTCGGCGAGCCGAGCAGCGTGAAGCCGCCGGCCGGGGCCTTCTCGAGCCTGTAGGTCGCGGTGCCCGGAACGTCCTGGCCCGACGCGGTCGCGCATGCGCCCGGCCCCGAGATGGATCAAAGGCCTGCGCCGACTCGGGGTTTCCGGCTCCCGGGGCGATGGTCTTGGAGCTCGCATCCGTGAACTGGATCTCGCCGGCGGAGAGCTCGTCCCACGTCGGCGCTGTGAAGGGTCCCGCCGAAGGAGCCGGGTTGTCCTCGGTACCTCCGCAAGTCTGGGTGATCGCCGTGGCGCCTTGCTCCGGCTTTGGCCCGCTGCCCTTCAGATAGTGGTCGAACCACGTCTCCTGCACCGCTTGAAGCTTTTCGACGTCCGCGCCCTTGCTCTGGCCGCGCTGGTGGCCGTAGTCGAGGAAGTACATCGAGATGTCGTTCTCGGGGAACTCGGACCGCGTCCGGTTGTAGAAGCGGATCGCCTCGTCGGGCGGGAAGAGATCGTCGGTCCATCCGTTCGAGATCAGGATCGGCGCCGGCGCGGTGGTTCCGTATTCCTCGGTGGTTCGCGAGATGTAATAGGAGGAATGGTGGGTCATGATCTCGTCGGTGATGTCGGCGGCGAGTGGGCTTTGGTCGTAGGGCTCGCCCGCGTTGATCAGGGCGTACCAGGTGGTCAGGTCGGCGTCCGGATCGGTGCCCGGAACGGGGTAATTCCCGGACGCCTGTCCGAGCGCGTAGAGGCCGGCGACGAAAGATTGCTTGATGACGCCGATCGGGTAGTCGCCGTCCGGCCCCAGGTAGGAGTTGTTGGCGACGTAGTCGAGCGTCCGGCCATTGGGCTGAAGTGAATATGCGAGGTCGGTCCAGGGGATCTCCGGGACGGCGACGGCGATCTGCATCGGCTTCCCGTTCGGGCTGGTCCACGGGACGAGCGAGTCGTCGGGACGCATGATCCGGTTGCGAAGCGCCGCCATCGCCATCGAGATGCCGCCCCCGTAGGAGCCGCCCGTGACGCCGATCTTGTCCGGGATGATGCGACCCTCGTCGGCGAGCACGCCGAACAGGTGCTGCGCGTCGCGCACCTCGAACCGGGTGTCCATCAGGTGGATGTAGCCGTTCGCACAACCGGCCGGATCGGAGATCCGCTTCGGGTCCATGGCGCCGCACGACCCGCCCCAGCCTCGGTCGCTCATGCTGAAGACGGCGTAGCCCCGGGACGCCCAGGCGGCGGCCCGGCCGGCGGCGTTACCTCCGTTCACCCCGAGCTTCGCCCCGCCCCAGCCGTGGAACCATCCAATCGCCGGGAAAGGACCGTCGCCCTGGCTCGCCGGCGGAAGGATCACGTTGACGTCGATGTTCGTGACCCCGTCAAAGGTTTCAGTGACGCCCTGGCAAACGCGGATGCCGTCCGCCTTCGGCGCGCACGGCACCGGTGTCTCGCCGCCGTTGAAGACGGACGTGACGTCGGCCTCGGCGGCGGGCGCCAAAGCGAGGGTGAGCAACGCCCCCATGAGTACCCCGATCCTGCGCATTGGAAGGGACGCTAGCGCGGCGGCTGCATCCTTGCGCCGGTCGGCGGCCGTGCCTGGGTACGCAACCCGGCTTGCAGGCGCCTGTGACCTGGGGTCACGCTTATCCCTTCAAAACATGTATACTGTCTGCATGGCAGCGAACGACAGGAACAACCCGTAAGCGCCACGCCTCCTCGGAATCCGACTACTCGCTAATCGAGTTCATGCGCGAGTACCCGGACGATGCGACCTGTCTGGACAACTGTGGCGCGAGAAGCACGCCCCTGACGGACACCACGCCGCCTGCCCTAAGTGCGAGCGCGAGCGTAAGTTCCACCGCGTATCGACGCGAGCCTGTTACGCCTGCGACTCCTGCGGCTGGCAGATCTACCCGACGAAGGGCACAATCTTTGAGAAGTCCACAACCTCGCTACAGCTTTGGTTCTACGCGATGTACCTGATCGCCAGCACTCGCTGCGGGATCTCCGCCAAGCAGCTGGAACGCGAGCTTGGCGTGACGTACAAGACCGCCTGGCGCATGTTCAACAAGATCCGCAACGAACTCATGAGCCGAAGGACGATGGGCCGCTAAACAGGCGATGTGGAGGTAGACGAGACTTCCTGGGGCGGGAAGCCGCGCGTCGCAAGCTCGCTTCGCGCGCCGAGGCCGCTCAGTTCCGCGAGGCGAAGCCGACTGTCCTCGGAATGGTGGAACGCGGCGGGCGAGATCAAGGTCCGTCACATCGCCTCCCGGCGCGGTGTCGCCCTTAGTAGAGAAGTGCGGGCGAAACGTGAACCCAGCTTCGATCATCTTCACCGACGAATGGCCGGCGTATAAGCCCCTGCGCGGCGAGTGCCTAGATCACCGGGTGGTCAACCACTCGATTGGCGAATACGCGAGAGGGACGACGCACACGAACACCATCGAAGGTTTCTTCGGGAAACTGAAGACAGGGATGCGCGGGGCCTACAAGAAGGTGTCCGTCAGGTGGCTTCAGTCCTACCTCGACGAATTTGCGTGGCGGCAGAATGCTCAGCGCAGGGGCGGCTCGCTGTTCGATCAGCTGCTAGCCCGCGCGGCGGCCAGTGAGCTAAGGTCTTCCCGTTATGACTGAACTCACCGACTTGGTGAAATTCCTTCGAGAGCGGGGTGGGATCGGCTTTTGTCCTTCCTGTGGCCGCGACGATTGGGTCATCGCTAACGACAAGGCGCTTCTTCAGTCCTTCAGCGGGTCGGACCTCGACCCACCCGGAACCGGCTATCACGCCCTCGTCTTGGCGTGCAACAACTGCGCCTTTCTTCGGTTGCACTCCCTCTCCATGCTTACCGACTGGCTGGAGGAGTCTCGGAAAGGCGGAGGTTCCGAAGATGAAGGGAACACCGATGACGACGAAGGCGCCAGTTAGCGCGCCGCTGAGCACGTAGAGCGTCTGGTCATCCAAATTCGCGAGGTTTGCGAACAGCCCTACCACGGCAGCCGCCAAGACTGCTGTGAGGATCGCTTGAATCAATCGCTTTAGAAGTTGCATGGCTATAAGCCTGCCAGTAGCACCATAGTTCCCGATATCGCCGCGCCGCCAAATGCACACGTCCCTGCGACGCCTCCAACCTCGAGGGAAGGCTTTCAGCGAGGGAAGGTGACGGAAGCGCCACACCAGCGCCCGATCCAGAACCCCGCTATCCCGCTAATGATGGCTGCGCGTTCAGCAGCTTCCGCAACCCGGTCCTCAAGCACAGCCGCAAACTATCTGGTGAGCGCTATTTGGATTCTGTCGTCTTAGAGGCCCGCCGTAAAAGCGAATCAAAGTCCTTCCGCTTTGGCACCGGGATATCAACCGGTTCGCCCTTCTTGGGCTTGGTCTTCTGCGTCTGCTTCGGCTTCTCGCTCATAGGTACATCTTCCGCTTCGGCTTCCACTTCTGACCCCCAGAAAGAAAGTACCGCTTAGACGTTCCTCGCTTCTGGCCCTGCATGGCGTGAGCCCAACGAGACACGACCTCCCGCTTGTATGCCTCCTCCGCGCTCAGTCCTTGCTGATAGGAACGCCAGCGACCGGACTGAAACGGAGCGACGATTGCGAGCTTGTTGCTCCGACTTCCCGGACCACCCCAGGATGTTCGCCGGGGAGATCATCGTCGGCGGTCACGAAAACGATGTCCTCGCCGTACTCGTAGACGGCTCGGAGTAGCGGTTCGTCTTTCAACCCCACCAGATTCTTGCCGCTTGCGGAATCGGCTGCGCGACCGCGCTGCTTCAAGAGCGCCGCGAGCCGCTTGCTCAGGCTCTCGTCTATGTAGAGCAGCCTCGATGACGACAAAGGGCGTGCCTCACGCAGCCAACCGTTGCGCTTCCTTCCACCAGCGGCGGGCGTCACCTATCTGCCCATCCGAAAGCTCAGATCCACCGCGAAGATACCCGGATGCCGCTGCGGCCGGATTCAGCAAGTTCCGCCACTGCTTTGACTGGCACGCGACGTCCCTTGATGGTGGGGGCACCGCTTAACCGATCCGGGTCAACCTCGACGTAGCGAAGATTCCTTAGTTTCCGGGGCGGGCCGCTACCGGCCAGCAGGCCGGAGATCAGGCGAAGATCGCGGGCGTCCATCCTTTGCCAGCCCTTTTGCCCAATGTCATAGGTCCCGGACTTGTCCTTGAAGGCGATGCGGCGCGACTCCTTCGGCCCGTAGGTTGCCAACTTGCCTTCCGAGTAGGTGAGCGGCCAGTCAGCGCCGTACTGCTCGCGCAGGCTCTCGATGGTTTGGCGCAAGTCCTCGTAGGGCGCGCCTCGATCTCGGAGTTCGTGGACCACCATCGCTTCGGCTACGTCCTGGTAGCTGTAGACGCGAGGGAGGTCAGCGGCTTGCGAGGAACGGATGTATTCGTTCTTCGCCCACTGGCCGATCATCGGCCCGGAAACCCCACGCCAGGAAGCCGACCTCCTGCGCGATGTAGTGCCCCCTAGGGGGCATCTCGCTGACGGCCATACGCGCAGCCTAGACCGAACGGCGGCTGCCCCTCCCAGAACCCCGCAACGCCGATTGCAGCGCCGAAAGGCGCTGAAGTCTGCTTGCCATGCGGGTTTTCAGTGTACATGTCGTGATGGTATATACGTGACCTGGGTCACACATCCGTCATGGAAGGAGCCCAGCCCCGTACGTTCAAGTAGATCCACCCAAGCCGAATCGGGTGCCACTCCTTGGCGCCCGAGCGGGGGACCCACTGATTCACGGGGCGAGTCCGGCGCAGTATCAGGCCGGTAGCGCACTTCTCAGCGCGAGCCCGACAGCTAACCCCGCAGGCACGAGAGAAGAAAGAGGTGCATGCCACACCATGCGTACTACGCAACGGATCGGCGCCGCCGTGGCCGGATTCGCGCTCGTCGCGGCTCCTGTCGCCTTCGCGGCACCGGTACTCGATGATTCCGCCGATGCCCAGCCCGGGCTCGACCAGGCGGACCGCAACGACGTCGCCCTGAGCGACATCCGGGCCGAGGACGCTCGCGCCGACGCGGCGCGCCGCGAACGGCTGGACGGCCCCTTCCACCCCGTCGTGATCGACTCCGTCGACTACGGCGAGTCGGGAGCGCAGTTCGGCGCCGACCGTGGCGGCCGACGCGCACGAGGGCCAGGACGTCTTCGCCCCGTCCGGCACGCCGCTCGTCGCGGTCGCCGACGGCGAGATCGTCGAGGTCGGCACCGACGGCGGCCGCGGCAACTACGTCTCGGTCTACGACCCGGCGGAGAAGCGGACCTACAACTACTTCCACATGGTCGAGCCGGCTTCGGTGAAGCAGGGCGAGACGGTCCGCGCGGGCGATGAGCTCGGCGGCGTCGGCTGCACCGGCAGCTGCTGGGGCGACCACCTGCACTTCGAGGTGCACGAGGGTCGGGACCCCTACGGTCCGGCCGTCGACCCCCGGCCCCTGCTCGAGAAGCTGCCTGCAGCGAAGGGATAAGCGCCGCGGCGGAACCTAAAGGGGTCAGACCCCTTTAGGTTTCCGTCCGTGGCGAGAGTGAGCTACGAGCGCGCCGGCGCGGCGGCGGTCCTGACGATCACCCGCCCCGAGCGGCGCAACGCCGTCGACCGGCACGCGGCCGAGGAGCTCCTCGAGGGCTACCGGCAGTTCGAGGCCGACGACGACGCCCGCGCCCTCGTCCTGACCGGCGAAGGCGATCAGGCCTTCTGCGCCGGCGCGGACCTGAAGGCGCTCGCGGAGGAGGGGCCGCAGGCGACGCCGGAGCAGGCGGCCGCCTGGGTGGACAAGCCCGAGGGCCCGATGGGCTTCACGAGGCTCACACCCTCGAAACCGACGATCGCCGCGATCTCCGGCTGGTGCCTGGCGGGCGGCCTCGAGCTGGCGCTGTGGTGCGACCTGCGGATCGCCGCCGACGGCGCCAAGCTCGGCTACCCCGAGCGGCGCTGGGGCGTGCCCCTGATCGACGGCGGCACGCAGCGACTGCCGCGGATCGTCGGCCTCGGCCGCGCCCTGGACATGATCCTGAGCGGCCGCATCATCGAGTCCGACGAGGCGCTCGACTGGGGCCTCCTCAACGAGGTCGTCGAGCCGGGCAAGCACCTCGAGCGGGCGATCGAATACGCCGAGGGCCTCGCCGCCTTCCCCCAGCTCACGATGCTCTCCGACCGCCGCGCCGCAATCGAGGGCTCGACGATGGAGCTCGAGGCCGGCATGGCCCACGAGGCCAAGCTCGGCCGCGAATCGATCGCCGCGGGCATCGAAGGAGCCGCCCGGTTCGCGGGCGGCGAGGGCCGGGGCGGCAAGGGCGCGGGGGTTTAGGCGGCGCGGGCGAACTGCGCTCGTAGGGAGGGCGGCGACGGCGGACGGCTGGTCGGTCACCTCTCGGTAGGTGAAGCGCAGGACTACGAAGCCGCGCCGCTGGAGCTCGCGGTCACGCCGACGATCCGATTCAAACGACGCTCGTGAGGAGTGGAACTCGTAGCCGTCGGTTTCGACGATGAGGCGTTCGGCGCGCCAGAGGAAGTCGACGGTGTAGGGACCGACCCTGGCGTTCACCTCGGGGCGTGGGAGGCCGGCGTCGCGGACCAGCTTCAAGAAGAGGCGTTCGAGGTGGCTGCGGGTCGGCTCTTTGTCCCAGCCCATGTCGGCGAGGGTGCGCTCGCGGGTGGTGACCGGGATGTTGTGGCGGAGGGTTGTGTCCTTGGCGGGGAGGTCGCTCGAGCGGTGCAGGACGATGCCGGAACGGCGGGCTCTGCTGCCGGCCTCGGGGATCGTCACGTGGGAGACGGCGGGCGCTCGAGGGGTAAGGGAGCCACAGAGGGGCCGCGGACTCGTGGGAGAGAACTGCCTTCGGGCCGCAGGCGAAGACCGCGGCGATCCAGCGCCCTTCCTGGGAGAGATTCGTGTGGCCGACCGCGTAGACTCCACGGTAGAGGCGGTGAAGACGCCCGGAGCGCAGTCGACGCTTGACCATCGTCGGCGATAGCCCCGCCCGGCTGAGCTGATCGACACGGATCACACCGTGCTGCCGCGCGGCAATCCGAGAGACGTCCCGGTCGAGATCGGCGGGTTTCGGGTCCACATGACCTATAAGTCGCCGATGGCGCTTCGCGCCCCCCTCCACGGCCATGTCGCACTCCCTTACCGGCCGCCGTTTTTCGTCCCTCGGCCCCCTACTCAGGAATCCGGAAGCCCGTCAACAGGCGCTTCTCGGTTTCGCCCTGGACCTCGGCGACGACCTCCACGTGGTCCTCGAGCGGTGTGCCGCGGAGCTTCGTCGCGAGCAGGTCGTCGACCTGGAAGATTCCGGCGGAGTTGTTGAGGAGGATCTCGATCCGGACCGCGCGGTCCTCGCCGTGCTCGATCTTGACCTCGTCGATCGCAGCCGCGGAGAGGGAATGGATGCCCTGGCGGCCCGCCTCGACCGGGATCCGGGAACGGCCCTCGGCCATGTCGAGCGCGTCGGCGACGCGGACGACGCCGGCCTCGAGCGTGTACGGCTCGCCGCGGCGGCGGTGGCCGATGATGCAATGCAGGGCCTCGGCGATGACGACGGTCAGCTCGGGCTCGGAGTAGGAGTCGGCGAGCAGCTCGCGCAACTTCGGCTCGACCAGGAAGAGGCTGTAGGCCTCGTGGTCGGCACGGTGGATCGACATGCCGGTGTCGTGGAGGAGCGCGCCGGCCGCGATCACGATCTCCGCGTCGCGGGCGGTCATGCCGTGGTCCGCCGTCATCGCGCACTCGACCCCCGCGCGGTCCAGCAGCCGGAATAGACGGAGGGAGATGTTGAGCACGATCTGCACGTGGACCCAGGAGTGGTCCGACATGCCGAGCCGGCCGGAGGTGACCTGGGCCATGTGCCACCAGGCGCGCACCTGCTCGTCGGCATTGACCGCGTCGAGGAAGCGCTCGAGCTTGCGGTTGCCGCGGGTCGGCACCTTCACCTTCGCGTCGGCGATCGCCTCGCGCGGCGTCATGCGCCGCTCGTCGGGGCCCTTGTCCTTCTTCTTCGCCACAGGGATAACTATCGCCGAATCCTCCGCTTCGCGTCCGGTTCGGCTCGATCTCATCTGCATGAGTTTCACCGTCCGCAGGCGGAGCTACTTTCCGCGCAAGGTGTCCAGCCAGCGGCCAGCCGCCATCTGTCCCTGCACCGGCTTGACGATCCCCGAATGCAGCTGCCAGCGCTGCGTCGAGGAGCAGCTGCGGACCTTCCGCCCCCTCCAGCGGCCGAGCCTGAAGGCGGTCCCGCCTCCGGCGCAGCGAGAGTTGCGGCCGGGCGAGGGCGACCGCCGCGCGGCGTAGACAGCACGCCTGACTCGGTTTAGGCTCGCGAGCCGTGCCCGCCCTGCTGTCGATCGAGCGCCGTGACGAGGTCGCGCTCGTCACGCTGCGGCGACCCGAGAAGCGCAACGCGCTCTCGATCGACCTGCGGGTCGAGCTTGCGGATGCGTTCGCCGCGCTGAGCGAGGACGAGGGCGTCGGCTGCGTCGTCCTGACGGGCGCCGGACCGGCCTTCTGCTCGGGGATGGACGTCAGCCAGTTCGGCGGCGACCTCGAGAACCGCGCGCGGCTGGTGGAGACGAGCACGGCGGCCTTCGAGGCGGTCGGCGACTGCAAGCGGCCGGTCATCGCGGCGGTCAACGGCGCCGCGCTCGCCGGCGGCTTCGCCCTGGCGCTTCTCTGCGACCTGCGGATCGCCTCCGGCTCGGCGACGCTCGGCTACCCGGAGCTGCCCCGCGGGATACCGCCGAGCTACGCGGCCGCGCGCGCCGTGCTGCCGGCGACGGTGGCCCAGGACCTCTGCCTGACCGGACGCGTGATCAACGCGAGCGAGGCTGCTCGGCTCGGCGTGGTCCGCGAGGTCGCCGAGGGAGATGTCGTCGCCCGCGCGCTCGAGCTGGCCGAGCGGATCGCGGGGCTGCCGCGCACGGCCATCCTCGAGACGAAGCGCAGGACCCTGCTCGAGCGCAGCCACCTGTGGGGCTTCCTCTTCGCCGACGAGCGCCGCGTCTTCCGCCGCGCGCTGCTCGGCGAGGAGGAGCCGGAGGACGGCGAGAACGGCGAGGCGGCCTGAGCCTCAGGCGATCGGCGAGGCGGCCTCGAGCAGGCGAGGCCAGACGGTCAGTTCGATCACGGCGGCGCCGATCAGGACCGGTATTGCGATCGCGACGGTGACGAAGGTCGCGGCGAGCAGCTGATCCCACTCGTCGCGGCGGCTCGCCACCAGCCAGGCGGCCAGCGGGAGGAATAGAGCGACGAGCTCGAGCACCGCGTGCGGGAGCACCGTGAGCACGAGCATGCCGGGGTCGAGCTGCAGGTTGAACGCCAGGTCGGCGCCGATCGAGCCGAGGATCCAGGCCTGGGTGACCAGCGAGAAGACGGTGACGATGCCCACCCAGGCGATCGCGATCACCCCGGCCTTCTCGTGGATCGCCCGGGAGAGACCGGTCCTGCGATCCGCCTCGAGCCTCATCGAGGAACCCGCGATGAAGCCGGCGACGCACGCGGTGGCGTGCAGGGCGAGCACGAGCCCGTTGCCGGCGAGGATGAAGCCGAGGTCCCCGGCGTCGGCAGCGCTATCGAGGCCGGGGATGTAGAACCCCGTCGGATCGGGCGTCACCGATGACGCGACCGCGAACACCGCAGCGAGCAGCCCGACCGCGATCAGGAAGCTGAGCGCGACCCAACGCCCGAGGACAGGGCCCGGGCTCGCCTGCCAGCGTTCGAGCGTGCCGCGCGTGTTGCGGATGCCCTGTACGAGGACGTAGTCGTCTGCCGCCATCCCCTATTCCATCGGCAGGTCACGCGAAAACGAGAGAGCCCCGGCCGGGTGGCCGGGGCTCTCGGTGCGTCTGGTGTGGGCTTACGGCTACTGGCCGCAGATGGGCCAGGGGGAAGATCCGGCGCGCGCGTAGAGCATCGAGGCGCGCATGTCCTGCTCGGCCTCGGAAGCCTCGGCGGGGTTGCCGGAGCCACCGACGGAGGCCCAGGTGCCCTCGTCGAACTGGTACTTGCCGTAGTAGCCCGCGGCGTTCACCGCGGTCGGGTCGCCGCCCGACTCACAGGACGCGATCGCGTCCAGGGTCGACTGGGAGACGCCGCCGACCAGGCCGAAGTCGCCGCTCGCGGCCGACCCGCCGGCCTTCTCGGCCTCGGCGACCTCGTCGCGGAGCTCGGGGACCTCGTCGGTCAGCTCGTCGAGCTTCGGCTCGCCGGGCTCGGCGAGCAGATTCGCCTTCGGCTCGGCATCGAGCTTGCGGGCATCGGCGTAGAGCTCGCGGTAGCGACCGCTCAGCTCGTCCGTCCTGTGGTCGTTGATCGCCCGGTTCAGCTCCTGGCCTTCACGCTCGATCAGCTCGATCTCAGCCGCCTTGCGCGGACCGCCGGCACTCGCGTGCTCAGTTTCATCGGCAGCCGTGGCCGCGGTCGCGACGACGCCCAGGCCAAGCCCGATCGTGCTCACGACGGCAGCGATATTCGCCTTCTTCTGCACGGGAACCACCTCCATTCACGAGAGCGCCTCGCTCATCGAGCCGCGCTTTCGCGGCCGATCCCTGCGAGGAGGTGCTCGTACAAGCCCCCGGGCGGTTAGCTTTTAGCTCGTGTGCGTGCCCTTGGCACGCGCCCGGGGAGTGATCCGTACGAACGCAGGTTCGCGGGATATTTGGAAATTGTGTGTGACCCCGGTCACACTTGCAAGGAAACGCTCACATTAGTGCCGAGAGCAACAAGCAGGGCGAGCCGGCCGACAAGCGCGGCGTCGAGGCCGAGCGCGAGCCCAACTTCCTGCTCGCCCGCTTCGAGCGCCGCTTCCTGCCGTGGCTGGCGGGCAAGCTGCCGCGCTGGATCCTCCCCGACGACCTGACCGCGATCGGGGTCCTCTCCGCCTTCGGCATCTGCGCCGCCTACCAGCTCTCGAACGACAACGATGCGTTCCTCTGGGTCGCCAGCGCGCTGCTCGTCGTCCAGTGGCTGGGCGACAGCCTCGACGGCACGCTCGCCCGGGTCCGCGGCATCCAGCGGCCCAAGTACGGCTTCTACCTCGACCACATGGTCGACGCCATCTCGACGGCGGCGATCGGGATCGGGCTCGGCCTCTCCCCCTTCATGCTGCTCTCGGTCGGCACGCTGATCGTCGTCGCCTACCTGATCCTCTCGATCAACGTCTACCTCGAGAGCATGGCGTTCGGCCGCTTCCGGATCGGCTACGGCCTGCTGGGCCCGACCGAGATCCGCGCAATCCTGATCATCCTCAACACCGCCCTCGCGCTGAAGCTCGGCCTCGACTTCACCATCGCCGAGGTCCAGCTCACCGTGCTCGACGCGATCGGGCTCGGGATCGCCGGCGTGATGATCGTTCTGCTGATCGGCCGCGCGTTCGGCAACCTGCGCGAGCTCGCCCGCTCCGAGCCCTCCGCTCCGCGGCAATGAAGGTCCTCGCCTTCTCCGACCTGCACTGCGACCTCGGCATGGCGGCGAGCCTGGTCGAGCGCAGCGCCGAGGCCGACGTCGTCATCGCCGCCGGGGACCTCGCCTCGGTCCACGAGGGGCTAGAGCCGACGGTCGACGCGCTGAGCGCGATCGACACTCCGACGATCCTCGTCCCCGGGAACAACGAGACCGAGGATGCCCTCCGCGCAGCGTGTGCCGGCTGGCCCGCCGCGACCGTCCTGCACGGAGGCAGCACGGAGATCGGCGGAGTCACCTTCTTCGGGCTCGGCGCGGGGATCCCGATCACGCCGTGGGACTGGAGCTTCGACCTCGACGACGAGGCGGCGGCCGCCGCTCTGGCTGATTGCCCCGCGGGCGCGTTCCTTGTCCTCCACTCCCCGCCCTACGGCCACGTCGACTCGAGCCACGGCCGCCACCTCGGCAGCGCCGCGATCGCCGCGGCGATCGAGGATCGAAAGCCGCGGGTCGCCGTCTGCGGCCACATCCACGAGAGCTGGGGGGAGCGCAGCGAGATCGGCTCGACTCCGGTGTTGAACCTCGGGCCGGACGGGATCGAGATCGACGTCTAGCGCCCGTAGGACTTCGGCAGGCCCAGCGAGTGCTCGGAGACGTAGTTGAGGATCATCTCGCGGGAGACCGGCGCGGTACGGGTCACGCGCACTCCCCACCACAGGTCGGTCAGCCCGTACTCGAGCGCGAAGCCGTTGCCGCCGTGCGCCTGGATCGCCCGATCGACGCACTTGATCGCGGCCTCGGCCGCCGAGTACTTGGCCATGTTCGAGGCCTCCCCCGCGCCGGGCGCGCCGGCGTCGTAGAGCGTCGCGGCCTTCTGGGTCATCAGCTTCGCCAGCTCCAGCTCGATCTTCGCCTCGGCGAGCGGATGCGCGACCGCCTGGTGCATGGCGATCGGCTCGCCCCAGACCTCGCGCTCGCGGGCGTAGTTCGCAGCCTTCTCGAGCGCCAGGCGCCCAACGCCGAGCGCGATCGAGGCACCCATGATCCGCTCCGGGTTGAGCCCGTCGAAGATCGGGCCGAGGCCGCCGTTCTCGCCGCCGACCAGCCGCTCCTCCTCGATCTCCACGTCGTCGAAGTAGAGGGTCCACTGGCGATCGGGGCCGATGAACGGCATCGGGATCACGTCGCGGGTGAAGCCTGGCGCGTCGACGTCGACGATCGCCAGCGACGGGAGCCCAAGCGAGCCGTCCTCGAGCCGAGTCCGGGCGACGACGAGGACGGCGTCGGCGTCCTCGACCCCGGAGATGTAGGTCTTCTGCCCGTTCAGGACGAGCTTGCCGTCCTTGCGGGCCAGCGACGTCTTCAGCTTGTGGGAATTCGAGCCGGCGTCCGCCTCCGTGATCGCGAAGGCGAGCTTCGTGGTGCCCGCGCCGATGCCCCGCAGCCAGCGCTCCTTCTGCACGTCGGAACCGTGCTTGGTCAGGATCGAGCCGGCGATCGCCGGGGAGACGACGATCAGAAGGAGCCCGTTGCCGGTCGCCGACATCTCCTCGGCGACCGCGGAGAGCGCCGCCATTCCGAGCCCGCCGCCGCCCCACTCCTCGGGGATGTTGACTCCCATGTAGCCGCGCTCGGCCAGGTCATCCCAGAGCTCAGTGGGCGGCTCGCCCGTCTCGGTCTTCCCCCGCGCGTACTCCGGGCCATACGAGGCGCAGATCGCCGCGACCGTCTCGCGCAGGAGCGCCTCCTCGTCGGAGGGACGCAGGGGGAGGGCGGGGAACTCGGCCTTGGACGCGGTCGCCATCTACCCGAAGATTGCCAGGTGGACGAGACCGCCGGCGAAGCCGAGGACGGCTCCGTGCAGATAGAGGAGCCACTCGTCCTCGCGCATCGCGGTCCGGAGCATCTCCGAGAAGTCGTCCGGCGGCATCTCGCGGATCCGCTCGGCGATCAGCTTGCGCACCCTCTCGCCCTGTTCCTTCGTGAACTCCGGATCGGTCATCGGGGTGATCGCGTACTCGACGGACTCGACCGCGACCGCCTCGCGGATCGCGTCGTACTCCTTGCCGCCGACGGCTGCACGCACCGCGAACCGGGGCCTGCCGACCGCGCGGTCGAGCGCGGGCCTCAGCGCGGTCTCGATCATCTGCCTGGTGCGGTCCGACCGGGGGCCGTGCAGCAGCTCCCGGCCGATATTGGAGATCGTCACGACCTCGTCGGCGACGGCGCCTGCGTAGATGTCACCCGCCTCCGCCTGCCGCCGCAGGAAGAGCCCCTGGAGCTTGAAGGGCCCGACCTTCCTCGGCCGCACGGGCTCGAAGATCATCCAGATCCCCAGGAGGTTCGTGACGTAGCCGATGATCACGCCGGAGATCGGCAGCAGCCACCACTCGTGGAAAACGATCTCCGTCAGGATCGCCGTGGGGATCCCGAGGATGAAGCCGAAGAAGAAGCCGAAGTTGACGATGAACTTCAACTCCTTCGTCCCGATGTCGCGAAAGATCTGGTTGGCGATCTCCGGCTCCTCCTCGAAGCGGCGGATCACCATCAGCTTGATGTCGAGCAGCTGATCGATGTGATTGCCGATCTGGTCGGTGACCGAGCGGACGATTTCGGGCAATTGCTCCTGGACGCGAGCATGGACGCCCTCGCGAACCCGCGGCGGCAGGTCGTTCCAGAGCTGCGGGTGCTCGCGCTCCATGATCCGCTCGACGACGTCGTGGATGTCGCGCCGTGAGGTGACGAGGATGTGCTCGGCGATCTTCTCCGGCTCGAGCTGGTCGTAGAAGTCCTTCGGGCTGCCGAGCTTCGCGATCCCCTTGTCGACCGCGATCGAGCCCATCTTCGCCGCCCGCGAAGGGATGATCCCCTGCCAGCCGATCCCGCCCTGCATGACGCCGGGAATCTGCTGGATCTTGCGCGGCAGGAGGCGCGAGAGCTCGCCGAGCAGCGGTAACCGCGCGCCGCGAAAGCGCACGGGCTGGAAGAGCATGATCACCCCGCTCCAGTTCGTGACGTAGCCGATCGCGCCCGTGAAGAACGGCACGCTGATCACGCTGACCCAGTCGATCTCTTCCATCCCCCGGCAAGCCTATGTGCGCAGGCGTACAACGGGTGCTGGTTGCCGCCGATACCTTGAGACGGGTGAGCGAACCCGCGCTCGTCTCGGCAGAGGGCCTTTCCAGGATCTATGGCAGCGGCGACGCCGCCGTGCGCGCGATCGATGGCGTCTCGGTCGGCTTTCCGGCGGGGCGCTTCGCCGCGATCATGGGGCCCTCGGGGTCGGGCAAGTCGACGCTGATGCACTGCCTGGCCGGGCTCGACCGGCCGACCTCCGGGACCGTCCGGATCGATGGGACAGACCTCGGTCCGCTCGACGACGCGAAGCTGACCGAGCTGCGCCGCGACAAGGTCGGCTTCGTCTTCCAGTTCTTCAACCTGCTTCCCGTCCTCTCCGCGGAGGAGAACATCCTCCTGCCGCTCTCGCTGGCCGGCCGCAAGCCCGACCGTGAGCGCTTCGACCGCCTGATCGACGCCATCGGCCTGAGCGACCGGCTCGACCATCGCCCGGCCGAGCTCTCGGGAGGACAGCAGCAGAGGGTCGCGATCGCGCGGGCGCTCGTCTCCGCCCCGGCGGTCGTCTTCGCCGACGAGCCCACCGGCAACCTCGATTCGCACTCGAGCGAGGAGGTGCTGGCGCTGCTTCGCCGCGCGGTCGACGAGTTCGGCCAGACGATCGTCATGGTCACCCACGACCAGGCCGCGGCAGCCGTCGCCGATCGCACCGTCGTCCTCGTCGACGGGCAGATCTCGAGCGACTCCGCAGCGTCGTGACCCGGATCGCGCTCCGCTACCTCTGGGCGCGCAAGCTCCGGACCGCGCTCACCTCGATCGCGATCGTCCTCGGGGTGATGATGGTGACCGGGACCTACGTCCTCACCGACACGATCGACAGCTCGTTCGAGGACATCTTCACCGAGTCGAACGAGAACGTCGACGCGATCATCACCTCGCGCGAGGCGATCGATGCCGAGGACAACTCCGAGCCGCCGATCCCCGCGAGCCTGCTGGCAAAGGTGCAGCGGACCGAGGGGGTCGAGGTCGCCGAGGGCGGGATCTCCGATCCCCAGGTCGCGATCATCGGCGCCGACGGCGAGCCCACCGGCGGCAGCGGCGCGCCGACGTTCGCCTTCTCGGCCGGCGGCGAGCTCTTCGACCCACTCACCTACGAGGGTGCCAAGCCCGCCGCCGACGACGAGGTGGTGGTCGACAAGCAGACCGCCGACGCGGAGGGCTTCGAGATCGGCGACACGGTGACCATCGCCGGCAAGGAGGAGGCGCGGGACTACACGCTCGTCGGCACAGCGACCCTCGGCGAGGTCGACTCCTTCGGCGGCGCGAGCATCGCCGTGTTGACGCTGCCCGAGGCCCGCCGGGTGACCGGTAAGGAGGACGAGTTCGACCAGATCTCGGTGGCCGCCGCCGAAGGGGTGGAGCCGGACGACCTTGTGCGAAACCTGGGGGCCGTGCTGCCGGGCGACGTGCAGGCGGAGACCGGAGCCGAGAACGTCGAGTCCCAGCGTGACGACATCGCCGAGTTCCTGGGCTTCCTGCAGGGGGCACTGCTCACGTTCGCCAGCGTGATCCTGTTCGTCGCCGCCTTCCTGATCTTCAACACATTCTCGATCGTCGTCGCCCAGCGCACCCGCGAGTTCGGGATGCTGCGGGCGATGGGCGCCAAACGGCGCCAGATAGTCACCTCCGTCGTGCTGGAGGCGACCCTGATCGGCATCGTCGCCTCGGCGATCGGCTTCGGGCTCGGGTACCTCTTCGCCGCCGACGCCCTCGGCGCCATCTTCAAGGCGGTCGGGATCGACCTGCCGCTCTCCGGGAGCGTGCTCGAGCTGCGCACGGTGATCGTCGCCTTCCTGGTCGGCGTCGTGATCACCGTCCTCGCCGCCCTCGTCCCAGCCGTGCGCGCGACCCGCGTGCCCCCCGTGGCTGCGCTCCACGAGGGCGCCGTCCTGGAGACCCCACGCCAGTCCCGCCGCCGGGGCCTGCTCGGCATCGCGCTGACCGCCATCGGAGTTCTCGCTGTGGTGCTCGGCCTCGCGGGCACCCTCGCGGAGGGTTTCGTCGGCGCCGGCGTCGGGATCACCTTCCTCGGCGTGGCGCTGCTCAGCTCGCGATTCGTCCGGCCGCTGGCGTCGCTCGTCGGGCGGCCGCTCGAGCGGGTGCGGGGGATCTCCGGCCGGCTGGCGCGTGAGAACGCGGTTCGCAACCCGGCTCGCACCGCCTCCACAGCGGCGGCGCTGATGATCGGCCTCGCGCTCGTGTCCTTCGTCGCCGTCTTCGCCGCCGGACTGCGCGGCTCGATCGATGACGCGATCGACAAGGTCTTCGCCAGCGACCTGATCCTCGCCCATACCGACGGCTTCTCGGACATCCCGCTCCGGGTGGGCGAGGAGGTCGAGGGGATCGACGGGATCGCGACCGTATCCCCGTATCGGTACACGCAGAGCCGCGTCCGCGAGGAGGGCGACGAAGGATTCCTCTCGCTGGTGGACCCGGAAACGGTCAGCGACGTGCTCGCGTTCGACTGGGTCGAAGGCTCACCCGAGGTTCTCGCCGGGCTCGACCCGGCGGATGCGGCGATCGACGCGAAGTGGGGGCGCGAAAACGGGATCGGCCTCGGCGACACGTTCGAGGCGACGACCTCGTCGGGCGAGAAGATCAACTACACCGTTCGCGGAACCTTCAAGGACGATGCCGACTTCGCGGGCAACTACATCGCTTCCGACGCGAACGCCGAGGCGTATGGCGACGGCGACTCGGTCACCAACTTCCTTCTCGCCTACGAGCCCGACGCCGACCCCGACGCCGTGCGCGATGAGGTGACCGGTGCGCTCTCGAGCGGCTTTCCGACGGTCGAGGTCCAGGACCAGGAGGAGCTGAAGGACTCGATCGGGGAGGAGCTGGACGGCCTGCTCGGCGCCATCTACGGACTGCTCCTGCTCGCCGTGATCGTCTCCCTGTTCGGGATCGTCAACACACTTGCGCTGACGATCTTCGAGCGCACGCGAGAGCTCGGCCTCCTGCGCGCGATCGGGATGTCGCGCCGCCAGGTCCGGCGGATCGTCCGCTACGAGGCCGTGATCACGGCGCTGATCGGAGCGATCCTCGGCTCCGTCCTGGGCGTTGTCTTCGCGATCATCGCCAGCCGGCCGCTCGCCGACGAGGGCTTCAAGTTGACGATTCCGTTCGGCACGCTGGTCATGCTCCTCGTGCTTGCCGTCATCGCCGGGATCGTCGCTGCGATCGGGCCGGCCCGGCGGGCCTCGCGGCTCGACGTGCTCGACGCGCTCGCCTATGAGTGAGATGCTGCGCCGGTGAGCGAGCCGACTGAGCCTCCCTCCATCCCGGCCCGGATCGTCGGCCGCGGTGCCCGCGCCGTCGGCGGGGTGGCGGGCGCGACCGGGATCGACCGGGCGCTCGAGGAGGCGATCGCGGAGGCGATCGTGCGCGGGGTCGAGAGCCCCGCGTTCGAGAACGCCCTCGCCGAGGTGCTCGAGGGGCCCACGGTCGAGCGCGCCGTTGGCCAGGCGATGCAGAGCGAGGCCGTCGAGCGGGCCCTGATCGAGGCGATCGACAGCGAGATGATCGACCGCGTCTGGGAGCGGCTGCTCGCCTCCGACGAGGCGCAGAAGCTGGTCGAGCGGATCGCGGAGGCTCCCGAGGTGCGGGCGGCGATCGCGCAGCAGGGCGTAGGCCTGATCTCCGACCTCGGCCGCCACCTGGGCGAGGTCACGCGCAAGGTCGACGACGTCGTCGAGCGCTGGGTGCGCCGGCTCACCTTCGCGAAGCAGCGGACCGAGCCGACTGAAAACGCGGGCCCGGTCAGCCGGCTGATCGCGATCATCGTCGACGCCGGCATCCTCAATCTCGCCGTGCTCGGCACGGCCGCCCTGATCTCGTTCCTGATCGACGCGGTCTTCGGGGACAGCACCTCGAACAACCGGCCCCTGGTGGTTCTCGGGATCGGCACCTGGATCTTCTTAGCCGGGATCTATCTCGTCGGCTTCTGGCGCTTCGAGGGCGAGACCCCCGGCATGCGGTTCATCGGCCTGAACCTCCATGTCGAAGGGGTCGACGAGAGGCACCTTGGCCTACGGGGTGCCCTCACCCGCCTGATCTGGCTCCTGCTCTCGATCTTCCCGCTGTTCGGGCTGCCGTTCCTCGGGATCGCAAGGCGCGACGACCGCACCGGCCTGCACGACCGCAGAGCCCACACCACCGTCGTCTACGCCGACCGGCGCGCGAAACTCGCTCCGTGGACGATCGAGGGCAGCCCGAAGAGGGTTCGGCGGCGGTTCCGGCGGCGCGGCCGCCCAACCCGTAGTTACCACGGATGAATGGCGCTGCCTGTGAGGCTGGACAATCCCGGTCTCACGCAGGGGACGGCGAGGGCACTGAAGACGCTGGTCGCCGCGGGCATGGTCGCGCTGTCGTTCGCTATCGCAGTGCCCGGTGCTTCGGCTGCGGTCCCCGTGCAGCTCACCCGAACGGCACCGAGGCCAAGGCCGCGGTCGCCCCGGACGGCACAGCCCACGTGGTCTGGATCGAGAGCAGGCACATCCGACGTCTATACGTATTGCCGGATCCCGCCCGGGACGACTACCTGCGATCTCGTGCGGTCATGGCCCTCGCCCGGCGCTCAGACGATCGCCGACTCGCCGGGCGTATTCGTCTCGCCGACGCAGGTGGTGATCACCCAGTACTGGTGTTGCTTCAATGAGACCTGGGTCGTGGCCTCGAACGACGGGGGGACGACGTTCGCACCGCAGACATTCCTCGCGGGCGACGACGGGTCACCCGGCGCCGAATCCGCCGTCGGGGGCGGCGACAGCATCCTCGGCCCGGGCAACGCGGTCACCTCGGTCGAACCCAACCTCGGCCCCTTCGTCCAGCAGGCGGTTCTCGGAGCGGTGACCACGAACCGCACCGACTCCCTCGGCACAGGCGCGCCCGGGCCGATCTACGCCTCGATCGGGTTCGACGCCACGACCGCCGTGCTGGCATGGAACAGAACCGACGACGTACTCAGCTTCCGCACGGCCCCCGTCGGCTCGGACCTGAACCAGGACGCGAACTGGACGCCGGCCCAGGTCGTACCCGTCGCCAGCGGATCGGGAGGCGCGGCCATGCAGCTCGCCTCGGGGCCGAACGGGATCTTCCTGATGTACGAGACGACGGCCGGTCCCCTCGAGATCCGCCGGTGGACCGGCACCGACTTCGGGCCGCCGGCCGCGATCACCGACAGCGCGCGGTTCAGCGAGCTGATCCAGGACCCGGCGGGCGGGCTGCACGCGGTCTGGCACCCGAACGCCTCGAACGAGGTCCACCTCCTCTACCGGTACTCGCCGGACGGGGTCAACTGGGATCCGGCCGTCCCGCTGGTCGACGATCTGAACACGACCCATGCTCCAGCCGGCGGTGAACGCGAGCGGGAACGGGCTTGTCGTCTTCGACCGCAACGGCGGGACCGCCTTCGTCGGGCTGCCCCCGCCCCCGGTACTCGGCGAGAGCGTCAACGTCGCGGCCGTCGAGGGCACGGTGAAGCGCAAGTGCAAGGGCGACAACAAGTTCACCGCGCTCGACGCCCCCGAGCAGATCCCGGTCGGCTGCACGCTCGACACCAAGAAGGGAACGGTCAACCTGACCTCCGCCCAGGGAGACCAGGGGATAACGCAGACGAGCGACTTCTATGACGGCGTCTTCAAGGTCCAGCAGAAGGCGAAGGCCAACGCCACGACCGACCTGATCCTGACCAAGGGGAAGTGCGGCAAGAAGGGCCGCGCCGCGGTCCGCGCTGTCGACATCGGTGGCGACAAGATCGCCAACGGGCTCTGGGGCAAGGGCAACGGCAAGTTCAAGACCCAGGGCGGCAAGGGCTCGGCCAGCATTCGTGGCACGACCTGGTTCGTCGGCGACACCTGTGGCGGAGCGACCGTGGTCAAGGTGAAGGAGGGCACCGTCGTCTTCCGCGACTTCGTCAAGGACAAGAACGTCACGGTCAAGGCGGGCGAGACGTACGTCGCCGGAGGACGTTGATCGGTAAACGGACCGCCTCCTTCATCGCGGTCGGCGTCGCGTCGGCGGCGATCGCGACGACGGCGCTCGTAGTCGACCCCTCGCGGGGGATCGAGCTGGACACGATGGACGCGCGGTTCTCGATCCGCGGGACGGAGACGCCGCGGGACGACGTCGTCGTGGTTCAGATCGATGACGCGACGTTCAGCGAGCTCGGCGAGCAGTGGCCCTTCCCCCGGTCGCTTCACGGCGAGCTGGTCGACCGGCTGAGTGAGGCGGGAACGAAGGCGATCGCCTACGACGTTCAGTTCACCGAGCGAACCGAGCCGGCTGAGGACAACGCGCTGATCCGCTCGGTGGACCGCGCCCAGAACGTGGTGCTCGGGACAACCGAGGTCAACAAGGACGGCGAGAGCAACGTCTTCGGCGGAGAGGAGGTGCTGCAGGCGATCGGTGCGGAGTCAGGCAACACCCTGATCGAATCCGATCCGGGCGGCGTCGTCCGGCGCCTGGTGCTCGAGCACCAGGGGCTCACGAACTTCGCCGTCGCCGCCGCGGAGGCAACGAGCGGCGAGGAAGCCGACGCGGGCCGGTTCGGAGAGGACGGCGCGTGGATCGATTACGCAGGTCCCTCGGGGACGATCCCGACGGTCTCGTTCTCGGACGTGATCAAGAGGCGGTTCGAGCCGGCCTTCTTCGAGGGCAAGGTGGCGGTCGTCGGTGCCTCGGCGCCGACGCTTCAGGACGTCCACCCCACACCGTTCGGCGGTCGCCTGATGTCGGGAGCGGAGGTGCAGGCGAACGCGGTGGCGACGGTGCTCGACGGCATCCCCCTGCGCTCGTCTCCGGGGATCGTCGACATCGCCGTGATCGTGATCCTCGCGATGGTGGCGCCCCTGGTCGGGCTCGGCCGGCGGCCTCTGATCGCGCTCGGCGTGGCGCTCGCGGCCGGGCTTGCGTATCTGCTCGTCGCGCAGCTCGCTTTCAACTCCGGGATCGTGCTGCCGGTGCTCTACCCGCTGCTTGGGCTGCTGCTCGGCGCGGTGGGGACGCTCGCGCTGCACTACCTCTTCGCCGCCTTCGACCGGCAGCGGGTCCACGACACCTTCGCCAGGTTCGTCCCCGCCAACGTCGTCAACCAGGTGCTCGAGCGCACCGACGACGACCTCCGCCTCGGCGGGGTGCGGCGGGAATGCACCGTGCTCTTCAGCGACATCCGCGGCTTCACGACCTTCTCCGAATCGCTGGCGCCGGATCAGGTGGTCGAGGTGCTGAACCGCTACCTCGGCGAGATGACCGACGCGATCATGGATCACGGCGGCACTCTCGTCAGCTACATGGGCGACGGGATCATGGCGGTCTTCGGCGCCCCGCTCGAGCAGCCCGACCACGCGGATCGCGCGGTCGCCGCCGCCCGCGAGATGCTCGACGTCCGCCTGCCGAGCTTCAACGAGTGGATGCGCGATGCAGGCCACGGCGACGGCTTCCGGATGGGAATCGGCCTGAACAGCGGCGAGGTGATGTCGGGGCAGGTCGGCTCGGCACGTCGGCTCGAGTACACGACGATCGGCGACACCGTCAACACCGGCGCCCGCCTGGAGGGGATGACCAAGGGCACCGAGCACCAGCTCTTCGTCTCGGACTCGACAAGGCCGCGCTGACGGGGAGCGGCGACGACCTGGTCCTCGTCGGCGACCTGGAGGTACGGGGCCGCGAGGGAAAGATCCGCGTCTGGTCGGTGGCGGAACCGGCCCCGATCACCGAACGTCCGTGAGCGCCTGCTATGGAGGGCCAGTACGGACGTTCACGCGCGATGAACGTCCCAAACAACCTCGTTTACCGAGGTACTACGGACGTTCGCCGCGCTTTCGCTCCGCTCGTGCCTAGCGGTCCTTGCCGCCCTTGCCCTTCTTCTTCTCTTCGTCGACCTCGCACTTGACCTCGTCGGTGCCGGCGCCGCCGTCGCATCGGTCCTTGCCGCCGCCGCCGTTCAGGACGTCCTTGCCGCCGGCGCCGTCGAGGCGATCGTTGCCGCCGTTGCCGGCGATGTCGTCCTTGCCGCCCTGGCCCTTGACCAGGTCGTTGCCGCCGCCGGCCTTCACCTCGTCGTTGCCGCCGGCTCCCTTGACGACGTCGTCTCCGCCGCCGGCGCAGACGAGGTCGTCGCCCTTGCCCGACTTGATCTCCTCGACCGCGTCGGAGCCGAGGATCACGTCGGGGCCGGTCGTCCCCTTCGTCACGACGCCGGCCGAGGCGACCAGCGTCACCCGCTCGCCAAGGCACTTCTCCAACTTCGGCAGCTTCGAGGCGAAGACGTCGGACGGCGGCACCGAGGAGCCGCTGCCCGCGGTGCCGGCGTCGGCCTGGTAGCCGATCAGCTTGCCGTTGCCGGAGATCTGGGCCTCGAACGACCGGTTGTAGGGATTGACCAGCGCCGGGCTCAGCGCCTCGGTGCTGAAGGTCTGGCGGTCGCGGACGTAGACGTCGAGGGTCGAGTCGGTGTCGTCGGGGTCGAGGTTCGACGCCGCGGACTGGAAGGCGACCCACCGGCCGCTCGCCGAGACCGACGGCTCCGAGGATCCGGGGACGGCCTTCGCGCCGGCCGGCCCCGAGGCGCGGCTGACGAGCTCGACCGCGCCCGTGGCGACGTCGCGCAGGTAGACGTCGGCGTCGGGGTTGGTGTCCTCGGGAAGGAGGTTCGTCGACTGCGTGTCGAAGGCGACGATGTTGCCGTCGGCTGAGAGCGAGACGAAGGTCGAGCGCCCGTTGCCCTTCGCCCCGGCGCCCGGGCCGCGGCTGATCAGCTGCGTCTCGTTGGTCCGCAGGTCGCGCCAGTAGATGTCCTCGTCGGTGCTCGGATCCTCCGGCACGAGGTTCGGCGACTCGGAGCGGAAGGCGACGCGGTTGCCGTCGCCGGAGATCTGCGGGAACTCGGAGAAGCCGGTCCCCTTGGCGCCGGTGAGGCCGCTCGCCCGGCTGGCCAGGATCGTCTCGTTCGTCTGCAGGTCGCGGACGAAGACGTCGGGCACGCTGTCGGTGTCCTCCGGGATGGAGGTTGGTGGCCTCGGAGCGGAAGGCGACGCGGCGCCCGTCGGCGGAGATCGAGGCGTTGAACGATCCGGCGTTGCCCTTCGGCCCCGAGCGGCGTCGACTGCGCGGCTGACAAGGAAGGTCTGGTTCGCCTGCAGGTCGCGGACGTAGATGTCCTCGGTCGTGTCGGTGTCCTCGGGGACGAGGTTCGTCGCGTTCGAGCGGAAGACGACGAAGCGCCCGTTGGCGGAGATCCGCGGGTTGAACGAGTCGCGCGTCGACTTCGCTCCCGTCGCCCCGGAGGCGCGGCTCGCAAGAACGACCGCGCCGGTCTCCCGGTCGCGCACGTAGATGTCGCGCACGTCGTCGGTGTCGTCGGGGACGATGTTCGTGGCCTCGGAGCGGAAGGCGAAGAAGCGGCCGTCCTCGGAGACCGAGGGGAAGAGCGAGGGGCCGCTGCCGACCGAGCCGTCGGGCGCGACGCTGATGATCTCCGGGGGCTTCACGGTGGCACCGGAGGCGGCGCCCGCGAGCACGGCGCCGAGCGCCGCAACGGTGGCTGCGGCGATGGTCCCTGCGCGTCTTGTCCCGCTGGCTCTCATCAGATCCTCTAACAACTGAAGGGGCTATCCGAAGCGCTCGGTGCGCTTGCAGCCCGCGAGCTTCACGGTAAGCGGCCCGTCGGTGGTGACTGCAAGCTCGGCGTCGCAGCTGAGCTTCGCCCGCTTCGGGCTGACCGTGAGCTTGCTCAGGTTCGTGACGTTCAGCTCGAGCCTGTCGGCCGCCTTCGCCTCCACCGGCTCGCCCCACTCCTTCGCCCGCTCGGTGAACGGGACCGGTGCCAAACCACCGTTCAGGCTGCCGCCGCCGCTCGTCGTCGCGCCCGGTTCGGGATCGTCGAGGCCGAAACCGCGCGAGACCGCGTCGACCTCGCCGATCGGAGCCTCGCCCGAGGCGTCGCGAAGCCGCATCCCCGACAGCCAGTAGGCGTGGTCGGCGACGGTCTTCACGTTGGCGAAGTCCATCGCCGGGTTGAGGACGTAGCTGACGTGGTGCGGGTTGCGGTCGACCTCGTGGGTGCCGAGGAACTCCGCGGCCGGCGCGTACTCGTCGTTGATCGCGAGGAGGAAGTGGTCGGCCGAGAAGAGGTCGAAGGCGTAGCGGTAGCCGAGGTCGTCGAAGGTCTGCGCCTGAGCGGCCGCGCTCGCGACCGGGACGAGCTCGTCGGCCGCCCCGTTCCAGATCAGGAACGGGATGTTGCGGACCGAGGCGAGCATCCGGTTCGTGTTGCTGGCCGCGCCGCCGGGGGCCGGGTCGCCTGGGGGCACCCAGATGCCGAGCCCGGGCGGGCCGACGACCGGGTTCGCGCGCGCGAACAGGTCCGGGTACTGGGCGGCGAACTTGTAGGTGCCGTAGCCCCCCATCGAGTAGCCGGAGATCGAGGTCCAATCCGAGTCCAGCCTGTACAGGCGCGCGACCTCCGCCCACACCTCGAACGTGTCGGCGCCGGCGTGGCCCCAGTACCAGCCGTCGGGCCCCCGGCCCGCCGGGGTGATCACGATCGACCCGCGGCCGCGCTCACCGATCTGGGACTGGTTCTTGGTACCCGTGAACTGGTTGTAGTTCGCCGCCAGTGAATGGAGCAGCAGGGTCAGCCCGTAGCCCTTGTTGGGCTGCGGCTTCTCGGGGACGTAGACGGAGTAGGGCTGAAGACGGCCGCTCAACTCGCCGAGGCAGTCGTCGGGCTCGCCGCAGGGGCGACCGAACTCGGCGCCCTCGCCGGTGTCGAAGCGGGAGTTCAGGATCCGGTTGAGCGGTCCCGTGGTCGGGGTGCCGCCGGGCTCGTCGCGCATCTGGTCGGAGACGCCGCGCTCGAGCTTGCCGAAGTCGACGGTCGCGTGGAAGGGCGCGAGGTCACCGGAACTGAGCGCGCCTGCCTGGCCCTTGTCGCGCCACCAGCCCGGGTCGGTCAGTGCGCCGGTCACCGTCGGCAGCGGCTCCGAGCCGCGGAAGGCCAGGTTGAAGAAGGCGGGCGGGTTGGCGATCCCGCCGGCGCCGCCGGGTGTCGTCGGGCTCGAATCCCCCGCCGGGATCAGGTAGGAGTCGTTGGCGGCATCCCAGAGGCCCACGCCCGCGGAGAGACGGACCTTCTCGGTGCCGGGGTCCCACGCCGAATGCGGGACGCGCAGGTCGAACTGGTTGCGCTTCGTCGAGACCTTCACCGATACGGGCTCGGCCGTCCCGCCGGCCGTCGGGACGATCTCCGCCTCGCCGCCGTGGACGGTGAGGAAGTACTCGGCGCGCATGCTCGCGTTCGCGCCATGCGGCACCTCCACCGGCTCGGGCGAGTCGCCGATCGCGATCGTCGCCGCAACCTTCTCCGGGTCCTCGAGCGCGTTGAGGGTGATCCGGAACGCGGTCTCCTTCGCAAGCGGCTTCACCCGGAGCTCGACCAGGTCGGCCGCGTTGTCCATGTAGACCGGGTCGCGCGGGTAGGTGTAGGTGCCGTTCGGCGCGGAGAAGGTGTCGTCGGCGCGCGGATCGTTCGCATCGCGCCCGGAGCCTCGGGCGCCGTGGTCGTCGTAGAGGAAGTCCTGGTAGAGGAACTCGCCCTTCCGGTACGCGGCGGCTCCGGAGACGAGGATCGGCTTCGCGACCCACGGGCCCTTGTTCTGCAGCTGCGGTGCGGGCTTCGGCGCCTTCGAGTAGAGGAGGTCGGGGCCGGGACGGGGATCGGCGGCGTCGTAGAGCGAGCTGCGCTTCGCCTGCGCCGGCGCGGCCAGAAGCGCGGCGCCGATCGCCGTGAGCAGCAGGATCCTTGTCGCGGTCTTCATCCGATGATCGGGTCGACGATCTCGAAGCGCCCGACGTCGACCAGTCCCTTGTCGGTGAGCTTCAGCTCCGGGATCACCTCGAGGCCGAGGAACGATAAAGACATGAACGGGTCGTCGAGCCGGGTGCCCAGTGAACGCGCCGCGTCGAGCGCGGCACGGTGCAGCGCGCTCGACCTCGGATGCGTCGAGCGGGGACATCAGCCCCGCCACCGGAAGGGAGAGGGCGGCGAGCACCTCGCCGCCGCGGACCGCGACGAGCCCACCGCCGAGCTCGGCGAGGGCGCGGCCGGCGTGCTCGACCTCGGCGAGGCTCGTGCCCGCGACGATCAGGTTGTGGTGGTCGTGGGCGACGCTCGAGCCGATCGCGCCGTCGCGCAGGCCGAATCCGCGCACGAGCGCGACCGCCGACCCGCTCGCGCCGGTGTGGCGCTCGATCGTCGCCAGGAGCGCGAGGTCACGCTCGGGGTCGGCGGCAAGCGCGCCGTCCGCGATCGGCGCCTCCGCCTCGCCCGCACCGGTGACGATCGCCCCCGGGACGACCTCGATCACCCGCGCGCGGCTCCCGGGACCGGCCGCGACGCGGAGGTCCACCCGGTCCCAGTCGACGTGAACGCTCGGCGGCGGCAGGCCAGGTATGCGCGGCGGGTGCAGCGACTCGCCGTCAGCGGCGACCAGCTTGCCGCCGTGGTAGGTGCGCAGGGCGTCGAAGCGCTCGAGGTCGGCGAGCACGGCGATGTCGGCGCGGCGGCCCGGCGCGAGCGCGCCACGGTCCGCCAGCCCGAACCACTCGGCCGGGTTCAGGGTGACCATCTGGATCGCCGTGACCGGGTCGACCCCCGCCGCGACCGCCATCCGCAGGTGGTGGTCCAGGTGGCCACGCTCGAGCAGGTCGGTGACCGGCACGTCGTCGTTGACGAACATCAACCGGCGGCTCGACTCCGGCGTGATCAGCGGCAGCAGAGCTTCCAGGTCACGCGCCGGCGTGCCCTCGCGGATCATCACCCGCATCCCGGCGCGCAGCTTCTCGCGGGCCTCCTCGAGCGTCGTCGCCTCGTGGTCGGAGCCGGGACCCGCCGCAACGTACGCAGCGAGGTCGCGTCCCGAGACGCCGGGAGCATGGCCGTCGACCGGCCGCTGTCCGGCCGCGGCGACCTTCGCCGCCAGCCCGGAGTCGCCCGCGATCACCCCCGGGAAGTTCATGACCTCGGCCAGCCCGATCACGCCCTCGAGGCCGAGCAGCTCCTCGATCTCCGCCGTTTCGAGGCGCGCGCCCGAGGTCTCGAGCGGGCTGGCGGGAACGCAGGAGGACGCCATCACGAGGATGTCGGCGGGTGCCCCCCTTGCCGCGTCGAGCATCCAGCGAACGCCGGCGACCCCGAGCACGTTGGCGATCTCGTGCGGGTCGCTGACGACCGCGCCGGTCCCGCGCGCGCTGACCACGCGGGCGAACTCGTAGGGCGCGAGGAAGCTGCTCTCCACGTGGATGTGGCCGTCGATGAACGCCGGGGCGACGAAGGCCCCGTCGAGGTCGACGACCTCCTCCGCGTCCCAACCCTCCCCGACTCCGGCGATCCGCCCGCCCGCGATCGCCACGTCGGCGTCGTATACCTCCGACGAGAGGACGTTGACCAGCCGGCCGCCCCGCAACAGCAGGTCCGCCGGGCGGTCGCCGCGGGCGACCTCGATCAGGGCAGAGCGGTCCACAGGCGAGGATAGGGTCGCATCGAGTGGGCCTCGACTTCTACGTTCAGGCGATCGTCTCCGTCCTGGTGATCACGGATCCGATCACCAGGGGAATCTTCTTCAAGACGCTCACGGAGCACGAGCCCGAGAACCGGCGCAAATACGTCCGGACGATCACGATCACCGTCGCGATCGTGCTCGGCATCTCGGCCGTGGCGGGCAAGGAGATGCTCGACGCCGATCGGGATCGACCTCGGCGCGTTCGGCATCGCCGGCGGCATCGTCGTCGCCATGATGGGCTTCGAGATGCTGTTCGGCGGTGAGCCGAGCCGCGCCCAGGGCGGCGAGGAGGCGCACGAGGAGCCGGAGAGCTTCAAGGGGAGCGTGATCGTGCCCTACGCGATCCCGTTCGTGGCCGGACCGGGGGCGATCACCCTGGTGATCACGCTCGCGGCGTCGACCGACAACTTCGAGGGCACGCTCGCGGCGCTGATCGCCGTTGCGGTCGCCGTCTTCCTGCTCCCGATCTGCCACCTCTTCCTCTCCGAGAAGGTGAACATGTCGGAGACGGCGATCGGGATCGCGACGAAGTTCGGCGGCCTGATCATCGCGACGATCGGGATCCAGCTGATGCTGAACGGCATCGACAACTTCTTCGGGATCACCTGAGCGTGCGGAGACGCGCCGCTGCAGCTCGTCCTCGTCCGCCATGGCGAGACCGAGTGGAGCCGCAACAAGAAGCACACCGGCCGTACCGACATCCCGCTCACCGAGAACGGGGTGGCGGAGGCGAAGAAGGCCGGGCCGCTGCTCGAGGGCTTCGACTTCACGCGGGTCCTGTCGAGCCCGCTCGGGCGGGCGGTCGAGACCTGCCGGCTCGCCGGGCTCGGCGACCGTGTGGAGACCGACGAGGACCTGCTCGAGTGGGACTACGGCGACTACGAGGCCATCACGACCGCCGAGATCCACGAGACCCGCCCGGACTGGAACCTCTGGCGCGACGGCTGCCCGGACGGGGAGAGCGCCGCCGAGGTCGGCGCGCGAGCCGACCGGACCCTCGCGAAACTCGCCGGCGAGTCGGGGGACGTGGCGATTTTCGGCCACGGCCACAGCCTGCGCGTGCTCGCCGCCCGCTGGATCGAGCTGGACCCGGCCGAGGGCGCGCGCTTCGTGCTCGCGACGGCCACCCTGAGCGTGCTCGGCTGGGAGCACGACTGGCACGCGTTCCGTACCTGGAATTCTCGCTGACGCGCGCGGCTGGTACGGTCCCGGCGCAGGCATAAGCGAGTACGGGAATGGGGAGCAGGATGAGATTTCGAGCCTTTTTGGTCGCAGCGTCTGTTGCCGCACTGGCACTCGCCGTCGGCATGTCCACGATCGCCGGCGCCACGCCGCGGGCAGCTTCGCCCGAGGCCAAGGAGGCCTGCGAGAAGCTCAAGGACAAGATCAAGGGCAAGAAGGGCAAGGCAAAGGACCGGGCCAAGGCCAAGTACAAGAAGTGCCTCGAGGACTACGACGAGGCGAACGCCGGCGGCGGGACGACCGATCCTGGCGGCGGCACGACCGACCCGGGTGGCGGCACCACTGATCCCGGCGGCGGCACCGGCACCGGTTCGCCCCAGTGCACGAGCCTCGATAGCTGCCCGCAACTGACCCGCAATGACGCTGCGGGGCAGCAGGCGTTCGGCAGCCAGATCCGACTCGAGCGGTATTCATTCGGCTCGAGCGGACAGACGGCTGAGTACTACCGGCTCTTCTTCTATCCAAACGGCGTCTTCCGCGGTTACATAGTCGACTGGAACTCGGTGGGCGGCGAGAGCTGCCGCCAGGGAAGCCTCTCGACGGCCAACTGGTCCTTCAAGGCCGGGTACACCTACACGGTGAACGGCGGCGGCGTGCTGGTCGTGATCAACCTCGGCTCCGGGACGGAGATCTTCGACTTCCGCAACGGCGCGGGAAGCTCGGTCTACGTGGGCCCCAACGGGACCCACTTCGAGAACAACCCGCAGATGACCGACAACGCCTGCTGAGCTAGAACGTCGTCCTCGTCGGCGCGATCTCGAGGTCGCGCACGGTGATCTCGGCGGGCAGCGTGTAGCACCAGAGGATCACGTCGGCGAGCTGCTCGGCGGTCATGAAGTCAGGATGGCCGAGCATCTCGTCGTACTGCTCGAAGGTGATCCCCATCTGCTCGTGGATCGCGGTGCGGACGTACCCCGGAGCGAGGTTGACGACGCGCAGGCCCTGCTTGCCGTAGGCGAGCCGCAGGGACTCGCCGAAGGCGCGGAGGCCGTACTTGGAGGCGGTGTATCCGAGGGCCGCCGGTCCGGGCTGGCGATCGCTGACCGAGCTGACGTTGACGATCGTTCCGGAGCCCGCATCGAGCATGCCGCCGATGACGATCCGGGCGGCGTTCATCGACCCGATCAGGTTCGTTTCGACATCGCGCCCGAAGCGGTCGGGCGGGGCGTCGTGAAACTCGTGCATGTCGAAGGTCCCGGCGCTCGAGACCAGGCAGCCGGTGGCGCCGTGCTCGGACTCGGCGGAGCGGATCGCCTCCTCCAGCGCGAAGTAGTCGGTGACGTCTGCGATGACGTGGGTCACGCCCCCGGCATCGTCCTCGGCCGGCCGCTCGAGTGAGATCCCGAGGACCGTGTGGCCCTCCGCGGCAAATGCCGCCGTGGCCGCCCGGCCGATGCCTGAACTCGCCCCGGTGATCACCACCAGTGGCTTGCTCATCGCCTGTAGAGGCGATCGAGCCGAACCGGAAGCGAAGCTGAGGATTCGGCGATTTTCAATTTGAGTCGCGGAAGCGGCGGATCAGCTCGGTCGTCGAGCTGTCGTGCTCGTTGGTCTCCGTGCCCTTCAGCTCGGGGATGATCCGCTTCGCGAGGACCTTGCCCAGCTCGACGCCCCACTGATCGAAGGAGTCGATCCCCCAGACCGTGCCCTGGGTGAAGACGCTGTGCTCATACAGCGCGACGAGTGAGCCGAGGCTGTGTGGGGTGAGGCGGTCGGCGACGATCACGTTCGAGGGCCGATTGCCCTCGAAGGTCCGCGCGGGGACCAGCTCCTCGGCGGTGCCCTCGGCGCGGACCTGATCGGCGGTCTTGCCGAAGGCAAGCGCCTCGGCCTGCGCGAGCACGTTGGCGATCAGCTTCTCGTGGTGGTCGGAGAGCGGGTTGAGGGTCTCGGTGAAGGCGATGAAGTCGCAGGGGATCAGCTTCGTCCCCTGGTGAATCAGCTGGTAGAAGGAGTGCTGGCCGTTCGTCCCGGGCTCGCCCCAGTAGATCGCGCCCGTCTCGTAGTCGACCTCGGCGCCGTCGAGACGGACGTGCTTGCCGTTCGACTCCATCGTCAGCTGCTGGAGATAGGCGGGGAAGCGCTTCAGGTACTGCTCGTAGGGGAACACGCCGACCGTCTGCGCGCCGAAGAAGTCGCCGTACCAGACCGCCAGCATCCCCATCAGGGCGGGGAGATTGGCCTCGGTCGGCGCCTCGAGGAAGTGCTCGTCGATCGCGTGGAAGCCGGCGAGCATCTCCGCGAACGCCTCGGGCCCGATCGCGAGCATCGTCGAGAGCCCGATCGCCGAGTCCATCGAGTAGCGGCCTCCCACCCACTCCCAGAAGCCGAACATGTTGTCGGTGTCGATGCCGAACGCCGAGACCTCCTCGGCGTTGGTCGAAACCGCGACGAAGTGCTTCGCGATCGCCGCCTCGTCGCCGCCCAGCCCGGCGAGCGCCCAGTCGCGGGCCGAGTGGGCGTTGGTCATCGTCTCCAGCGTCGTGAACGTCTTCGAGGAGATGATGAAGAGCGTCTCCTCGGCGTCGAGGTCCTGGGTCGCCTCGGCGAAGTCGGTGCCGTCGACGTTCGAGACGAAGCGGAAGGTCATGTCGCGCCGCGAGTAGTGGCGCAGCGCCTCGTAGGCCATCACGGGCCCGAGGTCGGAGCCGCCGATACCGATGTTGATCACGTTGCGGATCGGCTTGCCGGTCTGGCCCTTCCACTCGCCGTCGCGGATGCGGTCCGCGAAGGCCCCCATCCGGTCGAGGACCTCGTGGACCTCCTTGACGACGTCGGTCCCATCGACGACGAGCGAGCGGTCGCGTGGCATCCGCAGGGCGACGTGCAGGACCGAGCGGTCCTCGGTGACGTTGATCCGGTCGCCGCGGAACATCGCCTCGCGGCGGTCGGCCAGGCCCGCCTCGTCAGCGAGTTGGACGAGAAGGCGCATGGTCTCGTCGGTGATGCGGTTTTTTGAATAGTCGAGGTAGAGGCCGGCGCCCTCGGCGGTCAGGCGGGTGCCGCGGTCCGGGTCGCCGGCGAAGAGGTCACGCAGATGGGTTCCGGCAATCTCCGAGTGGTGCCGGTCGAGTGCCTGCCAGGCGTCAAGCTCGCGCGGGGAGCTCACTCCGCTACGCCGGCGCGCTTTTCGAAGATCTGCTGGATCTCCTCCAACGGCTTCCCCTTGGTCTCCGGCACGAGCTTCCAGCAGAAGAGGAACGTGACCACGCAGATGGCGGCGTAGAACCAGAACGCCCCGCTTCGCCCGATCGCATCGATCAGCGGCAGGAAGGTGAAGGCGACGATGCCGTTGAAGGTCCAGTTCGCCATCGTCCCGGTCGCCGCGGCCTTCGAGCGGTCGGGCAGCGGGTAGAGCTCGGCGTTCAGCAGCCAGAAGATCGGCCCGAGGCTGATCGCGAAGGCGGCCACGTAGAGCATCAGGCCCCCGACGGCGATGATCGAGCCGACAGTGCTCCCGGCCCCGGTGGCGAAGACGATCGCGAGCGAGGCCAGCGCGATCCCCATCACGGCAGTGCCCAGCAGGAGCAGTGGCCGGCGGCCGGCGCGGTCCAGCAGACGGATAGCAACGAGGGTGAAAACGACGTTGACGATCCCCACCCCGACCGCGGCCAGGATCGCCGCCGCCGAGGATTCCACGCCGGTGAACGTGATGATCGTCGGCGCGTAGTAGATGACGGTGTTGATGCCGGAGACCTGCTGGAGGACCGCCAGGCCGACGCCGACCACCAGCGCGGCCTTGACGACCGGCCGCATCAGGTCCTTCCAGGTCCCGGCCTTCACGTCGAGGTCCTTGTGGATCTCGGCGATCTCCTGCTCGACCGTGTCGGGGTCGCCGGAGCGGATTCGCTCGAGAACCGCCCGCGCCTCGATGTCCTCGCCGGCCATGACCAGCCAGCGCGGGCTCTGCGGCATCCTCAGCATCCCGAAGAAGAGCACGAGCGCGGGGACGGCGCCCAGGCCGAGCATCCAGCGCCAGCCCTCGATGTGGTCGAAGGCCAGGCCGACCAGGTAGGCGACGAGGATCCCGATCGTGACCGCGAGCTGGAAGAAGGTGACGAGGCGGCCGCGGATTTCGGGTGGCGCGACCTCGGAGATGTAGACCGGCGCGACCGCGGAGGCGACGCCGACCGCGGCGCCGACCACGAGGCGGGCGATGACGAGCATCGCGACGTCCTGCGCCGCCGCGCTCAACAGGGCCCCGATGATGAAGATGATCGAGGAGAGCAGGATCATCCCGCGCCTGCCGCGTGCGTCCGAGAGCCGGCCGGCCAGAGCCGCGCCGCCGATCGCGCCGATCGGCACTGCGGCGACGACCAGGCCCGATTCGAGGCTCGAGAGCCCGAACTGGGGCTCGATGAACAGCATCGCGCCGGCGATGACGCCCGTGTCGTAGCCGAAGAGGAGACCGCCGAGGCCGGCGATCGCCGCGGTCATGACGACGTTGCGGCGAGCCTGCTTGTCGCTCACCTCGAGGATCGGACTCATCGGTGGGCGAGCCTACACCCGCGATCGTCGCGGAGGGGCGGCCGCTTGCGGTGAGAACTGGCGCATTCTGGTACTCCCAGTGGGAGCATCCGAGGCAGTGGGAACGAGGGGGAGGATCTTCGTGGCGCTGGTCGCCGCTGCGTTCGTCGCGGTCGGAGCCGCGCCGGCGTCCGCGAACCGGATCGTCGAGTTCGAGCTGCCGGCGCGTGGCGGCGAGATCGGCGAGCCCTACTACGGCTACTCGGGCACACCGCGGGCGCGCGCGATCCTCCCCGACGACTACGACCGCCGCAGGGCCTACCCGGTCCTGTACATCCTCCCCGGCCTGAGCAATACCTACTCGTGGTGGACGGACCCGGACAAGGGCAACATCGGCGAGACGGTCGACGGGCTCGACGCGATCGTGGTCACGCCCGAGGGCGGCCTGGGCGGTTGGTTCACCGACTGGTGGAACCACGGCCGGCGCGGCGATCCGGCCTGGGAGAGCTACTTCCTCGATCAGGTGGTCCCGCAGATCGAGGAGCGGTTCAAGATCCGGCCCGGGCGCCGCTACCACGCGCTCAGCGGCGGCTCGATGGGCGGGCTCGGCGCGGCCTACCTCGGCGGCCGCCTGCCCGGCTACTTCGGCAACGTCGTGATCTCCTCCGGCTTCGTCGACACGCAGATCTATCCGGGCACCAACTGGGGTCAGTCGCTCCTGAGCGGACCTGGCGAGATGACCGACCTCGAGCGCGTCTACGGCCCGCTCGACGGCTTCTACGCGAACGGCCACAACCCGGTGAACCTTGCCGCCAACCTCGCCCAGACGCGGGTCTTCATGTCGACGGGGAACGGCGAGGCGACCGACGACGACAGCGGGGCCGCCTCCGACCAGGTCCTCGAGATCGTCTTTATCAGGCCGATGTCGGACAACTACGCGGCGGCGCTGCGCGAGGCGAACGTCGATCTCACCTACGAGGTCCACCCGGGCCGTCACGACTGGGCCAACCACCGCCGCCAGATCGCCGCCGCGATCGAATGGGGGCTGTTCGAGAAGGTCCCGGAGAGGCCGACCAGCTGGGTCAACGACACCGTTGCCCAGGACGGCAAGCTGTGGCAGTTCGGGTACAGCTTCGAAACGCCACCGGATCAGATCGTGCACTTCGAGCGCAACGGGAACACGTTGTCGGTGAGCGCCGCGGGCTCGCCGGTGACGATCACGACCCGCCGCTGCGAGATCCGCCTGGAGACTCCCGGCGAGCTGCGCGTCCCGAAGCGGCGGTGCAAGTGATCGCGCGCGGGGTCAGCGTCGTTCTGGCGGGGCTCTTCCTCTTTGGCATCGCGGGACCCGCGAGTGCATCGACCGGTGAGGGCGCCGGCGGAGCTCAGATCGTCGCCGAGAAACCCCTCGACGGCGGCGGCATCGAGCTGACGATCGAGACGCCGGCGTTCACGGCGCCGGCGCTCGTCGAGGTCTTCCTCCCCGCCGGCTATGACGCGGATCCCGAGCGCCGCTGGCCGGTGACCTACTACCTCCACGGCGCGCAGGGCGACCAGGCGCGATTCCACGACTGGTTCGGCGACCTGATCGCCGACCACCCGTCGATCGTGATCTCGCCCGATGGCGGGGGGTTCGGCTTCTACAGCGACTGGTACAACGGTGGCGCCGGCGGGGCGCCGATGTACGAGACGTACTTCGTCGATCAGCTGATCCCGCTGATCGACCAACGGTTCCGGACCACCGCCGATCGCGCAGGCCGTGCCCTGATCGGCGAGTCGATGGGCGGCTACGGGGTGACCTCGTATGCCGCGCGCCACCCGGACCTGTTCGCGGCCGCGGCGAGCATGTCGGGGGCTGTGAACACCGCGAATCCGTTCGCGATCGCGCTCGTGAGCGGTACCCCGCCGGCGGAGGGCGGCCTGCCGAACGCGATCTACGGCGACCGCGCGACGCAGGAGGTCCGGTGGCGGGGCCACAACCCCGTCGATCTGGCCGGCAACCTCGCCGCCGTCGACCTGCAGGTACGCACGGCGCAGGGGACTCCCAACCCGGCCATCGAGGGCAACGATCCGGCCAGCTCGTTTTCCTGCGGGGTGGAGAGCCAGATCTTCCAGATGAACATCGAGTTTCACCAGCGGCTCCTCGACCTGGGCGTCCCCCACCAGTGGCAGGACCTCGGCACCGGCTGTCATTCCTTGCCGATCTTCCGGCAGGAGTTCACCGACTCGCTGCCTCGCCTGGAGCAGGTAATCGCCGATCGAGCACCGGAGCCCCGGCGGTTCAGCTACCGGTCGATCGAGCCGACCTTCGACATCTTTGGTTGGCAGGTCGACGCCGATCCAGCGCGGGCGCTCGAGTTCATGCAGATGGGAGACGCGGGCTCGAGTGGCCTGACGCTCGTCGGCTCCGGCACCACCCGTGTCGCGACGCCGCCGTTCTTTCCGGGGCTGAAGCAGGTGGATGTCGTCACCCCGGAGGCGACCGAGGAGCTATCACCCGACCGCGATGGGCGCCTGCGCTTCGACGTCGACCTCGGCGCGCCGAACAGCCAGCAGCAATACACGCCGGGCGCCACGACGACCGAGACCAGCCGCGCCGTGAGCTTCGAGCCGCACGCCCGCGTCAAGGTTTCCCGGGTCCGCGCGTCCGCTCGCCGGCTGCGGGTCTGCGCCTACGCCGTCGGCGGAGCGGTCACCGCGCGGATGCATGTGGTCGACGCCGAGGATCGCGTCGCCACCCGGCCCACCGAATCGACCGTGAGATCGAAGCCCTCCTGCCGCGCTCTGCGTTGGGACGGGCGACCAAGAGGCGCCAAGGGCGCGCTGCTCATCACCGGCGAGGACCAACTCGGGCACGCCGTGAGCAGCCGGCGGAACGTCCGCCTGAAGGCGCGGCCGTAACTCAGGGCTCGATGTTCTGGTTCATGTGGAAGAGGTTCTCCGGGTCGTACCGGCGCTTGACCTCGACGAGCCGGTCGTAATTCGCGCCGTAGTTGTCCCGGATCCGGGCCTGGTCGTCCGCGGCCATGAAATTGACGTAGCCGCCGGCTTCGGAGTGCGGATGGAACGCGTCGTGGTAGTCGCGTACCCAGGCGGTGTTGCGCTCGTTGTCCGCGGGGTCCGGCCACATCCCGGCGACCACGCAGGCGAACCGGGCGTCCCGAAAGGCGAAAGCGGTCTCTTCGCTCCCCACTCGGTGGCAGGCGCCGTCGATCGGGTAGAGGTGCATGGTCGACTCCACGCAGGGAACCCTCGGACCATGCTCGACGTGGGCCGCGATCGCATCGTCCGTCAGCTCGGCCACGAAGTCCGCCTTCCAGTAGTGCTGAAGGCCCTTCGGGAGCAGGTCGTCGAAGGCGCTGTTCAGCGCCGGATACGGCATCGCGCCGACGTGGTCCGCCACGACTGGCGCGGCCTCGAAGAGCGGCGCGAGCGCGCGCTCACCCTCCTCGACGGGCCCTGTCCAGCAGGTGACGATCAGGCACATCGTCTCGCCGTGCCGGTCGGCGGGGATGAACGGCAGCGGCGGCGCGATCTGGAAGGCGAAGAACGCTCCCAGCTCCTCCGGCGCGTCGGCGATGAACTCGCGGTAGAACCGCATCACGTCGCCGGCACGATCGACCGGGTAGAAGATCGGCCCTCCGTAGATCTCGCCGACCGGATGGAGGCGGAACTCGAGCGAGGTGACAACGCCGAAGTTGCCCCCGCCACCGCGAAGCGCCCAGAACAGTTCCTGGTTCCGATCCTCACTGGCGACGACGAGCTCGCCGTCCGCAGTGACGACGTCGGCGGAGATCAGGTTGTCGCAGGAGAGGCCATGCCCCCGGGCCAGATGGCCGATGCCACCGCCCAGGGTCAGGCCGGCGACGCCCGTGGACGAGATGATGCCTCCGGTCGTCGCCAGGCCGAAGGCGTGCGTCGCGTGGTCGAGGTCGCCCCAGGTGCAGCCGCCCTCGGCCCGCACCGTGCGTCGCTCGGATCGACGTGGATCCCCCGCATCCCGGAGAGATCGCAGACGACGCCGCCGTCGTTGGTGCCGAAACCGGGCACGCTGTGGCCGCCTCCGCGCACCGACAGGTCGAGCCCCTGCTCGCGCGCGAGCCCGACCACCGCGATCACGTCGGCAACGTCTGCGCAGCGAACGATCGCCGCCGGCCGGCGGTCGATCATCCCGTTGTAGACGCGGCGAGCCGCGTCGAACGCCGCGTCCTCGGGCGCGATCAGCGCCCCTCTGAGATCCGCTCGCAACTCCTCCGCGCTTTCCGCGGGCAGCCCCGTGTCGTTCCTGGTCGTCTCCATGGTTGCCATCGGTCTCACACCTCTCCGTGTCGTGGATTGCTGATCACTGGTCACCGCATCTTTTGCTCGGAGCTGGCGTACTTGTCGGATCCCAATCCGCGCCACCGATAGAGCCAGTCGTCGACGAAGCCGGCCACCCCGGCCCTCCCGTTTTCGCCCAGCTCACCGGTCGTCACCGGGCGCAGGTCGATCTTGGGATTCTTGTGGAGGGTCGCCAGCGGCGAGATCCCATCCGCGCTGTAGCGCCACCGGCTCTCGCCTCCGAACGCAATGTCCGTCCGCCCGTTGCCGTCGAAGTCCGCCGCCACCGCGCCCTCGAAGCTGTCCGCGCGCTTTTGACCCAGCCGCTGCCATCCTCCGAGTGATCCGCTCGAGTACGACCACTCGTCCCGGCTGACGCTGGCAACGTCGGTTCCCCGGACGTGGTCGAACTCGCCGAACAGGAGGCCGGAGATCGGCTTGGACGAGCTGTTCGTCTCCGTCCAAGTTCCAGTGCTCCCGTAGCGAACGAACCACTGCTGGTTTTTCGTGTAGAAGAGGTCCGTGAGTCCGTCGCCGTCGAAGTCACCACTGCGAAGCTGGGAGATCGGCACCGGCAACGTCGTGAAATAGTCCACGTCGGCCGCTCTGCCGCTGCGAACGTAGCCAAGCCGTCCCGACGGCTCCCGGTAGAGGATGTCCGTGATGCCGTCGCTGTCCATGTCCGCGAACGCCAGATCGCGGATCCGCTTGTCCGAGGCCCGCAGGAACCTCCACGGGCGCACCCCTCCAGGGGAGTAGAACCAGCCCGTCCCGTTGGCCACCATCACATCGGCTACGTGGTCGCCGTCGAACCTGCCGACCGCGATCTCGGTCGAGTAATCGGTGTCGTAGTCGTTGCCCGTGCTCCGGAGGTTGAAGGCCCGCCAATAGAGGAAGCTGACGCGGCCATCGCTGTCCTTGACACTGATCGCCTCGAGGGAGTCATCGTGGGCGACGACGTTGTCGTGGAAATGGGAGAGCTCGAACGTCTTGCCACGCAACCCGAACGCCGGCCGCGTCCGCCCTGAGAATGTCCCTCCATAATCCTGCTCCCCACGGATCGTGTTGTAGGCGATCTCGTGATACTCGCCCGCCCAGCCGCCGTCGTAATGGCCGCCCTCCGTCGCGTTCGTGCCGTGGACGTCGTAATGGGCCGCGTAGTAGCCGTCCGATCCCCCGTACTTGTAGGCGCCGTTCAGCGAGTAGTTGTGCCGGGCCACGTATCCGCTGTACGCCCAGCCGCTCGAGGTGACCGCGTGCCGGATGTAGTCGAAGACGTTGCCCTGGATCGTCGCGTACGACGAACGGCTCATGACGACGCCGTACATGTCCATGCCCTTGTGGAAGTAGTTGCGCTCGATCCGAACGAGCCCCGCATCGTCCGGCCGCATCCAGTCGCAGTCCAGCGACGGGGGCGGCTCGGGCTGCTCGCAGTCCGGGGGCGAGTAGGTGCACCCACTCGGCGGGTCCGGCTCCGGGCACCCGATCGCGCCCGAAACCTCGACGCCCGCTCCCGACCAGCGGCTGAACTCGTTGTTGGTGATCAGCACGTTCCGAGCCGAGAAGTCCGGACCCTCGTCGATCCCGATCGCATGGTTCGACGGCGCATTGCGGTAGGGGGCGAACTCACCGGTGCCCGTGAAGTGAATTCCGTCCACGCACACGTTGTTGGCACCGATCACGAACAGCCTGTGCGCGTAGAGGCTGTTGTTGTCTGAGATCACCGGCAGACGACCGAGCGCTCCGCGCTCACCCACGATCTGCACGCCCGCTGGGATCAAGACGTCCTTTTGCCCCGTCAAGGTCGAAGGTAGATCCGGCTGGGATGACGATTCGACCGTTGAATCCGCCTTGCAGCAGTTCCAGCAGCTCGGTTCTCCCCTCCGCGGTCTCGACCCGCGTCGGGACGGGCATGAAGGAACCGTCGATCGCGACGCACGGCGGCTCGAGTACCTCGCGAACCTCGAGGTCGATCGGGAACGAGCGAGACTCCGCGCCCGCGCCGGCGGAGCGCGGCGTGCCCACGACGGTCAGGCGCCGGGCTTCGAAGCCCGTCGGGGCGGCGTTCGGATCCGCGGTGAGGACCAGATCGGTGGTTCCGCCCGCCGCGGGGTTCGGCTCGAACGACGGCGTGGACGCCCGCGGGCAGCGCACCGCTCACCGAGAAGTCGATCTCGCCGCTCGATCCGCCGCTGCGCCCGATCGCGATCCGGTCTCGCACGACACCGCCTTGGTCAACGTCGAGGGAGATCTCCTCCGGGGTCAGGGTGAAGTCCGGCGGCGCCGGGGTTGTCGGCACGTCGAACGTCAGATCGTCGATCCGGATCGGCTCGTTGGCGTCGGCGTCGTCTCGCGCTCTGATCCTGAAGCCGCGGATCGACGCGGTCGACTGCTCGACCGAGAGCAGGGTGTGGAAGCCGTTGGCGCGCCGAAGGGCCGCCGTCGACGGGGTGCCGATCGGGTTGCCGTTGCCGTTGTAGGCCGTGAGGGTGACCTCGGCGCACGTAAGTTGATCGGCAGGGTCACAATTCGGGATCAGCCCCTCGCCGGCGAAGCCGACCCGCACCGAGACCTTCTTGCGCGGGTTCTGGAACGTACCGGTGGTGTGGGCCGGATAGAGCTCGGCGCAGTCCGACGGGTCAACGTTGCAATCGCTGATGTCAGCGACCTGGGAGCCCGAATGAGCCTGGCCGGACGGCGCCGTCTTGACGACCGGGTGGAACCCGGCCCCGCCCGCGCCCGGCAGCGGCCCGAAGACCACGCCCTCGCCAGGGCCGCCGAGGTCGGCGAACTGGTTCGTGACCGTCGTCTCCGGCGGGAGGCCCTCGAAGTCGATCGTGGAGTCGGCGGCAAGCGCTCCGGCGGGGAGCCAGACTCCCGCTGCCGACGCCACGGCCAGGAACACTCCGGCGATTCGCAGCGTTTTGAAGGTCATCGGAGCACCCGCCACTTCGCGGACGCGGGCGACGTGTCGGCGTTGCCCGCCGCATCGATCGCCCGAATCCGGAGCTTGTGCCTCCCGGGCGTGAGCCGCTTGAGCTTCGCCGGCGAGGAGCACGGCCTGTAGGGGGCCCTGTCGAGCTTGCACTCGAAGCTCGATCCGAGCTCGTTCGAGGAGAACTTGACCTTCGCCCTCGTGCTCTCCGTCGCGCGCTTCGGTCGCTTGCCGATCAGCGTCTCCGGAGGCACGGTGTCCGGGCTGGGAAGCGTCGAGGCGCCGTCACCCTCGGGTGGGAGGGGAGAATCGGGTTCCGGCTGGGGATCGGGTGGCGGGGATCCTGGGCCGGTGGCGGAGGTGGTGGCGGCGGTGCCTCGTTGGCCGGGATCGTCACCGTGACGCTCGACGGGGAGCCGATGGCGGCATCGCCGCTGGGCCCGGAGATCGAGACCGTGAACGTCTCGGCGTCCTCCGCCACCTCGTCGGCGAGCGCGCTGACGTCCACGGTCTTCTCCGTCTCGTTCGCGGCGAAGTTGAGCGATTGGACGATCGCCGGGAAGTCATCGGCGCCCGCGGTACCCGCCGTGGTCCTGACGTCGACGTTCCCCGGCGCGTAGGAGCTCGCCCCGCTGCGCCGCACGGTCAGCATCCCGGCCTCGCCCTCGGCGACCTCGAGCGCGGACTGCGTGAACGCGGTGCTCGCTAACGGCCTCGTCGTGAACTCAAGGTTGAACTGACTGGTGAAGAACCCTTCGTCCCCGCCCGAGTCGTCGGCGACCCAGAGCCGGTAGATCCCGTTCGCTCCAAGTAGGTCGAAGGCCGAGAGGCTCGTCGCGGAAGCGGCCTGCGGGGCGGGCGCCGGCAGGCTGTCGCCGGGGTTACGGTTGGTGACCCGGTAGCTGGGGTTGGCGCAGACGTTGCTCCCGTCGCCGGCGGGCATCGAGCCCGCCGCCTCGTCGTCCCACGTCCAGCCGTACGCGTTGACGTCGAACGACCCGCAGGTGTCGGACATCAGCATCACGGTCGGCCCGCCGACCTTCTGGAGCATGATCTCGATGTCGTCGGGGTGGTTGTGGAAGATCCCGTCGATGCGGACGTTGAGGTCCGTGACGACGCCCGACTGGTTGGTGACGACTCGTTCCGACGGGTACGGGCTCGCGGCACCGGACGTAGCGCTGCCGGCCGGGAGATCGAGGTTGACCGACCCGGTCGAGATGTCGAGCGACCAGCTCTCGATCCGGTCTCCCGACGACGGGCAGCTGCCGCTACACCACCGGTACGAGTAGAGCCTCCATTGACCGTTGGCGTTCTCGTTATTGAAGTTGTCGAAGTTGACCGAATGCGGCCCGCCTGGAACATCCTGCTCGAACGGACACGAGCTGCCGCCGGCACAGGTGTCGGCGGGCCGGTAGGTGCCGGCGGGACAGTTACCGCTCGCTGGCTGCGCGGCCTGCTGGTCGAAGGTGAGGTCGAGATTGCTGACCGCGCCCGTGTTGGCGCATCCGACCCGCTTGACGATCTCCGTCTCGCCGCTCGGCGCGACGAGGAGGAGATTCAGCTCGAGGAGTTGGTTGAAATCGATGTCTTTGACGTGCAGGTCGACGTCGGTGATCGGTCCCTCCTGGCCGCTCACCTGAACGGACGTCGGGGAAGGCCACCCCGACACGCTCTCGTTCGCGCCCGAGAAGACGATGGGCGTGCTCGACTCCCAGGTCGCCTCCTCGGCCGAGGCCGGCGGCGCCAGCGCGCCTGCGGCGAGCCCGATCAGGACCCCAAGCGTCGCCCGCCGCATCACTTGGCCCTCACTTTCAGCGATCCGGCCGATCGATTGCCCGTAGCATCGATCGCCTCGGCCCTGACCTTCAACTTTGGCTTCTCGCCGGTGGCGATCGCCGCCTTCAGCTTCGCGAGCTGCTTCTTCTTCAACTTCAGCCGGACTCGCTCCGTCACGCCGGCCTCGAGGCCCTCGCTCGTCGGCTTCAGCTTTTTGCCCTTGCCGAAGACCTCGACCGTGCAGACCTCGAGCGGACACTCCGCCCGGACCTTCACGCCCTTCTGCTTCAGGACGCGCTGCCTCTTCTTGCCGGTCAGCCGGAATTCGACGGCAGTGTCCGGCGCTCCGATCACGCCGTCACCTCCGCCCTCCCCGGGGGGCGTGACGGGCGGCGCCGGCGCGTCGAGCGTCAACTTGACGTTGTCTGCGAAGGCGGGGGCCGGGAAGACGTCGTCGTCAGTGGCTGCCAGCGTGACCCGGATCTGACGGGTTCCAGGCGGCACGGGAGCGTTTCCGTCTCGCCGCAGGAGGACCGAGAGGCTCCTGCGGTCGCCCACCGTGACCGGTCCGATCTTCAGGGAACCCAGCGCGGCACCCGGCCCGTCGAGGAAGCTCGCGGTCGCCGCCATCCTGTCGTGGGAAATGTTGAGGCCCCCTAGGTAGGCGGAGAGCCTCGTGCTCGCCAGGCCGGCATCGATCGAGCCGGCCGCGCCGGAGACGTCGACGGTCTGGCTGGCGGACGTGGCGTTTGAGCCGGAGAGCAGGCTTAGCCCGCCGGTCGGGATCCGCGCCGACTCACGGTATGACGGGAGGGACAACGTGGCTGGGACCGCGTAACGGAGCATGGTGATGTTGCCGGTCCGCTCCCAGCCGGGGATCGGGGGGAATTCGGTCAGCAGCCGGGCGGCGCCGGCACCCGCGAAGCCGCCGTTCGTGAGCAGGTTCCCGGCGAGCGGCGGAGTCCCCGCGCCACGGAGGACCGTCGCCGTTCCACCGACCGACTTTCCGTTCGCGAAGGCAAGGTCCTCGTTGCCGTCATTGTCGAAGTCGGCCACCACGACCTCTCGCTGGGAATCGCCGCCTGACACGTTCGTCGATGGCAGGAAGGTCCCGTCCCCCCGCCGAGCCGAACCGTGCCGAAGTCAAATCCGACACCGCTATGCGCGACGGCGAGGTCCTCGTGGCCGTTGGAGTCGAAGTCGCCGATCGCGACTGATTGAGGTGTGGCCCCCACCGGGATCGGGACGGGCGCCGAGAACGTCGCGTTGGGGTTGCCGAAGTTGATCGTGACGCTGTCCGACCCGGCGTTCGTCGCCGCCAGGTCCTGGTCGCCGTCCTCGTTGAAGTCGCCCACCGCGACGCTTGTCGGCAGGTCCCCCGCCGCGACCGTCGAGCTCGATGCGTCGGGGAACGTGCCGTCGCCGGCGCCGAGACGGATCGTCAGGTTGTCGGTCCCGCCGTTGGCGACCGCCAGGTCCTGGTTGCCGTCGTTGTCGAAGTCGCCGACCGCGATGCCCAGGGGGTTCGTTTCGGCGCCGATGGTCGAGCTCGAGGTGTCCGGGAAGGTCGCCGAGCTGCCGCCGAGTTTGACCGTGACGTTGGCGCTGCCGTTGTTCGCGGCCGCGAGATCGGGGTCGCCATCCTCGTTGAAGTCGCCGACCACCAGCGCATGCGGCCGGGTCCCGGCGCCGAATGGCGACCCGGCCGGCTGGGCGTTGAAGGATCCACTCCCGGTCCCGTTGCCGGTTCTTACCGTGACGCTGTTGTGGTCGTGGTTCGCGACCGCCAGGTCCTCGTTGCCGTCCCCGTTCCAATCTCCGACAACGACCGCCGTGGGGTATGGCTCGGCGGACCAGGTCGCCGACGGAAAGGTCGTGCTGAAGCCGCCGCCGCCGTTGCCGAGCCGGACGGCGACGTTGTTGTCATTGAGCCCGTTGGCGATCACGAGGTCGGCATTGCCGTCCGAGTTGAAGTCGCCGGTGGCGAGCGAGCTCGGGTTCGTGCCCGATGGCACGGTCGTTCCGAGGGAGTCCGGGAAGGTGCCGTCGCCGGCCTGCGCGGCGGCGGGCAGGAAGCTCATGAGCGACGCGCAGGCCACCGTCGCGCGGGCAAACCTGCCCTTCGTCGTCGCCTTCAACTTGCCCCCTTCAATTCGCTCCAGCAGCTGAACCGCTGCCCCTCGAACGCAAGCCTGCCGCGGCAGCGTTCCCAAATCGTTCTTGGCGAGAATGCCCCGCGCCGGAGGCCTTGGAAAGCCCAAAATTTGGACTTGACCTCGGTAATGGGCCTGGGACACTGCGCCCGTGGGCACTAGCTACAACCAGTACTTCTGCCCCGTCAGCCGGGCGGCCGAGATCCTTGCAACCCGCTGGACGCCGATCATCGTGCGCAACCTGATTCTCGGCTGCACCACCTTCAGCGAGATTCAGAGGGGCGCGCCGGGCATCCCGCGCAGCCTGCTGACGGAACGGCTGCGACAGCTCGAGGGCGTGGGGATCGTCGAACGCCGGCCGAAGCCCAACGGACGCGGCTCGCTCTACGAGTTGACCGAGACGGGGCGCGAGCTCAGCTCGGTAATCGACGCGCTGGGAATTTGGGGGCAGCGGTACCTCGAGGCGACTCCGGCGCCACTCGACCCCGCGGTCCTCCTCTGGGCGATCTGCGGGGCAATCGACCGCGACAAGATTCCCGATGGGCGCGTCGTCGTCCGGTTCGCTCTACACGATGACCAGAAGCACCGCTACTGGCTGCTCGTACAGCAGCCGGAACCGGAGGTGTGCATCAAGCCCCCCGGGTTTGACGATGACCTCGTCGTCACCAGCGACACCGAGTGGCTGGCGAAGTGGTACATGGGCGAGGTCTCGCTCGGGCAGGCGATGCACGCCCGCCGCATCACCGTGGAGGGACCCCGCCATCTCGTACGCCAGTTCTCCAAGTGGAGCGGCGTTTCCAAGTTCGCGTCGCTTCAGCCCCTCGTGGCCAAGGCCTGACTAGCTTCACGTCAGCTCCTCCAGCAGCTGGTGGAGCTCCGCGTCGAACGAGCGCTGGCCGATCGCCTCGCTTACCTCGAACGCTTCCTTCACCGTGGCGCGCGCGTCATCCGTGCGCCCGGCAGCCAGGCAGATGCGGGCGAGAAGCCAGAGGCAGTAGGGCTGGTAGAGGCTCCAGCCGCTACTGCTGTCCGCCTCGAGGCCCTCGCGGATCCGCGCGACAGCCTCGTCGGTGCGTCCCTCCGCCGCAAGCACCCAGCCGCCAAGAATCGGTCCCATCGGCTCCACGAAGCCGAGCTGCTCCTCCTCGGTGAGGGCCGCCAACCGTCCCGCGCGCTCGCGCGCACGCTCCTCGTCGCCGAGGTCGATCGCCAGCCAGGCGCTGAAGTTGAGCGCGTAGGCGAGGCTGAACGGGTGACCGAGCTCCTCTGCGAGGCGGAGCGCCTCCTGCGCCTTCTCCTCGGCGAGCTCCGGTTCGCCCAGGAACCGAAGGACGTACGCGAGGCGACTCATGCAGACGATCCTGGGATCCTGCGAGTAGAGGGCGAGGTGCACGTCGGCCTCCTCGGGCACGTATTCCGCGATCGCGCGCTCGAGGTACGCGCGGGACGCCGCGAACTCCCCGAGCCAGAACGAGCTCACGCCGAGGAGGTAGTTGCCCTCCACGCGCACCATCGGCTCCTCCTCTCGCTCGCCAAGCTCGAGCAGTTGCTCTCCGAGCTCGTAGGAGCGTGGGAGGTCACCCGTGGTGAGGTTGACGAGCGCGAGTGCGCGCAGCACCGGGGGGTCGGGTCGGGTCCCCAGGCGTTCGCATAGCTCCGAGGCGCGTCGATACAGGTCGTGGACCTCCGGCGCTCCGTAGCCCTTGATCGCGACGAGCGGCGCTCCCATCGCGGTCCGAAGCGCCAGCTCACGCTCGTCGCGTTCGCGTGCGGGAGGCTCGGCGTCCAGCAGCTCGAGCGCCTTGGCGAGGAGTTCGATCGCACCGTCGTTCGAGTAGACGCGCAACGCCACCTCGGCCCCACGGGCGTAGAAGTCGATCGCCCGCTCACCCCAGCCGGCACTCTGGTAGTGGGCGGCAAGCTCGCCGCTGACCGGGTCGAGGTCGGCCGAATGGAGCCGCTCCAATGCCTGCGCGATGCGCCGGTGAAGCATCTGCCTGCGCGCCGACCCCACCCGCAGGTAGGCGGCCTCACGAAGCTTGTCGTGGCTGAAGTCGTAGGCGTCGGCGCCCTGCTCGCGAACGATCCTGAACTGCCAAAGCTCGTCGATCGCCTCGACCACCTCGTCCTCGCTGCGCGAGCTCGCCCGCGCCAGGAGGTCGAACCTGAACTCACGGCCCGCGGTGGCGGCGAGGCCGGCGACCTCCTGCGCGATGGGCGAGAGCTGGGCGAGCCGCGCCTCGATCACCGAGTGGACCTTGGGTGGCAGCGCCCGCGGCTCGTCGATGAGTCCGGCCCGCGTCCACTCGACGACGAACAACGGATTGCCCTCGCTCTCGCGGAAGACGAAGGCATGGCGGTCGTCGTCGAGCTCGCGGCCGGCCACGTTGCCGGCCAGGGCGGCGGTGTCGGCGGAGTCGAGCGGCCCGAGCTCGAGCTCGACCGCCTGCCCGCTCGCTCTCGTCGCGCGCAGCAATGGATGGGCCGGGTGGTCGGCGCCGAGTGCCTCGGAGCGCACCGTCGCCGCGACGAGGAGGGGCACATCCGGCCTCGAGTGCAGGAGGTAGTGGAGCCAACCGAGCGTCTCGCCGTCTGCCCACTGGAGGTCGTCGATCACCAGCACCAACGGCCGCTCGTCGGCGAGAAGCGCACGGGCGAGAGCGTCCATGAGGCGGGTGCGTTGCCAGTCGTCGGTGAGTGGAGGCGGCGGAGGCAGCTCGGGACGTTCGTCGAGAAGCTCCGGAAGTAGTCGGGACAGCTCGGTCAGCCAGGCGTCGCCAAGCTGCCGGATCCCGCCACCGACCGCCTCGGATCGCAGCAGCTCGGTAACCGGCGCGTAGGCAAGGCCACCCGCGGCCGAATAGCAGCGGCTGGCGGCCGCGGGGTATCCCTGGTGACCGATCCAATCGCGAAGCTCCTCGCATAGGCGCGACTTGCCGATCCCGGCCTCGCCGCCGATCAGGAGCAGCAGGGACTCTCCCTCCGCAGCCCGTCGCCACGCGGCCTGCAACGTCTCCCATTCCTCGCCCCGCCCCACGAGCGGTGAGGCGCCGCCGGCTCGTCCCCGCGGCTTTCGCGCCTCTGGTTCCTCCGCGGTCTCGAGCAGCCGCTCGTATGCCTCGCGGGTTTCCGTTCCTGGCTCGACGCCGGTCTCGCGGGCCAGCGAGGTCGCGTATCCGTGATAGGTGCGGAGCGCCGCGGCCCGGTCGCCGGCGAGCGCGTAGAGCCTCATCAGCCGCCGGCACGAGCCCTCGTTGAATGAATCCTCATCCCAAAGGCGACGAGCCCATCCGATCGCACCCCGGTAATCGCGATCGGCCTCCAGGAGGTCGGCGAGGCGCTCCGCCGTGCCCAGGAACGACTCGCGCATCCGCTCGCGCTCCGGGACCACCCAGTCGTCGTAGATGTTGGAGATGAGGTCACCGGAATAGAGCGTGAGGGCCGCCTCCAGCGATGTGCGTTCCTCGTCCGTATCACCGCGCTCGCGCGCGTCCGACGCTCGGCCCAACAGCTGTTCGAAGTCCTCGACGTCAAGGCGCATCGGAGCGTCCGCTCGCCACTTGACGGCCCTCGCCTCGCTCTCGATGAACCGCTCGTGCTCCGGTAGGGCGCGGCGCAGATGGTGAAGCGCCTGCCTCAGGTTGGTGCGAGCCTGAGGTTCCTCGGAGTCGGGCCAAAAGAGGAACGCGAGGCGCTCGCGCGGCTGACTGACATCGCGATGGAGCACAAGATGGGCCAGCAGCGATTGGAGCCGGGGGGCGTCGACCGTCGTGATCGGCTCACCGTCGAAAGCGAGGCTGAAGCCGCCGAGCAGCCGGATCTCCAGGATCGACGGATCCCGTGCCCCCGGGTCCGGCCCCCTCTCCATGGGCGCCATCTTGACACGGGGGCGCTCTGCGTCGTCCTATGTGCCGGCGATCCGCCGCTCGAGTGCCGCGAGGGCGTCGGACCAGCCCTCGGTGTGACCGGCGCTCGACTCCTCGTCGGGCAGGCCGACCTGGTGGATCTCGACCATCGTCGAGCCGCCGTCCTGGGGCTCGAAGGTGACGGTGACGACGGAGTCCCTGTGGCCGGTCGCGGGCGAGGACCAGGTGAAGACGAGCCGGCTGGGCCGGTCGATCTCCCGGTAGGTCCCCTGGTGCAATAGCTCGTCTCCGCCCCGGACCATGACGATGCGGAAATCGCCGCCCTCTCGCGGATCGGTCTCGGCCCTCGTTTCGCTGATCACCCTTGGCCGCATCCAGGTGCCGAGGCTCTCGGCGTCGAGCCACGCATCGAAGAGTGTTTCGGCCGGGGCGGCGATCTCCCGCCGCACGGTCACGGTGAACTCGTCGGGGCTCACCTCTGATCCTTGCCGGCCTCGCGGGTGGTGACGAATCGATCGAGCGAGGCGAGCTGATCGCCCCAGAAGCGGCGGTAGTGCTCGATCCACTCGGCGGCCTCGGTGAGCGGCTCCGCCTCGAGGCTCAGAATGTGTTCGCGCCCACGGACCTCGCGGCGCACCAAACCCGCGCCCTCGAGCACGCGGATGTGCTTCGAGGTCGAGTTGAGCGCGATCGGGAAGTCGGCGGCGATGTCCGTGACGCGCGCATCCGAATCCGCGAGCCGCGCGAGGATCGCGCGGCGCGTCGGATCGGAGACCGCGGAGAACACGCGGTCCAGCGTCGCTGTTGTCACGCCCGCCCGTCGCGGCGCCCCCACAGGCGCGACGACACCCATGTGCGGGCGACGACGAGCGCGGTGCCCGCGCCGGCGGCGGTGGCCGCCAGCTCCTCGAACGGGACGCCGGCGACGTGGGCGAGAGTGGTCACGCGGCGCTCCCGGCAGCGTTGCGCGAGCGCTCGTCGGCGGCGATCAGGGTCTCGTCGTCGAGCGGCAGCTCGGGCGGATCGGACTCGTACTCGTCGTGGCGCCGCCACCACCTGCCGTCGTCCTGCGGGTAGCCCTCGGGCGAGTCCTCCCATTCCTCCTGGCGCCCGAACGGCGTGATGTCGAGGAAGCTGAACGGGCTGGCCAGGGCCTCGTCTCCCCGCGCGTCGATGAAATAGGTGCGGTAGATCCGCTCCCCGACTCGAAGGAACACGTTTGTCCCATGCCACTCGCCGACGCCGAAATCCACGTCGAAGTCGTCGGTGAGGGTGTACCAGGGCATGTCCCAGCCCATCTTCTCCTTCAGCCGCTCGATGTCGGCCTGCGGCGCCCGCGAGACGTGCGCGAACATCGTGTCGCGCGCGTTGATGTGCGAGAGGTGGGCGGTCTTGTCGGCCATCATCGAGCAGCCGGGGCAGCCCTTCTCCGGCCAGCCCCCCACGTCGGGCTCGTAGAAGAACCGGTAGACGATCAGTTGCCGGCGCCCCTCGAACAGGTCGAGCAGGCTCACCCGTCCGTCCGGGCCCTCGAACTCGTACTCCTTCTCGACCAGCATCCGCGGCATCCGGCGACGCTCGGCCGCCAACGCGTCGCGAGCGCGGGTGTGCTCCTTTTCCTTCACCAGCAGCGCGTCGCGCGCCTCCTGCCACTCCTGGTCGCTGACGATCGGTGGTAGTTCCATGACCCCTCCTCGGGTGGTTGGGATATTCACCCTGTGGGATGAATATAGCAGACGATCCGCGACGCCTACACCCGAACCGAGTGCCTGAGCCGCTCGCGCAGAGGGTCGGGCAATCCGCGCACGTCGTCGAGCTCGTCGAGGGTGGTGAAGCCTCCCCGCTCCTCGCGCTTCGCGACGATTCGCCTTGCCTGCGTGGACGAGAGGCCGAGGGCGCGCAGGCCGTCGGCGTCGAGCTCGTTCATGCTCGGAGGTCGGCGAGCGAGGCTGCCGTGTTGCGGCGCGGAGGGGACGAAGGGCCTCGGGTCGGCTGAGCGGCGGCGCCCGCTGGCGGACGGCGACGGCGACGCGAGCCAGCGCCGCGCTCGCGAGGAGCCCGACGAGCACCGCCGGGCGGGCCGAAAGCGCCGAGGGTGGGTCGATCAGGCGGAAGAAGATCAGCAGCGCGCTGAGGGAGGCGAGCCCGGCCGCGACCAGGCGCAGGGGAGCCGCAACCCCGTCCCGGCCGCCCCACAGTGCGATCGCGAACGCCGCCCCGCACAGGGCGGCCGCGAAAAGGACGATGTCGATGCCGCCGAAGGACTCCCAGGCGTTGTAGGTCGGCGAGACCGCGCCGATCGTCAGCGTGTCCTCCGCGAGCTCGCCGCGGGCCGGCGTGACGGCGCCGGCCGGCGCCTCGGGGACCCCGAACCACGGCAGCGCCATCGTCAGCAGGAGCGCCGCCGACGTGGCGGCCGCGATGGCGGGTGCGAGACGCCGGGTCAGCCGGCGGCGACCGCTTCGCGCTTCGACTCGAGCGAGCCGAGGAGGTCGTTCCAGGACTTGTTGAAGGACTCCTTGCCCTCCTCCTGGAGCCGTGCGGCCAGCGCGGCGAGGTCGACCCCGGCGCCCTCGAACTCGCCGAGCACGTCGCCCGCGTCGCCGCCGTCGGGCGGGATCGACTCGCCGACAGTGCCGTGGTCGGCGTACGCGAGCAGCGTCGGCTCGGGCATCGTGTTGACCGTCTGCGGCGCCGCGAGGGCGTCGATGTACATCGTGTCCGGGGCGTTCGGGTCCTTGGTCCCGGTGCTGGCGAAGAGCAGGCGCTGGGCCCGCGCTCCCTCGTTGATCAGCCGCCGGACCCGGTCCGAGCCGATCAGCTCGCGGTAGGCGCGGTAACAGTCCTTGCCGATCGCGATCCCGAGCCGGTTCTTCAGATCGTCGCCGACCTCGTCGGCGACGGCGACGTCCCAGCGGCTGAGGAAGACCGACGCGACCGACGGCACCGTGCACGCGAGACCCGCCTCGACCCGGCGCTCGAGCCCCTTCAGGTAGGCGTCGGCGGCGGCGAGGTACTGCGCGTTGTCGAAGAGCAGGGTGACGTTGATCGGGATCCCGGCGAAGATGGACTCCTCGATCGCCGGCAGACCCGCGGGGGTCCCCGGGATCTTGATGAAGACGTTGCCGGACGCGCGTGAGTGCAGATCGGCGGCCTGGGCGATCGTCGCCTCCGTGTCGTCGGCGATCAGCGGCGAGACCTCCAGCGAGACCCAGCCGTCGACGTCGTCCGTGCGCTCGTTGATCGGCTCGAAGAGCTTTGCGGCGCGTGTCAGGTCGGCGATCGCGAGCTCGAAGAAGAGGTCCTCGCCGGTGAGGCCCTTCTCCTGCAGCTCGGAGATCTGCTCGTCGTAGGCGTCGCCGGAGCCGATCGCCTTGTCGAAGATCGTGGGGTTCGAGGTCAGGCCGGTCACCGAGAGGTCCTCGATGTAGCCGTCGAGCACCTGCTCATCGAGCATCTTGCGCGTGATGTTGTCGATCCACAGGCTCTGGCCGAGCTCGTGGAGCTGCTGGGTCGGCTTCATCTACTCACTCCCTTTCGCTGCCGCGAGGACCTCGCGGGCGGTCTCGACGACCTTTTCAGGCGTAAATCCGAATTCGTTCTGAACGTCCTTCAGCGGGGCCGACGAGCCGAAGGTGTGCATGCCGATCATCCGCCCCACGGTGCCCACGTAGCGATCCCAGCCAACCGTCGAGCCTTCCTCGATCGAAACGCGTGCGGTGACCGCCTTGGGCAGCACGGACTCACGGTAGTCCTCGTCCTGGCGGTCGAAGATGCTCCAGGACGGCAGGCTGACGACGCGGGCCTTCACACCGTCGGCGCTCAGCTCCTCGTAGGCGTCGATCGCGAGCGCGACCTCGCTGCCCGTGGCGATCAGGATCAGCTCCGGGTCACCGTTCTCAGGGTCGGCGAGGACGTAGCCGCCGCGGCGCAGGCCCTCGGCGGATGCGTACTTCGAGCGGTCGAGGATCGGCACGTTCTGGCGGGTGAGGACGAGGGCGACCGGCTGATGGTGACGGTCGATCGCGTCGCGCCAGGCCTCCGCGACCTCGTTCGCGTCGCAGGGCCGGATGACGTCGAGGCTCGGGATCGCCCGCAGGGAGGCGAGATGCTCGACCGGCTGGTGAGTCGGCCCGTCCTCGCCGAGGCCGATCGAGTCGTGGGTGAAGACATGGATGACCGGCAGCTCCATCAGCGCCGAGAGGCGGATCGCCGGCCGCGCGTAGTCGGAGAAGACGAGGTAGGTGGACCAGAGCGGGCGCAGCTTCGACAGCGAGAGCCCGTTCGAGATCGCGGCCGCCTCGTGCTCGCGAATGCCGTAGTGGAACTGGCGGCCGGTGCGCGAGTCGGGCTGGAAGTCGGTCGCGCCGTCGACCGTGAGCCGGACCGAGGTGGAGTCGGTGATGTCGGCCGAGCCGGCGACCAGCCACGGGATCTTCTCGCCGACCGCGTTCTCGACCTTGTTGGAGGCCTTGCGGGTCGCCATCGGCCCGTCGCTCTCCTGCGAAGCTCGGGATGCCGGAGTCCCAGCCGTCGGGCAGCTCGCGGCGCTGCATCTGGTCGATCTCGGCGGCGAGCCCCGGCTCGTCCTTGCCGTAGGACTCGACGAGCGACTCCCACGCGGTGCGGGCGTCGTGGCCGCGGGCGCCGACGCCCTCGGCGAAGCGCTCCTTGACCCCGTCCGGGACCAGGAACTGGGCGTCCTCCGGCCAGCCGTAGGCCGCCTTGGTCTCCTTGACCTCGTCCTCGCCGAGCGGCTCGCCGTGGGCGGCGGCGGTGTCCTGCTTGTGCGGGGAGCCGTAACCGATATGGCTGTCGACGATGATCAGCGTCGGCCGGTCCGGCTCCCGGCGGAACCGCTCGAACGCGGTGGTCAGCAGGTTCAGGTCGTTGGCGTCGCCGACCCGCTGCACGTTCCAGCCGTAGCCCATGAAGCGGGAGGCGACGTCGTCGCCGTAGGTGATCTCCGTGTGGCCGTCGATGGTGATGTGGTTGTTGTCGTAGATCCAGCAGAGGTTGTCGAGCTGCTGGTGGCCGGCGAACGAGGCGGCCTCGTTCGAGACGCCCTCCATCAGGCAGCCGTCGCCGGCGATCGCGTAGACGTCGAAGTCGAAGAGCGTGGCGTCCGGCCGGTTGAAGCGGGCCCCCATCCACTTGGACGCGACGGCCATCCCGATCGAGGTGGCGATCCCCTGGCCGAGCGGGCCGGTCGTCGACTCGACGCCGGAGGTCCAGCGGTACTCCGGGTGCCCCGGGGCAACGCGAGTCGAGCTGGCGGAAGCTCTCGATGTCGTCGATGCTCACCGCCGGCTTGCCGACGACCTCGTAGTCGGGGTCGACCGCCTGCACCTCGGCGAGGAAGAGCAGCGAGTAGAGGAGCATCGAGGCGTGCCCGGCCGAGAGCACGAACCGGTCGCGGTTGGGCCAGATCGGGTCGGACGGGTCGAAGCGCAGGAAGCGCTGCCAGAGCGTGTAGGCCACCGGCGCGAGCGCCATCGGCGTCCCGGGGTGGCCCGAGTTCGCCTTCTGGATCGCGTCGATCGACAGCGTGCGGATCGTGTTGACGCAGAGCGCGTCGACCTCGTCCCAGCGCTTCTCCGTCGCGACCTCTACCTCCTCAGCCATCGCCCGCGATCCTAACCGGCATCGGTGGGCATTAGGTTCTCGCCTGTGAACGCCGCCGATACGGAGAAGCAAGCGGCCGCCGTTGCAGCGGCCGAGTTCGTCGAGGATGGGATGTCCGTCGGCCTCGGGACCGGCTCGACCGTCGCCTTCCTCCTCCCCGCGCTCGCCGAGCGCGGACTCGACATCAACTGCGTCGCGACGTCGCACGCGACCGAGGCACAGGCTCGCGATCTCGGCATCGCGGTCGGCCCCTTCGAGGACATCGCGCGGCTCGACATCGCGATCGACGGCGCGGATCAGATTTCTCCCGACGGGTGGCTCGTCAAGGGCGGCGGTGGCGCGCACACGCGCGAGAAGATCGTGGCCGCGGCAGCCGACCGTTTCGTGGTCGTCGCGGACTCGTCGAAGCCGGTCGACGCGATCATCGCGCCGATTCCGCTCGAGCTGCTGCGCTACGGGCTCGATGCGACGCTCCGGCACCTCGACGGCGAGGCGAAGCTGCGCGACGTGCCCCCCAGCCCCGACGACGGCCTGATCGCCGACTATTCCGGCGAGGTCGGCGAGCCCGCGGAGCTCGCCGCACGCCTGGCCGCGATCCCAGGCGTGGTTGACCACGGATTGTTCGAGCCCGAGCTCACCGCGACTATCCTGATCGCCCGCGGCGATGAGCTAGAGCGCCGCGACCTCTGAAGACCCGCGGAGCCTGGCCAGGCGCTCCGCACCCCTCCTGAAATGTCGAGGATTCCCGGAAACCGGCTGAACAATGGCTCGATGCAGCGTGACCTGATCGAGCCCGGGCACGATGCCTGCGGCGTCGCCTGCGTGGCGCGCCTCGACTCCAAGCCCCGCCACGAGGTGATCGACCGCGCGCTGATCGCCCTCGAGCGGCTCGAGCATCGCGGCGCCGCCGGCGCGGACGGCGAGAGCGGCGACGGCGCCGGAATCAAGTTCGCACTGCGGCGCGAGTGGGTCCGCCAGCACGCCGAGGAGTTCGGCGTTCGCCCCCTCGAGGTCCCGGCCGACGGGCGCTACGCCGTCGCCTTCTGTTTCCTGCCCCGCGACCGCGACCGGGCGGCCCAGGCGCGCCTCAAGCTCGAGGAAGTCGTTGCGGCGGACGGGCAGCGGCCGATCGGCTGGCGCGATGTGCCGATCGAGCCTGCCGCCGCCGGACCGCTGGCTCGCGGCGCGGCGCCGCGGATGGCTCAGCTCCTGATCTACGCGGGGAACGAGGTCACCAACGCCGACGACTTCGAGCGCCGCCTCTTCGTCATCCGCCGGGTGGCGGAGCGCAAGCTCGACGGAGACCTCTCGGTCGCCAGCATCTCCTCGCGAACCATCGTCTACAAGGGAATGCTGACGGCGACGCAGCTCGCCGAGTTCTATCCCGACCTGCGCGACGAGCGGCTGCGCAGCACGTTCGCGGTCGTCCATTCGCGGTTCTCGACCAACACCTCGCCCAGCTGGGAGCTCGCCCAGCCGCTGCAGATGGTCGCCCACAACGGGGAGATCAACACGGTTCGCGGCAACACCAACTGGATGCGGGCGCGAGAGGCCGCCCTCTCCGGCGCGTTCGACGGCGAGCTCGGCCGCTGCCTGCCGCTGATCGGCGACGGCGCGTCCGACTCCGCGGCGTTCGACGCGGTGCTGGAGCTGCTCACCCTGTCCGGCAGGTCCATCCCCGAGGCGCTGATGATGATGATCCCGATGGCCCACGAGGAGCGCCGGCTTCCCGAAGAGCTTGCCGGCTTCTACCGCTTCCACGCCCGTTTGATGGAGCCGTGGGACGGGCCTTCCGCGATCGTCGCCACCGACGGCCGCTCGCTGGTCGCGACCCTCGACCGCAACGGCCTGCGCCCGGCGCGCTGGCTCGTGACCCGCGACGGCTGGGTCGTGCTGAGCTCGGAGGCGGGCACCTTCGACGCGGATGCCGAGACCGTCATCCGCAAGGGCGGGCTGCGCCCCGGCCATCTCTTCGCCGTCGATTTGAAGAGCGGCCGGGTGCTCGGCGACCGTGAGGCGGAGCTCGAGGTCGCGCGGCGCCGTCCCTACCGCGCGTGGCACGCAACCCGGACCCTTCGCCTCGACGATCTCCTCGAGGCCAAGCCCGCCGATCCCGGCCCGGAGCCGCTGCGGGTTCGCCAGCTGGCGTTCGGCTACACGCAGGAGGACCTGCGACTCCTGATCGGGCAGATCGCACGCGACGGCGCCGAGCCCAGCGGCTCGATGGGCAACGACCTCTCGCTCGCGGTCCTCTCCGAGCACTCGCCGTCCCTCTTCTCGTACTTCAAGCAGCGCTTCGCCCAGGTGACGAACCCGGCCATCGATTCGGTGCGGGAGCGCCTGGTGATGAGCCTGACCACCGCGATCGGCCGCCGTGCGGAGCTCCTCCACGAGGAGGCGGACATCCCGTTCGCGGTCGAGCTCGACCACCCGGTGCTGACCGACGGCCAGCTCGCCCGTCTCCGCGACACCACGGATCCGGAGCTGATCGCGGTGACCCTGGACGCGACCTGGGCGGCGAGCGAGGGCGCGGCCGGCCTCGAGCCCGCGCTCGCGGCGTTGTGCCAGTCGGCCGGCGATGCGATCGACGGCGGCGCCCGCCAGCTCATCATCAGCGACCGTGCCGCCGGGCCGGACCGGGTGCCGATCCCCTCCCTGCTCGCGACCTCGGCCGTCCACCACCACCTCGTCCGCGCGGGCGTGCGGCTCGCGGCCTCGATCCTGGTGGAGTCCGGCGAGCCGCGCGAGATCCATCACATCGCCGCGCTGATCGGGTACGGCGCGGGCGCGGTGAATCCGTATCTGATGCTCGAGTCGGCGCGTGAGCTCTCCGGCCGCGCGGCGATCGCGGAGGGCGACGCGGAGGAGATCACCGACCGCGTCATCGCCGGGGTCCGCAAGGGCCTCCTGAAGGTGCTCTCGAAGATGGGGATCTCGACGATCCAGTCCTACCGCGGCGCGCAGATCTTCGAGGCGATCGGACTCGACGACGACCTCGTGGACACGCATTTCACCGGCACCCCGAGCCGGCTCGGCGGGATCGGGCTGGCCGAGCTCGCGGCCGAGGCACTCGACCGCCACGCCCGGGCCTACCCCGAGGCGCACGGGCTGCAGCTCGCCGCGCACGTCGAGAACGCGCGGCTACCCCAGGCGCACGAGAACCTGCTGCCTCAGGGCGGCGTCTACCAGTGGCGCCGCGACGGCGAGCTGCACATGTGGGAGCCCGAGACGGTGGCGAGCCTCCAGCACTTCGCCCGCGACGGCGACGACGCGGAATACGAGCGCTTCAGCCGCCTCGCGGGCGAGGAAAACGCGCGGCGATCGGTCCTGCGCGGCCTGCTCTCCCTGAAGCAGGCCGGCGCGCCGACCCCGCTCGCGGAAGTGCAGCCCGCTACCGAGCTGGCGCACCGGTTCGCAACCGGGGCGATGAGCCTCGGCGCGCTTTCGCCGGAGGCGCACGAGACCCTCGCCGTCGCGATGAACCGCATCGGCGCCTGGTCCAACAGCGGCGAGGGCGGCGAGGACCGGCGGCGCAACACGCCGGACCCCAACGGCGACAGCCGCCGGTCGCGGATCAGGCAGGTCGCCTCCGGGCGCTTCGGCGTCGACGCTGACTACCTCGCCAACGCGGACCAGCTTCAGATCAAGATCGCCCAGGGCGCGAAGCCCGGGGAGGGCGGCCAGCTGCCCGGCCACAAGGTGGACGAGTACATCGCCTCGTTGCGCTTCTCGACCCCCGGCGTCGAGCTGATCTCGCCGCCGCCGCACCACGACATCTACTCGATCGAGGACCTGAAGCAGCTGATCTTCGACCTGCGCGCCGGCAATCCGGCGGCGACGGTCTCCGTCAAGCTGGCCGCCGAGTCCGGCGTCGGCACGGTCGCCGCCGGCGTCGCGAAGGCGGGCGCCGACCACATCGTCATCGCGGGCCACGACGGCGGGACCGGCGCCTCGCCACAGTCCTCGATCCAGCACGCCGGCGTCCCCTGGGAGATCGGGCTCGCCGAGACCCAGCAGACGCTGATCGCGAACGGCCTTCGCGACGCCGTCGTGCTCCAGGCCGACGGCGGGATGCGCACGGGGCGCGACATCGTCGTCGCCGCCCTGCTCGGCGCGGACGAGGTGGGGATCTCGACCGCCCCGCTGGTCGCGATGGGCTGCGTGATGATGCGCGTCTGCCACATGAACACCTGCCCGGTCGGGATCGCGACGCAGGATCCCGAGCTGCGCGCGAAGTTCACCGGCCGGGTGGAGCAGGTGGTCCAGTACCTGCTCCGCGTCGCCGAGGAGGCCCGCGGCCTGATCGCCGAGCTCGGCCTGCGCTCATACGGCGAGCTGGTCGGTCGCGTCGACCTGCTCGAGCCCGACGTCGCTTCGGGGCCCGAGAAGGGGCGCCGGCTGGACCTGACGCCGCTGCTCGCGCGGCCCGAGGCCCCCTACTTCGAGACCGACACCTCGACCCACGACCTCGAGGCGCCGCCCGCCGAGAGCGTCGACGAGTCCTTCGAGCACCGCGAGCTCCTGCCCGACGCGCTCCCGGCCATCGATCAGGCGGAGCCGATCCGGATCAAGCGCCATATCCGCAACGTCGACCTGGCCGTCGGCGGCCAGCTCTCCTACGAGGTCGTCCGCCGCCACGGCCCGGAGGGCCTCACGGACGACACGATCGTGCTCGATCTGGACGGATCGGCCGGGCAGAGCCTGGGCGCCTGGCTTGCCCCCGGCATCACGATCGAGCTCGCCGGGGCCGTCAACGACTACGCCGGCAAGGGGCTCTCCGGCGGCATCCTCTCCTGCCGCCCTCCGGAGGGAACGACCTTCATCGCGGCCGAGAACGTGATCGCCGGCAACGTCCTGCTCTACGGCGCGACGCGGGGGCGCGCGTTCTTCAACGGCCTGGCCGGGGAGCGGTTCGCGATCCGCAACTCCGGGGCCGACGCGGTCGTCGAGGGCATCGGCGATCACGGCTGCGAGTACATGACCGGCGGCCGGGTCGTCGTGCTCGGCGAGACCGGCGAGAACTTCGGCGCCGGCATGAGCGGGGGCTTCGCGTGGGTCCACGACCCGCGCGGCCTCCTCCCCGGCCGGACCAACCACGAACTGGTCGACCTCGAGCCCGTCGCGGCCGAGGCCGGCGCCGATCTGCGCGCGCTGGTGGTGGAGCACCTCGAGCGCACGGGGTCGATCCGGGCGGCGAGCCTGCTCGAGCGGTGGGACGAGGCGCTCGCCGAGTTCGTGCTGGTGATCCCGCGCGAGTACAAGCGCGCCCTTGCCGAGCGGGATGCCGAGCGCGCGAGCAAGGGCGAGCTGGAGATGGCTGCGTAATGCCCGATCCGCGTGGATTCCTGGAGGTCGAGCGCGTGCGCTCGCCGGAGCGCGATCCCGCGACGCGGGTTGGCGACTACGACGAGATCTACGAGGTCCTGCCCGAGCCGGAGCTGCGCGAACAGGCCCGGCGGTGCATGGACTGCGGCGTCCCCTTCTGCAACAACGGCTGCCCGCTCGGCAACCTGATCCCGGATTGGAACGACCTCGTGCGCACGGGCCAGTGGCGCGAGGCGATCGACCAGCTTCACGCGACCAACAACTTCCCCGAGTTCACCGGCCTGATCTGCCCCGCCCCCTGCGAGGCCGCGTGCGTGCTCGACATCATCGACGACCCGGTGATGATCAAGCAGATCGAGTACTCGATCATCGACCGCGCCTTCGACGAGGGTTGGGTCGTGCCGCGACCGCCGGAGGAGCGCAGCGGGCGCACGGTCGGGGTCGTCGGCTCGGGCCCGGCCGGGCTGGCCGCGGCGGACGAGTTGAACAAGGCCGGGCACTCGGTCGTCGTCTACGAACGCGACGAGGCACCGGGCGGGCTGCTGCGGTTCGGGATCCCGGACGCGAAGCTGGAGAAGTGGATCGTCGACCGCCGCCTCGAGCTGCTCGCCGCGGAGGGGATCGAGTTCCGCTGCGGCGTCGACGTCGGCGCCGATGTGGGGATCGAGGAGCTGCGCGAGCGCCACGACGCCCTGGTCCTCGCGACGGGCTCGCGGGTCGAGCGGGACCTCGAAGCGCCGGGTCGCGAGCTCAGCGGCGTGCACTTCGCGATGGAATACCTCTACGCGCGCCACCGCTACGTCCGCGCGGAGCAGGGCCTGCCGGTGCACTCACGTCCATCGCCGCCGATCGCCGCCGGGAAGAGGGTCGTCGTTGTCGGCGGCGGCGACACCGGCATGGACTGCGTCTCGAACGCTCTGCGCGAGGGCGCCGCCGACGTGCAGTTGCTCGACGTCTACCCCGAGGTGCCGGTGGGCGGCCGCTATCCCGACTCCCCCTGGCCGCTGCAGCCCCGCCGCTCGGTGACGACGTACGCGCTCGACGAGGGCGGCGAGCGACGGTTCGGCCATCAGGTGATCGCCATCGAGGGCGACGGGAGGGTCCAGCGGGTGCTTGGCCGAGAGGTCACGGGCAACTCGTCGCGGACCCTCGAGCCGGTCCCGGGAAGCGAGTTCGCCGTTGACGCCGACCTGGTGCTGATCGCGATCGGCTTCTCCCACCCCGAGCACGGCCAGATCGTCGAGGGACTGGGACTCGAGCTCGACGGTCGCGGCAACTTCCGCGCGCGCACCTACGAGACCTCCGCTGCCGGCGTGTTCGCCGCCGGCGATGCCCGCGTCGGCCAGTCGCTCGTCGTGACGGCGATCGCCGAGGGGCGGCGCTGCGCGCGGATCGCCGAGCGTGCGCTTCGCGGTACGGTCGCGGCCTAGCTACCGACGATCGGAGAGCCGTGAGCGAAGTAGTCGTGGTTGCGCTGTTCAAGACCCAGGCCGGCAAGCAGGACGAGGCGGCGGAGGCGCTGCTCGACGCGGGAGCGCAGACGCACGAGGAGGAGGGCTGCCTGGCCTACGCGCTCCACCGCTCCCCGGCCGACCCGACCCAGCTCGCCCTGGTCGAGCGCTGGCGCTCCCAGGAGGACCTGAACGAGCACTTCACCAAGCCGTACATCCAGGCGCTCGGCGAACGCGCGGCCGAGGTCCTGGACGGAGCGCCGCAGGTCCAAATCCTCGAGCCGGTGCCGGGCGGCGACCCGGCGAAGGGAACGCTCGCCGGTAGTTAGTCGCCGGCCGCGGCGCGGTCGGCGATGATCAGGCCGTCGGCCGCTTCGACGCGGCCGGCGGGGATCGAGTGGTCGCCGGCGCGCAGCTTGGTCAGTGCGTCCTGCTTCTCCTCGCCCGTGACGAGCATGAGGATCTTTCGAGCGGCGCCGATCGTCGGGTAGGTCAGGGTCATGCGGTGGCGGCCCTGATACTCGCCGCCGGTGATCGCGACGCGGCGGTCGGTGACCTCGAGAACTGGATCGCCGGGAACGAGCGAGGCGGTGTGGCCGTCGGGGCCGAGGCCGAGGTGGATCAGGTCGATCGCATCCGGAAGGGATCCCGCGTAGCGCTCGGCGGCGGCCTCGACGTCATCGTCGTTGACCGGCATGGGCAGCAGCCGCTCGTGGGCGCTCGCGGAGAGGTTCTCGTCCAGGTGGGTCAGGTTGCGGTCGGGGTCGCCCTCAGGCGCGATCCGCTCGTCGACCTGGAAGATCGCCGTCCCCGGCTCACCGAGGGCGTCGGGGTCCAGCAGGTCGAGCATCTTCCACGGACTGCGGCCGCCGCTCAGAGCGATCGTGAAGGAGCTGCTGCCGAGGGCGTCGCGGGCCGCCTCCTCGATCACCTCGGCCGCGCGCTTGGCCGCGGCATCAGCGTCGCCGGCGACCTCGTAGGCCCAGTCCAGCGGAACTACTCCTTCTTCTCGTCGTGCCCGCCGAACTGCTTGCGCATCGCAGACTGGATCTTGTTCGAGTACTCGTCGAGATCCCGTGACGCGAAGCGGGAGTAGAGCGCATTGGTGAGGACGGGCGCGGGCACGCCCTCGTCGACGGCGGCGATGGAGGTCCAGCGGCCCTCGCCGGAGTCGGAGACCCGGCCCTCGAACTCCTCGAGGGTCGGCGAGTCGACCAGCGCGGCGGCGGTCAGATCGAGCAGCCAGGAGCCGACGACGCTGCCCCGGCGCCAGACCTCGGCGACCTCGGGGATGTCGATCTCGTACTGGTAGAACTCGGGGCGATCGAGCGGGGCCGTCTCGGCGTCAGCATCGCGCTGCTTCAGGCCCGCGTCGGCGTTCTTGATGATGTTCAGGCCCTCGCCGTAGGCGGCCATGATCCCGTACTCGATCCCGTTGTGGACCATCTTCACGAAGTGGCCCGCGCCATTGGGGCCGCAGTGCAGGTAGCCGTTCTCAGCGGTTGACGGATCGCCGTCGCGGCCGGGGGTGCGCTCCGCCGACTCCACGCCGGGGGCGATCGTCTTGAAGATCGGGTCCAGTCGCTCGACGGCCTCGTCAGGCCCGCCGATCATCAGGCAGTAACCGCGCTCCAGGCCGAAGACGCCGCCACTGGTGCCGCAGTCGATGTAGTCGATCCCCTTCTTCCCCACCTCGGCCGCCCGGCGGATGTCGTCGTGGTAGTAGGAGTTGCCGCCGTCGATGATCGCGTCGCCGGACTCGAGGTGCTCGGCGAGGTCCGTCACCGTCGACTGGGTGATGTCACCGGCGGGAACCATGATCCAGGCCGCGCGCGGCTTGTCGAGCTTGGCGACGAAGTCCTCGAGCGAGTCGGCGCCGGTCGCTCCGTCCTCGGCCAGCGCCTTGACCGCGTCCTGGCTGACGTCGTAGACGACGCAGTCGTGGCCGTCGCGCATCAGCCGGCGCACGATCCCCGCGCCCATCCGTCCGAGTCCGATCATCCCGAGCTGCATCGCTGCGCAACCTATCGCGCTGCCCGCCTTCGATGTCAACACCTGGTTAGTCTGGCGCCCTTGGCAGCGTCCGCGGACACCCTCGTCATCTTCGGGATCAGCGGCGACCTGGCGAAGAAGATGACCTTCCAGGCGCTCTACCGGCTCGAGCGCCGAGGCGAGCTCGACTGCCGGATCATCGGCGTCGCGATCGACGAGTGGGACGACGAGTCGCTGCGCAAGCACGCCCGGGAGTCGGTCGAGGCCGTTGAGAAGGGGCCGGTCGACGAAAAGGTCATCGAGAGCCTGCTCGGCCGCCTCTCCTACATCCAGGGCGACTACGCGAAGCCGGAAACGTTCTCCACGTTGAAGAAGGCGCTTGGCCGCGCCGCCTCCGTCGTCTACTACCTGGAGATCCCGCCGTCGCTCTTCGGCACGGTGATCAGGGGACTCGGCGACGCCGGGCTCACCGATGGCGCGCGGGTGGTCGTCGAGAAGCCGTTCGGCCATGACCTCGACTCGGCCCGAGCCCTGAACGCCGAGCTACACGAGGTGATCGACGAGTCGCAGCTCCTGCGGATCGACCACTTCCTCGGCAAGGAGCCGGTGATGGACATCACCTACCTCCGCTTCGCCAACACCATCCTCGAGCCGGTCTGGAACCGCAACTACGTCGACTCGGTCCAGATCACGATGGCCGAGGACTTCGGCGTCGAGGACCGCGGCTCGTTCTACGACGCAGTGGGCACTCTGCGCGACGTGGTTCAGAACCATCTGCTCCAGGTCCTCGCCCTGGTCGCGATGGAGCCGCCCTCAGCGGGCCCCGCCGACAAGGACGCGATCCGCCATCGCAAGGCGGATTTGTTCCAGGCGATGCCGGACGCCGACCCCGGCCGGTACGTGCGCGGCCGGTACGACGGCTACCTCGACGTCCCCGGGGTCGCGAAGGACTCGAACACGGAGACGTTCGTCGCGCTCAAGCTGGAAATCGACAACTGGCGCTGGGACGGAGTGCCATTCTTCATCCGCGCCGGCAAGTCGATGCCCGTGGAAGTGACGGAGGTCCGGGTCGTCTTCAAGAAGCCGCCGAAACTGGGCATCGGCACCGGCGACACCGACGCCGACATGCTGATCCTGCGGATCAAGCCGGAGCCGGGGGCGGAGCTCTGCCTGCTCTCGAAGAAGCCCGGCTCGGAGGACCTGCAGAAGGTGCACCTCGACCTCTCCTTCGAGGATCAGGTCGGCGAGGAGCCGGAGCCATACGAGCGGCTGATCCGCGACGCCCTCGTCGGCGACACCCACCTCTTCCCGAACCAGGCGTCGATCGAGGAGACCTGGCGGATCGTCCAGCCCCTCCTCGACAGCCCCAGCCCGATCGAGCCCTACGAGCAGGGCAGCTGGGGCCCGGAGGCCGCAAGCCACCTCCTCCACGGCCACGGCGGCTGGCGCAAGCCGTGGATGCCGTAGCTCAGGCCGCCTGACGGCGGCCCGCGAGCGCGGTCAGCATCCCGCCGACCCGCTCCGCCTCATACCGAATCTCGTAGTGGCTGACCCGGATCGCGGTGCGGCCGGCGATGAGGTGCGCCTGCATGCGGCTGTTGTCCTGGGCCTGGCGGGCTGGGGTGCGGTGATAGCGCCAGCCGTCGGTCGTCGACGACTTGAGGATGCCCCGGCAAGTGGAAGTCGACTAGGCCTCCCAATTGGACCTGGGTCTCGGGGAGCAGCAGGCCGGCCTTGCGGACGATGCGCAGGAAGCGGCGCTCGAGCTCGGTGAGGCGGTAGGGTCGGTCGAGGGTCTTCAGAGAACCGCGGTGGATCAGCTGGACGTGGGCGATCACCCAATGCGGTGCTTTCGAGCGAGTCCCGGCTAGCTTGTGAAGGTAACCGGGGCCATCACCCCGTTAAGGCTATGACGCGGTGCTGGGCTTGCTCGCCGAGCACTCCCCAATGCGCTTGTGAGCTCGAATCTTGTGAAGGATTAGGTCCCCCATCGGGCCGTACCTTAAAGGCATCAGGGGCTGGGAATTCGCCCCCGTGCACTCCCTTAATGCGCTGTTTTTCGGCCTCGGGCGTGCGGAGCCCTAGCGCTTCCGCTTCACCAGCAGCGACGCGCCGATTGCGCCGCCGAGGTCGCCGAGGGCGGCCAGACGGAAGGCGGGTGGGTTGGCGCTGGTGAAGAGGCTCTTCATCATCTGCTTCTCGATGTCCTTGCCGAAGCGCTCGCCGAAGCGGTCGCCGAGCCCGCCGCCGATGACGACCGCCTCGACGTCGAGGACGTTGAGGGCGGAGGCGACGCCGGTGCCGATCGCCTTGACCGCCTCGTCGAGCAGTTCCTCGGTCATCTCGTCGCCGTGGTCGAGGGCGCGTGCCCAGATGCCGGAGGTGAGCCGGTCGCGGCCCCTCTCCTCCATGATCTCGAAGAGCTTCGTCTTCTCGCCCTTGTCGACGAGCTTGCGAGCGCGGTTCTCCATCGCGGCGCGGCCGGCGTAGGCCTCCATGCAGCCCTTGCGGCCACAGGGGCAGCGGCGCCCGCCGCGCTTGACGACGATGTGGCCGATCTCACCGGCTGCACCGCGGCCGAGCCAGGGCTTGCCGTTCAGGATGATCCCGCCGCCGACGCCGGTGCCCCACCAGACGCCGAGCAGTGAGTCGAACTCGCGGCCGGCGCCAAGGCTGAATTCGCCGTCGACGGCAACCTGGACGTCGTTGCCGAGCCGGACCTCGGTTCCGAGCGCCTCCTTGAGGCGCGGGGCGAGCGGGTAGGAGCCGGCCCATCCCGGCAGGTTCTTCGCGCTTGAGACCGTCCCGGTCGCGTCGTCGGCCGCACCGGGTGAGCCGATCCCGACACCGCGCAGCTTCTTGGTGTCGATCCCGGCCGCTGCGGCCGAGGCCAGCAGCAGCTCGGCCATCGCATCGGCGACGTCCTTGGGGCCGCCACTCGTGGGCGTCGGCCCGCGCGCCTCGCCGAGCACCTTGTTGCGGCCGTCGACGACGACGGCCTGGATCTTCGTCCCGCCGAGGTCGATCCCGCCGCGGGCGGCGCTCGAACGGCTTGAGGTCGAGGCTGCGATAGGCGGCAACCTACCGCGCCTCGGTCCGTCGGTGGGAGCGCCGGTGATCTACGGTGCGCGGATCGCAGGCGATCCCCTCGACGGCCTCGACGAAGCACTCGCGCTCCATCGCGAGTTCGTCACGACGCGGTCGCCGGCGTACGCTCGAATGCTCGACCTGATCCGGACCCGGGCCGATGGCGATTTCGGCGAGCGGCTGCGGGCCGCCTGGAGCGATCGCGAGTTCGGTCCGTTCTTCGAGCGCCCCCTCCTGATCCTCACCGCGTTTCGCGACGACGCTCTTCGCGAAGGCGACGACCACCCGCTCTGGGCCGGCCTCGCCGCCCGCGATCCCGATGTCAACACGATCACCGAGGAGCGTCTCGACGACGCCTCCGCTCCCGGCCGCGAACATTTCTGGCGATCGCTTTCCACCCGTTACGTGCAGACGAACGATCCCTCGCGAGCGGTCGCGTGGATGTGGCCCGCGGCCCTTGCCGGTGAGGCCGCGCCGGAACGGTCCTTCGACCTCCACGACTTCGGCGCGAGCGCCGGGCTCAACCTCGTCGCCGACCGCCTGCCCTGGGTCTGGAAGGAGCGCGACGGCACCCCGATCGAACCGGCCACGGTCCCGCCGATCGCCTCGCGCCACGGCTATGACCTGCGGCCCCTCGACCTCCGCGACGCCGCCGATGCGCGATGGCTCGAGGCGCTGATCTGGCCGGGGCAGCGCGACCGACTGGAGCGCTTCGAGGAGGGACTGGCGGCCTTCCGCGCCGTCGTCGGCGACGACGGGCCCCTGGTCGAGACGGCGAGCGTGGACGACGTCGCGCTCGCCCTCGAGCCCCAGACCGCGGACGGTAACCGCGGGCTCGCCTACCAGTCGATCATGCACGACTACCTGCCCGATGACGTCCGGGGCCGCTACGAGGAAGCGCTTCGCGACTGGCTCCGCCGCTCCGACCCCGGCGCGGCCCTCTGGGTCGAGTTCGAGCTCGCCGAGGGCGCGGAGGACTCCGAGTCCGCGGTCGGGATCTCGGTCCACCTCTCGACAGGCGACGAGCTCGAGTCGCTCATGCTCGCCCGCTGTGGCCCTCACCCTCGGGTGCTCCGCGTCGACCGCGACGCGGTTGCGCGTTTCCGGGCCCTCCTCACCGCCTGAGCGGGCTCAGTCCCCGTGCCCGGTCAGATGGCCGAGCCGGTGGACGGCCTCGTAGAACACCCGGGCCCACGCGTAACAGCGGGTGTGGTCGGCGGGCGGGCGGGCTGAGCAACTGGCCCGCATGTCCGCGAGGAAGCGTCCGTCAACCGCGTCCTTGCTTTCCTCGAAGAGCCCGAGCGCGTCGTAGTTTCGGTAGCCGAAGTCGTGGCGAAGACAGGGCTCGGTGAAGTCGAACGAGGCGCCGCTCGAGCCCACCAGCGGCGCCGAGCAGAGGTCCGTCGAGTAGTCGAGGCCCGGATCGCGCTCGGCCGACCGGCGATAGGCGAGGAACTCGTCCAGGTCCCCGGCGATCAGGCGGTCCACCGTCGCGCGGTCCTCGGCCCATGGAGTCTGGGGCGGACTCGGATCCGGCTCCGCTCCATCCGCCTGCGCCGCAAACGCGCCCCCGATCGCCGCCGCAACGTCGCCGGCGTAACCCGCGACCGGCGTCACGAACGAGAGTCCGACGAGCAGAAGCGCGAGCAGGGTGATCAGGCCAATGTGCTCGACGCTCGCCTGGCCGCGCTCTTGACCGCGCCGACTTGTCATGTAGGTTCACGTCGCGGGCAGGAGAAACTCGCCCCGGTGTTTTACGCCGGGCCTGGATCACAAAGGAGCCCACATGGAAGCTGCGACCTCGCCCGTCCCCGATGCGGAGGCCCGCGCAGCGCTGCAGGGAATCTCGCGAATGTGGTGGCTCTGGCTCGTCTTCGGGCTCGCCTGGGTGATCATCGGCGTTGTCATCCTCCAGTTCGACTCCGCCTCGATCACGACTGTTGGCGTGATCGTCGGGATCATGTTCCTCGCCACCGGCATGCAGCAGTTCGTGGTCGGGGCGATGGCGGACAGCGGGAAGTGGCTGTTCTGGATCTTCGGCGTGCTCTTCCTGATCGCGGGGATACTTGCCCTGATCAGCCCCGAGAACACGTTTGCGGCGCTCGCCGACATCCTCGGCTTCCTCTTCCTCATCGTCGGCGTCTTCTGGGTGATCCAGGCGTTCGCCACGCGTGAGGCGAACGAGCTGTGGTGGTTCGGGTTGATCGCCGGGCTGCTGATGATCGTCCTCGCCTTCTGGACCGGCGGCCAGTTCTTCATCGAGAAGGCGTACCTGCTGCTCGTTTTCGCCGGGATCTGGGCGCTGATGCAGGGGTTCGTCGACATCGTTCGCGCTTTCCAGATCAAGAAGCTCGGCAAGTACGTCTGAGCCTGATGGCCGATAACGACAGCGGAAACGGACCGCGGATGAAAAAGACGTCGATCGCCCTCGTCGTCCTCGCCTCGCTGATCCTCTTCCTCGGCGGCTTCGCGGTCTGGGCCGCCCGCCAGATCCTCAACACCGACGACTGGGTCGAGACGAGCTCGGAGCTGCTCGAAGACGAGGCGATCAACTCGGCCGTCCAGACTTTCCTCGTCGACGAGCTGTTCACGCGCCGTCGACGTCAAGGCGCAGATCGCGGGCGCGCTGCCGCCGCAGCTCGAGCCACTCGCCGGGCCCGCTGCGGGTGGCGTTCGCACCCTCGCCGAACGGGTCGCCCAAAAGGCGCTCGAGAGCCCGAAGATCCAGCAGCTCTGGGCCGACGCGAACCGAGCCGCCCACGAGCAGCTGATCGCGGTCGTCGAGGGCGACGACGAGGGCGTGCTGACCGCCACCGGCGGCACCGTCACCCTCGATTTGAAGTCGATCATCGAGAACGTCGCCGCCCAGGTCGGGATCGACGTCGCCGGCAAGCTGCCGCCCGAGCTCGGCCAGGTCGAGATCATCCAATCCGACGAGATCGCCGCCGCCCAGGACGCCGCCGACATCCTCAAAAAGCTCGCCTACGGGTTGATCCTGGTCGCGCTGGCGATCTACGCGCTGGCGATCTTCCTCGCCCGCGGCCGCCGCCGCGAGACCGTGCGGGCGATCGGCTTCGCCTGGATCGTCGTCGGGATCCTGATCTTGGCCCTGCGCCAGCTCGCCGGTGATGCGATCGTCGATTCGCTCGCATCGACCGCCGCGGTCGAGCCGGCGATCGCCTCGACCTGGCGGATCGGGACATCGCTGCTCGCCGCCTCTGCAGCGGGGTTGATCGGCTACGGGATCGTCGCCGTGCTCGGCTCCTGGCTCGCCGGGCCGGGAGGCCTCGCGACCGGCTTTAGGCGCGCGTCGCCCCGCTCGCCAACTCGGTGGTGGCGGCCTACGCCGTCCTGTTGGTTCTCGTCCTGTTGGTCTTCCTCTGGGCGCCGACCGAGGGCACGCAGCGTCTCGCGCCCTCGCTGGTCCTGTTGGTCTTGATGATCCTCGGCTACGAGGCGTTTCGCAGAAAGACGATCGCCGACTTCCCCGATGAGACCTGGGAGAGCGCCGGCCCGCGCTGGCGCGAGCGCGTCTCGGGCCTGCGCTCGCACGCACCGGGCGGCTCAGGCGGCGAGGGCAAGGCCGACCCCGCCGAGGAGCGGATCGCCCAGCTCGAGCGGCTCAAGGACCTGCACACCTCCGGCGTCCTCTCCGACGAGGAGCTGGCGGCGGAGAAGAAGAAGCTCCTAGGTTCGTAGCTCGCGGGAGAAGAACTCGAGCGCGGTGCGGGTCTTCGTCGCCTGCTCGCCGGACAGGTTGATGCCCCGTCCCGCCAGGAACGCCCGAGTCTTCGCCGCTACGTCAAACGCCTCACTCGGCTCGCACTTGGTGGAGAGCTCGAAGATCTGCGATCCGTCGGGGTAGAACCAGAGCTCGACGACGAGCTTACGTTCGGCGCCCTCCGGCGTTGCTTTCAGCTTCAGGCAATGGACAGGGCCCAGGACAGACAGGTCGTCCAGCTCGATCCCGTCCGGCGCGTGCTCGGAGAAGAAGGCCCGCTGGCTCTTCGAGAAGAGCTTGTGGAACGGACCGCCCGAGCCAATCGTCTCCCGGACCCGATCGTTCTTGACGACGCCCTTGAACGATCCCGAGCAGACGAACCCGCCGGGCATCGCATCGACCTCCACACCGAACGCCGCCTCGTTGCGAAGGTCCTCCGAGAGGTTGTCGGGCACAACAGGTCGCAGCTTGACCACCGAGTCGTCGGGCTTGCCCTGCGTACGACGCGCGCGAACGACGAGGCCCGCGCCCTCGAGCGCCAGATCGGGCGTGTCGAAGAAGAAGACCTGGCGCACGAAGGCATCGAGAGCGTCGAGGTCGAGCGCCTCGACGGTCGCCCGGCGATCCTCGTCCGGGACCGTCAGTTTCAGCTCGACGCTGTCGGCGCCCTCGATCAGGCCGATCAGCTCGCGCAGCGCGCCATCGTCGATGGTCGGTGTCGATTCCATTCGTCTCTCCCGTTCGCTTGTCATAAAGCTTTCACAGATCGCCCGAGTGATACGTTCGCCGCCCGCATCCACCGCCACTGAGGGAGAGACAGTGACCGAAGACTTGGAGGAGATGGGCCCGATCGACTACATCGTGGTCGAGTGGCCCCAGGGCAAACAACCGAGCGGAGAGGCCGCGCCGATCCTGGTCGAGCTCGTCGAGAGTGGGCTGATCCGGCTGATCGACATCACGTTCCTCGCGAAGGGGGAGGACGGCTCCGTCTCCAGCCTTGACCTCGAGACACTCGCCGAGGCCTCGCCGGAGCTGAAGGAACTCGTGGGCGCCTCGTCAGACCTGCTCACCGAGGACGACGAGCGCGAGGCCGCGCAGGCGCTCGAGCCAGGCACTACCGCCGCCATCCTCGTGTACGAGAACCGCTGGGCGGGACCGTTCGCTGCAGCGGTCCGGGGCTCCGGTGCCCAGCTCGTCTCGAGCGGCCGGATTCCGCCCGCCGATTTCGTCGCCGCACTCGACGCCGCCGAGGCGGCCGGCGCCTAACTTCCCGACAGAGAGGAGACAGACCAATGCCAGGACTACTCAGAGGTGTGGCGAGGACCGCGGTCATTGCCGGAACCGCCACCACCGTGTCGAACCGAGTCTCGCGCCGCCAGGGCCAGCGCTGGGCCGAGCAGGATCAGCAGCAGGCCTATCAGGAGGCACCGCCCGCCGCCGCACCTGCCCCGGCTGCTCCCGCCGACCCGGCCGACGAGCTCCGGAAGCTCGCCGAGCTCCGCGATCAGGGCATCATCACGCCCGAGGACTTCGACGCGAAGAAGAAGCAGCTGCTCGGGATCGTCAGGGGTCGAGCGTGCGACCACGGCGCCTCGGATCGCCAAGAGGGTTCGGGTCTGACCCCCGTCTAACTACTCCGCACCACGGGCGGCTCATCCTCGACCGGGTGCGCCTTGCGGTACTCGAGGAACTCGCGGATCCCGATCTGCATAGCCGCCGCGATCGGAATCGCCACGAGTGCGCCGATCACGCCGAACAGCGTCCCGCCGAATAACGCGGCGATGACGACCACGAAGGGATCGAGGTTGACGGCGCGGCTCTGGATCTTCGGCTGGACCACGTAGTTCTCGAACTGCTGGTAGACGATCGCGAAGATCGCCCAGGCGATCACGTCCGCCGGGAAGTCTCCGGCGAAGAGCAGAACGATGGCGACGATGATCGCGCCCAGGGTCGCGCCGACGAGCGGAACCACGTCGAAGATCGCGATCACCACGGCGAGGGCGACCGTCGCCGGGGCGCCGAGGATCTCGAGCATGATGAACGCGGCCACCCCCGCCACGGTCGCCTGTGCGAGCGCGCCGCCGATATAGCCGCCGACCGCGTACGCCATGTGGTCGAGCGCGCGCTTGATCACCGTCGCCTCGTTGTCGGGCCGGCGATCGATGATGGCGTCGATCCAGCCGCGCCCGCGTGCGACGAGGAACATCGAGAGGACGAGGATCGTGACCACGGCGAACAGCGAGCTGACGAGTCCGGCGCCGATGTCGGCCAGCACGTTGGCCGCGCCACCGAGGTCACCCGCGAGGTCATCGGCGAGTCCCTCGAGTTTCGCGGTCAGGTCGTAGTCCTCGTTGACCTGGGCGAGCGTCTCGTTCTCGGAGAAGGTCTCCTCGAGGTCCTGTGCGTACGCGGGGAGGTCATTGATCAGGTCGGTGGCGCCCTCGATCAGCGGCGGAATCAGGATCGCGCCGATGGCGAGCGGGGTGAGAATGATCCCGATGTAGACGATCGCGACGGCGAAGCCGCGTCGCATGCGGCGGCTCAGCGAGTTGACCGGGCCCGAGGCCGCGACCGCGATGAAAGCCGCGATCAGGACGTAGGTGATCGGCGTACGCAGTCGGTAGATCACGTAGATCGCGAGCGCGCTGAGGACCACGACCAGGACCACTCGAAGGATCGAGCGAAAGGTCGGCGTGTCGTGGTGCTCGACGGGTGTTGCGGCCACCGCGAGGCGGATGCTAGGCGCGGGTCCGGCGGCAGCCGGACGCCTCAGGCTTCGCCGAGCTCGAGCCCTTGGCCCGGCTCCAGGATCCTCACCTCGACCTCGGGCGCGGCGCTACCGGTCTCGGCTGCGAACTCACGCGGTGGGTCGTGGAGCAGATGCCCGTGCCGCCTGGTCAGCCCGTAGGGGAAGAACGTGCCCCAATGGATCGGGACGGCGACGCGCGGCTTCAGCAGCGCCGCCGCCTTGCGCCGCGCGCTCCGGGTCGAGGTGACCCTCGCCGAGGGTCGAGCCCCAGCCCCAGACCGGCAGCAGGGCCAGATCGAGCCCGCCGGCGAGCTCGGCCATCCCGTCGAAGAGGTCCGTGTCCCCGGCGAAGTAGAGCCGCTGCGAGCCGGCGATCTCGAATCCCATCGTCTGCCCGCGATGCCCGACGAACGGAACCCGCCGGCCCTCGTGATCCGCGTCGGTGCCGGTGATCCGCACCCCGCCGACCTCGGTGCCCTCGCCGACCCCGAGCTCGGTGACGTCGGCGATCCCCTTGCCGCGGAGGAAGTCTCCAGAGCCGGCCGGGGCGATCACCGGGACGTCGGTGCCGAGCTCCCGCAGCGAGCGCATGTCGGCGTGGTCGAGGTGGAGATGTGAGAGCAGGATCGCGTCGGCGCCGCCCCGGTGCTCGGCTGCCGGCTCTGCCCCGTGGCGGCGCAGGTGCAGCAGCCGGCGGCGGAAGACGGGGTCGGTGATCAGCCGCACTCCGTCGATCTCGATCCAGACGGTGGCGTGGCCGACGTAGGTGACCTTGGCGTCCATAGTGCGAGGCTTACAACAATGCGCCGCCTTCCGAGTCGCGCCTGGTGGTTGATCTACCGCGCCTTCGCCTCCCTGTTCGAGGACGCCGGCGCCCGCGAGGCCGCACAGGTGGCCTTCTGGGTGATGGTCACCTTCCCCGCCGCTCTGCTGCTGGTGGTCTGGGGCGCGTCGGTGGCGCTCGACGACCTGACGGTCCGCGAGGACATCGTGCAGGGAATCATCGACGCCTTCCCGCTCGCCGACGAGGAGGGCCGCGATCAGGTCGAGGAGCTGCTGGACGGGGTCGCGAACGGCGCCGGCACGCTGGGACTGCTCGGCGGGCTCGTCCTGATCTGGTCGGCGAGCGGCGCGATCGGCGCCCTGCGGCACTCGATCGGCTCCCACTGGCCCGCCGGCGATCCCCTCCCCTACTTCCAGGGCAAGGCGCTCGACGTCGGCATGACCTTCCTGATCGCGCCGCTCGCCATCGCCGCGCTCGGTCTCAACCTCGTCGACCTCGTGCCGAACGCGCTCGGCAACGATCCGTTCTGGGAGGGCACCGTCTCCCTGTTGCTGACCGAGGTACTGCCCGCGATCGCGATCTTCGCCCTCTTTCTCATCCTCTACCGGTTCCTGCCTCCGGCTCGCGGAAGCTGGCGCGCCGCCTGGCCGGGTGCGCTCATCGCGCTGGCCGGAGTCGGCCTCGTCAGGCTCGGGACCGAGGCCTGGTTCGGCACCGTCGGCGGCGGAGCGGCCGCGATCTACGGAGCCATCGCGGGCCTACTCGCGGTCACGATCTCCGTCTACCTGCTCGCGATCGTCGCCGTGCTCGGCGCGAACATCTCGGCGGAGATGGCGCGTTACCCCAACTGGGCGGGCCTCGACAAGGCGATCGAGGAGGACGAGGGACCGGGCCAATCGCTCGGCAAGGAGATCCTCGGGCTCATCCGCTCGCTGTTCCTGAGGCGGCGGCGGCCGGACGGGTAAGGGACGAAAGCGCCGCGGCCGCGTCGCGAGGCGCCGAGGTCGCGGGGGCTAGTAAGGGCAGAGATTTCGAGCGTGTCCGGGGCGTGTGGCGTCTGAGCGCCGGATAGTCCGGAGTTTAGCCGCCCCAGACGTCCGATTCGCGAACGTCAACTGTGCGCACGAAACACGCGCGAGAGCGCACGCAAACCGTGCACGAACCCCTGATCCGCTGCCCTACGTCCCCCCGCCCGTCCCTAACCCCCAACACCCCCGCCGCCACCGCCAGCGCGACCTCCGCGCGGGGGCGCAGCGAGTCGCGTTCGACGTATTCCTCGGGGGCGTGGGCGCCGGCGCCGAGCGGGCCGAGGCCGTCCACCGTGAGGGCGATGTGCTCGGCCAGGTGGCTGGCGTCGCTGGCGCCCCCGCGCTCGGAGCCGAGCAGCGGCGCGCCGTGCAGGGCGCTCGCGCGCTCGAGCAGCTCGGCGGCGATCTCGCGCGTGTCCATCCCGGGCCAGCGGCGGACGATCTCCGCGTCGATCTCGACCCCGTCGACGCCGGGAGGGACGGCCGCGAGGACCGGGTCGAAGGCGCCGAGCGAATCGGCCCGCAGGTCGCAGACCAGCTCACCCTCCGCCGGCACGACGTTGAAGGCGTCGCCGCAGTGCATCACCGTCGGCACCGCGCTCAGCCGGTCGGGGCCGGTTGGATCGTTGAGCGCGGCGATCCGCTCGGCGGCGGCGGCCAGCGGAAGCAGGGCGCTGCGGCCACGCTCAGGCGCGGCACCGGAATGGGCCGCGCGGCCGGTGGCGCGCACACGCAGGGTCCCGGCGGCCTTGCGGCGGACCACGACCGCGGCCTCGCCGTCCGGCCCGCGCTCGCCCGCCTCGAAGCACAGACAGGCATCCCAGCCGGCAAATCGCGGGCCATGCGCGAACCCATCGGTTCGCCACTCCTCGTCGACGACGAGCAGCAGGGCGATCTCGGCGAACGACTCCGGCGCGCCCTCCAGCGCCCGCATCACGCCCAGGGCGAGGGCGACCCCGCCCTTCATGTCGATCGCGCCGGAGCCGGAGAGCCGCTCGCCCTCATGAGCCAGCGGGCGGTGGTCGGCGTGGGCGACGACCGTGTCGAGATGGCCGAGCAGCAGGACGCGGCCCTCGCCGCTCCCGTTGATCGTTGCCAGCAGGTCGGGCGCGTGATCCGGAGAGGAGCACTCGAGCCGCTCGATGGCCGCCGAACCGGGCAGGAGCGCGCTCGCGACCGCGATCGCCTCCTCGGCTCCGGCGCGGTCCCCGGAGGGCGAGGAGACGGCGACGAGCGCCTCGAGCTCACGCTCCGCCCGCTCGCCGATCGCGGCCCCGGCCTCCGCGACCCAGTCTGCGTTCAGCTCCACGGGGCGCGACCCTACCCGGCGGTTAGGCTGCCGCCGATGCCGACCCCGCAGGAAAGGCTGGCGGCCGAACTCGAAGAGCTCTCGCGAGACGCCGGCGCGTGGCACTCGCAGTTCTACGCGGGGCTCACCGACCGGATGGCGGAGGACGTGCTGGCCGGCGGGCCCGCGTGGGAGCTACTCGAGCCCTACGCCGAGGAGCCGCTCCACGAGTACTACCCCTTCCGCGCACTGGCCGGAATCCACCACATGGTCCTTGCGGGGGAGGTTCCCGAGCTCGAAGCTCGCTATCCGTCGGTCGGCGGCGACGGCGACGCCGAGGCCGCCTGGCCGAAGGTCCGCGAGGAGCTCGGCACCTTCGATCCGGAGATCCTCGACTCCCTGCGCCATCCGCTGCAGACGAACGAGACCGCCCGCTGCGGCGCCCTGATCGGCGGCTTCCTGACGGTGGCTCGCGAGACGGGGTTGCCGCTCCGGGTCCTCGAGCTCGGCTCCAGCGCCGGCCTCAACCTCCACTTCGACCGCTATCGCTACGAGGCCGACGGGATGGCCTACGGACCCGCCGATTCAACGGTCGGGTTCACCGACCACTGGCGCCGTGGCGTGCCGCCGCTCGACACGCCGATGGAGGTCGCGGAGCGGAGGGGATGCGACTTCGCGCCGCTCGACCCGACCACCGACCACGACCGGCTCGCGCTCCTCTCCTACATCTTCCCCGACCAGACGCCGCGCTACGAGCTGCTGCGCAAGGCGATCGACATCGCCAGGGAGTACCCGGTCAAGGTCGAGCGCGCCGGCGTCGATGCCTGGGCCGAGGAGGTGCTGGCGGAGCAGGCCGACGGCCTCGCGACCGTCATCTTCCACTCGCTTGTCTGGATCTACCTGGAAGACGAGGTCCGCGAGCGCGTGTCCGCCGCGATCAACGGCGCCGCCGAGCGCGCCACCGCCGAGGCGCCGATCGCCTGGCTCCGTTACGAGATCGGGCCGGACCCAGCGGTGTGCGAGTTGCGCCTGACCGCGTGGCCGGGCGGCGAGGACCGGCTACTGGCGACCGGCGACGTCCACCTCGCGCCGGTCACCTGGCTCGCGGGCTGACCCTTCGGCTACGCGAGCGCCTTTTTCTTCAGCGAGTCGAACTCGTCCTGGCTGATCGCGCCGCTGTCGAGTAGCTGCTTCGCCTCGGCTATCTCCTTTGCAGACCCGGTGCTGTCCAGCACCTGCTGCGCCTGCGCCCGGACGCGCTTGTTATTGCGCTCCGCGAGCCCGTCGCCCTGGGTCATGAGGTAGATGAACACGCCGAGGAACGGCAGGATGATCGCAAGCACGCACCAGCCCGCCTTTGCCCCGCCGGAGAGGTCATCACGGCTGAAGACGTCGCCGAACACGGTGAAGAGGAGGCGGAGCCAGATCACCAACCCGAAGAAGACGAGCATCGTCCAGATGATGTTGAGGAGCGGGTAGTCGGCTTCGGCGACGAGAGGCATCAGGGTTCCTTCCCGGAAGTCAGAGTGGCTGAGGAGTTCCGAGGCTAGGGGTCAGACGCTGATCCGCGCGTCCTCCAGCACCGCCATCGCCGCGTTGCGGCCGTTCAGGGCGATCACCGAGCCGCCGGGGTGGGTGGCGGCGCCACAGAGGTAGAGGCCCTCGACCGGGGTTCGCTGCGCGAGCCGCCGCTCCCACATCTGATCGGGCAGCGCTGACCCTTGGAAGATGTTGCCGCCGGTCAGCCCAATCCTGCTCTCGATGTCGGGCGGGCCGAGCAGCTGGTACTCCTCGACGCACTCGCGGATGTCGGGCGCGTAGGCGGCGATCGCGTCCAGCACCAGGCCGGCGATCTCGTCGCGGCGCGCCTCCCAGCCGCCCTCGAGCTCATATGGCGCGTATTGGGCGAAGGCGCTGATCACGTGCTTCCCCGGTGGCGCGACCGAGCTGTCGTAGGCAGTCTGGAAGTAGAGCTCGGCGAAGCCGATTCGCGGCTCCCCGCGCACGCACGCCTCGAACGCCTCCTGGCCCGCGTCGAGCCCGGGGGTAACGGTGACCATCGCGCGGGTCGGGTCGATCCCGCCCGCGGCCTCGAAGGTCGGCGGCCTGCTGAGCGCCGCGTTCAGCTTGACGACCGGCGATCGCACGTCCCAGGCCTCGAGCCGCTCGCGGTATTCGGCCGGGATCCCGTCGTCCGGCAGCATCGCCAGCACCCGCTTCGGGTCGGCATTGGAGATGACCGTTCGCGCCCTCAGCGTGTCGCCGCTCTCCAGGGTCACGCCCTCCCCTGGCTGGATCGCCGCGACCGGGACCCCGGCCGCGAGCTGCGCTCCCGCCTCGATCGCCGCCTGGGCGATTGCGAACGAGACCCGGCCCATGCCGCCCTCCACATAGCCCCAAACGGAACCGAGCCCGAGCAGGTCGCCCTGGTGGTGCATCAACTTCACCGCGGCGGTGCCGGGATCACGCGGGCCCGCGAAGACGCCGATCACCCCCTGGCCCCAGAGCGCGTGGATGAGCCGCTCGTCGGAGACGTAGCGGGCGAGCGTGTCGGCGATCGACTCTTCGAAGACGATCGAGATCAGCTCCGCGTCGCCGCCCAGCCGCTCCTCGATCTCCTCGCGGCTGGGCGAGGGCGCGTGCCACGCGTCGCCGGCTGGCCCGTGGCGGAGCAGGGTGCGGATCCGGTCGAAGGCGTCCTCGTAGGCGAATAGGCCGCGGATGTCCTCCTCGGAGAAACCGTTCTCGCGCATGTGCGCGGCGGTGTCGGCATCGTCGAGGAACTCGCCGAACGAAGTCCCGTCGGGGAATGGGCACCAGAGGTTCGGGTCGGCGGGGGTGACGCGATAGCCGTGACGCTCGAGGTCGAGCTCCGAGACGACCAGCGGGTCGAGCAGGCCGACGACGTAGGCGCAGGGGCTGATGACGTAGCGCTCGTCAGCGAACGGCCGCTCGAGTGTGCACGCCCCGCCGAGCTGGTCGCGGCGCTCGAGGACCAGGACCGACTGGCCGGCGCGAGCGAGGTAGGCGGCGGCGGTGAGCCCGTTGTGGCCACCGCCGACGACGATCGCGTCCCACTCGCGCGCGGCGAGCTCGGCGATCGGGGCGGGCAGGCCGACCTTGCCCATTACCCCGGCGACCGTGCTCATCTCATGCAGATGAGATCCAGCCGAACCGGACGCGAAGCGGAGGATTCGGCGATTGTCATGTTGGCGCCCGGGCCGGTCCGAAGTGCCAATGAGGCCAGTGGCGGCCGGGAGGCCGGTGCGGCGGGGACGCGACCGGCGGCGGCAACTCGCCCTGGTCGTCGTCGTCCACCGGGTCCTGACGGCGCATCAGGAGGACGGTGAGGATCAGCCCGGCCAGGACGAGCCCCGCCGAGACCTTGAGGCTGGTGCCGAGCGCGGAGACGTAGGCCTCCTTTAGCGCCGTATCGGTCTTCGACTCGTCTCCTTTGCCGACGATCTCGTCGAATGTCTGCTTGGCGTCCGCGTTGCCTGCCAGCACGCCGTCGAGGTCCTCGGCCTGGGACTCGGTGACCGTTACGCCGGTCGCCGCCGAGACCTCCTCCACGGTTCGGTCGGTGTTGAGGCTCGTGAAGAGCGCGCCGGTGACGGCCACGCCGAGCGTCGCCCCCAGGCCACTCAGCGTCACGAGCATTCCCGATGCGAGGCCCGCATGGTGGCGCGAGACCGCGTTCATCGCCGCCAGGTTCATCGGCGTCAGCGAGAAGCCGACGCCGAATCCCATCATCGCGGTCGGGATGACGAGGTCGGCGAAGTCGGTGCCGAGGTCGAGCGTCGAGATCCAGAAGATCCCGATCGCCATCGTGGCGAGGCCGATCACGATCGGCGGCCGCGGGCCGGTACGCGCCGCGACGAATCCGCCCAGGGGTGAGCCCACCACCATCAGCCCGGTCAGCGGCAGGAGCAGCGCCCCGGCTTCGATCGCCGAGTAGCCGAGGAGGTCCTCGAAGTACTGCGGCAAGAAGAACAGGAGCGCGCCGAACGAGAAGTCGAGACAGAAGATCACGATGGTGGCACCGGCGAAGTTGCGGCGGCCGAAGAACTCGAAGTCGATGATGGGGTGCTTGGAGCGCCGCTCGACGACGACGAAGCTCGCGAACACCGCAACGGCGCCGACCAGAAGGAGGACGATCACCGCCGAGCCCCAGCCCCAGGCCGCGCCCTGGATCAACGCAAGTGTCAACGCGGTCAGCCCGGATGCAAGCAGCGCGACGCCGGGTACGTCCACCTCCCGAACGGCGTTCGGGTCTCGCGATTCGGGCGCGTAGCGGACGCCCAGCAGGGCGACGATCCCCGCGATCGCGGCGGTGACGATGAAGATCCATCGCCAGTCGAGCTCGCTGGTGAGGACTCCGCCGATGACGATTCCAACGCCGGAGACCAACTCGGTTGCCCCACCCCAGTAGCCGATCGCGGTGCCCCGGTCGGCGCCCGTGAACACGTTGGTGAGGATCGCCATCGAGGACGGCATCAGGAAGCCGGCCCCGATGCCGGAAATCGCGATGCCGCCGAACAGGACACCGGCGCTGGGCGCCGCGGCGGCGATGATCGAGCCGACCACGAACAGCGCGGCGCCGAACAGGAACATCCGCTTGCGGCCAAAGATGTCGGAGATCCGGCCGCCGGCGATCAGGAGGGCCGTCTCCGGGATATAGAACGCGGTGATCGTCCAGGCCAGGGCGGCGGTGGAAGTGCCGAACTCGGCGTGGATCTGGCTGAGGGCGACGACCACCGCCGCCGTGGGGAGCTGGACGATGCCGGCGGCCCCCACGACCGCGAACAGCGTTCCGCGCCTTCCCGCTCGGCCTGTGTCCTCAGTCACGCCGTTCAAGACCGGGCCATGCTTTCATGGCTCGGACGGCAAGATCGATGGAAAACGCCGCCGCGACCCATCCCCTTCCCCGTGCCGCCGCCGCCGAGCTGCCGCGCTCGCGCGTGCCCGGGGTCATCCAGGCCCTTCGCTACGGTCGCGATCCGCTGGGTTTCTACGCGTCGCTGGTGAAGCGCTACGGCGACGTCTTCGCGATCTCGTTCCCCTACTTCAAGCGGATCGTCTACGTCGCGGATCCACAGATCGTGAAGCAGGTCTTCACCTCCGACCCGGAGCAGTTCCGCGCCGGCGAGGCGAACGCGACGGTGCTGGAGCCGGCGGTTGGTCCCAGCTCGGTGCTGACCCTCGACGGCGCCGAGCACCTGCGCCAGCGCAAGGTCCTGCTGCCGCCGTTCCACGGCGAGCGTGTGCGGCGCTACGGCGAGGTGATCCGCGAGGCGGCTGACCGCGACATCGACTCCTGGCCCACGGACCGCCCGTTCGCGCTGCGGCCCCATACCCAGCGGATGACGCTCGACGTCATCCTGCGCGCCGTCTTCGGTATCGACGACCCGGAGCAGTCCCAGCAGGCGGCGGAGCTCACCGAGGAGTTCGCCCACCGGGCCGACCTGGTGACGATGATCCCCGGGCTGCGCCGCAATCTCGGCCCCTGGAGCCCGTGGGCGCGATTCCTTCGCTCCCGGGAGAAGCTCGACCACTTCATCTACGAGGAGATCGCCAACCGGCGCAAGCAGCCCGATGCGGGCGAGCGCGACGACGTCCTCTCCCTCCTCCTCGCCGCGAAGCACGACGACGGCTCGCCGATGACCGACCGCGAGCTGCGCGACGAGCTCGTCACCGTGCTCGGCGCCGGCCACGAGACCACCGCTACCGCGCTCGCCTGGGCGATGGAGCGCCTGCTGCGCAACCCGCGCGTACTCGCCCGCCTGCGCGAGTCCGTCGAGGCCGGCGAAGACGAGTACCTCGACGCGACGATCAAGGAGACGCTGCGCGCGCGGCCGGTGATCGTCGACGTCGCCCGCAAGCTTTCATCGCCCGCCGAGGTCGGCGGCTACGAACTACCGAAAGGCACGTTCGTCCTGCCCGCGATCGCCGCCATGCACTACCGCGAGGACCTCTTCCCCGAGCCGGAGGAGTTCCGCCCCGAGCGGTTCATCGACGGCAAGGCCGACACCTACACCTGGATCCCCTTCGGCGGCGGCACCCGCCGCTGCGTCGGCGCCGCGTTCGCCCAGTACGAGATGCGGGTGATCCTGCGCGCGATCCTCGAGCGCACCCAGCTGCGCGCGCCGGACCCGAAGCCCGAGCGCGTCGCGCTCCGCAACATCACCCTCTCGCCCGGCAAGGGGACGAAGGTCGAACTGATCGCCCGCCGCTAGCGCGGGCGGATCAGAAGTTGTCCGGCGTGATCGTCGGCTTCGTCTCGCCGTAGAGCCACTGCTGGAAGTAATCGTCGAGGCGGGCGAGCTGGGCGCCCGTGAAGTCGCTGACCTCCTTCGCGAGGCCGATGAACTCCGCAGTCGAGATGTTGTCGTCCTCGTAGTCGGTCTGGAGACGCTGCGCCAGCTCGAGGAACTTCGTGTGGCCGACAATCTCGCGGTAGCCCTGGAGCATCATCGCACTGCGGGTGTAGACCGGAAAGGTCTCGAAGAGCAGGGTCGGGTCCTCGTCGAGGGTCGCCGGCGGAATCGACCAGTCGTTGCCCGCATTGGCGTACTCCGTGTCGAACTGCTGCTCGGGCGACGTGGTGCCACCATTCAGCTCGTCGTCCCAGTACCACTCTGACCAGACCGCCCAGCCCTCGTTGAACCAGATATCGGACCAGGTCGCGAGCGTGACCGCGTTGCCGAACCACTGGTGCGCGATCTCGTGGAGCAGGGTGCTCCGGGTGGAGACCGGGAACGGCAGGGCGAAGTGGGGCTTCGTCTGCACCTCGAGGGCATAGCCGACGGTTGCCGCGTCCACCACGGCACCGGTCGAATCGAACGGATACGGCCCGTAGAGGCTCCCGAGGAAGTTCGTCATCTCCTCGATTCGGTCGAGCTCGGCGTTCTGGGCAGGGAGAGTGGCGAGATACGAGCTGTCGATCGCCCTGTACTCCGGAAGCACGCGATCGGGGGTCGGCGTCGTCTCTGTGATCGTGCCCTCGGTGTAGATGAAGGTCCCCACCGTCGCTGTCGTCAGGTAGGTCGACACGGGCTGGTCGGAGTGCCAGTTCCACGTGTGCGTGCCGTCCCCGTTGTTGTCCGTTGAAACAAGCTCGCCGTTGCCGAGCGCCGTGGCGGTAAGCGGCACCGTGATGTGGAAGTCGAAGGTCGCCTTGTCGGTCGGGTAGTTGTTGTTCGGGAACCAACCCTGGGCACCGATGGGCTCGTTGACGACGAACCCTCCGTCGGGCGTCCGGACCCAGCCCTCGCTCGATCCGTCAGGGTCGACGACCTCGACAGGCGGGCCGTTGTAGGCAATCGCGGTGACGAAGTCATCTCCGGACGGGATCCCGGCGCCGGCGGGGTCGATGATCAGCTTCGTGTTCTCGCGGGTGAAGGTCGCCGCCTGGCCGTCGACCGCGACGGAGGAGACGGTCATCCCCTGCATGTCGAGGCTGAACTCCGAGAGGTTCTTAGTCGCTTCGGCGGTGATCGTCGTCGTCGCCGCGTCGAAGTTGTTGAGCACCGGGTCGTAGTCGAGCGCGACGTCGTAGTGGTCGACGTCGTAGCCGCCGTTGCCGATCGCGGGGAACAGGACGTCGCCGGCGGAGCGCGCTCCGGGCTCGAACACCGGACCGGCTCCCGGACTCGGGGGGTCGGGCTCGGGCGCTACCGGGCCGCTCCCGTCGCCGGGCGGCCGGGGGCCGGCAACGGTCATGCGCGTGTCGGCACGCAGGCACTTGTGCGGCCCGCCGTTGCCGCGCTTGCGCACGCACGCGGAGAGTCCGTACTCGCCGTCCGGCGTCGCGGCGCGCACCGTGACCGTCTCGCGGAAGCGCACCGAATCGCCCGGGCGGACCTCCTCGATCCGCCGGTTCGCGATCCTCATGCCGAGCGGTCCAGCATCGCCGCCCCGGCGCAGGGAGAGCGCAACCGACGGCTTCGCCGCGCGCTCGCCATCGTTCTCGACCTTGCCGGTCATCACGAACGACGCACCGGGGACCACCGCGGGCGGCGGCGAGCTGACCTTGGTGACGGAGAGCTTCGCGCCGGGGCGTGCTTCCGCGGTCCCGCTGGCCAGCACCAGAACAGCGGCGACTGTGAAAGTCAACGAAAGCCGCGTACGCATGACAGCCCAGGTTAGGATGCTCGCTTCTGCCCGGGAACAGGAGGCCGACGTGTCGAGACTTGCCCAACTTTTACTTGCCGTGCTGGCGCTAGCCGGCCTCGCGCTGCTTGCCGGCTGTGGCTCCGACGACGAGTCCGAGGACACGTCGACCTCCGCCTCCGTATCCGCCGAAGACTGCACGGCCGAGAACCTAGAGACACTCGAGTCCGGCACGCTCACCGTCGCCACCGACAGCCCAGCGTTCCCGCCCTACTTCGAGGACGACGATCCGACCAACGGCGAGGGCTTCGAGAGCGCCGTCGCCTACGCGATCGGCGATCAGCTCGGCTTCGAGGAGGCCAACGTGAAGTGGGTGGTCGAGCCGTTCAACTCCTCCTATGCACCGGGGCCGAAGGACTTCGACTTCGACGTGAACCAGATCTCGATCACTCCGAAGCGCGCCGAGCAGGTCGACTTCTCGTCGCCGTACTACGAGGCCGAGCAGGCCATCGTCGCGCTGAACGACTCCGACGTCGCGGGCGCCACCTCGCTGGCCGATCTCCAGGACGCGAACATCGGAGTCCAGATCGGGACGACCAGCCTGGACGCTGTCGAGTCGTCGATCCAGCCGACCTCCGACCCGCAGGTCTTCGACACCTCGAACGACGTCGTTTCGGCCCTGGAGAACGGACAGGTCGACGCGATCGTCGTGGACGTTCCGACCGCCCTGTTCCTGACCGCAACGGAGCTCGGGGACGCCACCACCGTCGGCCAGTTCCCGGCACCGGGCGGCGATCAGTGGGGTGCCCTGCTGGAGAAGGACTCGCCGCTCACCGACTGCGTCTCGTTCGCGATCGACGAGCTGAGCTCGTCCGGTGAGCTCGCTGAGATCGAGCAAGAGTGGATGAGCGAGTCGACCAAGGCTCCAGTGCTCGAGTAGCGGGCCCTGACCGGCGCGCGGAGCGCGCCGCCGCACATCGACAGGCGGCGATCAGGGGCGGCGCGGTCGCGACGATTTCGACGGTCGTCGTGCTCGGCGGCCTGGCCGTCCTGATCCTCACCAGTCCCGGCTGGCCGGACGTCCGCGACACGTTCTTCGACTGGCAGAAGTTCCAGGAGATCTTCCCGGCCATCCTCGTCGGCTTCTGGCTCGACATCCGGGTCTTTCTGGTCGTCGAGGTCGCCGTGCTGATTCTCGGCCTGGTGGTCGCGGTCATGCGCATGGCGCGGGCGCCGGCGCTTTTTCCCCTGCGCCTTGTCGCGACCGTCTACACCGACGTCTTCCGCGGAATCCCCACGATCCTGCTCGTCTACCTGATCGGATTCGGCATCCCCGCGCTTCAGCTCGAGGGGCTGCCGAGCGAGCCGGTCGTGCTCGGCGGGATCGCGCTCGCCCTCTCCTACGGCGCCTACGTCGCCGAGGTCTACCGAGCCGGGCTCGCCTCGGTGCACCGCAGCCAGCGCGACGCGGCCCTCGCCGTCGGCCTGACCGAGACGCAGGGGCTCCGGTACGTGATCCTGCCCCAGGCAGTCCGGCGGGTGGGGCCGCCGTTGCTCAACGACTTCATCGCGCTGCAGAAGGACGTCGCCCTGATCGCAATCATCGGCGTCGCGGGCGAGGCCTTCCGCATCGCGCAGATCGACGCCGCGAGGGACTTCAACTACACGCCGATGATCGCCGCCGCCATGCTCTACCTGGCGATCACGCTGCCGCTCGCGCGGCTGCTCGACCGCTGGGAGCGCGAGCGAGGGAAGAAGTACTCGTGAGCGGCCCGGTCCTCGAGATCCGCGGCGTGACCAAGTCCTTTGGTGAGAACGAGGTGCTGAAGGGGATCGACCTGTCCGTGAGCGAGCACGAGGCGGTCGCGCTGATCGGCGCGTCGGGCTCAGGCAAGTCGACGCTCCTGCGCTGCATCGACCTGCTCGAGGAGATCGACGACGGCGACGTCTTCCTCGACGGCGAGGTGATCACGGACCCGTCGGTGAACGCGGTCGAGGTCCGCCGCCGGCTCGGCCTCGTCTTCCAGGCCTACAACCTCTTCCCGCACCTGAGCGCGCTCGAGAACGTCACGCTCGGGTCGGTCAAGGCGCGGAAGGAGTCAAGATCGGAGGCCGATGCGGCGGGCCGCGAGCTGCTCGCCAAGTTCGGGCTTGCCGGCCGCGAGCACGACCATCCCGACCAGCTCTCAGGCGGCCAGCAACAGCGCGTCGCGATCGCCCGGGCGTTCGCGGCGAAGCCACGCGCGATGCTCCTCGACGAGGTCACGAGCGCGCTCGACCCGGAGCTGGTCGGCGAGGTCCTCGAGGCCGTCCGCGAGCTCAAGTCCGAGGGCGTGACGATGCTCCTGGCCACCCACGAGATGAGCTTTGCGCGCGAAGTGGCCGACACCGTCGGCTTCCTTCACAACGGCCGCCTGATCGAGTTGGGCCCTGCGGAGGACGTCCTGACGCGGCCCCAGGAGCCGGAAACGAAGCAGTTCCTCCGCCGCCTCCTGGAGGCCCACCGGGCCTAGCTACTTGATGCCGACGACCATCGAGTCCGGGCCCGACGAGGTGCTCGACGCGGGTTTCGCGGAAACCGGCCTCGCTCATCCAGGCCTGACAATCGGCCCCCGTGTAGTCGAAGCCACCGGGCGTCTCGATCAGCATGTTGAGGCTCATCAGGAGGCCGAAGGCGTTCTCCCGGCGCTCGTCGTCGATGATCGCCTCGTAGACGATCAGCGCGCCGCCGTCCGGGAGCGCATCGTGCGCCTTCTGCAGCAGGATGCGCTTCTCGTCCATGCCCCAGTCGTGCAGGATGTGCCCCATCACCAGCACGTCCGCGCTCGGCAGCGGGTCGGAGAAGAAGTCGCCCGCGGTGAAGCTCAGGCGCTCCGCGAGGCCCGCGCCGGCCACGTTGGCATCGAAGATCGGCTCGAGGGGAGGCAGGTCGAAGCCACCGCCGGTGATGTGGTCGTGTGCGAGGGCGATCTGAACGGGAACCGCGCCCTCGGCGCAGCCGACGTCGATCACGCTGTTGTGGTCGCTCCAGGGGAACTTCGCTGCGATCGCCATACCCGCGCCGATGCTGATCGCGCTCATCGCGCGGGCGAATTGGGCGAGGCGATCCGGATCGGCGTAGAGAGTGGCGAAGAAGTCCTCGCCCTCCTTCGCCTCGTTCTGCGGCGATCCCGTGCGCAGACCCTCGGTCAGGGAACCCCAGAACCCATACAACCGAGCGTTCGCCATTTCCAGCATCCCGCCCACGTAGGAGGGCTTCGCCCGGTCGAGGAACAGGTCCGCCGCCGGCGTGTTGGAGTACTGGCCGTCGGCTCGCTCGAGCATGCCGAGGGCGACCAGAGCGTCGAAGAAGTCTGTCGCGCTTCGCTCGTGAAGACCGAGGCGATCGCGGAGCGAATCGCCATCGAGCCCTCCGTCCGCGAGCGCGGAGAAGACGCCGAGCTCGATCGCGCTCAGCAACGTCTTCGAACCCCAGAACGCGAACCCCAGCTCCAGGATCGCGTCGGGTGTGACCGGTTCCGACTGCTCCACGAGACTCAACTTATCGAGGCTCCGCCTCCGCGCGCACGGCTTCGTCCTGATCGACGAGCGGATGGGCCCGCCGTGGGGCGATCCGGACGTCCCCTACCGAAGCTACGAACTGGTCCTGCCGGTCCTCACTCCCCGTTGAGCGTCGCGACGATGCTTCGCGGCCCCGCGGAGTCGCGGTGCTCGCAGAGGTAGATGCCCTGCCATGTGCCGAGCGCGAGCCTGCCATCGGTTACCGGCAGGGTCAGCGACTCTCCGGTGAGGATCGACTTCATGTGCGCGGGCATGTCGTCGGGGCCCTCGAGCGTGTGGGTCCAGTAGGGCGCCTCCTCCGGAACGGCCTCGTCCAGCCAGGAGCGGACGTCGACGCGGACCGCCGGTGAGGCGTTCTCGTTCAAGGCCAGAGAGGCGGACGTGTGCCGGATCAGCAGGTGGAGGAGGCCGACGCGCATCTCGCGAAGCTCGGGCAGCCGGACGAGGATCTCGTCGGTGACGAGGTGGACGCCGCGCTCGCGCGATTCGAGCCGAATCTCACACTGGACCCACACGCCTCAGAACCTAAAGGGGTCAGACCCCTTTAGGTTTCCGGCCATGCGCATGCGGACTGCAGCCCTGATCCTTGCCTCCGCCCTGCTCGCCGCCGGCTGCGGCGAGAAGGACGAGCCAGAGCCCCAGCCGGCCGAATGGGAGGGCGAGACGATCCAGCTCGGCTCGATCTTCTCGACGACCGGGATCGGCAAGGTCGTCGGGCCTCAGCAGGTCGAGGCCGTCGAGCTGGCGGTCGAGCAGGTGAACGAGGAGGGCGGGGTCAACGGCGCCGAGATAGCGGTCGAGCAGATCGATGACAACTCCGACCCGGGCGCCTCGGTCGATGCGATGGAGACGCTGATCAACGAGGACGAGGTGCTCGCCGTCCTTGGACCGACCTTCTCCAACTCGGCCGCCGAAGCGGACCCGGTGGCGGACAAGCTCGGCACGCCGGTGCTCGCCGTCTCCAACACCGGCCCCGGGATCGTCGGCGATTGCCCATACCCGTGCGAGCTCGTCTTCCGCGACTCGCTCGGGGAGGAGGACGCGATCCCGGCCAACGTCGGCAACTACGCCGAGTCCTCCGATGCGAAGACAGCGGTTGTCGTCTTCCCCCTCGACGACCCGTTCGGCGAGTCGACGGCGGCGATCGCGGAGGAAGCGTTCAAAGAGAACGGGATCGACGTGGCCTCCGTCGAGCACTTCGCCCCGCTCGAGGCGGGCCCGCTGCCGGCGATCGAGGCGGCGATCAAGGAGAAGGCCGACGTCATCTTCGTCACGACATCGTCGGGTGAGGTGGCAGCAACCACGATCAAGATCGCGCGCGAGGCCGGCTTCAAGGGCGACATCCTCGGAGGGAACGCCCTCAACATCTCGACCGCCGCCGAGCAGGCCGGGGCGGATGGCAAGGGCGCCCGAAGCGCCGCCGGCTGGTATGCGGGCAGCGACTCGGAGGCGAACACAGCCTTCGTCGAGGCCTACCGCGATAGCTCCGGATCCAATCCCGACCAGTTCGCCGCCCAGGCGTACTCGGGCCTGAAACTGCTTGCCGCCGCGGCCGAGAGCGCCGACCTGGGCTTCAGCGACGTCGACGCCGACCGCGCCGCGCTGGCCGAGTCGCTGGCAGCGGTCGACATCATCACGCCGCTCGGGCAGTTCAGCTTTACGGAAGATCACGACGTCTCCCAGCCGATCTGGATCGTCGAGATGAACGGCGACGGCGGCTACGAGCTCGTCACCCAGCTGCCGGCCGAATAGGGCATAGGGTCCCAGCCATGGATTTCCTCGTCCGCCGCGACGACCTGCACGAGACGAAGATCGAGGACTCGCGTGCTCCCGAGGTCGGGGACGGCGAGGCCCTGTTCGCGATCTCCAGATTCGGCCTCTCCGCCAACAACGTCACCTACGCCGTGATGGGCGACGCGATGAACTACTGGAACTTCTTCCCGGCGGAGGAGGGCTGGGGGCGGCTCCCGGTCTGGGGCTTCGCCGACATCGTCGCCTCGAATGCCGACGGCGTCGAGGAGGGCGCGCGCTGCTACGGCTACTTCCCCGCCTCGAGCCACCTGGCCGTCCTGCCTGATCGAGCCGACGCCGACGGATTCTTCGACTCCGCGTCGCACCGGCGCTCGCTCCCTCCGGTCTACAACCACTACCTCTTCACCGGCAAAGATCCGAACTACGCCGAGGAGACCGAGGACGAGCAGATGCTCCTGCGACCGCTTTTCGGAACTTCCTTCCTGCTCGACGACGAGCTCGCCGACGAGAGCTGGTCCGGCGCCCAGAACCTCGTGATGTCGAGCTCCTCGTCCAAGACGGCGCTCGCAGCTGCCTTCCTGATTGCTCGACGCGATGACGCGCCCGAGCTGATCGGCCTGACCTCGGCCTCCCGGGTCGGCTTCGTCGAGGGAACCGGCGTCTACTCGCAGGTCGTCTCCTACGACGACATCGGATCGATGGGCAGTGGGTCCGCCGCGTACCTCGACTTCTCCGGCGACGCCGGCGTTCGCAAAGCCGTCCACGAGAACTACAGCGACGACCTCGTCCGCGACACCGCGATCGGGCTGACCCACCACGATCAGATGGGCGACGCCGCGGGGCTGCCCGGCGCCGAACCGAAATTCTTCTTCGCACCGACCCGCGCCGCCAAGCGCACCGAGGACTGGGGCGCCGACGGCCTCCGCCAGCAACTCGCCGCCGCCTGGGACCCGTTCGTCGAGTGGGCTCCTGGCTGGCTGCGCGTGAGCGAGGGATCAGGCCCCGAGGCGATCGAGAAGACCTACCACGCGCTGCTCGACGGGAACGTCGACCCCGCCGACGGATACGCGATCACCCCGGCCTAGCCCCGCGTAGGGCTAGAATTCACGCCACATACATAGGGGGCGTATTTGGCTTCGACGTGAAGCTGATTCGTCTCGATGTTGCGAGTCGAGGATCCGGGTTGGCCTCGTTAAAAAGTCCCGGAAAACCATAAGTGCGAACTCTGATCATGAGTTCGCCCTCGCCGCCTAACAGGCGCTGAGGGTAGTCGCGCCGGACAGCCCGCGGTCCGGGTCGCGGCTTCAATTAGCGGGCTCACCCCGAAGGTAGGACCTTCGACCCGAGGGGGACATCTGTAAGGAAGGTGTGGCGCCGGTGACGTGCCCCACGGATCGACCGACCCGAGCGCCGAGATCAGACTCCGATGGGAACGCTCGTAGGACGCATCGAGGCAGGTTTCGCGGACCCCGGTTCAAATCCGGGCGCCTCCATTTTCAAGCTCTCAGCGTGCGCTGAGGGAGACGTCAACAGCTGAGTCGTCAGCGATCTCGCGCAGGCCCTCGGCGGCGAGGGCGATCAGCGCCACGATCAGCGTGACGTTGATCCAGGCGAGCCTCGTCATGCCTAGTTGCGCCGCGCCGCCTCGACCGCGAACCATGCGGAGAGGCCGCCGGCGACGCCGCGCAGGGTTCGAGACAGCTTTGGGTCGATCCTGTCGGAACCCGAGGCGTTGATCGCGGCGATCCAGGTCAGGCCCGCGCCGAGACCGAGCCCGACCATGCGGCTCGCTTTGACGATCCTCCCCTCGAGTTGCTTCGAGGTGAAGCGGACCTCGAGCTTCTCCCCCGGACGGCTGCCGACGAGGGTCGCGATGCCCTCGCCGACCTGGCCGAGGCGGTAGCGCATCCGTTCGAACTCGAAGAAGAACTGCTGAGGGTCGATCCTGTCGACGACCCGGCGCCGGATGGAGGAGATGAAGAACTTCCGCGCCTCCTCGAACGGGTCGATCTCCGGCGCCAGCTCGGTAACGGTCTGTTCGATCTGGGAGAGCGCCTTGCCGACCATGACGAAGCTTGTCGGCAGCGGAACCCCGTGGCGCACCGAGATCGCGGTCAGCTGGTTGAGCAGTTCGACCAGCTGGATCTCCTCCAGCGAACGGCCGCGGATGGTCGCGAGGACCGAGTCGAGGTCGTCGCGGTACCCGGACCGGTCGAGGTTGCTGGAGTCCTTGATCCCGCTCATGTCGAGCGCGACGTCCACGAGCAGCTCGGTGTCGCCCTCGACGAAGGCGAGCATCACCAACAGCAACTGGCGCCGCGTCGACGCGTCGAGCCGGCCGACCATTCCGAAGTCGATCAGCCAGATCGTCCCGTCGGCCCAGAGCAGGTTGCCGGGGTGCGGGTCAGCGTGGAAGAAGCCCTCCTCGAGGATCTGCCGGTAGAAGGCCTGCATCAGCTCGCGCGTCGCCTCGGTGCGCTCCTCCCCCGAGGGCGCCTCGTTCAGCGGGACGCCGCCCACGACCTCATCCATGACGAGGAGCCGAGGGGTCGACAGGTCGTTGTGGCAGCTGGGGACGTCCACGTGTGGGTAGGAGGCGAGGATCCCGGACATCCGCTCGAGGTTCTGTGCCTCCTCCGTGAAGTCGAGCTCGCGCCGAAGCGAACTGGACAGCTCCTCGACGAGCGCGGGCAGGTCGATCACCCGCTTCACCCGGCCCGAGCGCCCGGCCGGCCGGACCGCGGTCTCGAGCAGGCCCAGGTCCGCGTCCACGAGCGCCTCGGCGTTCGGCCGCTGGACCTTGACCACGACCCTGGTCCCGTCGACGAGCTGGGCACGATGGACCTGGCCGATCGTCCCGGCGGCGAGCGGCTCGGGCTCGATCGAGGCAAAGACGTCCTCCCACGGAACACCGAGCTCCCTTTGCATCGCCGCGACGACCTCGCCCTCCTCGAGGGGCGGGACGTCGGCCTGTAGCGAGGAGAGCTCCTCGATGTATTCCGGGCCGACGAGATCGGGTCGCGTCGACAGGATCTGGCCGAGCTTCCCGAAGACCGGGCCAAGGCGCTCGAGGCCCTCCCGCAGCTGTCGCGGTCCCTCGCTGTCATCGCCCCTGCTGAGGACCTTTCCGGCCGCGCGCCGCAGCGCCAGCGGCCCGAGCGTTCGCCCGATCTCCTCCGCCCTCTCTCGCGGCTCGACCGTCTCCTCCAGCTCCTCCGGCGGCGGGCGCATCGTCGTGTTGACGACGACCACGGTGCAGCGAGCGAGGTGGGTGACGCGGTTTGCGGTGTTGCCGAGCAGGAACTCTGTGCGCCCCCGCATCCCGGAGCTGCCGATCACGATCATGTCCGCCCCGGCGTTCGCCGCCTCGGCGACGATCGCCTCCGCCGGGTCCTCGCCGATGACGACCCGGGTGCCGCAGATGTAGCCCTTGGTCATCAGGGCCTCGTCGAGGCCCTCCTGCACCGCCTCCGGATCGCTTCCGGGCGGCACGATTTGGACGACCAGGAGGTCGGCGCCCAGCGAGCGGCTGAGGTCGGCGGCCCACTCGATCGCGTTCGAGCCGCCCTCGCTGCCGTCCGTCGCCACGGCCACGAGGCCGATCGAGGTCGGCTGCGGCGGGCGAATTACGACGCTTGAAGCGATCCGGGGCACGGGCGGCGGAGCTTATTGACGCGGGGCGGTGGCTAGAAACCGATCTCGTCGATCGGGTTCGGAACGTGACCGAGGATGACCAGGACGGCGTAGACGATGAGGGCCAGGACCAGCACCGAGAAGAAGATCGTGATCAGCCTGCGCCCGCGGCTCCGGCGCGGCGCCGAGGGGTCACGCCGCGGCGGCCGGGAGCGTCCGGGCGAGCCGCGGGCGCCGCTCGGGAGGGCCGCACCTCCTGCGGCGGCCGGACCGCCTTGGCGGGAGAGCCCCGGCTCACGCTTGATCGCGGATTCCCCCCGCGGCTTACTCCACGGCGTCTGGTGTTCACCGTCCGCCTGCTCGGGGCCCGTGGCCGCCGGGGCCGGGCTCGGCGCCGGCGCCTGGCGGCGGGATCGTTCCGGCGCGGCCGGCACGGTCACGCCGAGGCTCGAGAGCTGCGCACCGAGGGCTGCAGCGTCCCCGAACTCGGCGATGGCGGGCCCGGTGAGCTCGGCGACGCCGGCGGCGACCAGCGCGTCGCGCTCGGCGACGGAAGCGATGTCTGCGGCGATCACACGCCAGCCGAGCTCACCAACGACGGAGCACGTCTCGCGGATCCGCTCGTTCGCGGCCGGGTCCGCACCGACACCGGCGACGATCCTCGGCGAGAGGGCGAGCGCATCGGCGGGATAGTCGACGAGGAACTCGACGTCGGGATGTGAGCCGGAGCCGAAGTCGGCGACGATCGCAGCGACACCGGTCCTCTCCCGCACCGCGGCGAGGGCGTCGCGCATCCCGTCGGCGTCGAGCCAGGCCTCGGGAAATGCCAGGGCGAGGCGCTCGCCCGGGACCCCGTGGGCGGCCAGCTCTGCCGCCACCCGCTCCGCATCAGGTGGCCCTCCGATGCCGATCACGACGCGCGGGACCCGCAGTGACTCGCCCTCCCAAGCCGAGAGCTGAGCCGCTGCGGACGCGATATCGGCATCCGCTACTTCGACGGCCGCAAGTTCCTGCGCACCTGCCTTTAGGACCGGGCGTACATCCATGCGTGAGACGACCTTACGGGAGGCGCCGGAGCACTCGCAAGCCGGCGACGGGAGTTAATACTGCAATAAGTAAAGTGATGGAGGATCACTGACGTGGAGCACACCCCCCGCCATCCGATTGGCTTCGAGGGCCCGATTCACCCCGAACCCGGCTGGCGCGCGGTGCTGCGCAAGCTCGGCGGCCCGCTGATCGCGCTCGGCCTCCTCCTGCTCAAGTTCGGGGCGAAGCTGAAGGCGCTCCTCCTGCTGCTGCCGAAGCTGAAGCTGTTCACGACCTCGGCCTCGATGCTCGTCTCGATCGCGGCCTACGCGCTGATCTGGGGTTGGAAGTTCGCGGTCGGCTTCGTCCTCCTTCTGCTCGTGCACGAGCTTGGCCACGTGATCCAGCTGCGCCGCGAGGGAGTCGAGGCGTCGGCGCCGATGTTCATCCCCTTCCTCGGCGCGGTGATCGCGGCGAAGTCGATGGGCGACGACGCGGCCGCCGAGGCGCGCGTCGGGCTCGCCGGGCCGATCCTCGGCACGATCGCGACGCTCATCCCGCTCGGGATCTGGCTCGCGACCGGCGAGGAGTTCTGGCAGGCGCTCGCCTACGTCGGCTTCTTCATCAACCTCTTCAACCTGCTCCCGGTCCTACCGCTCGACGGTGGCCGCGCGATGGCGGCGCTCAGCCCGTGGGTCTGGATCGCCGGCTACGTGCTCATGGTCGGCCTCTTCTTCGTCTTCCCGAACCCGATCCTGATCCTCGTCCTGATCTTCGGCGGCATCGAGACCTGGCGCCGCTTCAAGACGCGGAACACCGATGAGGGCCGCGCCTACCACCGGATTCCCGCGTCGACCAGGGCGCTCGTCGCGGTCACCTACATCGGGCTCGCGGCACTGCTCGCCGTGGGCGTCTCCGAGACGTTCCTCGAGAAGAGCTTCTCCGACGTCTGACCTAAAGGGGTCTGACCCCTTTAGGTTGTGCCTGATGGCTGAGCGCGAGTTCGACTTCGTCGTGATCGGGGCAGGCTCAACCGGAGAGGTCTGCGCCGGACGTGCTGCCGACGGCGGCCTCGAGACGGCGATCGTCGAGCATCACCTCGTCGGCGGCGAGTGCTCCTACTACGCCTGCATGCCCTCGAAGGCGCTGCTCCGCCCGGCGGAGGTGCTGGAGGAGGTCGGCCGCGTCCCGGGCGCGGCCGAGGCCGTCACCGGCGAACTGGACGTGAAGGTGGCACTGGAACGCCGCGACGAGGTGACGAAGAACTGGGACGACTCCGGGCAGCTCCCCTGGCTCGAGGAGAAGGGGATCGAGCTTTTCCGGGGCGACGCTGAGATCGACGGAGAAAGGAGGGTGAGCGTCGGCGATGACGTCCTGGTCGCCCGCAAGGCGGTCGCGGTCGCGACAGGGAGCGAGGCGCTGATCCCGCCCATCGACGGGCTCGACTCGATCGAGTACTGGACCAACCGCGACGTGACGAAGGCGAGCGAGGCCCCCGAGAAGCTGGTCGTCCTCGGCGGCGGCGCCGTCGGGGTCGAGATGGCGCAGGCGTGGCGGACGCTCGGCTCCGAGGTCGCGCTGATCGAGGGCGCCGAGCGGGTCCTGGGCAAGAACGAGCCGTTCGCGAGCGAGCAGGTGGCCGACGGGCTGCGCGAGCGCGGAATCGACTTGCACCTGGATTCGAAGGCGACCTCGGTTCGCGGGGACGGCGACGGCGTCGTGGTCGAGCTCGAGGGCGGCGAGGAGGTCAGTGGGACCCAGCTGCTCGTGGCGGTCGGCCGCCGGCCGCGGCTCGACGGGATCGGGCTGGAGAGCGTCGGCGTCGAGGTCGACGGCTACCTGGACGTCGACGACCAGATGCGGGTCGACGGCTCCGACTGGCTCTACGGGATCGGCGACGTCAACGGCCGCGCCCTCCTCACCCACATGGGGAAGTACCAGGGCCGGCGATGCGCCGACCACGTCCTCGGCAAGGACGTCGAGGCGATCGCGGACCGCTACGGGGTCCCCCAGGTCGTCTTCACCGAGCCCCAAGTCGCGGCAGTCGGCAAGACCCTCGACGAGGCCCGCGAGGCCGGCATCGACGCCCGCGCGGTCGACATCGACACGCTGGCACAGCGGGCGCGAGCTTCATCGGCAAGGACGTCGCCGGCACGACCCGGATCGTCGTCGACGAGGACCGGCGCGTGATCGTCGGCGCCACCTTCGTCGGCGCCGAGACCGCCGACTTCCTACACGCCGCCACGATCGCGGTCCTCGGCGAGGTCCCGATGGACCGACTCTGGCACGCGATCCCCTCCTA
>CAWAUB010000010.1:0-67616 GCA_963785155.1 uncultured Thermoleophilia bacterium
GCTTCGGAACTATGACGTTCCGCTTATCGTTTGGCGCTTGACAGGGGAGCAGCCATCGGCGCTCGGCGGACGCCGGATCGTCATCGCCCACGACTTCATGGAGACCTATGGAGGCGCGGAGCGGATCACCGCGGAGATCGCGGCCCTGCTCCCGGACGCCTCCGTCCACACCCTTCTGGGCCGCCCGGAGGTGCTCCGTCGGATGGGAATTGAATCTCGGGCTCATAGCGTCCTGCCTCCGCGACCGTGGATCTACAGCAACTACCGAGTCGGCACCCCGCTGTTCCCGGCTCTCGCGGCGGCGACACCACTTCCGGAGGCCGACCTCCTGCTGACCCTGAGCTACGGATTCACGCACTGGATGCGAACTCCCAACCACGCCCCCCAGGTGTGCTTTTGCTACAGCCCGCTCCGATTCGCGTGGTCGATGACCGACGCCTATCGGTCGACCTGGTCTCGCAGCGGCCTCGACGGTGCTGCCTTCGGCGCCTTCGCGGCGACCATGCGGGCGGCCGATCGCCGCGCGGCGCGCAGGCCGGGGATGTATCTCACCTACTCGGACTACGTCGCATCCCAGGTCGAGCGGTTCTACGGCCGCACCGCGCAGGTGGTCGGGGCTCCCGTGGATTGCGAGGTCTTCCGGCCCGATCCCGACGCCGCGGTCGACGACTACTACCTCTTCTGCGGGCGGCTGATCGAGCCCTACAAGCGGGTCTCGGCGACCATCGATGCGTTTCGGGACCTCCCCCACCGGCTGATCATCGCCGGTGACGGCCCCGACGCGGCGCGCCTGCGCGAGGGCGCTCCGGACAACGTCGAGTTCGTCGGCCCGCTCCTCGACGACGAGCTCGTTCCGCTGATGCAACGCTGCGCGGCGCTCGTGTTCCCGAGCCAGGACGACCTCGGGCTGCTGCCGATCGAGGTGATGGCGTGCGGCCGGCCGGTCGTCGCCTATGGCGCGGGAGGCCCGCTCGAAACCGTCGTCCCGGGGGTGACCGGTGAGCTTTTCTCGAGTCAGGACGCGGCCGCGATCGGCGACGCGATCCGGAGCTTCGATCCGGGCGCATACGATCCGGGCCGGATCCGCGACCACGCCCTGCACTGGGATCGTCCGCGTTTCGCCGACCGGCTCCTCGGCGTACTCGGCGAGTTCCTCGCCACGAATCCGGCGAGCTGATCAGCCGGAGCGGATCGCCGTTGCAAGAGCTTCGGCCTGACGCTCGGCGTCGTATCGGCTCCGGACCCGTTCGCGGCCGGCTTCGCCCATTCCTCGTGGCGCGCTCGGGATCCGAGAGAAGCGTCAGCACGGCGGCCGCGCCCTCCTCGGCATCGCCTGGCCCGTAGAGGAGTCCTGTTACTCCGTGCTCGACGATCTCGAGCGCTCCCCCGGCGCGGGGAGCGACCACCGGCAACCCGCTCGCCATCGCCTCCAGCAGGACGAGTCCGAACGGCTCGTCGTCGCGGCAGTGAAGGAGCATCCCCGCTCCCTTCAGGGCTTCCGCGACGTCGCTGCTGAAGCCGCTGAAGCTGACGCGGTCGCGAAGCCTCGGATCCCTCTCGACACGACGCTTGAGCTCGTCCGCGAGCTCGTAGTCCTCGCGCCGGTATTGCGGTTGGCCAACGACCCGCAGCCGGAACTCGGGCGCTCGAGCCGCCACGCGTTCGGCGATGTCGATCGCGAGGTCGGTCCGCTTCGTCGGGGAGACGTGCCCGAGGATCACGGCGTGAGCGGCTCCCGGATCGACCTCGGACGAGCTGAAGCGGCCGGCGTCAACCCCCGGAGGAATCACCGCCATCCGCTGCCCGAGCTTGGTCTGGGGGCCGGCGTCCTCGGCGACGTAGTTCGAGATCGCGATGACCGTGTCCGCGAGCCGGGCGACCAACGAGACGAGCAGGCGCACCGGTCCTCGCGGGGGAAGGCGATCCGGCACGTACCAGACGACCCGACGCCCCAGTCCCAACGCGCCCACCGCGGCGATCATCCCGGGTCGAATGGCGGTTCCGTAGATGATCGTGCGATCCGGGTGCTTCCGGATCAATGCACGCAGGTCGCGCGCGGCCAGGACCCCGCGCACCGCCGAGCGCACCGTCTCGAGTGCTCCGCCACTGTGGCGGAGCACTCGGAACGGCAGCGGCGCCGTTTCGATGCCCTCGGATCGCGCGAGCTCCTCGGTGGGCGATTCCGGCGGGCACACAAGAAGAGCGTCAGGATCGGATCGCAACAGCGGCAGGTGGAGTAGCTCGGCGCCGCTGTACTTGGCCTGGTTCATCACGTAGAGGACGCGGTCGGCCATCACTCAGCCAGTTCCTCCGCTTGACGCTCCTGCCGCCGAAAGTAGATACGCGTGAGATCGCGCTTCGTGAAGACCTGCTGCCCATACAGGAAGAACGGCGAGTAGTACGGCAGCTGAGGGGCGAGCTTCCTGCCTCCGTTGAACGTCCTGGACCGCTGCCCGCCGGTCGCCCTGGTCGGCCTCGATCGGGGCCAGGACGAGCGGCCACTCCCAGTTCTCCGGCTCGCGTTCGATCGCCGCTTCGATCTCGTCGTGTGCCGCCTCCAGGTCGCCCGCCTCCTGCTCGACGACGGCGAGCTGGGCATGCGGGCTTGCCGCCCAGGACTGGGCGTCGACCGCCTGCTGCGCCGAGAGCCCGAGCGGCTGTGACGTCGCCTGCCGAAAGCGCCTCCTCGCTCGCGCGCACCCGCTGCGTCGCGACGATCCCCGGGATCAACACGAGCACGACCAGCAGAGCGCCGACGACCACCGCGGCCCGCCCGCCGGGCCTGAGCAGGGCGCCGCGCCGGCTGCTGCGCGCTCGTCTCGTCGAACCTGCCGCGGCGGCGACGGCGACGCCGCCGATGCCGAGCACGGCGACCGCGGTCTCCTCCCACATCCAGTCGACGCCGGCGCTCACGCAGAAGACGATGAAGGCGCTGGTTAGCGCCACGCTCGCGGCGATGTCTCCCGGCCGCTCGAGCTGCCGCGGGCGGTGAGAGCCACGGCCAAGAGGCCGAGGAGCCCTGTGACCAGGAGGATCGTGCCAGGGAATCCGAGCTCGGCGGCGTGTTCGAGATAGAGGGAATGGGCATCCCGGACGTACTCGGGGTCGTCCGCCTCGCGCAGCCAGAAGAACTCGAAGGTCCCGGCGCCGACGCCGCGCATCGGCTCCGTCTCGAAGGCGTCGATCGCGGCGTTCCAGATGTCGTTGCGGTTGCCGCCGGCGGTGGTCAGGCGCTCAGCCGGATCCGAACCGGCGACCGGAGCATCCTCGGAGCGGAACTCGTCCCACCAGTCCGAGATCGGGCCGCGCCCTCCCACCGCGGCGGCGAGCAGGACGATCACGAGGATCGCCGGAACCGCCCAGCGAGCCTGTGCTCTCGGCAAACGGGCTCGGTCCGCCTTCATCACCGAGGTCATCACGACGGCGCCGACGCAGATCGCGCCGCCAACCGCGAGCGCGAGCACGACCTCTCCCGCTCCGGAGCCGCCGGTCGCCTCGGCGATCTCCTCGTTGCCGCGAACGGCGAGGATCGCCGCCCCGGTCCCCGCCCCAGCGGCGAGAACATGCACGAACGCGGTCCAGCGGTTGCGGCTCAGGACGAGGATCGCGACCAGCGCCGTCGCCGTGCCGACCACGCCCCCGCGGGAATAGCTGAGGTAGACGGCGAGGCCGGCGATCGGCACGGCCGCAAGGCTGATGGCGCGGGTGAGCGCGAGGCGCGCGTGGGCGCTCCAAGCCAGGCCGATCGCGCAGCACATCGCGCCCCAGGTGCCAACCGCGTTCCAGTAGTCGAGCGGGAAGTCGAGGCGGTCGGTCCGGAACTGGGTGGCGACATCGGTCGCGCCCGGGAACGTTCCCGGGGAAAGGCGGCTCGCGACCGCGATCGCCGCGATGCCCAGCGCGGCCACCGAGAGCCCCGCCGCCGCAGCGCGGAACGTGTCGCGATTCAGCGCGGTCAGCGCGAGGACCGCGATCCCGGCGTAACCGAGAAAGCGGGCGAGCTCCGCCGCCGTGCGCTCGTCGCTCGCGGTCCAGCCGAAGCTGAGCAGCATCCAGAGCACGAGCCCGGCAGCGGCGATCGCCGGCACGAGCAAGATGCGCCCCGGCGAGCTACGAGGCAGGACGCCGAGCGCGAAACCGACCGCGATCACTCCCCAGATCACCACCGAAACCGATTGGCGGACGACGATGTCGTAGCCGCCGCCTTCGAGGGCCAGGACGACGACGAGCGCGAAGGCCGCGGCGAACGCAATCGCGCGCCGAACGAGGAGGCGCGTAGGCGTGTTGCTCCACGGCCACTGGCGCGGAGCCCGGTGAGGACCGCCCTCACCCGCGGATTTGAACTGGCGACTCACCGAAGCGGGCTGGGTACTATGACGGCCTCGGTACGTAGGGGTTGCAGGTGAAATTCTCGAACATCGTCGCATCGATTGCCGTGTTCGCGCTCGCCTCGCTTGCGGGTGGCGGCGTGGCCGCGGCGCAAGCGCCGCCGGCCGCGGTTGACCAGTACAGGCCTGCCCCGCCCGGGAACCCACCTGAGAACGGTCGGCCGGGGGGCCCGAACGGCTCCGACCCAGCCGGCCCCGGCGCTGCCGTCACGGGAGCCCCAGCCGTCGGCCCGGGCGAGCCCCCGTCCCGATCGACGAGAGCACGGCCGGTGATGGCAAGGCCGACCGCGGTGGCGGCGGAGGGAGCAAGGACACCCAGGCGCGGAGCAGCGATGACGATTTCCAGGGGGCGGACGGCCCGGGTATCGCCGGCTACCCGCTCACCTCGTCGTTGCTGGTCCTGATCATCGCGATCGTGATCGGCCTCTGCGCCGCGCTCGGCGTTGCGGCATGGCGCCGGTACCGCGGCGGCGCCGCGCTTGCCGGGTCGAGCTAGTGGCCTGATGCGCCGGCCGCACGTTCGAGCTCCGCTCGGGCTGGTCGCGGCGCTCGCCGCGCTCGTGCTCGGCGCCTGGCCGCAGCCCGCCTGGAGCCGTGGGATCACGCTCGGCTTCGGCGATCCGGCCTTCAACGAATCGGCGCGCGACACGGCGCTCGACCAGAGCGTGGCCGCCGGGGCCCAGATGGTCCGGCTCGGCGTCAATCTGGGCCGCGGTCGCGCCGCAGCGGCCTGCCAATCCCTCGAACCCTGCCGACCCCGCCTACCGGTTCGCGAACGTCGATGCCGCCGTGCGGTCCGCGAGCGCGCGCGGGCTCGCAGGTGCTGCTCGAGCTGGGGCGGGCACCCGGCTGGGCCGAAGGCCCGAATCGGCCCGGCCGATGCGCCGCCCGGCGAACATGGCGCCCGGACGCCGGCGCCTACGGGCAGTTCGCCCGTGCGGTGGCGGTGCGATACAGCGGCGGGTTCTCAGCCGGGATCGGTCAGCCGGCCCTGCCGCAGGTGAGCCGCTACCAGGCATGGAACGAGCCGAACCTGACCACCTACCTGACCCCGCAGGGAAGCGACGGGGATCCCGAGTCGGCGCGCACCTACCGGGGTCTCCTCAGCGCCTTCTACGCCGGGGTGAAGAGCGTCGATCCGGGCAACCTCGTCGTGAGCGCCGGCACCGCCCCATACGGCGGCGCGACCCAGTCCGGCAGCCCGCGGACGCACCCGGTCTCGTTCCTGCGCGAGCTCCTCTGCCTCAACGGCGGAAGCCTCGCGGCCGCGGGTTGCGACGAGCCGGTGCCGCTCGACGTCCTCGCCCACCACCCGATCAACGCCGGGAGCCCGTTCGAGCGCGCGGAGCATCCGGCGGATGCGACCACGCCGGACATCGGCCGCATCCGGAACGTGCTGCGGGAGGCGGAACGAAAGCGCCTGGTCGTGCCGAGCGGATCGCACCCGATCTGGGTAACCGAGTTCTGGTGGGAAACCGATCCCCCCGACCGCACCTACGGGATTCCCGAGCGGACCCAGGCCCGCTATACGGCGGAGGCGCTGTACCTCTTCTGGAAGCAGCGCGTTCCGCTCGTGCTCGGACTGCAGCTCGCCGACTCGCCGATCGACCCCGCCGCGCCCGGCGACAGCTTTCAGACAGGTGTGTTCTTCAGCGACGGCACGGCGAAGGACTCGCTGAGCGCTTTCCGCTTCCCGCTCGTCGGGGTGCTCGGGCGCCGGGCGACCCAGGTCTGGGGGCGAGCGCCAGCGGACGGGCGCCTGCGGATCCAGCAGCGCCTGCGGGGCCGCTGGCGGACGGCCGATCGCGTCACCGTCGATGCGGGTTCGGTCTTCAAAAGCCGGCTGCGCGGCCACAGGAAGGCGAAGCTGCGTGCCCGGGTCGGCGGCGAGACCAGCCACGCCTATCGGCCGCGGCCGAAGAACTGACGCATTCGTGCATTCGTCTCCGCTTGCAATTCGCTAACAGGTTCGTTACCCTTCGGCGGCGCCGAGGGGGTGCACCGCCTGGGGAGGCGGAGAAATAAGCGGCCGGGGTGGCCGCGACGACGTTGCCGTGGGGGTAGAGACATCACTTTTCATCGAATTTCCGACGAGCGCGTGACGTTCGCCGCCCGTTTCCGTTCGTAGTGTCGAATGGGTAACGGGGAACTGACAATGAGCTCGTCGATGGCGACCCCTGGGGGCGGCCTCGACATCCTGGATGCGCTCGACGGCCCGCAGTCCGAGGTCGACGACAGCCAGCTCACCTCAGACGTCGCCGAGGCCCGCCCGTGGGAGTTCACGGTCCGATCCCCCGCCCGCAACGCGACTCGCCGGCGTGACGCGATCTACAAGCGCCTGCTCGCCGTTGCCGACGTCCTCGGGCTAGGAGCTGCGATCGCGATCGCGATGGTCCTGGTCGACGGCGTCGCGCTCAGCCCCTACGTTCTGCTCGCCGCGCCCGCGATCATCGTTTCCGCGAAGGTCCTCGGCCTCTACGACCGCGACCAGCACATCGTCCACAAGACCACGCTGGACGAGCTACCAAAGCTGTTCCAGTTGACGATCCTGATCGCATTCTGCGCCTCCCTTCTCCAGGGGCCGCTCGTCGACGGAATGCTCAGCGCCGCCGGCCTCCTGGCCTTCGCCGCAACGTTCTTCATCGGTGTCGCTACCGTCCGCGCCGGCGCGCGCCAGGTCGCCAAGCAGCTCGCGCCCCCCGAACGCTGCGTCGTCATCGGCGATCAGGACCATGCGGACGAGCTCGCCACGAAGGTCGAGGCGAGCGGCGGCACCACGGTCGAATTCGTCGGTCGTTTCGATGCGGCGAATGGCGAAGCCGGCTCTCCCGAGCGCCTCGACGGAATCGCCGATTTCCTCGTCGACAACGACATCCACCGCGTCGTCCTCGCTCCCGGAATGGAGCACCGCGGCGACATGCTTGCGCTCGTCGGGGAGATCAAGAGCCTCGGCGTGAAGATCAGCCTCCTGCCCTCCGTCTCACAGGCGGGCGGCACGTCCTTCGAGCTCGACCGGATCAACGGGATCACCCTCCTGGGGATGCGCGGCTTCGAGTTCAGCCGGTCCTCGCTGATCCTCAAGCGCGCGATGGACGTCGCGATCTCCGGCGCAGCACTCCTCTTCCTCAGCCCGATGTTCCTGGCGATCGCCCTCGCGATCAAGCTCAATTCGCGCGGATCGGTCTTCTACCGCCAGACGCGCGTCGGTCGCCATGGGAAGCCGTTCGAGATGCTCAAGTTCCGGACGATGCACAAGAACGCGCACTCGCTGCGCGCCGAGCTCGACCACCTGAACGAGGCGAGCGGCGGACTCTTCAAGATCGCTGACGACCCGCGCGTGACCCGGGTCGGCAAGCCCCTCCGTTCACTCTCACTGGACGAGCTGCCGCAGCTCTGGAACGTGCTCCGAGGCGAGATGAGCCTCGTCGGCCCGCGTCCGCTGGTCAGGGAAGAGGACCGCCTGATCCAGGGCTGGCATCGTCAGCGGCTCACGCTCACGCCCGGGATGACCGGTCACTGGCAGGTCATGGGCTCCGCCCGCCTGCCGCTCGACGAGATGGTCAAGCTCGACTACTCCTACGTGCAGAACTGGTCGGCGTGGAGCGACCTTCAGCTCCTGTTGCGGACGATCCCGTTCGTCGCCGCCCGCCGCGGCCTCTGATTCCGGCGACACACTTGGCATGAACGCGACGACGTTGACAGCACCGACCAAGAGCCTCAGCGGCGAGAAGGCGCGCCGGATCGTCGAAGCGATGCGTGAGAGCGTCGCCGAGGTCGGCATCGCCGGCTCGACCTTCGATCGTGTCTCGCGCAAGGCCGAGGTGAGCCGCGGGCTGCTCCACTACTACTTCGGGACGAAGGAGCGGCTGCTGGTCGACGTGATCCGCCGCGACACCGAGATCCGGGTCGCGACGCTCGGCGCGGCGCTGCGCGAGGCAGAAACCGTCGACGAGGTGATCTTCGCCTTCTTCCGCGCCTTCGAGCGGACCATGCAGACCGAGACCGGCTACGTCTACATGGTCTCCGAGCTCTTCGTCGCCGGACGCGACAACGAGGAGATCCTGCGCGAGCTCGGCAACCTCTACGGCACCGCCCGCACGGCATTCTCGGAGATCCTCCGCGAGAAGGAAGCTGACGGCGTTCTCAGGCTTCGCTTCCCAGCAGAGGACGTCCTCACCTACCTGTTCTCGGCGGGCGACGGAGCGGCCGTCCAGCGGCTCTCTCAGCCTGAGATCGACTTTTCCGGAGCCGACGGGCTCGCCTACGAGACGGCCCGCTTCCTACTTTGGGCGGACAAATGACCTGCGCAGGCCGCCCCGACATCCCGTATCTTTTCGTTGCTGCACCGTCCAACCGAGGGGAAAGGTGTGATGGGGGATAGGACCAAAAGTTCGGGGACGCGCGCGAAAGTGCTCGTTCTGTTCTCGATCTGCGCGCTCGCAGGCGGTGCGCTCGCAGCCGCACTCACGACCGCGCAGGGACCCGGCGACTACGAGCCGTCGACGGTGACGACGACCGTGACGGCGACGACTTCCACGACCACGCTCCCCTCCGGCGAGACCGTCGAGATCGTGATCAAGCTGAACCTGACGGGAACCGCCGGAACTCAGAAGGTCGGCGCGAACATCGTCGTCATCGTCAAGGCGACCGCCCAGGAGCGACGCCGTCAGGTAACGCAACCGATCCTCGTCTCGGGACACGGGAAGGTCGCGCTCAAGGTGGAGCCAGGTGGGCGAGGCAAGCGGTGCCTGGGCCGGCCAAAGGGCAAGGAAAAGAAGTGGAAGCTCGGCACCGACTTCAAGACGATCAGCAACGGCGGCAAGACGAAGCTGAAGTTGAAGGTCCCCAAGAGTGCCCGCAAGACGATGAACAAGCAGATCATCTGCAAGGACTCGAAGGCCAAGGCGAAGGTCCGCATCGACGCAAGCGATGCCTTCGGTGCGGAGGGCACCAAGGACCGCACGGTGAAGCTCCGCCCGAACGACAAGTCCGCAAGCGCTCCGGCCGGCTAGCGAGAGCCGGTCGCCGCGAGGCGGAAGGCGTCGAGCGCCGGCTTCGCCTCCCGGGCGACGGTCACGAGCCCCACGTGGGCGCAGAAGGCGCAGGCGCCGCGCTCCTCGGTGTCCTGCCACGCGAACCAGGTGACCCCGGCGATGTTCCAGGGACTCCGCTTGCGCTCGAACTTGCGCGTAGGTCTTGCTCAGCAGGTCGGCCTGCACCTCAGGGGTCTTCGAGAGCTGCGGGTGGGGGCCGCCCGAGGCCCAGCCGATCTCGGTGAGCCAGAGCGGCCGGTCGCCGAAGCCGGCGCGCTTGAAGACCTTGCGCGCGTTACGGACCTGGGTCAGCGATCGCTTCAGGGTCGGGCCGTAGGGGTGAAGTGCAAGCGAGTCGAAGGAGTCGCTGAGGTCGCGGCTGCGAAACAGGGCGTTCAGGTAGGGCTTGGCGTCGATTCCCCCGTTCTCCTCGTTCGGCGTGCCGAAGACGCCTGCCAGGATGATCTCGGCCGCGGGATCCACAGCGCGGATGCCCGCGGCGCTCAGCTCGACGAGGTCGCCGTACTCGGCCGCATCCGGGCGCGGGTGCCAGAAGGTCCCGTCCGAGGGCTCGTTCCAGATCTGCCAGCGCCGGATGGGCAGCGGCGCGGCGCCCGGATGCTGCGCCGCGTATTCCTCGCTCCAGAAGGTCCCGTTCGGGCCGTAGCGGCCGACGAGCGAGCGGAGCCACGAGGTCCAGGCGGCGCGGTCGGCGTCGGAGCGGATCGGCGGCGCGTTCTCGTGCTCGGAGACCCAGGAGGGGACATTCAGCAGGTAGGGCAGCACCTCGACGCCGGCAGCCGCGGCGCCGCCGATGATCCGGTCGTAGTAGCCCCATTCGCATGAGCCGAGCACCGGGGTGTCGGTCGGCAGGGGCAAGGTCGGCTCGCAGTTGCCCTCGTTCGGCTGCACCCGCATCCAGGAGACCTGGAGCCGCATGATCCCGACGCCGTTCTCGCCCATCCGCGGCGAAATCGTCGTCGGTGAGGCCGGACTGGGAAACGACCCCGTAGAACTCGGGCGGCGCACCGGCTCCCTGGGCCGCGGCGGGAGCCGCGAGCGCGAGAGAAACGGCGATCAGCGGCCAGACCGGCCGCGGAGCCCCCCGGCTACCCCTTCGCATACTCCAGCCGTATCTGCTTGCCCTTGAGCTTCGTCCCGTCGAGCATCTCGAGCGCCTTGTCCGCCTGGTCCGCGTCGAGCTCGATGAACGAGAACCGCTCGAGGACACGGATCGGGCCGATCGAATCCTCGGGAACCACCGCGCCCTCGACCAGGGCCCAGCGAATGTCCTCCTCGGAGATGCCGCTGCGCTCGCCACGGTTCACGAAAACCTTCGCGACCCCGTTCGTTGCGGCCGCCTCCTCCGTCTCCTCCGTCTCGGCCGGTTCGGCCTTCTCCGCCTTCTTCGCCTTCTCCGCCTTTTCCTTGGTGTGATCCCGGCGCTTCGGATCGGGCGCGTGCTGCAGGCGCTCCTCGGGCGGCTCCCACTCGTCGATCCGCGTCTTCGCGTGGTTCTCGATCACGCCGATCTCCTCGCGCTGGGCGGGTGTGACGAACGTGATCGCGCGGCCGGTGCGGCCGACGCGGCCGGTGCGGCCGATCCGGTGCACGTAGATCTCGGGGTTGTTCGGGAGGTCGTAGTTGATGACGTGGGTGACGTGGTCGATGTCGAGGCCGCGGGCCGCGACGTCGGTGGCGACGAGGAGCGGGATCCGGCGGCCCTTGAAGGCGAGCATGACGCCGTCGCGCTGGCCCTGGCTCAGGTCGCCGTGCAGCGCCTTGACCCGCATGCCGCGGTCGCGCAGCGTGCGGTCGAGTCGCGCGGTCCCGATCTTCGTGCGACAGAAGATGATCGCCTGCTCGGGCTCCTCGGCCTTCAGCACCTCGGCCAGCTTGTCCGTCTTCTCCTTGGCGGGAACCTCGATAAAGGCCTGCGCGATCGCGTCGACCGTGAGGGTCTTCGGCGCGATCCGGATCGTGATCGGGTCGTACATGTAGCCCTCGGCGAGCTTCGTGATCGGCGGCGGCATCGTCGCCGAGAAAAGCGCGGTCTGCCGCCCTGACGGAGCCTGGCGCAGAATCTGCTCGACGTCCTCGATGAAGCCGAGGTCGAGCATCTCATCGGCCTCGTCGAGGACGATGTAGCGCGCCGAGCTGAGCTGGAGGGCCCCACGGCCCATCAGGTCCATCATCCGGCCGACGGTGGCGACGACGACCTGAGCGCCGGCGCGCAGCTGCGAGGTCTGGGAGGAGATCGGGGCGCCGCCGAAGACGGCGACGATGTCGACGCCGTCGAGGTGCTCGGCGTAGGCGCGCAGCGCCTGGGTCACCTGGATGCAGAGCTCGCGGGTCGGGGTCAGGACGATCGCCTGCGTGTCCTTGTCCTCCGGGTCGATGTATTGGAGGAGCGGCAGGCCGAAGGCGGCGGTCTTGCCCGTACCGGTCTGCGCCTGGCCGATCACGTCGTGGCCGGCGAGCAGCTCGGGGATCGCCTGCTCCTGGATCGGAGTCGGATCCTCGTAGCCGAGCTCGTCGAGCGTCTGCTGGATCTCCTGCTTCAGGCCGAGGTCTTTGAAGGCGGGCATGCGGCGTCTCAGGGTAGGGGTACGGCTCGGGGTCCCACGCCGGTGCTCAGCGCGAGGGATCGAGCAGCAGCTTGCCCTGGGTCGTCCGCGCCTGCAGGTCCTCATGTGCGCGGGCAACGTCGGAGAGCGGGTAGGTGCCTCCGATCACGACCTCGAGCTCGCCGTCGGCGAGGGCGGCGAGCAGCTCCCCGATCCCCTCGCGAAGCGCATCGGGCCGCGTGAACAGGTGCATCAGCCAGAACCCGACGACGGCGCGGCTCGTCGACATCAGCTTGCGGGTGTTCACCGTGTTCGAGTCGCCGGAGGCGATGCCGAACGTGACCAGGCGGCCGAACGGCGCCAGCGACGAGAGGCAGGCGTCGAAGATCTCCCCGCCCGCCATCTCGAGCACGACGTCGACCCGCTCGCCGCCGTTGGCCTCGATGATCGCGTCCTTCAGGTCGTCGGAGCGGTTGTCGACGGCCGCATCGGCGCCCAGCCGCATGGCCAGCTCGCGCTTCTCCTCGGATGAGGCCAGCGCGATCACGCGGCCGGCGCCGAATCGCTTCGCCAGCTGGACGGCGAGCGTGCCGGTGCCGCCGCCGGCCGCGCCGACGACGACCGATTCGCCGGGATCCAGCCGGCCGCTCACCCTCAGCATCGTTCGCGCGGTGAGTCCCTGCAGCAGGATCGCCGCGGCCTGGTCGTCGGTGACGCTGTCGGGCACCGGGACCAGCGCGGCCTCGGGGACGACCACCTTCTCCGCGTAGCCGCCGCCCGTCAGGAGAGCGGCGACGCGGCGGCCGTCGGCGGTCGTTGCCGCTGACCTCGCCGCCGGGGATGAACGGCAGCTCGGCCTTCGCGAGGTACTCGTCACGGCGCTGGTGGGTGTCGGCGAAATTGATCCCCGCGCGGGCGACCTCGACCAGGACCTGGCCGTCGCCGGCCACGGGATCGGGCAGGTCGACCTGCTCGAGCACCTCGGGGCCGCCGAACTCGGATACCTGGATCGCGCGCATGCGCGAGGAGTCTTGCGGAACCGCGTTAGATGCGCGGCGCGATCAGCAGCGTGCGGTCGGAGAAGGCGGCGATGTCGGGTGGATTGCAGCCGCAGTACCCGTAGCGGAGCTCGTAGGTGTGCTGGCCGGGCGCGCGCTTCAGGATGAACGAGCCGGCCGAGGTGCCGGAGATGCCGCAGCCGCCGGTGAGAATGTCGATGACCGGCGGGGTCGAGAAGTAGGCCTCGGCCCCGGGGGGCACCTGAGAGGAGATGATCTGGTCCTCTAGGTCGGGGTTGTTGATGTTCGAACAGAACTGGTTCGGGTCGATCGGGACCCGCTGCCCGTCCTCGAAGAGCGCGATCGCGCCCTCGCCGGTCACGAGCGGGTCGGGGTCGTTCTGGTCGCCGAACTTGGCGGTCGCCCAGACCTCGATGTAGCCCGACTCCGGGACGGTCACCGTCACCGAGGGGCCGCCGGCAAGTGCCACGTAGTCGGTGGAGCTTGCTGTCTGGACCTCGCCCACGGCGGTCGCGGACTTGATCTGCGTCAGGTCGATGCGCCCGTTGGCGGCGTTCGCCGTGGCGAGCGCCTGGGTTGCGGTCCCCTGCGCCTGGTCGATCTGGGGCTGCAGGCCGTTCGCGAACTGGCGGGCGCCGCGGGCCATGCCGCGGGCCTTCCTCGCAACGTTGAAGGCCTTCCGGGAGGTGACGAACTCATCCTTGGCGGCGGCCTGGTTGACCTCGAGCGCCGCCTCGTCGCCCGCAAGCTGCGGCGCGACGACGACCGCGCCGGCCACTCCTCCGCCGATCGCAAGTGCTGCTCCCGCAAGCAGTGTTCCAATGCGTCCTTGCACTGCGACCGATATTACTAGCCCGGCATCTCGAGGAAGACCTCGTCGTCATCGGAGTCGGTGTCCTCCTCGCCGGTGCGCAGCTCGCTGAAGACCGCGGTGCGGCTGCGCTCGCCGCGGACGTCGTCGGCGACCACGTGGGCCACGGCGTTGATCAGCGACAGGTGGGTGAAGGCCTGCGGGAAGTTGCCGAGGAAGTCGCCGCTCTCCGCCTCGAGCTCCTCCGCGTAGAGGCCGAGGAAGCTCGCGTGCGCGAGCAGGCGCGCGCACGCGTCCTTCGCCATCCCCCGCTCGCCGATCTCCGAGAGCGCCGAGACGAGCCAGAACGAACAGATCATGAAGGCGCCCTCCTTGCCCGAGAGCCCGTCGTCGGTCTCCTCGACCTTGTAGCGGAGGACGAAGCCGTTCTCGGTCAGCTCGTCGTTGATCGCCATCACCGTGGCCCGCACGCGCTCGTCGTTGGGCGGCAGGAAGCGGACCAGCGGGATCAGCAGGGTCGACGCGTCGAGCGCGTCGGTGTCGTAGTGCTGGCGGAAGACGCCGCGCTCGGATACGCCACGGGCGAGCAGGTCCTCGCGCAGCGCGTCCGCCTCCGCCTTCCAGCGCTCCGCGTCCTCCGTCTCGCCGTGCTCGCGGGCAAGGCGCATACCGCGATCGAGCGCAACCCAGGACATGAGCTTCGACGAGGTGAAGTGCTTCGGCTCGCCGCGGACCTCCCAGATCCCGCGGTCGGGCTGGCGCCAGCTCTGGACCGCGCCCTCGACCTGGTCGTGGACCACCTGCCAGAAGCCGTCCGGCAGGCTCACCTGCCGCGCCCGGGTGTGGATGTAGACCGAGTCGAGGAAGGTCCCGTAGACGTCGTTCTGGCGTTGGTCCCACGCACCGTTGCCCACCCGGACGGGGCGCGCCCCCTTGTAGCCCGACAGCTGCGGCAGGGTCCGCTCGGGGAGCTCGCGCTCGCCGCCGATGCCGAACATGATCTGCGGGTCCGGACCCGCGTCCTGATAGAGGGTCCCCATGAAGGACATGAAGTTGAACGCCTCCCGGTCGAAGCCGAGGATGTGGAGGCCCCAGAGTGCGAACGAGGAGTCGCGGACCCAGCTGTAGCGGTAGTCCCAGTTGCGCTCGCCGTTCGGCGTCTCGGGCAGTGATGTGGTGAGCGCGGCGATCAGGGCTCCGGTCGGCTCGTAGACGAGACCCTTCAGAGCCAGGGCCGAGCGCTGCAGGTAGATCCGCCAGGGATGGTCGGGGAACTTGCCGCGTTCGAGCCAGTGGCGCCAGTACTTGACGGTGGCGTCGATCCGCCGCGCCGCCTCGCCCGCGTCCTGCGGCGGCTTGATCCCGTCCCAGGAGAGGGCGCAAAAGCAGGACTCACCCTCCTTCAGGACCTGCCGCGAGATCGCTGCGCCGTCCTCGATCTCGATCGGGCCCGCGACGCCGAGGTGGAGCGGCTCGTCGACGCCCGGCACGTCCGTGCGCAGGATGCCGTCGCGGTCCTGAGCCCATCTGGCGGGCTTGGCGCCGTAGTTCAGCATCGGCTCGCAGTTGAGCTCGACCTCGACCTCGCCCCAGGTGCAGGTCGCGGTGCGGATCAACATCCCCTCGGGCTCGCCCTCGGCGGCGATCGCCAGCGCGTCGTGGACGACGAGCCAGTCGCCTCCCTCGGTCATCCAGGTGGTCTCGAGAACGTTGGTTCCGGGGACGTAGCGGGCCGCGGCAGGGACCCGGATTCCCTTCGGCGCGAAGCGGAAGGCGCCGGCGCTTCGGTCGAGGATCGCGCCGAAAACGCTCGGCGAATCGAAGCGCGGCAGGCACATCCACTCGACCGCACCGTCCGGAGCGACCAGGGCGCCGGTGCGGCCGTCCGAAAGGAAGCCGTACCGGGCGATCGGGTAGTAGGTCGAAGCCGCAGCGCCCATCGCGGGGCGGACGCTACCTTCCCGGCGTGGCGCGCGCGATCGTTACCGGCTCGGGCGGCCTGATCGGGTCCGAGACCGTGCGCCGCCTCACCGCGGCGGGATTCGACGTGGTCGGCATCGACAGCGACGCTCGGGCGACCTTTTTCGGGCCCGAGGCCTCGACGCGCGCGGTCAGCGAGGGCCTAGCCGAAAGCTGCGACGGCTTTCGCTGGATCGACCTCGACGTGCGCGATGCGGAAGGCGTCAGGCGAGTCGTCGGCGAGGCGGGAGCGGGACTCGAGCTGGTCGTCCACTCGGCGGCCCAGCCCTCGCACGACTGGGCGGCGAGCGATCCGGTCGCCGACTTCACGATCAACGCCAACGGCACGCTCAATCTCCTCGAGGCGGTGCGCGAGCACGCCCCTTCGGCCACCTTCGCCCACCTCTCGACGAACAAGGTCTACGGCGATACGGCGAACAGGCTGCCCCTGCGCGAGCTCGAGACCCGCTGGGAGCTGCCGGAGGACCATCGCTGGTACGGCGGGATCGACACGTCGATGTCGATCGACCGCTCCACCCATTCGCTTTTCGGGGTCTCGAAGACGGCCGCGGACCTGCTCGTCCAGGAGTTCGGGCGCTATTTCGACATCCCGACGGTCTGCCTGCGGGCGGGCTGCGTCACCGGGCCGGCCCACGCCGGCGCCGAGCTGCACGGCTTCCTCGCCTACCTGATGCGCTGCACCGTCAGCGGCCGGCCCTACACCGTGTACGGCCATGGCGGCAAGCAGGTCCGCGACAACCTCCACGCGGCCGACGTCGCCGCGGCGATCGAGGCCTTCCACGCCGCCCCGCGCACGGCCGCGGTCTACAACATCGGCGGCGGCCGAGGTTCGAGCTGCTCCGTGCTGGAGGCGATCGAAGCGTGCGAGCGGATCAGCGGCCGCAAGCTCGACTGGACGCTCTCCGACGACGCGCGAATCGGCGACCACATCTGGTGGATCAGCGACCTGGACGAGTTCCGCGCGGACTTCCCCGATTGGTCCCCGACATACGACATCGATGGAATCCTGCGCGAGATCCACGACCGCAACGCGGAGCGCTGGATGGCCGGAACCGGGGCCTGAGCCTCGGGTTTCCCGTACTCTGCCCCGCCTCGTGTCCCTGACCGTCGTCGGCTCGATCGCGTTCGATTCGGTGCGCACGCCCTTCGGCGAGCGCGAGCGGATGCTGGGCGGATCGGCCGTCCATTTCGCCCTTGCGGCGAGCTTCTTCACCGACGTCGGGGTCGTCGGGCCGGTCGGCGACGACTTCGGGGCCGAGCACGTCGAGCTGCTGGAGAGCCGGGGCATCCGCACCGGCGACATCGAGCGCGTCGAGGACGGCAAGACCTTCTTCTGGCAGGGCCACTACGACCACGACATGAACGTCGCCCATACGGACGACACCCAGCTCAACGTCTTCGCCGAGTTCGAGCCGAAGCTCTCCGAGCATTCGCGCGAGGCCGAGCTGCTGTTCCTCGGCAACATCCAGCCGGACCTCCAGCGCGACGTGCGTTCGCAGTCCTCAGCCGGCTTCGCCGCGCTGGACTCGATGAACCTCTGGATCGAGACGACGAAGGAGTCGCTCGTCGCCGCGATCGGCGAGGTCGACTGCCTGCTGCTGAACGACGCCGAGCTGCGGATGCTGACCGAGGAGCCGAACCTGGCGCGGGCCGCGAAGGCGACGATGGAGCTGGGACCCTCGGTCGTCGTCGCGAAGCGCGGCGAGTACGGCGCCGCCCTTTTCACGGAGGCGGGGCACTTCGCGATCCCCGGCCTCCCCCTCGAGGACGTCCGCGACCCAACCGGCGCCGGCGACAGCTTCGCCGGCGGTTTCCTCGGCTACCTGGATTCCGCCCGTACCAACGGCACCTACAACGACGCCGCCCTGCGACGAGCGATGGCCTATGGCTCGGTGATGGCCTCGTTCAACGTCGAGGACTTCGGGACCGAGCGCGTCAGCCGCCTCGACGAGTCGGAGATCGCCGACCGGCTCGGCGACTTCAAGCGCCTCACGCACTTCGACGAAGCCTGAGCTTCAGGCGGTCAGGGCACGGGCTCGCGGCGGAAATCGCGGAGGACCGCCCGCGCGCCGCGGTTGATGAAGAGTCGCGCCATCTCCGTCGGCGAGAGCCCATACAGGTCGGCGGCCCGACTCAGAGCGTCGTACTGCCAGCCCGTAATGCGGACGTTTACCTGGCAGGTGCGCTGCATCCGCAGCCTCGAGTCGCGCTCCTCCAACGGCTCCGGCCGCTCCAGGGAAACGTCGCCCGGCAGCCCGCTGAGCAGCTCCGCTGGATACTCGCCTTCGGCCGGCGGGAGCTCGGCGGGACCTGCCGGCGCTCCGGAGCGGATCGACCCTTCGTTCTCGCGCTGATAGCTGTTGCTATCGCCTTGATAGTTCCCGCTATCGGGCGCAGAGCGGAGGGCACGTTTCATCCGCCGGCGGTTCGCGTGCTCCGGTGACTCCCAGTCGTCCCGCCCTCCGAGCTCCGATCGTGGCTTGAACGACATCGGACCAGGATCCAGGACCCGGGGTCACCCGTGCCGCGCGGATCGTCACGAGCATGTGCCGGAAGAGTGCCGACTGCGATAATTGGTGCTCACCCGCCGCCCAACCAACCGCAGGAGGGTCAGTTTGGCCGAGGACACGCTTTCGATCACGGATAACCGCACCGGCGAGACGTACGACGTCGAGATCTCTGACGAGACCATCAAGACGATGGACCTCCGCCAGATCAAGGTCAACGACGACGACTTCGGGATGATGGGATACGACCCGGCGTTCACGAACACCGCGTCCTGCCGGTCGGCGATCACCTACATCGACGGCGAGGCGGGTGTCCTCCAGCACCGCGGGATCCCGATCGAGCAGCTCTGCGAGCACTCGTCCTACGTCGAGGTCGCCTACCTCCTGATCTTCGGCGAGCTGCCGACCGAGAAGCAGCTCGAGCGCTGGACCCACGACATCACCCACCACACCTTCGTCCACGAGGACATCAAGAACCTCTTCGAGACGTTCCGCTACGACGCCCACCCGATGGGGATGCTGCTCTCGGGCGTCGGCGCGCTCTCGACCTTCTATCCGGAGTCGAAGGAGATCGAAGACCACGAGGAGCGCTACATGGCGGCGATCAGGCTGATCGCCAAGGTGCCGACGCTCGCCGCGTTCGCCTACCGCCACAGCCTCGGCCTGCCGTACGTCTATCCCGACAACGACCTCAGCTACTCCGAGAACTTCCTCGGGATGATGCGGATGATGACCGAGGTGAAGTACGAGCCCGACCCGCGGCTCGCGAAGGCCCTCGACGTCCTCTTCATCCTGCACGCCGATCACGAGCAGAACTGCTCGACCGCGGCGGTCCGCTCGGTCGGCTCGTCGCAGGTCGACCCTTATTCGGCGGTCGCCGCCGGCATCGCCGCGCTCTACGGACCGCTGCACGGCGGCGCCAACGAGGCGGTGCTGAAGATGCTCCGCCGGATCGAGACGACCGACAACATCCCCGACTTCCTCGAGGGAGTGAAGAACCGGGACGAGAAGCTGATGGGCTTCGGCCACCGGGTCTACAAGAACTACGACCCCCGGGCACGGATCATCAAGCACCACGTCGAGGAGGTGCTCGAGGCGACCGGCGACAACCCGCTGCTCGACATCGCCACCGAGCTCGAGAAGCGAGCCCTCGATGACGAGTTCTTCACCGAGCGCAAGCTCTATCCGAACGTCGATTTCTACTCCGGCCTCATCTACGAGGCGCTCGGCATCCCCGCCGACATGTTCACGGTGATCTTCGCGATCCCGCGTACATCGGGCTGGATCTCGCAGTGGATGGAGATGCTCGATGATCCCGACCTGAAGATCGCGCGTCCCCGCCAGATCTACACGGGCAAGCGCGACCAGGACTATGTGCCGGTCAGCGAGCGCTCCGGCGAAGAGAAGATCACCGGCCCGCCGGCGAAGCGGCCGAAGTTGCCGCGGCGCGGCGCCTGAGGCACCCGCTGGCGACGTACAAGCTGACGATCCGGCGGGGCTCTTCGGTCGACCGGGAGAGTTTCGACAGGCTCGGAGACGCCGTCGAGACGATGGAGGCCGAGGCTGAAGCCGTCGTCGCCGAGGGCCCGCTGCCGAAGCGCTCGATGATCCGCGACTACGAGCCCGAGACGCAGGTGGCCGCGCGATTCGAGATCTCGACCGGTGGGCTCCTCGGCGGCGACACCGCCGGGATCGACGTGATGGGCGACGGCAGGCTGGTCCCGTTCAAGGGAGGTATGGTGCGCCGAGAGCTGGAACCCAAGGGCGCGCAATCGCCGTTCGATGCGGTGCGCAAGGCCCTCCGGTAACGAACGAGGGAGACAGGGATGGAAGCAGGACAGACACCGCCGCCGTCAGCGCGTCCGGGAAGGATCGGCGCCGCGGTGATCGTCGTCGCCGCGGTCACGTTGCTCGCAACGTTCCTCTTCCTTGACTACGTGGACTACGTCCAGACGTACAGCAACGCGCCGGCGTTCGGGGAGGAGCTGGTCCCTGGAGACGTGGGTTACGAGGCGCCAAGTTCGTACGAGAAAAAGTTCACGGGGATGGACATCTCCGACGAGGAAACCGATGGGTCGGCGATCTTCGTCTGGACGATCTTCGCCGGCGGGCTCGCGCTCATCGGCGGTCTGGTCGGACTTATCCCGGCCGTGGCAAGGCGGATCTGGGTCGTCGCGCTGCCGGTCGCGGTTGTCGCCGCGGGGTGGTGCATCTACTCCGCGACCTGGTTCAACGGTGAGTACGAAGACCTCTCCCGAATGGGGCCCGGCGGAAAGATCTCGCTGGCCGCCGGAGTCGTGATCTTCATCGCCGCCATCGCCACCAGCGTCGTCGTGGCAATGCGCAACCGCCGAACGGCGCCCTAGCCGCTGCGGGGCGCCAGCGACACCGAGGTCCCGAAAGGCAGCGTCGCCGTGGGGCGGCGGGTGCGCCTCCCGGCCGGCGCCGGGGCACCGATCGCCGTCTACGTCAACGGCGTGCGCCAGAGCGAGGGCACGGACTACCGCCTGGCCGAGGGTGGGATCGAGTTCGATCGCCAGATCATCAAGGAGCAGGTCAGCGGCGCCCGCTGGCTGGCGATGCTCCTCGGCCTGTTCGGGAGCTACGGAAAGAACGAAACGGTCGACGTGGAGTACCGGCTCCGCGGCGAGACGAAGCTGATCTCCGACGCGGAGATCCTGCCTTGAGCGGCGCGGCCTAGCTGCCGCTGAGCACGTCGCCCTGGCGGCGGCGGGCGGTGAAGCGGAAGGTCTGGCCGCGTCCCCAGCGGCCGCGCATCTTCACCTGGCCATCGACGTGGTTCTCGTCGACCCAGGAGGCGGTCAGCTCGAAGCCGACGTGGCTTGTCTCGACCCGTCCGTCGCGGATCGGCGCGTGGGCGGCCTGGGAAAGCCCATCCACGCGGAGGTTGCGAATCTGGCCCCCGCGCACGGAAAACGAGATCCGGTGACGGGAGTCGCCACCGGCGTTACCGAGGTATGCGCCCGCGGCGGGCCGGAGCCCTGACGCTGTCGCAGCGGCGGGCGAAAGCTTCGGCGCATCGGGCAGACTGAGCCCGGCGGCCGAGATCGCCGCCGGCCGCTCGCGCGGGGGCGGTGGAGTCATCCTTGCGGTCTGGGGAGCCACATCGACATGTTCGCAGCGAAAGGGGCTTGCCAACACCGGGGGAAACCGCACTCCTGCTACGGGAAACTACTAGCCTCAAATCGCTATGGAGGGCACCCCCACGCAGGGAATCACCGTATTTCTCGACAGCGCGGACATCCTCATCGTCGACGATGAGGAATCGAACACCGCGGTCCTAAAGCGGCTGCTCGAACGCGAGGGACACGCTTCGGTGAGCACGGAGACCGATCCGGCCAGAGCGGTCGAGCTCTGCCGAGCGGTCTCCCCCGATCTCGTCCTGCTCGATATCCACATGCCGCAGATGGATGGCTTCGCGGTGCTCGGCGAGCTGCGCGAGGTGTATGGAACCGAAGGACCGATGCCGGTGATCATGCTGACCGGCGACCTCTCCGAGACGGTGCGAAGGCGGGCACTCAGTGAGGGCGCGAGCGACTTCATCACGAAGCCGTTCAACGAGACCGAGGTCGTGCTTCGGGTACGCAACCTGCTCCAGACTCACCAGCTTCACGTCGCGCTCGAGCGGGCCAACGCCTCCCTAGAGGCCCGGGTTCGCAAGCGCACCGAGGAGCTCGACCAGGCGCGCATCGAGATCCTCGAACGGCTCGCGGCGGCCGGCGAATATCGCGACGACGCCACCGGCGAGCACGCTCAGCGGGTCGGCCGGATCGCAGCCCTCCTCGCCGAGTCGCTCAAGTTCGGCGACGAGCGGGTGGACCTGATCCGCCAGGCGGCGACCCTCCACGACATCGGCAAGATCGGCATTCCCGACGCCGTCCTCCTCAAGCCCGGCAAATTCACCGACGAGGAATACGAGTTGATGAAGGGCCACACGACGATCGGCGCGGGGATCCTCTCCGGCAGCGATTCGCCATTGCTCCAGATGGCCGAGGAGATCGCGCTCAGCCACCACGAGCGCTGGGATGGCAGCGGCTATCCCCGCGGCCTGGCCGGGAAGGACATCCCGATCACCGGGCGCATCGTCGCCGTTGCGGACGTCTTCGACGCCCTCACGCAGAACCGGCCTTACCGCGACGCCTGGGGCCTCAACGACGCGGTCGAGGAGATCGACGCACAATCCGGGACGGCACTTCGACCCGAACGTCGTCGAGGCCTTCTCACAATCGATCGCCGGCGCCGCGGCGGAGCTGATGCGAAGCGGAGCGGTCTCCTAGGCGGCGAGCCCGGCGAGCTCCGCGACCCGGACGCGGTGGGCGCCCGCGGGGCCCATCAGGGCGCCATCGGTCTTGGCCCGCTTGAGCAGGAACTGCAGGTCGTGCTCCCAGGTGAACCCGATACCGCCGAAGACCTGCAGCGCCGAAGCGGTGACCGCCCACGCGCTGTCGGAGGCACGGGCCTTCGCCATGTGGGCCGCAAAGGGGAGCGACTCCGGCTGGGCGTCGGCGCACCACGCGGCGTAGAGCGTGAGCGAGCGCGCCTCCTCGACGTCCCAGAGCATCTCGGCGCAGCGGTGCGAGACCGCCTGGTAGGCGCCGATCGGGCGGCCGAACTGCTCGCGCTCCTTCGCGTACTCGACCGCCATCTCCATCGCCCGCTGCGCGATCCCGACCATCTCGGCGGCGATCGCAACGGTGCCGCGGGCGATGTGCTCGAGCTCGTCGCTCGGGAGCGGGTCGCCGCCGGTCGCGGTGGCGCGGGCGTAGGAGCGCGTCGTGTCGATCAGTTCGAGCGGCTCGAGCTCCGCCTGCGATGGCTCCGCGATCACTCCCTTAGGGCCGTGATCACATGGGGCGAGAACGAGCACTGCGGCACCGTCGCCGTCGATGACGGTCGCCTTCTCGCTCGGCTCGACGGCGGCGGCGCCCCGTTCCTCGCCTGACGCGATCCCGGGGAGCCACTTCGACTTCTGCTCGTCGGTGCCGTTCCCCTCGATCAGGATTCCGGCGATGGCGTTCGAGAGGTACGGGACCGCGGCGCACGCGTAGCCGAGCTCCTCGCAGATGATCGCCAGCTCAACCGTGCCGAGCCCCTGGCCCCCGTGCTCCTCGGCGATCGAGATCCCGGGCCAGCCGAGCCCGCAGATCTCGCTCCAGAGCTCGTCGTCGCGGGTGCCCGCCTCGGCGTGCTCCCGGACGCGCGAGAGCGGCGAGCGCTTGGTCAGCATCTCGCGCGCCGTGTCGCGGATCGCCTGCTGCTCGTCGTTGAAGCCGAAGTCCATGGGTTGGTCCTAGCGGAGCTTGGGTAGGCCGAGCACCCGCTCGGCGACGATGTTCTTGAGGATCTCCGTGGTGCCACCCTCGATCGAGTTGGCCCGGGCACGGAGGAAGCGATAGGCCCACATCGAGTCGCGCTCGAGCATCTCGACTCCGCCGATGTCCACGGCGAGCTCGGTCATCGCCTGGTTGGTCGAGGACCACTGAAGCTTCGCGACCGAGCCCTCGGGGCCCGGGATGCCGACCTTCATCGTCTGGGTCAGGGCGCGCATCGCGCCGAGCCGCAGGCCCTCGATCCCGATCTTCAGGCGGGCGATCTTGTCGCGGATCAGCGGGTCGCCGCCGAGGCCGCGCTCGTTCGCGAGCTCGACGAGCTCGTCCAGCGCAGCCGACATCGCCATCGCCGCCGAGCCGCCGAGGCCGGCGCGCTCGTGCATCAGCGTCGTGATCGCGACGTTCCAGCCGTTGCCGACGCCGCCGATCACGTTGTCGTCGGGGATCCGCGCCTCCTCGATGAAGAGCTCGTTGAACTCCGACTCGCCGGTGATCTGGCGCAGGGGCCGAACCTCGACCTCGTCCTGCTCCATGTCGCAGATGAAGTAGGTGAGCCCCTTGTGCTTGGGCACGTCCGCGTCAGTGCGGGCGACGAGCATGCACCACTTCGCCTCGTGCGCGAACGTGGTCCAGACCTTCTGCCCGGTCACGACCCAGTCGCCGTTGTCCTTCACGGCGCGCGTCTTCAGCGATGCGAGGTCGGATCCCGACTCGGGCTCGGAGAAGCCCTGGCACCAGATCTCCTCGCCGGAGAGGATCGGATCGAGGAAGCGCTCCTTCTGGTCCTCCGTGCCGTGGGCGATGACGACCGGGCCGCCCATGACGAGGCCGAGCACGTTCGCCGGCCGGGGGACCTTGGCGCGGGCCATCTCCTCGGCGGCGATCGACTGCTCGATCAAGGTGGCGCCGCGGCCGCCGTAGTCCTTCGGCCAGGAGATCCCCGCCCAGCCGCCGGAGTGCATCACCTTCTGCCAATCGCGCTGGAACTGGAACTCGGCCTGGTCGCCGCCGCCGGGGCTCGGGCCAGGGTGGTTCTCCTCCAGCCACGAGCGGATCTCGTCGCGGAATGCCTCTTCCTCGGAGCTGAGCGTCAGGTCATTCGAAAGATGCAGCGAGATGCGTCTATGACGGGAACCTATCGCGGCTCGCGCCACATCGGCGCGACGACGGGTCCGCCGTCCGGCATCTGCTCGTGGGCGAGCGCCTCAAAACCGAGCCGCTCGTAGAAGCCGACCGTGTCCGGGTTGGTCGCGTGGAGGTACGCGTGCTCGCCGCGCTGGTCGCACGCATCGAGGACCGGCGCGAGGATCGCCGCCCCCGCGCCGTTGCCCTGATTCTCCGGGCGAACGGCGACATAGACGAGGTGGAGGCTCGGCGGCTCCTCTGGCTTGTGGGCACCCACCGAACCGAGGGCGCCCATGACGTCCGACGCCCGCTCGCCGAGCTTCTCCTCGACGAACGCGCCGACCCTTGCCATCTCCTCGGGCTCGGCGAGTGGCACTCCGAGGGCGGTCCAGACCGCCGCGGCGCCGGCCTCGTCGTCGATGTGGGCCGGGCCCTTGCCGAGCGTTACGCCCACGACCATCTCGAGCCATTCGTGCAGCGCCGAGTCGAAGTCGATCGCGCCGAACATCCAGCGGAACATCGGGTCCTCGTCGAAGCCGCCAGCGAGGATTTCCACGATCGAGCCGAGGTCCTCGCGGGTGGCGTCGCGCATCGACTCAGACAACCGGCATCGCCCGCTCGTCGCGGATCACGTGGGTGACCGCGTTGATCAGGGCGAGGTGGGTGAAGGCCTGAGGGAAGTTGCCGAGGTGGCGGGCGGAGGACGGGTCGAGCTCCTCGGCGTAGAGGCCGAGCGGCGAGGCCTCCTTGAGCAGTCGCTCGCACAGCTCGCGACCGCGCTTGCGCTCGCCGATCTCCAGCAGGGCGGAGACGAGCCAGAAGGAGCAGATCAGGAAGGTCCCCTCCTCCCCGCCGACGCCGTCGTCGGTCTCGTCGGTGCGGTAGCGGAGTACCAGGCCGTTCTCGGTCAGCTCGTCGGCGACCGCCAGCACGGTGCGCCGTACCCGCTCGTCGCCCTGGGGCAGGAAGCGGACGAGCGGGATGATCAGGTTCGAAGCGTCGAGCGCCCCGGTGCCGTAGTGCTGGATGAAGACGCCGCGCTCGTCGAGCCCGTGCTCGAGGACGTCGGCGTGGATCTCGTTGGCGACCACGCGCCACTCGTCGGCGACGTCCTCGTGGCCGTAGCGCGAGGCGAGCCGGGTGGCGCGGTCGAGCGCGACCCAGCACATCACCTTCGAGGAGACGTAGTGGCGCGGATCCCCGCGCGCCTCCCAGATCCCGTGGTCGGGCTCGCGCCAGACCTCGGCAGCCTGGCGGGCCTGGTCCTCGACCACGGGCCACAGCCGCGGCGAGTTGTGCCCGTACTCCTTCTGGTGCTGCCAGATCGAGTCGAGCACGGCGCCGTAGACGTCGTTCTGGCGCTGCGCGTAGGCGCCGTTGCCGATCCGCACGGGCCGCGAGCCCTCGTAACCCGTCAGGTGGTCGAGCTCCGACTCCGGGATCTCCTTCTCCCCGCCGATCCCGTACATGATCTGGAGCGAGCCGTCCTCATTGCGAACCAGGTCGGAGACGTACTGGATGAAGTCGTCGGCCTCCCAGTCGAGTCCGAGCGCGTGGAGGCCCTGCAGGGTGAAGGTGGCGTCGCGCATCCAGGTGTAGCGGTAGTCCCAGTTGCGGGCGCCGCCGGGCGCCTCCGGCAGGGAGGTGGTGAGCGCGGCGACCATCGCGCCGGTCGGCGCGTAGGTGAGGCCCTTGAGGACGAGCGCCGAGCGCTGCAGATCCTCCCGCCAGCGGTGGTCGGGGAAGTCGCCGGAGGCAAGCCAGGTGCGCCAGAACTCGGAAGTCGTCTCGAGCGCGCCCGTTGCCTCCTCGTAGCTCGCCGGCCCGTCGAGCCGCGAGGACCACGAGAGGGCGAAGTAAGCAGGTCTGACCCGCGTCGAGACGGTTGCGGGCGCGGGCGCAGCCGCCCTCGATTCCCATCGGGACGTCGGAGTGGAGGCGCACGGTGGTGTTGCCGTCGGAGGCGTCGGCGACGCGGTGGGTGCCGTCGGGGCGCGACCAGGTGGCCGGCTCCCGGCCGTAGTCGAAGACCGGCTCGCAGACCATCTCGACCGGGACCGTGCCGTGGATGCAGCGGGCGGTGCGGACGAGGATGTGGTGCGCGTCGTAGTCGGACGGCGGGCGGGTGTGGGCCGTCGCCTTGCCCGGCTCGCGCTCGCGCCAGCGGCCGACGACCAGGGCGTCGCGGACGATCATCCAGCCCGTCGGGGTCATCCACGTGGTCTCGACGATGTTCGTGCCGGGCTCGTAGCGGCGGCCGACCGGCTCGCCCATGCTGACCGGGCCAAAGCGCCAGCCGCCGGCGGCGCGGTCGAGCACCGCGGCGAAGATCGACGGCGAGTCGAAGCGCGGCGGGCAGAGCCACTCCACGGTCCCGTCCGGCGCGACCAGCGCGCCCGTGTGGCAGTCGGAGAGGAAGGCGTAGTCCGCGATCGCCGGGAAGGGCGAGCCCGGCATGCGCCGTTCGAGGAACGGTGTCGGCGCCTCCTCGACCGGCGGGTCCATGCCGCCGGCGCGGTGCGCGCGATCGGACTCCCGCGAGTCGGTGACCAGGTGCTCGAGCGGAGGACGGTCCTTGTCCATCGGTCCGATTATCGGCGTTTTCGGGCCGTCTTGTTAGAACGCGTACAGCAGCAGCAACGCGGTGCCCACCCAGACGACGGCGGCGGCGATCATCCCCGGGTCGCGGGTCAGGATCTCCGCGGTCGAGCGGGTATCGCCCCGGTCGTAGATCAGGTAGAGGTAACGGAAGATCCCGTAGATCACCGGCGGCGCCGTCGCCAGCATCTCCGAGCCGATGAAGGGCGAGTCGACCGCATAGACGGCGTAGCTGATCACCGCCGCCGCGGTGACCATCGCGATCATCTGGTCGAGGAACGGCAGCGAGTAGTGCTCGAGGACGGGCGGGTGTACCCGGGCCCGGGGGGACCCGGACGCGAAGCGGAGGATCCCCCGGCGATTGTTTCTCCTCCTGCATGGCCTCCTGGCGTCGCTTGGTGAAGCCGAGGAAGAGGGCGAGCATGCCGGTGCAGACGAGCAGCCACTCGGAGGCCTGCGCGTCCACGGCGACCGCGCCGGCGACGACGCGGAGGATGAAGAGCCCGGCGATCGTCATCACGTCGACGATCACGAGCCGCTTCAGGATCAACGTGTAGGCGGCCGTCGCGACGCCGTAGCCCGCGACGATGGCGGCGACCTCGGCGGAGACGGTGAACCCGATCGCGATGGCGGCCGCTGCGAGGGCGACCCCGACGGCGGCGGCGAGGCCCGGCGAGAGCTCCCCCGCCGCGATCGGCCGCCGCCGCTTCTCGTGGTGGCGGCGATCGTGCTCCGCGTCGCGCAGGTCGTTGAGCAGGTAGCCCGCGCTGGAGATCGCGCAGAAGGCGGCGAAGGTCAGCAGCGCCGCGCCGAACGGCTCCGCCTCGTCGAACTGCCGCGAGAAGATGAGCCCGGCGAAGACGAGCAGGTTCTTGACCCACTCCTGCGGCCGCATCGCGACGATTAGGGCGTGCAGGGTGGTCCGGCGTGGCGTGGGCGGCGTCATGGTGGGCGGCATTTCGGGAGGCGCAGGCCGCTCCCGGGTGAGCGATTCCATGGGCAAGGGAGGATAGGTCTGGTGCGTGGCGGCGGCTGCAGGACGAAAAACAGCGGCAAGTAGGGGAGGGCGACTGGGCCGGAAAGGGGGGCGCGAAGCCGTCCTCGCGACTTATTCGTTCTGTGGACGAATTTCTCGCGAAGGCGGAGCGAATGGTCGCGGAGATCGCAGGTCGGCAGCATGGGTGATCTACGCCGTCGGCCACCGAAAGATCTCTCAGGAAGGCCGCTGGATCGCCTCCGTTTTCGCCTTCGGCCCTCAGGCCGTATTGAGCCACGACTCCGCAGCTGCCCTCTGGGGCCTCGCACGTTCCCCTACAGGCGCAGTTGTCCACGTCAGCGTCCCGGACCGAGGCACTCGAACCAAGCGCCGAGGTATCCGCCTGCACTACTCCTCGAGCCTCACGTCCTCCGACACCACCCGGCGCAAGAACATCCCGGTCACCACCCGCGAGCGCACCCTCGCCGACATGGGCTGGGACTCAGAGCCGACCCGAAGCCACCTCGAGCGGCTCTTCCTGAAGCTGATCCGCGACGCCGGCCTCCCACGCCCCGAAGTGAACGCCAAGTCGGTCCCTACACCGTCGACTTCCTCTGGCGCACCCCAGCGCCTCATCGTCGAAACCGACGGCTACGAGTTCCACTCCTCACGAGCGTCGTTCGAAGTCAGATCGCGCGCCGCGACCGCGAGCTTCAGCGGCGCGGCTTCGTCGTCCTGCGCTTCACCTACCGAGAGGTCGCCGACGATCCCGACCTCGTCGTCTCGGCCCTTCGTGCCCCTCTGGCTAGGGATCGATCAGCACACCCGGGTTGAGAATCCCGTTTGGATCCACCGCCTTCTTCGCGCCGCGCAGCGCCTCCGCGAAGCGGTCCGGGCGCTGGCGGTCGTACCAGGGGCGGTGGTCTCGGCCGACGGCGTGGTGGTGGGTGATCGTGCCGCCGGCGTCGATCACCGCGTCGGAGGCGGCGGCCTTGATCTCGTCCCACTGGGCGACCTCGGAGCCGCGGCGGCCGGGGGCGAGGATCGTGAAGTAGGGCGCCGGGCCGTCAGGGTAGACGTGGGTGAAGCGGCAGGAGACGCGGGCGGCGCCGGGGCCCTCGGCGGGCGCGCCGGTTACCTCGGCGACGGCGGCCCGGACCCGCTCGGAGACCCCGGCGTGGAACTCGGGAAAGCGGTCCCAGGTGATCGAGGTCTCGAAGGTGTCGGAGATCACGCCGCAGGCCACGAGCGTGTCGCGCAGGTAGGGCGCGGCGAGGAACGCGTGCCGCCAGGCCCGACCGCGTCACCGCCCAGGGCGGGTCACCCGACCGTCGGTGTGCGGCTCGGTCTGTCCGCCTCCCCTTCGATCTCGCCCGCCTTCCCCCCATGCCCCTGCGCCATCTCGATCACCGCCGCCATCGGCTCGTCCACCGGCACGTGCGCCGACTCGAAGCCGAGCACCAGGACGGCTACGGACCCGTCCCCCGCCCCGGAGGTCTCCGCCTCGAGCGGATCGAGCAGGCGGCAGTTCGACGGGTTGAGGCCGGACTGCGCGATCTCGCGGACGGCCTCGGCGCCCGCCTCGAACGAGTCGAAGGCCACGCCGCACGAGAGCTTTGCCGTCGGCCGCGGGCGCACCCGGACCCAGGCCTCGGTGACCACGCCGAGCGTTCCCTCAGAGCCGATCAGCATCCGGTCGGGACTCGGCCCGGCTCCCGAACCCGGCAGCCGCCGGCTCTCCCACTCGCCCGTCGGTGTGATCGCCCGGACGGACTCGACGAGGTCGTCGATGTGGGTGTAGAGCGTCGCGAAGTGCCCGCCGGCGCGGGTGACCACCCAGCCGCCGAGGGTCGAATACTCGAAGGACTGCGGGAAGTGGCGGAGGGTCAGCCCCCGCTCGCGCAGCTGGTCCTCGAGCGACGGACCCAGCGCGCCGGCCTGGATCCTCGCCGCGCTCGAGACCTCGTCGACCTCGAGGACGCGGTCGAGCCGGCCGAGGTCGATCGTGACCGCGCCCGGGTACTCGTCGCCGAAGCGCGGCTCGACGCCGCCGACGACGCTCGTGCCGCCGCCATAGGGGATCGCCGCGATCCCCTCCTCCGCGCACCAGCCGAGCACCGCCTCGAGCTCGGCCTCATCAGCCGGGCGCGCGACCAGATCGGGCGGGTTCTCGAACTCGCCGCGAAAGCCGCGGACGACGTCCCGGTAGGCCTTGCCGAGGGCATGCGAGACGCGGTCGTGGCGGTCCGCGCCGACGAACCCGGCAAGCGAGCAGGCGCCTCGACCCGCGGTTCGCGCAGCTCGACGTCCTCGAGCGCCACCGGCTCGTCGATCCGCTCGACCTCGAAGCCGAGCCGCTCGTGGACCGCCTTCGCCGCCGCCTCGAGCCCGGCGCGGTCGGGCTGCTGGTCCTCCCAGCCCCAGCCCCAGTGCTTGCGCCGCCTCGTGCTCGTCGTCGCCATTCGCCTCGACCCTACCTGCCGGGATAGAGTCGGATCGCGAATGGTCGAGAGCGCGGCGACTCCAGAAATCCCGACGTGGCGTCGGCGCGCGATGGCGCTCGCCAAGTCGATGACGTTCCCGCTGGTTCCCGACGACTACCTCGGCCTCCTCAACCCGGCCTGGTCGGCACGCGAGCTGACCGGGCAGATCGAGCGGATCAAGCCCGAGACCAGCGAGACATCGACCGTCGTCATCCGGCCGCACTTCCCCTGGCCAGGTCATCGCCCAGGCCAATACCTGCGGATCGGCGTCGAGCTCGACGGGATCCGCCACTGGCGGGCCTACTCGCTGACCTCGGACCCGGACCATCCGGAGGGGCTCGTCTCGATCACGGTCAAGCACGTGCCCGAAGGGCTGATGTCGCCCTACTTCACCCAGCGCGTCGAGCCCGGCTCGATGGTCTACCTGGGCGACGTCGAGGGCGAGTTCCGGATGCCCGATCCCCTGCCCCAGCGCACGCTGCTGATCAGCGCCGGCAGCGGGATCACGCCGATCTGGTGCATGCTGCGCGAGCTCGAGCGGCGCGACGAGCTGGGCGACGTGCTCCACATCCACTGTGCGCGCGAGCCCGATCAGGTGATCTTCGGCGATGACCTGAGACGGATGAACGACACCTACGAGGGCTACACGCTGCAGGAGCACCTGACCGGCCAGGTCCCCCGCCTAAACGGCGAGAGCCTCGCCGAGATCTGCTCGGACTGGGCCGACCGGGAGACGTTCCTCTCCGGTCCTCGAGGTCTGATGGACGTCCTCGAGGACCACTGGAAGGCCGAAGGCGATCACGCCCGCCTCAACATGGAGCGCTTTCAGCCCGTGATCGGGCGCGGCGACGCGGAGGTCGGCTCCGGCGGGACCGTCAGCTTTCGGGTCACCGACGCCGAGGCGACCTGCGACGTCGGCATCTCGATTCTCGTCGGCGGCGAGGAGGCCGGGGCGATCCTGCCCTTCGGATGCCGTCTGGGGATTTGCCACACCTGCAAGGGAAAGCTGCAATCAGGGCAGGTCCGCGATCTGCGAACCGGCGAGCTCCACGGCGAGCCGGGCCAGACCATCCGGACCTGTGTAAACGCCCCCGAAGGGCATATCGAGATCGCACTATGAGGAGCTGAACGATGCCCAGTGTCAACGGTGCGTATACGAGTGCCGACCCCAATCATCCGCTGCACCGCCTGACGCCCGAGCAGATCGACGAGATCGGCGAGGCCTTCCAGGCGATCGGCGACGAGGTGCGGGCCGACCTCGGCGCGCGCGATGCCGACTACATCCGCAGCATCGTCCAGTTCCATCGCCGTCTCGCCGCCCTGTCCCGGATCGTGCTGATGGCCTCGCGCTATCCGCCGGCGTGGATTCTCGGAACGGCCGGCCTGGGCACGGCGAAGATCCTCGAGAACATGGAGATCGGGCACAACATCCTCCACGGGCAGTGGGACTGGATGAACGACCCGAACATCCACTCCTCTACCTGGGACTGGGACACCACCTCGACCTCGGCAGCGTGGAAGCACTCGCACAACTACCTCCATCACACCTACACGAACGTCGTCGGCAAGGACAAGGACGTCGGCTACGAGGTCATGCGCGTCGATCCGAAGCAGAGGTGGGAGCCACGCTTCCTCGCCCAGCCGCTGGTCAACGTGTTCCTGATGCTCTTCTTCGAGTGGGGCGTCGCCGTCCACGACATCGACATCGAGGCGATCCGCGCCGGGACCAAGGACAAGAAGCAGCTGCGCCGCGAGCTCAAGGAGTTCGGCCAGAAGGCGGGCCGCCAGATCCTCAAGGACTACGTGATGTTCCCGGCGCTCAGCGGCCGCAAGGGGTTCAAGCGGACGCTCCAGGCGAACCTGGCCGCGAACTTCATCCGCAACATCTGGTCGAACGCGATCATCTTCTGCGGGCACTTCCCCGACCAGGCCTACACGTTCACCGAGGAGGAGGCCGCCGACGAGAGCCGCGGTGCCTGGTACGTCCGCCAGCTGATCGGCGCCGCGAACATCGAGGGCAACGACACGTTCCACCTGATGAGCGGCAACCTCAGCTACCAGGTCGAGCACCACCTCTACCCGGACATGCCGAGCTCCCGCTACAAGGAGATCGCGCCGCAGGTCAAGGAGATCTGCGAGCGCTACGAGCTGCCCTACAACACGGGCCCGTTCTTCCAGCAGTGGCTGATGGTCCAGCGAACGATCCTGCGGCTCGCGTTCCCCGGCGGCTCGACGCGCCCGAAGGCGCCCCCGTATGTCGAGCCGCCGGCCGTCGAGGATCCGGGGCCGGTGGTGGCCAGCGCCCAGGGCCCGATTCCGGCGTTCCCGTAGGCGGGTCGAACCCGAGTCTGGGGCCTACCAGTGCACGCCGCGCATCAGGTATGCGAACGCGACGCCCTCCGAGGAGACGTCCTCCTCCTTGCGCTCCTCCTTCGCCCCATCCTCGCCCGCAGGTAGCGCCTTCTGCTTCCCCTTCGCCGCGCTCGAGTCCGGGAAGAGCTTGTAGCCCTGGTTGAGGATCGCGTCGGACATCTTCGGCGCGAGTGAGTAGAGGACCTCGCCGAAGGTCCCGAGGCGAGTCGCGATCTTCTTCGGCTTGTAGATGATCGCCCGCGAGACCATGTCCGCGGCCTCCTGCGGCGAGGAGGTCGGGAACGCGTCGTACATCTTCGTCGGCGCGATCATCGGCGTCCGCACGAGCGGCATGTGGATCGTCGTGATGTTGATCCCGTCGTCGATCACCTCCGAGCCGATGCAGCGGCTGAACGCGTCGAGCGCCGCCTTCGAGGCGACGTATGCCGAGAACCTCGGGGTGTTCGTCTGGACCCCGATCGAGCTGATGTTGATGATGTGCCCAGACTTCCGCTCGCGCATCACCGGCAGGATCTTCATGATCAGCCTCAGCGCCCCGAAGTAGTTGAGCTGCATCGTCCGCTCGTAGTCGTGGAAGCGGTCGTAGGAGAGCGCGACCGAGCGCCGGATCGAGCGGCCCGCGTTGTTGACGAGGATGTCGACGTGCCCGTGCTCCGCGAGCACCTCGTCCGCCATCCGGTCGATGTCCTCGAGGTCGGAGAGGTCGCAGCGATGGATGTGCGCCTCCCCTCCTCGTTCCTCGATCTCCTGCTTGGTCTCCTCGAGCTTCTCCGGGGTGCGGGCGACGAGCAGCGCCTTTCCGCCTGCGATGGCGATGTCGAGCGCCGCCGCCTTCCCGATCCCCGACGAGGCGCCGGTGATCATCACCGTCTTGCCGGTGACCGCGCCGGCGAGCGAGCGGTCCTTGAACAGGTCCGGGTCGAGGTTGCGCTCGTAGTAGTCCCAGAGCTTCGGCGCGTAGGTCTCGAGCGGCGGGACGTCGATGCCGGTGCCCTCGAGCGCCGCCTGCGCCTCGCGGCAATCGAAGTCGGTCGGATAGTTGATGTAGGTGAGGACCGAGCGCGGGATCCCGAGATCGCCGAGCACCGTGTCCGAGATCCGCTTTACCGGCGGCAGCATCATCATCCCGCTGCGCACCGCGTCGGGGACGATCGCGAACATCTTCGGGTCCAGGCGCATGCCCATCTGGGGCGCGTGCGCGGCGCGGGCGAAGATGTTGATCACCTGTCCCGCCGTCTTCGGGTTCGGGTCGACGAGGTGGAACGCCTGCCCGTCGAGGCCGTCGAGGTGGGCGATGTGGTCCATCGCCTTGGCGACGAAGTCGACCGGGACGATGTTGATGTTCTTGCCCTCGATCCCGATCGTGGGCATCCATGGCGGCAGGGCGTTGCGCAGCCGCTGGATCAGCTTGAAGAAGTAATAGGGGCCGTCGATCTTGTCCATCTCGCCGGTCTCGGAGTGGCCGACGACGATCCCCGGCCGGTAGACGCGCCAGGGCCGGGTGCACTCGTTGCGGACGACCGCCTCCGAGTCGTGCTTGGTGCGGAAGTAGGGATTGGTGTCGAGATCCTGGGCCTCGTCGAACATCGACTCGTGGAACGTCCCCTTGAAGAGGCCGGCGGCGGCGATCGAGCTGACCATGTGCACGCGCCCGGCCTCGACCGCCTCGGCGAGCTCGACCATGTGCCTGGTGCCCTCGATGTTGGCGACCTTCTGCGACTCCTCGTCGGCGGTCATGTCGTAGATCGCCGCGAGGTGGAACATGTGGTCGACCTCGCCCTTGAGCTTGTCGAGGTCCTCGTCGGAGACTCCGAGCAGCGGCTGGGAGAGGTCGCCGATGACCGGCACGATCCGGCCGTCCTCCGCGCCCCAGCGGTTGATCAGCTCCTCGAGGCGGCCACGCGAGCCCTCCCGCACGAGCACGTAGATCGTCCCGTCGCGTTCGAGCAGCTGCTCGACCAGGTTCCTGCCGATGAATCCCGTTGCGCCGGTGACGAAATAGGCCACGCTCTCTCCTCCTAAGTAATTACGCCGAATCCTCCGCTTCGCGTCCGGTTCGGCTCGATCTCATCTGCATGAGATTCCGCTTTTAGCCCTGCGGCGTGACCCTACACTCCGAGCGATGGCCCTTCACCTCGACCCGGGCGAGCTGGAGCCACACCGCGAGGAGCGGACGGAGCTCCTCCCCGGCGCCGAGGAGAAGCGGAAGCTCACGCGCACCTGGCAGGTCGGAGGCGGCACCTTCGCCTGCCCCGCGTGCGATCTACCCGTTCACTTCGAGGGCTCACTCGAGCTGGGCGCCGCGCTCGCCTGCCCTTACTGCGACCGCGCCGCTCCGGCCCGCGACTTCCTCACCCTCACCGACGAGCCGCGGCCGGCACGGGTTCAGGTGACGGCGACGATCGGCTCAGGCGTCTTCGAGCAGGGCCAGCGCGATCGCCCCGCCCGCCGCGGCGGCGCCGGCGATGGCCATCACGAAGGCGCGGCCGCTCAGCGGTAGGTCGTCCCCCGCCGCGGCGGTGGCGCCGAAGTCGACGACGTCGGCGAGGACGGCGGCGGCGAGCCAGGGCCGCAGCGCCTGGGTGTCGCCCATCGAGCGCAGGGTCCCGGCGGCGATCACGAGGTCGCGGCCGCCCAGCGCGCGCCCGATGACGTGATTCGAGGTGCGCCGCGCCTCCTTCGGGCCGATCCACGGGCCGAGCAGGCGCGCGGGGTCGACGATCGCCCCGATCCCGATCGCCGCACGGCCGATTGCATTGCCGAGGATGAGGGGCTTCGCGTCCACCGCTGGCGATCGTATGCAAATAGACTCGACAGGGGAATGGCGAGCACGACCACGGTCGACATCGAGATGCCCCAGATGGGGGAATCGGTGACCGAGGGCACCGTCCTCGAATGGCACAAGAACGAGGGCGATTTCGTCGAGGAGGGCGAGACCATCGTCGAGGTCTCGACGGACAAGGTCGACGCCGAGGTGCCGGCCCCCACGAGCGGAACGATCGCCAAGGTGCTGAAGCAGCCCGACGACGTCGTGAAGGTGGGCGAGGTGCTGGCCCAGCTCGAGCCGGGCGAAAATGGAGCCCAGCCCTCCGCGGACCCGGCCGCCCCCGGACGCGAAGCGGAGGAGGCGGACGCCTGATCGAAGGCGGCGGCGAGGGCGACCAGGACCTCGGCGACGACGACGTCGACGGTCCGACGAGCCCGCAGCCGGGGTCTGACCCGAGCCCGGACGGAAGCGTCGGAGCCCGCGGAGGCGCAGGGGTCTGACCCCATCAGTCGAAGCCGAGTCCGCCCAGCTGACGATGCCTGAAATGGGCGAATCGGTCACCGAGGGCACCGTCCTCGAGTGGCATAAGCAGGAGGGCGAGAGCTTCGCCGAGGGCGACACGCTGGTCGAGGTCTCGACCGACAAGGTCGACGCCGAGGTGCCCGCGCCGGGCGACGGCACCCTGACCAAGATCCTCAAGCAGCCCGACGAGATCGTGAAGGTGGGCGAGGCGCTGGCCGACCTGTAGCCTGGGAGCGAGCGCGGGAGGAGAACCGAGCGCGGGGTCTGAGCCCGAGCCCAGCGGCAACGCCGGAGCCCGCGGCGAACAGGGGTCTGACCCCACAGTCGCCACCCCAACCGGCGACGCCGACGGCAAGGCCTCCCCCGTAGCCCGTCGCGTAGCGGCGGCGAAGGGCGTCGACTTGACTTCCGTCCGGGGCACCGGGATCGGCGGCAAGATCACCCGCGACGACGTGCTGATGGCCGCCGGTGGCGGCAACGGAGCCGCTCCCTCCGCCGCGCCGGCGCCGCCGGCCGAGGCCGAAACGAAGGTCCTACGCGGGCCCGCCGGGATGCTCGCGCAGGCGATGAACGAGAGCCGCGAGATGCCCACGGCCACCTCGTTCCGCACCCTTCCGGTCGACGTCCTCGATGCGAAGCGCAAGGCGCTGAACGGCGTCCTGAAGGACCGGGGCATGAAGCTGTCCTTCACCCACCTGATCGCCTGGGCGATCGTCCGCGCGGCGGCCGAGGACCACCCGTCGATGGCCCGCACCTACGCCGAGGAGGGCGGCAAGCCGGTCCTCGTCGACCACGGCCAGGTCAACCTGGGGATCGCCGTCGACGTCGAGCGCAAGGGCGAGCGCAGCCTGATGGTGCCCTGCATCAAGGGAGCGGACGGCGGCGGCTTCGACAGCTTCCACGCGATGTACGAGGAGCTGATCACCAAGACCCGAGAGAACAAGCTGACCGCGGACGACTTCCAGGGCACCAACATCACCCTGACCAACCCGGGCGGGATCGGCACGATCGCCTCGGTGCCGCGGCTGATGAAGGGTCAGGGCACGATCGTCGCGACCGGCTCGATCGCGCTGCCGGTCGAGTGGACGCACGCGCCTCCGGAGAAGACCAAGTCGCTCGGAATCTCGAAGGTGATGACGATGACGTCCACCTACGACCACCGGATCATCCAGGGCGCCGAATCCGGCGCGTTCTTGCGCCGGATCGAGCAGCTCCTGCTCGGCGAGGACTCCTTCTACGAGTCGGTCGCCGAGGACCTCGAGGTCAGCACCAACATCGTCAGCAAGGCTCACCCCGCCTCCGCCTCCGCCCCGCCGATGCCCGCCGCGGCCGCCGCCGCGCCATCCGCGGTCACCACCGCAAAGCCCGACGAAGAGCTGCTGCAGGCGGTGCAGGCGGCGACCTCCTTGCTCAAGGCCTACCGCACTCACGGCCACCTCGCCGCGCGGCTCGACCCGCTCGGCTCCGAGCCGAAGGGCGACCCGGCGATCCAGCCGGAGAACCTCAACCTGACCCCCGAGCTGATGGCCGACATCCCGGCCCACATCCTCCGCATCGGCGTCCAGGGCGAGACGCTGCTCGACGCGCTGCCGCGGATGCAGAGCGTCTACTGCGACACCGCCGGCTACCAATTCGAGCACCTGTCATCACACCAGCAGCGGGTCTGGCTGCGCGAGATGATCGAGACCGCGTCGCACCGCAAGGCGCTCACATCCGACGAGAAGCGCCAGCTCCTGCATCGCCTGATCGACGTCTTCCAGTTCGAGCGCTTCATCCAGAAGGCCTACCTGGGGCAGAAGATGTTCTCGATCGAGGGCCTCGACGCGACGGTGCCGATGCTCGACGAGGTCGCGACGATCGGCCAGCGCGACGGCGCGCGCGAGATCGTCCTCGGCATGGCCCATCGCGGCCGGCTCAGCGTCCTCGCCCACAACTTCGGCCGCTCGGTCGAGTCGATCTTCGCCGAGTTCGAGGGCGCGAAGGCGATCGACACGGTGAAGGCGGCGACCGCGATGCCACACGGCGGCACGGGCGACGTCAAGTACCACCACGGGGCCGAGGGGATGTTCGACACCCGCGACGGCGAGCAGATCAAGATGCGCCTCTACCCGAACCCGAGCCACCTCGAGTTCGTCGACCCGGTCGTCGAGGGCGGCACGCGCGCCGACCAGACCGGTCACTCGGGGCCGAAGCTCCATCACAACCCCGAGTCGGTCGTCCCGGTGCTCCTGCATGGCGACGCCGCCTTCCCCGGCCAGGGCGTCGTCGCCGAGACGCTGAACCTGCAGGCGCTCGACGGCTACTCGACCGGCGGCACGATCCACATCATCCAGAACAACCAGGTGGGCTTCACGACGAACCCGACTGAGAGCCGGTCGACCCCCTACGCCGCCGACATGGCGAAGGGCTTCAACGTCCCGATCATCCACGTCAACGCCGACGACGTGGAGGCCTGCATCGGCGCGATCCGGCTCGCGATGGCCTACCGCAAGGAATGGGGGCGCGACGTCGTCATCGACCTGATCGGCTACCGCCGCTACGGACACAACGAATCCGACGAGCCCGCCTACACGCAGCCGAAGATGGCTGGGGCGATCAAGGAGCACGCGCCCGTCTCCGAGCTCTACGCGGAGAAGATGGTCAAGGAGGGCGTCGTCACCGTCGAGGACGTCGACACCGAGGCGAAGGAGCGCCGCGAAGACCTCTCGAGCCGGCTCAAGGACCTGAGGGCGAAGATCGAGCTCGGTGAGTACGAGGACCCGAGCTCGACCGCGGTCGGCACCGGCGAGCTCGACCGCTCGAAGAGCCCCGAGGTCGAGACGGCGGTCAAGGAGAAGCGCCTTCGCTCCCTCAACGAAGAGCTGCTCCAGGTTCCGGAGAGCTTCTCGATCCACCGCAAGCTGCGCAAGCCGCTGCTCCGCCGCGACGATCTACTCGAGAACGGGCCGATCGAGTTCGGCCACGCCGAGGCGCTCGCCTTCGCGACGCTCCTCACGGAGGGGACCCACATCCGCCTGACCGGCCAGGACTCCGAGCGCGGCACCTTCTCCCACCGCCACCTGACCCTGCACGACGAGAAGACGGGGCTCGAGTACTCGCCGATCCAGAACCTCTCCGGCGCCCTCGCCCCGTTCGAGCTCTACAACAGCCCGCTCTCGGAGATCGCCTGCCTGGGCTTCGAGTACGGCTACGCCGCCGCCTCACCGGAGAGCCTGATCCTCTGGGAGGCGCAATTCGGCGACTTCGCCAACGCGGCGCAGGTGATCATCGACAGCTTCATCGTCTCCGGCGAGGCGAAGTGGGGCCAGATGACGCGGCTCACCCTGCTCCTCCCGCACGGCTACGAGGGCTCCGGCCCCGAGCACTCGAGCGCCCGCATCGAGCGCTTCCTCGCCCTCGGTGCCGAGGGCAACATCCGCATCGCCAACCCGACCACCGCGGCCCAGTACTTCCACCTGCTCCGCCGCCAGGCGCGGATCGCGAAGGCGCGGCCCCTGATCGTCTTCACCCCGAAGGGCCTGCTGCGGCTCGAAGCCGCGGCGTCGAAGCTCTCGGACCTGACCGAGGGCAGCTTCCAGTTCGTCATCGACGACCCGCGCGCCGAGGGCCGCCACGAGGAGATCGAGCGCCTCGTGCTGTGCTCGGGCAAGGTCTATTACGACATCGACGCGAGCGAGAACCGCGAGAAGGCGAAGACGACCGCGGTCGCCCGGGTCGAGCTGCTCTACCCGTTCGCCCGCAGCGAGCTGACCGAGCTGATCGGCAGCTACCCCAACCTGAAGCAGGTGGTCTGGGCCCAGGAGGAACCGCAGAACATGGGCCCGTACAAGGTCCTCTCGCGGCGGATCGAGAAGCTCGTCCCCAAGGGCACCGAGTTCCGTTACATCGGCCGCCCGCAGCGCGCGGCGCCCTCCGAGGGCTACCCCGCGGCGCACCGCAACGAACAGACGCGCATCGTCCTCACGGCCCTTCAGGGCTGACGCAACTCGCGGGCTTTCCGCCCCGCAAGTCCGGCCACACCGCGACGTATAGTCGCAAGCGGTGTTTCTAGCGCCGAAGAGCGCGATTTGAGTAAGGCCGTCGAAGAGAAGGAGCGGGTTGTAGTCCGGTTCGCCGGGGACTCCGGCGACGGCATCCAGCTCGCGGGCACTCGCTTCGCGGCGGCGACGGCGATGATCGGGAACGACCTGGTCACGCTGCCGGACTTCCCGGCGGAGATCAGGGCGCCGGCGGGAACCCTGGCCGGGGTCTCGGCTTTCCAGATCCACTTCGCCTCGCGCCACATCCTCACCCCGGGCGCGCAGCCGAACGTGCTCGTCGCGATGAACCCGGCCGCGCTGAAGGTGAACCTCCCGCAGCTGGGCCGAAGCGGCATCATCATCGTCAACGAGGACGGCTTCTCCGAGCACAACCTGCGCAAGGCCGAGTACGAGTCGAACCCGCTCGAGGACGGCACGCTCGACGACCTCCGCGTCTACCGCGTACCGATGACCTCGATGACGGTGCGGGCGACGGAGGGGATCGACGGGATCAGCTCGCGCGACGCCGCGCGGTCGAAGAACTTCTTCGCCCTCGGCCTCGTCTCCTGGATGTACAGCCGCCCGACCGACGTCACGGTCGACTGGATCGAGGACAAGTTCTCCGAGACCGAGGACGTCAGGGAGGCCAACCTCGCCGCGTTCCGCGCCGGCTACAACTTCGGCGAGACCGCCGAGCTGCTCCAGGTCCACTACGAGGTGAAGCCGGCCGAGGCCGAGCCGGGCACCTATCGCGGCGTGAACGGGACGACGGCGACCGCGCTCGGGCTCGTGGCGGCGAGCGTCCGCAGCGGTCTCCCGCTCTTCCTGGCGAGCTACCCGATCACACCGGCGTCGGAGATCCTCCACGAGCTCTCCCGCCAGCGTCGCTTCGGCGTCCGCACCGTTCAGGCCGAGGACGAGATCGCCGCCGCCAATATGGCGCTCGGAGCGGCGTTCGGCGGCCACCTCGGCGTCACCGCGACGAGCGGCCCGGGCATGGACCTGAAGGCGGAGACGATCGGGCTCGCGGTGGCGCTCGAGCTGCCGCTGCTCGTGATCGACGTCCAGCGCGCCGGCCCTTCGACCGGGATGCCGACCAAGACCGAGGCGGCCGACCTGCTGATGGCGATCCACGGCCGCCACGGCGAGTCGCCCCTGCCGGTCATCGCCGCCTCCTCCCCGGCCCAGTGCTTCGACGCGGTGATCGAGGCGGCGCGGATCGCGGTGACCTACCGGACGCCGGTGATCCTCCTGACCGACACCTTCATCGCCAACTCGTCGGAGCCGTGGCGGCTGCCGAACGCCGCGGACCTTCCCGAGTTCGATCCGCACTTCGCGACGGAGCCGAACAAGGGCGACGAGTTCTGGCCGTATCTGCGCGACGAGCGTGGCGCGCGGCCCTGGGCGCTGCCGGGAACCGAGGGCCTCCAGCACGTGATCGGCGGGCTCGAGAAGGAGGAGGGCACCGGCCACATCTCCTACGACGCCGCCAACCACTCGGAGATGACCCGCCTCAGGGCGGAGAAGATCGCCGGGATCGCCGGCGAGATCGATGAGCTCGAGGTGGACGACCCCGACGGAGCGGAGATGCTGGTGCTCGGCTGGGGCTCCACCTACGGCGCGGTCAAGGGCGCCGTGCGCCGGGTCCGGCTGCGCGGCGAGAAGGTCGCCCGGGCGCACCTGCATCACCTGAACCCGCTGCCGCGCAACACCGGGGAGGTGGTCCGCTCCTACTCGAAGGTGTTGGTGCCCGAGACCAACACCGGCCAGCTGAGCCGGATCCTCCGCGACGAGTTCCTCGTCGACGTCGAGGGCTACAACAAGGTCGAGGGCATCCCGATCTTTGCCGAGGAGCTCGACGAAATCATCACCGACCGGATCCTCCGAACTATGGGACGCGTCCGAGTCCGGCCGGGCGCGGGTAGATGAGTCTCAACGGAGACAGCGCGCTCGAGCCTGACGAAGAAGGACTTCGCCTCCGACCAGGAGACGCGCTGGTGCCCGGGCTGCGGCGACTACGCGATCCTCGCCACGGTCCAGCAGTTCCTGCCCGAGCTCGACCTGCCGCCGGAGCGGCACGTCTTCATCGCCGGGATCGGCTGCTCCGGCCGCTTCGCCTACTACATGAACACCTACGGGATGCACGGCATCCACGGCCGCGCGCCGGCGATCGCGACCGGCATCGCGCTCGCGCGGCCCGACCTCTCGGTCTGGGTCGTGACGGGTGACGGCGACGGCCTCTCGATCGGCGGCAACCACCTGATCCACGCGCTGCGGCGGAACGTCCCGATCAAGATTTTGCTCTTCAACAACCAGATCTACGGGCTGACCAAGGGCCAGTACTCACCGACCTCGGAGCAGGGCAAGGTCACCAAGTCCACCCCGTTCGGCTCCCACGACCATCCGTTCAACCCGATCGCGCTCGCGCTCGGCGCCGAGGCCAGCTTCGCCGCGCGCACCGTCGACACCGACCGCACGCACCAGGCGGAGGTCCTTCGCGCCGCTGCCGAACACGAGGGCTCCTCCTTCGTCGAGATCTACCAGAACTGCAACGTCTTCAACGACGGCGCCTTCGAGGCCGTGCGCGGCAAGCGCCGGGCGGAGAACCAGATCCGCCTGGAGCACGGTGAGCCGATCCGCTTCGGCGCCGAGCTCGAGCGCGGCATCGTCCGCGGCGACGACCAGCGGCTCGGCATCGCGGAGATCGCCGACGTCGGTGAGGACGCGCTGCTCGTCCACGACGCCCACGACCCGAACCCCAGCCAGGCCTTCGCCCTCGCCCACCTCGCCGAGCTGCCGACCGGGCCGACCCCGATCGGCATCTTCCGCGACATCGACCGCCCGGTCTACGCCGAGGCGCTCACCAACAAGCTCGAGGGCGAGCACGGCCAGGCCGGCCCGGCGGAGCTCGACGCCCTGCTCCGCTCGGGCGACACCTGGACCGTTACCTAGCCCCTAGAGCTCGGCGAGAACCTCGGCCGCCACGCGCTCTCCTGAGCGGATCGCGCCGTCCATGTAGCCGACCCAGTAGCCCGAGGTCTCGGTGCCGGCCCAGTGGATGCGGCCGGCTGGCTCGCGCAGGGCACGGCCGTACGCGCTCAGAGCGCCTGGAGAGGTGAAGCCGACCGGGCCGCCGCGGGACCAGCGCTCGCCCGGCCAATCGGACTCGAAGTACTGAGTTGGGCTTCCCGCGGGTGCGCCGAAGTACTTGGTGAAGTTGGCGAGGACGGCGGCGCGGCGCGCGTCGGGGGACATCCGCGCGAACTCGCGCGCGAGGTCGCCGCCGACGAAGCCGAAGATGATCCCGGGCGAGCCGTCGGGCGGCGAGGCGTCGTAGGTCACCTGGACCGGCCCGTCGTAGGAGACGACCGTCCCGTTCAACCCCTGCTCGCGCCAGAACGGCTTGTCGTAGACCGCGGTCGCCTTCATCAGCGTGCCCTGCGAGATCCGCTGGGTGAGCTGATCGCGCTCGGTGGGAAGCGCGGGCTCGCATTCGATCCGGGCGGCGAGCGATGGCGGGATCGCGACGATCGCCCGCTTCGCCTTGACCGTGACCCCCTTCGCCTCGACGGTCACGCCTCCGCCCTTCTGCTTGATCCGCTCGACCGGCGCCTTCTTGATCACCCGCTTGCTGCCGAGCTCGGCGGCCATCCGGTCGCAGATCAGCCCTGTGCCCCCGACGAACCGCGATTCCTGCGCGCCGCCGCGGGTGTTGAAGTTGCGCTCGAAGGTCCCGACGTTCTGCTCGTTGCCGGAGGCGGCGATGTAGAAGAGGACGTAGAGCAGCGAGAGCTCGCGCGGCTCGGCACCGAAGATCGGCCGCGTCGCGAGGGAGACGATCTCCTTGAACTGCGGGGTGACGCTGTTCGACTCGATCCACGAGGCGAACGTCTCGCTGTCGAGGTCGACGGCGCCGGCGGCGTCGTAGGGCCGTTCGACGTCGATCGCTGCCGCCATATCGTTCAGCCGGGCGACGGCCTGCGCCAGGTCGCCGAGGATCAACGGGTCGGGCGGCGCGGTGCCGGTCGGCCCCGTGTCCGAGTAGGTCGAGCGGGCGCCGGTCGAGTCGACGTAGACGTTCTGGCCTTCGACGAAGGTCGGGAAGGTGTCGACGCCGAAGCGCTTGGCCATCGCCTGCAACCGGTCCTGGGTCGGCCCGGTGAAGGTGCCGCCCTTCTCGGAGATCTCCCCGCCGCCGATGTCCGCGTTGTGGACGCGTCCGCCGACGCGGTTGCGCGCCTCCAGCACGATCACCGACTTGCCGGCTGCGACCAGCCCGAGGGCTGCCGTCAGCCCGGCGAAGCCGGCGCCGACGATCGCGACGTCGGCGCTCCGCCGTTTCCCGCTTGGCTTCGCCGCCGCCGGGTCGGGCTGGAGCGCCCGGGGCAGTGCGGCGCCCGCGGCGCCCGCGGCGGCGCCGCCGACGAGGCCTCTGCGACTGATCCGTGCTCCTGCCACAAACCGGATTCTTCCCTCTTGCTCGCGCCGATGCGCCAGCTGCCGACGCCCTGAGCTAGCCCGACAGCTTCGAGCTCGCCTTGATCTTCTTGCCGCGGTTGCCGGCGGCGTCGGTCCCGCGGGCGGTGAACTTCGCGGTCACCTTGCCGGCGTCGCGCGCGGCGCGCTTCTCATCGCCGTCGAGCTTCCAGCTCACCTTGCCGGTGCCGCCGGGGCCGAGCTCGACCGACTTTTCCTTCGGCTTCGCGATCGTCCCTCGCCGCGCCGACTTGCCCGAGGCGACGACCTTCAGCTGCGCGGTCACCTCGGCCGCCTCGACGGTCGCAAGCTCGAGCTTGATCTTGCCGCCGGCCTGCTGGCGCTTCGCCGCCTCGGCTTCGATCTCCGGCGGGGTGGTGTCGCCACCGGTCTCGCAGGTCGACGGGGAGTCGCCCACGAAGCGGGAGACCGCGCCGTTCAACGAGGCGACGTAAAGGTGGCCGCAGGCGTCCTCGCCGAACGAGCTTGGCCGGGCGACGTTGAGGTTCTCGGAGCGATCGCCGCTCGCACGCGGGAGGCCGGGGACGAGCGAGCGGATCTGGCCGTCGCAGTTATCCGAGTAGACGTAGCGGCCGGCGAGGTCGCCGAGGCTCGGGTCGCGGGCGACATAGCCCCCGGTGACCGAGCAGCCGCCGCCCGAGTGCGAGTACTCGTGGATCGGGTCGGTGAACCCCGTGGCGCCGACGCAAAGAGGGTCGGAAGTCGCGAATGGCGCGGAGCCTTCGCGACAGCTCCAGCCGAAGTTGTCGCCGCGACCGGCCTGAGGCTGGGGCTCGTAGTCGATCTCCTCGATCAGGTTCTGGCCGACGTCGCCGATGGAGAGCGCGCCGGTCTGGCGGTCGAAGGAGAAGCGGAACGGATTGCGCAGCCCGTAGCTCCAGATCTCGTCGGCCCCCGCCACCGCGCCGGCGAACGGGTTGTCGGCCGGCACTCCGTAGGGAGCGCCGCCGCTCGGGCGCGGGTCGATACGCAGCAGCTTCCCGAGCAGCGCGTTGAGGTTCTGGGCGTTGTGGAAGCTGTCGCCTCCGCCGCCACCGTCACCCGTGCCGATGTAGAGGTAACCGTCGGGTCCGAACTGGATCTGGCCGCCATTGTGATTGCTCGCCTGGCCGTGGGGCACCGTGAGCACCGGTCGGCGGGTGGCCGGATCGACGGCGTTCCCCGAGGAGACGAACTCGTCGATCTGGATGTCCCCGTTCGGCCGCGACGTGTAATAGACGTAGAACCGCCCGCTGGACGCGAAGTCCGGGGCGAAGGCCATCGACAGCAGGCCCCGCTCCCCGCAACAGAGCGTGAGCGTGGTGATGTCCAGGAAGGTGTTGGTCGATCCGCCGGCGATCAGCCTGATCGTTCCGCCCTGCTCGACGACGAAGAGGCGCTTGGCGTCGTTCGGATCCGAGGTGACGAATACCGGGCTCGCGAAGCGGCCGACCTCCTGCAGGGTCGCGGCGCTCGCAGGGGCCGCCGCAAGCAGCGCCACGAGCCCGACCGCGATCGCAAAGATTCTCCGCATGCCCCTCGAACACCATTATCGGTGCCGAGGAGCGGAGGCGTGAGCTACGCGGACGCCAGCGCGGCGCGCCTGATCACGGCCACGGCGAGGTGCTCGCCGCAGTCGGGGCAGGCACGCATCCGCGTCCAGGACCGGTGCTCGCCGCCGCAGCTCGCGCACTCGTAGTTGCGCTCGAGCCCGACGAGGCGTCGCGACCCTTCACCCGGTGAGAACGTCTTGTCCAGCTTCTTCGTCTTCATGGGCAACATGTTCGCGGGCCGGGACGCACGAACCTATGGACAGAGGTCGAAGATCTAGCCTCCTTCCATGTCCACGGCGTCCACCCCCGCTCACGAGCTGCGCCGCGCACGCCCGGGCGCGCTCTATCCCTGGGTGCGCCGCGCCTCCTGGCTCGAGGCGGCGATCTTCCTCGCCCTCGTCTTCTTCTGGCTGGCGCCCGGGTTCCCGTCGGAGACGACCGCCTTCGGCTGGGCGCACGGGATCGGCTATCTGGCGCTGCTCGGGCTGATCTTCGTCGCCGTGATCCGCCACGAGGTGCCGTTCTGGCTCCTCGCGGCAACCTTCACCCCGCTGGGCCCGATCGGCAGCGTCGCCGGGATCGCCTGGCTCGATCGCCGGGATCGGCGCGAGGCGGCCGCGGGGTTTTGATCCGCGCGATCTGGATATCTTTGGCTCGATGACCAGATCGTGGGCCTTGGCAGCAGCTGGTGGGCTCGCCGCGAGTGCGGCGTTCGCGGTCGGCTGCGGCGGCGAGGAATTCGAAAGCCAGACGCTGGTCTACGACTCGCCGACGATCGAGATCGAGGTCATCGACAACCCCCCGAAGGACGCCAGCCGCGCCGACACCCGCGCGTTCAACTCACCGCTCATCGAGGAGGGCACCGACGAGGAGGTCGGGCGCCTCGACGGCACGGTGCTGGTCACGGACGTCGAAGAGCGCGACGGCGAGGAGGTCGAGTACCGCACCGGCACGATCCAGTTCACGCTCGACGAGGGGAACATCGTGGCCGCGGGCGTCTACGTCGCGCCGGTGGGCACGGTCGTCCCGGCCAAGGGCGGCGTGTCACGGCCGATCATCGGGGGGACCGGGGCATACCTGAACGCCAGGGGCCAGGTCACGCAGACCGACCTGGGCGGCGGCGCGTATCGCAGTGAGCTCCAGCTGGAGCTTCCGAGCGAGTAGCGCGCGAAGACAGGCGTGGTTGTGGGGTTGACAGGGATGGTCAGCTGGGAGACAATGGACGCACACGCAGGGGCCTTTTTTTCCAAGGCTCGTTCCCGGTCAGTCCCGCCTCCGGGAACGATCGCGTCGGCATCCCTCCCTGGCTACCGACGCGCAGGCGTGGGTGCGGGTTGTGTGGACCCCCTGCCTCCCACAGCCCCACTCACGCCATCCTTTTTCGGACGGGAGTCGCTTACTTCAGCTCGCGTAGAACGCGGTGAAGGATGCCGCCGTGCTGGAAGTACTTGACCTCGTTCGGCGTGTCGAGGCGGACCCGGGCTTCGAACTCAACCGGGTCGGCGCCGTCGCGCTCGGCCTTGACGGAGACCGACTTCGCCTCGCCGTTATCGAGGTCGCCGATCGTGATCGTCTCCTCGCCGGTGAGGCCGAGCGACTCGGCGCTCTCGCCGTCGGGCAGCTGTAGCGGCAGCACTCCCATCCCGATCAGGTTCGAGCGGTGGATCCGCTCGAAGCTCTCCGCGAGCACGGCGCGGACGCCGAGCAGCTTCGTGCCCTTCGCGGCCCAGTCGCGCGAGGAGCCGGAGCCGTACTCCTTGCCGGCGAGGACGACGAGCGAGGTGTCCTCCTCGGCGTAGGCCATCGCGGCCTCGTAGATCGTCGTCTCCTCGCCCTCCGGGAATTTCTTGGTGAAGCCGCCCTCCTTGTCGACCAGCTGGTTTCGCAGCCGGACGTTGGCGAAGGTCCCGCGGATCATCACCTCGTGGTTGCCGCGGCGCGAGCCGTAGGAGTTGAAGTCGCGGACCTCGACCCCCTGGTCGATCAGCCACTCGCCGGCCGGGCTCTTCTTCTTGATCGCCCCGGCCGGGGAGATGTGGTCGGTGGTGACGGAGTCGCCGAGCACGGCGAGGACGCGGGCGCCCTCGATCGGCTCGATCGGCTTCGGCTCGGCGTCCATGCCCTCGAAGAAGCTCGGGCGGCGGACGTAGGTCGAGTCGGGCCAGGAGTAGCGATCGCCCTCGGGTATGTCGAGGTCCTGCCAGCGCTCGTCGCCGGAGAAGACGTCGGCGTAGTTCTTGGTGAACATGTCGGCGCGGACGGCCTCCGCCACCGTCTCCTTGATCTCCTCCGAGCTCGGCCAGATGTCGGAAAGGTGGACCGGCTCGCCGTCGGAGCCCTCGCCGATCGGGTCGGAGGTCAGGTCGATGTCCATCCGCCCGGTCAACGCGTAGGCCACGCAGAGGGGCGGCGAGGCGAGGTAGTTGTTGCGGACGTCGGGGTTGATCCTGCCCTCGAAGTTGCGGTTCCCGGAGAGCACCGAGCAGACGACGAGGTCCTTCTCCGCGACGGCCTCGGAGATCACCTCCGGCAGCGGGCCGGAGTTGCCGATGCAGGTGGTGCAGCCGTAGCCGACGAGGTTGAACTTGAGCTTGTCGAGGAACTCGTCGAGGCCCGACTGCTTCAGGTAGTCGGTGACGACGGTCGAGCCCGGCGCCAGCGAGGTCTTCACCCACGGCTTCACGTCGAGCCCGGCCTCCACGGCCTTCTTCGCGAGCAGGCCGGCGGCGATCATCACCGAGGGGTTCGAGGTGTTGGTGCAGCTCGTGATCGCGGCGATCACGACGCGGCCGTGGTCGAGGTCGGTCTCGGTCCCGTCCTCGAGCGTCACCTCGACCCGGTCGCTCGGTCGGGTGCACCTCGGCGACCGCGGCGCCGGCGTTGACCGATTTCCGCGGCTTGCCCTCCTCTCCGTCGTGATCCTCCGCGGGCGAGTCGGAGGCGGGGAATGACTCCTCGATCGCCTCGTCGCGCTGGTTGCCGAGCTCCTTCGCCGCGCCCTCGTTGTGCTCGGCGAGCGACTCGAGGAAGGCGGGCTTCGCGTCGCTCAGCGAGATCCGGTCCTGCGGCCGCTTCGGGCCGGCGATCGAGGGCTCGACGTCGGAGAGGTCGAGCTCGAGCGTGTCGGAGAAGGTCGGCTCCTCGGAGTCCTCGGTGTGGAAGAGGCCCTGCTCCTTCGTGTAGGCGTCGACGAGCTCGATCAGCTCGGTCGGGCGGCCGGTGAACTCGAGGTAGCGGAGGGTCTCCTGGTCGGGCGGGAAGATCGCGCAGGTGGAGCCGAACTCCGGCGACATGTTGCCGATCGTCGCCCGGTCGGCGAGGCCGAGCCCGGCGAGGCCGGGGCCGAAGAACTCGACGAACTTGCTGACGACGCCGCGCTCGCGGAGCATCTCCGTGACGCGGAGGACGAGGTCGGTGGCGGTGGCGCCCTCGGGCAGCTCGCCGTCGAGCTTGAAGCCGAGAACCTGCGGCAGCAGCATCGAGATCGGCTGGCCGAGCATCGCCGCCTCGGCCTCGATCCCGCCCACTCCCCAGCCGAGCACGCCGAGGCCGTTGATCATCGTCGTGTGGGAGTCGGTGCCGACGAGGGTGTCGGGGTAGGCGGACTTGTTGCCGTCGTCGTCCTCGGATGAGAAGACGACCTGGCCGAGGTACTCGAGGTTCACCTGGTGGCAGATGCCGGTCGCCGGCGGCACGACGCGGAAGCCCTCGAAGGCGGTCTGGCCCCAGCGGAGGAAGCCGTAGCGCTCCTCGTTGCGCTCGTAGTCGCGGTCGGCGTTGATGTCGAAGGCGCGGTCGTTGCCGAAGGCGTCGACCTGGACGGAGTGGTCGATGATCAGGTCGACGGGCACGCGGGGATTGATCCGGGTGGCGTCGCCGCCGAGGTCGTCCATCGCGTCGCGCATCGCGGCGAGGTCGACGACGGCCGGGACACCCGTGAAGTCCTGCATCAGGACGCGGGCGGGCTGGAAGGGGATCTCGTCGGCGGGCTCGGCCTTCGCGTCCCAGCGGGCGATCGTCTCGACGTCCTCCGCGCTGACCGACTCGCCGTCCTCGAGCCGCAGGACGTTCTCGAGCAGGACCTTCAGCGAGTACGGCAGCCGGGCCACGTCGAACTTCTCCTGCAGCGCATCGAGCCGGTGGATCTCATACGTCTCACCACCGACCTCGAGCTCGTCACGGGCTCCGAAACTGTCGCTGTCGCTCATGCATTCAGTATCCCCGATAGGCGAGCTCGCAACACCTCTGAGCGTGCGCCCGACGAACAGCGGCGCGTGGGCGACATGGAAGTGGGTGAAGCGCAACCGTTCGAGAGCCCGGCCACGGCGTGCGCCTGGTCGCTGCCGTGCGTCGTCCGCTTGCTTCGCTGCCGTGCGGTGGTAGCGGAGGCTGTCGGTTTCGACGACGAGGCCTAGATCCGGCCAGAAGAAGTCGACCTTGAAGCCGTTGATCCATTGCTGGGTGAGCGGTGGCGGGAGGCCGGCGCGAGCGGCGATCGGGAGGAAGAGGCGCTCGAGCTCGGTGGTTGGGAGATGGAGGGCGTACTTGAGGAGGGTTCGTCGGAGGGTGGCGATTCCCGCGCGGCGTGGCTGTTCTTCCAGCGAGGCGAGTAGGGCGGGCGGGGAGATGCGGTCGAGTCGGTCGGCTTCGTTGATGGCGTGCTCGAGCTGGCGGGGGCCGACGGTTGCGGCGAGGTCGATGAGGGTGAGGGTTGGGCTGGTGGTGGGGAGGCCGGCGTGGATGATCACGTCCTGCGGGTCGCAGGACGCGGCGGTGGACCTGGATTCCCGGGTGATCGACGAACAACTGCGGCATGTAGAGAGATGTGTACGGGGCCGGCGTGGTGCCATTCGATGCCCAGGTGGCTCGCCGCGTCGTCGTGACTCAGGGCGATGAGCTCGGGGCCTGGCGGGTGCTTCCAGCCACAGGCGAGCAGCGCCGCGATCCGCTCGCCACGCGTGGAGAGCTCACGACGGCCCACGGCATACACGCCGCGATGCCGCGGATGTAGCCGTCCCTCACGGACCCGATGCTCGATCGCGTGCCTGTCCGAGCCCCAACTCGGCGAGCTGCCATCGACGCAACCGCCCACTCCTGCTCCCGCGCGATCCGCCAGATCCGCGCTCGACTGTGCACTTTTACCGGCCATCACCGGTCTAAGCGCACAGTCGACGAAATTCGCCCCGGATTTCGCGGGGGTGGCCCGTCCCTCACCCCCTACGTGCCCGCCGTTTTTGCCGTTTTGCGTCCCTCCGCGCGCCTAGCGCTTATCCGTCTGCCCTTTCGCGATCTCCGCCGCGACCTCGCCCGCCTTGCGGCCCGCGACTCGGCCGGATAGCTCCGGGGCCATCATCCCCACCCTCGCAAGGGCGCGTTGCCGGATCGGCCCGACCGTGACCTCGCCGCGATCCCGCTCGATCGCGGAGATGACCGCGCCGGTGACGTGCTCGGGCTTGGCGGTGCCGAGGCCCGGCGGTGGGGCGGCGCCCGAGTCGGCGAACATGCCGGCGTCGCGGACGGCTCCGGGTGAGACCACGGAGACGCCCACGCCCGTGGCACGCAGGTCCTCGCGCAGGGCGAGCGCGAAGCCGCGCAGGCCGAACTTCGTGGCGCAGTACATCGACGCGTAGGCCGTCGCCGCCTGGCCGGAGATCGACGAGATGAAGACCATGTGTCCCTCGTCGCGCTCCCGCATCGCCGGAAGCATCTCGCGCGCCAGACGCACCGGCGACTCCAGGTTCACGCGAAGCGTCCGGGTGATCTCCTCCTCCGAGAAGTCATCCAGCTGCCCCGTGCCCGGCAGGCCGGCGTTGGCGACCAGCACGTCGACGTTTGCCGCCTCCTCGGCGAGCCGCAGCGCCGCGCCCTCCTCCGCCAGGTCGGACACGATCGAGCGGTGGCCCACTCCCGGGAGCCCAGCCACGAGCCCGTCGAGCTCCTCCGACTTGCGCGAGCTCGCGATCACGGTCGCCCCACGCTCGGCGAGAGCAAGCGCGATCGCACGCCCAAGGCCCCCGGTAGCGCCCGTCAGCAGCGCATTCTTCCCTTCGAGCCGCATTCGATCCAACCTACTCCACATGCGCTGTTTCGAAGGACCGGGCGCCGGCGAACCGGCGCCCGCGCAGCGGGCCAAAGTTACGCTCACGCGATGCTCTCCAAGCTCTTCGCCGCCACCGCGCTCGCCGCCCTCGTCCTCCCCGCCGCCGCGACCGCCGAGACGCTCGAGGCCGAGGCGATCCTGCCGCCGGGTCAGAGCGGGCACGTCTCGCTCGCGGGCGTCGCGAACGGCACCGGCTCATCCCACCTGACCGACCAGATCGAGCTCTACGAGAACTTCCAGTACAAGCCGTTCGGCTTTAACCAGCCCGGTGAGACGGAGACGCCGAAGCCGGGCGTCGAGATCGTCCGCGACTCCTTCGGCGTTCCGTCGATCACCGCGCAGACGGACGCCGACGGCTGGTGGGGAGTCGGCTACGCCGTGGCCCAGGACCGGATGTTCCAGCTGGAGCTCTTCAGGCGGGCGACGTCGGGCCACCTCGCCGAGATCCTCGGCGCGAGCTACCTGGACGACGACCTGATCGCGCGGCGCGACTACTACACCGACGCCGAGATGGATCAGATGATCGCCGGATACCCGCAGGAGTTCGTCGCCCGCAGCGAGGCATACCGGGACGGGATCAACGCCTGGATCGCGCACCTGCGCCAGAACCCGCAGGACGTGCCGGGCGAGTTCACGGCGCTCTCGGTGCCGCTCACCGATTGGACCGTCCGCGACTCGGCGAGGGTCGGCGTCTTCCTGGCCCGCACCGTTCCGTCGGGCGACGGCGTCGAGCTCGAGAACGCGCAGGCGCTGGCCGCGATCGGCCCGGAGAACTTCGAGACCCTGCACCCGGTGCGGACGCCCGGGAGGCGGATCACCGTGCCGAAGGGCGAAGGCAAGTTCCCGGCCCAGCCCGGGCGCACGCGCCGCGACGAGAAGATCGGCTTCCGCCGCACTCAGGAGTTCCTCGCCGGAACCGACCTGTCCGCGGTCGAGAACACGACCGACCACCTGGCCACGCGCGCCGGGATCCCGGCGCCGGAGAACCCCGGCGCCGACCTGCGCCGGCTCCTCCCGAGCCCCGGCGGATCGTTCATGTGGGCGATCGCCGGCGACGATCGCGCCTACCAGTACAACGGGCCGCAGCTGGGCTTCTCGATCCCAGAGCTGTTCGTCGAGTTCGAGCTGCACTCCCCCGAGCTCCCCTCGATTCGTGGTGTCAGCGCGGCCGGGATCCCGCTCGTGGGGATCGGCCAAAACGGCCATGTCGCCTGGGGCTTCACCTCCGGCCTCTCCGACGAGGACGACCTCTACGTCGAGGACGTGACCGGCCCCGAGACCTACAGCTTCAAGGGGGAGGAGCGGCAGATGGACTGCCGCGACGAGGTCTTCCGATTCCAGACGCCGGCCACCGACCTCCCCGACCTCCCCTCCAACCCCTCGGCTCCCTCGGGCTCGGTAACCGAGCGGGTCTGCCGAACGGTCCACGGACCGGTGCAGCACACCGGCGATGGTGTCGCGCTGGCCCGCCGCTACGCCATCTGGGGCAAGGAGCTGGACACACTGGTGGGAATCGACATGCTGAACAAGGCGCGGACGATCGCCGACGTCGACCGGGCGATGGCGAACGTCACCTGGAACGAGAACGTGATCGCCGCCGACGAGAACGGCGACATCGGCTACTGGCATCCGGGCCTGCATCAACTGAAGCCGAAGCGCTGGGACGAGCGCCTCCCGATGCCGGGAACCGGCGAGGCGGAGTGGCGCGGGCTCCTCCCCGAGCGAAAGACCCCGCAGGTGATCAACCCGGATCAGGGCTGGCTCGCGAACTGGAACAACCCGCCGTCCTCCGGCTGGACCAACGGCGACGGCGAGGCGCGGGAGCGGCTCAGCGGCCCCTATCACCGCGTCCGCATCATCCAGCGCGAGGTCGCCCGTGTGGCGAAGAACCCGAGCTTCGAGAAGAGCACCGCGATCGTGGAGACGACCGGGACGACCGCGCAGCAGTTCCCGTTCTTCAAGCCGAAGCTCGACGGGGCTGTGAAGTCGGCCGATGGTGCGGGCAGGGCGCTGATCGCCGAGCTGCAGAGCTGGGACGGCAACTACGACCGCGAGGCGGCCGACGGGACGGTCGATCCGGGCGTGGCGATCTGGGAGGAGTACAAGGACCGGCTCGAGGCGATCCTCCTGAACCCGATGGGCGACGGAGCGGAGATCCTCGCCGGGGGGACCGGCTCGTCGCATGAGTTCGACATCTCGAACGGCGAGGCCGCCGCCATTCGGCTGCTCGGCCCAAAGCAGTACGGGAAGGCCGCGACCGCCGCGGCCGCGGCGCTCACCGCGAGGTTCGGCTCCGCCGACCCCGCAACCTGGCGGGAGCCGCGCCGGATGTACGAGGTCGGCGCGATGGGCGCCGGCGCCTCACCCGACATCGAGTTCTTCGACCGCGGCACCTGGAACCAGTCGGTGATGGTGGGGAAGTAGGGTTCGTCCGATGAAGCTCTACATCTGCTGGGGAACGTTCCAGACTCCGCGACCCGGAGGGCACCCGTGCGCGAACGCCTACAACGCGGTTCGCGACGCCGGCTACGAACCTGAGGTGATCAAGGTCCGAGGCCTCGGCGTCGGGCCCCTGAAGCTCGACACCGGTGGCCGGCGCGAGGTCGAGGAGATCTCGGGCCAGAAGGTCGTGCCCGTCCTCGTCACCGACGACGGCGAAGTGATCAAGGATTCGAAGCGGATCGTCGAGTGGGCCGAGGCCCACCCCGCCTCGGCCACTGCACCCACGGCCTGAAGCTCCGCAAATAGCGGGGTTCGATCGTGCGCATCCGCACGAAGTGTTAAGGGTTCATAACACTTCGCCGGGATAACCGTTATTGTGCCGCCCGCAAGATCCCAAACAGACGCCGAATCCCCGTCCGCTTCGGATGGGGAGCGGGGGAACCAAACAGTTTGGGGCGAACCCGGTATTCAGCCGGGAGCGCGGCTCCTTAAGCGCTAGCCCGACAGCTAACCCCGTAGGCCCGCTGAGGAGCTGGTCAAGCTGTCCCAACCCGCATACCGAATCCGGAAGCTATCGAGGATGTCCGCGCTCGCCGCGGCCGCCGCGCTCTGCCTGGCCGTTCCAGCCGGGGCCGCCAGCTCCGGCACCGGCGGCGCCATCTCGCCGACCGCGACGGTTCCAGGCGGCAAGGCGAAGCTCGCCAAGGACGGGAGCGCGATTCCGCCGGCCGACGCACCGCCGGAGGTCGTCGAGGCGATCATGGCGGCCAACGAGATCGAGGACAAGCCGTATGTCTACGGCGGTGGCCACGGCGACTTCAAGGACAACGGCTATGACTGCTCGGGCGCCGTGTCCTACGCGCTGCACGCCGCCGGCCTACTGAAGACCCCGATGGACTCGGGCGACCTGATGAAGTGGGGCGACGCCGGCAAGGGCAGCTGGATCACGGTCTACACGAACCCCGGCCACGCCTACGCGGTGATCGCGGGCCTGCGCTGGGACACCTCGATGACCGACGGTGACGGACCCGGCTGGAGCGACGAGATGCGCCCCGGCCAGGGCTTCAAGAAGCGCAACTGGAACGGTCTCTAGGCCCCTCCCGAGACAGGCATTGCCGCTCTGCAAGCGGTGTTGCGGGGCTTCATAAGCATGCCCCCGGACATCGTGCGGATCCGCATATATTAAGGATCCGTAACAAAACGCCGATAAAAGGGTTACACTCCCTGACCTCGTAACTGAAACAGACGCCGAGTCCCCGCCCCAACTGGTGGCGGGGAGCGGGGGAACCAAGCAGTTGGGGCGAACCCACATGAGTGTGTGGGAGCGCGGCTCCTTAAGCGCTAGCCCGTCAGCTAACCCCGTAGGCCCGCAAAGGAGCTGGTTCAAATTCGCACGCCCACACACCTACGGAAGCTTGTATTGGCCGGGTCCACCATGGCCCTCGCCTGCCTCGCGCTCGCCGGTCCCGCCGGCGCCGCCAACACCGGTGGTGCCGCGCTCCCCGGCCAGGAGGCAAGCGACGGCCCGGTCGGCAAGGCCAAGCTGGCGAAGGACGGAACGGCGATCCCGCCCGTCGACGCGCCGAAGAAGGTCGTCAAGGCGATCGAGGCCGCAAACAAGATCGAGGACAAGCCGTATGTCTACGGCGGTGGCCACGGTGACTTCAAGGACAACGGCTATGACTGCTCGGGCGCGGTTTCCTACGCCCTGCATGCGGCCGGCCTGGTCTCGAGCCCGCTGGACTCGAGTGGATTCATGAAGTGGGGTGACCGTGGCAAGGGCAACTGGATCACGGTCTACTCGAACCCCGGCCACGCCTACGCGGTGATCGCGGGCCTGCGCTGGGACACTTCGATGACCGCCGGTGACGGCCCCGGTTGGAGCAACGAGATGCGCTCCTCCAGCGGCTTCAAGGACCGCAACTGGAACGGCCTCTAGGCCCGACCGCGAATAGAGCTGTGCCGACGCCGCCGGTGACCCGGCGGCGTCGGCGTTTTCAGAGCCGATTTCTGGGATCTTGCTTGGCATGAGCGCCATGCCCTCAGCGCGACGTCGTTACCTGGCCGCCGGTGGTCGTCGGCGCGCTCCTCGTGGGAAGCATCGTCGCGGCCCTGATCGTCTGGTCGGCCGAGCGCGACGACGCCCAGCGGGCCAACGAGGCGCTGGCGCGGCAAGCGGCAGTCGTCGCTGAGCGAACCGTTGAGCTCAGCGGCGCCAGCCTGCGCGGCGGCGAGGGGGTGCTGCGCGCAGGGGGTCCGATGCCCGAGCGCGGGTTCCGCCGGTACGCCCGGGACATCGTCACGACGACGCCATTCCCCGGTCTCGGATGGTCGCAGCGCGTTCCGGCCCGCGAACGGCGTGCATTCGAGAACGTCATCCACCGCGCGATCTCCGAGCCGCGGCCGCCGACGGAGCGCAATCCGGAAGGCGACCTCCGCCCGGTCGCCCGGCATAAAGGCTCCTACCTGCCGATCCGGCTCGTCCATCCGAAGGACGGCCCCGGGCGCAAGTTCATCGGCGTCGACCTGCTCGCCGAGCCCACCCGAGGCGCCGCCGTGCGCGAGGCGCGTGATACTGGCCGACCGGCGATCACGACGCCACTGGTGACCCTCTCGGGCGGCGATCCCGCGGTCAACGTCGTCGACCCCGTCTACCAGCCCGGTGCCGCCACCCGCACCCTGAGCCAGCGCCGACTCGCCCTGCGCGGGGTGCTCTCAGGAGCGATCCCGGCCGATTCGATCCGAGCCGAAATCGACCAGCAGCTCGGCGCCGATCTGGACGTCGCCATCACCGACGGGGAGATGCCCCTGCTCGCCGCCCAGGGCACGAGCACCGAGGGCACGACAGCCATGGTCGACGTCCTCGGTCGCCCCTGGACGGTCCGGGTCGCCGACATCGAGGAACCGGCGGCCTTCGCACCGCTGGCAGTCGGTGCGATCGGCGTGACGCTCGCGGCGCTCGTCGCGGCGCTCATCGCCCTCGCCAGCCGACGCGAGCAGCTGCTCGCGAGCGAGCGGGACGTCGCCGCCGCTGAGGCGACGACCCAGCGCGAGACCGCAGCGACGCTGCAGGAGGCCCTGCTGCCGCCGAGCCTGCCGGAGATCCCGGGCGTCGCCACCGCCACGGCCTACCGGCCCGGGGCTGCCGGCCTCGAGGTCGGGGGCGACTTCTACGACCTGTTCGAGAACGGGGCGAGCCGCAGCTGGACAGCCGCGATCGGCGACGTCTCGGGCAAGGGGGCGCCGGCCGCGGCGCTCACCGCGCTCGTCCGCCACACCATCCGCGCCTTCGCCGAGCAGGGGCCAGCCACCGCGGTCATGGAGGTCAACCGGGCGATCCTGCGTGAGGAGCGCGCGGGAACGTTCGCGACGCTCTGCGCGGCAACCCTTAGTAGGACGCGTTCGGGAGGTCTTGAGATCGCCATCTCGGTCGCCGGCCACCCGCCGCCGCTCGTCGTTCGCGGCAGCGGCGAGGTCCAGCCCATCGCGCCAAACGCACCTCTTGCCGGCGTCATGGACGAAATCGACGCCACGACGACCGAGCTGACCCTCGAGCCCGGCGACACGCTCTTTCTGTTCACCGACGGCCTCACCGAAGCCCGCACGCAGGAGTCCGGCCTGTTCGGGGAAGAACGACTGCGCGAGGCGCTCGGAGAGCTCGCGGGCGAGCCGCCCGAGGCGCTCGTGGCGGCGGTGCTCGAGCGCGCCGCGGAATTCGCTCCCGGCTTCCCCGACGACGACGTGGCGATCCTCGCGATCCGGCCGGTCCCGTGAACGAGAGCATCTGCGCAGGGATGCGGGCCGGCGTCGCCTATGCGGTCGCGGCGGGCGTGCTCGGCATCTCCTACGGCGTCGTCGCCGAGCCCGTCCTGGGCGGCGCCGCGACGATCGTCTTCTCGGCCATCGTCTTCGCCGGCGCCGCCCAGTTCGCGGCGACCGCGGTGCTCGGCGCCGGAGGCGGAGCGCTCGCCGCGATCATCGCCGGCCTCCTGCTCAATGCCCGCTATGGGCCGATGGGGGTTGCTCTCGCGCCGTCCCTGCGCGGACGGGCCTGGCGGCGCGCCGCGACGGGCCAGGCGATGATCGACGCCTCCTGGGCGATGGCTCATCGGGGAGAGGGCCGTTACGACCCCGCCTTCATGGTCGGGGCCACCCTCCCCTCCATCCCGGCCTGGATCGGCGGGACAGCGATCGGGGTCCTCGCCGGCGACGTGATCGGCGACCCCGAGGCGCTCGGTCTCGACGTCCTCTTCCCCGCCTTCTTCCTCGCCCTGCTCGCCTCCGAGCTGCGGACCAAGCGCGGACGCGGCGCGGCCGCGATCGGCGCCGCGATCGCCCTCGTGCTGACCCCATTCACGCCGCCGGGGGTACCGATCTTGGCGGCTTCAGTAGGCGCATTCCTCGGCCTGCGTGGGCCCGGCCGAACCGGACGCGAAGCGGAGGATTCGGACGGTGTCTGAAATCTGGGTCACGATCGGCGTGCTCGCCGTCGGCACCGCCCTGATCCGCGCCTCCGGCCCGGTCATCCTCGGCGGCCGTGAGCTCCCGCAGCGGGTCATGGACGTGATCGCGCTCCTCGCCCCAGCGCTACTCGCGGCGCTGGTCGTGGTCGAGACCTTCACCGGGACCCGACCAGACCCTCGAGATCGACGCCCGCGCGCTCGGCCTCGCGGCGGCGGCAGGCGTCCTCTACGTCCGTGACTCGATGCTGCTCGCGGTGGGCGCGGCCGCTCTCACCGCAGCCCTGGCGCGGGCGATCTTCTAGGGCATCGCTGTCGCCTGGGTCTCCACGGCGGCTCCCCCGCCGCCCCGGCCGCCAGCCGGGTCGCTCGAGAGCTTGTGGGCGATATAGACGGGGATGATCGAGAGGAGGATCACGAACAGCGCGATGACGTAGACCTCCGGCAGGTTGTTCGGGCGCGCGAAGTTTTCGAAGAACCAGATGGGCAGGGTGTCGGCGCCGCCGACCGTGAACGTCGTGACGACGATCTCATCGAACGAAAGCGCGAACGAGAGCAACGCGCCGGCGACGATCGCGCCTCGCATGTTCGGCAGGGTGACGCGCAGGAACGTCTGCCATGGCGGCGCCCCCAGGTCCGCGGACGCCTCCGCGAGGGATCCGGAGGTTCGCCGCAGCCGCGCGACCACGTTGTTGTAGACGACGACGATGCAGAAGGTCGCGTGGCCGACCACCACGGTGTACAGGGAGAGGTTGAAACCAAAGATCTCGACGAACGTCGAGTTGAGAGCGAGCGCCGTGACGATCCCCGGGAGGGCGATCGGGAGCACGACGAGGAACGAGATCGTCTCGCGGCCGAAGAACCGGTGTCGGGCAACGGCCATCGCCGCGAGCGTGCCCAGGATGAGCGCGACCGCGGTCGCGGCAGCCGCAACCTTGACCGAATTCCAGAGTGCGTCCCGCGCGCCCGTGTTGTCGATCGCCTTGCCGACCCAGTCGAGCGTGAAGCCAGGGGGCGGCCATTCGAGGGTCGACGAGGACGAGAACGCGTAGACCGCCACCATGATGAGCGGGATGTAGATGAAGGCGAGGATGGCGGCGACCGCCACGCGCAGCGCCCATCGCGATGTCGGCGAGAGCCTCATATGTGCTCGAACGCCCCGAGCCGGCGCGCGATGGCCAGGTAGATGATCATCACGATGATCGGCACCAGCGAGAACGCCGCGGCGAGCGGCAGGTTGGTCTGGTAGTTCGTGTAGATGAAGTTGCCGATCAGGTTGGTCTTCGAGACCAGCAGCGGCGTGAAGATGTCGCCGAGGGACAGGGAGAACGTGAAGATCGAGCCGGCGACGAGCGCCGGGAACACGAGCGGCATGATCACCCGGCGGAAGGTCTGGGTCGCCTTCGCGCCCAGGTCCTCGGACGCGGACAGGAGCGAGTTCGGGATCCGCTCGAGGCCGGCGTAGATCGGGATGATCATGAACGGCAGCCAGAGGTAGGCCAGCACCAGGAATATCCGGACCAGGTCGTCGGTCGGAGCCAGCCCGATCGAGCCCAGGAGCCCGCCGCTCGACATGATCGTGCGCCAGACGTAGACCTTGACCAGGTAACCAGACCAAAGCGGCATCAGGACGGCGACGACCAGGGCCCCCCTGACCCGCGGTGACGCCACCTTCGCCATGTAGAAGGCGATCGGGAACGCGAGCAGTGCGTCCACGACGGTCACCGCCGCCGCGATGCCGACGGTCCGCCCGATGATGGCGCGGTTCGTCGGCTCCGTGAAGAGCGTCTCGAAGTTGTCGAGCGTGAACGACTTCTCGAGCTCCTGGCTGAGCTCGCCGACGCTCCAGAAGCCGGTGATCAGCAGGATCGCGAGCGAGCCGAGATAGCCGACCACCAACCACGCGATCGGCCCAGACAGAAGCGCCCCCACCTGGAGGTGGGGGCGGCCGTGGAAGAGGCCGGCGAGCCGTCGGCTCACCGACCTCTTCGGGGCTGCTACGCCCGCTTCCACGGTCCGTCTGTACTAGCCCTTCACCTCGTTCCAACCCTGGACCCACTCGTCGTAGGTCTTGCAGTCGGTGTTGCCATCACCGCAATCGGAGACGGGGGTCTTCCAGAACTCGATCTGGTCGAAGAACTCCTCGTCGTCGGCGTGGTAGATGTCGCAGTGCTCCTTGTCCGCGGTCAGCGCGCACGACTTCTCGTTCGCTGGCGCCTCTCCGAACCACTCGGCCACGGCGGCGTTCGCCTCCGGGCTGATGATGTGGTTCATCCACGCGTACATGCAGTTCGGGTTCTTCGCTTCCGAACTGAGCATCCACGTGTCCGACCAACCGGTCGCGCCCTCTTCGGGCAGCACGACCTCTTCCTTCGATCCGTCCGCGTTCAGCAGGTTGGCAATTACCTGCCACGTCGTGCCGACCTCGAGGTCGTCGTTGGCGAACGCCTGGATCTCCTTGGTGTAGTCGGACCAGTACTCGCCGATGTGCTCGTTCTGCTGCTTCAGCAGCTCGATCGATGCGTCGAACTGCTCCTGATTGAGCTCATACGGATCCTCGATCCCGAGGTCCGGCTGATGCTCGCGCAGGTACAGCGCCGCGTCGGCGATGTAGATCGGGTTGTCGTACGCCGTGACCCGACCGCTGTATTCGGACGCGTTGTCGAACACGACATCCCACGACTTCGGCGGCGGGTCGACCGACGCCGGGTCGTACATGAGCAGGTTCGATCCACGGCCGTGCGGCACGCCGTAGTTCTCGCCGTCGAACGTGTTGTACTCGGTGTCCTTGAGGGCATCGAACACGTCCGCGTAGTTCGGGATCAGGTCGGTGTTGACCGGGACCACGTCGTCGCCCTCATAGAGCCGGCCGGTCGCGTCGCCCGATGCCGAGACGCCGTCGTACTGACCGGTCCGCATCAGCTGCACCATCTCGTCCGAGGTGTTGCCGATCTTGACGTTGACCTGGCAGCCCGTCTCCTTCTCGAAGTCGGTCACCCAGTCGACCTTCGGGTCGGTCGACCCGTCCTCCACGTAACCGGCCCAGGCGACGAGGTTCAGCTCGCCCTCGTTCTCGCCCAGCTCGGTCAGCGCCTCAGAATCCGAGCCGCCGCCGCTGTCATCTTCGTCGTCCGAGCCGCAGCCCATGACGAAGATGAACATCGCCAGACCGGCCAGGATCATCAATGCAACCCTGGGGTTGGGTCCTCTCTCGCGCACTACTTGCTCCTCTCCTCAGCGATGGGGACCATGTGCTCGGCCCTCCATCCGATGGTTATCTCCTGCCCCTGGCGCCCGTCGTCCTCGGGGTTTCCCTCGACGTTCTGGCGGACCACCTGGAGCTCTCCTCCTGCGTCCAATTGGACCCAATAACGGGTCAGCATTCCCGCGTACGCGATGTCGCGGACCCGTCCCTCCTCTATGTGAAGACCGTCTCGCGACGCGCCGTTCTCGAGCAGGCGGATCTTCTCCGGCCTGATCGTGTAGCGGTGGCCGTCGCGCTCGACGACGTTCGAAACGCCGACGAAGTCGGCGACGAAGGCGTTGGCCGGATGCTCGTAGACCTCGATCGGCGTGCCCACCTGCTCGATCCGGCCGTCGCTGAAGACCGCGATCCGGTCCGACATCGTCAGGGCCTCCTCCTGGTCGTGGGTCACGTAGACGAACGTGATCCCCACCTCGGTCTGGATCGCCTGGAGCTCGATCTGCATCTGCTCGCGCAACTTCAGGTCGAGCGCGCCGAGCGGCTCGTCGAGCAGGAGCACCTTCGGCCGGTTGACGATCGCCCTCGCGAGCGCGACGCGCTGGCGCTGGCCGCCGGAGAGCTCCTCGGGCTTGCGCTCCTCGTAGCCCTCGAGGCGGACGAGCTCCAGCGCCTCGTGCGCGCGCTTCGCCCGATCCTCGCGGTCCACCTTCTTCACCTTCAGCCCGTACTCGACGTTCCGTGCCACCGTCATGTGCGGGAAGAGGGCGTAATCCTGGAAGACCGTGTTCACGTCCCGGTCATAGGGCGGCAACCGGCTGACGTCGGCCCCCCCGAGCTCCACGGTTCCCCGGTCGGGATCCTCGAACCCGGCGATCATCCGCAGCGTCGTCGTCTTCCCCGACCCCGAGGGCCCGAGCATCGTGAAGAACTCGCCCGACTCGACCTCGAGATCGATGCCGTCGACGGCGACGACGTCGCCATAGACCTTCCGTAGCCCGCGGAGGGCTATCTCGGGTTCGCTCACTTCAGGATGCGTATCAGTTTCTTGTTGACGAACTCGTCCATGCCGTACTTGCCGAGCTCGCGGCCGAAGCCCGATCGCTTGACGCCGCCGAAAGGAAGCTCGACGCCGTCGAGGAGGACGCCGTTGACGAAGACCATCCCCGTATCGAGGCCGTCGGCCACGCGCTGCGCCTGCTCGGGATCGTCCGAGAAGACGTAGGAACCGAGGCCGAACGGGGTGTCGTTCGCCACCTCGATCGCCTCCTCCTCGGAGCCGACCCGGTAGACGCTCGCAACCGGTCCGAAGAATTCCTCGCGGTAGGCGTCGTTGTCTGGGGCGATGCCGGTCAGCACCGTCGTCGGGAAGAAGTTGTCCTTTCGCTCTCCCCCGGCGACGACCTCGGCACCCTGGGCCACGGCCCGATCGAGCTGGTCCTGCAGGCGCTCCGCGGCGGTCGACGAGGAGAGCGGCCCCATCGCGGCATCCTCGGAGGTCGGATCACCGGGCTCGGCCGCCTTCATCTTTTCCGTGAACTTCTCGAGGAAGTCCTCGTAGAGGTCGTCGGCGACGATGAACCGCTTGGCGGCGTTGCACGACTGGCCGGTGTTGTCGAGGCGAGCCTCCACCGCGGAGTCGACCACCTCGTCGAGGTTCTCGGTGGCGAGCAGGATGAACGGGTCGGAGCCCCCGAGCTCGAGCACGACCTTCTTCAGGTTGCGGCCCGCGATCTCGGCGACCGCTGCGCCGGCGCGCTCCGATCCGGTCAGTGAGACGCCGCGGACCCGCGGGTCGGCGATCGCGTCGGCGATCTGGTCGTTCGTGGCGAGGATCGACTGGAAGGCCCCCTCGGGGAAGCCGGCTTCGTCGTAGATCGCCTGGATCGCCTTCGCCGACTCGGGGCACTGAGGAGCGGGCTTGAGCAGGATCGTGTTGCCGACGATCAGGTTCGGGCCGGCGAAGCGAGCCACCTGGTAGTAGGGGAAGTTCCAGGGCATGATCCCGATCAGCGGGCCCATCGACGTCCGCCGGATCAGCGCCGTGCCCTCTCCGGCCAGCAGCTCGATCGGCTCGTCGGAGAGGAAGTCCTCGGCGTTACCGGCGTAGTAGCCGTAGATGTCGCCGCAGAAGTCGACCTCGCCGAGGGCCTGCTCCATCGGCTTGCCCATCTCGCGGACGGCGATCTCGGCCAGCGCCTCCCGCCGCTCGACGTGAAGGTCGGCGACCTTCTGGATCATCGAGGCCCGCTCCGCCACGGAAGTGGTCTGCGACCAGGTCCGGTGTGCGTCCTCCGCCTTTGCGATGGCGGCCGCGAGACCCTCGTCGGAGATCTCCGGATACTCCTCGACCTTCTCGCCGGTGGCCGGGTTGACGACTGCATATGAACTCATCTCAATGCCTCCTCGACGCTTACGTTTTCAGCTCCCACTCCCTCGGCCACCGCCGGGTGTGTGACGCTGCCGTTTGCGACGTTCACGCCCATCCGCAAACCGGGGTCGGCTTCGATCGCGTCGACCACGCCCTTGTCGGCGAGCGCCACCACGTAGGGGAGCGTCGCGTTCGTCAGGGCGAAGGTCGCGGTGATCGGCACCGCGCCCGGCATGTTGGTGACGCAGTAGTGGGTGACGCCGTCGACCTCGAAGGTGGGATCGCGATGCGTCGTCGGCCGGGACGTCTCGAAGCAGCCGCCCTGATCGATCGAGACGTCGACGAGGACGGCGCCCGGGCGCATCGTCGAGAGCTGCTCGCGGCGGATCACATGCGGCGCTTTGGCGCCGTGGACGAGGACGGCGCCGATCACCATGTCGGCGCGCGGCAGCATCTCCTCGATCGACAGCACCGACGAGTAGACGGTCGAGGCGCGCCCGCCGAAGGCCATGTCGAGCTCGCGCAGGCGGTCGATCGAACGGTCGAAGACGAAGACGTCGGCCTCCATCCCGATCGCGATGAAGGCGGCGTTGAGACCGACGGCGCCGCCGCCGATCACCAGCACGTTGGCCGCGGCGACGCCGGGGACGCCACCGAGGAGAATGCCGCGGCCGCCAAAGGGCTTCTCGAGCATGTAGGCGCCCGCCTGGGTCGCGATCTTGCCCGCGATCTCGCTCATCGGGGCGAGGAGCGGCAGGCGGCCCTTCGAGTCCTCGACCGTCTCGTAGGCGATGCAGGTCGCGTTCGACTCGCAGAGACCGCGGGTCAGCTCCGGGTCCGGCGCGAGGTGGAGGTAGGTGAAGAGCACCTGGCCGGGGCGCAGCAGGGGAACCTCTTCCGGCTGTGGCTCCTTGACCCCGAGGACCATCTCGGCCTCGGCGAACACTGCCTCGGCGTCGGGCAGGACCCGCGCGCCCTGCGCCTCGTACTCGGAGTCCGCGATCGAGCTGCCATCCCCGGCGCCCGCCTGGAGCAGGACCTCGTGGCCGTGCTCGCGAAGCTCGCGGGCTCCCGCCGGGGTCAGCGCGACGCGGTACTCGTCGGCCTTGACCTCGGTGGGAACGCCGACCTTCAACCCGCCACCACTCCCTCGCTCACGTCGACCGAGAACTCGCAGCCGCGCTGCTCGAGCTCGGCGAACATCGAATCCGGATCGAGGCAGCCCTCCGGCGGCAGGGCCCCCCGCGCCGTCACCTCGCCGCGGGCGAGCAGGCGCACCGCGGCAGCCGCGGGGGCGGCCGTGGAGACGATCCCGCCGCCAAGGCGCCAGCGCTTCGACGGCTTCGTCAGACACCGGACCCGGACCTCGCTTCCGCCACCCGCCGCCTCGATCAGATGAACGGAGACGGTCTTCGCCGAGGGCGGCATCACCTTCTTCGACTCGCGCGCGATCCGCTCGGCCGAACAGGTCGCGAGTTTGCGCAGCTTCTGGAGCAGCGCCGGTTCGAGCGCGAGGCGGAAGCTGACGTTGCGGGCACCGAAGCTCTCGCCGAAGGTGGAGAGCTCCGAGTGCAGGGTGTGGATCGTGTCCACCTCGCCGATCGGCGGCCCGAAGTCGACCGCTCCCCCCTCCGAGAGCGGATCGATCTCGCAGGGCTTGCCTCCGCGAAGGACGACGGGCTTCAGCGTCAATTCGTCGACCAGGGTCTGCAGGGCGTACGGGATGCTGAACCCGGCCGGCGGCTCCATGTCGCGACCCGAGGCGGAGACGTCGATCGAGTCGACCTCCCCGAGTTCCCTCGCGGCGCGCGCCGCCATCAGGTTCGTCTTCCCGGGGCTGGAGCCGATCCCGAGCACCGGGTAGAGGCCGGCGTCGGAGAACTGCTCGGTGAGCTGCCGCTGGCGAGCCGTCATCCGGTCGAGGCCACCGAGGTCCAGATAGTGGGTCTCCGACGCGATGCAGGCGCGCATCGCATCGAGGTTCACCCGGTAGCTGGCCGAGTTGACGAGCACGTCACAGCGGCTGATCGCCCGCGTCACCGAGTCGTGGTCCGACGGCGCGCCACGCGCGTTGGCTCGCTTCGCCTTGGCCTTGCCGCCGCCATGGAGCTCGGCGACCTCCGCCGCGCGACCCTCGTCGATGTCGAGCAGGAGCATCCCCGAGACCTCGTCGGACTCCGCGAGGTCGGAGAGATGGCCGGCGCGATCGCCCTCCCGCCCCAAGCGCCGCAACCTCAGCTCCTTCGTCCCACCAGCTCCCTCGCTCGCAACGCGAGCCACAGTTCGATCCGGTCATGGGCGCGACTCAGGTCGCGACCCGTGAGTTCCTCCACGCGACGGATCCGGTAGCGGAGCGTGTGCCGGTGGCGGTCGGCTCCCGGGCCGCGCGCTCCCACTGGCCGTTCTGCTCGATGAAGGCCTCGAGCAAGCACAGCGGTTCGCCCCCGTACTCGTTGTCGGTTCCCTCGATCGGCGCGAGCAGGCTCTCGGAGT
>CAWAUB010000011.1:0-44872 GCA_963785155.1 uncultured Thermoleophilia bacterium
CTAGATCGCGTGCGAGCCGCGCGGCATAAACGTCGGAGACGCCGCGGCGGCGAGCGGCCGGCGCCGGCCAGATCGCGATCAGGGCGCCCACCAGCGCCACCCCGCCGCCGATCCAGATCCAGGCGACCAGCGGGTTGACGTTGACGCGGAAGTTCGCCGGCGGCGGGTCATTCAGGTAGCGCTCGCCGATCGCGCGGATCACCTGGCCTTGGAGGAAGGCGATCTGTGCCTGCGCGCCGGGGTCGTCGGCGGGCAGGCTCTCGGCGAGGGCGGCGAGCCGCTCGTCGCCCTGGTCGATCACCGGGTCGAGCTCGGCGAGGTCGGGCTGCATCGCGGTCCACAGATCGCCGCCGATCGCGGTCCGGCGGCCGACCTCGCTCGTCGCCTCGCCCTCGAAGAAACTCCGCACCGGGCCCGCAGAGCCGTCGGAGCGCCCCGAGTAGTAGTTGCGCGACGGCGTCAGGGTCGCGAACTCCTCACCGTCGCGTCGCACGTCGACGATCGAGCCGAAGGTGAGCCGTTGCTCGGCCGGGTCGATCGACTGCGTCGGCCTGACGTAGGTGACCTCGTAGTCGCCGACCTGAGCGGAGTCGCCGGGCCGCAAGCTCAGGTCCCGAGTGGTCTGGAACGAGGAGGAGGCGGCGACCGCGATGAAGATCCCGATGACGCCGGCATGGACGATGTAGCCGCCGTAGCGCCGGCGGTTGCGGCTGACGATCGCGACGAGCGCGGCGCCGAAGGAGCCGCCCGCCAGCGCGCGCCGCGCCGATGCGCCTCGCCAGAACTCCTGCCCGAGAGCCGTGAGCGCGAAGGCGGCGAAAACAGAAGAGGATCAGCGCGCCGGGCTCCGAGCCCGCGTCGGTGAAAAGGGCCAGCAGGACGGTGACGACCGCGGCCACCCCGACGGGAACAGCGAAGGTTCGAAGCGCCGACGACACCGACAGGCGGCGCCAGGCCAGGAGGGGCCCGATGCCGGTGAAGAGGACGATCGCGATCGCGATCGGCGTGACGTAGCGGTTGAACCAGGGGGCGGCCAGCGAGGAGCGCTCGCCCGTCACCGCCTCGGCGATCAGCGGGAAGAAGGTGCCCCAGAAGATCACCGCGACGAGGCCGACCAAGAGCAGGTTGTTGACAAGGAAGACAGCCTCGCGGGAGAGCAGCGAATCGATCCGCCGCTCGCTGCGCAGGTCGTCGAGGCGGCTCACGATGAGGGCCGTCGAGCCGATCAATACGACCGCGATCAGGCCCAGCAACGGTCCGCCGACCGTCGAGGCGCCGAAGGCGTGGATCGACTCGAGCACGCCGGAGCGGACCAGGAACGTGCCGAGCAGCGCCAGCGCGAACGTGCCGACGATCAACGAGACGTTCCAGACCTTGAGCATGCCGCGGCGCTCCTGGACCATGATCGAGTGCAGGAACGCCGTGCCGGCGAGCCAGGGCATGAGGGCCGCGTTCTCGACCGGGTCCCAGCCCCAGTAGCCGCCCCAGCCGAGCTCGGCGTAGGACCAGTTGGCGCCGAGCAGGAGGCCGAGCCCGAGCAGCATCCAGGCGATGAGCGCGAATCGCCGAGTCGTGCGGATCCAGCTGGCGTCGAGGCGGCGCGTGATCAGCGCGCCGATGGCGAAGGCGAACGGGATCGAGAAGGCGACGTAGCCCGAGTAGAGCGCCACGGGATGAATCGCCATCATCGGGTGGCGGAGCAGCGGATTCAGGCCGGCGCCCTCGATCGGCGCCGGGTCGAGCCGGGCGAAGGGATTGGCCCCGAAGAGCATCAGTGCGCAGAAGAAGGCGCCGAGCGCGGCCAGGATCGCCGTCGCCCAGGGGACGATCTCGCGGTGCTTCGTCCGGGTGAGGAAGAGGACCAGCGAGCTCGCGGCCGAGAGCACCCAGGCCCACAGCATCAGCGAGCCGCCCTGGCTCGACCACAGCGCCGTCAACTTGTAGAAGGTCGGCGTCGTCGTCGAGGAGTGGTCGGCCACCAGCTCGACCGAGAAGTCGGAGCGCAGGAACGCTGCCTCGAGGACGACGACGCAGATCGTGAGCAGTCCGAAGAGGCCGTACACGGCCCGCCGCGAGGCGTCGGTGTATCGGCTGTCGCCGGAGCGACCGGCATGGAGCGCGAGTCCGCAGGCGCCCACCGCGGTGATCAGCGCGAGGACGAGGCAGGCGGCGCCGAGCGTTACCAACGAGTGCTCACGACGGGTCGATCACCACGTGCTCCGGGTCCGCCTCCGCCTCCTCGGCGAACTTGGACGGGCACTTGGTGATCAGGCTGTCCTTCTCGGCGACGAAGGTGCCATCGCGGAGCTCGCCGGTGACGATCACCTCACGGCCCTCGCGGAAGGGGTCGGGCACGGTGCCGCTGTAGTTCACGGGGACGCTCGCCGCGGGATCGTCGCGGTCGGCGACCTCGAAGTTGATCTGGTTGCCGGAGCGCTCGACCGAGTTGTCCGCGACCTTGCCGGTCAGGTCGTAGCTCTGCCCGGGCCCGGCCACGAGCAGCTCGGAGGGCTCCTTCGCCTCGGTCGAGGCGGAGAACGACGTGTAGACGAGCGCGGCGGCCAGCACCACGGCGAGGCCGAGTGCGATTCCTAGCCGGATCTTTCGCTTGCGTTCGGGGTCCATGCCGGCTGCGAATTATCGCAGCGCGGCCTGCCGACCTCCCCAGGCCGCCCCGCCAGCCCCGTTACTGATTGAATCGCGCGCCCCATGAGCGACGGCAGGGTCATGCTGATAACGGGTGCCTCGAGCGGCATCGGGGCGGAGACCGCGCGGCGGCTGGTCGCCGACGGCTGGCGGGTCGCGCTCGGCGCGCGCGGCGAGGAGAAGCTTGCAAGCCTCGCCGAGGAGCTCGGTGGGCCGGACATCGCGCTCGCCCATCCCTGCGACGTCACCGAACTGGCCGACCAGGAGGCGTTCACCGCCGCCACGCTCGATGCCTTCGGCCGGCTCGACGGCGCCTTCGCCAACGCGGGGTTCGGGGCGAAGCGGGGCTTCCTTGCCGAGTCCGCCGAGCAGTGGCGGTCGATGGTCCTGACCAACGTTCTCGGAGTCGCGCTCACGATCCGGGCCACCCTCCCCCACCTGCTCGAGGCCGATTCCGGTCACTACGTCATCACCGGATCCGTCGCCGGCCGGCGCGCGCTGCCCGGCTCGCTCTACTCGTCGACGAAGTGGGCGGTCACCGGGATGGCCGAGTCCCTGCGCCAGGAGCTGCGCCAGATACACGAGAACACCACGGTCCGGGTGACGCTGATCGAGCCCGGGATGGTCGACACGCCCTTCTTCGACAACCGGCCCACCGGTGCGCTGGAGGACTCCGACGTCGCCGCCGCCGTCCACTACGCGGTATCCCAGCCGGCGCGGGTCGACGTCAACGAGATCGTCGTCCGGCCCTCCTCCCAGCCGACCTGAGCCGATCGGAGTAGACCGATCGGCTAACCGCATTCAGTAGTACTCCCCGTCGGCATCGGAGCCCAACCAGTCGATAAACGAAGAGTGAGACTCCTGCCGTTTCGGATCGTGACCCAGCGTGTACTCGACGCCGAAATCGACGATCGCGTCGAGCTTGAGGCGCAGCTCGCCGAGAGCGAGCGATACCAGCGTGTGCTGACCCAGAGCGCCCCGGTGGGAATCTTCGAGAGCGACGCCGACGGCGCCTGCCGATTCGTCAACGAGCGCTGGTGCGACCTGACCGGGCTCACTCCCGCGCAGGCTCGGGACGATGGCTGGACCAGGGCGATCCATCCCGACGACCGCGACCGCCTCTCCGCGGAATGGTCGGAGGCCATCGAGGAGAAGCGCGAGTTCGCTCTCGAGTACCGCTACCTGCGGCCCGACGGTTCGACCGCATGGGTCTCCGGGCGAACGCAGGCGATCCGCGACTCGGACGGCACGACGAGTGGGTTCATCGGCACGGTCGCCGACATCTCCGGACTGAAGCAGGCCGAGGCGGCGCGCCTGGAGGCGGAGGATCGCTTCCGACGGGCCTTCGAGGACTCGGGCGCAGGCATGGCGATCGTCTCGATCGAGCCCGAGCGCGCGGGCCGCGTGCTCGACGCGAACGGTGCCCTCTGCGAGCTCAGCGGCTACAGCCATGAAGAGCTGCGGGAAATGGACATTTCCGCCTTCGTCCACCCCGACGACCTACTGATCACGGCGGACGGGCTGCGCAAGCTTCTCAACGGTGAGATCGCCAGCTTCCAGGCCGAGCACAGGATCATCACCTCGACCGGCAGGATCTCCTGGGTCGCGCTCTCGACCTCGCTGGTCCGCGACGCCGACGGCCTGCCCGTCCACCGCGTGGTCCAGCTCCAGGACGTTTCCGAGCGCAAGCGCTTCGAGGGCCAGCTCCAGTACCTCGCCGACCACGATTCGCTCACCGGCCTCTTCAACCGCCGCCGGTTCGAGGCCGAGCTCGAGCGCGAGCTCGAGAGCTCGCGCCGCTACGACACCGGCGGCGCCGTGCTCGTCCTCGACCTCGACAACTTCAAGTACGTGAACGACTCACTCGGCCACTCCGCCGGAGACGAGCTGATCACCTCCGTGAGTCACGCGCTCAGCCATCGCCTCCGCGCCTCCGACACCGTCGGCCGGCTCGGCGGCGACGAGTTCGCGGTAATCCTTCCGCACGCGACCAAAGAGGACGCGGTACTGGTCGCCCGCGGCGTGCTCGAGGTGATCCGGGACAGCATCACCGTCGAAGGCGAGAAGGGCCCGCGGCGGACGACTGCCTCGATCGGCCTGGCGCTGTTCCCTGGGAAGGACGAGCGGCTCAGTCCTGACGAGCTCCTCGTCGAGGCTGACATCGCGATGTACGACGCGAAGGAGAACGGCCGCGACCGCTTCGCGCTTTACCGCGCGGAGTCGGACCGGCAGGAGAAGATGGAGGCACGCCTGACCTGGGCCGAGCGGATCCGCGCCGCGCTCGCGGAGAACCGCTTTGTCCTGCACGCCCAGCCGATAGTCGCCCTGGGCGCCGCTGAAGACGTCACCCGCTACGAGCTGCTCCTGCGAATGGTGGACGAGACGGGTGACCTGATCCCGCCCGGCACATTCCTCTATGTCGCCGAGCGCTTCGGCCTGGTCGAGGAAATCGATCGGTGGGTCGTGCGCGAGGCCGTACGGATGCTCGCGGCCGAGGAGCGAGCGGGTCGCCGGGCCTGCTTCTCGGTGAACCTCTCGGCCAAGTCGATCCAGGACATGGAGATGACCGAGTTCCTCTCCCGCCGCCTCGCCTCGACCGGTGTCGATCCGAGCGGGCTCATCTTCGAGGTGACGGAGACGGTCGCGATCGAGAACGTCGACCGCGCCAAGCAGTTCGCCCGCGAGCTGCGCGCGCTGGGGTGCAGCTTCGCGCTCGACGACTTCGGCTCGGGCTTCGCGTCCTTCTATTACCTCAAGCACCTCGAGTTCGACTATCTGAAGATCGACGGCGAGTTCATCAAGAACCTGCCCTCTTCCGAGACCGACCAGCTGGTCGTCCGATCGCTGGTCCAGATCGCCACCGGCCTGGGACGGAAGACGATCGCCGAGTTCGTCGGCGACGAGGAGACGGTCCAGATCCTGCGGGAGTACGGGGTCGACTTCGCTCAGGGCTTCCACCTGGGCAAGCCTCAGCCTCTCGAAAGTGGAGAATGGGTCGTCGATGGCCCCGACGGCGACCGACGCGCTCTTTCCGCGGACGAAGTTCCATCGTCCGCCCGTTCGTGACGAACACGTAGAGCGAGCGATCCTGCTCGCGGCGATCGACGCGAGCCACGCTCGCGTCGTCGTCCTCGTCGGCCCCCCGGGATTCGGCAAGTCGACCGTGCTCGCGCAGTGGCTGGCGCGCCGCGGCGCGGATGCCCCCGCGGCATGGATCTCACTCGACTCGGATGACTACGGCCCGCGCCTCTGGCTCGCCGTGCTCGCTGCGCTCGAGCCCATCTTCGGCGACGGCGAGCTGGAACCGCTCCGCGACGCCGCCCAGGCGCCGGATCCGGAGATCCGCGACGAGGTCCTGATCGGCCTGCTCGACGAGCTCGCCGCCCATGCCGAGCCGATCTCCATCGTCCTCGACGACCTGCACCTGATCGATGACGCGGAGACGCTCGACCTGATCGACTGGTTCCTCGACCGCCTGCCGCATCAGCACCGTGTGCTCGTCGCGACCCGCCGGGAGCCCTTCGTTCGCCTCGCTCACCGGGATGCGGATCCACGGCGACTGCCTCGACATCCGCACCGACGACCTGCGCTTCTCCGCAGGCGAGGTCGGCAACTTCCTCACCGCGGGGCTGGGGCTCGACCTCAGTCCCGGGCAAATTGCCGAGCTCGAGGAGCTCACCGAGGGCTGGCCGCGCGGCGCTCTACCTGGCGGCGATGCGAATGCGGTTGGGCGAGAGCGTCGAGGGGGTCGTCGAGCAGCTGCGCGCCAGCGACGAGGATCTGATCGGGAGCCTTGCCGACGAGGTGCTGCGCTCCTATCCCGAGAACGTCCGGCGCTTCGCGCTCGAGGCATCGGTCCTCGACCGCTTCAGCCTGGAGCTCTGCCTCGTTGCGCTCGGGGGCGAGGGGCTGACCCGCTCGGCCTTCCGCGAGCTCACCCGCTCGTCGCTATTGGTTGGCTCGCTCGACGCCGAGCGGATCTGGTTCCGCTTCCACCACCTGCTCCGCGACGTGCTCCGGGCTCGGATCTCCGAATCCGAACCCGATCGAGTCCGCGAGATCCACATCGGTGCCGGGAGGTGGTTCGAGACCGAGGGCGGCGAGGGCGAGCTGCACGAGGCGATGGGCCATTTCCTCGAGGCCCGCGACTGGGACGCGGCCGCGGAGCTGCTCACCCGTCACGCGATCTCGTTCGTCCAGTCCGGCGCTCTCGGCGGGATGGCGCGCGACTGGCTCGCCCGCTTTCCCGACGACGTGGTCCGCACCGACGCCCGCCTCTGTTACGTCTCGGCGATGCTCGCCGCCCTGCGCGGCGACCGCCCCGGCCGCGATCGATGGCTGGAGCTGGGAGCCGCGGCGGACTGGGAGGGTCCGATGCCCGACGGCACCCCCTCCTTCGAGCTCGCCGCCCTCGCGCTCGCGGCGCTGCTGTGCTTCGACGACCTCGGCGGCGCCGTCGACGCCGCCGATCAGGCACTCGCCAAGCTGCCCGGCGGCTCGGCGCTCGGCACCGCTATCGAGGCGCTGACGGCCTGGCACCTGCACCTGCTCGGCCGCGGCTCGGACGCGGAGCGCATCGCCCTGACGGCGCGCGAGGAGCACCGCCGCCAACCGTCGGCGACGCCCCCGCTCGTCGCCTACCTGCCGCCGGCTGTCCTCGCGCTCGAGGCGATCGAGCGTGACGACATCCACCGCGCGCGGATCCTCGTCTCGGGGCTGATCCACCGACGCGGCCAGGGCCCGCTGCGAACCGTCCCGCAATCACTGCCCGTGATCTGCGCGGCGGCCCGGCTCGCGACCGCGACCGGGGACGCCAATGCCGCGATCACGTTCTGCGAAACGGGGCTCGAGCTGGCGCGGGGCTGGCGGGACTCCTCGCTGATGGTGCCGGCGACGATGCTCGAGCTGGCCCGGGCCCAGACCTCAAACGGCGACCAGGACGGCGCCCGGGTGACCCTGCGCGAGGCGCGAGCGCGAATCTCCGGCGCCGCCGACGCCGGCGCGCTCGCCGAGTGGATCGACGCGCTCGAGGCGCAGCTCGGCCCCGCGCGCCCCGCCGAGAGCTCCGGCGTAGATGACCTTTCAGAGCGTGAGCTCGAGGTGCTGAAGGCGCTCACGGGCAGCGGCAGCCTGCGCGAGATCGCGGAATCGCTCTACATCTCCCACAACACGATCAAGACCCATGTGCGCACGCTCTACTTCAAGCTCGGCGTCAGCTCCCGCGAGGAGGCAGTCGCCAGGGGAAGAAGCCTGGGGTTGATATGAGCGGGGTCGCCGACTTCACCGTCCTCGTCGTCGAGGACCACGACTTCCAGCGGCGGACGATCCTCCAGATCCTCGCCAACCTCGGCGTGGGCTCGTTGCTCGAGGCCGCCGACGGCGAGGCCGCCCTGACCCTGCTCGACGCCGGCAAGCGGCCCGACATCGTCGTCTGCGACCTCGACATGCCCGGCATGGACGGGGTCGAGCTGATCCGCCACGTCGCCGAGCGCCACAGCCGCGTCGCCGTCGTCTTCGCGAGCGGGCTCGAGGAGCGCGTGGTCGCAGCCGCCGATCGCACCGCCCGCGCCTACGGGGTCACCGTCCTCGGCGCCGTGCAGAAACCCCTGACCGCGCGCCGGCTGCTCGCCGCGATCGGGGACTTCACGCCGCCCAGGGACCATGTCGCCGCAGAGGGAGAGGGGGACGATCGCGCGGACTTTCCGTCCGGCGACGAACTGCTCGCGCGTATCGACGCGGACGAGCTCATGATCCGCCTGCAGCCGATCGTCGGGGTCGCCACCGGGTCACTCGCCGGAGCCGAGATCGTCGCGGGCTGGCCGCCGGACGGCCAGCCGATCGACGCCACCGCGATCGGGCCGATCGGGGGCGGGCAGATGGTCACCGAGACGTTCGCCTCGTACCTGCTCGACCACGCCTGCGCAGCGCAGCGCGAACTCGCCGGGGCGGGCCACGACGTCCCGATCTCGCTGAAGGCGCCGGTCTCCCTGCTCAGCGACGTCGCCCTCCCCGACTACTGGGCGCGCGCCGCTTCGGAGGCGGGCTGCGACCCGCGGCGGATCACCATCGAGGTGAGCGAGGAGTCCGTCCTCGCCGAGGACGCGACCGCCCTCGACGTGCTCACCCGGCTGCGCCTGAAGGGCTTCGGCGTCGCCCTCGGCAATGCCGGCTCGGGCGCGATCACCTCATCTCAACTCGAGCGCGGCCCGTTCGGCGCCGTCCGGATCAGCGCCGGTCTTCTCGCCGAGGCACTCGCCTCGCGGGCGTCGCCGATCGGGGGCAGCGCGCTCGAGGCGTCCCTGGAGCTCGCGCGCGAGCTCGGCCTCGCGACGGAGGCGGCGGGCTGTGACAGCCGCGCCGCCTGGGACCTGCTCGCCGAGCTCGGCTGCGAGCACGCGCTCGGCACCTTCGTCGCGGAGCCGATGCCTGCCGCCGACATCCCGGGGTGGGCGAGCTCATGGGCTCCGGGGGAGACCGGCGGCGGGTGACGTTGGGGCGCCGGATCTCGATCCGCCAGCTCATCGGCCTGCTCCTCGTGGTGGCGGTCGTCGCAGCGGGTCTGCTGTTCCGGGTCACCTCGCTGCAGCTCGACAATTCGAACGAGCGCCGCGACTTCCAGCTCGGCAGCGCCGACGACCTCGCCTTCGGGGACGAGGTCTCGAATGGCGCCTCGGACCTCGGACGGATGGCGCAGCTCTACATCGAGACCGGCGACGAGCGCTACCAGCGCTACCACCAGGAGATCCTCGACATCCGCGCCGGCAAGGCGCCCCGGCCGCAGGACTACGACGCCGACTTCTGGGAGGGCGTGGTCGCCAAGGGAAAGGGGAACGTCGAGTACGGCTCGACGGCTGCACTGATCGAGCTCGCTCGAGCCGAGGGCCTGACCCCGGAGGAGCTGCGCCGCCTCGACATCGCGATCGGGACCTCCGACGAGCTCGCCCGCGCCGAGCGCAAGGCGATGACCTCGTTCGCCGGCGCGGGCAAGGACGTCTCCGATCATCTCGCCAACGACGCCTACAACGACCGCCGGCTCGAGATCGAGAGCGCCGTCGACGACTTCAGCGCGACCGTCACCGGCCGCGCCCAGGACCAGGTCTCCTCACTCGAGGACCGCCGCAACGACCTGCTGATCGCCCGCGGCGTCATCCTCGCCGCCCTCGGCCTCGTGGTCGCCGCCGCCCTCTTCGTCACCGCCCGCTGGATCGTCACGCCGCTGCGCCGGCTGACCGCGGTGACGCGGCGGATCTCGACGGGTGAGTACGGCGAGCGCACGGAGGCGGGCGGCGTTTCCGAGCTCTCTCAGCTGGCCGACGACTTCAACGAGATGGCGGACGCGATCCAGGGCGACATCGCGCGCCGCAAGGCGGCCGAGCAGGCCGCCGAGGAGGCCGACCAGGCGAAGTCGGACTTCCTGGCCGTGATGAGCCACGAGCTGCGGACGCCGATGGTGGGCGTCTCCGGCACGCTGGACGTGCTGGCACGGACCGACATGTCGCCGGAGCAGCGCGAGCTCGTCGAGATCTCCCAGCGCTCCGCCGGCTCGATGCTCGAGATCATCGGAGAGATCCTCGACATGTCGAAGATCGAGGCGGGGAAGCTGACGATGGCGCCGGCGACCGTCTCCCTTCGCAACGTGCTCGAGGACGTGGCCACGGAGTACCGCCAATCGGCGTCCGAGGCGGGCCTCGTGCTCTCGCTGGAGGTGGACCCGGCGCTTGCCGCCGCACACGTTCTCGATGCCGACCGCCTGCGGCAGGTGCTTGGCAACCTGCTCGGGAACGCGGTCAAGTTCACTCCCTCGGGCCGAATCGCCCTCATCGCGAAGGTTGCCGATGGCGACAGCGGTGATGCCGAACCGTCGCCCGGCGCAAGGCAGCGGATCGAGATCGCGGTATCCGACACCGGGATCGGGATCCCCGAGCACGACCAGGCCCAGCTCTTCGAGCCGTTCACTCAGGTCGACGCGGGCGCCACCCGGCGCACAGGCGGTACGGGACTCGGCCTCGTGATCAGCCGCGAGATCGCGGAGATGATGGGCGGCGAGCTCTCCCTGGAGAGCGCGCCGGGCGAGGGCACGACCGTGCGCATGAGCGTCGAGCTCCCGGTTGGCGACGCGGAGGAGATCGCGACGGGGCCAACCCAGGGGGCCGAAGCACCGGTGCTCGAGCGCGCGCTCCCGGATTCGGCCGCCGCGGCCGAGGCCGAGGGCAGCCTCCTCCTCCTCGTGGAGGACCATCCGGTCAACCGCCGCGTGATGTGCACGCAGCTGGAGGCGATCGGGTTCCGCACCGAGACCGCGGCAGACGGCGTCGAGGGAATGGACCGCCTCCGCGAACGTGACTACGCGCTCGTGCTCGCCGATATCCACATGCCGAACATGGACGGCTACGAGCTGGCGCGGCGGATTCGGGCGGCCGAGGCAGAACGGGGCGAAGGTCACCTGCCGCTGCTCGCGGTCACGGCCAGCGCCCTCCAGGGAGAGCTCGAGCGCTGTCGCGATGCCGGCATGGATGACCTGATCACCAAGCCGACGACGATCGCCGTCCTGGCCGACCGCCTCCGCCGCTTCCTTCCCGACCTGCCGTGGTCCGAGCCTGCTGAGGCGGAGCTCCGCCCCACCCGTCCCCCCGGGGACGGAGCGACTCCCCCGGATGGGGGAGGCGCGGTCCCCCCGAGCGCGATCGATCGCAGCGTGCTCGACGAGATGACCGCGGGCGACGAGCAGCTCGCCGCCGAGCTGCTCTCCGACTTCGTCTCCTCCACCCGCGCGGACCTCGCCGCGGTCGAGAAGGCGATCGCCGCTGGCGACCGGGACCAGCTCGCCCGCGAGGCACACCGCGTGGTCGGCGCGAGCCGGATGGTCGGCGCCAACCCCCTCGGCACAGCCGCAAAACGCCTTGAAGACACCGCCCGCACAGGCAGCTGCCACGCCTGCCGAACTCCGAGAGCTCGCCTCGTCAATCAGCCACAGAGCTGGACCGGCATTGACTTCGTAGGGATCCGACCTCAGGCGGGGGACCCCCCAACTGCGAAATCAATCACCCGGGTGAATCACCCCGCGGGGTGATGCGCGCTCACCCCTCCCACCCCGATGGTGTGCGAGATGAACGCCACCGAGAGGACAAGGAACGCTCTTCGCAGCTTCGCCGTGCCCGCGGTTCTCGCCCGGGCATGGGCGCCGCTTGCCGTCCTCGCGGCCGCACTCGGCTCCCAGCTCGACCTGGGCGCCGCGCTCGTGCTCGCCGCCGGCGCCTTCGTCGCCGGTCGCGTGCTCGACTCCGAGCGGCTGCCGATGCGCCTGACTCCGTTCGCGGCGCCGATTGCCGGCGCCGTAGCGGTCACGACGGGTGTCGCCATCACCGCCGGTGCGCTCGCCCTGGCCGGTACCGCGATTCACGTCCCCGTCGTCATCGCAACCTTGATCGCCGCCGCAACCGGCGGCGCCCTCGCCCGCCTGCCCGGGATCACCCAGGCACCGACGCGCTTGCGCACCGCCGTGATCGGCTCCCCCGACCTCGCGGTCGCCCTCTCTCGGGCGCTCGAGGACGAATCCGTCGCCCCGCGGCACAAGATCGTCGGCTACATCGGCGAGGACCTCGGCTCGATGGGCTCCCTCGACGAGCTCGAGCGGATCGTGGGCGACCACGACATCAAGCTGCTCATCTACGGGCGCCTGCCGGAGGCCGACCAGGTCCCGGGCGCACCTGCCCACCCCACCCCCGAGCTTGTCGAACGGGTGACCGACGTCTGTCTCGCGCGCAGCATCGGTCTGATCGAGGCGAGCCAGCTCTACGAAGAGGTCCGCGGGCAGGTTCCGCTGGGCGTCATCGACGGGCGCTGGTTCGGCTATTTGATCCACCCGCGGTATGGGTCCGGCTCCGCCATGGCGAAGCGAGCCGTCGACCTCGTTGTCGGCGGCGCGATCGCTCTCGCTGCAGCGCCCTTGATGGCGCTTGCGGCGATCGCGATCAAGATCACCGATGGCGGGCCGGTCCTCTACCGCCAACTTCGCGTGGGCGCCACCGGCTCGACGTTCTCGATGCCGAAGCTGCGCACGATGGTCACCGACGCCGAGACCGCCGGCGAGGCGGTCTGGTGCCGCACCGACGATGAGCGGGTCACCCCCGTGGGCCGCGTCCTGCGCCGCCTGCACATCGACGAACTGCCCCAGCTCTGGAGCGTCATCAAGGGAGAGATGTCCCTAGTCGGTCCCCGCCCCGAGCGGCCCGAGAAGACGTCGATGCTCGACCGCTCAGTGCCCCACTACGACCGGCGCCACCACGTCAAGCCGGGCCTCACGGGCTGGGCCCAGGTCCGCTGCGGGTACGCGGGCTCCGAGGCGGGCACCGCGCTGAAGCTGAGCCACGACCTCTACTACATCAAGCACCGCTCGATCGCCCTCGACCTGCTGATCCTGGTCGAGACGGCATGGATCGTGCCGCGCCCCCACAGCTACCGGCCGCCGATGCGCGACGAGGGCTTCATCGCCCCCACCGCCCGGCCGTCCACGGCAGCCGTCGGGGAGGTGTCCGTCTGATGCCCTTCGAGCTCGACACGGACAAGGCGATCGAGGCGATCGCCGAGGTCTTCCACATCGATCCCGAGGACACCGAGGAGTGGCGCCTGGACCGTTTCGGCGCCGACCTGGGCGACTCGATCGCGGCCCTTGCGGACATCGTCTTCGCGCCCCGGCGCGATGCGCTCACCTGCCCCGAGGAACTGATCATCGACGTGCACGCGATCCTCGACCTGCACTCCTTCCCGCTCGTCGTCTGCCTCTGGGAGCCGGGCGCGGACTCCGCCTTCCTGGGTAGCGGCGTCGAGGACGCCCGCGAGCTGATCGGCGACGTGCTCTGCGTCGGCCCCGCGGTGATCATCGAAGCGCTCGAGTCCCTGCTCGACGTCGTCGCAAATGCTTACGAAGGTTCGCGTAGTCAGGGAGTGACACAGGCGCGGACGGCATCGCTTCCGGCGATCCGTCCGCCCGCGACCGCGGGTGCGGCTGGCGTTTGGCGGCGCTGGTCGCACCCGCGGATCGCCAGTACCTCCAGCAGGCCCAACTTCACCGCTGCGCTCAGCCTCACCAGCTGAGCCCAAAATGGGCGGGGTTCAGGGCGGGGTCATCGTGCGGGAGGGCACGGTGGCCTTTGCCTACCTATTTCGCCGGCAACGAGGCGGCGAAGTCTGCGCCGGCGTCGACCCACGACGCGAACTCGGCCTCGGATTCGACCGCCTCGGGCGCGACCACGACCACGCCGCGCGCCGGCCGGCCGGTGAAGTCGAAGACGCGGGTGCCCCGCTCGCCAAGCGCGCGCTCGGCATCGTCGGGCGGCATCCGCACGAGGAGCTCGTCGCCGAGCACCCCGCACGCCATGTTCCCCCCGAGCATGAAGCAGATCCCGCCGAACATCTTGCGCTCGCTCAGCCCTTCTCGCAAGGCGAGAACGTCGCGTGCGCGCTCGGCGAGGGCTTCGTCGTAGGCCACGCCCTAGTTCTTGGGCTTCTTCGGCTTCTTCGGCTTGGCGATCTTGAACGGGGTCTGAGCCGGCGTCGAGACGCTGCCGAACACGTCGGTCGCAACGGCGTTCAGCAGGTAGTTACCCGGCTTCAGGGCCTTGTTGTCCATCCGCCCGGAGAAGCCGAACTGGTTCGCGCCCGCCGCGCCGTCGTGGGCGAAGCTGCCCGCCACCGGGACCTCGCGCGTGCATTTCGGCTTCTTGCGGTTCTTCTTCGTCTTCTTCACGCACTTGCCCTTGACCAGCCGCCCTTTGCTCACGCGGGTCGCCGTAAAGACGACGTTCGCCGGCTCGGAGAGCGAGTAGCTCACGGTCGTCCCGATCTGGGTCGCGCGCAGCGGAATGATCGAGCCACCGAGGTTGCCGGGAAGGAATTGCTTCGGCTCGAATGTGATCGCCTCCACGACCGGCAGTAGCCCGTTGTCCACCAACTCGTAGGTGAATCGCGTCGATTGGTCGAGGATCGATGCCCCGCCAGCGGTGGTCACCTGGATGTCGGCGTTGCCCGGAGCGTGCGGGGGCGCGACGGCTGTAATCGTCGTGTTGTTCCCGGAGAAGCTCTCGGCCGGAACACCGCCGAAGCTGACGCCAGTGGCCACCGACAGGTGCTCGCCCGTGATCGTGACGGTCGTCCCGCCGCTCTCGGGGCCGCTCTGCGGCGAGATCGAGTTGACCCGTGGCCGGTCGAGCTCCACGGTCGCGTTGAAGAGGAGGGACTGATTCGGATTCGGTGGGGTAGTCGGGCTGCCGGTGCTCCCGGCCTGGAGCCCGTTGAAGTACCGCCATTCGTCACCTACGTTCGCGACCGCATTCAAGTTGGCGCTGCCGGGGTTGGCCATGTTGTACGGCGGGTTCGCGACAGAGGCGGTGATCGTGTCACCGACCCGGATCTCCGGCGGGCTCGCAATGGTGTTCGTCGAGCCATCGAGCGCGCTCGGCGACATCGTGGCGGTGAGCAGAAAGCTGCCGTTCCCGGCGGGACGGGCGACATTTATGTAGATCGTGCCGACACCGGTTCTGTTGCCGACCGCACGCACTGCGGTGACGCGGCCGTCGGCGGGCGACGAAAGGGTTCCGCCGGATACCGACGTGTTGATTCCCGCCGTCCAGGCGCATGAACTGGGATTCATGCTGCAGGACATACCCGGCACCGTTTCCGAAGGGGTGACGTTCAGGCTCGGGCGCCCGATCACGACGCTCTCGGCTGCGGCCGGCGCGGGCAGCACAGCAAGTCCCGCAATCGCGACGACCATCCAGGCACCCACCCACGGCTTCCCCTTCATTGCCATCCGAGGTTACCGGGTAGAACTACCCCCGTGGGGGCAACCGTTCTGATCGCCGACGACCATCCGGTCATCGTCGAGATGGTGGGCACCTTGCTCGAGCGGCAGGGCCACGAGGTCGTGCGCGCGGCCGACGGCCAGGAGGCGCTGAAGGCCGCCTACGACCGCAAGCCCGACCTGGTCATCCTCGACGTCGAGATGCCGAAGCTCGACGGCTGGGCGGTGCTCTCGCGGCTGCGCGAGGTGAGCGAGGTGCCGGTGCTGATGCTGACCTCCGACGACACGGAGATGCACAAGGTCCGCGGCCTGCGGGAGGGCGCGGACGACTACGTGACGAAGCCGTTCAACCCCCAGGAGTTCGTCGCCCGCGTCGACGCTCTGATCCGGCGCAGCCGGCTCTCCAGCGACGAGGCGCCCGACCTGACGACCGCGGGCTCGCTCGAGGTCCGCCACGACGAGGGCGTCGCCACCGTCGCCGGCGAGGAGCTGTCGCTCACCCCGCTCGAGTTCCGCCTGCTCTCCACCTTCGCCCGGAACCCGCGCCAGGTCCTGAGCGCCAACCGGATCGTTGAGCTCGTCTGGCAGGACCCATACACCTCCTCCGACCAGGTGAAGCTGCTCGTCGGCCGGCTGCGCAAGAAGCTCGCCACCAAGCTCGACGGGGACCCGATCGAGACGGTGCGCGGCTTCGGCTACCGGTTCAACCCGCCGGGCTGACGCGTACGACGGGTAAGTTGCTGATGTGACCGAGGCCGACCGCGACCACGACGTCGTCGTCTACGGGGCGACCGGCTTCGTGGGAGTGCTCACGGCCGAGTACCTCGCCCGGCACGCGCCACCTGGCGTCCGGATCGCGCTCGGCGGGCGGTCCCAGGCCAAGCTGGAGCAGACGCGCGCCAAGCTCGGCGTCGACTGGCCGCTCGTGGTCGCCGACAGCCAGGATCGCGATGCGGTCGCGGCGCTGGCGGCTTCTGCGCGCGTCGTGGCGACCACGGTCGGCCCCTACTTCAAGTACGGCAAGCCGCTCGTCGAGGCCTGTGCGGCGGCGGGGACGCATTACGCCGACCTCACCGGCGAGGTGCTGTTCATGCGCTGGGCGATCGACGCCGCGGACGCCGCGGCTCAGGCCAGCGGTGCCAGGATCGTCCACACCTGCGGCTTCGACTCGATCCCATCGGACATCGGCACGCTGCTCCTGCACAAGGAGGCGCAGGCGGGCGGTCATGGTGACCTGGAGGAGACGTTCTTCGTAGTCAAGGCCATGAAGGGCGGCGCAAGTGGAGGGACGATCGACTCGGCGCGAACGGCGGTCGACACGGTGAAGAAGGACCCGCCGAGCCGCCGCGTGCTCGCCGATCCCTACGCCCTCAGCCCAGACCGCGAGGCGGAGCCGGATCTCGGCTCCGAGCGTGACTCCCTGAAGCCCTTCCACGATGACCGCCTCGGCGGCTGGATGGCACCGTTCGTGATGGGAAGCGTCAACACTCGCGTCGTGCGTCGCAGCAACGCGCTGCAGGATCATTCCTACGGCAGTCGGTTCCGCTACCGCGAGGTGATGCTGACGGGCGGCGGGCCGCTCGGCCTGGCGAAGGCCACCGGCGTCGCGGGGGCCGTCGGCGGCATGTTCGCGGGCTTCGCGACGCCGGGAGCTCGTCAGCTACTCGACCGCGTCCTTCCGGACCCGGGAGAGGGACCCGACGAGAACACCAGGGAGCGGGGCTTCTTCAATATCGACATCCACGCGAAGACGAGTAGCGGCAAGCGCCTTCGCTGCGAAATCCGCGTGGAGGGCGACCCCGGTTACAAGGCGACGGCGGTCATGCTCGGCGAAAGCGCGCTCTGCTTGGCGAACGACAATCTCCCCGAGGCGGCGGGTGTGCTCACGCCCGCCACGTCCATGGGCCACGTTCTCGCCGACCGGCTCATCGCGGCAGGGCACAGCTACCGCGTCGTGGTTGAGTGATCAGCGGCGCTTCCTAGAACAGCGCAGGCTCGAGCGCGACGCTCATCTCCGCGAGCGCGCGGTCGAACTCACAGGCGGCCTCGCGGGCCAGCTCCTTGCCGCCGTCGAACTGCTCGCGGCGGCCGCGGTCCTCGAGCTCGGCGGCCAGCTCGGCCAGCCGGAACGCCGCGAGCGTGGATGCGCCGCCCTTGAGCCGGTGCGCGACGCGGGCCAGCTCCGGCCCGTCGCCGTCGCGGATCGCCGCATCCAACTCGGCGACGATCCCGTCACCGCGGGAGAAGAGCTCGACCAGGCCGCCAAGCGCCTCGGGACCGAGCTCGTGGCTCAGATTCAGGAACGTCGTCCGGTCGAGGGTGGCGGTGGGCTGGATGAACCTTGCCTGCATGCCCAATCCATCGGCCCGGCGGTGTCAGGTCGGATCGGCCATCGGTGTCGAGTTCGGGTTCGACCCCCTCCTCCCATCGGCCTAGGCCGAACGGCCGATCGGGCGCCGATTCGCTGATACCGGCCTGATACCGGAGCGCTCCCGGGCGGATACCGCGGCCTCCGATGCTGTTCCCAAGCAGCCAGCAAGAACTCAATCGAACCAGGAGAAAATGATGCTCAGCAACCACAAGCGCACCATCACCGGCCTCGCCACCGCCCTTCTGGCAGTTGGCGTCGCCGTCGGTTCAGGCGCGACGTTCAACTCCGCCAGCGCCAACCCCGCCAACACGTTCAGCTCGGGTGTCTTCACGCACTCGAACTCGAAGAGCGGCGCGGCGATCCTCACCGGCACGAAGATGATGCCGGGCGACACGAAGACCGGCGACGTCACGATCACCAACACGGGTGACGCGGCCGGCGACGTTCACGCTCACCGAGAAGAACGACACCAACGCGTTCGCGGCCGGCAGCCTCGATCTGAAGATCGACGACATCACCGGCGGCACGACCACCAACGTCTACACGGGTGACTTCGGTTCGGTCTCCAGCAAGAGCCTCGGCACGTTCGCGCCGGGAGCCGCTCACACCTATCGCTTCACCGTGACCCTCGACTCCACAGCGGGGAACGCAGACCAGGGCAAGTCCGCGACCGCCGACTACGAGTGGACCGCGGTCCAGTCGTAACGAATCCGGCGGGCTGAGACGGGCGGGGCTGCCGCGAGGCGGCCCCGCCCAAGCCCTCCCTCCCCCTCCCTCCCAAATGCTCTCCACTCTTAAGAAGATCCTCGGCGGCCTCCTCACCGTCATCGCCGTCGGCCTCGCCGCGCTGATGCTCGTGCCGGCCATCCTCGGCCTCGACCGCTACGTGATCCTCACCGGCTCGATGAGCGGGACCTACGACACCGGTTCCGTCGTCTTCACCGAGGAGGTCCCGGTCGACGAGCTCGCCGTCGGCGACGTGATCACCTACGCGCCGCCCCCCGGCGAGAGCCCCACCGAGCTCGTCACCCACCGCATCGCCTCGATCGAGAACGCCGAGGGCGGCCCCGTCTTCCGCACCAAGGGCGACGCGAACGAGACCATCGACCCCTGGACGTTCCAGCTTGACGAGGCCACCCAGGCCAAGGTCACCGCCTCGGTCCCCTACGTCGGCCACGGCCTGCTCGCCCTCCAGGACAAGCAGACCCGGATGCTCCTGATCGGCGGCCCGGCCCTGATCGTCGCCGCCCTCGCGATCGCCGGCGTCGTCCGCGACCGCCGTGAGGACCAGGTCGACCCCGGCTTCCCCCAGGTCGGCGGCTACGAGGCCCAATGAACTTGCTGCGCATCATCCTCGGGGTCCTCGCGCTGGCGGCCATTGCGGCCGCCGGCGCGGGTGCTTCGGGGGCCGTCTTCAGCTCCGGGTCGCAGAACCCGGCGAACGCCGTCAGCGCAGCCGACGACTGGACCGCCCCGAGCGTCACGCTGACCGATCCGGGCTCGCCGCTGCGCGGGACCGTCGCGCTTTCCGCGACCGCCAGCGACAGCCGCTCGCAGGTCGTCTCCGTCACCTTCGAGCGCCGCGCCGCCGGCGGCCAGTGGACCGCGATCGGCACCGACAACTCGTCGCCCTACGCGTTCGGCTGGAACACCGCCGCGGTCGCCGACGGCAGCTACGACCTGCGCGCGACCGCCATCGACGCCGCCGGCAACACCGGCACCTCCAACGTCGTCGGCTCGCGCGTCGTCGACAACACCGCGCCCAGCGCCACGCTCACCAACCCCGGCAGCCCGCTGAGCGGCACGGTGGCCCTCGCCGTCAGCGCCATGCGACGGCGGCTCCGGCGTCTCCCGCGTCGCCGTCCAGTACAGCCCGGCCGGCGCCGGCACCTGGACGGAGATCGGCGCCGACACGCAGTCTCCGTACTCGGTGAGCTGGAACACGACGAGCGTCGCCGACGGCACCTACGACCTTCGCGCGACCGTGACGGACGCGGCCGGCAACCCGGCGACCTCGGCGACGGTGACCAACCGCGTCGTCGAGAACTCCACGGTCACCCTCAGCGACCCCGGCGCCTACCTGCGCGGCACGGTCAGCTTCAGCGCCACGGCGACCGCCGGCAGCGGCGTCCAGAAGGTCGAGTTCCAGGGCCGCGCCGCCGGGACCACGACCTGGACGACGTTCGGCACCGACACGAGCTCGCCCTACGCGGCCTCCTTCGACACGACCACCGCCGCCGACGGCAACTACGAGATGCGCGCCCTGATGACCGCGAACAACGGCTCGACCAAGGCCTCGGCGACCGACAGCGCGATCGTCGACAACACCGCCCCGACCGGGACCAGCGTGCAGGGGACGCCGAAGTCCGGCGGCACCGCGGGCCGGCTCGAGTCCGGCGACGCGCTGACCCTCACCTGGAGCGAGGCGATGGACTCCACCACCCTCTTCTCCGGCTGGACCGGCGCCTCCGCGCAGACGGTCTACGCCCGCCTCGTCGACGGCGCGACCAAGGGCACCGGCGGCACCCAGGACTGGCTCGAGTTCTTCCGCAACTCCGGCGCGACCCAGACGACCGGCCTCGGCGCGGTCAACCTCGGCGGCGACTTCATCGACGCGGGCTCGACCGTGACCTTCACCTCGAGCATGACCCTGAACGCTCCGAAGACCGCCGCGACGATCACCCTCGGTGCGGCGTCCGGCAACACCTCCGGGCTGAACACGGTCGGCGGCAACACGACTCTCCGCTGGACCCCGTCGAGCGCCGCGAAGGACCTGGCGGGCAACGCCGCCTCGACGACTCAGATCACCGAGTCGGGCGGCAACGACCGCGACTTCTAGGCCAGGCCGCGCGCTCCCTCGAGCGAGGCGTCGCGGACGAAGCGGAAGTGCGCGAGCCAGAAGCGGCGCAGCGCCCGGTAGGCCGGGCCCTCGGCGACCTCCCAGGAGCCGAAGCGGCAGCGATCCGGGCCCTGCGGCTCGACCGAGTAGCGGTGCAGGGCGTGAAAGCCGGGCGCCGAGACCTCCCAGCCGACGAGGCGGCCTGGCTCGAATTCGGCGATCGTCGCCGTCGCCGGGAGCTTGTAGAGGTAGTGCGGCTTGATCGGGTTGAAGGCCCAGCGCAGGGTCGCGCCCTGACTCAGCTCGCCGCCGCTCACCCGCGCCCGCCACATGCACGGGTTCCAATCGGGCCAGCGCTCGACGTCAGCGAAGACGTCCCACATCCGCTCGGCCGGGAGCGCGACCTCGGTCGTCCCTTCGACCGGGAGGTCGGGGTCGGTCCCGAATTCCGGTATTTGCAGTTCCCCGGCCATGGCCGGGCAACCCTATTCGGCGGGTGCGAGCTCCCCGGTCATCGCCGCCAGCGCCCGGTCGTATTCGGCCGCCGTCTCGCGTGCAAGCCGGTGGGTGCCGCTCAGCTGCCGCGCGCGGCCCCGCTCTTCGAGCTCGTTGGCGAGTTCGGCGAGCCTTGTCGCGGCGACGATCGAAGCGCCGCCGCGGACCTCCCGCGCAACGCGCACGAGCTCCTCGCAGTTCGGCCCTCGACTGACCCTGACGAGCTCGTCGACCAGCGGCGCTCGCTCGGAGAAGTGCTCCGCGAGGTTCGCCATCGCCTGGCCGCCGAGCTGCTCGCGCAGCCCGTCGCGGACCTCGCGGTCGAGCGTGGGGGCGTTTGCCGGACTCGCCATCTCGCAGCAGGTTGTCGGCCGCCTGCCAGGGCCGACGATCCGCCAACGGTCCAGACAGCGGGCGCGCCCACCCTCAGTAGAACGGTTGAGGCCGATCGGCCTCGGGTCCCCTAGCGAATGACCTTGAACTTGAACCTGAGCGGGGTCGGATCGACGTTGCCGGAAACATCCGTGGCCTGGACGAACAGAGTGTGCTTGCCGGGCTTCGCCCTGAGCGTCTCCTTCTTTTCGCAGGCGTCGAACGGCTTCTTGTCGAGCTTGCATTCGTAGGTCGAGCCGGGCTCGTCGGCGGCGAACTTGAAGGTCGGCGTCCGATCGTCGCTCCGTTTCTTCGGTGACTTCTTCAGAGTCGTCTCGGGTGGGTCGCTGTCGCCGCTTGGCTGAGGTTCGGGCTCCGGTGACAGCTCGGTATAGGTGATCGGCGCCGAGCAGGCGGAGACGTTGTTCGAGGCGTCGGTCGCCGTGGCGACGAACTCGGTGGTCGAGCGGTCCGCCACCGTGGCCGTGATGCCCGGGTTCGCGAGTTCGGCTGCGGTGCCGGTGGCGGTGGCGTTGCCCGTGCAACCGGCCGTCGTGAAGAGCTTTACCGTCGAACCCGCTTCGGCGCTGCCGATCACCTTTGGTGAGTTGTTGTCCGCCGGCGAGCCCGGGTCCGTGGAGCTCAGCGTGGGCACCGCAGGAGGGCTCACGTCGACGCTGCCGCCGATCGTGAGCGTCGCCGACGAGACGGCCCCGACGTCGCCTTCGCCCCCGTCGCGGAAGCGAAGCGTCCAGACGCCGTTCGGGTTGCCGAGCCCCGCAAAGGTTGGGGAGATCAGCGTGTTGGCGCCGCCGCCGCCCGCGACGCCACCCGGGGTCCCAGCTCGGTAGCTACCCGCCGGGATCGCATCCGCGATGGCGGTCGCGCCGGCGGCCCCGACCCAGGTGGGTGATGCGGGCGCCGAGTCGGAGAAGTTGTACGTCCCGAGAACGTTCGAGCCGTCTCCGCACCCGGTCGCGGTCGTCGAGGACGTGTTGTGGAAGAGGCTATGCGTCGGCGCCCCGCCGGGGGCAATCAAATCGACGCTGAGATCGCCGCCCCAGGGATGCCCGGGGCCGGCTCCCGACACCGTCGAGAGCGCGAAGCTCGCCTGTACATCGCTAGGAGGACCCGCGAAGCCGGCGACGGTGAAGGTCACGTTCCGTGGGGCCCCGAAGTCTCCACATGAGTTCCCGCCCACCGGGCCGTCAGTGATTGTCCCGAGTGAGGGCGGATCCGCCTGGAACGTCGCCGCGGAGGCCGATCCGGCGAACGACAGCAGCGCAAAAGCGCTCGCCATGGAGGTCACGAACATCCTGCCGAAGGACGGCGAACTCCGCAGTCCACTCCCGGTCAAACCCATCCGCATCTCTCCCTTGGTTCCCTGACCTACCCGAGGTTACTGCCTTCGGATAAGAGGGCGCCGCCGCTACCCAGGCGCGGGTTCAGTCTCGCCCGTCGCCGCGGGCTTGTCCCGCCGCAGCTTCGAGGGCCACCAGCTCGCGTCGCCGACCAGCTCGGCGATCGCCGGGACCATGACCGTGCGGACGACGAAGGTGTCGAGCAGGACGCCGAATGCGACCGCGAAGCCCAGTGCAGCAGGAAGGTGACCGGCAGGGAGGCGAGCACGGCGAAGGTGCCGGCGAGGATGATCCCGGCGCTCGTGATCACGGGGCCGGTGGCGGGAGCGCGCGCACCACCGCCTCCCGGGCGTCGGCCTTCGCGCGCCTCCTCGCGCACGCGGCTCATCAGGAAGATGTTGTAGTCGACCCCGAGCGCGACCAGGAAGATGAAGCGTAGGTCGGTATGGAGGTGTCGAAGCCGGCGTCGTTCCCGAAGATCTGCAGTGAAGACGAACGCCATCGCGCCGAGGGTCGCGAAGAGCGAGAAGACCACGGTCGCGATCAGGTAGAGCGGCGCGACCAGGGCGCGCAGCAGGATCACCAGGATCACGAAGATCACCAGCAGGACGAGCGGCGCGAGCAGCTTCAGGTCGTCCTGGGTCGCCTCGAGTAGTCGTACTGGATCGCGGACGCGTCGCCGAGCTTCGCCTCGAGGCCGGGATCAAGGCCGGCGAGCTCGGAGCGGATCACCGGGATCAGGTCGAGCGTTTCGAGCGCAGTACGGGTCGTCCTCGAAGATGATCGCGGCGCGCTTGATCGACCCGTTTCTGGATACGTCGTCCGGTCGCGCACCTCGGCAACGCCGTCAACCGCCTCGCGATTGCGGCGGCCTCGCGTGCGTCCTCGCGGGGTCACCGGGCCGCCTGCGCTCGACGAGCAGCGTCGTCGTGTCCAGGAACCTGGCGGGGAACTTTGCTCGCAGGATCTCGAAGCCCTTCACCGATTCCGGCTGGTCACGGAAGAAGGAGTTGATGTTGAAGTCGGACTTGTAGGAGAGGAGCCCGAGGCAGAGGACGCCGAGCAGGGCCGACGAGCCGAGCAGCGCTAGCCCGGGCCGTTGCACGACCCGCATGCCGAAGCGCCGCCACAGCGAGCGCTCCTCGATCTGGTGCTCGGGGTCGTAGGCGATCATGCGCCTGCGCGGCCAGAATCCGTTGCGCCCGAAGATCGCGAGCAGGCATGGCAGCAGGGTGAGCGAGCCGATCATCACCGAGAAGACGCCGATCGCTGCGATCGGGCCGAGGCTGCGCGTCGAGCCGAGGTCGGCGAAGAGCATCACGAGCAGGGCGCCGACGACGGTCATGCCGCTGGCGAGGATCGCCGGGCCGACGCGGCGCACCGCGCGCGCCATCGCGAGGTGCTTGTCCTCATGTTTTCGCAGCTCCTCGCGGTAGCGGGAGACGAGCAGCAGGCAGTAGTCGGTGCCCGCGCCGAACATCAGGACGGCGAGGATCGACGTGCCCTGGGAGTCGACGTGGAGCCCGCCCTTGGCCAGAGGTAGGCGATCGCGGTCGCGACCATGTAGGAGAAGCCAACGACCAGAAGCGGGCGTGATCGCGATCAGCGGGGAGCGGTAGATCAGAAGCAGCAGCGTCAGGACCAGGGTCGCCGTCGCGAACAGGAGCGTGTCGTCGAGACCTTCGAAGACTTCGGCCGAGTCATTCGTGAACCCGAGCGAGCCGGAGAGGTAGACCTCGAGCCCCTCGGCGGCGACCCAGCGTCGCCTCCGCCGCGTCGCCTTCGTCGGCGATCTTGTCCTGGTCGCCGCCCTCCGAAAAAGAGGGTGGTGAAGGCGACTTTGCCGTCGGGTGAGACCGCCTCCTGGCTGTCGAGCTGTGCATCAGAGGCTCGTCCGTCGGTCGCTCGGAACGGCGGGATGACCTCGATTCGGTGTCGAGTCCCTGCAGCGCCTCGGTGTCCTCTTCGATCTGCCTCCCGTCGGCGTCGGTCAGCCCGCCCTCGCGGCGGTAGACGACGATCGCGTTCTCGGTGTCGCCGCCCGGGAACTCCTCCTCGAGGATCGCGAGCGCCTGCTTCGACTCCGCCGAGCGCGGCAGGAAGGACTGCGGTCGAGTCGTCGGTCTCGTCGGCGAGCTTGCCGACGGCCCGGCGAGGCGCGAAGGCGAGCATCAGCCAGACGACGAGGACGACCCACTTCGCCCGCCTGCCACTGACTATGTCCGCGACCTTCCGCATTGGCTGGTCGGCCAGACTAGCCGCGGTTAGACGGCAGAAGTTGCGATTCCAAACGCCCGATGTGAGATCGATCATTCGGGTTCGACGGATGGGAGCAGGCGGCTCATTCGCCTGCTCCCAACGGAATAGAGGCGGGCGAGGCCAAAGAAAAGTCTTCGGTGCCTCCACATAGACAACGGGGGGCCAGAGCGTGGACACTTGGGCGGAGCAAGGGATGGAGATGGGATGAAGGGACAATTCAAAGGTGGGGCCGTCGCACTCGTTCTCGCGGCGGGGTTCTCGTTCCCTGCCGGGGCACATGCCGTCGACGCCACGGTCGACTTCGAGATCGCTCCCACTCGAGACCACCATCACCAACCAGTTCGCCAATGTCGGCGGCCCGGGCCAGGGGCCGACCTTCGGCCCCCTGCCCGGGGCCGCCGGCAACGGTTTCCGGCCCGTAATCAAGTCCGCGCCCGGCGGCCTGGCCCACTCCGGCACCCAGGTCGCGGACGTCAGCCTCTGCAATAACGGCTTCTGCGGCGGCGAGTTCTACCCACCGGGCACGACCGGCACGTTCCAGAGCCCGCGCCAGAAGGTCTCCGTTCGAGTCGGCGTCGACGGTGCTCCGGTCCCGGGCTGCGGTGACCCGACCTTCTGCACCGATGTGACCCTGCGCGCCTACAACGCCAACGGCGACGTGGTCGGAACTCCGTCGAGCGCGACGGTCCAGCGCGGCGCCGGCTTCCATACCCTGCTCACGGTCGAGACGCCGACGGCGCAGATCCGCGGCTTCCAGGTCCGGGGCGCGGACAGCAACGACAACAACGAGTCGCTGCGCATCGATGACCTGACGTACGACGTACCGACGGGGCCGGTGCCGCCCGACTTCACCCTCACCCCCTCCAACACGTTCCTCGTGATGAGCCAGGGGCAGACGCTCACAGTCCCGATCGAGATCGGACGCACTGGGGGCTCGACGGGCAACGTCGACATGGCGCTCACCGGCCCGCTCCCCACCGGCGTCACCGCCAGCTTCAGCCCCGACCCGGCCGGCGGGAACTCGACGAATCTCGTGCTCACCGCCGCGCCGGATGCAGCGCTTACGGGTAACGGGTTCGAGCCGATCAGCGTGACCGTGTCCGGCAACCCGCTCTCGCCTGGCGCCGGCGTCGAGCCGCGCACCTTCCCGATAAGCCTCCAGGTGCGGGAGGCGTTCGCCCTGACCCTGGAAGGCTCGAGCGACGTGGACGTCTCGTCCTGTGTGGCCCGCGTCCCGATCCAGGTTCGCCGCGACTTCGGCTTCTCGGGGCCGGTGTCCCTGTCGGTCGACGGCCTCGCGAACGGGTTGCAGGCCAGCTTCGAGCCGGGCTCGATCACCTTCCCGAACGGCGCCGGCGCGGAAAACGCCGAGCTAGTCGTCGTCGGCCCGCCCACTGGGAATGCGATCCCGGCGACCCTTCTGAGGATCCACGCCAGTGCGCCGGGATTCCCCGACCGCACGGTGAGCGTGACTGTGCGCGGCAGATGCCCGTTCCAATACGACGCGCGGATCACCTCGCTGGAGATCACCCAGGGCGTCCAGTCCGAGGTGCTGCCCCAGCGATACGACGAGCACCCGGGTCGCCCATCCCCTATTACGAGATCCCGAACACCGCGCGCCTCCAGCGCGGCGGGCCGACCGTCGTCCGGGCCTACGCCAATTTGAACTTCGGGCCGCCCGAGGGCGTCCCGAACGTTCCCGCCGTCCTTTACGGCTCCTACCGCGACAGCATCGGCAACCTGGACCCGCACGAGGGCAGCCCGATCTCGGCCGTCAGCGGCCCGCGGGACCTCGCCATGGGCCCGACGCTGCCGACCGCCGCGGAGATCGGCAGCGAGACCGCCGTCTACAGCTTCGTCCTACCCGACTCCTGGACCAGGAAGGGGGACCTGCGGATCAGCGCGAGCGTCCTCCCGACCACGGGCGGTCCGGGCCGCGCGGTCGCCTCCTGCGACACCGAGGCGTGCGAGGTGAACGACGCGATGGGGATCAAGTCGATCCCGTTCGAGGGGCTCCGCTCGCTGACGATCAACCCGCTCGAGATGCAGGTGGGCGGCGTCGGCCAGCCGAGCCCGGAGTCTGTCTACAGCTGGATGCAGATGATGACCCCGGCCGACATCACCATTAGGCCCTACGCGGCGACGTTCAACATCACCGGCGTCTCCGACACTCTGACGACGTGCATGGCCGCCTCCCCAGCCGGGCCGGATGGCCGCGACGAGCGGATCGCCTGCTCGAACGCCGCGAACAGCGGGGTCGCCGAGTTCGTCAAGAACTACACGTGCGACAACTCGAGCTCCGACCGCAAGTGGAACGTCGGCATCAACACCGGCGTCGCCCGCGGCCTTCAGAGCGACTTCTTCTGCTGGGGCCCGCTCGAGAGCCGTTCGAGCGCCGTGGTCGAGCGGATGCGGCCGATGACCAGTGTCGGGCACGAGACCGGGCACCTGTTCGGCCGCGTCCACTCCGATACGGAATGCGGCGGCAACTCCGATGGCGAGGAGGGCGAGGCATGGCCCCCAGACAACCGGGGCTTCCTGCAGAGCGTTGGCCTCGCGACCACGCAGGGGACCGGGTTCATGGGCGGCCAGTTCGCGGTGATGTTCTCGTCCCCGCGCCGGGGAAGCAGTGGATCGACTACATGTCCTACTGCGCGAACCCCGGTGGCTCGGCGACCCCGCAGCAGGGCCTCGACGCCTGGGTCTCCCTGCGCAACTGGAACCGGCTCTTCGAGCAGCTGGACTACGACTCGCGCCGCGAGCAGCGGAGCAGGACGCCCGTTGGCCACCCCGAGCGAGGAGTACAAGGCCCCGCGCGGAGCGCCGGCGCCATCCCTTCAGGTCTCCGGCTTCGCATCGGGCGACACCGCGCTGATCAATTCGGTGAGCCCGGTGAATGCGCCGCCGCAGGTCCCGACCGATTCCGTTTACCGGCTGGTGGGCCTCGACGGCTCCGGCCAGGCGCTCGCAAGCGTCCCGATGGTCGCCACGAGCGCCCATATCGACGGCGAGGCTCCGGGCCTCCAGCTCGACGGCCTGATCCCCTCGGCCGGGGTCGAGTCGGTCGCGATCGTCCGCGACGGCGCGACGCTCGCCACCCGTGGGCGCAGCGCGTCGGACCCGACCGTGGCGCTCAATCCCAAGCCGAGCTTCCGCGGCGGGACGGCGACGCTGCGATGGACCGCGTCGGATCCCGATGGCGACGATCTGCTGGCGACGTTCGAGTACTCGGGCGACGGCGGCGAGAGCTTCGAGCAGATCTGGAGCGGCCCGAACGAGGGCACGGCGGAGGTGGCCGCGCAGTACCTGCACCGCTCCGACGACGCGCGGCTGCGCCTGACCGTCAACGACGGCTTCCGCCAGGCGACCGCCACCTCGAAGCGGTTCCGCTCGCCCGGCGCGCCGCCTGAGGCGACGATCCTCGGCCCGCCGAGCGGCACGATCCAGCCGAACGACGCGCCGCTCTCACTCTCCGGACAGGCCTACGACGACCGCTCGAACGAGCTCAAGGGCAAGCGCCTGACCTGGTTTGAGGTAGGCGCAAGCTGGGCACGGGCGAGAGCATCTCCCCCGACGGTCTGCGGCCCGGCCGCCACAAGATCGACCTGGTCGCCCGCGACGGCTCAGGCCGGGCCGGGCGGGACTCGATCTCCGTGCGCCTCCTGCCCACGCCCCCGGCCTTCATCGACCTGGCCGCGCCGGATTCCGTGAAGAAGAAGGCGCGAACGCTGAAGATCCGCGTCGCCTCCACCCAGCAGGCGAAGCTGAAGGTCCGCGGCGCCGGCGGGCGGGCTCAGAGCTTCAACGTCGGCCGGCGCTCCCGCAACCTCGCGGTCCGGATCGCACCGGGCAGGGCCGATCTCGACCTGCGCCTCCAGCTGAAGGCAGGCAAGGAGACCAGCGAAACGCTGGTCTCCGTGCGCCGCGGATAGCTAGGCGGGGCAGATACCTCCGACGATCGGCAGGCCACACAGCGCGTTGACGTCCGCGAGCAGGCCGGTGATCTGTCCCTGAATGGTCGCGACCTGGCCTTCAAGGGCGCCCACGTCAAGCCCGAGCGCGTCGATCTGATTCTGAAGATCGTCCAGGTCATCGAGGATCGCCTGCAGCTCAGCCGCGGTCGGCAGCCCGTTGACAAGGCTCGTCAGATCGATCGAGCGCCCCCTCGAGATCCGTGATCGTCGCGAGCAGGTTGTTGATCTGGCCCTCGAGGCTCGAGTTCTTCACCTTCAACGCCTCGAGCTCGGCGCGCAGCGACGTCAGCCCACTCTCGAGTGCGTCAACCCGCAGACCGAGCGCCCCGACCTGGTTGTAGAGGCCGACCAGGGCGGCGGTCAGCTCGTCGACCGAGTAGGCCGACTCGCGCTTGGTCACGCGAGAGCTTGCCTGCCTTCACCTTCGGCATCAGCTTCTTGGCGCTGCCCTTGAGCTTGCCGGTGCCGTCGATCTCATCGCCGGAGCGCAGGGTCTCGGGGAGCACGTTCACGGTCCCGGCACCCGAGGGGTTCGGCACGGGCACGCCCTTCGAGCCCTTCAGGACGAGCGTCGCGAGCGGCGAGCGGAGCTTCAGCTTCTTCGCGCTCTGCGAGCTGAACAGGACCGGCGCCTCGACCTTGCTGCCGGCCTTGGACGCATTGGCGACCAGCGTGCCGTCGAGCGCGGCCGACTTGGCCTGTGCGCTCGGCGCGGCGAGCATGAGGAGCGCGAAGAGGGCCGCCAGCGCGAATGCGCCCGCGGCCGCACGAAGTCCATTACCTGTGTTCGTCACGAAGGAGATCCCTTCCCAAGTCGCTACATCCCAAAAGCCGGCGCATCGTCAGTCCTTTTGGCGCGCGGCCCAACCACCTCTTGGATCGGCGGGACGGCGGAATCCCTTTAGCGGTCTTATGGAGATCGTTATCACCTAGGCGACGACGACCCTGGCGACCGTGGTGAACGACTGGTAGTAGACGTCGCGGCCGAATCCCGGCGCCGGGAAGGTGAAGCTCTGGATCGGCGAGGGGATGTCGACCCGCCCCTTCTCGGCTCCCGTGTCGAGGTCGAGGACGACCAGGCGGTCGTGGGAGTTGCGCGCCGAGGCACGCATCGCGCGCCCGCGAGCGGGCGGCGATTCCCGCGGTCGCGCGCAGGAGCGGCCGGATCACCGGGGCGCGCAGGAAGGGCAGGTCGGTCCAGTCGTTGACGACGATCTCGCGCGTGTCGGGGTAGACGACGATGTGTCCGGCGTGGCAGATCTCGTCGCGCCGCCAGAGCGGGTCGAGCTCGTCGCCCTCCACTCGCCACGCGCGGATCCCGGGGTTGCCGGAGTCGAAGGCGACCACGATCCGCCCCTCGGGGTCCCACGCGGGCGGGTTCGACACCGTCCCGTGGGGCAGGCCGGTGATCTCGGCCGACCGGGTCTCGCCGTCGTCGAGCCGCGCCCACCACAGCCGCACCGGGCTCGGCGCATCGCCCGTGCCGAGCATCGTGCGGTCGGTTGCGTTCCGCCCGTTGTCCATCCAGAAGACGTGGCGGTCGGTGATCACCGGGTCCCAGCCGTAGGCGCGGTCGGGCTCGGGGCCGTAGCTGGGCCGCCAGCGCTCGTCGATCTCGATCCGCCCGGCCTCGCGGTCGAGGCGGAGGCGATAGACCTCGGTCGTCCCGACGACCGTGACGCTCTCGCCGTCGGAGGCGAGACGCGCGATCGAGGGCTCGGGCAAGCCGGAGCGGCTCGGCGACCGGCTCGAGCGTCTCCGGGTCGAGCATCGAGACGGTCGACGGCTCATGCCCCGCCGGCGCGTCGCAGTCCTTGGTCACCAGCTCGCCGGAGTCGAGGACGACGAAGGAGTTGTGCGGCCGCGCGACCGGCAGCCGCTGGGAGGCGAGGACGTCGAGGCCCGGGCTCAGCCGGTAGGCCCAGCGGCCGATGATCGCGTGCAGGTCGCCGTTGGCGTGCGCCGCCATCCCGCCCGGCCACCAGATCCCGGCGGCCAGCCGCGGCGAGGACGCCGTGACCGCCAGCGTCTCGGGGTCGAGCCGCTCGACCCAGCCCTCCACCTCGGAGGAGAACGGCCCGAGGAGCGGCATGGTGTGGCGAAGCGCGTAGAGCTCGCCGGGGTCGCGGCGGACGAGGACGTCGGTCGCGTAGGCCTCGTGGACCGCGGCGACCTCCAGCCGCTCCCCCTCGGCGATCCCGAGCCCCGCCTGCCCGTCGCCCACGCCCCAGCGGCGCGGGCCCCCGTCCTCGGCGGTCCAGGGCTGGGGCCAGTAGCCCCCGCTCAAGTGACTAGGCCTCGACGCCGGTGAGGACCTGTTCGTCCGTTGCGGAGCAGCGGATCAGCGTCGCCTGCTCCAGGCCGGCCAGCCGGTCGGATCGGGCGGCGAGCGTCTCCGAGTCCGTCGCGAGCTCGAGGAAGGCCTTCGCGCTCGGGTACCAGACGGCGATCACCTCGTCGTAGGCGTCGCCGTCGCCGCCGACCACCGTCGACCGCGCCTCGGCGTGCCACAGCACCCGTCCGCCGACCTTCTCGAGCACCCGCAGCGCTACCTCTCCGTAGCGGGCGTAGGCCTCGGGGTCGCGGTGGCGGTTCAGGTTCAACATCACCAGCGGCCCGTCGTCGTCGCTGCCGGCGAGCTCGGTGAGCTCCGCGATCTGCGCCTCATTCGGTTCAACTGCCAACTCTGTTGCCTCCTCGGTTGATCACACCGAGCCAGATCTCGGTGATCGTCTGGACGGCGGTCTCGTCGCTGATCCGCGGCGAGTAGCCGTAGGCGTCAAGCATGTACGCGGTCATCATCTGCGTCAGGGCGCGAGCGGTCTCGTCGAGGTCGGCCGGCGGGTTATCCATCACCTCGGGCATCCGGCGCAGCCGCGCGGGCAACGACCTCGTTCATCCGGTCGCGGATCTCGGTCCGCCCGCTCGCGAACTGGTGGTTGGAGGCACCGGCCTCGGCGATCGCGCGGAGCACCGGGCCGTGGCGGCGGTAGACGGCGGCCGCGGCCTCCATCGCGGGGCGAATCGCATCCTCCCCCTCGGCACCGTCGGCGCCGATCAACTCGGCGGCGGAGAACATGCCCTGGGCGGCCTCGAGCCCGGCCTGCGAGAGCAGCTCGTCGAGGTCGTCGAAGTGGCGGTAGAAGAGGGTGCGGCCCATCCCCGCGCGGTCCATGATCTCGCCGACGCTGAGCTCGGCGTAGGAGCGCTCGCGGACGAGCTCCGTGGCCGCCGCGACGATCTTCGCGCGGCTCTCCTCGCGTGAGTGGCGAGCCTTCGCGCGCGTATCCGGCCGGCGGGTGGTGGTCGGCGCCATCGCGCGCGATCATACCGGAAAGTTGACACCCTGTCACACATGGTGTAACGTGGGTCCAGATGGGCCTCAGGGAAGGAGCTCTCCGCAGGACCGGCGTGATCGCAGCCGCGATCGCGCTCGTCGCCGTCCTCCCCGCCTCCGCCCTCGCCCGCCCCGCCTCCAAGGCGAAGGACGACCGCCCCAACATCCTCGTCGTGATGACCGACGACATGGCGGCCGACGACATCCAGCTCCTGCCGAACGTGCAGAAGCTGCTCGCGAAGAAGGGCACGACCTACTCGAACGCGATCGACAACTTCCCCCTCTGCTGCCCCGCCCGCGCCACCTTCCTCACCGGCCAGTACGCCCACAACCACGGCGTCGTCGGCAACTTCCACCCCTACGGCTGGTACGGGATGAAGAACCGCGAGAACACGCTGGGCACCTGGCTCGACGATGCCGGCTACGAGACCTCGATGATCGGCAAGTGGCTGAACGGCTACGGCGCCAAGGACGCCCACGGCGAGATCCCGGCCGGGTTCGACAACTGGCGCGGGCTGCTCGACGTCTCGGCCTACGACTACCACAACTTCGTCATGAACAAGGACGGCAAGCTGGAGATCTGGGGCGACCCGGACTTCGCCAAGGGCCTGGTCGAGTTCGGGAACATCCAGGTGATCCCCGGGCCGCAGACCGCTCCAGTCGATCAAGGCCAAGCTCGCCGAGGTCTTCGGCCCCGCCCCCTACACCTACTGGGGCGAGCAGAACCCGAAGGACTACACGGTCGACGTCACCGCCGAGGAGACGCAGAAGCTGATCAAGGCCGGCAAGAAGGAGAAGGACCCGTTCTTCATCTGGTGGTCGGTCGCCGCGCCGCATCGCGAGGACGTCGCGACGACGCTGATGAACCGGCCCGGCCCCGACCCGAGCATCCACCCCCGGTTCGCAGCGACGACGTCGCCGGCCTCCAGCTGCCGCGGCCGCCGAACTTCAACGAGGCGGACATCTCCGACAAGCCCTCGAGCCTCCAGAACACCGCGCCGCTCCTCACCGAAGCCCAGATCGCCTCCCTCCAGGAGGACTACCAGGGCCGGATCGGCTCGCTGCTGGCGGTCGACGAGCACGTCGGCGAGATGGTCGACACGCTGAAGAAGACCGACCAGCTGAAGAACACGATGATCATGTTCGTCTCCGACAACGGCTGGCAGCAGGGCGAGCACCGGATCACCGGCGACAAGTTCCTCCCCTACGAGGCGTCGCTGCGGGTGCCGATGATCCTCACCGGCCCCGGCGTGAAGAAGAACCAGGTCATCGAGGACCAGGTCATCAACGCCGACTTCACCACCACCCTGGTCGACGCGGCCGGCGCGAAGGCGGGCCGCACGCAGGACGGCATCTCGCTGCTGCCCTCCGCGCTGAAGGGCAAGGACGTCCCCGACCGCGTGCTCGAGATCGAGGCGCCGCAGCCGCTCTTCGCCGGCCCGATCCCGGTCAACGCCTGGGACCGCCCCTACGCCGGCGTGCGCACCAACCAGTACACGTATGTCAGGTGGAACGAGACCGGCGAGGAAGAGCTCTACGACCGCGCCATCGATCCGTACCAGCTGACCAACGTCGCCTCCGATCCGGCCTTCGCCACGATCAAGGCCGACCTGGCCGCCAAGCTCGCCCAGCTCGAGACCTGCAAGGGCAAATCGTGCACCAACGTCGCGCCGTAGTACTCGCGCTCGCCGCGCTTCTCGTTCTCACCGCCGGCCTCTCCCCCGCCCGCGCCGACTTCACGCGCTCGCACATGTTCAACGAGCGCTACTGCGAGCTGCTCCCGCTCCGCGCCGGCGAAGGCGGCCTCACCGCCACCGTCTACAACACCGTCGGCCTGAACCTCTGCCCACAGGAGTGGTGGGACAGCTTCACCGCCGAGCAGGCCAGCGTGGAGCTGGGCGCCGTCTACACCGTCAAGAACGGCCCCCGCTTCTGGACCTTCGACAAGGCCTCCACCCCGGAGATCGGCGAGACGGTCACCGTCTTCGGCGAGCAGCTGCGCGAGGTCGCGACGATCACCGTCGGCAACGACCCGACGATCCTCGCCCAGCAGCCCTACGTCGAGCGGACGATCAACCGCCAGAACACCTGGAAGTGGAAGAAGGGCCGCGTCACCTACCGCCTCCAATCACCCGAGGGCGGCAAGTACTTCATGCAGTCCTACACGCACCTCGTCGACCCGGAGCAGGAGGTCTCGGACCTGAAGAACCTGGGCGACCGCCTGGAGCTCCCCGAGGGCTGGACATTCAGCGTCAAGAAGCTGAAGAAGCCCTACGTCCTGAACACCGAGGGCACCGCGACGATCGTCCAGGACGATCTGAAGAACACGTATCAGCGGGTGAACTGACACCAGGCTGGGTAGGGTTCCCGCATGGACGATTCGAGGCGGCGGATTGGTCCGACTCGAGTTCTTTCCCTGGCCACTGCTGTCCCTCTCGCAGTGTCCTTCGGACCATGCGCAAGCCTGGACGACGTCGTTCGCAATATTGACAATGGCTGTCAGGTCGTCGAGCTGATCGCCCAGTTCGGGGATCAAAATCCAGCCGATCCGAATGACTATTCGATCTCTGCGGCGGCCCGTGCCAAGATCGAACGAGCTGCGACTCAGAACGGGGTGTCGCAGGACGACACAAACGAGATTCTTGACGCCTTCGTGAGCGCCAGCGAAAGCGACATCACCCAAACCGTGGGTAAGACCTGCCAGGCGGGAAGTCAGTTCTAGGTGCCCTGTCACCGAGTCGCGGGCTATGCGCTGAAAGCGGACGACGGGACTTGAACCCGCTACCTCGAGCTTGGGAAGCTCACGCTCTACCAGGTGAGCTACGTCCGCGCTGAGCGCGCATTCTAAGGCTCGGGAAAGGTCCGTCCATAACCTGTCCGGCGTGAGCGCACGCGCCTTCGCGGTCTCCCTCGGCGTCCTCGCCCTGATCGGCCTGCTCGGCTTCGGCCTGCTGACGAAGGGCGGCGCCGACATCGCCGCGGGCGAGCCGGCGCCCGAGGCGGAGCTGACCCAGCTCGACGGCTCCGGCACCGCCTCCCTCGCCGACTACCGCGGCAAGTGGGTGCTCGCCAACTTCTGGGCCTCCTGGTGCAACCCGTGCCGGACCGAGTCGCCCGACCTCCAGCGCTACCAGGAGAAGTACGGCTCCGACACCTTCACCGTCCTCGGCATCAACCAGCGCGACCTGACCGCGGATGCCGACGAGTTCATCGAGGAGTTCGGCCTCACCTACCCGCAGCTCCGCGACGCCGAGGGCACCCAGGCCGACCCGTTCGGGATGTCCGGCCTGCCCGAGTCCTTCCTGGTCGACCCGAACGGCAACCTCGCCCTGATCCGCCGCGGCCCGATCAACGCCGAGTACCTGGAGGAGAACGTGACGCCGCTGATCACCGCGGCGACCGTGGAGGAGGCCTCGGCCTCGTGAAGGCGATTGGCCGCGAACCGTCTGGAGTTTGTATCGCTGAGCGATACGTAGACCGGACAGTTCGCTTTCGCTCGGCCTTGGGCGGGCTCCTGACGGTCCTCACCCTTGTGATGGCGGCGCCCGCGACCGCCCAGGAGAACGACTCGAGCCCGGGAATCACCCCGCCGGCTCCTGCGAGCAGCTCAGCTGAACCGCAGACGAACCTCGCCGACCTCGAGGACGAGGTCATGTGCCCGATCTGCGGCACCGCGCTCGGCCTGTCCGAGTCTCCGCAGGCAGACCGGGAGCGCGAGTTCATCCGCGACCTGATCGCCGAGGGGGCGACCAAGGAAGAGGTCAAGAACGCCCTGGTGGCGGAGTACGGGGATGAGGTGCTGGCAGTCCCAGGCTCGGAGGGATTCGACCTTGCGGCCTGGTTGGTGCCGGGCGCCGCGATCGTTCTCGCGGGGATCGCGATCTTCATTGGCTTGCGACGGTGGCGTACAGATGGAGAGACGGCTCAGCCGCCGAATACGCAATCACCGAGCGAGGCGGATTCCGATCGACTCAGTGCGGACCTGAGCCGTTACGACTCGTAGTCATGCGTGGCGGTCAATTGCCGCCGACCGCCCGACACAGGAGTACCTTTGCGTGGCGAGATGGTCAGGAAGCGGGGGAATCGCAAAGCTCGCCTCATCGCGCTCTGCGGAGCGATGTCGATGGCGGTCACGCCCGCCTTGGCGGATAGCGATCCCGACCCTCCGGTAGACGCCCCCTCGTTGCCCCGCGCGGAGATCTACCGCCCGAGCGGCGTCGATCCCGATCTGCTTGCCGGCGCCCCCGACGAGAGCGTTCGCGTCTCGATCATTCTCGCGGAGCAACCGGTGCTCGAAGAGACGACCAAGCCGAGCTTTGAGACCGCTCTCTCCGGCTACACCCGTGGTGATCTGCAAGCCGCGGCCCGACGGAGTCCGAATGAGATATCTGACGTCGAAGTTGAGGTCGCTGCTGAGGCGGAGGAGCGCCGCGACACAGTCACCTCGAAGGTCACCGACGAGCTCGCGACGATCGAAGACCTCGCGGCCCCCGTCGAGCGGGCGGTGGGGCGCGCCGGCGGTGATGTCGTCCCCGACGAGGCGTCGGGCGGACCGCTAGCCGTGGTCGTTGCCGAAGTTGACCGGGCCGATCTCAAGGGCCTCGCCGCGCGACGTGAAGTGCAGGCAATCGTTGCGGCGCCGAAACCCGAGCCGGAGCTCGACACCTCGACCTCGACGATCGCGGTGAGCCCGGTCTGGGCCCAGCACAACGGCGGTGCGGATCCCGATGGGCCGCCCGGCGGGGCGAGCGATGTGCGGACCGGGCTGACGGTGGGGATGTCCGGCGACAAGCCCCAGTCCAACCCATCCTGCCTTCGCTGGGATAGCGATCGACCGACGGGACTGCGTCTGGGGGCGCGCATGGCACTTCAACAACGGGCGTGCTCGCCTCCCGCGACGCGACTTACCGGGGCGTTGCGCCTGGCATCTCCGCCGTACGAGGCGGCTCCGCCGACGATTACTCCGTAGTCGACGTGGACGTGCGCAGCCAGAGCTTTGGCTACGACCCGACGAGCGACGACAACGCGAACGTCGCGGATCTCTCCGCTAACACCTTTCTCGTTCCCTGGGTAGCGAGCGCGGGGAACGGAAACGACGATCCCGGAGTCACTCCCGGCACTCCAACGACAGGCGGCGATGCGATGCGGCCGCAACATCCTCTCGGTGGGCGCCATCGCCGACATCTCGACAGTCTGGCGAGACCGACGATGCGGTGCGCCGTCTACTCGAGCTGGGGCCCAACTCCCGGCGGGCGCAAGAAGCCCGACCTGGTCGCTCCCGGAACGGCGATCACCGGGCCCGCCATTGGCGGCGGCATCGATACCAATGACGGCACTTCCCTCTCCGCCCCACATGTTGGCGGAGCCTTGGCGATCCTCGCCGGCGCAGGGATGACTGATCCGCGGTCGATGCGCGCCGTGCTCGTCAACTCAGCCGAACCCTGGTGCAACGGCCATTTCCCGGGTCACGATCCTCCTCAAGGCACGCCGCTCGTCGATGACCCAAACTACGGCTCCGCCCCCGGTGCGGGCGTCTGCCAGACGGGCTGGGAGCCCGACGTTGGCTGGGGCGAGGTCGACGTGCAGAACGCGATCGCCGAGCGCGGCAATGCCGTAACCGGCGACGTTGAGGTGGGCAAGGCGCGCTTCTACAGCTGCCACAGCCGACCCGGCCGAACGGACGACTCTCGCCTGGAACATGCGCGGCGTCCTCGGCGCCCGACGTAGGCGAGCACGTCTACTTCGCCACGACGGACCTGAACCTGCGCCAGTACCGGCCCGATGGGACCGAGATCACGCCACCGACAGATCCCGGCTGGGGAGCGGGACCTAACGCCATCGACCCGAACGACACCGTCGAGCAGCTGCGCGCTCCGAACCCGGGCGGCCAGCTTGTCTACAAGGTCTCGGCCGACTCGACCGTCGAGGGACAGGCCACAGAGACCTTCGGCCTCGCCTCGGCAAACGCGCTGACTCCGCTCGAGTCGCCCGACGTCGATCCCGTGCAGGTGAGCCAATCGGGGTCGGGCCCGATCAACTGCTCGGAGGCGGTGACGATCACCGCGCGCCTGACGAACCCCTCCTCCGACCTCGAGGCGACCGGAACCCAGCTGACGCTCGAGCCCGGCAGCGGTCTCGCAATCATCTCGGGCTCCGCAACCCAGCCGGTCTCCGGCGGCACCCTCACCATCGACGAGACCTCCGAGCAGATCAGCTGGACCGTCCGACCCACCAGTTCGGGCAACCACGCGATTACCGTGCGCGGTGATGGCACAGCCTTCGGCACGACCTTCACCAACCGCGAGCAGCTCGCTCCGATTTCCGCCGATTGCACCCCGCCGCGCGTCGAGCCGACCGGACTGACCGTTAGCCCCTCTGCAGAGGTCGAATGCGGTCAGATACAGACGGTCACGACCTCGTTCCAAAATCCGACGATCACCGATGCCGCCGGGGCCAGTGCCGAACTGGCACTCCCTGCGGGGACCGAACTCGTCTCAGGCCCGATGACGCAGGCGGTCGCCGGCGGCCTCCTCGCGAAGGGTCAGACCTCTTCCGCGCACCACTGGCAGTTGCGCCTTCCCTCTCCAGTCCCAGGTGGCACCTCGACGGCGACGGCCACGATCATCGGTCGGACGACCTCGAGCTCTGCGGACTCGCCTGCTTCGACAACTCTTCGCTGTGCTCGAGCCGCGGATCCGCCCCCCGCCCAGAAGGGCACCGTTGAGCTCGTTGACGGCAAGCTCGCCTTCAAGGAACGGGCGAAAAAGCTCGTCGCATCGGGCCGTCTCGCAGGTTCCGCGGCTGTATCCGTCGATGGCGAGGTCACGGTCGAGTTCAAGCGCTTCGAAAGGCGTCGTGGCGCAACGCTCACCCCGAAGCAGGCGGATCTTCATGGCAACGGCAAGTTCAAGGCGACGTTGCGAACCTGCCGCAAAGCCGACTTCAAGCCCTTCGTCGAATACCCGGGTTCGGACGCCTACAAATCTCTCAGTCGCAGGCCGCTAGCAGGCCGACTGTCGGTAAAGGGTTGCTGAGGCTGGTCGGGCTGGTCGGCGCGCGTCAGCTGTTGGGCGCGGTGAAGGCGAGCTCGCCGTTCGAGCCGGAGCAGCTGACCGTTGCGACGCCTGCGATCAAGCCTTCTTTGCACGAATAGCCAGGAACGTCAGTGGGCTCGCCGCTGGCGAACGCCGCGAAGATGGCGCGCCGCGCGCTGTTGCAGCCGATCCCACCGGCTCGCACCCAGGCGAGTTGAGCATCCTTCGTCACCGGGGACTGGCCGCAATCGGCGAGGCCCTCGCCACCAGGACCGAAGATCAGACCGACGCTCGAGCCATCCCTCGCACTAATGCAGCTGACACGCAGGCTCTCCGGCGTAGCCGTGCAGATGAAGCCGCCAATCGTCCGCTGCTCCGCTTTCAAACCCGAGCGGTAACCGGCGACGAGCTCGGGGACAAAGGTGCAGCCGACGTCCGCGGCGACGACGTCGGCGACTGGCGAAGCTGCCGCCTCAGAGCAGCTCTTCGGCGGCTCAGGCGACGTCGCCGGGGGGCCTCCTCCTCACCGTCACGGATCCGCCCTGCCTGTCCTTGCAGGTCCGTGGTCGCCGGACCCTCGACCACGGTCACTTCAGCTCCCGGGCTAGAGCCGAGGCCCCCCTGCTTTACCGCCTCGGCAACCGAGCCGTCCTCGATCGCCGCTGCGAGCTGCGGATGGTTCTGGGTTGGAAACCCCTCGCCGCCGGGGAGCAGAACGAACGCAGCCAACGCCACGGCCCCAATGCCCAGGGCACCGAGCCACGCGCCCACGCGGTGATCGTCGACCCACCAAAGCGCTTCGCGAATCATGCGCTCACGGCAGGATCACCGTCTTGCGGCCACGGGAGGTCGCGGTGCCCACATACGGCCAGGCGCCTTCAGGCGGAGCGACAACGCGGAAGCGGACCTTCGTCTTGCGAACGTAGTCGGCCCGTAGCGCGTAGCGCATCTTGAAGGCGCCGTCGGTCTTCGTCTGGCCCGCGTCGATCGTCTTCCACTTGCCGCGCGACTTCTCGTATTGGAGCTCGACCCGCTTGCCCTGAGGACCGAGCTCGGTTCCGAGCGCTCCGACCTTCCCCTTGAAGCGGATCGACTTCGTCTCCGGCACCACCCGCGAGGAGCTAAAGGTGAGCATCTTTGCCTTCACGCCCACGTCGACCGGGTCCGACTCGGTCGGTCGGTAACGCGAATCGCCCGGGAAGGAGACAACGACACGCCGCGACGGACCCGCCTCGAGGTCAACCGCGTAGGCGCCATCGTTGTTGGTCGAGGTCCTCGATGTACGCTCAGCGGGCTTGCCCCCCTGGGCCATCTGCTCGGTAACGACCAGGTCGCGGTCGCGCAGCGGGTTGTCGCCCATCGTCCGCAGGACGCCAGAGAGCCGCATCGGCTTGCCGTAGGGGACGTTGACGCTGACCGCTGCCCGCGCCAACTTGTGCCCCTTGCCCTTGCACTTCTTGGGCTTCGGCCGCTGCTTGCACTTCTTCTTGCCGTTGTCGGGCTTGGGGTCTTCGGCTGCCCCCTCGATCCCTGCCGTGAGGCGCACGCCTTCCTTTAGCGGCAGCTCCTCGACCATCGACGAGCCATCCGCTCGCCTGTCGGCCGAGCCGGTGTTGCCCGCGCGGTCGACAAGGCTCGCCCTGAATTCGTAACGGCCCGGGTCGAGGTCATCGGGAACCCGGCCGATCAGAGTCGGGCCGTCGACGCTGGTCGCCAGCCCCGACCAGGAGCCATTCGAGCCCTGCTTCCTTAGCTCGATCGTGCCGCCGGCGAGCGCCAGAGAGGTTGTCGCCGGCCGTGACCACGACTTTTGACGGATCGTTGACGTCGCGGCTCGACGAGAACACTCCCGTGGGCGCCGTCTTGTCGATTCGAACCGCAGCCGTGTTCGGCGGGTTATTCGTCTTCGCCGCATACTGCGGATCCTGGCCGCCGCTGTTCTCGTTTCCTGCCAGGTCGCGGGCGAAATAGGCGACTGTGTGGTTGCCCTCGCCCGAGATCACGCGGGTCAGGTCAGCGTCGGGCTCGCAGTCGGCGGTCGCACCGTCGACCTGCAGGCAGGTACGTGGCTGCGGATCGGGCGTGATTGCCGGGTTCGGCGCCATACCCGAGAGCGCATCGCTTCCGGAAATCGAGACCTGAACATCCTTGTTCGTCCACTCGCCCGAGGCTCCCTCGACCGAGCTGGTCGGATCGGTCGTATCGACCGGCATCGGGGTGTGCTTGACGCCAGACTTCACTCCCGCCCCGGTCACCGGGACGACATGGATGTACCAGTCTCCCTCCGGCTTCGAGGCAACCGGCATCTCGGTGTCGCCTATCCCGTCGTTGTTGACCTCCGTGGCCGAGCAGGAGCTGCTCGGGTGCGCGTCGGTCACGCAGGGGTCCGAGGTCGGGTCCTGAGTCACTGAGACCGCGTAGCCGTCGAGTCCCGAGGGACCCAACTGTCCAGCGGGGACTGGCTCCCACTCCGCCTCGTGGTCGAAATCGTTGCGCCGGACCCAGCCGTTGTATTGGGCCTCCGATGCCGGCGGCACGGTCGGGTCATACCTCAGGGTCGTCGTCTGCGCGTTCGACTCGGACTGGTTCCCTGCCGAGTCGCGCAGCCAGATCTTCATCTGGTACTCGCCCATGCTCGGCACCGAGACGTCCGGCCTCGAGGTAGCCGCCCCGGACACGTACTGCGCACCCGAGTCATATCCGCCACCTACCTTCGTCAGCCGGTAGTAGTAGCCATCGATCGGCGCGTGCGCCTGCCCCGGATTCGACCAGGAGAGGTCGAAATCATTCGTTGGCCGCCAGCCCGACCCGCCGCCAACCGAGAGGCCACCAACGGCTTCAGGCGCGACCGTGTCGATGTAGACGGTCTCGGCCGCGCAGGTGCCGTTGTAGTTGCCATCGGCGGCGAAGTCATAGGCACACCCCTGGTAGGTGTTGGCGCCCTGCTGGAACGAGCCGGTGCCGAAACTGTTGCCGTTGCTGTGCCCGGTCGAGCATGGGGTCAGCCGAGTCCCGGCCGAAGCGCCAAAGAACGGGATCGTTGCGCAGTCGGAGTTGAAGGCGCGACTGACGTGCCCGCCATTGATGTACTGGTCGACGAAGTACACGCCAGCGCCGCTATCCGAGCCCCCGACCGAGAGCGTCCCGCCCGAGTTGCGCCAGCCGCCGCCGGTCAGCGACCCGCCGACCGATGCGCCGGGCGCCGTGTAGTCCTGCACGTTGAAGACGAGATTTCGGGCGTAGGAGATCGTCCAGCCTTGCGCGGCCGGACAGGCCCCGCCACCGTGGGCGCAGACAAGCCAGAGCACGAACTGATTCGTCGAGCCGTCCGCCGCCGCCCACTGCACGTTCTGCCAGCCGTTCGTCGAAGTCGCGATGTGCTGCTGAAGAAATGACTGGTTGCCGATAGAGGCAATCGGCTGATGGCCGTTGACCCCGACCATGTTCAGTTCAGCCGAACCGTTGAGGAACCGGGTGCCAGGAGGGGCGATGAAGTCCCAGGCCTTGTACTGACCGGTGCCCACCACCTCGAATGCCTGAAACCCGAACGCGTACGGAAATGCTCCATTCGGGGAGCCGTTCGAGCAGTCGTTGTACGCCAAGTAGTCGCCGCCCCCGGTCGGAAACCCGAGATTGTTGTTCCCGAGGTCGGGGGCCGCCGCGGGGCCGCCGCTCGATGCCGCGCACTCCCAGACGAGGTATGTGCCGGCGTTCGCCGAGGGCGCGAAACCAAGCCAGGCGATCGCAACCAGGAAGGCGGCAACCGCTGCGATCGTCAGGCGCTTCGGAGTCAGTGCAGCTTGCGGCATCGTGTCACTCCTGTCCCCCCGCCCCTCGGACGGCGTAGTTGAACGCTTCATGGGCCGAAATCCCCTCCCGGCGCCGAACCTCCGCCACCCGACCCGGAACTTGAACCGCCGGCTGAGGCGCCTGCGACAGGCGTGCCGACGGGTTCAAACTCCTGGGCGGTGGGCGGTGGCGCCGCGGGCTCGACCGGTTGTTCTTGAATCGGTGAAGGTTCGGGTGCAGGGGACGGGGTCGGCTGTGCCGGCTGCCCCCCGTCGTCTCCGGAGGGAGACTGCGTCGGCGGTGGCGGTGGCGGCGCTGGTTCAGAGATCGCCGAAAGCTCCGCGTGGCGAGCTCGATCGGACCTTTCCCTGGGCGCCGGTTGGCCCTCACGTGCCTGCGGCGATCGGGCCGGCTCTCGATCAAGCTCGATGCCTGGAACGACGCCGGCCGCAACACAGGCGGTCGCCGCCGCCCCAGTTCCGACACACGCGGCAATCAGCTTCGGGACGGCGCCCAGGCCGGCAAGCTTTGCCACGACACCGGCTCCCGCCATTCCGGCTCCTCGGGTGCCGCCCGACGCGGCGATCTGACCAGCCTGATCGGCAGCGTCCGTCGACCTGTTTGCGATGGATCCAATCGCCTGCTTGCCGCGATCGATGAGGGCCGCGCCGCGGTCGACCAACGAGACATCGCCAGTGCGGACCATGGAGGCAACTCCGGCCAAAGCCACGGATCCGCCCAGCTCATGCAGGTGGCCGTGCAGACTTGTGACGAATCCTGCGCAGCTCCGGCAATGGGCGAGATGCTGCTGCGCTTGGCGCCGCTGATCCTGGTCCGCGATGCCGGCAGCGACCGCACGGAGCAGCGGTTCGCGGCTCTCGCACCAGTCCCCGGACTCGACCATGCGCATCTTCTTTGCGACCTCGGCGACGCCCCGCTCGATCTCCTTTCGGTACGCGCGCAGCGAAAGCCCGCTGACGAGACTGCAGACTTCCTTCGGCTCGAGTCCCCAGCCGTATCGGAAGACCATGACCGCCCGCCTACGAGCCGGAAGCGAGCCGAGGATGTCTCGGGTGATGTCCGATGTCTCCGTTTGCGCTGCTGCCTCGTCGGGCGCCATCGCCATGTCCGACGCCTCGGCGACGGTTTCGATCGGAACGGTCGGCTTGCGGCCCCGGCGCCTCAACTCGCGACTCGCCTGGTTGGCGACCGCGGTCATGAGGTAGCGGCGGAACTCCTCATCGTTGAGCTTCCGAGGCTTCCGTTCCAGAGCAGCGAGGGTGCTCAGCCAGGCCGCGGAGTACAGGTCCTCGAGCTCGTCCTCCGAGAACGTCTTTCCGAACGCTCGGCGCACCATTCCGGTCGACGGCCGTCGGAGCTTCTCGAACAGGCGCGTGAATCGGGCCTGATCGGACACGTGATCGGCCACGGATGCCGGTCGCCGATCGAGGACCCGAGTGAGAGTCGCCTCTGCCATCTCACCCGGTTCAAGCCCGCGGGCAGCATCCGCGCCCCCCACCGCCTCGGCTCGTCGGTCAGAACGACGGAATTTGCGTGCAACCAGGTTCCGTGAAGCCCCCACAGAAACTCCCCCTC
>CAWAUB010000012.1:0-18786 GCA_963785155.1 uncultured Thermoleophilia bacterium
GTCGAAGTCGGTCGGCAACATCTTCCAGCTCTCGACGGCGATTGACGAGTACGGCCCGGAGGCGGTCGTCGGCTTCCTCGTCTCCGGCCACTATCGCCAGCCACTCGAGTTCTCCGAAGCCGCGTTGGAGGAGGCACAGGCGCGAAACGAGCGCATCCGAAACTTCCTGCGCGAGGGGTCAGACCCCAAAGGGACGGAGCGCTCCGCCCCCAAGGGGTCAGACCCCAGGTGACGGAGCGCAAGGAGGCCTTCCTCGACGCCCTCGCCGATGACTTCAACACCCCCCGCGCGCTCGCCGAGCTCTTCGAGCTGATCGGCGAGGCGAACCGGCGGCCCGTGCCCGGCGCGCGCGAAACGGTGATCGAGTTGCTGCCGCTGCTCGGCCTCGAGGCGCTCGCGGAGGCCGGTGAGACCGCCGACGCTGACGCCGAGGAGCTCCTCGCCGAGCGCGAGCGAGCGCGCTCGGAGCGGGACTTCGAGCGCGCCGACGCGATCCGCGACCAGCTCGCCGAGCTCGGCTGGGACGTTCGCGACGGCGCCGACGGGGCCAGGCTCGTTCCGCGTGGCTGACGGCGGCAGGACCGAGGTGATCTACGGCCGCCGGCCCGTCGAGGAGGCGGCCCGCGGTCGCCGACGGGTGCATCAGGTGCTGACCGAGAAGGAGCTCTCGAACGAGGAGTTGACCGCCCGCTGCGGTTCGCCTGACCATCAGGGGGTGATCGCCGAGGTCGACCCATATCCGTACGCCGACCCCGGGTCGCTCTTGAAAGACGAGGACGCGCTCGTCCTCGCGCTGGACCGCGTCCAGGACCCGCGCAACCTCGGCGCGATCTGTCGCTCGGCAGAGGCGGCGGGGGCGAGCGGCGTGGTCATCCCCGAGCGCCACTCGGCCGGGGTCACGGCCGCGGCCTGCAAGGCGTCGGCAGGCGCGGTCGAGCACCTGGCGGTCGCGCACGTACGAAACCTCGCCGACTGGCTCGGAGAGGCGAAGAACGCCGGGGCCTGGATCTACGGGGCCGACGCCGAGGCTCCGGACTCCTACGAGAAGCCCGATTACGACGGCCGGGTGGTCCTCGTTCTCGGTGGCGAGGAGAAGGGATTGCGGCCTCGGGTGGCCGACGCGTGCGACCTGCTCGTCTCGATCCCCCTGCTCGGCAGGGTGGACTCTTTGAACGTCGCAGCGGCAGCGGCGGTGATGATGTTCGAAGCAAGGAAAATTGCAGAGCAGGGACGCGGGGGTTGACAGAACTACCTGGCCGGTCTAGTCTGCTCTCCATAACCGTGAACCTCAGGTCTAGGTCTGAGCGTTACGCGGAGAGATAGCGGGCGCTCCATGGGAGGTGCGGGCGCCACAGAAACCCCTTTAAGGAGGGTCCTGTGGCACTACCAACCCATGAGTTCGCGTCGGTCTCGCCGGCAAGAAGTACTCGTCGGCCTGGACCTGAAGCTCGAGTTGAGCTTGATGATCATTACCTGGTCGCCCTGGCCAAGGACGGTCACGCAGATGCCTACGAGCGGATCATCAAGCGCTATCGCGGCTTCGTCCGCCTGAAGGCGTCGTCCTATTTCCTCCTGGGCGGCGACTCCGAGGACCTGATCCAGGAGGGCCTGCTCGGCCTCTACAAGGCGGTTCGCGACTACCGCACCGACCGCGAGTCGAGCTTCCGCAATTTCGCGGAGCTCTGCATCACCCGCCAGATCATCACCGCGGTGAAGACGGCGAGCCGCAACAAGCACGCGCCGCTCAACCAGTACGTGTCATTCGGCCAGACGCCGGCGGCACCGGGCGACTCCGAGACCACCCTCGAGGAGCTCCTGCCCGGCGCCCCCAAGCACGACCCGGCCAACCAGGTCGTCGCGACGGAGGAGTTGCGGAGCCTGGTGGCGTGCCTGTCGAGCGTCCTCTCCGAGCTCGAGAGCCAGGTGCTAGCGCTCTACCTCGACGGCTACTCATACGAGACGATCGCCGAGATGCTCGAGTGCGACACGAAGACGGTCGACAACGCCCTCCAGCGCGTCAAGCGCAAGGTCGGCTCACACCTGGCAGCGCGCGAAGTCAAGCTCTAGGGAGCTGGGGAAAAGCCGGAGGCGGGATTCGAACCCGCGGCCCCCTTCATTACAAGTGACCGGTGCTCTGGCCAACTGAGCTACTCCGGCAGTTCGTAGTCGCGTGCCCAGCGTACCCCGAGGCCTGGTTATTAGCGGTGGGATCGACCCGTAAGGCGCAACAGCCTCGTCTGGGCAATTCCTCAATGGGACGCAGTAGACGCTATCGTGTCCAGGGCAGTACACGAGGAAGACATCGACTTCGCCCTCGTAACTCCGAGATGAAGCAACCCCGAGTGTTGACCCGTACGCTTGCCGTGTCTGAATGTGATCACCCCATTTCGTAGACGTCCGGTCTTGCACTGAGCGCGCAACATGCCCGTCCCGAGATCGATGACCAGGTCGTATCGGTGATTGACCCCTGAGCGGGATGAAGCACCTAGAATCCCCGCTCGATCAAGGTCGCCGATGATCGCAGCCTCTGAGCGGGTCCCGACGTCCACTGGATGCGAGCTGAGATCCGGTTTTGGCAGGATTGACGCCACGCGTCGAAGCTAGATCGTTAGGCGGCGGGAAATGGCTTATTTGCAGGTAAAAGTGATCCGAAAGTGTCACAACTTCGTGCCAAGTGACCTCCGTAACTGAATAGCGGGCAGAATCGCGGTCGTGGCTCGCGAGTTTCCGTTCGACCAGGACGAGTTTCAGTGGCGTGACGGGGAGCGGACCGTGTTGTTCGGCGAAGGGTCGCTGCGGGCCGCCGCCGACACGCTCGCCGATCGTGGCTGGGAGCGCTACGAGCTTCTGACCACCCGGCGGGCGCTCAAGGACGCGCCGGTCGCGCTCGCCGAGAGCTGCGGTCGCCGTCCACGAGGTACCAGCCGGCGCCGTGCCCGAGATCTCCGCCGCGCTGCTCGAGCGCGTCACCGTGCCCACGCTCGTCGCGCTCGGCGGCGGCCGGGTGATCGACTCGGCGAAGGCCGTCGCCGCCGTGCGCGGCGGCCGGGTCTGCGCGATCCCGACGACGCTCTCCGGCGCGGAGATGACCACGATCCACCGCCTGCCCGAGGGCGCGCAGGCGCCTCACCTGGTCCGGCCGGTGATGGTCATCGCCGATCCGCCCGAGATGACCGGCCAACCGGAGGCGGAGATGCGGGCGAGCGCGATGAACGCGCTGGCGCACGGTGCCGACTCGCTCTACACGCCGCTCGCCAATCCGGTCTCGCGGCAGGCGGCACTCGACGGCGCGCGCCTCATCGCCACCGCCCTCGACCAGTCCCCGGCCGAGCGCGACCGCGCCGCCCTGGCGCTCGGCTCGCTGCTCTGCGCCTACGCGCTCGACTCCGCGCTCTTCTCGCTCCACCACGTGATCTGCCAGACGCTCGTCCGCGTCCTCGGCATCCCGCACGCCGAGACGAACGCCGCGATCCTGCCCAGGGCGCTCGAGGCGCTGCGCGACCGCGCCCCGGGCGCGATCGCCGCCCTCGCGACAGCGCTCGGCACCGACCCCGCCGGCATCGGCCCCAGGGTCGAGGAGCTATCCGGTGGCCGCCGCCATCTGGGCGAGATCGGGGCCGACAAATCGCAGGTGGACGCGGCCCTGGACGCCATCCTGGACCGCGGCGAGCTCGGCATGACGCCCGAGCCCCCGGACCGCGAGGAGCTGCGCGGCATCGTCGAAAGCGCCTGGTAGACGGGGCATGTAAGGGGGTAGGGATGAGGCCGAAATGGCTTTCGTGGCGACTTATGGGTCATATACGCCCTTAACTCGCCACGCCGGCCTTGGGACCCGCCAAATCCCTCCCAACGCACACTCCCTACATGCCCGCTGTTTTTCCGTGGAAGCCAGCCGTCAACGGGTAACGCCCAACACAAACCCGTGTAGCCATTGACGTGACCGACGAGCGGTTCGAACGCCTGCATGCATACACGCGTGAGCACGGGGTCAACATGGCCCTGTACCTCCTCGCGCGCGGCATCCTGCAGCCGATCTTCCTCATCTACTTCCGGCTGAACCGGATCGGGCGTGAGTACGCCCGCGTCGAGGGCGGCCTGCTCGTCGCGGCCAACCACCGCAGCTTCCTCGACCCGTTCGTGATCGGGTGCATGCTCCCGTGGAACCGGCCGATGCACTACGTCGCAAAGGTCGAGCTGTTCGAGAAGCGCTGGCAGGCCTGGGTTCTCTCGCGGCTCGGTGCGTTCCCGATCCGCCGCGGCAAGGCCGACACCGACGCGATGGCGACTGCTCGCGGAATCCTCGACCGCGGCGGCGCCGTCTGCATCTTCCCGGAGGGCACGCGGATCCGGACCGGGTCGCTCGGCACGCCGAAGCGCGGCGCCGGCCGCCTCGCGCTCGAGACTGGCGCCAACGTGTTGCCGGTCGCCGTCGTTGGCTCGGAGCACGTCCGCCGCGGCTGGAGGATCCGGCCGCGCAAGGTGAGCCTGCGCGCCGGCAAGGCGATGACCTTCCCCCGCGAGGAGAACCCCTCGCCCTCGCTGGCGGCCACCGTCAACGGCCGCATCTGGCCGAACATCGAGCTGCAATGGGAGTGGCTGGGCGGCCTGCCGCCGCTGCGCAAGGCCGCGGTGATCGGCGCCGGAAGCTGGGGCACGGCCGTCGCCGTCCTGCTCGCCCGCGGCGGCCTGGAGGTCCAGCTCGGCACTCGCACCCGCGAGCAGGCCGAGGAGATCGCCTCCTCGCGCGTCAACGAGAAATACCTGCCCGGGATCGTGCTGCCCCCCGAGATCACGGTCAAGAAGGGGACTGAGATCGAGGTCGGCGGCCTCGACCTGATCTGCCTCGCCGTCCCGTCCGCGGCGCTGCCCGCGACGGTCGGCTCGCTGGGCGACCGGATCGGCACCCGCACCGCCGTCCTGTTGCTCTCGAAGGGGCTCGTCGCGCCGATGGGCGCGCTGCCGACCGAGTACGTCTCCGAGCGCGTCCGCGGCCGCGCCCTCGCCTGCCTGGGCGGCCCCGCGCACGCAAAGGAGGCCGCTTCCGGCACCGCCGCCCTCGTCCTCGGGTCCGCGGACCCAGACCTGCGCACCCAGATCGGAGAGGTCTTCGACCGTGCCGGCCTCGTCTGCGAGCGCACCGGCGACTGGGTCGGCGTCGAGATCGCCGGCTCCGCAAAGAACGCCGCCGCATTGGCCGCCGCGGCGGCGGCGCCCCACGGCCTGAACGCGGCCGGCATCGCCGCCGCGGAGATCTGGCGCGAGTGCGTCGACTACGCGCTCTCGCGTGGCGCCGAGCTCGACACCTTCACCGGCCTCGCGGGGGTCGGGGACCTCACCGCCACCGTGCTTGCGCCAGGCAGCCGCAATCGCCAGGCCGGCGAGCTACTCGGCTCTGGCGTCCCGGCTGCGCAGATCCCAGGCCGGCTCGGCCAGGCCTCCGAGGGCCTCGACTCGGTCCCGCTGATCGCCGAGACCGTTGCGAACGCCGGGATCGAAGCCGAGGGCCTCGCCGCCCTCGCCGACCTGGTCGAGGGCGAGATCGCGCCGGGCGAATGGGTGGCCCGTCTACGCCGCGCCGAAAGCGACCGCAGCGCGGCCGGAGTGGCCGCGTCAAGCGCATGAATCCCGCCAACACGCAGCGCATAGGCTCCCGGCGTGCCGATCGAGGACGCGAAGCTGAGCCCGGCCGCGAAGGCCGAGCACGACCGGGCCTTCGAGGACCTCTACCGCGACCATCTGCGCGACGTCTATTCCTACAGCTACTACCGGATCGGCAATCACCACGACGCCGAGGACCTGACCGAGCAGACCTTTCTTCAGGCCTACCGGCACTTCGAGCGAGCGCGGCGCGAGTCGGACGGCCGCCCGCTGCGGCCGTGGCTGATCAGGATCGCCCACAACCTCGCCTCCAACTACCACCGCGACAGATCGCGGAGGCCGGAGTCGAATATCGAGGCGATCGAGCCGCCGGAGCACCCGCACGACACCGAGAAGGTCGTCGCCGGCCGGGAGGACCTGCGGCGAGTGATCGACGGGCTCAAGCACCTGCCGGACGACCGCCGCGAGGCGCTGATCATGCGCTTCGCGCTCGGCATGTCGAACCGGGAGATCGCCCGCGCCCTGGGGCGAACCGATGGCGCGACCAAGGTCCTGATCCATCGCGCGACCAAGCAGCTTCAGGAGGAGATCGGCGATGAGTGAAGCCGCCGGCGCGCCGAGCCCCGACTTCGAGGCCATGCTCGCCTCCGCCCTGCGGCCGATCGACCCGCCGGAGACGCTCGCCCATCGGTTCGAGGAGACCCTCTCGCGCGTCTCCGAGACCGCGGCCACCGAGCTCTCGGACTGGGCCGACGAGCTCTCCGAGTCGGAACTCGAATCACTGCGCGACCCCCGCAACTGGGTGCGCCCGGTCGTCGCCGTCGCCGCCGGCGGCGTCGCCACCGGCGCCCTCGTCCTGATCGAAATGCGCCGTCACAGGCGAAGCGCCCGCGGAGAGCGGGCGCTTCAGAGCCTGCGACGTATCGTCCGGGACTAGCCCGGATCCAGCGTCACGCGGGTGCGGGTTCCGCGCCTCGATCCTTAGGGGTCGCGAGCCCGGCTCCGATGCCCACCACGCCGAGGATCAGGTGGAGGAAGTTGTCCTCGGTGTTGATCGGCACCATGTCGATCAGGACCCCGAACCCGTTCTCGGTCTCGAGGAATCCCCAGAGCGCCAGGACGAGGTAGACGGCTCCGACGATCAGGCAGTACATCCGCGCGCCGTAGGTCGTACCGGCGGCGGCGAGGCCGATCAGGCCGAGCAGGATGTGCACCACGTTGTGCCATCCGTTTACGGCGAGGATGCCCGAAGACCTCGTCGGCCTCGAGCGAACTACCGGTCGCAAAGCTTGCCGAGTAGAAGAAGCCGATGATGCCGGCGACCACTAGGACCGCTCCGACGAGCGTTGCGTACAGTCTGGCTGGGCTGGATGCGTCCATCTCGCTCTCCTTTGTTCGACTGCGCTGATCCGATTTCTAGCCGTCGGCGTAAGACCCTCTGAATGAATGAAGATCGCCGAATCCTCCGCTTCGCGTCCGGTTCGGCTCGATCGCATCTGCATGCGATGAACGATTACGGGCAGAAAGCAGGCGTGGATCAGCCGTGACGCGCCAGCAGATTCAGAAGCTTGCGGACGAGGAACTGATGTCCCTCGTCGACGGCAAGGACGCGATTGCCTTCGAGGCGTTCTTCGACCGCCATGGCGGGGCGGCCTACTCGCTCGCCCACCGGATCGTCGGCGACCGCGCCGCTGCCGAGGACGTCGCCCAGGAGGCTTTTCTTTCGATTTGGCGAAGTCGTGCGGGGTACGACCGGGCGCGGGGAAGCGTTCGCGCCTGGGTGCTCGGGATCGTGCGCAACCGCGCGATCGACGCGCTCAGGCGCGACGCCCGACCCGGCGTCCCGAAGCTCGACTTCGACGACGAGGCCTTGCTCGAGGCCAGGCCCGCCGAGGAGCGGACCGACGCCGAGGCGGTGCGCCGCGAGACGGCGCGCGAGGTTCGCGGAGCGCTCGACGAACTGCCCAACGACCAGTCGAAGGTGATCCAGCTCGCCTACTTCGGCGGCTTCAGCCACTCGGAGATCGCCGAGATGCTGAACATGCCGCTGGGCACCGTGAAGGGGCGAATGCGACTGGGGCTGGAAAAGATGCGCGGGAGAATGGCGGAACTGCGATGAACGAGATGCCCGGCAACGAGCACCCCACCGACGATCTCGCCGCCTACGCGCTCGACGCGCTCGAGCCCGGAGAGGCGGATGGCGTGCGCGATCACCTCGAAAGCTGCGAGCGATGCCGCGCCGAGCTGCGCTGGCTCGAGCCCGCCGTCGACGTGTTGCCGGCATCGGTCCCGCAGGTGGACCCGCCGCCGGACGCTCAAGCGCGACCTGATGAAGAGGTCCGCGCCGACGTCCGCGCGGAGCGCGGCGGCTGGTGGTCGCGCCATAGCGGCTGGATCACGTTGCGGGCGCGGCCCGCCGTAATGGTCGCCGGGGTCGCGCTGCTGATCGCCGGCGTCGGCGGCTACGCGATAAACGCGGCGAATCCAGATTCAGGCCCCGTGACCACGGTCGCCCAGGACACCAGCGCGGTGCTCGACCGCACCCAGGAGGGCGCCGTCCTGCGGGTCTCCGGGATGCCGGAGCTTCAGGGCGAGGACGTCTACCAGCTGTGGTTCCGCGACGGGCCCTCCGTCGAGCCGGCTGCCGCCTTCACCGTCGGCGAGGGCGGGGACGGAGAGGCCGACATCGGCCAGATCCCCGCTGGCACGGACGAGCTCGTCATCACCGAGGAGTCCGAGCCCGGTCTCGACGCCCCCCAGGGTGACGAGGTCATGAGCACCCCCGTTTAGCGAGCCGATAGCGCCACCAAATAGATTGGCCGCCGCCCATGGCCACGTGTTATCGCCATCCCGACCGCGAGACGAACGTCTCCTGTTCGATGTGCGCCCGGCCGATCTGCCCCGACTGCATGACCTCGACTCCGGTCGGAATGCGCTGCCCCGAGTGCGCGCGGGAGAAGACCCGCGTCGCGACCGGGCCGTCCGCCACCGTCGCGGGTCCGCCGTACGTCACCTACGCGCTGATCGCGCTCAACGTGATCGCCTTCTTCATCACGATCGGGACCGGCGCCGACCCCCTCAACGGCGAGGGGTCGTTCCTCATCGACTACGGGCTCTTCGGCCCATTCGTCGACAGCGGCGAGTACTACCGCCTCGTCACCAGCGGCTTCCTCCACGCCGGCCTGATCCACCTCGGGCTCAACATGGTCGTCCTCTACATCCTCGGCCGCATGCTGGAGCCCGGCATCGGTGGCATCCGGTTCGCGGCGATCTACTTCGTCTCCCTGCTCGCCGGTGCCTTCGGCGCGCTGGTCCTCGACCCGGATCAGCTCACCGTTGGCGCGTCCGGCGCGATCTTCGGGCTGATGGCTGCCGCCTTCATCATCGCCCGCCGGCGCGGCCTCGAGGCGCTCTCCAACGAGATCGGCGTCCTCGTCGGGATCAACCTGCTGATCACCTTCACGATCCCCGACATCTCGATCGGCGGCCACCTCGGCGGTCTGATCGGCGGCGGCCTGGCCGCACTCGCGGTGACCGCCGGCGAGCGCTTCCCGAAATCCCAGGGAATGCCGATCGAGATCGGCGGTTTGGTCGTGATCGCGATCGCCTCCGTGCTCGGCGCGGTCAGCGTCGTCTAACGACCCGCGCGTCGTTCGACCTCACGCTTCAGGTCAGCGACGGACCGCTTCATCATCTCGCGCTCCAGTCTGCGGGCGATGAAGCCCGGCACCGGGACGCCCGGCTCGACTGTGACCGAGTACGTGACGACCGTGAGGCCGCAGGATCCCTCGAAGCGATAGCCGCCACCGATGTCGCGGATCAAGTCGCCCTCGACGAACTCCCACCAGATCCGCTCCGGGCGGTCGTAGTGGTAATGCAGCCGGTAACGGAGCTCACGGACCCCCAGATCCACATGCCAGTCGACGATCTTGCCGAGCCCGTCCGGATAGCGCTCGAGTACGTCTGTCGACTTCGCCGCTCGCTGCCAGTCGGCGACCGTGTCGTAGTCGACCGCGGCCTCGAAGCAGAGCTCGGGCGTCCCTGCGACCTCCGCCGAATGCTCCGCCTCGCGTTGTGTCACCGGCCCCCGACCTCGACCTGGGCCCAGTCGAGACCGTCGGGTGGGCGGACCAGATCCGGGTGAAGCAGGTGGGCGAGCAGCTCGACGCCCTCGACCAGCCGCGGCCCGGGCCTCGAGAACGTGGCGGCGGCGTCGACCGCCCAGACCGCCTCGGCGCCGAGGCCGGCGAGCAACTTGCGGTGGTCGCGTGACTGCGCCGCCGACTCTTCGGCCGTCAACCCGCACGGCATGACCACGACCACCTCGGGCTGCGCTGCCACCAGCGCGCCCCAGCGCATCGTCCGTGAGTCGACGCCCGTCTGGCCCAGCGGATCCTCGCCGCCGGCGAGCTCGATCATCTCCGGGACCCAGTGGCCGCCGATGAAGGGCGGGTCGAGCCATTCGAGCGCCAGCACGCGTGGGCGGCTGCTCGCGCCCGCGACCGCGTCACGAACCGCGGCGATCCGGCGCTCGAGGTCGGCGCGCAGGCGGGCGCCCTCCGCCTCGATCCCGATCGCGGCGCCGAGCGTCTCGGCGTCCGCGAGGACCTCGCCCAGGGTCGAAGGGTCGAGGGAGATCACCTTCGGATGCGTCGGAAGCCGCTCGGCGACCGCCCGCACGTCGTCGTAGGAGACGGCGCACACATCGCAGAGCGCCTGCGTCACGATCACGTCCACGCCGAGCTCGGTCAGCACCGGCTCATCGAGCTCGTAGAGGGCCTCGCCGCGCCCGGTCACCTCGCGTACCTGCCGGTCGATCTCGCCGGGAGGGAGCCCTGCCGGGATCACACTGCGGGTCAGGTGGGGGAGGCCCTGCGCCGCCGGCGGGTAGTCGCACTCGTGCGTGACCGCGGCGACGGAGTCGCCCATGCCCAGCGCAAACAGCAGCTCTGTCGCCGAGGGCACGAGGCTCGCGATCCTCATCTCCTGACCGGGGCTACCCATCGCGCCCGACTATGGCACCATCGCCCCACGATGGCACTGCTTTCCGACGAGGAGATCCAGGGCAAGCTCGGCGAGCTCGACGGCTGGGAGCGCGACGGCGACGCGATTCGCAAGAAGTTCGACCGCGGCGACTTCGTCGGCTCGGTCAAGTTCGTCGACTCGGTGGTCCTGCCGGCCGAGGAGATGGGGCATCATCCGGACCTCGAGATCTCGTGGAGCGAGGTCACGGTCAAGATCACCTCGCACTCCGAGGGCGGATTGACCGCGAACGACTTCGAGCTCGCGGCGAAGATCGACGCCCTCTCCTAGTTCGTAGTGCGGATCGTCTACGTAGTCGGGACGCGCCCGAACTTCGTCAAGATGGCGCCGGTGATCGCGGCCCTGCGCCGCCGCGCGCCCGACTCGCGCCACGTCCTCGTCCACACCGGCCAGCACTACGACCCGATGATGTCGGGGATCTTCCTGGAGGAGCTCGGCGTGCCCGAGCCCGACCACCTGCTCGGCGTCGGATCGGGCACCCACGCGGAGCAGACGGCAGGCGTGCTCGAAGCGCTCGAGCCCGTCCTGGTCTCCGAAGAGGCGGAGCTCGTCCTGGTTCCGGGCGACGTAAATTCGACTCTCGCGGCGGCACTCTGTGCGGTGAAGCTCGAGATCCCGGTCGGCCACGTGGAGTCGGGCCTGCGCAGCTTCGACCGCTCGATGCCGGAGGAGACGAACCGCGTCGTCGCCGACCATCTCTCCGAATACCTCTTTCTGCACTCCGACGAGGCCATCGAGAACCTGCGCGGCGGAGGGCGTCGCCGACGAGCGCATGCACTTCGTCGGCAACACGATGATCGACACGCTCGTCGCGCTCGAGGACCGCTTCCGCGAGCGCGGGGCGGCGGCGTCCCTGGGCCTCGACCCGGGGGGCTACATGCTCGTGACCCTGCACCGTCCGGCACTCGTCGACGGACCTCTGCTGGCCGATGCGATGGAGGCGCTGGCGGTGGTCGGGCAGGAGCTACCCGTGCTGTTCCCGGTCCATCCGCGGACGAGGAAGATGCTCGGCGACGACTGGCGCGAGCCCCCCGGCGTGAAACTGATCGACCCGGTCGGCTACCTCGACTTCCTGTCCCTCGAGGCCGACGCCGGCGCCCTCCTGACCGACTCGGGCGGCATCCAGGAGGAGACGACCTATCTCGGGGTGCCCTGCTTCACCCTCCGCGACAACACCGAGCGCCCCGTGACCATTCGCGCTGGGACGAACACGCTGCTCGGCCTGGACCCGGCGCGGATCGCCGAGATCCCGCAGCTGATGCGGGAAAAGTCCGGGAAGCCGACGGAAGTGGCGTTCCGCCGCCCAAGTGGGACGGCCGCGCGGCAGAGCGGATTGCCGACGTGCTGGTGCGCTAGCTTCACCGACCAATGAACCCGCCGAATCCTCCGCTTCGCGTCCGGTTCGGCTCGATCTCATCTGCATGAGATGGCGCTCTCCCTAGTCCCGCGCGACAAGGTCTTCTTCGACCTCTTCGCGGAAGCTGGTCAGAACAGCCTGCGCTCAGCCCAGTTGCTGAAGGACATGCTCGAGCGGTGGCCCGACGAGCGGTGGGCTCGCGCGCGACATCCTGAAGTGCGAGAGCGAGGGTGACCGGATCACCCACGACATCATCCAGCGGCTCAACTCCACCTTCGTGACGCCACTCGACCGCGAGGACATCTTCGGGCTCGCTGGGGGGCTCGACGACATCGTCGACTACGTCGAGGAAACCGCCGACTTTCTGGGCCTCTACAAGATCGAGGCGCCGATGGCGCAGTCGCAGGCTCTGGCCGAGGTCCTGGTCAAATGCTGCGAGCAGATGGCCGAACTGCTCTCGCACCTGCGGGGCTTCAAAGATCTGGAGCACTACTGGATCGAGATCCACCGGCTCGAGAACGACGGCGACCGGATCTACCGCGACGCGGTCGCCTCGCTCTTCTCGAACGGGATCGACCCGATGGTCGTGATCCGCTGGAAGGACATCTTCGGCGTGCTCGAGCGGGCGATCGATGCGACCGAGACCGCGGCGCACATCGTCGAGGGCATCGTCATCAAGAACTCGTAGTCCCAGGTGGACTCGGCCGACATCATCCTCGTCATCGTCGTCGCGACGGCGCTCGCGTTCGACTTCACGAACGGGTTCCACGACACCGCCAACGTCGTCGCGACCTCGATCTCGACCCGCGCGATGTCGCCCGGGATTCGCGGTCGGGTTCGCCGCGATGCTCAACTTCGTCGGCGCGTTCATCTCGCTGCAGGTGGCGGCGACGGTCGCGAGCGACGTCGTCGACCCGGAGGCGATCACCACGACGGTGATCTTCGCCGGTCTGTTCGGGGCGATCTGCTGGAACCTGATCACCTGGTACTACGGCCTGCCGTCGAGCTCGTCGCACGCTCTGATCGGTGGCATCGTCGGGGCGACACTGGTGGCGTCGGGGGTCGATGCGATCTTCGGCGAAGGCATTCTCGGCAAGGTCCTGATTCCGGCGCTCGTCGCGCCCGTCGTCGCGTTCATCGTCGGTGGCGATCGGGATCGTCATCTGTTACCGGATCGTCGGCCGCCAGCGGCCCGGCACGGTGACGCGCGGGCTTCCGGGGCGGCCAGATCGTCTCCGGAGGGCTGCTCGCGCTCGCCCACGGCACGAACGACGCGCAGAAGACGATGGGCGTGATCGTCCTCGCCCTGATCGCGAGCGGGTATCTGCCCGAGAGCGGTTTCGAGATCCCCTTCTGGGTCGTTGCCGCCGCGGCGACTGCGATCGCGCTCGGGACCTACACCGGCGGCTGGCGGATCATCCGCACGATGGGCACGCGGATCCACAAGATGGACGCAGCGCAGGGCTTCTCCGCCCAGGGCGCGGGGGCGGCGGTCATCCTCGCCTCCTCGCACTACGGCTTCCCGCTCTCGACGACCCAGGTGATCTCGGGCGCCGTGATGGGCTCCGGCGCCGGCAAGCGGCTCTCCGCCGTGCGCTGGGGCGTCGCCGGCAACATCGTCGTCGCCTGGATCCTGACCCTGCCGGCCGCGGCGCTGTTCGGGGCGATCGTCTACGGGGTTTGTCGGATCTTCGGCGACGGGGCGCTTGGGCCGATCCTCGTCTCGGTCGCGGGCCTGACAGCGGTGACCATCGCCTTCGCGCGGCGAATCCGCGCAGGCGAGCCGGTGCCGGCATGAGCCTGCTGACCCTCGTCGGTTCGATCGTCGATTGGGACGAGCTCGGGAAGACGGTCGTTGCCGCATTCCTTGCAGGCGTCGGCATCACCGCGGCGTTCGCGGTCGCGATCTACGGCGCGGCGCAGTTCAACGAGCGCCGTCGTGAGGGACACGAGGTTGCCGCCGCCGGGGCTGCCGCTATCGCGGTGCTCGGGCTTGCGGTCTGCGCGGCGGGGATCGTCTTCGGCCTGATCGTCATGCTCAGCGACTAGAGACCTCGAGCGGCGTACGATCGAGGCATGCGCACCGCGCGAAACGTCGCGATCATCGCCGTCCTTGCGATCCCGGTCGCCTTCCTTCCGGCGGGCGGGGCGATTGCCGACGCGATCCTGGCCGCGCTGCTGCTCGGCTTCCTCGCGGGCATCGCGATGATGGTCTACGTGCTCTACCGGCAGAACCAGATGACGCTCTCGGCCCTCCCTGACTCTCGACGAGCGCTCCTCTACAGCGCCGTCGCCGGCCTCGCGCTGCTGATCGCGGCTCAGCAGGAGCTCCTCGACTGGGCCGGCGGTTTCATCATCTGGATCGGCCTCGTCGCGTGCTGCGCCTTCCTCATTTTTGCGGTTTGGCGCGAAGCGCAGTCGCTTTAGGCACTTTCCGCGCGCCATCCGTGCGCCGCCGCGACGTAGCGTCGTTCGCATGGCCACGACGCCCGATCGAGAGCGCGATGAACGTGGCCAGGCGTCCGCCGAGCTGGTGGCGGTCGTGCCACTGGTGGTGCTCGCCGTCGTGGCTGCGGCTCAGCTGACCGCGGCGGGCTGGGCGCTCTGGTCGGCGGCGGGCGCGGCGCGGGCGGGTGCGCGGGCGGCGCATGTCGGCGGCGATCCCGAGCGGGTGGCTCTCGGCGCGCTGCCGGGTCCACTCCGTGAGGACGCCGAGGTTTCCGACGACGAGGAGGTCCGGGTCCAGGTCAAGGTGCCCGGCCTCGTCCCCGGGATCCCCCGGCTGGCGATCTCCGCCGCCGCCAACCTCGACCCGCTGGCCGGTGGCTGAGTGTTCGAGGGCCGCCAGTCCGGCCAGGCCTCCCTGGAGCTGCTCGCCGCGGTGCCCGCGCTGCTCGTGGCGGGCCTCGTCGCCCTGCAGCTCCTCGCCGCGGGCTACACCCTGACCCTCGCCGACGGCGCCGTGGAGGCGGGTGCTCTGGCACTCGCGGCAGGGCGGCCACCCGCGCCGGCCGTCCGCGCCGCGTTGCCCGGCTGGGCCGAGAGGCGGGTCCACGTCGAGGTCGACGGCGGCCGGCTGTCGGTGAGGCTGGAGCCGCCGTCGCCTGTTCCGGGGATCGCCGAGCGGCTCGCCACGGAGTCGGACGCGTGGGTCCGGAGGCCGGCGGGGTGACGCTGCCCGTCGTCATCGTCACGGAGGCGGGCGACGCCGGCGGCGGCCTCGCCGAGGCGGCGGCGCTGGCGATCGCGTTCGCCCGGCGGACGGCGGGCGGCGTCCTGCTCGCCGAGCTCACGGCCGAAGAACGGCGCCGCCGCCCGACTCTCCTCGCCTCGGACGCCGCCCGCGATCTGGAGTCGGGGCTCCGCGGCGCGGATCCCGAGGCTCGCCCGGTCGCACGCGGCAACCTCTGCTGGCTCCCGCTGGACGGACTGGACGCGCTGGAGGCCGTGGTCTCCGCGCAGCCCGAGTGCGGGCTGGTCGTCGCCCATCTGCCACCCGCGCGTTGGGCGGAGGCGCTCGACCGCACCGGCCTCGGGGTCGCCGGAGGCCTCGTCCGCGCCGACCTCGCCACGGACCGCGAGCTCGCCGCGCTCGCCGTGGCCGAGTTGCGGGCGCGGGGCCTCGCTGCGCGGGTCGCGAAGCGCGGGCAGGGGCCGGTCGCCGCCCGGCGATCCCTGGCCGGCCTCGAGGCCGGCGGCGCAACGAGCGCCCGGGCCGAGCGCGCCGCTCGGGCGCTCGTGCCGATGGCCCGGCAGGCCGGCCAGGCGATGCCCCTGATGCTCGGCGCCGTCTTCGCCGTGGTCTTCGCCGCCTTGGTCCTGGCGGCAATCGGTGGGGCGGTGACCGGCAAGGGCAGAGCACAGCGCGCGGCCGACCTCGCGGCGCTCTCGGCCGCGCGCTCGATGCGCGACGACTTCGACCGCCTGCTGGCGCCCGCTCGACTCGCCGACGGCTCGCCCAACCCGGCGCATCTGAGCAAGGGTGCCTATCTGGTTAGGGCCGCGGCGGCGGGGGAGGAGGCTGCGGGTGCAAACGGGGTCGCTCCGCAGCACATCGCGATCGAGTTCCCCGACGAGGGCTCGTTCGCGCCGGTGCGGGCGCGGGCGAAGGTGGTCGGCGAGCTGGAGACGAGCGCGGTGCCCGGTTCGGATTCGAGCCACCGCGCGGCCGCGATCGCGGGCCGGGTCGAGGTCGAGGCCTCGGCGACCGCCGAGGCGTCCGCGCCCGCGGACTACGGAGGGATGCCGGAGATGGCAACCGGGGGCGGGTACTCCGGTCCGCTTGCGTATAGGCAGGGCAAGCCGATGCGCCCCGATGTTGCAGCCGCCTTTGACCGCATGGCCGCCGCGGCCCGCGGCGCCGGGCTCGCGCTCACGGTCAACTCGGCCTTCCGCTCCGACGCGGAGCAGGCCGAGCTCTTCGCCGCCAACCCGGACCCGACATGGGTCGCTCCGCCGGGCCAGTCGCTGCACCGCTGCGCGACGGAGCTCGACCTCGGCCCGCCGGCCGCGTACGGCTGGCTGGCCTCCAACGCGGGCCGCTTCGGCTTCCTGAAGCGGTACAGCTGGGAGGCCTGGCATTTCGGCTACACCGAGGGACCCGCGCCCTGCTCGGCCGCCGGCGATGCGATCGGAGCCGGCTCGGGGGCCACGGGTGCTTCAAGCGGCGACGGCAAGAGTTCGGGTGGGGGAGGGATGCCCTCCTACGTACCGCCGCAATTCCGCGCGCCCCTCGAGCGGTCGGCCTCGCGCTGGAACGTCTCGGCCGCCCTGCTCGCCGCGCAGATCATGGCGGAGTCGAACTTCAACCCGATGGCGGTCTCGCCCGCCGGCGCCCAGGGCATCGCCCAGTTCATGCCGGGGACAGCCGCCGGCTACGGGCTCGACGATCCGTTCAACGCTCCGGCTGCGATCGACGCCCAGGCCCACCTGATGTCCGACCTGCTTGGCCAATTCGACTCGATCCCGCTCGCGCTCGCCGCCTACAACGCGGGGCCGGGCGCGGTCGAGGCATGTGGCTGCTCCGACCCGTACGCCGAGACGCGGCCTACGTCACCAGGATCATGGGCCTGCTCGACGGCGCGGGTGAGATCCTCGCGCCGCCGCTGGAGGTCAGGCTGGTCGCGTGAGATGATCTCAAACGAATGCCGCCGAATCCTCCGCTTCGCGTCCGGTTCGGGCTCGATCTCATCTGCATGAGATGAGCGAGCAGGAGGCGGCGGACATCGCAGAGCGCTTCGTCGATGCGTTCTCAACTGGAGACGTCGACGCAATGCGGGCGGTCCTCGCCGGCGACATGACGTCGTTCATCACCAACGCCGACGGCGGGACGGACCGGATCGAGGGGGCGGACGCGTTGCTCACCCGAATTGAGGCGATGGACCTGCCCTCGGCCGACTACAGCGTCGAGCTGACCCAGCCGCCCGTGCCGGTCCCGCCCGACAAGGTGATGGCGATGGTTGAGGTCCGGGCGGAGCGGGACGGGCGCAGGCTGCACAACTTCGCGGCGCACCTGCTGACGATCGACGGTGACGAGGTCTCCGAGTGGCGGATGGCCGACGCGAAGCCTGCCGAGAGCGACGAGTTCTGGTCGGCCTAGATCTAGATAGCCTGCACGCATGGCACAGGTTCAGGTCGACGGCATCGAGGGCCTCAAGGGCATGCTCGGCGAGGTCGTCGGGCCCGGCGAGTGGCGCGAGGTCACGCAGGAGATGATCGACACGTTCGCCGACCTCTCCGGCGACGATCAGTGGATCCACGTCGACGTCGAGCGGGCCGAGAAGGAGAGTCCGTTCGGGACGACGATCGCCCACGGCAACCTGACGGTGTCGATGATCGACGGATTCCGGCTCGATCTGATCGAGTCGACCGGCTTCACGCTCGGCGTCAACTACGGCTGGAACAAGATCCGCTTCCCGGCCCCGGTGCCGGCCGGTGCCCGTTGCCGCGCCACTGCCGAGGTGATTTCGGTCGACGACGTCGGCGGTGGCTGGTGGCAGGTGGTGACCAAGTTCACCGTCGAGGTCGAAGGCTCGGACAAGCCCGCGTGCGTCGGCGAGTCGGTCGGTCGCGCGCTCGTGCCGCAGGACGACTGACGACTAGTCGACGGTAAGCGTCCCCTCCATGCCGCCCTCGCGGTGGCCCGCGACGGAGCAGAAGTAGGTGTATTCGCCCGGCTCGACCGCGTACTGGGTGACGTCGGTGTCTCCGTCCGCGATCAGGTCCGTGCAGCCGAGTTCCTTGCCGCCGAGTCCTCGAGGCAGAAGTCGTGGGCGATCGGCGCCGGGTTGTCGAAGGTAACGCTCGAGCTCCCCGGGCTTCGACTCCAGCGAGTCCTGCTCGAACGCGAACTCGCCGCTGGGGACGGCTGAGACCTCGGTGGACTCGGACGTCGGGTTGACGTCGGTCGTCTCGCTGGTCGTCGCGGCCTCGTCGTCCCCGCCGCATGTCGGTGAGCCCGAGCAGGGGAAGGGCGCAGAGCCCGATCACGAGAAGTCGCATGCCGCTCAGCCTAGGGCCGACCCTCAACGCCCGGTGAAGACGGGCTTCTCGCGGGCGAGGAAGGCCGCGACTCCGCCGCGCAGGTCCTCGGTCGCCATCGAATCGGCGATGCCGTGACGCTCGAGCTTGGAGATGGTCGGCCAGGGAGTTGTCGAGGCTCTCGGCAATCAGGCTCTTGCACGTCCGCACGTAGTGGGGCGACTTCGCGGCCAGCTCGCCTGCCAGCTCTGCCGCCCGCGTCAGCAGCTCGCCGTCGGGTACAACCTCGGAGACGATTCCGGCATTGA
>CAWAUB010000013.1:0-32237 GCA_963785155.1 uncultured Thermoleophilia bacterium
TCTCGTACACGCACGACAACATCGCACCCACTGCGCCCAGCCTGACAGGGACCTCGCCGCTTTCCCCGTCCAACACTGACACCAGCCCGGAGATCACCGGGTCCGCGGAGGCGGGCTCGCAGATCGTGACTGCGCACGGGCGGAACGTGCGCCGGCTCAGTCTTGGCCAGCGGAACGGCGGCCGAGCTCCAGGCAGGAATCACCGTGAACGTGACGCCGAACGCGACGACCACGATTTCCGCCAGGGCGACCGATGCCGCCGGCAACTTCTCCTCCTGTTCATCGCCGATCAGCTACGTCCACGACTCGAACGCGCCGGACACGACGATCAACTCCGGACCGTCCGGCCTGCTCACGCAATTCGGGGCTACGAGAGACACCACACCCGACTTCACGTTCTCATCCGAGGCCGGCGCCACGTTCCAGTGCCGAGTCGACTCTGACCCGTTCGTCGCCTGTAATTCGGGAACCTTCACAACCTCGGAAATCACACCCTCGCCCACTATTCATACGTTCGAGGTGTTCGCAACAGACGTCGCCGGGAACCCGGACCCAAGCTCGGCGACACAAACATTCAGGGTTGGGACGGACCAAGACGCCGACGGCTTCTCGAACTCTGCGTCGGGCGGCACCGACTGCAACGACCTGAACGCAAATATCAGGCCAAGTGCAATCGAGGACCCAGGTAACGGCGTCGACGAGGACTGCAACCCGAACACCGGGCCCTGAACGGAGCGCCCCTAGCGCCCGTACTTGTCGCTCGAGATAACGAGCTGGTCCGGCAGCGGGTGGCCGGGGGGGCGGGGCCGGGTCCGCTCGAACCGAGACCGTCTCTGCGACGTCCCGCGCGACGCGGTGCTCGCCGTCGTCGGCGACGATCACCACCTCGTCGCCGTTAGAGCCGGAGATCGTGCCGGTCATGCCGGGGCTGATCCCGGTCTTCTTCAGGTAGTGCAGTAGCTCCTCGGCCTCGTTCTCGAAGCGCAGGATCTCGATGCTCGCGTCGGCCTCGCAGTCGGCGAGGAGCGCGCCGTGCTCGCGGGTGCCTTCGACGATCGGATGGCCGTGAGGGCAGGTGGTTGCGTCGCCGATCGCGGCCAGCATCCGCTCCTCGAGCACGGGCGACATCGCGTGCTCCAGTCGCTCCGCCTCCTCGTGGACCTCGTCCCAGGGGATGCCGAGCACGTCGGTGAGGAAGCGCTCGATCAGCCGGTGGCGGCGGACAATGGCCCGTGCGTGCTCACGCCCGTCGCCGGTGAATCGCAGGGACTTGTCGTCCTGGCGGGTGACGTAACCGTCGCCCTCGAGCCGACCGATCATCTCGTGGACCGTCGGCGCCGACAGGTGCATCGCCCTGGCGATGTTGGCGCCGGTCATCGGCAGCCCCGCCTCCTCGAGCCAGAACATGCTCTGGAGATACTCCTCCTCGGCGTCGGTGGCGTGCTCGTGGCTCATGGGACGAGTTTAGTAATACCTCTTTGCGGCGATAGAGTCGCCTGTCCGTGGAGGTGGGACTCAACAGCAGGTCGCTGTTGATCGAAGGGGCGCTCGATTGCGTGATCGTGATCGACGACGCCGGCGTAGTGCTGGAGTTCAACCCGGCGGCCGAGCGGACCTTCGGTTATCGCCGCGATGAGGCGATCGGCCGTGAGCTCGCAAACCTCGTCATCCCTGAGCGGATGCGCGAGAGGCACGTGGCAGGGCTCGCCCGCCTGCGACAGGGCGGCGATTCGCGGCTGATCAACCAACGCACGGAACTCACCGCCGTTCGCTCCGACGGGGTCGAAATCCCTGTCGAGCTGACCGTTGTCGTGCTCAGCCGCAGCCCTCCGACCTACGGGGCCTTCGTTCGGGACATCTCAGCGGCCGTCGAGGCCAGACTCGACCTCTCCGAGAGCCGCCGCCGCCTCTCCGAGGCCGAGCGCCTGGCGGGCATCGGCAGCTGGGAGTGGGAGGTTGGGGCGGACGTGGTGGTCTTCTCCGAGGGTCTTCCGCTCGTCATGGGTACGTCGGCCGGGAAGCGCCCGACCTTGGACGGGTTCCTCGCCGCGATCGAGCCGTCCGACCGCGAGAAGGTGAGAACGGCAATCGCCGACTCAGGGGCAGCTCAGCGCCCGTTCGGCTATCTGCGGGCTCGGCTTGCGGTTCCCACGGGGGAGGTGAGAGTCGTTGAGTTCGCCGGCGAGGCCGCGCTAAGGGACGACGGGGTCCTGGTAGTGCGGGGAACCACCCAGAACGTGACCCCGGAGGCCACGCTCGAGGACGAGCTCGCGACCCGGGTCCGCCAACAGGCGGCGGTCGCCGAGCTCGGATCGGCGGCGCTCGAAGGTCCAGGCCTGGACGAGCTATTCGACCGCGCCTGCCGGATCGTCGGCGAGATCCTCGCGGTGGAGAGCGCGGTGGTCATGGAGCTGGACCGCAGGCGGGATCGGATCGAGGTTCTGGAGGCGACCGGATGGGCGAGAGAGATGATCGGGAAGGAGCAGATCAAGACCGGCACGCGTTCCCTCGCCGGCTACGTGCTCGAACAGGGAAAGCCCGTGATCAGCGAGAGCATCGAGCGTGAGGAGCGTTTCTCTATTCCCGAGCCGCTCCGCCGCAACGTAGTCGTCACCGCGGTGGGAGTCCCGATCGGTGACCCTCGCCGTCCCTTCGGGGTCCTCGGCGCATATGCCAGCGAGTGCCGCCGGTTCACCGAGCATGACGTCGCATTTCTGCTGGGCATCGGGAACGTGCTCGCCACCGCGATCGACGCGGACCGGGCGGCCGAGCTCGAGCGCCAGCTCCAGCAGTCCCAGCGGCTCGACTCGGTGGGCCAGCTCGCCGGCGGCGTGGCCCACGACTTCAACAACCTGCTCGGGGTGATTCTCAATTACGCCGAGTTCGCGCTCGATGCGGCCGGAAGCGACGAGGTTCGCTCCGAGGTGGAGGAAATCCGATCCGCGGCGGAGCGCGCAGCCGAGCTGACTCGCCAGCTCCTGCTGTTCAGCCGGCGCGAGGTGTCATCGCTCGAGCTGGTCGATGTGAACGCGAGCGTCGCCGGCATGGAGGGGATGCTGAGCAGCACGCTCGGGGAGACCATCACGCTCGAAACCAGCTATTGCGACGATGCTCCGCTCGTCGACCTCTCGCCGACCCTCCTCGAACAGGTCATCTTGAACCTGGCGCTGAACGCCCGCGATGCGATGCCCGAGGGAGGTCGGCTCGCGATCGTGATCGAGCACATCCCCACCGGGGCCCGGCACGCGCTCCCGAGCCTGTCGGATCGAGGCTCGATGATGATCTCGGTCCGCGACGACGGCGCGGGGATGGAGCCAGAGGTTGCAGACCGGGTCTTCGAGCCGTTCTTTACGACCAAGCCGCCCGGCGAGGGGACCGGGCTCGGCCTCGCGACCGTCTACGGCGTCGTGCAGCGCTCCGGTGGGGAGATCGAGCTCGAGACAGCGCCCGGGGAGGGGACGACGGTTTCGATCTACCTCCCGGTCCGCCCGGAAGAGGACGCCGATGTGGCCGAGACTCCCTCCGGCAGCGCACCGGCGGGGGCCGAGGGCGAAGTGATCCTGCTCGTCGAGGACGAGGACGCCTTGCGCCGACTCACGCGTCGGATACTCGAGGAGGCCGACTACCAGGTACTGGAGGCGGCGAACGCCGCCCTGGCCGTCCAGGTCTGGGAGCGCCACGGCCAGGAGATCGACGTGTTGCTGACCGACGTCGTCATGCCGAAGCGATCGGGCCCCAGCCTTCGCGACGAGCTCGCAAAGTCCCGCCCCGAGCTGAACGTCGTCTTCATGTCGGGGTACGCGGGCGAGGTGATCTCGCGGCACGGCGACCTCGAGGACAACGCCCTCTTCCTTCAGAAGCCGTTCAGCTCGAAGGAGCTACTTAGCGCGGTGCGAGCGGCGCTCGCGAGCGGCGACTAGTTCTCAGCCAGCGTCCCCACAACGGCTTCGTAGAAGCCGTCGCCCATCGTTCCCTCGGTCACGGTGACGTTCGGGTGGCCCGCGATCGCCTCGCGGATGTCGGGGTCGCGGGCGGGGCCGTTGGCGGGGACGAAGAAGCGGCCGACCTCGGGTGCGACCGCCAGGTCCTCGGCGGAATCGCCGACCGCGATGCACTCCTCGGGCGCATAGCCGCGGACCCGCTGGTGAAACGCGACCGCCTTCGCCTTCGAGGCCCCGGCCGGGACCACGTGGTAGGCGTGGGAGATCTCGATCCCGGGCATCGGGCGGCCGATCGCGCCGTTGTCGAGGAATCGCAGGTTGTCGTGGCCGTTCTCGGCGAGCAGCGCGTTCGCCTCGCCGACGTTGACCTTGCCGCGGAAGAGGTGGGATAGCTCGCGCCCGACGTGCCACGGCGAGTGGTACTCGAGCCGGCCCGGGAACGCTTCGAAGAGCTGGTCGGGCACGCCGGCGGCGACGATCTTCTCGTAGACCGTCCCGTCCTCGTCGGAGACCATGTCGCCGGTCAGGTAGGTGCGCTCCTGGTCGATCACGATCGCGCACCCGGCCTCGTAGATGTAGGCGGTCTGGCCCATCAGCCGCGAGTCCTCCAGCACCTGCGCCTCGCGGCGCCCAGACTTGACGACGACCTCGACTCCTGCGCGGTGCAGTGCCTCGAGTGCGAGCGACTGCGCCTTCGAGAAGTTGCCCTCAGCGTCGCGGAAGAGCGACCCGCCCTTGCCGAGCAGGGTCCCGTCGAGGTCGGTGTAGACACAGCGCAGCGCCACGGCGGGATACCTTAGGCGCGTTGCCTGTTTCCGAATCACGTAACGCTCGATCGACGTCATGGGCGCTGGCGCGGAGCAGGCTCGATCTCGACATCCCACTCGGCGCCGGGATCGTCAACGTCACCGACGACTCCTTCTACGAGGGCGCTCGCAGCGGCACGCCCGAGCAGGCGATCGCCGACGGCAAGAAGCTCGCCGGGGAGGGATTCGAGATGCTCGACGTCGGCGCGGTGCCGGCGCGGAGCGGCCCGCCGGTCAGCCCGGAGGAGGAGGCGGCGAAGCTGATCCCGGCGGTCGAGGGGCTCGTCGCAACGGGCCTGCCGGTCAGCGCCGACACCTTTTCGCCGCTCGTCGCGATGCGCGCGGCCAAGGCGGGGGCGGAGGTGATCAACGACATCGGCGGCGGCCATCCGGAGATGCTCGCCGCGGTCGCCGAGGCCGGATGCGGATACGTCCTCATGCACATCGAGGGCCCGCCGCGGGTCGACCGCGAGCCGCCTTCCTACGACGACCCGGTCGAGCACCTGAAGTCCTGGTTCGCCGAGCGGATCGAGGCGGCGACCGCGGCCGGGATCGCCGAGGAGCGAATCGCGATCGACCCGGGTTTCGACTTCGACCTCTCGCTCGCCGACGACCTGGAGATCATGCGCCGCCTCGGTGAGCTGCACTCGCTCGGCCGGCCGCTCTTCGTCTCCCTCTCCCGAAAGGACTTCCTCGGCGCGGTCCTCGCCGGCTCATGGAAGGAGCGCCTGCCCGCGGCCGATCGCGGCTGGGCGACCTGCGCCGCGGCGGCGCTCGCCGCCGCCGCCGGCGCCCAGGTGCTGCGCCTCCACGACGCCGCCGCGCTGGATGCCGCCCGAGTGGCCGCGCGGATCGCCCATGGCTGAGCTAGGCGGGGGAGCGGTCGAGACCGCCTGGGATTGGGTCGTCGGCGCCGGCGTTGACGACGGGCGGCTCGTGGAGACGAGCGTCGATGTTCCTCGCCCCGCCGAGATCGTCGACCTGCCGGATTCGCTCGAGCCCACGCTTGTCGAGGCGCTGCGCGGGGCCGGAATCGAGCGGCTCTACTCCCACCAACTCGAGGCACTCGACCGCCACAGCGGAGTCGAACCTGATCGTCACCAGCGGCACGGCCTCGGGCAAGTCGCTCTCGTTCAACCTGCCGGTGCTCGATTCGCTTGTCCGCGACGACGCGTGCCGAGCGATTTACCTCTACCCGACCAAGGCGCTGGCGCAGGACCAGGCGCGCAAGCTCTCCCAGCTCCACCTCGCATCGCTGCGCCACGCGATCTACGACGGCGACACCCCGCGCGAGGACCGGCCGCAGATCCGCAAGCGCTCGAACCTCGTCCTGACCAACCCCGACATGCTGAACGTCGGCCTGCTTCCTCATCACAAGCGGTGGGGCGACGTGCTCGCAAACCTGGAGTGGATCGTGGTCGACGAGGCCCACACCTACCGCGGCGTCTTCGGCTCTCACGTCGCGAATGTCCTTCGCCGCCTGCGCCGCGTCGCACGCATCTACAACGCGAACCCCCGCTTCATCCTCGCCTCGGCGACGATCGCGAACCCGCTCGAGCTCGCCGAGCGGCTGGTCGGCGAGCCGTTCGAGCTGGTCGACTCCGACGGCGCCCCGCGGGCGGGCCGGCGGATCGGGATGTGGAACCCGCCGCTGATCGACGAGGACACGGGGGTGCGCCGGTCGGCGCTCTCGGAGGCGGCCGAGCTGCTCGCCGACCTTGTCGCCTCCGGGGTGCGGACGATCTGCTTCCTGCGCAGCCGGCGCGGGATCGAGCTGATCCAGCAGTTCGCGCGCCGCCGACTGGAGGACCAGGGGCACGGCGAGCTCGCCGACCGGATCGCGCCCTACCGCGCCGGCTACACGCCGCAGCAGCGTCGCGAGATCGAGGCGCGGCTGATGTCGGGGGAGCTCGCCGCGGTGGTGGCGACCGACGCGCTGGAGCTCGGCATCGACATCGGCGAGCTCGACGCGGCGATCTGCGTCACCTTCCCCGGGACCGTCGCCAGCCTGCGGCAGATGTGGGGTCGGGCGGGCCGCCGGCGCGAGGGGATCGCGATGTATGTCGCCGGCCAGGACGCCCTGGACCAGTTCTTCTGCCGCCACCCCGACGAGTTCCTCGACCGCCCGGTCGAGGCGGCGATCCTCGACCATCGCAACGAGCGCATCCGCCTGGCCCACCTGCACGCGGCGGCCTTCGAGGCACCGCTTGGGCCCGAGGACGCGGAGATCCTCGACGAGGACTGGGAGCTCGGCGCGAAGGAGCTCGTCCGGCAGGGCGAGCTGCGCCAGGGGAAGGGCGGGCGCTATTACCCGCGCGGCCAGGGCTTCCCGGCGGGAGGCATCTCGCTGCGCTCGGCATCGGCCGATTCGGTCGCGGTGGTCGAGGCGAGATCCGGCGAGCTGCTCGGCTCGGTGGAGGCGGAGCGCGCGTTCTCGACCGTGCACCCGGGCGCGGTCTACCTCCACTTCGGCCGCTCCTACGAGGTCCGCGAGCTGGACCTCGACTCGCGGCGGGCGATCGTCGAGCCGTTCGACGGCGACTGGTACACGCAGCCGAAGAAGGAGACCGAGGTCTTCATCGAGGAGATCGAGCTGACAGGGCAGACCGCCGGGGTGGACCTCTCCTTCGGATCGGTCTCGGTGACCGAGCAGGTGATGGCGTTCCAGCGCAAGAGCCTCACGGACCACGAGGTGATCGACATGGTCTCGCTCGACCTTCCCGAGCAGAACTTCCCGACGCAGGCGCTCTGGTACGAGCTTCCCGACGAGCTCGCCGGGCCCGCCGCGATCGCGCCAGACATCCTGCTCGGCGCGCTGCACGCGACCGAGCACTCCCAGATCGCGGTCCTGCCGCTGCTTGCGATGTGCGACCGGTGGGACATCGGCGGGCTCTCCACCAACATCCACTTCCAGACCGGGCTGCCGACGATCTTCATCTACGACGGCCACCCGGGCGGGGTCGGGATCTCCCGCCAGGGCTACGAGCGCTTCGACCGGCTCCTCGGGGATGCGGCTCGGTTGATCGGCGAGTGCCCGTGCCGTGTGGGCTGCCCCTCCTGCGTGCAGAGCCCGAAGTGCGGCAACCTGAACGAGCCGCTCCACAAGGCGGGCGCGCTGGAGCTGATCGAGGTGATGATCAACCGGCTTGGCGCGGAGCGGCGGCCCGGGAAGGCGGCCGCGGAGCGGTGAGTCGCCCGGTGCAAATCACCGTGATCGGTGGCGCCTGGGTGACGCTCTCGGAGATCGCCTTCGCCCGCAGGCTCGGGCGGCCCGTGGTCGGGATCGGCACCTGGGAACTGCGCAGCGATTCGGAGGCGGAGTCGATCGAGACCGCCGCCGACGCGGCGAGTGCCGTTGCACTGGCGTTGGGCCACGCTCGTGGCAACCGCCACGACGTTTAGCGAAATGAGTGTCGGGTAGGCAGGGCAGGGGTCCGGTGTGCGTGAGCGCAGCCGAGGCGTTGGGGAAATGAAAACGACACCGGAGGGGTAGTGAAGAAATATCTGATCATTTTTGCGGCTGTCGCCGCGAGCGCACTTTTGCCGGCGACCGCCAGTGCCGTCAGCACTGCGGACCGCTACATCGTCGTCCTCGAGGACGGAGCCGACGCAGCGTCGGTCGCCGACGGCCTCGGCATCGACACCAGCCACGTCTTCAGCCATGCGCTTAGCGGGTTTTCCGCTCAGTTGAGCCCGGCGACGGCCGCCACGCTCGAGGCGCTTCCGGTCGTCGACTACGTGCAGCGCGACTTCAAGGTTCGCGCGACGGCGCAGACCCTGCCGACCGGGATCGACCGGGCGGATGCGGACCTGAGCCCGACCGCCGGGATCGCCGGCAACGGCGGCGACGTGAACGTCGACGTCGCGGTGATCGACACGGGCGTTCAGGCGAACCACCCAGATCTGCGCGTCACCAACAACAAGAACTGCACGCTGTTTGGGCTCGGTGGTGCCGGCGACCAGAACGGTCACGGGACCCACGTCTCGGGAACGATTGGCGCGCGCGACAACACCGTCGGTGTCGTCGGGGTGGCACCCGGCGCGCGGATCTGGAACGTCCGCGTCCTGAACGCCGCTGGTGTCGGGCTTGGCTCGGACATCATCTGCGGGATCGACTACGTGCGGGCCAACGCCGGCCAGATCGACGTCGCCAACATGAGCCTCGGCGGTTCCGGCTCTGACGACGGCAACTGCGGTCAGACCGACGGCGACTCCGAGCACCAGGCGATCTGCTCTGCGGTCGGCGCGGGCGTGACCTTCGCGGTCGCGGCCGGCAACGACTCGGCCGACGCGGCGACGTTCGCTCCGGCCGCGTACGACGAGGTGATCACCGTGTCCGCGCTCGCCGACTTCAACGGCCAGCCGGGTGGCGGCGCAGCGTCAACGTGCACGGCAGATGAAGACGACACGTTCGCGAGCTTCTCCAACTTCGGCTCGGACGTGGACATCATCGCGCCGGGGGTGTGCATCTACTCGACCTCGACCAGCTCGGGCTACGCGACGCTCTCGGGCACGTCGATGGCGAGCCCGCACGTCGCTGGCGGCGCCGCGCTCTACAAGGCGAACAATCCGAGCGCGACGCCGGCCCAGGTGAAGTCGGCGCTGCAGTCGGCGGGAACGCTGAACTGGAACGACGTCGACGACCCGGATCCGATCAAGGAGCGGCTGCTCAACGTCGGCGGCCTCTAAGACGTAGTCAGGAGAGGGATGCCTGAGCGAGAGCCCCGCCAAGTGCGGGGCTCTCGTCGTTTCGGGCCCGGCGACCCTCGCTAGCCTTCCCGCCCTACCCGGCGAGGTAGCTCAGTTGGTAGAGCACACGACTGAAAATCGTGGTGTCGCCAGTTCGATTCTGGCCCTCGCCATCAGCCGGCGCAATACTTGCAGCGATGGTCTTCGCCCCTCCCGCCCGGCATCTTCTTCGCGCCAAGGACCTCGCTGACGCTCGTTACTCAGAGCCGCTCGATGTGGAGGACATGGCCCAAGCGGCGGGACTTTCCCGCGCGCACTTCAGCCGTGAGTTTCAAGCCGCGCGTTCGGTGAATCGCCGCACGCCTATCTGCTGACCCGTCGGCTCGAGCGGGCGGCGGCGCTCCTGCGTACGACCGACCGCACCGTGCTCGACATCTGCCTCACGGTGGGGCTGTCGAGCGTCGGCTCGTTCACGACTTCGTTCAAGCGGATGTACGGAGCCACCCCCACGGCCTATCGAGCGGCCTATCCGCCGGCCGCCGATCGGGCGCTCGGTTCCCGCCTGCATCGTGCGCAGATACGCGCGTCCGCAGGTGCGCACGTTTCGAGAAGACAGCGAGCCCGCCCGGACCTAGGGTCCGGCGCGTCAATCGAAACCGAGCTCCAGGAGGTACCGAAAATGAAGATCGCGAACGCGCAGGTGTGGGTGCACGACCAGGACGAGGCGCTCGCCTTCTACACGGAGAAGCTGGGCATGGAGGTCCGCTCCGACGTGACCCTGCCCGAGATGGGCGACTTCCGCTGGGTCACCGTCGCGCCCCCCGGCCAGGAGGACGTCTCGATCGTCCTGATGGCGATCCCGGGCCGCCGGTGATGGACGAGGGGACCGCCGAGCAGGTCCGCGAGCTGATGGCCAAGGGCTTCGCCGGAACCGTGTTCCTGACCACCGACGACGTCAAGGCATCGGTCGAGGAGCTGAAAGGACGCGGCGTCGAGTTCACCGAGGATCCGGAGGAGCGCCCGTACGGGATCGATTCCGGCTTCCGCGATCCGTCGGGCAACGCGTTCCGGCTGACCGAGGTCAAGCCCGGACTGGGTATCTAGCCGCGGCCGAGCGCAATCCGACACCCTGAGAGGCGGGTCGGATTGCAGCTCGTTGGCCCGGCGCTACGCCGCCGCGCCGTCGTAGCGCAGCGAGCCCGGCGTCGTCAGCTTCTCGCCGGTCTCGAGCAGCGTCTTCAGGCCGGAGAGGATCATCGGCCAGCCGCCGTAGAGCTCCGGGTTGGCGTCGATCGCGAGCTGGTCGTGGATCACGGTCAGCTGGCAGGAGTCGCCGACCTGGCGGATCTCCCACGTCACCCGCGAGGTCCCCGCCGCCTTCACCTCGTCGCTCCAGAGCGCGTTGAAGGTCTGGACCAGCCGGTTGGGCGGGTCGACCTCCAGGTTCTCGCCTGCGGCGATGTCGAACACGCCCGGGATCCCGGCCGTGTACTCCGATCCGGGAGTCCAGTCGGACTCGGTACCGACGCCGAAGTTGTACTTCGCGCGCAGCTCCGGGTTCGTGATCGCCTCCCACAGGCGCTCCGGGGTCGTCTTGATGTAGATCTCGAACACCGCGACGCCAGCGCCGCTTCCGTTCGGGTCCGGTGCGAGTGGCACCTGGTGCGGGACGTCGTATTCCTCAGGCATCGTCTTCCTCCTCGAGTTGTGCCTTGAGCCCGGTCAGCACCGCCGTCCGGGGCTCGGCGTACTTGCTCACCCACCGTTCGTAGACGAGCCGGATCGGGACGGGGTTGAGGAAGTGGAGCTTCTCGCGACCGCGCCTGCGCGTGGTCACCAGCCCGGCTTCCTCGAGCACCTTCAGATGCTTCATCACGCCGAAGCGCGTCATCTCCAGGCGCCCCTCCAGGGCGCTCAGCGTCTGCCCGTCGGCGCGGAAGAGCTCATCGAGCAATCCCCGCCTAGTGGGGTCGGCCAGCGCCTTGAACACCTCGTCCATGGCCGGAGAGTATAGGTGACTAGTTAGTCACATGTCAAGTGGAACGGCTTTACGGCGCGCGTGCGGTGATCGCCCAGGTCGAGGCGGGCGCCACCACGGCGCCGCCTTCGACTACGAAGTCGCCCAGCGCCTCGCGCATCTCGAAGGCGATCTTGGGACGGATCTCGTCGACACGGTCGCCCCACATCCTCAGGACCTCCGCTGCCGGTCCCAACGCCATGTTGAACTCGACGGCCTGGTCGAGATCGTTGCCGATCTTGTAGGGGAGGTCCTGGCGGGCGAGCCGGATGTCCTCGAACCCGGCCGCGGTGAGAACGTCAGAGACCGTGTCCGCGTTGGCCATCGAGAACGGGCCGGGACCGCAGCGCGGCGCGTCGGATTCCTCGGGCTCGTCGAGGTATTCGTCGACGACGAGCTCGGCGCGGTGCATGAATTCGTTGTCGAGCTTTCGCCGCCACACGATGGAGTTCAGAATCCCGCCGGGGACGAGGGCCTCGCGGACGTTTCGGAGCGCCGCGACGGGATTGGCGAAGAACATCGTCCCCATCCGCGAGAAGGCGTAGTCGAATGTCTGGTCGAACCGGGTCCGCTCCACGTCGATCGTCTCGAAGCTGACGTTGGCGCTGCCCGCCTCGGCCGCCTCGGCGATCGCCGTCTCGATCATCCGCTCGGCCACGTCGCAGCCGTGCGCGTGCCCGTCGGCGCCCACGAGCTCGGCCAGGCGGACGGTGGTATCGCCGAGGCCGCAGCCGATGTCCAGAACCCGATTGCCCGGGCTCGGCGGGTTCGCCGCAAGCGCGGTCTCACTGTGATCACGCAGCCCCTCAGCGACGATGTCGCGGTAATCGATCCAGATGTCGAAGAGGGGGCCGTTCCAGGCCTCGGTGGCCTCGACGTTGTCCTCGACCGTCCTGACTTCGTCTCCCACGCCGGGCGATGTTACGCCCAATAGCATCCGCGCGATGGGTGTGACCGAGGCGACCGATTCCCAACTCTCCTGGGACCTCGAGCACCTGCTCGAGGGGGCCGGCGTGGAGGCAAACGGCGGCGGCGATCCCGAGCGGGTCGACGCCCTCCTGGACGCCGCCGACACACAGGCGGAGGAGATCGCCTCCGACTACGAGGGCAAGCTCGCCGAGCTCGACTCCGACGGCCTTCGCGAGGCGATGGAGCGGCTCGCCCGGCTCTCCGAGCTGGTCGGCCGCGCGGGCAGCTACGCGCAGCTCGCGTTCTCGGCAGACACCGCCGACCCCGCCACCGGCGCGTTGATGCAGCGCGTGATGGAGCGCGCCACAGCGATCCAGACCCGCGTCCTCTTCTTCGAGCTCGAGTGGGTGGGCCTCGACGACGACCAGGCAGCCGAACTGCTCTCCGGCGACGGACTCGACTTCTGCCGCCACCACCTGGAGCTCGAGCGCCGCTACCGGCCCCACGTCCTCACCAAGCCCGAGGAGCTGATCGTCACCGAGCTCGCGGTCACCGGCCGCAGCGCCTGGGACCGGCTCTTCGACGAGCTCACCTCCGCGATCCGGGTGGAGGCGCCCGGGGCCGATGCCCCGGTCCAGCTCGACATCGCGCTCTCCAAGCTCCGCGAGCCCGACCGCGACCTCCGCCGCGGCGTCGCCGAGGCCGTCACGGAATCGCTGGAGCCCGGGCTGCGAACGCGCGCCTACGTCTTCAACACGCTGCTCCAGGACAAGGCGACGATGGACCGCCTGCGCCACTACCCGAGCTGGGTCTCCGCCCGCAACCTCTCGAACGAGGCGTCGGACGAGTCGGTCGCAGCGCTGGTCGAGGCCGTCCAGAAGCGCTACGAGCTGGCGCGCCGCTGGTACCGGACGAAGGCGCGGTTGCTCGGCATCGAGAAGCTCGCCGACTACGACCGGATGGCCAGCGTCTCCGAGGACGACGTCGAGATCCCCTGGGACGAGGGCCGGGTCATCGTCCGCGAGGCGTTCGATTCCTTCTCGCCGCGCGCCGCCGAGGTCTTTGACCGCTTCGTCGACGAGCGCTGGGTCGACGTGCCACCCCGAGAGGGCAAGCGCGGCGGCGCCTTCTCCGCTCCGACCGTGCCGTCGGTCCACCCCTACGTGATGCTCAACTACACCGACAAGCGGGGCGACGTCCTGACCCTCGCCCACGAGCTCGGCCACGGGCTGCACCAGACCCTTGCCCGCGAGCAGGGTGTCTTCCACCAGAACACGCCGCTCACCGTCGCCGAGACCGCGTCGGTCTTCGCGGAGCAGGTCGTCTTCGGCCGGTTGCTCGCCGAGGCGGAGACGCCCGAGTCACGCCTCGCGCTGCTCGCCGAGGCGGTCGAGGGCCAGATCGCGACCGTCTTCCGCCAGATCGCGATGAACCGCTTCGAGGACTCGGTGCACACGGCGCGGCGCTCCGAGGGCGAGCTTTCGGTCGAGCGCTTCGGCGAGCTCTGGCGCGAGACCCAGACCGACCTGCTCGGCGACAGCGTCGAGATCACCGACGGCTACTCGTCGTGGTGGTCCTACGTGCCGCACTTCATCGGCGCGCCCGGCTACGTCTACGCCTACGCGTACGGGCAGCTGCTCGCCCTCTCGGTCTACCGCAAGTACGAGAGCGAGGGCGAGGCGATGGTGCCGGCCTACCTCGAGATGCTCGCGGCCGGCGGCTCGCGCTCGCCCGAGGAGCTCGGCGCGATCGTCGGCGTCGACCTCGCCGACCCCGGCTTCTGGGACTCCGGCCTGGACCTCGTGGAAGAGCAGATCTCGGCCGCCGAGAAGGCGGCCGAGGAGCTCATGGCCTCGCGCTAGGGGACGATGAAAGAGAAGCCGGCGTCCGCGACCCGGTGGACCGACCCGGTTTCATTGTTCGTGTCGAGCTCCGCCATGAACGTCTGGATCTCGAAGTCGCTCGCGGGGCAGCTCTCGTTGGTCGCGCCGTCGAACTGGGCCTCTGTGTGGCGAGAGGGATTTCCCTGCATGATGTTCGCCGTGTCGGCCCAGGTCGTGTCGCCCGGAGCGTTGCCGGCTGATTGATCCGTGGTGAGCACGATCGGAGTGTTGGCAGACGAGACGCCCGGAACGCTGATGCAATAGACGCCGAGCCCCGCGCGCAATGCCGTCGCGTTGCTGCTCGAGGTGAGGAGCCCATTTGGTTGCACGATGCCGTAGGCCCGGGCCGTCCCGGGCGTGCCCTGCGCTCCGTCGGCGCCGTTCGCCCCCGCCGGACCCTGGGCCCCCTGTACTCCCGGCGTCCCGGCGGTCGCGTCCGCGGCCCAGGCGACGGCCTTCTCGCCCTTGCCGCACTTCTTCCCCTTGAGGATGTCGAGGTCGCCCGACTTCTTCTCGAAACAGGCGTCGATGTCGCCGTCCGCGCCCGGTTGGGTCGCGGCGAACGCCGTGCCGCCGAGGATGAGAAAGATCGCGATCAGACCGATGTGGTGCTGACGCAGATACCCGCTGATCCGCCCTGACATGTTGCTCCTCCCTGAGTCCGAGTGCGTCCGTGCGCTCTGCATTCTACGTCAGCTTTCGTACGGCGTAGACGACTCTGCAAGGGAGAGTTCAGCCGTCCGGCTCGCTCTCTACTTTGAGGATCGAGATGGAGAACCAGATGGGGATGGACACGGGAGTCGCGTCGAATGGGCATAGGCCCGGCCGACCAGAACGGCCACGGGCCGGCGGAGTCGAACGGCGCCCGGCTCTTCATCCGCGACCTCTCCGACGGTGCCCAGGTCAGCGCCGCGTTCGTCGTGCGCGGCCGCGAGCGGCGCCAGAAGCGTGACGGCAGCGATTGGCTCCAGCTCGTCCTCGCCGACAAGACGGGCCGCGTCCCGGCGAAGCTCTGGGAGGGCGTGGACGAGGTCTTCGAGCTCTGCCCCGCCGGCTCGATCGTGATCGTCGAGGGCCGCTACACGGTCCACGAGCGCTACGGCGCGAGCGTGACGCTGCAGAGGCTCCGCGCTGCAGCCGAGGGCGAGTACGACAGCGCCGACCTGCTCGACGTCGCGGAGACGCCGATCGACCGGCTCGAGGAGGACCTGAGGGCCCTGCTCGAGACCATTCAGAACCCCCACCTCGGCAGCTCCTGGACCGCTTCTTCGACCCCGGCTCGCCTCGTTGGGAGCGCTTCCGCGAGGCGCCGGCGGCGAAGTTCTACCACCAGGCCTACAAGCACGGACTGATCGACCATTCGCTTTCCGTGGCTCAGGCCGTGAGCGCCGCAGCCTCCGCTTTCCCTGGCATCGATCGCGACGTGGCGATCACCGGCGCGCTGCTTCACGACATCGGCAAGACCGAGGCCTACAACGACGACCCGCTCGCGATCGACCTGACCGATAACGGTCGTCTGCTCGGTGAGATCCCGCTCGGCTACTACATGGTCCGCCGTGAGATCGAGTCGATCGAGGGATTCGACCCGAAGCTCGCCCGGGCGATCCTGCACATCATCCTCTCCCACCACGGCAAGCTCGAAAACGGCTCGCCGGTCGTCCCCGCCACCCGCGAGGCGACCCTCGTCCACGCGATCGACAACCTCGGCGGCACGCTGGGCAGCTTCGACCGCATCGAGCGGGCGCTGCCCGAGGGCGAGGCATGGTCCAGCTTCGACCGCGGCATCGACTCCTCCGCCTTCTTCCTCTCCCGCGCGGCTTAGCGTTCGACGAGTCGGGGGCTGACGTAGCCTCCGGCGCGTGAGACGCGTCCGCGCCAACGGAGTCGAGATCTGCATCGACGAGTTCGGCGAGGCCGGGAACCGCCCGATGCTGCTGATCGCGGGCACGGGCTCATCGATGGACGGGTGGCCGCCGGAGCTCTGCGAGCGGCTCGCGGCCGGCTCGCGTCGGGTGATCCGCTACGACCACCGCGACACCGGCCAGTCGGTGACCTACCCGCCGGGCGAGCCGGGGTACACCGGGAGCGACCTCGGCGACGACGCCGTCGGCGTCCTGGACGCTCTCGGGCTCGGTGCCGCGGACCTCGTCGGCATCTCGGCGGGCGGCGGAATCGCGCAGGAGATCGCGCTGGAGCAGCCCGACCGCGTCCGATCGCTCACCCTCGTCTCGACCAGCTTCGTCGACCGCGACCTGCCCGACCTGCCCTTTCCGGACGGTGTCGAGTTCCTCTCGTTCGACGATCCGGAGCCGGACTGGTCGGACCGAGATGCGGTGATCGAGTATCTGGCGGGCTACGAGATGGCGATGGCAAGCTCGGCGCGGGAGCTCGACGAGGACGCGTATCGGGCTTCGGCAGCCCGCGTGTTCGACCGCAGCGACGACATCGCGGCGATCGGAAACCACGACGTGATGGACCACGGCGATTCGCCCGCCGGACGACTCGAGGACCTCGACCTTCCGGCCCTGGTGATTCACGGGGTCGACGACCCGCTTTTCCCGGTCGGACATGGGGAGGCCCTCGCAGCCGCGATCCCCGGGGCGCGCCTCATCCGGCTCGAGCGCACCGGCCACGAGCTTCCGCCCGAGACATGGGACGTCGTGGTGCCGGCGATCCTGGAGCTCTGACGTGGCCGAGCGCACCCGATCCGCTCGCCGGGGTTCGTGTCCTCGACGTGGCGAGCTTCATCGCCGGCCCGTTCGCCGCGACCCTGCTCGGAGACCTCGGCGCCGACGTCATCAAGGTCGAGCCGGCGGGAGGCGACCCGCTGCGCAAGATCGGCGGGATCCTCGGCGACGGGCACTCGGCAACCTTCGCGTTCGCAAACCGCGGTAAGCGGGGCGTCGAGCTCGACCTGTCCTCCGAGGAGGGGCGCGGGCACCTCGCGCGGCTCGTCGAGGCCGCGGACGTCGTCGTCCACAACCGGCGGCCGGAGTCCGCGCGCAGGCTCGGGCTCGACGCTGCCCCCGTGGTCGTCGCGATCAGCGCCTTCGGCGAGACCGGCCCCTATGCGGAGCGCCCGGCCCTCGACCCGATCGTCCAGGCGATGTCGGGGATCGCCGCGCTCACCGGGGAGCCCGACGGCGAGCCGCGGCGGGCGGCGACGCCGGTGGTCGACGTGGCGGCTTCGCTGACGGCAGCGCTCGGTGCTCTCGCGGCGCTGCGGGCGGGCGGGGAGAGGACCGTCACCGTGTCCCTGTTCGAGGTCGGCCTGCTCCTGAACGCCTCCGGCTTTGCGATGCAGTCGGCCCGCGGGGAGCCGCTCGAGCGGCTTGGGAACGCCAGCCACGCACTGATCACCGATCAGTTCGCCGCCGCCGATGGCCTCGTCTGGCTCGCCGTCTGGGAGGAGCGGCAGTGGCGCGAACGTCTGCGAACTGCTCGGGCTCTCCGCGCTGGCGGAGGACGAGCGCTTCGCGTCCAATCCCCTGCGGATCGCGAACCAGGACGAGCTTCGCGCGGCGCTGGCGGAGGCGATCGCCGGGTGGGCCGCCGAGGAGCTCCGCGAGCAGGCTCGACCGGATCGGAATCCCTTCGGCGGTGACGCTCACCCTCGATCAGGTGATGGCGGATCCGCACGTTCGCGAGATCGGTGCCCTGCGCGCCGAGACCCGCCTGCCCGGCCCGGACATCTCCCTGCCCGCCGGCCCGCTGCGCCTCGACGGCGCCCGCCCGGACGCCGGCCGCCCGGCCCCGGGCCTCGGCGAGCACAACGCCGAGGTCCTGGCGGAGCTTCCGAGCGGATAGGCTCGCCACGGATGAACAACCCCGAGGACAACGAGCCCGAGGTTCACGGCTTCAAGGAAGGCGACCCGGTCTGGGTCGAGGACGGCGACGGCAAGCATCACCCGGGCGTCTTCGTCGGCGACAACGAGAACGCCGGCTGGTTCGGCGGCGGACCGAGCGCCTACGTGGTCCACCCCGAGGCGCATAACGCCGAGGTGGTCTCGATCTTCCGGATCACCCCCCGCGACGAGTAGCGGTCAGCGCGCCTCATAGCGGTTGTGGATCCCGATCGGGTTGCCGTCGGGGTCCGCGAAGTAGATCTGCTTGCAGACGCCGCTGTCGATCACGTCCGACTGGAACTCGACTCCGCGCTCCTCGAGCGTGGACTTCGCCGCGTCGAAGTCGTCGACGTGGAAGGTGATCATCCCGCCGTTCACCTTGAACTCCTGGCCGAAGGCGTCCATCTGCATGATCGCGATCGTGACGTCGCCCGTCTCGAACTCGAAGGCGGGCATGTCGCCCCACTGGAAGGTCGACTCGAGGCCGAGCACGTCCTCGTAGAACTTCTTCGACGGCATGGCCGTCCTTGCTGGGGATCGCGACGAAGTCGACACCGGTGACGACGTTCTCATTGCTCATGGGTTCCTCTCGGTCAGGGGTTCGCGGGGTCGAACTTCGCGTTGCATTTCTGGATCTTCGTCACATCGCCCGAGGCGCTGCTGATGCAGCTGAGGAGCTTGTTCGCCTCCTCGATCTGGGCGGCCGAGCTCGCCTGCTGCTGGGACTGCAGCCGCTGCGCCCGGCGCACCGACTGCTGGATGTTGGGCCCGAGGTCGTTGAACCCCTCGAGGGCAGGCGAGACGGAGTCGAAGGCGCTCTCGGTCGTGTTGAGGACCGGCTTGACGATGAAGAAATATGCGGCCGCCAGGATCGCCACAGTCGTGACGACCTTGAGCAGCGGGCTCAGGAATGTCCCCGCTCCGATCATTGCTGCAGACTACGCACCAGGAACTCGGTCTGATGGGCGACCGTCTCCTCGAAGAGGTCATCGACGTAGATGTCGAAGTGGCGGCCGTCGTAGTGCCGGGCCTCGCCGCGGGGCGCAAGCTCGGCGATCCGCGCGGCCGGCTCCGGCGGCGTGACCGTGTCGCCGTCGCAGATGCAGACCAGGATCGGGCAGCGGATCTTCGCCGCCGAGCGGACCGGACGATAGGTCGCGAACTTCACGAGCAGCCGGGCGGCCATGCGATTCTGGAACGTCGAGACCTCGGGGACGATGCGCAGGTAGTCGGTCTCGGCATCGTCGTTGGTGAGGGCGGCGCGGCCACCGGCTGGGCCCACTAGCGGCACGTACACAGGGGGCCGCCCCCGGAGCGATCCGAGCTGGTCCTTAATCCCGACGCCGGTGGCCCAGAGGAACTGCTTCGGGCTGAACATCCGCGCGGCCGCGATCCCGTCGGCCATCGGCGCCTGGGCGATCGCGGCACCGAGCCGGCCGTCCTCGGCCGCGATCGTCGTCACGTGGCCGCCGCTGAAGGACGTCCCCCAGATCCCGACCCGCTCCGGGTCGGCCCCGTCGAGCGATCGGGCGTAGGCGACCGCCGCCCGCCAGTCGTCGAGCTGCGCGCCGACGTCGATCAGCTGCCGCGGCTCACCGGTCGAGCCGCCGAAGTACCGGTAGTCGAAGAGGACGACGCGCATCCCGGCCGCCGCGAACCGCTCGGCATAAGGCGGCAATCCGGCCTCCCGCACCCCGCCAAGCCCATGCGCCATGACCACGACCGGGGTCTGACCCGAACCCTGCTCGCCGCTCGAATTCTCGGCCTCCTCGGGGTCTGACCCCACAGGGTTCGGCTCGTACAGCCAAGCGGCGATCTGCTCGCCGCCGCTGATGAAGGAGACCTCGCGCCGCTGCACGCGGGGAACTTGTCACAAAAATGCTCCGCAAACGGCGCATTTCCGCCTTGGGAGGGGGTCTGAGCCCCTCTATTCTCAGCTTGCCGATGGCCAAGGACACCGAAAAGCTGATCCGCCAGCTCTCGCTGATCTCGTTCCTGATGGCGAACCGGCGGCCGGTCTCCGCCCTCGAGATCAAGCAGGAGGTCGAGGGCTACAGCGACATGAACGAGGACGCCTTCGCGCGGCGCTTCTACGCCGACCGCGCGGAGCTCGAGAGCCTCGGCATCCACCTGCAGGTGCAGAAGCCGGGCGAGGGCTTCTTCGAGGCGGAGCTCTACGCGCTGCCGCCGGAGAACTACTACCTGCCGCAGATCAAGTTCACCGACGAGGAGCTGGCGGCGATGCGCACCGCCCTCGTCCTCCTCGACGGCCGCTTCGCCTACGCCGAGCCGCTGCGCCTCGCCCTCCAGCAGGTCTCCTGGGGCCGGCCGAGCCCGCTGAACACGAACGACACCGCGCCGGTCGACGTCTCGGTGGAGGCCTCGGCCGGGACCGGGGGCCGCGAGCTCTCGCAGCGCCTCTCGAAGATCGAGACCGCGATCTCCCGCCGCAAGACGATCGTCTTCCGCTACTACACGATGCAGCGCGACGAGGAATCCGACCGCAAGGTCAACCCGTACCACCTGGTCTTCCGCAGCGGCCAGTTCTATTTGATCGGCTACTCGCACGAGCGGGACGCGGTCCGCGTCTTCCGCCTCTCGCGGATCAAGGGCAAGGTCTCTTACGCGTCGAAGGCCGAGCACGATTTCCCGCCGCCGGAGGACTTCGACCGCCGCGATTACGCGACCCGCGCCGACTGGCAGATGGGCGAGATCGGCGACCGCGCCCAGGTCTTCATCCGCGACCGGATCGCATGGCTGGCCGAGCGCGACTACGGCACCTACGGCGAGATGCGCCCGGCGAAGAAGTCCGACGGGGCACCCGGCAAGGGGTCGATCTTCGAGACCGACTATGCGAACGCTTCGCAGCTGATCTCCTGGGCGCTCGCCTACCGCCACAACGCGCAGATCCTCCAGCCGCCGCAGCTGGCGCTCGAGGCGACGGAGCGGCTGCAGCTCCTGCGCGAGCGACACGAGGGCGACTTCGAAGTCGCGAAGACCGTCAACAGGCCGCTCGACTCCCCGGTCACCACGCCCCGCTCGAACGGCCGCTCCGAATCCGTCATCCGCCCCGAGCGCTTCGCCCGCCTCGTCACCCTGGCCGGGATCTTTATCGACGCGGCGCGCAACGACCGGACGTTGCTGATCGCCGATGTGATCGACCAGCTCAAGATCTCCGAGGACGAGCTGCGCGAGGACGTCGCAGTGCTGAACGTCGTCAACTTCGGCGGCGGGACCTACGTCCTCTTCGCCGACGTCGGCGACACGGAGATCGAGGTCGACGCCGACACCTACGGCGACAGCTTCGCCCGGCCCGCGAGATTGCTGCCACTCGAGGCAAAGGCCCTCGTCGCCGCGATCGACCTGCTCGGCGACCATCTGCCGCAGGCGAGCCTGCACACCGCGCGCGAGAAGATCACCGGCGCGCTCGGCCACGATCCCTCCGAGGAGGGCCTGGAGATCGCCCCGGGCTCCGACGACTCAGATGTCGTGCGGACGGTGAACGAGGGGATCGCCGAGGGTCGCGTGCTCGAGCTCCACTACTACAAGGAGAACGAGGACCAGTTCAACAAGCGCTTGGTCGAGCCGCACCGGCTCCAGAACGGCCCCGAGGGCTGGTACGTGGTCTGCTGGGACCTGAACCGCGAAGCCGTCCGGCACTTCCGCCTCGACCGGATCAAGGAGGCGACGCTCACCGACGACGCCGTCGAGCCCCGCCTCCAGCTCGAGGAGTTGGCGGGCACGGACTCCTGGCTGGAGCGCGGCGAGGTCGATGATGCCCACGTCGCCCGCGTCTGGGTCTCCCCCGAGCGCGCCCGCTGGGTCCGCGAGGACCGCACCGTCGTCGAGGAACTCTCCGACGGCGCCCTCATCGCCGAGCTTCCCTACGCCGGCGTCGGCTGGCTGATCCGCGAGATCCTGCGCGGCGCCGGCGACCTCGTCGTGCTCGAGCCGGAGGAGGCGCGCGAAGCCGTCGCCGCAGCCCTCGCCGAGCAGGTCGAGAAGGTCGCCGCCTAGTCCTCGCAGTACGAGGAGAGCAAGCGCCGGCAGCGAAGTGAGTACCGCATGGCGGTCAAGGCGTTCCCTCCCGTCGTCCTCCGCCATCGCAACTGCGGTGAGATCACCGACCCCCGCTTCGTCTGCGACCACTGCGGGGAGGAGATCCGCGCCCGCGAGATCGAGCCGCTCCCCGGCCCGGGCGCCCGCGCCGAACGGCCGTGCATCAGTCGGCGAAGCGGTAGGCCACCTAGCCTCCGGCCGCTCGGCCCTGGAGGCTGCTGCCTCGACCGCGCGGACCAGCGAGCGCTCGGACGCGGCGCGGTCGGCTCCGAGCCCCACCATCAGGTTCACCGCGAGCGCGGGCATGACGTCTCGTAGTTCGTCCTCGACGAACCCGCCGATCTGGAGCATCAGGAAGCCGTGGGTCACGCTCAGGATCTGCGTGGCCGCCGCCCGCGCGTCCTGGGGCGGGATCAGGCCAGCGTCGATCACCCGTTGCACGGAGTTGAGCAGGACCGACAACGCCTCCGCCCCCTCGGCCGTCTCCACCGCCCTCTCCGCGTGCGGCAGGGATCGGACCTGCGGCCCGCTCGCGAGGCCGAACATCAGGCCGTAGAGCTGCGGGTTCCCGAGGGCAAAGCCGCCGTAGGCAAGACCGCCGGCGAACAGGTCGGCCATCGGGTCGTCCGTCTCCGGCGCGTTGCTGCGGACGTGGTCCGCGAACCGCACGAGGCCCTGCCCCACCATCGCGTCGACGAGCCCCGGCATCCCTCCGAAGTGGGTGTAGACGGCCATCGTCGAGCTGCCGATCTCCGCGGTCAGCCGCCGCGCCTGAAGTGCCTGCGGCCCCTCTTCCTCGAGCACCCGAAAGGCGGCGGCGAGGAGCTTCGCCCCGGGTGTCTTTCGTATTTGACGTGACTTTCATAACGGTGTTATTATCCTCCATAACAAGGTTATGCACAGACGACGGATGGAGGGATGATGGACGCAGAGAAGACGAGTGCACTGGGGTGGTTGCGCCTGCCGGTGGGGATCGCGGGCGCCGCGCTGATGGTCGCGCTGTTCCTGCCGTGGGCTGAGCAGGGCGGCACGTCCGTGACCGCCTGGAATCTGAACGCCGGCGTCGCGACGCTCGCGTTCGCGACCGGCCTCGTGGCTGTTGCTGCCGCGGCGACCAACGGGACGATCGGCCTATTCCGGCCCGACCTGTCGATGAGGGCGGCGGCCGACCTCCTCGCGGTCATCACCGCCGTCGCGCTGATCGCGGTCGTGCTGTTCGACCTGCCGGAGGGAGCGGGGGCGCAGGCCGGCGCCTTCCTCGCCATCGCCGCCAATGTCGTCATCTCCGGGTGCTGCGGCGACTACCGGGTACGTAGTCGTCGGCCCCGGCGTCGAGCGCGACCACCTTGTCCGGCTTCGCCGGCGCGGGCCGAGAGCACGATGATCGGCGCCTCGGTCCAGCCGCGAAGACCCTCGATCACGTCGACGCCGTCCATGTCCGGGAGGCCGAGATCGAGGACCACGGCATCCGGGAGGCTGTTGCGCGGCGCGCCTGAGAGCCGAGCGCCCATCCTCGGCGAGAGTCGACCTCGTAGCCGCGCGCGCCGCAGGTTGATCTCCGAGCGCGCTGCCGAAAGCCCACGTTCGTCCTCGACGACGAGAACGCGGGTCATCGCTCGGTGCACCGGTCGCCGCAGCGGCAAGCGCGAAGCCGGATCCGCATCGTCAGGCCGCCGCCTTCGGTGCGTGTCGGCGACCATGGCTCCGCCCATCGCCTCGACGAATCCGCGGGCCACCGAGAGGCCGAGCCCGACGCCGTCAGCGTCCGTGGTCGTCGAGGCGCTGGAACGGCTCGAAGATGCGCGACCGCTGCTGGTCGTCGGGCAGCCGGGCCCGTGGTCGACGATCTCGAGCCTTCGCGCTGTCGCCGCCCGCACCGCGCGGTCACCTCGACGCGGCTCCTCGCTGGCGCCGTGGCGAAGGCGTTGTCGAGCACGTTGACGAGCACCCGCTGGAGCAGGCCCGGGGTCGGCGTGGACGAGCGGAAGGTCTTCCGGCGACGTCGACCGCGACTCGCGCCCGCGATCGCCGGAAGCGCGAGCAGAGCGCGCAGCGACGACCTCGTCGAGCGCGACGGGATCGGCCGCACGCTGAGCGCTCCCGTTTGCAGCCGGCTCGCGTCGAGCAGGTTGCTGACGACGCCATCGAGCCGATCGGCCGAGTCCTCGAGCGTCGCGAGCAGCTCGTCACGATCCTTCTCGGACCATGCGACGTCGTCTGGCGGAGCGTGCTCGACGGCCGCCTTGATCGCCGGCGAGCGGCGTGCGCAGGTCGTGTCCGACAGCCGCGAGTAGCGCGGTGCGCTGACGGTCGACAGTGGCAAGCTTCCGCGCCTCCTCGGCCTCGCCGCTCAGACGCCGGCCCTCGTATGCAGTTCGCGCCGCACCCGCGAACGCGTCGAAGCACCCGCTGGTCCTCGGCGAAGAGGGCCGGGCCGCGGCCGACGAGCCGCACGTCGCGGGCCGCTCGGCACGTCGAAGCGAAGCGGCGCCTCCTCGCCGGGCGGCGCCCAGCCGACGTGCTCGACGTCGACCCACTCGCCGCTGCCGCGCGCTCGCACCTTGAGCGACACCGACTCCATGCGCAAAGGTTTCGCGCGCGCGCGCGAGCATCTCGCGCACCGATTCCTGGCCGCTCGAGCTCGGGCCCGGCGAGGGCCGACATCGTCTCGGCCTCGGCCCGGGCCCGCTCGGCGGCCTGCGCCCGCCGGACCGCGAACTCGACCGCGCCGCTGACGAGCACCGCGACGACGACGAAGATCACCAGCGCGACGGCCTGGTCCGGGTCGGCGACCGTCAAGCGTGTGGACCGGGTCGACGAAGAAGTAGTTGATCAGGAGACGCCGCGCGACCGCGGCGACCGACGCCGACGACGACTCCGCCGACGATCGCGATCGACGACGACGGCCAGCAGGTAGATCGAGGACCTGACCGTCGAGCGACGAGCTCGTCACCGAGCGCCTGCGAGGAGCAGCGTCAGCAGGGGCAGCAGCAAGACCGCCGAGCGCGAGGCCGGAGAGCTGCGCGTCGCCGGCTCAGGCCGAAGCCGCCGCGCAAGGCGTCGTCGGCGGCGACTCGTCGAGCAGGTCTTCGATGCGGATGTACTTGACCGGCGCTCACGTCGGGCTCATCAGCTCGCTGTGCGCTCAGCACCCAGGGGACACTGGTGACCGCGACCGAGGGCTCGAACAGGAGCCGGCCCTTCAGCCGCAGCGCGGTCTGGTTGTGCAGCAGATGCTCCCACCAATGGCCGACGACGTACTCCGGGATGACGATCGAGATCACGTCGCCCGGGTGCTCCCGGCGAAGCTGGCGCACGTATCGAAGCGACCGGACGCACCGTCTCGCGGTACGGCGACTCGATCACGACAAGCGGCACCGGGACGCCGCGCTCCTCCCACTCGACGGGCAGCGGCTCGCCGTCGTCGCTCCGTCGGCGACGGTGCACCGCGCGCAGGCTCGCGGGCTCGGTCGCCTGCGCGAAGGCAAGCGCTCGCAGGGTCGGCGCGAGAAGATTCGAGACGAGGACGACGGTGTGGATCCGCGCCGGCAACGACAACGCCCGACGGCGCGCGGCGCGAGCTGCGGCGACCGATCCGGCGTAATGGCGCGGAGACAGCCTTCATCGCGATGAAGAGGATCGGTGCCGCGACGCACGACGATCCACGCGCCCTGCAGCGAACTTCGTGACGAGCACGATCACGAAGACGAGACCGGTCACTACCGCCCCGGACGCGTTGAGCAGCGCTTGCGCTGGAGCCGCCCGCGGTCGCTCTGCCGAGCGGCCGCGCGATCAGCTCGCGACCAGTGGCGAACCATGCCCGCCTGGCTGAGGGTGAACGAAAGGAAGACGCCGAGGATGTAGAGCTGGATCAGCCGGGTGACGTCGGCGTTGAACGCGACGATCAGAAGTCCCGCGACGAGCGCAAGCAGGACGATCCCGTTGGAGAAGACGAGGCGGTCGCCGCGGTTCGCGAGCTGGTGCGGCAGGTACTTGTCGCGCCCGAGCAGCGACGCGAGCACCGGAAACCCGTTGAAGGCGGTGTTCGCGGCGAGGATCAGGATCGCGGCCGTGAAGCCCTGGAGCAGGAAGAACGAGCGCGGTCGTCGCCGAAGGTCGCGAGTCCGATCTGGCTGAGCGCGGTCTTCTGCTCGGCGCCGGCCGGGAGCCCGATCAGGTCGGCTGGTGTTCTCGGCCATGTGGACGTCGGCGGCGAGCGCGAGCGCGGTGATCCCGGCGAACATCGCGATCGCGAGAACGCCCATGATCAGGAGCGTCGTCGCGGCGTTGCGGCTCTTCGGCTGGCTGAAGGCGGGAACCCGTTCGAGACGGCCTCGACCCCGGTCAGCGCGGTGCAGCCGGAAGCGAACGCGCGCAGCACCAGGAAGACTGCCAGCAGGCCGCCGGTGTCGCGCGACCTGCGCGAAGCTCGTAGCTGCGCGCTCTCGGCGGTGAGCCCGTCCCCGAACAGCGACTTTCGCGAAGCCGACGGCGAGCATCACGAAGACGCAGAGCACGAAGCCGTAGGTCGGAATCGGCGAAGGCCCGGCCCGACTCTTTGACGCCGCGCAGGTTCACGAGCGAGAGGAGCGACGACGAACGCCGAGCGAGAGCGCAACGGCATGCGACGGCGAGGCGCGGGAACGGCGCTGGTGATCGCCGCCACGCCGGCGACGACCGAGACGGCGACGGTGAGCACGTAGTCGATGAGCAGCGCGGAGGCAGCGGTGAGCGACGCGTTCTCGCCGAGGTTCTCGCGGCTGACGGTGTAAGCGCCGCCGCCGTTCGGGTAGGCGCCGCACGTCTGGCGGTACGAGGCGACGACGATCGCGAGCAGCAGCGCGACGGCGACGGCGATCCATGGGGTCATCGCAAGGAGCGCGAGCCCGCCCAGCGCGAGGACGATCAGGATCTGCTCCGTCGCGTAGGCGACCGACGAGAGCGGGTCCGAGCAGAAGACCGGCAAGGCGAGGCGCTTCGGCAGGAGCGTCTCTTCGAGCCGATCGCTGCGCAGCGGCTCGCCGAGGAGGGCACGTGGGATCACTCGCGCGGCTGACGTCATTCACCGACTTCTAGCCGTGGGAAAGGCCTCCGTCGCCCCTATTGACGGATCCTTAACGCACCCCAGGCGCCGGTTTGGCGCCGGCGCTAGCGCGTTCGCCAGGCGAAGTAGATCTTGCCGTCGCCGAAGTCGGGGCAGAAGCCGAAGGAGTCCTCGGGCTCGTAGCCCCAGGCTCCGATCTTCTCCCGCAGGTCGTCGGCGAGGATCGGCCCCTTCTTGCGCATGACCAGCTTCTCGCGGGGCCACCGTTCCTTCTCCACCGTGATCCGCTCGCCGGCGAACGCGGCCTGAGCCCGGCTCGGCGACTCCGGCCGCGACGTACGGCTCGGGCCAGCGGCCCTTGTCGTCCATCTGCGCCGCCCAGGCCTCGCGGCCGGCCGCGTAGCGCCCCTGGTCGCGGTAGACGATCCAGAAATCGTCCCACTCGGTGTCCATGGAGTCCCCGGAGCTGCTCGTCCGGGTGGAGGCCGGGTAGACGCCGTAGACGTCCTCGGGGACGAGCTGGAGCGCGTCGCGGTAGAGCGGCAGGAAGTGGTTGAGCTGGCTCAGCGAGGATCGCGAGCGGACCCCGGGGTAGACGCGGTGGGCGACGATCTGCGGCGCGCCGGGTGCGGCCGGGGCCGACGGTCCCTCGGGCATCTTCGGCATCTCGGGCACGCCGCCATATGCCGCCTGCATCTGCTGGGCCTCCTCGACCATCTTCTGGATGTGGTCGCCGAGCATGCCCTCGGGGATCTCGGTGCTGCTCCGGCGCGGAGCCCCCGCCGAACGGGTCCGGACCGCCGAATCCGCCGAACCCGTAGACGGTCCCGGCGGTGGGTAGCCCGAAGCGCCGCTCCTCGTACTCGGGCCGGTCGCGGTAGAGCCACATCATCGAGGAGTCGCCCATGTCCATCGGCAGGAAGCCGTAGGAGTCCTCGGGGCGCAGGCCCACCGCTCGGATGTAGTCGAGCGGGTCGACCGACCGGATGTCCTCGATCGCGATCAGGCGGGGCGTAGTCAACCACGGTCGGCGTCCGCTCGCGGGTAGTTTTCAACCGCTTGACCGATCACGCGCCCGGCCACCCGGAGATCCTGAGGATCGTCGCGCCCAACCCCGGGCCGATGACGCTCGAAGGGACGAACACGTTCGTCGTCGAGGAGGGCGGACGGGCCTACGTGATCGACCCGGGCCCGGCCGACGAAGGCCACCTGGCGCGCATCCGCGAGGCGGCCGACGCGCTGGGAGGCATCGCGGGCGTGCTTCTGACGCACTCACACGGAGACCACGCGGAGGGCGCCCCGGCCTCGGCGAGCCGATCCTGTGGCCGCCCGAGACGGCAAACCATAAAGGGGTCTGACCCCTTAGGACGAAGTTGAACAGGTCCCTTCGGCGTCGTGCCCACGCCCGGGCATGCCCCCGACCATGTCGTCTTCACGTTTGGTGATGTCGTCTTTTGTGGTGACCTCGTGCTTGGCGAGGGGTCCACCTTCGTCCCGCCCGATGGTGGCTCGCTCATCGCCTATCTCGAGTCGCTCGAGCGGCTGCGGGATCTCGATGCCTCCCTGCTCTGCCCCGGCCACGGACCCTGGATCACCGACCCCCGGGCGAAGGTCACCGAATACATCGAGCACAAGCTCGACCGGGAGCGGAAACTCCTCGCCGCGCTCGACGCCGGCGAGCGCTCGAAGGAGAAGCTCCTCGACGCCGCCTGGGACGACGTGCCGCCCGAGCTTCGCGGCGCGGCCGCGATCGTCATGGAGGCGCATCTGCAGAAGCTCGACGCCGAGGGGCGCCTGGCTGATATCCAACTGACATGAGCCCGCGATCCCGGCGCAGCGCAGCAGCCTCTCGGCCCCGCTCGCGATCGCCGGCGGCGCCATCGCCGGCGCCCTGGCGAGCACTGCGGCGGGCGTCTGGTACCAGCTCCTTCGCCGGCCGCTCCCGCAGCACAGCGGCGCGATCACCGTCGCCGGGCTGGAGAGCCCGGTCGAGATCCGCCGCGACCGCTGGGGCGTCCCCCACGTCAGCGCGCAGACGAAGCACGACCTCTGGTTCGGCCAGGGCTTCTGCCACGGGCAGGACCGCCTGTGGCAGCTCGAGCTCTATCGCCGCACCGCCTCCGGCCGGATCTCGGAGATCGCCGGGGACGAGACGCTTCAGACCGACCGCCTGATGCGGACGATCGGCTTCCGCCGCGTCGCCGAGCGCGAGGTCGCCGACCTGGAGCCCGAGCTCCGCGCGGAGATGGACGCGCTCTGCGCCGGGGTCAACGCGGCCGCAGCGGAGCGGACCCTCCCCTTCGAGTTCCAGGTCCTGCGCCTTCCCTTCGATCCATGGACCCCGGCAGACATGCTCGCCGCGACGAAGCTGCTCGCCTTCGGCCTCTCGACCAACTGGGAGCGCGAGCTGATGCGCGCCGAGATGGCGCGCGAGCTCGGGCCCGAGCTGACCGCGAAGCTCGACCCGACCTATCCGATCGGCCACCCGATCGCGACCCGGCCCGGCGACGGCTTCAAGGGCCCGGGCCTGGAGCTGGTCGAGCAGATCGACCGGGTGCGGGAGACGCTCGGCCTCGCGGTCGAGGCGACCGGCTCGAACAACTGGGCGATCAGCGGCGAGCGCTCGGCGTCGGGCGCGCCGATGCTCGCCGGCGACCCGCACCTCCCCCCGAGCATGCCCGGCATCTGGTACCAGGCGGCCCTGCGCCTGGGCGACCGGGAGGCGCGCGGCGCGACTCTGCCCGGCATCCCCGGCATCTTCATGGGCTCCAACGGCGACGTCGCCTGGACCTTCACCAACGTCATGGCCGACGTCGAGGACCTCTACATCGAGCGCATCGAGGGCGACCGCTACGAGCATCAGGGCGAGTGGCATCCAGCTCGAGGAGGTGAGCGAGGAGATCGTCGTCAAGGGCCGCGCCGAGCCGGAGGTGCTCAACGTGCGGCTGACGAACCACGGCCCACTCGTCACCGACATCCTCGGCGCCGACGAGACGGAGCCGCTCGCCCTGCGCTTCGCCGCGCTCGACATGCCGTGCGTCACTCCCGCGCAGACCTGCGTGCTCGAACCGCGCACCGGGCCGGAGCTGGTCGAGCGCCTCGCGCCGCACACCCTGCCCGCCTCCAACCTGCTCTGGGCCGATCGCGAAGGCAGCATCGGCTACAAGCTGATCGGCCGGATCCCGGTCCGCGGCGGCGACTGCCCCGACCTGCCCAAGCCCGGCTGGACCGGTGAGTTCGAGTGGGACGGCTACGTCCCCTACGAGGACCTCCCGGAGACCCGCGACCCCCAGCGCGGCTTCCTCGTCACCGCGAACAACCGGATCGAGCCCGAGGACTACCCGCACCACATCTCCAGCGAGTACCTCGACGGCTACCGCGCGCGCAGGATCGAGACGCTGATCACCGAGCGCACCGAGCACGACGCCGACGGCTTCGCGGAGATGCAGGTGGACGACCTCTCGATCCCGGGCCTCGAGGTCGCCCACCGGCTCGCCCGCCTGCGCGCTCGCGACCAGCGCGAGACGGCGGCGATCGAGCGGCTGCGCAGCTGGGACGGGCGGATGTCGCGCGACTCGGTCGCGGCGACGATCTACCAGGCGTTCACGATCCGGCTCGCGCGGGAGGTCGCGCGCGCCGCGATCCGCGACCGCGACCTGACCGACCGCTGGCTCGACCGCTCGACGACCGGCTTCACAACCCACGTCACCTCCCCGTGGCGCTGGCAGACCCGGCTGATGGACCTCTGGGAGGAGGGCGACGAGGATCTGGTCGGCCGCTCCTGGGACGGGCTCGCCCTCGACTCCCTTCGCGCCGCCCTGGACTACCTCGCCGACCGCTACGGCCCTGAGATGAACGGCTGGCGCTGGGGCCGCGTCCACAAGATGACCTTCCCGCACCCGCTCGGGCAGGCGAACGGCCTCTTCGACCGGATCTTCAACCGCACCCTCGAGGTCGGCGGCGCGCAGGAGACGGTCAGCCAGATCGCCTTCGACCCCAACGACCCGTTCACCGCCGTCTGGGCGCCGAGCTGGCGGATGGTGATCGACATGGCCGACCCGGATGCCGGCCGCTGGCAGGCCTTCACCGGGCAGTCCGGCCAGCCGGGCAGCCCCCATTTCGACGACCTCCAGCCGCGCTGGCTGGCCGGTCAGATGCAGCCGATGGCGGGCGAGGGCCCGTGGGACGAACTACGACTGGAGCCGAGATGAGTAGACGAGACCAGATCAAGCTGACCGACGAGGAGCAGGCGGAGCTGCTCGACTCCGAGCGCGTCGTCCACGTGTCGACGATCGGCCCGCGCGGCTGGCCGCACGTGATGCCCCTCTGGTACGTCGTGCGCGACGGCGAGATCTGGGTCTGGACCTACGGGAAGTCGCAGAAGGTCCGCAACCTGGAGCGCGACCCGAAGGCCACGCTGCTGATCGAGACCGGGACCGAATACCAGGAGCTCCGCGGGATCCAGGTCGAGGCGGAGGCCGAGCTGATCCGCGACGTCGACCGGGTCGTCGACTTCGGCAAGGAGCTGACGGTCCGCTACACGGACGGCATCGACTCGATCGAGGGCGACGCCGCCGCGGCGCTCGAGGCGCAGGCCCCGAAGCGCGTCGCGATCCGCTTCGAGCCCGTGCGCACCGCGACCTGGGACCACCGCAAGCTCGGCGGGACGTACTAGCCCCCCGCTTCGCAGGCCGCAGGTACCCTTCGCGCTCCGATGGAGCGCCTCAAGGGCCTGATCCTCTCCGGAGGCGCCGGCACTCGCCTGCGCCCGATCACGCACACCTCGGCAAAGCAGCTGGTTCCGGTGGCGAACAAGCCCGTGCTCTTTTACGGCATCGAGGCGCTGGTCGAAGCCGGCGTCGAGGAGATCGCGATCATCGTCTCGCCGCAGACCGGCGACGGAGATCCGCGCGGTCACCGGTGACGGCTCGGCCTTCGGCGCATCGATCACCTACATCACCCAGGACGAGCCACTCGGCCTGGCCCACGCGATGCTCACCGCCGAGGAGTTCATCGCCGGCAGCCCGTTCGTCATGTACCTGGG
>CAWAUB010000014.1:0-277273 GCA_963785155.1 uncultured Thermoleophilia bacterium
CTGGCTCGCGTTCACAGGAGGTGGAACTGATGCTGATGCGTACCGATCCGTTCCGTGAACTCGACCGCTGGGCCAGCAGGTGGCCCGTGGCACGACGGCCCGGTCCGTCCGTGATGCCGATGGACGCCTGGCGCGCGGCGACGAGTTCGTCGTGGAGTTCGACCTACCCGGGCGTGGAGGCCTGGCTCCGTCGATCTGGATGTGGAGCGCAATGTCCTGACGGTGCGTGCCGAGCGCCCGGCTCTGGACGGTGACCAGGAGCTGATCGTCCGAGCGCCCTCGTGGTGTGTTCAGCCGGCAGCTGTTCCTCGGTGACAACCTGGACACCGGACGAATTCAGGCGACCTATGACTCCGGCGTCCTCACGCTCCGGATCCCCGTTGCCGAGAAGGCCAAGCCGCGCAAGATCGAGATCCAGCAGTCGAGCAACGATCGACACGCGATCAACGCCTGACCCGTTGACCGGCCGGTCGCGACATCCGGGCGAAAGGGGGTGAGTGAGATGACCACGGACACACAACGAGATGATCCGGTGCTACTCGGTGTGGCGGAAGCGATCGTGCAGGCCGAATGGATGCGCCTCACCCAGGACGAGGATGCCTGGACCGCGAGCTCGCCGAGCTGTGCGCCGAGATGCCCACACCCGAGCCACCGGCGCCGCAGGCCCGCACCACCACCACCGTGCGTGGTCGGCCCAATGCGGCCCGACCGAGGAGGGCGAGGCGGTGGCGCGCGCGGCGCTGCCCCGGGCGTCGGGTGTGGCCCACGCAGCGTTCGCCCCCGGCGAGTACCGCGGGTCTTCTCGGCGAAAGGCGTTGGACAGCAACGGAGGTGATGCCCTGAGCGATGACCACGAGCACGCAATCGGCGCCTGCGCCGCCCGCACCATCTATGAGTGGGTGACCGCGTCCGACGCAGCGTCCACGTGACCTGCGCGCGCACCGCCACCAGTAGTGGCAACCCCCACCGCGGGCCGCGCGGCGTCGTTGCCCGGCCGGGGTGGCCCGGAGCCAGTCACGGGCCACCCCCGTCGTGCTCTTACACGGCCACCGCGCTAGCAGCAGATTCGCGCGTTCAACTCCATGTCGTCCGGCCTGGACGGCTCCCCTCCCGGCGCGGGAATCCCGAGGGGACCGTCCTGCCCCGGTGGCTCCCGGTTCGCCAACACCGCCGGGAGTCACCGCCCTGGCTCGTGAACTGGAGGGAAGGCCTTGATGCACACGAATCCCGACCCCTACACGGTGCTGGGTGTGACACCGGCAGCCAGCCAGGCCCAGATTACCCACGCCTACCGTAAGCAGGTGCGCGCGCTGCACCCAGACGCCCGCATCACCCCCGCCCAGACCACTGCGGTCACCGACACCCAACTCCGGGAGGTCCTCGCCGCCTACGCCCAGCTGCGCCACCCCGAAACTCACCCATCGGAGGCGCCAGGCGCAGTCGGCGCGCACCCCACATCCTCACGGGGAGTGCAGATCCCGGTCACCCGGCGCGGCGAGCACACCAAGACACCGCCCGCCCAGCGCCCACCGTTATGGGCAGGACCCGTTCGCCGGCAGGGGAAATCAGTGGACGGCCGATGAGCACGGACGCCGATGACGACACAGACCCGCCATCGGGTCCCAGTTCGTCGAACACAGCGACAACCGGGCACGGTGATGGCGGATCCCGCCGCATGACCCTTCGATGCCGCCAGTCAATAACGGACGGCGCGACATTGACGCCGCACCTTTAGCGATGGCTATGGACAGCATCGGGATCCTGCCCCGCGATCCATGTGTGCTTCCGAACCGGTTAGGACATTGCCGATGCGTTCGGGGACGGTGTCCGTCGATATTGGACTGTCCGGCGACGCAGCATCTCGGTGGCCAGCGTGTGCCGCAAACGGTGCGCGCCGACCCGAGGCAGCCCCAGGCCGGTACGGGTGCCGCCGCGTCACGTCGCTGACCAGGTCCGATCTGATTCCCCGCCTGGGCGCCTTGCAGCAGATGAATACCGAGCGCAGCGAGGTCTCCGGCCGAACATCGGCGAGGTAGTCGGCCAGCGCCCGGCCGACGTCGGTCGGCAGCGGCATCCCGTCTTCACGAGACGCTTTGCCGTGCAGAATAATTTGGCCGCCGCGCCCAGTCGATGTCGCCCAATTCCAGGCGCGCCACCCCGAGCTGCCGTTCGCGGCGCCCGGTCGGGGTCTGGTCAACCAGTACTTGATGAGGAGCCTGCTAAGCCTCTCGTTGATCAGATTGGCTGTATTACTCAAACGTCGCGAGCCCGGCCACCTGCGGATCGGTCGCGACGGCGTGGAGAGCGCTGACATATTCCGAACCCGTACTGCGCGTTGGGATGACATCGCCGACATCATCGATAAGGCAGATCGAAGAAGCCCGAAACCCGATCGTGCTCGTGCTGAAGGATGCCAAACGGATCGTCGTGCCCAATGCCGCCAGTTACGCCGCTGGCAGCTCTGCCCTCTACTGGATGGTCCGCCACTACTGGAGGCACCCAGAGAACCGTGGCGAACTCACCGATGGACGCGCGCTCGAGCGGGTTACGGCAACGAGCAGTTCGTCCCGGAATAACCACTCGTCTCCGAAACTCAGCTTGTGCAGCAAAACGGCGAATCTTACCGCATAAGCTCAGTTTCGGCGGCCAAGCTACTCCCCGGTCGACAGCTGGAACTCGACCATCGCCGTGACGGTCTCCACCGCTTCGCTGAGCGCCCCCAGCGCGCTCGGCGATACTCGGTGCGGCGAGGATGGCGTAGCGGTCCGCCTGCCCCATCGGGAGCCGGAAGCCAACGGTACAACCACATCGAGGCATCGCCCGATTCGTCGGCGCCCGCAACGATGTCCCACCGATCACCTGTGCACCGCGGGCCTGGGCGATCCGCTCGAACAGTGCGACCATGCGGTCCTCGATGTCCCTGATCGCATCCACGTCGACGCTGTCACCGGGTTCGTCGGCCAGGGCTCGACGGCCGCCCGCGGATACGGATCATCGGGCTGCCACTCCGGACCCGGATCCGCTCACCCATCACGCAGCGCAGGCGATAGCGGCCCTCGCCGAGGTCGGCGCACTCGCTGATGTGGGCCATCGCACCGACGTCGCTGCGGATGTCGTCACCGCCGACCTCGCGGCCCGCGGCGATCAGCACCACCCCGAACGCCGGATCGTCTGTGGCCATGCAGTCAGAAACCATTGCGGTGTATCGAGGTTCGAAGATCCGCAGCGGCAGCTCTTCGCCGGGCAGCTCGCCACCTCGAGCGGAAACATCGGCGTGACGGCCATCCTCAGATGTCCAGCTCGCCGACCAACGCGTCGACCACCGCCCGCAGATCGCCGTCGTTCGCCTCGGCGACCCGGCGCTGCCGCTGGTAGACGCGCCCGAGGCGGCAGATGTCGGAGACCAGGCGCAGTTCGTCGGCACAGTGCAGCGACGCGGCGACCGGCTCAAGCCGGTTCAGCAGGTCGTCGAGATCGTCGGTCACCAGCCGTTCGTTGCTGTCGTCGTCCAGGATGATCACCGCGTCCAGGCCGTAACGGGCTGCGCGCCACTTGTTTTCCTGCACATGCCATGGCGGCATGGTGGGCAGCCGCTCGCCCGCGTCCAGTCGGTGATCCAGGTCGACGATCAGGCAGTGCGTCAACGCGACCAGCGCGCTCAGCTCGCGAAAATTGGACACCCCGTCGAAGATCCGCACCTCCACCGTGCCCATATGCGGTGAAGGTCGGATATCCCAACGGATTTCGTTCATGTGGTCGATGATGCCGGTCTTCTTCTGGTCTCGACGAAGTTTTCCCACTCCGCCCAGCGTGTGGAAGTGGAACGGCAACCCGGCCGTGGGCAACTGCTGGAACATCATCGCCCGGTTGGAGGCGTAGCCGGTGTCCTCACCGTCCCAGAACGGCGACGACGCGGACAGCGCCAGCAGGTGCGGATAGTGGTTGAGCAGCGACGTGTTGATCGCCATCACCTTGTGCGCCGACGAGATACCGACGTGCACATGCACACCCCAGATCAGCATCTGCCGGCCCCACCACTGGGTGCGCTTGATCAGTTCGGCGTAGCGGGGCGCATCGGTCGGGCTCTCGGGGACCATTTCGCGAACGGATGAGTCCCCGCGCAGAACAACTCCATGCCGCAATCTTCGGACGATCCTGCGAGCGGTGCCCAGCGTCGGCCGCAGGTCGTCCATCGCCTGAGGACGGAGTCGCAGATGCCGGTGACGAACTCGACGGTGTTGCGCAGCAATTCCTTGTGTACACGCGGGTTGTTTTCGCCGAGCTCCGCGATGACCTCGGTGGCCTCGTTGCTCAGGTCGCGGGTCTCGGCGTCGACGAGCGCGAACTCCCATTCCACCCCGAGGGTCGGCCGGGCGACCGGCGAAGTCGATGTGGCTGCCTAGCCGTGCCTACTCGGCGCCAATGACACCGCACGCCACCGCTTGCCGGCGTCGCCGGTGGCCAGCGTCGTCTCGTCTGGCGGTGGATTGCCGTTGACCTGCTGGTAGCGCTCCGGGGAATGTTGGCGAAGTTGTCGGCCTTCGCGTGGATGATGATCGCGGTCTTGTCCTCGCCAAACAGATCCTCCGCGGTGAACGCGTCGGTCGTGGTCACCAATTTCGCCGCGCCGTCCTCGCGGACCTCCAGCGACGACAATCGCCACTGGCCTGATGGCGGTGGCCGGCCCCCTGGAAGCGTCCACTGGCGGAATTGAATTCGCCGGGCGCGCCGCCGGTGGGAGCAACGGAATTGGCCTCGCACTGCCGACCGAGTGGATGTGCAGGCCGTGGAAGCCCGGTGTCCAGCTGATCCGGCTCGATCGTCTGCACGGTGACAGTGGCGTATCCAGGCGCGGGAACTCGATGTCGGCGGTGGCCACCGGGGTCCCGTCGGCCAGTTTCAGCTCGGCGGTCAGCGTCTCGCCGCTGGGCTCATCTTCGCCGTGACCCTCGTTCTCACCGGCCGGGGCCGCCGGTGGAGGCGGGCGGCCAGATCGACGGTGTGGTGCCCGGCGTGCTGCTGGGCTCTTCAGGCGCGACCCCTCGGTCTCACGCGCGGCGTTGACGAGGGTCTCGACGGGCACCTCCTCCGCGGCGAACCCGACGGCGGCGATCACGACGTCGCCGACGAGGAGCGCCGCCACCTCCGCGTCGAGGACCTCGGCGCTGTGCTCGACGGCCCGGGCGATCGCCTCGGGCTCGCCCGAGTAGGAGGCGACGAACGTGAGGAACTCGCCCAGCTGCCGCGTCGTCCAGTTGTCGGGGGCACGGCCGTGTGTTTTCGCGTCCTCGGCCATCGAACGCGAATGTAAGCACGGCTCCTGCGGCCGGCTCGGGAGAACGGAACCGGTCCGGAAAAGGCAACGGACCCGGGGGACGACCTCCGGGTCCGTTGCGGGTACAGGGGGGAGCGGGGTTTGCTCCAGGCCGTGATCTACCCCACCGTCCGCGGCCTAAACACGAGTACCGCGTATCCTCGCCGCCGTGCATCCAGGAGAGGTCGGGCTCGAGCGGCAGGATTCAGGGATCGTCGTCGTCTCCCTCACCGGGGAGCACGACCTGACGACCGCGCCCATCCTGCGTGAGCGCCTCGAGGAAGCCGTGGCCGGAGGCGGTGGGGTCCTGATCGACCTCTCAAGCGCCGAGTTCATCGACTCCTCGATCATCGGCGTCGTACTCGAGGTCCGGCGAACCGCCGAGGAGGCGGGAATCGGTTTCGCCGCTGCGCTCGAGGATGGCGACCCGGCAGTCCGGCGTGTGCTCGAGGTGACCGGGCTGGACAGCAACCTGCCGGTTCACGAGTCCCTTGACGAGGGTGCCGCCCAGGCGGGGACGCCCCCCGAGGCAAAGGTCGAATGAGCGACGGCCCCGAGCTCCGGATCGTCGTCGCCGCCAAGCCGGAGAACGTCGCCGTGATCCGGCGGGCCATCTCCGGGGTCGGCGAAGCCGTGGGCCTGGAGGAGGAGAGCGTCAACGACCTGCAGACGATCGTCACCGAGGCGGCGATGAACGTCGTCGTCCACGCCTACGAGGACGGAGAGGGACCGCTCGAGGTGACCGCGTCGCGGATCGGCGAGAGCCTCGAGATCACGATCCGGGACGAGGGAGCCGGCTTCCGCCCACGACCGGCGGATCCGGAGAAGGGCGATCTGCGTCTGGGCCTACCACTGATCGCCGCGCTGTCCGACGGTTTCGAGATCAAGGGCGGCCCCGGTCAGGGCACAGAGGTCCGCGCGCGAAAGCTGATCGTGCCGGCATCGAACGGCGATCAGCCGGAGGATGTCCAGACCGCCAGCCCGCCCGATGCCGCGATCCTCTCCTTCGAAGAGGAAACCCAGGCCGCGCCGGTCGTCTCGCGGGTGATCGGCGCGCTCGCGAGCCGCGCCGACCTTTCCATCGACAGGCTCGCGGACACCCAGCTGCTGGGCGACGCGGTCTCCGCGACGCCCGCTGCCGAATTCGCCGGCGGGTCGGGTCGACATCGAGATCCTCGACCGCGACGGCTGCCTCGAGATCCGAGTGGGGCCGCTCGTTGCCGGTGCCGCCGAGCGCCTGCTCAAGGAGATGGAGCTTCCCGGCCCGCTGACCGGATCGCTCCGCGGCCTCGCCAGTGAGGTCAAGGTCGAGCCCGCCGAAGGCGGCGAGCGGCTGCTGCTTCTGGTCGACGACCCGCGCTAACGGCGCGGACTAGTCGTCGGGTACCTCCGGGACCTCCTCGCGGAGCTTCTGCAGCGTCCCGCGCAGGATGCGGGAGACGTGCATCTGGGAGACACCGATCTGCTCGGCGATCTGGGTCTGGGTGAGGTCCTCGACGAATCGCAGGTGAAGGACCATCCGGTCACGCTCGGATAGCTCCCCGAGCACCTCCTGGATCGCCGCGCCGTACTCGACCGTGTCGTAGCCCGGGTCGCTCTCCCCCAGGCGCTCGACCATCGGCACCCCCTCGGAGTCCTCCATCCGCTGCAGGGCGTCGATCGAGACCGCATGGTGGGCGCCGCCCGCCTCCATCGCCTCCAGCACGTCCTCCTCGGAGAGCTTCAGATGGTCGGCGATCTCGCGGACCGAGGGCGCGCGGCCGAGCTTCGTCGGCAGGTCGGTGACCGCCTTCTCGACCTTCGCGGTCCGTTCCTGCAAATCGCGCGGCACGTGCACGGACCAGCCGCGGTCGCGGAAGTGGCGGCGAAGCTCGCCGAGAATGGTGGGGGCCGCATAGGTGGTGAAGGCGACGCCGCGCTCAGGGTCGAAGCGGTCGAGCGCCTTGACGAGGCCGAGGCTCGCGACCTGGACCAGGTCCTCGAGCGGCTCGCGGCCACCCCGGTAGCGCGAGGCGAGCCGGCGGACGAGCGGCATGAAACGCCGCGCGAGCTCCTCGCGGACCACGGGGTCGCGGGTCTTCGCGTAGCGGGCGAGGAGCTCATCCTCCTCCGCCATCTTCTCGGCGGGCCCCGGTACGGGTCCCGCCGAATGGGTTGGGTCGACTCCCGACACTCCGTTCCGCACCCTGCCCTTCGATCGCTGATTTACCCCGTGTACCCGCCCCGAAAAGTAGCGGGGAAGCTCCCGGGTGCGTGTAGGGTCGGCCCGGAACGAGACACGAGAGAAGGGAGCCTGGATGGGGTTCATGGACAAGATGAAGGACGCGGCGAACCAGGCCTCGAAGGCCACCGGGATGGGGACCGGCATGGGCATCGGCGATCAGCGCGCCTACCAGCAGAAGGCGATGAGGCTGAACGAGGCTGGCGTGAACCACCCCGCGACGGTGAACGGGATGACCCCGACCGGCAACACCGACGTCGGCGGCGGCAAGGAGATCCAGTTCGAGGTCGAGGTCCAGCCTGCGGGCGGCGCGCCCTACGCGAACACGTTCACGCAGTTCATGATGGACGGCTCGATCAGCGGGGTCGAGGCGGGCAGCACGATCACCGTCAGGGTCGACCCCGACGACCCGACCTCGATGATCTTCTGGGGGGCCGGCGCGCCGTAGCGCGCGGCCCTACGGGCCGAACTTGGCGTTGCAGGACTGGATCTTGTCGACGTCTCCGCCCGCGCCCGAGATGCAGCTGAGGAGCTTCTGCGCGTTGTCGAGCTGAGCGCTCGTGCCGCCGGTCGCGTTGCCGCCACCGCCACCGCCACTACCGGGGACGCTCTCCTCGATCGACTCGTTGACGTTGTCCTGGATCGACTCCTGGAGCTCCTCGGCGTCCTCGAACGCCTCCTCCTGGATCTGCTCGCTCTGGTCGAAGGCCCGGTCGATCTGATCGTCGGTGTCGTCGAGGATCGGCTTCACGATCACCAGGTAGGAGACCAGCAAAATCACGATCGAGACGATGCCCCAGACGATCATTGCCCTGGCGCTGTTCCCCATGAAGATCATCGTTCGGCTCCCCTTCTGATTGTTCGGACGGTGGCTGCGGCGGCCGAAGCGTAATCAACGCTCCGGCCGCCGTGCCGATACGTCAGCCGCTCAGCTGTTGAGCAGCCCGCTGAGCCCACCGCTGCTGCCACCGCCCGCGGCCGCAGCGCCCTGGACGCGGCCCTCGGACGGCTGGATCAGCACCCAGCCCTGGCCGGAGAGCTCCATCTGGAACGACTCGCCCGAGCCGCGACCGATCAGGTTCTTCGCGCTGACGTTGGTCTTGATCTGAGTCTGCAGGCCGCTCGACCACGTGATCGCGGCCTGGGGGTCGGCGAACGTCGACTCGTTGTTGATCTCGAGCATCACCGGGGGGCCATCGGAGACGAGCGCGACCCACCCTGAGCCCTTGAGCTCCATGTTGTAGAGCCCGCCGCTCATCATCCCGGACGCGCCCTCGACCTTCTTGATGTCCCAGTCGATACCCGCGTCGAAGGCGAGCACGTTGGCGCCGTTGCAGGTGATCGAGTCGTTCTCGAGCGGGATCAGCTCGACGTCCTGGCCCATGTCGGCGAGGAAGACCTCACCGGTCCCGCCGACCTTCATCAGCTTGGTGCCCTCGTTCGTGACGGCCTTCTTCAGCATCTTGCCGATGCCGCCGGAACCGGCGTGCTCGAACTCGACCTGGCCCTGGTAGGCGACCATCGAGCCGTGCTTCGCCTGGATCTCGATTCCCTGCAACTCAACCTTGAGGAGCTTGGAGTTCTGGAGCCGGAAGGATTCCCCACCCTCGGTCTCGTGGAACTGCGCAAGCGCTTGCTCTACGGACATTCAACTCTCCTTGTCGTTCGGGTTATTGCCCCGGGCGCGGCAGCATACGATCCTCGGCCTTGCAGCTCCATTACGTCAGGAAGGGAGTCGGGGAGCCGCTCGTGTTGATCCACGGGCTGGGCGGATCCATGGTCGTCTGGCGGCCTGTGATCGATCGGCTGGCGGCCGAGCGGGACGTGATCGTCCCCGATCTGCCGGGCTTCGGCCGCTCGCCCGACCCCGGCAACGGCTTCGTCCCGTCGGCGGCCGAACTCGGCCGGATGGTCTCGGGACTCTGCGCGGATCTCGGCGTCTCGCGTCCGCACCTGGCCGGTAACTCGTTGGGGGGCTGGGTCGCGCTGGAGATGGCGGCAGAGGGCGACGGCGGCTTCGGTCTGCGGGATCTCCCCCGCCGGACTGTGGCGCGAGCCGCTCGGCCCGCGCCGCTACGAGCGCCAGTCCCTGGGACGTCGGCTGATGCCGGTGGTGCGCTTGCTGCTCGCCTCGGAGGGCGGGCGGCGGCGGATGCTCAGCTCGACCGTCGCCCACCCCGAGCGCCTGACGCGCGAGGAGGCGACCGAGCTCGTGGAGGGCTATCTGCAGGCTCCGCTCTATGCGAAGGCCAACGAGGCGATGCGGATGGGCGCCTTCGAGCGCAAGGACGACGTCGACGTACCGGTCACCCTCGCCTGGGGAGAGCTCGACCAGATCGTCGGCCGGCCGAGCCGCACCCGCCGGCCGGACGGGACGCGCTATCTCGAGATGCCCGGCTGGGGCCACACGCCGACCTGGGACGACCCGGACGGGGTCGTCAAGCTGATCCTGGAGTCCAGCTCGGGCGCTAGCTGAGTCCCTCCCGCGCCGCGCGCGGGAGGCTGGCGACGATCAGGTCGTAGCTGTCCTCGATCAGCTCGTCGACCAGCTGATCGGGAACGGAGCCGTCGCAGGTCACCGTGATCCAGTGGCGCTTGTTCAGGTGGTAGCCAGGGCCGATCCCCTCGTAACTGGCGCGGAGGTCGGTGACGATCTCGGGCTCGGCCTTCAGGCTGACCTTCAGCGGCCGCGAGTCGAGTGCGCTCAGGGCGAAGATCTTGCCGGCAACTTTGAAGACGGAAGTCTCGGGCCCGAATGCGAACTCCTCGACGGCGCCGTTTGGGGCGAGGCAGCGTGAGCGAAGGCGTTTCGGCCCCACGGCCGCTCAGCCCTTGCGGGGCGTCGGACGGAGCTCCTTGAGGCGCTGGCCCGCGGCGGAGTCGGCGATCAGCCGGTCGAGCCGGCGTTCGCGGGTTTCGGGCTTCTTCGCGCTTACGACCAGGTGGAGCGCGGTGCGCCGGTAGGACGGGGCCTGCGATTCGAAGAACTCCCAGGCCTTCCGGTTCGCGCGGAAGCGCTTCTCCTGCGCGGGCTCGAGCTTCGCCTCCTTCTGGCGCTCGGCGGAGTAGACGCCGGTGCGCTCCTCGCTGCGAAGCGCGAAGGCGCGTCGGCCGGCATCCGTCATCCGCCCCTCGGCCTCGAGCGCCTTGACCCGCTCGACGTTGCGGTTGCTCCAGATGCTTCGCGACCGTCGCGGCGTGACCCGAATCATGTGGCTCCGATCGTCGATCCGGTTGAGTCTGCCGTCGATCCAGCCGAAGCAAAGCACCTCGTCGACGACCTCCTCCCAGCTGAGCCCCTGCTCCCCCGACGACTTCTTCCACATCCCGACGCGGAGCTCATCCTCGGAGTCGTGATGTTCCTCCAGCCAGGCGCGAAACTCGGCGGGGGTGGTGAAGAAGATGGGCTCAGGCTTGGGAGCCATATGGGCGGTACTGGATTCGAACCAGTGACCCCTCCCGTGTAAGGGGAGTGCTCTCCCACTGAGCTAACCGCCCGAGGCGCGGATTATCGCGGGTAACCCTGTCCGACGACTTTGCACCCGAGACGAAGCTCGAAGGCTCAGGTCTGAGGAGGCTCTTTCGTTTCGAGAGATCGCGAAGAGGGTCGGGGTCTCTCAATCGACCGTGCGACGGTGGACGCTAGACGTCACATTTTCGCCTGACCAGCTCGAAGGAATCAAAACCCGGGCGCGTTTCCCCTCGTATGCGGGCATAAAGCGCGCTGCCGCGCGGTGTGGGCTTCGAACCGACGGCCTTCCGGATGTAAACCAGAAGCTCTCCCAAACTGAGCGAACCGCCCCGCCGCCGAATTATCGCGAATGTGAGAATTCCCGAAAGGCGCCCTGATGCGCAACTGTCTGGAATCCGTACGCTCACGAGCAGAAGGCCGCGTTGGGCGTCCCGGCCCGCTCAGCCCGCGTCTGGCGACACGTCGGGCCCGGGGCCGCGGTGCGCCCTGAGCAGCTCCTTCTGCTCGCGTTCCTGGATCCGCTCGGCGGCGTAGAAGAGCTCCGGGGCGAGGATCGAGCCCGTGTGGAGGATCGTCGCGATCCTCTGGGCCAGCCAGACCGGGTCGGCGGTCTCCTCGTGGTCGACGCGCCTTGCCCTCCGCCTCCTCGGTGAGGACCAGGTCGAGCCGCGCAAGCAGGGCCTGCAGCTCGGCGAAGCGCCCGAGCGCGGCGGAGTGCGTGGACTCGACGAGGACCGCCGCCCAGCTCGTCAGCGAGGCGCGCGAGTCCTCGACCAGCTCGGAGACGATCTCGCGCATCTGCTCGCGCTTCTCCGGCGTGTCACCGACTCCGCCGCAAGCTCCTCGAGCCGCCCGCTCTCGTGCTGGTCGCGACCATCTGCCGCAGCTCCTCCCGCGTCAGCTCGCGGCGGCTGCCGACTCCGATCGCCTCGGCGAGGCCGATCCACACACGCCGGCACGCCCTCGCCAGCTCGACCAGGCCGTACTCGGCGACCAGCTGCCAGCTCCGCCGCGAACGGGCGGTGATGAATTCGTTGACGACGGCGACACCGACGATCAGGACGAGGACGTCGGCGATGATCGAGGTCGCCATCGCGTTCGTGTCCCAGAACTCGGTGAACGTGAAGTCCGAGATCGTGATCAGGACGAGTGCGACCACCGAGAGCACTCCCGCCAGGCGCGTGCTCGTAATGCTGACCAGGCCCATCGGCACGTAGGATCGCTGGGCAACCGGCGGAGGGCCGGACCACGGGCAAGGAGGTCTTCTCTTAGATGAAGATGCGCGCTGCGGTCCTGGAGGAGTTCGGCGAGCCACTCGCCGTCCAGGAGCTCGATCTGGCCGACCCGACCGCGAACGAGGTGCTGGTCAGGCTCGTCGCCTGCGGCGTCTGCCACACCGACCTCTACACCGCTTCGGGCGTCGACCCGTCCGGCTACGCGCCCACGGTGCTCGGCCACGAGGGCGCCGGCGTGGTCGAGAAGGTCGGCCCCGACGTCAGCCTGCTCGCGCCCGGCGACCACGTCGTCACCCTCTTCTCCCCGCAGTGCGGCGAGTGCGTGCACTGCCTCGACGAGCGGACCAACCTCTGCATGGCGATCCGCGAGCAGCAGGGCAAGGGCTACCTGCCCGACGGAACCACCCGCCTGAGCCGCGACGGCGAGGAGATCCGCCACTTCATGGGCACCTCGACCTTCGCCGAATACACGGTGATGCCGGAGATCGCGCTCGCCAAGGTCGACCCCGAGGCGCCGCTCGACCGCGCCTGCCTGTTCGCCTGCGGCCTCTCGACGGGGCTCGGCGCCGCGATGAACACCGCCAAGGTCGAGCCCGGCTCGACCTGCGTCGTCTTCGGCGCCGGCATGGTCGGGCTCGGCGCCGTCGCCGGCTGCCGCCTCCAGGGGGCCGAGCGGATCATCTGCGTCGACCTCTCGGACGACCGGCTCGAGCTGGCGAAGGGCCAGGGCGCGACGGAGACGATGAAGGGGGGCGACGACACCGTCGAGCGGATCCTCGAGGAGACCGACGGCTTCGGCGCCGACTACACGTTCGAGGCGACCGGCAACGTCGCGGTGATGCGCCAGGCGGTCGAGTCGGCGCGGATGGGCTGGGGCCTCGCGACGGTTGCGGGAGTCGCCGGCAAGGGCGAGACGCTCGACGTCATCCCGCGCTTCCTGATCACCGGCCGCCGCGTCGCCGGCTCGTCGTTCGGCGGCGTCAAGGGCCGCGAGGGCGTGCCAAAGCTGGTCGACCTCTACATGCAGGGAAAGATCGACGTAGACCCGTTCGTCTCCCACAAGCTCACCCTCGACGAGGTCAACAAGGGCTTCGAGCTGATGGAGGCCCAGGACGGCATCCGCAGCGTGATCGACTTCGGCTAGGTCTCCACGGGCGGCGGGAGCTCGTCCAAGCCGGCGGCGGCGAGCATCTCCTCCAACTCGTTGGCGACGACGAGACGGACGAACAGCTCGTCCTGAAAGGTCCAGCACCACCAGTTGCGCATCGGAACCTCGATCCCGTCGCGCCCGAAGAACCGGGCGGCCACGTATGCGACGACGTTCGGATCCTCGAAGAAGACGTCCCCCATCTCCACCTGAACCGCCTCCCACGGCTCGGCGAACTGGTCCCAGAGGGCCCGCAACGCGTCGCGCCCACGGTGAACGCCGCGCCACTCGCCCTGGACCGTGGAGTTGTCGACCACGATCTCCGGAGACGCGAATGCGAGCGAGCGATCCCACTCGCCGCGGTTCCAGGCGTCCAGCGCGACGCGGACGGTCTCGATCTTTGGCTCTCCTGAGTCATCCGAATAGCTAGGGTCTCACGCCGATGATCATCCAGCGCGTTGAGCAATCCGACTGGCTCTCCAACGCCTACCTCGTCTGCGACGAGCCGGGCGGCAGCGGGGTCCTGATCGACTCCAACGGCGTCACCGATCCGCTGACCGAGCGGGTGGAGCGCGAGGGGATCGAGCTGACCCACTTCCTGCTCACCCACCAGCATTGGGACCACGTCGTCGGCGCGACCAAGCTCGCCGAGCGCTTCGGCGTCCCCGTGGTCGGCAGCGAGGCGACGAAGGAGGCCGGCGGCGACCAGTACGAGGTGACCGAGACGATCGGCGGCGGCGACACGATCGAATCGGGCGGCCTGAAGATCGAGGCGATCGAGATCCCCGGCCACGTCGCGGGGCAGCTCGCGTTCGTCATCAACGGGACCGACGTGATCACCGCCGACTGCCTGTTCAAGGGCACGGTCGGCGGCACCCGCGCGCCGGGCGCGACCGGCTTCGCAGACCAGCGCGTGTCGATCATGGACCGCCTGATGGAGCTTCCCCATGAGACCCGCGTTCATCCCGGCCATGTCGGGCCGACGACGATCGGCGACGAGTGGGAGTCCAACGGCTTCATCCGGATCTGGCGCGGGCTCGACGAGGAGGGGACCGACACATGCGAGGTCGGCCCGCCCGACGGCGAGCGCCAGGAGGCGACCCTGATCCTCTGGGCGCCGGACTACGACGGCGGCAACAAGGCCTGGGTCCGCTTCGCCGACGGCGAGGACGCCATCGTCGGCGGCTCGCAGGTCAAGCGCAGCTAGCTCGGCCGGTCCTGGACCGCGTCGGGCCGTCCGGCGGCGACCGACTCGTCGGTCGAGAAGTCGAACTCGTCGTTCACCTGGAAGACGCCCCGGAAGCTGGTCGACTCGATCACCTCGTCGATCCGGTCGTGGCGGACCGACTCCTGCTCGGCGATCCTCTGCATCTCCTCCCCCATCGCCTCGAGCGAGGGCGACTTGAACATCCCGAACGTGAGGATCTCGCCCTCGTCGGAGAGGTTCGCGCCGGTGATCGGGCCCCAGCCCTCGTCCCAGCCGAAGCCCTTGTCGGGGTACCAGGCGTCGAGGAAGTCCTCGTAGGTCTTCCCCTCCCGGAGCTTCCGGACCAGGACGGCGCAGAAGGTCAGCTCATGCAGATGAGATCGAGCCGAATCGGACGCGAAGCGGAGGATTCGGCGCTATTGGCGTTTGGCTCACGTGCGCACGATCTCACAGTCATTCGAGACGCGATCGCGCTCGTCCGCGATCACTCGATCCCGGCCGCCCCCGCAGATCACGTTGTCGATGCCCTCCGCCCGGATCTTGATCAGGTCGTCCCCCACGCCACCGGCGATCGCATCGGCGCCCGTTCCGCCCTTGATCTGGTCGGCGCCGTCATCTCCGGAGATCAGGTCCTTGCCGGCCAGGCCGGCGATGCAGTCGCGGCCCTCGCGGCCGGAGATCCGCTCTGGCCCCTCGGATCCGATGATTCGATCCGCCCGGAAGCTGCCGACGATCGTGCCGTCGGGGGCGAGGGTCGTCGTTCCCTCGTAGGTGCACTCCTTCGTGTCCTCGATCGCGGGGCGCTGCCAGTCGGGAATCGAGTCGATCGCCGGGTCGTCGGTGATCCGCGTCTGGGCGGAGCCGTCGAACGCCATCCAGTAGAGGTCGAAGTTTGGGTCGTCGCGGTTGGAGATGAAGAGGATCGAGCTCCCGTCGGGGGCCCACGCCGAGTTGCGCTCGCTGTTCTCGTTCTGGGTCAGGTTCGCCGGGTTCTCGCCGCTCGGCCCCATCACCCAGATGTCCTGGTCGCCGCCACGGTCGGAGGTGAAGGTGAGGAAATCGCCCCGTGGCGCCCAGGCCGGGTTGACGTCGGTCGCCGGGTCCTGGGTCACGTTGTGCTGCTGCTGACCCCCCGAGGTCATCAGGTAGACCTCGGCGTTGCCGTCGCGATTCGACTCGAACGCGATCCGGCTGCCGTCGGGCGAGTAGGCGGCAACCGAGTCGACGCCCGGCGCCGAGGTGAGCTGCACCACGGCGGATCCGTCGCCGGCGTCGGCCGCGTAGATCTCGAAGTCGCCTGAGCGGTCGGAGTTGAAGGCGATCCGCGAGCCGCCGGGCGACCAGGTGGGGTTGAAGTCACTGCCAGGGTCGTTCGTGACCTGGCGGACGTTGCCGCCGAAGTGGTCCATGACGTAGATGTCGAAGTCGCCGTCGCGATCCGACTGGAACGCGATCTCGGTGCCGTCGGGGGAGAAGGCCGGCTTGCGATCGACCGCGTCGTTCGCCGTCATCTGGACCGGGGCTGTGAAGTCGGAGTTCATCGAGAAGATCTCGAAGTCGCCGTCGCGGTTGCTGTTCCAGGCGATCCGCCCGTTCTTGCCGGGGAAGGCGGCCTGGGCCATGGGCGCGAGCGACGAGCGCGCAGAGCGCGCACACGAAGATCGCCGCGATGGAGGTGTCCCGCCTCATCACGGCTGAATCGTAGAAGGGGCCAGGCGCGGTAGCTTGCGCTCCATGGATGGACCTCGGGATCGAAGGAAGGGTCGCCCTCGTCATGGGCGCGAGCCGCGGGATCGGCCACGGGATCGCCGGATCGCTCGCTCGCGAGGGCGCGCGGGTGGCGATCGCCAGCCGCTCGGAGGAGCGGATCGAAGCGGCGGCGAAGGAACTGGGCGATGGGGTCGAGGGGTTCGTCGCGGACACCGACGACCTCGACCGGCTCGCGGCCCTGCCCGGCGAGGTCGCCGAGCGCCTCGGGCCGGTCGACATCCTCGTGACGAACACCGGCGGTCCGCCGCCCGGCCAGACACTCGACAACGACGCCGAAGCCTGGGAGCGCGCCTACCGGACGCTGGTGCTGGCGACGAAGGTCCTCATCGAAGGAGTCCTGCCCGGGATGCGCGAGCGCGGCTGGGGCCGCATCGTCAACGTCGGCTCGACCTCGACCCGCGAGGTGATCCCCTGGCTCGCGCTCTCGAACGTGCACAGGCCGGCCTCCGTCGCCCTACTCAAGTCGCTCTCCCGGGAGGTCGCCGGTGACGGCGTGACGGTGAACACGATCGCCACAGGACGCATCGCGACGGATCGCCTGGCCGAGCTGGCGGGGGGTTCGATGGAGGCGGTCGAGGAGGCGGCGCGGACCGACGTGCCCGCGGGGCGCCTGGGCACGCCAGAGGAATACGGCGATCTCGTCGCCTTCGTGGCCTCCGATCGGGCCGCGTATCTGACCGGGACGGAGATCCCGCTCGACGGCGGATTGCTCCGGTCCATCTAGTCGCGGACTGGCCGGACAGCCAGTATTCATGCGGTTAGTTCAGTTTGTGTGGCCCGCGGAGCGGGTAGGCAGGGTCACGCCGACTTCACGCTCGGCGCTTGTGAGGGGCCTCCTGGGGAGAAAGATCGTGGCGGTCGGCGTGCGGGTGCGCCGCGCTCGCGCTGCCGTCGGGTGCATTCGCCGGGCCACGGGCTGGAGCTGACTGGACCACCCCGTCACCGGATTCGCTCCTCCAGGCCTCCCCCTGGCGACCGGACTCAACGCGGGTGGCGAGGGCGCCGAGTGGGAGCTCGTCGACTCGATCGTCACCGGCAATCCGCACACGGACCTCGACTACTTCACCCAGGGCGGGGACACATACGCGTCCGTCGGGCACGCTCGGGACCGGCGGCAACGGCGGCGGCCAGACGATCGTGCGCATGGTCGACGACGGCGTCGTCGCCCCCGAGTTCGTCACCGGCCATCCGTCCGCCAGCTGCCTCTCGAACCCCGCTGACACGACCGGCCTCCAGCACGACGTCGAGGCAACACCGAAGGGCAACGCGATCCTGAACACGGCGAACGACGCCGCCGTGACTTCCGACACGCAGCTTCTGATCGACGCGGCCGACGCTCCCGGCAGATGCCATGACCAGGGCGACCTCGGCCTCGTCCCCGGCGTGCCGCAGGGCGGCCTGGAGATCGTCGACGTGACCAACCCGGCGGCGCCGAAGGAGATCGCGCTCGTCAGCGAGATCGGCGAGTCGCACACGGTCAACGTCGATCCGAAGCGCCCCCACATCGCCTACTCCGTGACGTCGGACTCCATCGGTGTGGACGAGAACGGAGTTCGCGCCAACGAGTCGGGCACCTCGATGGCCCTCGACGGGTTCGAGGTCGTCGACCTCTCCACTTGCATGAACTTCCCCGCGGGAGCCACGCTCGATGAGAAGCGCGCTGCGTGCAAGCCGCAGGTGTTCCGCTACCGGTATCCGAGCGCGGAGATCGCGCTCGGCCACACGATTCAGGACGGCATCTACGCCTGCCATGAGCTCGAGGTCTATCCCGACGATCGGCTGATGTGCGGCAGCGGCGGCGCGCTGATCGGGTTCGACATGAGCGGCGCTTTCGACGACAACGGGACGCCGAACGACTTCTCGGACGACAAGCCGAAGGGACCCCGCTGCCCTGCAACGTTCGCGACAGCTCCTCCGCGCCGCCGTTCACGACCGGCGCGAAGGTGACCGACTGCGTCGTCGGCGCGGGTGGGGCCGACCTTCGGGTCCCCGGCTGGCTCGCTGCCGGCGCGCCCTCCCTCCAGGGCGTCCAGCACATCGGCAGCATCCACCACCAGGGACGGGATGCGACCGGTGCGACGGCACCGACGAACGCGGACGAGGACATCGACTTCGACCACGAGGCGGAGTTGACCCAATCGGGCAACTTCCTGATCGCGACCGACGAGCGCGGCGGCGGGATCCTGCCGCCGGGCGCGAGCTGCGCCGGAGCTCCGGGCGGGCAGAGCCAGAATCCGCTCGGAAACGGCGGCGTCCACTTCTACAAGGCGGACGCGCTCCACAAGGGCGGGCCGGGGACCCTCGAGGAGGAACAGACCGCCTACGCCCAGACGCCCGAGGGCGAGCGGGCGATCTTCCGGGCCGCGATCCAGACCCAGCCGCGGGCGACGATCTGCACCGCCCACGTCTTCCACCAGATCCCGGGCGAGAACCGGATCTTCATGGCCTGGTATTCGCAGGGGACGCGCGTGCTCGACTTCCTCGAGCGCCCGGACGGGACGATCGAGTTCAAGGAGGCGGGTTACTTCATCCCCGAGAACGCGAACCAGTGGGTGTCGGCGGTCTTCAAGCGGGATGCGAACGCCGACGGCACAGTCACCTACCACGGCGCCAGCGCCGACTTCAATCTCGGCGAGGCGGGGCGGAACGCAATCGACGTCTACAAGGTGACGCTGCCGCCCGCGCCCGTTCCGGCGGCCGGACCGGGTGTCGGCAACGGTGCCGGCGGTTCAGGCGGCGGCGGTGGCGGTGGCGCGGGCGGTGGACGGCGCGAAGCCCGCCGACGCCCGCTGCCCGAACGTGATCGGCGGCTCGAAGAAGCCCGAGCGGCTGACCGGGACGAACTTCGGCGACACGATGCGCGGGCTCGGCGGCCGCGACCGGCTGAAGGGCGGGCTCGGCGACGACTGCCTGATCGGCGGCAAGGGCAAGGACTCGGTCGCGGGCCAGGACGGCGACGACCTGCTGAAGCCGGGCAAGTCCGCCGACCGAGCGACGGGCGGTGCCGGCAACGACACCGTCAAGGCACGCGGCGGCGGTCGGGACAAGGTCAACTGCGGGCCGGGCGAGGACACCGCGGTCGTCGACAAGCGCGACCGCGTGCGCGGCTGCGAGAAGGTCCGCGGCGAAGAAGTACGTCTAGGCCTCGACGGGGCGCAGGGTGCCGGCGCGGCTGCGCACCACCCCGATCCAAACAGCACCGGCGGCGATCATCCCGAGGCTCAGCAGCTGCGGGAGGGTGAGCCCGGCGACGACCGCGTCGTTGCGGCGGACGAACTCGACGAGGAAGCGCTCGAGCCCGGCGAGGACGAGGTAGAGCGCGAAGAGGATGCCGGGCCGGAAACGGTCGCGCCACGTCCACAGCAGGGCGGCGACGCCGAACATCGCCAGCGCCTCGTAGATCGGCGTCGGGTGGACCTCGACGCCCTCGGGGGTCGGCACCGTGCCGTCGGGATAGCCCATCGCCCAAGGCCCGTCCCACGGCTCGCCGTAGTCGCCGTCGCCGGACAGCTGGCAGCCGATCCGCCCGACCGCGTAGCCGACCGCCAGCGGGACCGGCGGCGATGTCGAGCAGCTGGAGCGAGAGCATCTTCCGCCAGCGCGCCCAGAGGATCACCCCGATCGCGCCGCCGATCACGCCGCCGTACCAGACGAGCCCAGAGCCGGAGAAGACGTTGCCGAGGAGGTCGTCGGAGACCTCGCTCCAGTTCTGGATCAGGAAGTCGATCCGCGACCCGACGATCCCGCCGATCAGCCCGGCGAAGATGATCTCGTAGGCCCAGTCCGGCGGCTTGCCGAGCTCCTTCAGCCGCTTCGCGAGGATCACGCCGGCCGCGACGAAGCCGAGCGCGAACATGATCCCGAAGGTCTGAAGGGTGACGGGGCCTATGTCAATTTCTGGCTGCATTCGAACTTAGCTCTGTAGGTACCTAGTAGCCCCGCGGAGAATCGAACTCCGATTACCAGAATGAAAATCTGGCGTCCTAGCCATTAGACGACGGGGCCCAGGGATGCGGCGAAAGTCTAGGAGCCGAGCAGTAGCTCCAGCAGGGCCTTCTGGGAGTGCAGTCGGTTCTCTGCCTGGTCCCAAACGGCGGAGCGCTCGCCGTAGAGGACGTCCTCGGTGATCTCCTGGCCCGGGTGGGCGGGGAGGCAGTGGAGGGCGATCGCCCGGTCGGACGCCTTTGCCAGAAGATCGGCGTCGATGCGGTACGGGGCGAGGGCCGACTTGCGGGCGTCCTCGTCCTCGTCGCCCATCGAGACCCAGACGTCGGTGTAGACCGCGTCGGCGCCTGCCACGGCCTCCGCCGGATCGCGGGTGAGCTGCGCGCCGTGGGCCTCGTCCAGCTCGTAGCCATCGGGCGACGCGATCGCCACCTCGACCCCGGCGAGCCCGCCGACGATCGCGAGTGAGCGGGCGACGTTGTTGCCGTCGCCGACGTAGGCGAGCTTCAGGCCGCGAAGCTCGCCGAAGCGCTCGCGCATCGTCATCAGGTCGGCGAGCGCCTGGCAGGGATGGTGCTCGGGGGTCAGGGCGTTCACGACCGGCACCTCCGATTCGGACGCCAGCTCGGCGACCTCCGGATGGGAGCCAGAGCGGATCACGATCGCGTGGAGAAACCGCGAGAGCACCCGGGCGGTGTCCCCGATCGACTCCCCGCGGGAAAGCTGCAGCTCGTCGCTGCGAAGCACGAGCGGCGAGCCGCCCAGCTCGTTCACGCCCACCTCGAAGGAGACCCGCGTCCGCGTCGATGGCCGCTGGAAGACGAGGGCGACGCTGCGCCCGGCCAGCGACTCCGAGCCCTCGCTCGGCCGCCCGGCCTTGAGCTCGATCGCCCGCCCGAGCAGCCCGTCGAGCTCCTCGGCCGAGAGCTCCTCCCCTGTGACGAAGTTCCGCGCCATCGAAGCGCCCGATACTAGGTGGGTGCTCCGTGCCCTGAGCTGGAACCTCTACCACGGTCGGGACTTCCCACCGGACCGCACCCTGCGCACCTGGCGCTCGCGCATCCTTCGGCTCGACGAGCGCAACGAGACCCACCGCCAGGTCAACCGCGACCTCTTCGACGAGTTCGCGGCCGTTCTGGCCGGCGCGAAGTGGGACGTCGCGCTGCTCCAGGAATGCCCGCCACGCTGGACGACGCGGCTCGCGGCGGCGTGCGGCGCCGAGCCGCAGGTCTCCCTCACCTCGCGCAACTCACTCTCGGGCGTGCGCGCCCTGCTCGCTCGCCAGAACCCCGACCTGATGGCGTCCGCCGAAGGCGGCGCGAACCTCACCCTCGTCCGGGGCGACCGGATCGCCGAGCGCGACGAGTTCGTCCTCGCCGAGGAGCCCGAGCGGCGGACCATGGCGTTCACCGCGCTCGCCTCCGGGACCTGCTGCGCCAACGTCCACACCTCGAATGCCGCCCCTGACGTCGTCGGCGCGGAGGTCCTGCGCGCGGCCGGGCGAGCGCTCGAGCTCGCCGGGGATAGGCCGCTCGTTTTCGGCGGCGACCTGAACCTCTCCCCCGCTCGGGGGCCCGAGGTCTTCGCCGAGCTGGCGTCACTGGGCCTCGCCGGCCCGACCGCGGACGACGCGATCGATCACCTTCTCTGCCGCCGGACTCGAGACCACCGAGCCGCCCGAGCGGTGGCCCGCGGACCGCCGCGAGGTGACCGAGGAAGGGCTCGCGATCCGCCTTTCCGACCACGCTCCGGTCGACGCCGTCTTCGCCGCATGATTCGGTACCGGGGTTTACTGAGTCGCTCAGCGGTGAGATAGTGCTCAGCACCAACCACTTACGAGGAGGACACTGATGGCAGCTGGTTCGAAGTCCGGAGCGCGCAGCGGTAGCAAACGCAAGACGAGCGGTTCCCGCAAAAGCTCCGGCGCGAGCCGGCGTAAGTCGAGCGCGAAGGCGGCTTCGAGCCGGACGCGCTCATCGTCGAAGTCACGCGCCTCGTCGAAGTCGCGCGCCGCGTCCGCGGGCCGCGCCGACAAGAGCGTCGAGGCCTTCCGCGACGCGCTCGAGCGCAGCGTCACCCTCTCCCGCGACCGCCTCAAGGAGGTCATGGACGACGCCGTCAAGCGCGGCCGCATGCAGCGCGGCGACGCCGACAAGCTCGTCTCCGACCTGGTCAACCGCGGCACCAAGTACCGCAAGGAGCTGGTCCGCGACCTCGAGAAGCTCCGCAAGGACTTCGAGAAGCGGGCGAACAAGGCCCGCCGCGACGCGGAGCAGCAGGCCCGCAAGACCCGGCGCGAGGCCGAAGCCCAGGTGAAGAAGGCCCGCCGCGACGCGGAGACGCGGGCGCGGAAGGCTCGCAAGCAGGCCGAGAGCACAACGAGCAAGGCCCGCAAGCGCGCGGAGGCGGGCGCCAAGCGCGCCGGTCGCGCGGCCCGCGACGTTGCCGATCCCGCTCTCGCGCAGGCCGACTCCGTTCGCCGGCGCGCCGGTGGCCCGGGCGGCCCGATCACCGGGTACGACGTGCTCACCGTCGCACAGATCAAGAAGCGTCTCGGCGACCTCTCGAAGGCGGAGCTGCGCAAGGTCCGCACCTACGAGAACAACAACGAGAAGCGCAAGGGCCTGATCTCGGATCTCGACAAGCGGATCGGCGACAAGCCGGCGAGCAGCCGCAAGCGCCCCGCGGCGAAGAAGAAGCCGGCCGCGAAGAAGCGGACGACCGCGAAGAAGAAGCCCGCCGCGCGCAAGAAGTCCTAGACGCGCGGCGCGCCACAGCCGGTACCTAGTCTGGGGGCATGGGAACGCCCCCGGACACGGCCGCGCCTGCGGCGGCGCGGCCTCGCCGTTCCGATGAGCTGACCCTCGAGGTCGAGGACCTCGTCTACGGCGGTCGCGGAATCGCCCGCCACGAGGGCTTCGTCGTCTTCGTGCGCGGCGCGCTGCCCGGCGACCGGGTCAAGGCGAGGGTGACCCGCTCGAAGCGCCACTTCGCCGACGCCGAGGCGATCGAGGTCCTCCGCCCCAGCCCCGACCGGATTCCCGCCCGTTGCGATCACGGCGGCGAGCCGTGCCCCGGAGCGCCCTGGCAGGAGCTCCCCTACGAGCTCCAGCTCGAACACAAGCAGCGCCAGGTCGCCGACGCGCTCGAGCGGATCGGCGGCCTCTCGGGCTACGAGCTCGAGCCGATCGAGCCCGCGATCGAGCAGTGGCGCTACCGCAACAAGTTCGAGTACTCGTTCGGCGAGCTCGACGGCGAGCTCGTGCTCGGCTTCCACGCCCGCGGCCGCTGGGACGTCGTGGTCGACGCCGAGGACTGCCTGCTCGCCTCGGAGGCCGGCAACGCCGCCCGCAACGCGGTCCGCCACTGGGCACGCGTCGAGGGCATCCCCGCCTTCGACCGCCGCGAGGGTCACGGCGTGCTGCGCAACCTCGTCGTCCGCGAGGGCCGGCGCACGGGCCAGCTGCAGACCCGGCTGGTCACCTCACGCGCCGAGTTCGCGCGCCCGCCCGTCGACCTGCACACGATGATCGACGGCCCCTCGGGGGGTACGGACGGGCCGACCGGCGCGCTCGGCGCGGAGCGCGTGGCCGAGGAGCTCGCCGGCCTGCGCTTCGAGATCTCGCCGAAGGCCTTCTTTCAGACGAACACCGAGATGGCCGAGCGCCTCTACGCGATCGCGGCGGATTACGCGGGGCTCACCGGCGGCGAACGCGTCTACGACCTTTTCTGCGGGATCGGCACGATCACCCTCTATCTCGCCCGACAGGCCGGCGAGGTCTGGGGGGTCGAGATCATCGCCCAGGCGATCGCCGACGCGGAGGAGAACGCGCGCCGCAACGAGATCGAGAACGCGCACTTCCGCGCCGCCGACGCCCGGCTCGCGATCCGGCCGCTGATCGAGGAGGCCGGCAAACCCGACCTCGTGGTCGTCGACCCGCCCCGTTCCGGCCTCTCGAACAAGATCATCCGCCGGATCCTGGAATGCAACGCGAAGCGGATCGTCTACGTCTCCTGCAACCCGACGACGCTTGCCCCGAACGCCGCCGCGCTCGGCGAGGCCGGATATAGGCTGCGCCGCGTGAAGCCGGTCGACATGTTTCCCCACACCCACCACGTGGAGTGCGTGGCACTGCTGGAGAAGGAGGCGTGAGCGTCCGGGGGTTCGGCGTTGCAGCGGGACTCGACCCCGAGATCGCGACCCCGCTGGCCGCGCGCTGCGCCGAGCTCGGCTACACCTCGATGTGGTCGAACGACCACCCGGCCGCGCTCGGTCTCGAGACACTCGCGGCCTTTGCCGAGGGCTCGGACGATGTCGAGCTCGGCGTTGCCGTGATGGCCCTCGACCGCCACGACCCGATCGAGATCAACGGGGCGATCGAGCGACTGGGCCTGGATCGCAACCGCATCTGGCTCGGTGTCGGCGCCGGCTTCTCGAAGAAGCCGCTGACCCGGATGCGGGAGATCGAGCCGCAGCTCCGTGACGTCGTCCCCGGCGTCCGCCTCGTCCTCGCCGCGATGGGCCCGAAGATGTGCGCGCTCGGCGGATCGACCTTCGACGGCGTCTTCTTCAACTGGATGAGCCCAGAGTTCGCCGGCGGCGCCCGCGAGCATGTCGAGCGGGGCGCCGAGGAGGCCGGCCGCAAGACGCCGCCGATCTTCGGCTACGTCCGCACCGCGGTCGGCGACGACGCCGGCGAGCGGCTCGCGAAGGAGGAGTCGTTCTACCGCGACCTCCACGACGGCTACCGCAATCACTTCGACCGGCTCGGAGCGCCGGAGGGCACGGTCGGTGTCGCCGCCCCGCATGCCGACGCAGCCCAGGAAGGCCTTGCAGAGCACCACGAGTCACTCGACGTCGTCGTCGTCCGCGGTCTTGCGAGCGGCCGCCTCGACGCGATGAGCGCGGTGGCCGAGGCCGCCTCGCCAGCGCAGAGCGCCTGACCGCGGTCATGTCTCACGACAACGTTGAGACCTTCAAGCGGGGGCTCGAAGCGTGGAACGACGACGACATCGATCTCTGGATCGAACAACTCCATCCAGAGGTCCGGTGGTCGGCGCTCATGGAGGAGTACCGCGGGCACGCCGGCGCTCGCCAGGCATGGGAGAGCTTCAAGGGCGACATGCAGCTCGAGGTCCGATTCGAGGAGATCCGGGACCTGGGGGATTCGGTGCTCGGTCTGGGCGAGATTGCCGCCACCGGTCGGACATCTGGAGTGGACCGGGAGTGAGGTCGCACAGCTCGTCACCTACCGGGACGGAAAGGCTGTCGGCTGCGTGACTTCCCCAGCTACTCCGAAGGCCTCAGGGCCGCAGGGCTCTCCGAATAGCCGCGCCCTAATCGCTTAGTACGGCGGCAGCTCGTCGTACCACTCGCCGAGCGAGCGGAACGCCGACCAGAAGGCGCGCTTGGAGTCCTCGGTGTCGAGGGAGACGTCGATGTCGGGGACGAAGACGGCGCTCACCGTGGGAGTGAGCTGCTGCACCTCGCCCTCGTCCGGGTCGAGCTCGCGCGAAAGGGGGATCGAGATCTCGTTGAGCGCGTCGAGGGCCTTCTCGCCCATCACGACGACCATCCGCGGCTGCACGATCGCGAACTCCTCGACCAAGCGCTCGATGCACTCGGGTGAGGCGAGCTCGGGATCCGAGAGCGGGCACTTCACGCAGAGCGTGCCGTAGACGGCGAGCGGGTCGATCCCCAGCCGCTTGAAGCTCTTCATCAGCGCGTTGCCCGACCGGCCGTAGAAGGCGACGCCCTCCTCGATCTCAGCGGCCGTCGCGGCGTACTTCAGCAGCATGATGTCGGCCTGCGGGTGGCCGGAGCCGAGCACCGGCATCAGGTTGCCGCGCGGGCAGGAGTTGCACTCCTGCAGCTCGCGCGTGAGCTGGTTCAGCTCACGGATCGCTCGCTCGAGGTACTTCTCGCGGATCTCGTCGTCGGTCGTCGGCACGGCCCGTCCAGACTTTGACGGGCCCGCCTCCGCTCCTTTCTCGCCGGGCTCGTGCATCACTTCTTGCCCGCCTTCTGTGCCCCCGGCTTGCGCCGTTTTCCACCCCGCCCGCCGCCTGTCTGCACGAACTTCAGGGCCTGCACGTAGATCAGGTTGCGGTGCTTGCGGGTGATGTCCGCATCGCGCATCGACTCCAGGAACTCCTCCGCCCCGTCGAAGTCGTGCATCCGGATCCGCACGCTGCCGAGCCCCTGGGCAACATGGCTGTCGGAGCCGGCCCCCGGGACGATCCGGTACTTGGCGGCGAACCGCTCGGCCTCCTCGTTGAACGCGGTCAGGGCCACCCTGGGGTTGAAGACCTCCAGGATGTCGATGTCCTCGACGATGTCGAGCAGGTGCTCGTAGTCGGGGACCGAGTGCAGGCGGTCGAACGGATGCGGTACGTAGACGAGCCCGCCCTGCCGCTTGATCTCGGCGATCGTCTCCGCCATCGTCAGGCCGCGCGGGATCTTCTTCTCGATGAAGAGCCCGATCACCTCGCCCTGCTCGGCCGTCTTGACCTCCTCGGCGATGATGATCTTCGGCCCGCCGTCGGCCGCCGCCATCTCGCGAGCCTCCAGCGCGCCGGAGACCTCGTTGTGGTCGGTGATCGCGATCGCGCCGAGCCCCTGCTCCCGCGCGGTCGAGAGCAGCACGTCCACCGGGGTCGCGCAGTCGGGCGAGTGGTCGGTGTGCATGTGCAGGTCGACCTCGACCAGCTTCCGCTTCGCGACCCTGCGGCGAACCGAGGGCTTCCCCTCGGGGTCGTGGCGGCGCGCGGCGATCCGCGCGTAGATCTCATCGAGCTCGGCGGCGACGTCCGACCAGGTGCGCGCCTCGCGCTCCGCCCGGCGAACGAGCCGGCGACGCAGTGCCGGCTCCGCGCAGAGCCGGCCGAGCTGACCGGCGAGGGTCACCGGATCGCCGGGTGGGAAGAGCAGCCCGGCGTCACCGTCGGCCAGGAGCTCGGTGTAGACGGGGATCCGCGACGCGACCGTGATCGTCCCGGCGGCGAGCGCCTCGCGGACCAGGCCGGGCGCAGCATGTGGGCCGCCGGAGGCGACGCAGAGGACGTCGGCGGCCGCGATCAGCCCCGATTCCGAGCAGTCGGAGGGACCGCAGATCTGAACCCGGTCGCGTAGCGCGCGCGGGATCGTCGGCGGCCGGTCGGCTGGGCGCTCGAGCCAGATCGCCGCCTCCCATTCGAGATCGGGGTCGAGCCGGCGCAGGCCGCGCAGAAAGAGGCGCATCGCACCGCGTTCCTCGCCTAGGCAGAAGGCGATCCGCAGCGGGGATCCCTCCCCACGGCCCGCGCCACCCCCTGGCCAGCTTGGCACCGCATTCCCCTCCGCACCGGGCAACACGAGGTCGTAGGTGCCCGGGAAGAACCGCTCGAGCAGCTCGACCGTGCCCTGGGTCGAGGCGGTGCGCGCGTCGAGCCGGCCGAAGAAGATCTCGACCAGCGGCCGTGCGACCTGGGTCGAGAGCACGCGCTCGGTCGGCTCGTGAAAGCTGCCGACGTTCAGCGCTCGCGAGAACCGCAGCGCCGTCGACGAGGTGCTCGGCGCATACGGGTCGTGGACGTGGACGATGTCGAACGGGGCCGCCGTCAGCAGCTTTTCGAGCGTGTTGCTGACGTCGAGCGGGACGGGTGCGGCCCGAGGCCGGGGGCCACGCGGGAGGGCGATCCCCTGCCCGACGGCGAGTACCGGCGGGCCATCGTCGCCACCGGCCCGGGGCAGATCCTTCGCGGCGAACAGCCGCTCCGGCCGCTTCTCCGCCGAGCGGATCACCTTGCGCGCGGCGCGGATCTGGGCCCGTGACGGAGACGGAGCGGCGACGAGCACGTCGTGGCCGGCCGCCGCCTGCTCACGCGCGACCGCGCCGACGAACTCATTCACCTCATGCGGCTTCCCCCACGGCTGCGGGGTGACGTGAGCGATCGCGAGCCGCTGCCGAGCCACGCCCGGAGGATATGCACGGATCAGCGGCCGGCGAGGACCCGCAGTGTCCGCGGGCGGGCCGTGCCGGCGGCTTCGAACCCGAACCGCACCTTCTGCCCAGCCTCGATTCGCCGATTCCAGTCCATCGGGGTGGCGACGACTCGACGGCCCTTCCGGGCGAGGCCCGCGTCCCAGCTGCCTCCGATCGCGGTCGATCGCGGCAGCTCGAAGCGGACGCGCCAGTCCTCGACCGGCGACCGCCCTGCGTTGCGGACTACGACCTGGCCCACGTAGCCGCTGTCCCATCCCGAGACGCTGCGGAACCGGGCGCGCAGCTTGGCGCGACCGTTGCCCGCCGGCTGCCCGCCGACATCCGGTTCCGAGGCCCCGCCCTGCGACGGAGGTGTCGGGACCAGGTCATCGGAGCCGCCGGGGTCGATCGAGCCGACCACCGGACCGCCGCTCGATCCACCGAAGTCGACGTCGGAACAGGTGTAGAACGCCTCCGGGCTGTCGGTGCCGATGTGGCGCTGCCAGATCGAGTAGATCAGGTGCCGGCCCGTCTTCCCAGCCGGCAGGGTGCCCTCCATCAGGTAGTCGCCGCCGACAAGCGGCGGGTCGGCCGCGGTCAGGAACGGCGCCGGCTCGAGGTCGGCCCAGCGCAGCGGCTGCGTTGGGTCGTATCCGTCGCGGGTGACGTAGAGGTCCCAGCGGCCGCCGTGTGGCGACGGGGCGGAGTAGCGGAAGGTGTACGGGGCGCCGGAGTCGAGCGGCGTGGCCGGCCAGTCAGCGCGCGCCAAGTCGAGGCCGCTGTACTTGTCGCGCCCGGCGCCGCAGAGCCTGCCATCCGGGATCAGCTCCCGGTGGCGCCCCGCCGCGTTCATGATGTTGACCTCCATCCAGTCGTAGAACGGCTGGGTCCCACCGACGGCGAGGGCGGCACGGCAAGCATCGGAGTCCGGGGTCTCCGGGTTCTCGCGGAAGCACTGGAGCGAACGGCTCACGGGATCGCTCATCGATCCGTGCCCGAACGCGGGTGCCGCGGCAACCGTCGTAAGCAGCAGGGCGATCAAGAGGCAGAGGCCTCCGCCCGCCGGCGTTCCTATTCTCATCGACCCTCCCTGGCCGTGTCCCGCTATGTACCCGCCTCGCCCGCCGCGAGGCGTCAGGTCAACTGACCTGTGTCTCTTCCAGCTCTTCGGCTCGCTCGCCCGGTGCCTTGAGGGCGTTGGACTCGATGAACTCCTCCGTCATCCGCCGCGCGTCCGAATCGGGGCGCTGGTTGTGCGGGGACTTCATGAGGTAGCTGGACGGCCCGTCGAGCTGGCCGGCGATGCCGTTGTTCAGCGCCAGCTTGATCAGCCGGACCGCGTCGATGACGACGCCGGCCGAGTTCGGCGAGTCCCAGACCTCGAGCTTCAGCTCGACCGTCAGCGGCACGTCGCCGAACGACTTGCCCTCCAGGCGGATGTGCGCCCACTTACGGTCTGTGAGCCACGGCACGTAGTCCGAAGGGCCGACATGAACGTCGTCCTCCGGCAGCTCCATGCCCATCACCGAGGTGACCGCGTTCGTCTTCGAGATCTTCTTCGAGTCCAGGCGCTCGCGCTCGAGCATGTTGAAGAAGTCCATGTTGCCGCCGACGTTCAGCTGCGAGGTGTGCTGCAGCTCGACGCCGCGCTCGTGGAAGAGGCGGGCGAGGTTTCGGTGGACGATCGTCGCGCCGACCTGGGACTTGATGTCGTCGCCGATGATCGGCAGGCCGGCCTCGTTGAAGCGGCGGCCCCAGTAGTCCTCGCGGGCGATGAAGACCGGCAGGCAGTTGACGAAGCCCACGCCCGCGGCAATGGCCTGCTCGACGTACCACTTGGTCGCGTCCTCGGACCCGACCGGGAGGTAACAGACGAGGACATCGGCCTTCGTCTTCTTGAGGATGCCGACGATGTCGGCGGTCTCGCCCGGGGCCTTGGTGATCTTCTGCTTCAGATACTTGCCGAGGCCGTCGTGGGTCATGCCGCGCTCGACCTTGATCCCCATGTTCGGGACGTCGGCGAACTTGATCGTGTCGTTCTGGCCCGACCAGATCGCCTCGGAGAGGTCCTTGCCGACCTTCTCCGAATCGATGTCGAAGGCAGCGACGAACTCGATGTCGCGGACGTGGTAGCCGCCGAGGTCGACGTGCATGAGACCCGGGACCTGCTCGGCCGGGTCGGCGTCCTTGTAGTACTCGACGCCCTGGATGAAGGAGTTGGCGCAGTTGCCGACGCCGACGATCGCCACGCGGACCTTGCCGTCGTTGACCCGATCGCTCGGGGGCGTGCCGTTAGCTCCGGAAGATCCGTTGGTGCTGCTCATCGAAAGAGAAACCTCCTGGGTCGGCCGCTGCTGGGCCGATCGTGGGTGCAAGGGGTTCTATACCCGGATTCAGTCATTGGTTACATCTTCGCTGCTCGGCGCGTTTTCGAGCTTCTGCAGCTCGCCGCGCACGTGCCAGACGCGTTGGCACACCGTAAAGAGGGTCAGGACCGTGAGCACGTAGATCGAAGGCTCGAGCAGGTCGACGTCCGGGATCAGCTCGCCCGCCCCGAAGACGAGGCCGATCGAGAGCAGGACGACGCGAACGGGCCGGGTGGCCAGGCCCACCTTGCACTCGACGCCCAGCGCCTCGGCGCGGGCGCGGGTGTAGGAGACCATCAGAGAGCCGAGCACCGTCAGAACGCACGCGGCCACCGCGAGCTCGTCGCCGAGCTCGGCGAAGTAGGCGGCGATCGCGGTCAGCACGATCCCCTCCTCGATCCGGTCGAGGGTCGAGTCGAGGAAGGCCCCGAACAGCGTGCCCTTGCCCGACATCCGCGAGTAGCGGCCGTCGAGCGTGTCCATGATCGAGCCGATGATGAAGGCGACGCCCGCGAGGAAGAAGAAGCGCTCGACGACGAGGACCGCGGCCGCGACGTTGAGGACGAGACCGGTCATCGAGATCGCGTTCGGCGTCAGCCGGGACTCGATCAGCGCGTCGCGCGCGGCGGTGCGGAGGTCGCCCCCGGTCCGGGGGCGCTTGGGCGACGCGCTCATCTCATGCAGATGAGATCAGAGTCGAACTCGGGCGCGTCAAATGGCGTCGGAGGATTCGACGGCTTTCATGTTCGGGAGTCTAGGTCGACGGGGCCTGCTGACAGGAACGAGAGCGTGCGGTCGATCACGTCGGGGCGGTCGAGCCATGACCAGTGGCCGGCGTCCGGAAGCTCGATGAGTTCGGCGCCGAGTCGCACGGCGTACTCGCGGCCGAACCGCTCGGGGAGGTAGGGATCGCGTCCTCCCCAGATCACCAGCGCCGGGCAGTCGATCTCCCCGAGCCGCGCGCCCGCGGTCGCGAGCGCCGGCGGATCCGCGGATCGGTAGAGGGCGAGGATCGCGGCGCGCGTCCCCGGGTCGCTCATGTTCGAGTGGACCATGTCGACGAACGCAGGGGGCAGCGGCCGGTACCCGGGCGCCCCTCACGGAGGGCGAGGGAGACGATCGGCCTCGTGACAGCCGCGAGCTGGATCTCGCCGAACGGGCGGCGGCGCCAGATCTGCGCGAAGCGATGCCAGCGGTAGCCGGGCAGGAACGGGACCGTGTTGAGGACGACGAGCCTCCGCAGCCGCTCCGGCTCCTCGCTCGCCGCAAGCAGCGCAACCCCGCCCCAGTCCTGCACGACCAGCCCGTACTCGCCGATGCCGAGCGCCTCGACGAAGTCGCCGAAGAACCTCGCGAGGCGGCCGAAGGAGTAATCGAACCTGTGGACGGGAGGGCGCTCGGACGCGCCCCAGCCGGGCAGGTCGAGCGCGATCGCGGGTTGCTCCGAGCGCTCGAGGAACGGCAGCCACTGCCGCGAGTCGGTCGGGTTGCCGTGGACGTAGACGGTGGGCACGCCGGAGCCCTCGCGCCGCCGGTAGGCGACGCGCATTCCACCAACCTCGATCTCGCCGGCGACGAACATGCATGCCAAGGGGGCCTGACACCTTAAGGTGCTCAGACACCTAGGGTGGCGCTAGCTTGATCCTCTGTCTCGGAGAGGCCATCGTCGACCTCGTCTGCGAGCGGGAGCTCGATGCGGCCGCCGACGCCGACGAGTTCCGCCCGCGGTTCGGCGGAGCGCTCGCCAACGTTGCCGTCGCCATCGCCCGAGCAGGAGGGGAGCCCGCGCTCGCGGGGGGCGTCGGCGACGACCCGTTCGGCCACTGGCTCGCCGAGCGGCTCGCGGCCGAGGGAGTCGCCCAGGACCACCTCAGCTTCGTCGCCGGCGTGCAGACACCCATCTCGGTGATCACCTTCGATCGCGATCGCGAGCCCGACTTCCAGGTCTACGACGAGGGGATCGCGGAGACGTTCTGCTCGCTCGAGCCCGCGCTCGGTCAGGCCATCGAGAGCGCAGAGGCACTCGTCTTCGGCTCCAACACGCTCGTCGGCGATCGCGAGCGTGAGCTGACGCTGCGGGCCCGCGAGCTCGCGCTCGAACGGGGCCTGCCGGTGCTGTTCGACCCGAACCTGCGCGAGCACCGCTGGGACGACCTGGAACTCGCGCGGACGCGCTGCCTGGAGGTCGTCGACGGCTGCTTCTGCGTTCGCGGCAACGAGGCCGAGGGCCTCTGGCTGACCGGCGAGTCGGACCCGGCCGCCGCGGCGGAGGCGCTGGCGGGGCTCGGGGCGCGCGTTGGCGTGGTCACTCGCGGGCCCGGCGGGGCGGTCGCGCGCGGCGCCGGCGAGGCCGACGTCGAGGGCATCGATGTCGAGGTCCTGTCGCCGCTCGGGGCGGGCGACGCCTTCATGGGCACCCTCACGGCCGGCTTCGCGAAGCGCGGCTGGGATCCCGGCGCGGCCGCCGAGGCGTTGGCGGAGGCGAACCGCGCGGGCGCCGAGACCTGCACGGTCTGGAGGGCGGTCGTGTGACCGGCCTGCCGCCGGAGGGCCATGCCCCGCTCGGCCGGGAACGCCCGGGCACACGTCAAGAGGCCGAAGCCCGGATCGCCCTGACCCCGGCCGCGCGGAAGGGCGGCTGGCGGCGGCCTCGGCGAAGCCGGGTGCTGGCGATCCGCGATCGCCTTCGCGAGCTCTACGGGCAGCCGCGCAACGAGCCACACCGCGAGCCCGTGCACGAGTTGGTCCTCACGATCCTCTCCCAGAACACATCGGACCGGAACCGCGACGTGGCCTACGGCCGGCTGCGCGAGGCCTTCGAGAGCTGGGAGGAGGTCCGCGACGCCCCGACCCGGCAGGTGGCGGACGCGATCCGGCCGGGCGGGCTCGCCGACACGAAGGCGCCCCGCATCCAGGACGTTCTGCAGCGCCTGGGCGAGCCGATCGACCTCGACTGGCTGCAGTCAGCCCCGCGCGATGTCGCGCTCGAATATCTGATCGCGCTCCCAGGGGTCGGCCGCAAGACGGCGGCCTGCGTGATGATCTTCTCGTTCGACCGGCCGGAGATCCCCGTGGACGTCCACGTCAAGCGGGTCGGTGAGCGGCTCGGGCTGTTCCGGCCCGGGGCACCGTTCGAGGAGGCGCACGACGAGATGCGCGCGATCACCGATCCGGCCGACTCCTACGAGCTCCACATCAATCTGATCACCCACGGCCGTCGCGTCTGCAGGCCCCGGCCGCGCTGCGGCGAGTGCGGCCTCGCGCGCATGTGCCCCGCCCTCCGCGAGGGCCTGGTCGAGCCGGTGGGCTAGACGCCCCGGTCAGGCAACGACGGCAACGCGGGCGCGCTCATGGGCCTCGAGCTCCCGCCCGCGCCGGATCTCCGCCCGGTATTCGGTGCAGCCCTCGCAGACCAGGAGGTGCTCGCGCAGGACCTTGCGCCGCAGCGAGCCGCCGCGAAGGACGGTCAGCTGCTCGCGGATCTCCGCGCAGCTCACCTCGCGCGCCTCGCGGCTCTGCGAGAGCGATCGGCGCGCGCGGAAGACCAGGGCCTTGACCCGGTCGCGGTCGGTGTCGAGGACTTCGGCGATCTGGTCGCCGGACATCGTCTCGAGGCCGGAGAGCAGGAGCGCCTGGCGCTGCTCGTCCGGGAGCCGGGACAGGTCGTCGAGCATCGCCCGCAGCTCCTCACGGTCCTCGACCTCGGTGTTCAGGCTGCCGCGCGAGCGCTCGAGCAGGCCTGGGTCACTGACCGTCTCGCGCCGGCGGCGGATCATCGAGATGCACTCGTTCCGGGCGATCGCGTAGAGCCAAGGGCGGATGACGATCCGCTTTTCGCTCTTCTGCAGAGCGCGATAGGCCTTCATGAACGTCTGTTGCAGCGCGTCCTCGGCATCGTCGCGCGAGCCCAGGATGTGCCGGCAGTACGCGAGCAGCTCCCCGCAATGGCGGTCGTACATGCGCGAGAACGCTTCCTCGTTCCCGGCGCGGACCGCACCGACGAGTCGGTCGTCCTCCAGTGCGGTCGACGTTTCCGTCGCAGACCCCATATTCAGCTTTGCTCCCGTTGTTCTCCCGTTTCGCGGCACCTGATGCGCCACTGATTCGGAAGTTGGAACGTGGGATCAACCGTTCGGTTGTCGAGTTATGAACCGATTGGGTAGTTCCCCGGCCAAGATTGCGGCGGATTACGGATAGGCTGGCACCGCTGGGGGGCTTTGGAGAGGAGTCCAAATGGAGAGCACCGCCGTCCGCCGCAGTTCCCGACTCGGGGCCGGAGCCCTCGCGGTTTTCGCCGCACTGATCCTCGCCGCTCCCGCGGCGGCCGGCGTCGGCAGCTTTCGCTACGGAGTCGCATCGGGTGAGATCACGTCTAAGTCCGTGCTCCTCTGGGCGGCGACGAAGAAGGCGGGGAAGGTGACGGCGGAGGTCGCCACGGACTCCAAGTTCAAGAAGGTCCAGAAGACCTCGAGCGCCAAGGCGAAGTCGGTCAACGACAACACCGTCCAGACCGAGGTCGGCGGCCTGAAGCCCGAGACGGGCTACTTCTTCCGGTTCTGCGAGAAGAAGGGGCCCTGCAGCGACACGGGCGAGTTCACCACGGCGCCGAAGTCCTCCAAGGCGGCTGAGGTCGAGTTCGCCTACTCGGGAGATGCCGACGGCACGACGCTGCCCGGCGCCAGCGATCCGTTTTTCGGGAAGTTCAAGGTCTACGACGCGATGCGCAAGGAGGGCAACGACTTCAACCTGAATATGGGCGACACGATCTACTCCGACTCGGAGATCGCGGGTCAGCCCGCCGCGCTCACGGTCGAGGAGAAGTGGGCCAAGTACAAGCAGAACCTCGGCGTGAAGAGCCTGCCGAAGCTGCGAGCTTCCGCGGGTCTCTACTCGAACTGGGACGACCACGAGTTCATCAACGACTTCTCGATCCCGGAGGACGGCGAGGCGCTCTACCAGGCCGGCGTCGACGCGTTCACCGACTACGCGCCGGTCGGCTACACGCCCGAGGACGGCCTCTATCGCACCTTCCGCTGGGGCAAGGACGTGGAGCTGTTCATCCTCGACGAGCGTTCGTTCCGCAGCGCGAAAGCGTCGGAGCAATGCGTGAACTCCCAGTCCGGAGCGCCCGACCTGGCGCCGACTGCGCCCGATTCGAAGCGCTCCCTGTTCTCGGCGCTGATCCCGTCGCTGAGCGCGCCGGTCACCGGGAACTGCAAGAACACGATCAATGACCCGGACCGGACAATGCTCGGCCAGGCGCAGCTGACCCGGTTCCTCCAAGACGTATCGAACTCGAGCGCACGCTGGAAGGTGGTAGTCAACGAGACGCCGATCCAGCAGTTCTACGGGCTCCCTTACGACCGCTGGGAGGGCTACGCGTTCGAGCGCGTCGCTCTGCTCAACTCGCTGATGGCGGCGAACGTCAAGAACCTCGTCTTCCTCACCACCGACACCCACGCGGCATTCGCAAACGTCGTCCGCACCCGCACGTTCGCCGACGACGTCGCGCCCGACAACGCACCTGCGGCGGCGCAGGACACGCCGTACGACGACTACGTCATCGGTCCCGTCGGGACGAACCCATTCTGGGATGAGATCGACTCCACCACCAACTCACCGGGCGCCGGGCAGCTGCTCTCGCAGGTGTTCTTCAAGCCCCCACCGCCCGACGGAGTGGGCATGTACTGCGCCCAGGGCGACGTCTACAGCTACGGCCAGGTCGTCGTCGACGGCAACGAGTTGATCCTCGAGTACAACGACGAGGACGGCAACACGGTGGTCGACGTCAACGGGCAGCCATGCGGGCCGTACACGCTCCAGGCTCAGTAGTTGCCCGCACCTGAGTCTGCGGTTCCCTACGGATAGGCTCACCGCTCCCCACCGTGAAGGATCGTGTTACAAGGCAGGCGCGGGGCTCTACCCGCGATCACTCTCGTTCTCTAGGAGGAATCTTGAAGCTGCGAACCATGCTCATGGCCGCCGTCGCAATCGGCGTCCTCGTCGTCCCGGCCGGCGCCAGCGCCGCGAAGAAGAAGGGCGGCTCGGAGGAAGTCACGGTGATGAGCCGGAACATCTACCTCGGCGCGGACCTCGATCCCGCGCGTCGGCGCGGCCAAGCATCGCCGAGGCGATCGACGGCGCCGGCGTCAGATCTACAACGAGGTGGTGCGGACCAACTTCCCGGAGCGGGCGGTGGCGCTCGCCGACGAGATCAAGAGAGTGAAGGCCGGACCTCGTCGGCGTCCAGGAGGCCGCGCTCTGGCAGCAGCAGATCCCGTCCGACCTCGGCGGCCCGCCGATCGGCCCGGGCACCGATCCCGGCGACGGACGTCTGACGTACGACTTCCGCGATCTGCTGATGGACGAGCTCGGCACGAAGTACCGGATCGTCGTCGACCAAGAGGAGTTCACCGGTGAGCTGCCCGCCGACATCGACGCGCAACGACTCCCGGAACCGTCGCCGGCGCGGACCTCGACTTCCGCCTGACGATGCACGACCTGATCATCGCGCGGAAGGGCGTGAAGACCAGCAAGGAGAAGTCGGACCACTACGAGACCCGGTTCGAGACCAGTATCGGCGGGATCCCCGTCTTTGCGGACCGCGGCTGGGTCTCGGCCGAGGCTCAGGTCGGCAAGGCGAAGTTCCGCTTCGTCAACACCCACCTCGAGGCCTTCGGCGACCCGGTCGATCCGGGCCGCGCAGGCCGAGGAGCTCGTCAAGGGCCCGGCCAAGTCGAACAAGGACGTCGTCCTGGTCGGCGACATGAACTCCGACAAGGACGACACCACGGGCGCGGAGAAGGCCTACGAGGCGATCCGCGAAGGCGGGCTTCGTCGAGCGCCAGGTCAAGGGCGGCACGTCGGGCCACGACGACAGCCTCACCGACCCCAACGACCAGGACCAGTTCGACCGGACGATCGACTTCGTCTTCGCCAACAACGAGGACATCAAGCTCGACAAGTCCAAGTCCCAGATCATCGGGCGTGACGACGCGAGCGTGATGACGCCGAGCGGCCTGTGGCCGTCGGACCACGCCGGCACCGTCAGCGGGCTGGTGTTCCCAGTGATGCGGCGCCTCGTCGCCACAGCCCTCGCCGCCACCGTGGTGCTCGCGATTCCCGCGAGTGCTTCGGCGGCGAGGAAGACCAAGGGCAAGGAGGCGACCGTGATGACGCGGAACGTCTTCCTCGGCGCCGACCTCAGCCCCGCGATCAACGCCACGAGTCTCGATGGAGCGATCGACGGCGCCGCGGAGATCTACCGCGAGGTCGAATTGACGAACTTCCCGGAGCGGGCCGTTCCGCTGGCGAAGGAGATCGACAAGGCGAAGCCGGACCTCGTCGGCCTCCAGGAGGTCGCGCTGTGGCGTGAGCAGATCCCCGGCGACGGGGGCTGGACCGGCAGCGGCGGCATCGGCCAGCCGGCGACGACGGTGAAGTACGACTTCCTCGAGCTGCTGCTCGGCGAGCTGAGCTCGAAGTACCGCGTGGTCGACGTGAACGAGGAGTTCGACGCGGAGCTCCCGGTCGACCTCGACGGGAACAACAACACGGGCACGATCGGCGGCGAGATCGACGCGCGCCTCACGATGCGCGACGTGATCCTCGCCCGCAAGGGCGTCAAGACGTCGAACAACGAAAAGGGTCATTTCGTGACCCGCTACGAGCCGCTGATCGGCGGCTCGATCCCGCTTCCCGTGGACCGCGGCTGGCTCTCGACCGAGGCGAACGTCGACGGGGCGAAGTTCAAGTTCGTCAACTCGCACCTGGAGGCTTTCGGCGACCCGACGATCCGCGAGGCGCAGGCCAAGGAGCTCGTAAAGGGCCCGCTCAAGTCCAAGAAGCAGGTGGTCCTCGTCGGCGACCTGAACTCGGGCACGACCAAGCGCCACAACATCGGCCTTGCCTCGCTGGGCCACGACCCGAACGACCCGCTTGCCTTCAAGGTCTTCCAGAAGGCGGACTTCAAGGACAACGGGGCGGTGCAGAGCTGCTGCTACCCAGACATGTTCGACGGGACGTTCGAATTCACGCACACCGTCGACCACATCCTGACCAAGCCGGGCGCGAAGACGCTCGACTCGTTCGTGACCGGGACCGACCCGGGCGAGCGGACACCGTCGGGGCTATGGGGATCGGACCACGGAGGCGTGGTCAGCACCCTGGGGTTGACCGGCAACTGATCGTCGCCCGCGGGTAGTATCCGCGCGCCTTGAAGAAGTCCGGAGTCGTCATATTCCTCGTCCTGGCGCTGATCATCGGCGGCGTCGTCTACATCGCGATCCGCGGTGAGGGCTCGCCGGACTCGACCGAGATCCAGACCGACGAGGCCGACACGGCGGCACGCCAGCTCTTCGCCACGAACTGCGGCAGCTGCCACACGCTCGCCAGCGCGGGCACCGACGGGGTCGTCGGCCCGAACCTCGACGTCCTGCTCGGTTCGGGCACGCCCGAGGGCAACGAGGAACGCGTCCTGAGCGCGATCGAGAACGGGATCAACGGCCGCATGCCGGCCGGAATCCTCGCCGGAGCCCAGGCCGAAGAAGTGGCAAGCTTCGTAGCCCGCACCGCGGGCCAGTAGTCCCTCGTAAATACGTCGTCCCACTTGGGCCCGCCGGAAGCGGACGCGAAGCGGAGCATTCCGGCGGATTTGTTCTTGCTATGATCTGAGGCCAACAGACTTAGATTATCTTAACTTGACGGAGGAAAGACAGTGGGTAGAACGATTGGAATCGACCTCGGGACCACGAACTCGGCGATGGCCGTGCTCGAGGGCTCGGACCCGGAGATCATCGAGAACGCGGAGGGCGGTCGCACGACGCCGTCCGTCGTCGCATTCACCGACAAGGACGAGCGCCTGGTCGGCACCGTCGCCAAGCGGCAGGCGGTCGTCAACCCGGAGAACACGATCTTCTCGATCAAGCGCTTCATGGGCCGCAAGCTGGCCGAGGTGAAGGAGGAGGAGTCGATCGTCCCCTACACGCTCGTCTCCGGCCCCAACGGTGACGCGCGCGTCGACGTGCGCGACAAGCAGTTCTCGCCGCCCGAGATCTCGGCGATGATCCTGCAGAAGCTGAAGACCGACGCCGAGGCGAAGCTCGGCGGCACGGTCGACGCCGCGGTCATCACCGTCCCGGCCTACTTCAACGACGACCAGCGGCAGGCGACCAAGGACGCCGGCAAGATCGCCGGCCTCGAGGTCCCGCGGATCATCAACGAGCCGACCGCCGCCGCGCTCGCCTACGGGCTCGACAAGGGCGAGGCCGACGAGACGATCCTCGTCTTCGACCTCGGTGGCGGCACCTTCGACGTCTCCGTGCTCGAGCTCGGCGACGGCGTCTTCGAGGTGAAGTCGACCGCCGGCGACAACCACCTGGGCGGCGACAACTGGGACAAGCAGATCGTCGACTGGATCGTCGAGGACTTCAAGCGCGACCAGGGCGTCGACCTCGCGCAGGACAAGAACGCCCTCCAGCGCCTCTACGAGGCTGCGGAGAAGGCGAAGATCGAGCTGTCGGCCGCACAGGAGACGACGATCAACCTGCCGTTCATCACGGCCGTCGAGGGACAGCCGAAGCACCTCGAGATGAAGCTGACCCGCTCAAAGCTCGCGGAGCTCACCTCGGACCTGCTCGACCGCGTGGTCGGGCCGACCAAGCAGGCCCTCTCCGACGCCGGCACCGACGTCGACCACGTGATTCTCGTGGGCGGCATGACGCGGATGCCTTCCGTCCAGGAGAAGGTCAAGGACCTGACCGGCAAGGACCCCCACCAGGGTGTGAACCCGGACGAGGTCGTCGCGGTCGGTGCAGCGATTCAGGCCGGCGTGCTCGCCGGCGACGTCAAGGACGTCCTCCTGCTCGACGTCACCCCCCTCACCCTCGGCATCGAGACCAAGGGCGGCGTGATGACGAAGCTGATCGAGCGCAACACGACGATCCCGACCCGCAAGGCCGAGATCTTCTCGACGGCTGACGACAACCAGCCGTCGGTGGAGATCCACGTCCTCCAGGGCGAGCGCGAGATGGCCTCGGGCAACAAGAGCCTGGGCAAGTTCCAGCTCACCGGGATCCCGCCGGCGCCACGCGGCATGCCGCAGATCGAGGTCGCATTCGACATCGACGCGAACGGCATCGTCCACGTGACGGCCAAGGACCTCGGCACTGGCAAGGAGCAGAAGATCGAGATCAAGTCCGGTTCCGGCCTCTCCGACGAGGAGATCAAGCAGATGGTCACGGACGCGGAGTCGCACGCCGACGAGGACCGCGCGGCCCGCGACCTCGCCGAGGCGCGCAACATCGGCGAGAACGCCGCCTACCAGGCGGAGAAGCAGCTCGGCGAGCTGGGTGACCAGGTCGACGAGTCGCTGAAGACCGAGATCAACGAGGCCGTCACCGAGCTGAAGTCGGTGATCGAGGGTGATGATGCCGAGGCGATCAAGGCGAAGACGGAGGCGGTGCAGACCGCCTTCCACAAGGCCTCCGAGCAGGTCTATCAGCAGGCTGCGAGTGAGCAGGCTTCTGAGGACGGAGCCTCGGAGAACGGTGCCTCGGCGGCCAGCGACGATGAGGAAGTCGTTGACGCGGAGGTCGTTGACGAAGATCGGTCTTAGGTCATGGTTGACGACCTAGGGACAAACGCCGCTCCGGAGGGGGCGGCACCGGACGCAGACCCCTCACGTCGCCAGACTAGCTCGGCGCCTGCATCCGGTTCCGCCCCCGTCGAGACCGCTGCTCCGGACGCCGAGAGTTCGGCCGTCGAAGCCGATCTGGATGCTCTTTTGGAGGACACCAAGCGCGAGCGCGATGAGTATCTGCAGCTGGCGCAGCGGGCTCGGGCGGATTTTGAGAATTATCGGAAGCGCGCGGCTCGTGATGCTGTCGACGCTGAGCGGCGGGGGAAGGTCGGAGTGGTTCGGGACCTGGTTCCCGTGGTCGACAATCTCGAGCGGGCGTTGATGGCGGCCGGGGTGAATCCCGATGGGCCGGATGCCGCGGAGGTTGCCGCTTCGACGCAGGAGGTTTCCGCCCAGGAGGCGCTGACGCAGGGCGTCGCGCTCGTCTACCGCGAGTTGCGGGCGGCGCTCGGGCGGGCCGGGGTCGAGGCTTATGACCCGGCCGGTGAGAAGTTCGACCCGGAGTGGCACGAGGCTCTCTCGACCCAGCCGACCCAGGGGGTCGAGGCGGGCACGATCGTCGAGACGCTCCAGAAGGGCTACCGGCTCGACGACGGCGTTCTGCGTCCCGCGCGGGTCGTGGTCGCGGGGTAGGGGGCGAACGTGGCGCGCGATTTCTATGAGGTGCTCGGGGTCTCGAAGAAGGCCTCGGCCGACGAGATCAAGAAGGCCTACCGCAAACTGGCTCGGGAGAACCATCCCGACGCGAACCCCGACGACCCTGCTGCCGAGGATCGCTTCAAGGAGATCCAGGAGGCGTATTCGACGCTCTCCGACGACGAGAAGCGCAAGCAGTACGACGCCGGCGGCATGTTCGGCGGGTTCGACCCGCGCAACTTCGGCGGCGCCGGAGGAGGCCCAGGCGGGGCCGGGTTCGGCGACATCGGCGACATCTTCTCCACGCTCTTCAATCGCGGCGGCGGAGGCGGCGCGGGACGCCAGCCGGGGCGCGACCTCGAGACCGAGGTCCGGCTCTCCTTCGAGCAGGCGATGGAGGGAACGCAGGTCTCCGTCACGGTCCCGAAGCGGTCCACCTGCAACACCTGCTCCGGCAGCGGCGCCGCGCCCGGAACCTCCCCGAAGACCTGCCCGCGCTGCGGCGGTCGCGGGGTCGACTCGCAGAGCCAGGGCTTCTTTTCGATCAACCAGCCCTGCCCCGAGTGCGGCGGCCGCGGCCAGGTGATCGAGACCCCGTGTCCCGAGTGCGGCGGCTCCGGCCTGACCCTTCAGCGCAAGCGCTACCGGGTGAACGTCCCGGCGGGCGTGCGGGAGGGAACGCGGATCCGGCTGGCTGGCAAGGGCGAGGACGGGCCGAACGGAGGCCCATCCGGCGACCTGTTCGTGACCACGCATGTCGCGCCCTCCCCGGTCTTCAAGCAGCGTGCCGACGGCAACATGGAGGTGCGCGTGCCGATCACGGTCGCCGAAGCGATCGAGGGCGCCACGGTTGAGGTGCCGACCCTGCGCGGGACCAAGCGGATCCGGATCCCCCCGGGAACGCAGCACGGCAACGTTCAGCGGCTGCGCGGGGAAGGTCCGCCGAAGCCCGGCGGGCGCACGCGCGGCGACGTCTACTACCGGATCGAGGTCGAGGTTCCCCGCGATCTGAACGACGAGCAGAAGCGAGCGCTCGGCGAGTTCGCGAAGACCCTCGACGGCAGCGACCCGCGAGCCGATCTGCTGCGTGACGCTGGCCGGGCCTCCCGGTCGGATCGGTCCGAGGACGAGGGCAAGGTGGGCGCGACATGAGTGAGGTCCGGATTTCCGAGACCCGCGGCGTCTTCATGATCTCGGTCGCGGCCGAGCTCGCCGAGATGCACCCGCAGACCCTGCGGATGTACGAGGCGCGCGGCCTGATCACCCCGAAGCGATCGCCGAAGAACACCCGCCTCTATTCACAGGCGGATGTCGACCGGCTGCGGGAGATCCAGCGGCTGACCAACGAGCGGGGGCTGAACCTCGCCGGGGTCGAGACCGTCCTCGAGCTCGAGGACCGACTGCAGAAGATGCACGCCGAGATGGCGAAGCTGCGCGAGCAGGCCTCCGCGATGGAGCGCGAGATGGCCACAGAGATCGACAAGGTGAAGCGCTCGCTGCGCGCCGAGATCGTCCCCTACGGCGCCTACGAGACCGCCGAGATCGTGCCTCCCGAAGACGCGCAGCCGGTGCAGATCCCGGTTGAGCGACCTGATAAATCTAAGTCTAAGTGACTTAGATCTGTGCTAGAATAGGCACAGAAAATGCAACCAGACCGATTTACCGTCAAGTCGCAGGAGGCGGTCGCCGCTGCGCAGATGCTCGCTGCCGAGAACGGCAACACCGAGCTCGCGCCGGCGCACCTGCTTCTCGCCCTCCTCCAGCAGGAGGACGGCCTCGTCGTGCCCGTGCTGCAGAAGCTCGGTGCCGACGTCGCCGCGATCACGGCCCGCGCCCGCGAGGCCGTCGACGCGCTGCCCAAGGTCAGTGGATCCGACGAGCCGGACATCCGGCCGTCGAAGTCGTTCATCGCGACGATCCAGCGGGCGGAAAAGGAGATGGCCGCCCTTGGCGACGAGTACATCTCGACCGAGCACTTCCTGCTCGCGCTGACCGACAAGTCCTCCGGCGTCGCCGACGTCCTGCCGGACCGCGATTCGCTGATGAAGGCGGTCGGCGAGGTCCGTGGCCCGCACCGGGTCACGTCCCCCACGCCCGAGGACCAGTTCCAGGCGCTCGAGAAGTTCGGCCGCGACCTGACCAAGGAGGCGGAGGGCGGAAAGCTCGACCCGGTCATCGGCCGGGATGAGGAGATCCGCCGCGTCGTCCAGGTGCTCTCGCGCCGGACGAAGAACAACCCTGTCCTGATCGGCGATCCCGGCGTCGGCAAGACCGCGATCGTCGAAGGGCTTGCGCAGCGCATCGTCGCCGGCGACGTCCCCGAGTCGCTTCGCGACCGCCGCCTGATCGCGCTCGACATCGGCGCGCTGCTCGCCGGAGCGAAGTACCGCGGCGAGTTCGAGGAGCGTCTGAAGGCCGTCCTGAAGGAGGTGCAGTCGGGCGAGGGCAAGATCGTCCTCTTCATCGACGAGGTGCACACGATCGTCGGCGCCGGCGCGGCCGAGGGCGCGGTCGACGCTGCCAACCTCCTGAAGCCGATGCTCGCCCGCGGCGAGCTGCGGCTGGTCGGCGCGACGACGCTTGACGAGTACCGCAAGCACATCGAGAAGGACGCAGCTTTGGAGCGCCGCTTCGCCCCCGTCTTCGTCGGCGAGCCCGACATCGCGGACACGATCGCGATCCTCCGTGGGCTCAAGGAGCGCTACGAGGTCCACCACGGCGTCCGCATCGCCGACGCGGCGATCGTCGCCGCCGCGACCCTCTCCGAGCGCTACATCACCGACCGCTTCCTGCCCGACAAGGCGATCGACCTGATCGACGAGGCAGCCTCGCGCCTGAAGATGGAGATCGACTCGGTGCCGACCGAGATCGACGAGATCGAGCGCCGGGTCCAGCAGCTGGAGATCGAGCGGCAGGCGCTCACGAAGGAGAAGGACAAGGCGTCGAAGCAGCGCCTCGCCGCGATCGAGTCCGAGCTCGCCGAGCTGAAGGAACAGTCGTCCGAGATGAAGGCCCGCTGGCAGAACGAGAAGGGCTACATCGAGACGATCAAGGAGGTCAAGGCCGAGCTCGACGAGGTCAGCCGCGACGCCGAGCGCGCCGAGCGCGACGCCGACCTGGAGCGGGCGGCGGAACTCCGCTACGGGCGCATCCCCGAGCTCGAGAAGGACCTCATCGCCGCCGAGGAGAAGCTGCGCGGCCTGCACGCCGAGGGCGGCACGATGCTGACCGAGGAGGTCACCGACGAGGACATCGCCCAGGTGATCGCAAAGTGGACCGGGATCCCGGTCAGCCGCCTGCTCGAGGGCGAGGTCGAGAAGCTGATCCACATGGAGGACCGCCTGCACGAGCGGGTGATCGGCCAGGACGAGGCGGTCGAGGCCGTCTCGAACGCGCTGCGGCGCTCACGTGCCGGGCTCTCGGATCCGAACCGCCCGATCGGCAGCTTCCTGTTCCTCGGCCCGACCGGCGTCGGCAAGACCGAGCTGGCGCGGGCGCTCGCCGAGTTCATGTTCGACACCGAGGACGCGATGACCCGGATCGACATGTCCGAGTACATGGAGAAGCACACGGTCGCACGGCTGATCGGCGCTCCACCCGGCTACGTGGGCTACGAGGAGGGCGGCCAGCTGACCGAGCAGGTCCGCCGCCGCCCCTACGGCGTCGTCCTGCTCGACGAGATCGAGAAGGCGCACCCCGACGTCTTCAACGTCCTGCTCCAGATCATGGACGACGGCCGGCTGACCGACGGTCAGGGCCGCACGGTCGACTTCAAGAACACGATCCTGATCATGACCTCGAACGTGGGCTCCCAACACATCGTTGACAGCTCCTCAGAGGAGCAGATCCGCGAGCAGGTGCAGGCGGTGCTCACCGACACCTTCAAGCCGGAGTTCCTGAACCGGATCGACGACGTCGTCATCTTCCACCGCCTCCGCCGCGACGACCTCACGCGGATCGTCGACATCCAGGTGGACCTGCTCGCCGCGCGGCTACGCGAGCGCGGGATCGAGATCGAGCTCACCGACGACGCCCGGACCCTGCTCGGAAACCTCGGCTACGACCCGACCTACGGCGCCCGCCCGCTCAAGCGGGTGATCCAGAAGCAGATGGTCGACCCACTGGCGCTGAAGCTCCTGCACGGCGAGTTCGGCGAGGGCGACACCGTCGAGGTCGAGGCGAAGGACGGCGCGCTGGTCTTCGGAAAGGCCTCCGGCGGTGCCCCCCGCGAACCCGAACCCGAACCCGCGGCCGCCTAAGTGGTAGAGCGCGCCCGAGAGGTCGCGCCCAGGCAGGTCTCCTCGCCCTCGGCACCGGCGCTTATCGGCCCAGCGCGCGTCCGATACCTGCCGTTCTCGTCAAGCGGGATCCGGTAGGCACCCTCTTCGTCGGCCTTGTCGTTCGCTGCGCGGTGCCACGCTCCATTCGAAGAGCGCCGCTGCAACTCGATCCGAGCGCCCGCGACGCAATCGACGAAGCCGCCGGGCGCATCCAGGTCTCCAAGCGCGACGCGCCGTCCGCGGAGCTTGAGGGTCAGCTCCCGGCCGCTCGAGTTGGAAGCGTTGAACCAGGCCCTCGCCGTCGAGTCGCTGCGGAAGAACTCGAGCAGCGATGCCGCAACCTTCGTGGCTCCGCTCGGCGAGGGGTGGGTGCCGTCGGCGGCGAGCTCAGAGCAGTCCCAGGTAAGGCCGTCGCCGCCGCGGGGGGTAAGGCCGTCGGCCCACAGGTAAGGGCCCCAGGAAAGCCACGGGGCCTCGACCGGGCCATCGTCGCGGTCCCAGTTCAGGCTCGCGGCACCATCGAGCTGGTCCTCGATCACCCACTTGACCGCGAAGCCGCTCTCGTACGCGTATGGCTCCGGGTTGAGGCCCGTGCTGGCGTAGCCCGCATAAATGCGGCTCGAGAGGTAGGCAATAGCGAGCTTCGGAAAGCGGTCGCGCAGGAGCCTTAGGACCGCTTCCTCCTCGGCCTGAAGCTGCTGGGCATAGGCAGGCCAGCCGTTCGTGGGTCCGGCATCGGCGAGCTTCACCCACGCCACGCGAACCTGATCCGGCGATACGCCTGCCGCCGCCAGCCGGGAGTCGAGCGTGGACCATGCGGGATCGGACGGATCCGCCCACCTCGACCCGGTGACGCTCCCTTGAGCCCCGTCGACGATCGCCAGCGACGGGTCCTTGCCGGGGTCGGCGTTGGCCATCGGGACGAACCGCTGGAACTCCTGGGTCGTGTTCGACATCCCGATCGAGATCAGGGCGTACGAGCCGGCTAGGCCGTCGGCGAGCCGCTGACCGCCCGCCTCGTGTGAGGCCGGCCGCCGGTTCGATCCGCCCGGGTAGAGCCCGCCCTGCGCCCCGAGGTAGGTGCCGGCTCCCAGATCGCTGAGCGGAACGAGGCCCGTCGAGGTGCGCGAGCAGTCGGCCGCCGTGGCCGGTGCCGCGGCCACGAGGGTGAGAAGGGTGAGGAGTGACGTCGACGCGAGCGCCGACCGATGGCCGCGCATCCCACCCCATTTAACACCGGGAGCGGAGCGATGGACCGGCTAGGCCGGAACCGCCTGCTTGCGGGCGATGCCCGCGTCGGCGGCGCCTGACTCCAGCGTCTCCAGTCCGAAGGCCTCCACCGGTCCGATCGCGCCGTGTGCCTCGATCGGGCGCTCGGCGGCCTGGATCGCGGCCCAGGCCAGCATGCCCGCGGTGAAGTCGTACGGATCGCAGCCCTCGACGTGGACGCTAGCCAGGGTGCGGCCGCTCGCGTCGAGCGCCTCGCCGACGATGTAGGAGCCGGCCTGTGCGCGCTGGTCGGCGGACGGGCCGCCGGTCGATCCCTTGACGAACCGGTTCGTGAGCGCGCTGACGCCGGCCTTCGCGCCGGGAACCTTGAACAGGCCGGACATGATCCCGGAGCCGATCGACATCGCCTGCGAGCGGTCGCCGAACCAGCCCAGATAGGCGTCGGCCTCGGTCAGGCGCGGGTAGGACTGCGGCAGTGCGAAGAGCTCCGAGGAGGCGGCGGAGATCGCCTTCCTGGTCTTGCCCGCCGCGTCGAAGGAGGCGACGCGCTTGCCGCCGCGCTCGGTGACGATGCGGCCGCCGCGGAAGGTGAATCCCGGGTCGATCAGCGCGCCGGCGGCGGAGGCCTGCGTGCCGCCGCTCGGACCGAACGGGTCCCGTCGTGAAGTAGCCGGTGCGGACCTTAGTCGCCGCCTCGCCGGCCTCCTCCAGGGCGAGCGCTCCGGCGAGGTTGCCGGGGACCCAGTCATAGCCCATGGCCGTCAGCAGCGTGACCTCGGCCTTGGCTGCGCGCGGCCCCCATTCCTCGAAGACCCTGCGGATGAAGGTGGGCTCGCCGGTCGAGTCGAGGTAGGTCGCGCCGGCGGCGATCGCGGCCTCGACCGCGGGAGCGCCGAAGCGGGCGAAGGGGCCGACCGTGGTGATCAGGACGTCGCCCTCCTCGACCAGGCCGCGGACCGAAGTGGGGTTCGAGATATCAGCGGTGGCCGTCTCGAGGTCGCCGCCCAGATCGGCCGCGAGCTTCTCGAGCTTCGATGGGCTGCGGCCCGCAAGGACCGGCGTCGCGCCGCGCTCGACGAGGGCACGGGCGGTGAGGTCGCCGGTGTACCCGGTCGCGCCGTAGAGGACGATTCGGCCCATTGGCCGAGGAGCCTACCCTCAGCCCCGCATGCGCGTCGGCATCTCTTCATGGTGGTTCAACCGCGGCCAGGCGGTGGTCGGCCGGCAGCTCCGTTCGGCGTTCGATTCGCTCGGCCACGAGACGTTCGTGCTCGCTCGGCCGTCGCGCGACGTCAGCGTGCGGCCGGGATTCATCGACCGCTCGGGCGTCTGGGATCAGCCCGGCGTGACGGAGGCCTCCGACTACACGATCCCGGGGGCCGAGATGCTCGACTGGGCCCGCGAGACGGGGATCGAGGTCGCCTTCTTCGACCAGAACTACCAGTTCGACGAGATCGCGGCCCTGCGCGCGAGCGGCGTCCGCACGATCGGGCGCTTCGTCTGGGAGCAGTTCTCGGCCGAGGACGTTGAGCCGGCGAAGCGCGCCTTCGACGTCGTTTACTCAATGCACGCGGCCGAGCAGGAGCGGTACGCCGGCTTCGGAATCGAGTCACCGCGAGTCCACTGGGGCGTTCACCCGGAATTCCTGACGGTGCCCGAGGCCTCCGACCCCTCCGTCCCCACGGGGGACGTCCGTTTCTATTTCCCCGGCGGCTTCATGTCGAAGCGTAAGCCGCTCGACCCGGTGCTCGAGGCGTTCAGCCGGACGAAGGACGACCGCTTCCGGCTGATCGTCAAGGCGCAGGTCGAACGGAAGGCGCCGAAGGTCGCAAGGGCGGCGAAGAAGGACCGCAGGATCGAGCTGATCACCGAGGACCTGCCGACGGACGAGCACATGCGGCTCTTCGCCTCTGCCGATGTCTCGCTCGCGCCGAGCCGCTGGGAGGGGCTCGGCCTGCACCTCTACGAGGCGATGGCGTTCGGCATCCCGACGGTCGTCAACGACAGCGCGCCGATGAACGAGATCGTCCGCGACGGCAAGAACGGCCTCCTGGTCCCGGCGATCCCGGACGGCACCGCCAAGTCCGGCATCCCCGCCTACTCGATCGACCCCGCCGAACTGGCCGCGACGATCGAGCGGCTCGGCGACGACGGGCTCCGCGAGAAGCTCCGGGCCGGAACACTCGCGGCGCGCGACCAGTGGTCCTGGGATCGAACCACCGACGATCTCCGGGCCCTGCTCGAAACCTAGGTTTCGACGAGGCGCAACGGCAGCTCCAGTCGCTCGCGCAATTCGACCAGGGTTCGCGCGCCCGAGTCCTTGCCCTCGACCGGCGGTGTGACGAGGACCGCCTCGTCGGCCGCGAACTCGCGCAGCGCGTCCTCGATCGCCTGCACCGCATCCGAGTCACCGACCCGGCCGCGCGCATCGAGGCCGGCGGCAGCAAGGGTGCCGAGCGAGAGGACCAGGCGGCGCTGGGCCTCCTCGCGGGCGCCCTCGAGGTCGTCCGCCCAGTGGGCGAGCGCGCGATTGACCGCCGGGGCGAGGACCAGCACCTCGCTGTCGGAGCCGCTGACCTTCGCGACCTCCGATGCCGCGGCCGGCTCGTCGATGGGGGCCAGCGCGACGACGAGGACCCGGTGACGACTGTCAGGAGCCGGCGCCACCTCGATCGGCACCTCGGGACGCATCCGGGCGACCGCGACGATCAGAACCCCGCCGGCGAGGGCGCCCATGGCGAGGCCGAGCCCCGGTCCGGCGATCATGAACCCGGCCACGATGGGGGCTGCGATCGCGGCGACGATCAGCGGCAGCGCCCAGGCGCGGATCACCCGGCCAGTCTTGCCTCTCCGCGGATCAGCGGCTTGATGAGCGGGGCCACCTTCGGAAGCTCGCCACTCTCTCCCTGGGCATCGTCGAGCCCGGATGCGGCGATCGCCGACGCGGTGTCACGGTTCGGGTGGCAGCCACCGGTGATCCAGCCCCACGGCCGCTCGAGCCGGTCCTGCCAGCTCGCGAGCCCGGGGTTCGAGCTACGGACGTGCTCGATGTAGAGGAGGCGACCCCCGGGCCGGAGGACTCGCGCCACCTCCGAAAGGACGCGATCCGGGTGGTCGACCGTGCAGAGGCAGAGGGTCGAGACGACCGTGTCGAAGCTCGAATCCTCGACGGGAAGCGACTCGGCCTCCGCCTCGATGACCTCCGCGTCGACACCACCCGGCGCCTCGTCCTCCAGTCGGTCACGGAGCCGCCACGCCATGTGCGGGTCGGGCTCGGTCAGGGTGAGCGAGGAGACCGTCGCCGGGTAGTGAGCGAGGTTGGCGCCGGTGCCGGCGCCGAGCTCGAGGGTTCGGCCGGTTGCCGACTCGAGCAGGCTCGAGCGCATCTCGCTCAATCCTGCCTTCTCCGTTGCCGCCATCAGGCGGTCGTACATCGCGGCGAAGAATCGATGCCCGCGCATATAGGCTCCAGTCGATTCGGAAGGGGCGACCCTAACAGCGAGGAGAGGAGGCCCGATGCCGACGTTCGTGATGCTCACAAACCTGACTCCGGATGGCGTCCGGACCCTGAAGAACAACCCGAACCGGGTGGGGGAGGTGAACAAGGAGGTCGAGCAGCTGGGTGCCAAGGTGGTCGATCAGTGGGCGACCCTCGGACAGTTCGACTTCGTGACGATCGTCGAGGCGCCCGACTCGGAGACGATGGCCAAGGTCTCGGTCGAGCTGGGCTCGCGCGGGACGATGACGAGCCAGACGCTGCCCGCGATCCCGGCGGGCGAGCTCGCGAGCTCGCTCTAGCGGCAGACTCGCGTTGAAGGTCCTCGTAGTCGGCGCCGGGGGGCGCGAGCACGCGATCGTGCGGGCGCTCGCCCGCTCGCCGCGCTCGCCCGAGCTGCTCGCAACTCCTGGCAACGCGGGAATCGCGCGCGACGCCCGCCTGCTCGAGGTGGGCGCCGACGACGTCGAGGGCATCGTCTCCGCCGCCCGCCGCGAGGGCGTCGAGCTCGTCGTCGTCGGCCCCGAGGCTCCGCTGGTCGGCGGGGTCGTCGACGCGCTCGGCGCCGCCGGCATCGCTGCCTTTGGGCCCAGCCGGGCCGCGGCAGAGCTCGAGGGCTCGAAGCTCTTCTCGAAGGAGCTGATGGACGAGGCCGGAGTCCCGACCGCCTCGCATGCCGTTCTGCGCTCCCGCGAGGGGGCACTCGAGGAGCTGGCCGGCGCGTCGTATCCGACGGTCCTCAAGGCCGACGGCCTCGCTGCCGGCAAGGGAGTCGTGATCGCCACGAATGAGGACGAGGCCATCGCCGCAATCGATGTCTTTTTCGTCGAGCAGCGGTTCGGCGAGACCAGCGTCCTCCTCGAGGAGCACCTGGAAGGGGAGGAGCTCTCGCTGCTCGCGCTCTGCGACGGCCAGAACGTGCTGCCGCTGGCCCCGGCGCAGGACTACAAGCGGATCGGCGACGGCGACGAGGGTCCCAACACCGGCGGCATGGGCAGCTATTCGCCGGTGCCCGGCTTCGACGCCGAGCGCGTGGAGGAGTTCGCCGACCTGGTCCACCGCCCGATCGTCGCGGCGATGGCCTCGCGCGGCACGCCGTTTTCCGGAGTCCTCTACGCCGGGCTGATGATCACCGCCGACGGGCCGAAGGTGCTCGAGTACAACTGCCGCTTCGGCGACCCGGAGACCCAGGCCGTGCTGCCCCGACTGCGCTCCGACCTGCTCGACCTCTGCCTCGCGAGCGCGGAGCCGGGCGGACTGGCTGGCTCATCCGCCGACTTCTCGGACGAATGGGCGGTGACCCTGGTGCTTGCCTCCGCGGGGTATCCCGCCTCCTCCTCGAAGGGCGACGTGATCAGCGGCCTGGACGAGGCGGCCGCGATCGCGGAGCTGACGCACGCCGGCACTGCGTCCGACGGCGGGGAGATAGTCACGGCCGGCGGCCGGGTACTGAACGTGACGGGGCTCGGCCCCGACCCGGCGTCCGCGCGCGAGCGCGCCTATGAGGCGGCGTCGAAAATTCAGTTCGATGGCATGAAGATCAGAACCGACATCGCGGCGCGCGCTGTGGAGCGCGTGCCCGCGGGCTAGGAGAAGAGTTGGAGATTCGCGACCCCGAATCAGACCCCGAGCGCGGTAGCGCCGAGGTCGCCACGGACGACCCAGTTGCCGAGACCCTCGAGGAGATCGAGGAGATCGAGACCGATTCCCCGCTCGTCGGGATCATCATGGGCTCGAAGTCCGACATGGAGAAGATGCGCAAGGCCGAGACGGTCCTGAACGACCACGGGATCAGCTGCGAGGTGCGGGTGATGAGCGCCCATCGCGACCCGGACACGGTCAGCGACTACTGCAAGAACGCGAAGATGCGCGGCCTCAAGGTGATCATCGCGGGCGCCGGGATGGCCGCGGCCCTCCCCGGCGTGGCCGCCGCCCATACCGACCTGCCGGTGATCGGCGTGCCGATCGACTCCGGCCAGATCGGCGGCATGGACGCGCTGCTCGCGATCGCGCAGATGCCGCCCGGCGTGCCCGTCGCATGCGTCGCGATCGACGGCGCGAAGAACGCGGGTCACCTCGCAGCTCGCATAATCAATCTGTGATCGACCGCTATACGCGTGAGCGCATCGGGTCCGTCTGGACCCAGCAGCGCAAGATGGACACCTGGCTCGAGGTCGAGCTGGCGGCGACCGACGCCTGGTCGGCCGATGGTGTGGTGCCCGCCGAGGCCGCCGCGGCGATCCGCGAGCGAGCCTCGTTCACGGTCGACGCGGTCGCCGAGCGCGAGCGCGAGACGGGCCACGACGTCGCCGCGTTCATCGACGTGTGCGCCGCGGCCGTCGGCGAGGAGGGGCGCTGGATCCACTACGGGCTCACCTCGTCGGACGTCCTCGACACCTCGCTCGCCCTGCAGCTGCGCGAGTCGAACGGGATCCTGCTCGAGGGGGCGCTCGCCTATCGCGACGCGCTGATCGAACGGGCTCTCGAGCATCGCGACACGCTCAGCGTCGGCCGCACCCACGGCGTTCACGCGGAGCCGACCACCTTCGGCCTGCGGCTCGCGGGCTTCGCCTTCGAGGCCGACCGCAACCTCCAGCGGCTCCGCCGGGCCGCCGAGGACGTCGCCGTCGGCAAGCTCTCCGGGGCCGTCGGCAGCCACGCGTCGATCCCACCCTCCGTCGAAGCGACGGTGATGGACGCGCTCGGGCTGCGCCGCGAGGACATCTCGACCCAGGTCGTCCCGCGTGACCGGCACGCCGACCTCCTGCAGGCGATCGCGCTCGCCGCCGCGGGGCTCGAGCGCTTCGGCCAGGAGATCCGCAACCTGCAGCGGACGGAGGTGCGCGAGGTCGAAGAACCGTTCGCGACCGGCAAGCAGAAGGGCTCATCGGCGATGCCACACAAGCGCAACCCGATCCTCGCCGAGCGCCTGTGCGGGCTGGCGCGGGTCGAGCGCGGCTACGCGACGGCCGCAGTGGAGAACATCGCCCTCTGGCACGAGCGGGACATCTCCCACTCCGGCGCGGAACGGGTGATCCTGCCGGACTCGGCCATCCTGCTCGACTACATGCAACACCTCGGCGTGCGGATCGCCCAGGGCATGACGGTTCATGTAGAGCGGATGAGCGAGAACCTGGAGCTGACCTATGGCGCGCTCTACTCGCAGAGGGCGCTGACCGCGCTCGTCGAGTCAGGGATGAGCCGCGACGACGCCTACCGACTCGTCCAGGAGGCGGCGCAGAAGGCGTGGGACGAGCGCACTCCGTTCCGCGATTTGCTCGCCGTCGCGGCGCCGGACCTGGACCTCGATGTCGTCCTCGACCCCAAGGCCTACCTGCAGCACACCGACGAGCTGATGGGCCGGCTCGAGGATTTGCGCGACAAATGAAGCTCGTGATGGTGATGAAGGTCCGCGACGAGATCGACGTCGTGGAGCAGACGCTCGCCTACCACCTGGCGCAGGGCGCGGACCAGTGGATCGTCACCGACAACGGCTCGACCGACGGCACGCTCGAGGTGCTGAAGCGCTTCGAGGCGGACGGGAAGCTGCGCCTGATCGAGGAGCCCGGCGAGGACTTCCGCACCGAGGCCCACTGGTGGGTGACCCGGATGGCGCGGCTCGCGGCGAGCGAGATGGGCGCGGACTGGGTCGCGCACGTCGACGCCGACGAGTACTGGCTGCCGGCGCGCGGATCGCTGAAGGAGGCGCTCGCGGAGATCCCCGACGAGTACGGCGTCGTGCTCGCGCCGCGCCCGGAGTTCGCCGCGCGGCCGGGAGAGGGCGAATTGGTGGGAGCGGATGACGGTTCGCGAGCGTCGCTCGCGGCTGCGCCCGAAGATCGCCCACCGCGCCGATCCCGACGTCGTCCTTCACCGCGGTGCCCACGACGTCGACATCGAGGGCGAGGCCGGCGGCTCGAAGCACGCGGGGCGGGCGGTGATGCGAGCGGTCAAGGAGGACGCCGACCATGCCGCCGACTCCCGGCTCGTCTGGTCGCCGATCTTCCCCGCCAGGGTCATGCACTTCCCGCTGCGCTCCTTCGAGCAGTACAAGCGCCGGGTCGAGACCACGATCTTCCACGGCGGCTTCTCCGACCAGGCCCACGACGACCTGCGCGAGGCCTACGACGACGGCCGCCTGCCCGAGCTCTACGAGAAGCTGACCCTCAGCGACGCGGAGGTGGAGGCGGGCATCGCCGAGGGGCGGCTGGAGGAGGACACCCGCATCCGCGACGCGCTGCGAGCAATGGGGACGGAGGGGACGGAGCGCTTGGGGACGGAGGGGACGGAGGCGGAGCTCGACGAGATCCGCCATGACGCCATGCAGACGCTCGCGCGCACCCAGCGCTCGCTCGTGCGACAGCTCGACAACTTCCGCGAGCGGGTCGCGAAGCAGCGCAAGCGCCTGAAGGAAGCCGAGTCCGGCGGCAGGCTGCGGCGGCTCGTCAGCCGGAGCTGATCCGCTCGCGCAGGATCGCCGGGGTCCCGTGCTTCGGCGAGAGGGTGATGTTCCGCCGGCCGATCGGCTCCGGCTTTTCGCTCGCCGGTTCCAGGCGGACGCGGGTGAGCACCGAGCGCAGGACGACGCGCATCTCCAGGCCGGCGAACGCCGCGCCGATGCAGCGCCGGGTGCCGCCGCCGAAGGGGATCCACGTGTAGGTCTCGGGCGCGGAGTCGAGGAAGCGCTCCGGCCGGAACGCATAGGGCTCGGGGTAGACGTCCTCGCGGGTGTGGACGAGGTAGATGCAGGCGTTGACGAAGTCATCGGGCCCGACCTCGTAGTCCCCCACCTCGAGCGGCTCGGCCAGCCGGCGGCCCACCGCCGGAATGACCGGGCGGACACGCAGGGCCTCGTTGCAGACCGCGCCGAGGTATTCCTCGGAGCCCTCGGCGAGCTCGGCCTCCAGGCGCTCCCGCGCTGCCGGGTGATGGAAGAGCAGGTCGAAGGTCCAGGCGAGCGAGGTAGCCGTGGTCTCGTGCCCCGCGAGCAGCAGGGTCATCAGCTGGTCGCGGATCTCGCGGTCGCTCATCTCCGTGCCGTCCTCGAACCGGGCCGCCACGAGCAGGGAGAGGATGTCCTCGCGCTCCGCGAGGGCGGGATCGGCGCGGCGGTCGTCGATCTCCGCGAGGAGCAGGTCGTCCGCCTGGGTCAACCGGCGCTCGAAGGCCTCATAGGGGCCCTTCGCCCCCAGCCGCGTCAGGGCTAGGCCCATGAGCTGCGCCTTCGCCGACTGCCCGACCTCCAGGATCGCCACCAGCCTGCGCCGCAGCTCATCGCGCCGGGCGCCGTCGACGACCCCGAAGACGGCGCTGAGGATCACCTCGAGCGTGATCGACTGCATCGCCGGGTGGAGGGCGAATCGCGTGCCCTGCCGCCAGCCGGCGACCTCGCGCTCGGTGACCGCCTCGATCCCCTCGGCGTAGGCGCGCATCCGCTCGCCGTGAAATGGCGGGAGCATCAGCTTGCGCACCCGCAGATGGTCCTCGCCCTCGATCAGGAGCACCGACCGCTCCCCCATCACCGGCTTCAGCAGGAGGTCGCGACTGGAGGGCATCCCGTTGCCGCGGCGGTCCCGGGCGAAGATCTCCTTGATCGTCGCGGGGTCGGAGATCATCACGTTGCGCCCGGCCCCCGGGAACTTCAGCGTGAAGTTCGGCCCGTAGCGGTCCCGGCAGGCCTCGAGCAGGTTGGCGGGGTTGTGGAGCCAGCGCACGCCGGTCGCGAGGCCGGATCGGGGACCTGGCGGCAGGCGGCGGACCGCCGGGGGCGACCGCAGGGCGGTGGCTGCACCGCTCACTGGCCCACGAACTCCTTCAGCAGGTCCTTGCCGCCCTCGGCGATCGGCTGACCGTGCGCGAAAAGGAGAGCGTCGAAGGGGCGGTCGAGGTGGCGAGCGTAGGCACGGCGGAGGCCCTCCTTGATCACCTCCGGGTTGTCGCCAAGGAGATTGTCGGGGACGAAGCGGAGCTCGCCGTAGTGGATGACGCCGTCCGCAATGGCCAGGGCGCCCGAGCCGAGGTCGATGTGTAGCGCCGTCTCCTCCTCGCAGATGATTCCGACCTCGAGAGCCTTCAGGTCGGGCGCGAGCTCGTCACCGAAAGCGAAGCCCTCGACCTCGGGTCCACCTTCGAACTCGTGCAGCCCCGAGCGGTGGCAGAGGATCGAGCAGCCGAACTCGTCGCGGAAGCGCTCCGAGCCCCGCAGGTGATGCCGGTTCGTGAGGACGATCCGCTCCGGCCGGTCGTCCTGCCCGCCGAGCCACTCGAGCGCCTCGTCGGAGGCCATCGGATCGATCAGGGTCCGCGCCGGCTCGACGTAATACGAGCTCACCTCCATCCCGATGTTCGGGTGTTTGGCGGTCCAGTGAAAGACGCCCGAATTGACCTCGTCCATGTCCGAATGGATAGCACTCGTTGGTACCCTCCCGCGCCTCACAACTCAACAGGGACAGGAGAATCACTTGAGGAAGACAATCGGAGCTGTGGTCGCGATCGTGGCGATCGGTGTCGTCGGAGTCGTGCCCGCTTCGGCAGGGCAGTCCAACGTCGCGCCGGGCAGCGTCTACAAGGGCGAGTACGACTACCTGGGGATGGCGTACAAGTTCCGCGTCAAGACGTTCGAGAGCGGCACGGCGGGCAACTTCTCGCTCAAGTGCGCAGGTCTCCAGCGTGAGCGCATCGCGATCAAGGGCGGCAAGTTCAAGCTCAAGAGCGGTGCCGACGAGGTGCTCGTCAAGGGCAGCGGCAAGTTCAAGAAGGACGGCGTTCTCGAGGGCGAGATCACGAAGATCACGACCGAGGGCGCCGAGTGCGGCGCGCCGGGCGACTTCGCGGCCGCAATCGCCGACCTCTAGCCGCTCGCAGTCCGCAAATTCCGCAGTTCGCGAGGGCCCCGTCTCCGGGGCCCTCGCTAGTTTTCCGGGCGATGCCAGGGGTCGCCGAACTGAAGAAGCACTCGTCGGGCAAGGTCCGCGAGATCTACGAGGTCGAGGACGATCTGCTGATGGTCGCCTCGGACCGGATCTCGGCCTACGACGTGATCCTCCCGGACCCGATTCCGGACAAGGGCAAGGTGCTGACCCAGATGTCCATCTTCTGGTTCGGCGAGACGCAGGACATCGTCCCCAACCATTACCTCTCCGAGGACGTTCCGGAGGAGGTCGCCGGCCGGGCGATCCGAGTTCGCAAGCTCGAGATGTACCCGGTCGAGTGCGTCGTGCGCGGCTATCTCTCGGGCTCCGGCTGGCGCGAGTACAAGGAGACCCAGGCGGTCTGCGGGATCGACCTGCCCGCCGGCCTGACCGAGTCCGAGAAGCTGCCGGAGCCGATCTTCACCCCGGCGACGAAGGCCGAGATCGGCGACCACGACGAGAACGTCGACTTCGACCGCGCCGCCGAGATCGTCGGCGACCGGGCGCTGATGGAGGAACTGCGGCGGATCTCGATCGACCTCTACACCCGCGCCGCCGAGCACGCGGCCGAGCGCGGGATCATCCTCGCCGACACCAAGTTCGAACTCGGGGCGTCGCCCGGCGCGGAGATCGTCCTCGGCGACGAGGTCCTCACCCCGGACTCCTCGCGCTTCTGGCCCGCGGATCAGTACGAGCCAGGGCGGGGCCAGCCCTCGTTCGACAAGCAGTACGTCCGCGACTGGCTCGACGAGTCCGGCTGGGACCACTCGCCGCCGGCGCCGAACCTGCCCGAGGAAGTGATCGCGAACACGCGCGCGAAGTACGTCGAGGCGTACGAGCGGATCTCCGGCAAGACGCTCGGCTAGCGGCTCGCGCGAAAACTCGTCGAGGTCCGCGTGATCTTGTGCCTTGGCTCGTGTTGGAGCGGGTAGAGGTACAGAGCGATGTCGCCCCCGATGCTCGATCCGATCCGCGGAGCCCTGCTTCGCTCCCAGCCCGATTCGCGGCTGGTCGCGCTCGCCCGCGAGGGGCGGGACCGGGCCTTCGAGGAGATCGTCCGGCGCTACCGGGCTCCGCTCGTCGGCTTCGCGGCGATGATCGTGCCGGCGCACCGTGCCGACGACGTCGTCCAGGAGGCGCTGATCGCCGCCCACTCGGCGCTCGGCCGATCCGACGCGGAGATCGTGCTGAGGCCCTGGCTCTTCCGGATCGTCAGGAACCGCGCGCTCAACGACCTCCGCGACAACCCCTCCGACGAACGGCTGGTCGAGGAGCTCGACCGCTCCGCTCAGCCCGAGGAGGTGGCGGAGAACCGCGCCGAGCTCGCCGCCCTGGTCGGCGGGATCAAGGCGCTCCCGGACGCGCAGCGCGAGGCGATCGTCGCGCGAGAGCTCGAGGGCCGCGGGCACGCCGAGATCGCCGCCGAGCTCGGGACCAGTCCGGGCGCGGTCCGCCAGCTGATCTTTCGCGCCAGGGGCGCGCTGCGCGAGGCGGCGGGCCTGATCGTCCCCCTGCCACTTCTCCGCTGGCTACTCAACCAGGGGGGCGCCGAGGTCGGCGCGGCCGCGACGGGCGCGGGCATCGGCGTGGCGGGAGCAACAGGCGGCGCGGCTTCGGGCATCGGCGTGAAGGTCGCTGCCGGCGTCGTGGCGGGAGCGCTCGCCGTGGGTGGAAGCGTCGCCGTCGAGCGTTCCCGCGACGGGGCGGACGATCGCCGCGTGGCTTCGGCTGGGCACCCGCGCGTAACGGCTCCGAGGGCCCTGGCGCTGGGGCGGCCGAGCCAGCTCAGCCGTCGCCCGCTTCGGGTGAGCGACGCAGTGGAGGCGGCGCCGTCGTAGGTGGCTCGTCCGGCCAGAGATCCGGCGAGGGGCACGGCGGTGGCGATGAGAGCGGAGGCGACAACTCGGGCGACGGCTCCGGTTCCTCCGGGTCGAGCGGACACGGCGGCTCGGGCGACGAGGGCAGCGACTCGAGCGGCTCCGGCTCGTCGGGCAGCTCGGGCTCCGGCTCTTCCGACTCCGGCTCGTCAGGTTCTGGCTCTTCCGGCTCCGGATCGTCCGGCTCGAGCGGCGGCTCGTCGGGCTCGGGCAGCGGTTCCTCCGGCTCCGGCTCCAGCGGGTCGGGATCGCCCGGGTCGAGCGGCTCTGGGAGCTCGGGCTCCGATGACGGCGGCGGCGGCGGCGAGGTCGAGCCCGTCGAACCTCCGGAGCCGCCGGAGATCGACGACGATTCGTCCGGCAGGCGGGTCTGGCTCGTCCGGATCGGGATCGAGCGGCTCTGGATCCTCGGGCTCGGGCGACTGATGGCCGAAGGGCGCCACCGCGCTCGCGACCGATCGCGCGAGCTGGGAGCTGAGCGAGGGCGCGGCGATCGCGCCAGGGCGAACGGTGCTCAAGGCGATCGGCGGCGGCAGCCGCTTCGAGGTCTTCCTCGTCTGGGACGAGCCCATGCACGCCATCTGCGTGGCCAAGGTCCTGCGGCCCGATCAGGCGGATGACGAACGGGCGCTCCGCGACCTCGCGGGCGAGGCGGAACTGCTCGAGGCGCTCGCCCATCCCGTGATCGTCCGTGGCTTCGACGCCGTGCTCTCCGAGCGAGCATCCGCACCTGATGATCGAGCACCTGGAGGGCCCCTCGCTACGGCGACTCATCCGGCGCGGCGGAGCGCTCCCGCCTGAGCAACTGCTGCCGCTCGCGCTGAACGTCGCCGGGGCACTGCACTACATGGAGCAGGCCGGATACGTGCACCTCGACGTCAAGCCGGACAACATCGTGATGGGCGTGCCGCCACGGTTGATCGACCTCTCGATCGCTCGTTCAATCGAGCACGCCGCGTCCAGCCGCGGACCACTCGGAACCGACGCCTACATGGCACCGGAGCAGTGCCTCCGCGAGCCGTCCGCCACGATCGGGCCGGCCGCCGACGTCTGGGGTCTCGGCGCCACGCTTCAGCACGCGATCACCGGCGAGCGGCCCTTCCCGCGCCCGAGGGACGCGCGTCACCACCCCGACCCAGACGTTCGATTCCCGCAGCTGCACTCACCGCCCGAGCCGCTCACCGGGCCGGTCGACGACGATGTCGCTCAGCTGGTCGCCGAGATGCTCTCGCCGGCGCCGGCCGGCCGGCCGAACGCGGCCGAGGTCGCGCTGCGGCTCGAGCCCGCGGTGGAGCGCCAGCCGAGCCGGATCAGGCTCGGGCGCTCCCGCGGCCGCTGATCCGCGTCAATCGCAAACAGCCGCGTGATCCTCGCGCGCCGTTCGTGTTTCGGGTTGGAGTCATGACCACGAGAGAAAGGACTCGTTCGATGAGCGGACAGATCAACGAAGACGGCCTGCCGGGGGCGGCGAGCGCCCACCTCCGGATGGCCGAGGAAGCTGCGATCGAGACCGAGCCTGCCTCGCCGGCACGCCGGGCACTTGCGCTCGGGTTGGCGCTGGCGGTCCTGGTCGCGATGCCGCTCCTCTGGGCACAGGCCGCGTCAGGCGACAGCGGGCCGGGCCACGACGGCTCCGGCGTCACCACGGGCAGTTCCGGGCCGGGCGGGGGCAACTCCGGCCACGATGACGACGATGACGATGGCGAGGACAACCACGGACCCGGTGGTGGTGGCGACGACGACACCGGCACCGACGCGTCTGACACGAGCGCCAAGGGAACCGAGACCGGCGGCACGACCGGCGACGAGTCGACCGGCGGCGGTGACACCGGGACCAGCGCCAAGGGCGACGAGACCCGGGCGTCCACCGACGGCGACCCCTCGACCGCACCCGGCACCGACACCGGTACCGGTACCGGTACCGGTTCGTAACCGACCACCTGACCGTAGCCAGGGATGCGAGGCCGCGCGGTGAAAGCCGCGCGGCCTCTTATCGGAGGATCTCGACGAGCAGGACCCAGGCGTTCGCGACGGCGGCGACCGTCGCCAGGATGATCCCCGCGAGGGTCCAGTAGAGGCCGCCGCCGGACTCGGCGAGGAGGGTGGCGCCTCCGATCACGAACGGGATCGTCCCGATCCCGACGAGGACGTACTCCGAGAGCGCCCACGACGCCGGCTCCTCATCCCCTCGCTCGCGCTTGGTCCCGAGGGAGAAGATCACCGTGGTGAACGCCAGCGCCACCGCGAGCAGCTCGATGCCGAGCGCGGTGGTGCTCTGGCCCGGGACCAGGCCCAGGATCGACGCAACCAGGACGCTGAGCAGGAGGAGCACCGTCTGCAGCGCTCGCTCTGGGAGTCCCTTGTACTGGAGGATCCGCTCGACGTTGATCGAGACGGCGACGAAGACGAGCCCGGCGAGCGCGGCGGACGCCCCGGCCGTCGCCACGAACAGGTCGCTCCAGGCCTCGGGGTCGTAGGCGGCCACGGTCAGTCGGCGGGCGGGAAGCTGATCTCCGCGCTGAACTCTTCGAGGACGTCGATCCCGTCCGGGTTGCCGCTGAGGAGGACCTCGAAGAACTCGGCGGTTCGCTGGGCCGGCCGGACCTGCCACTTGACCTTTGCGGCGCCGTCGCCGGTCATCTGGTGCGGGGTCCCGGCGGGTACGTCGAAGGCCTCGCCCTGCTCGTAGCGGCGCTCGACGCCGTCCACGACCGTGAGCATCGCGCCCTCGAGCACCTCGAAGCGCTCGGCCTGCGAGGGGTGGAGGTGCATGGGCGGCATCATCGCGCCCTCGCCGTAGCTCGCCTCCATCTCGAGCAGCTCACCGTCGGACTCGGCTCCGGTCGTGACCAGGCGGAGCCTGTAGTCGTTCGGTCCCTCGAACTCCTGTCCCGCGTGTGCCATCAGTCGCGAGCCTAACCTCCCCGCCGATGAACTTGTTCGTCCAGGGAATGCGGCGGTCGGGGACGACGATCCTCTACGACGCGCTGCTCGAGGATCCCGAGCTGCGCCTGTTCTACGAGCCTCTGCGCGAGGACAAGGTGACCGTCGGCGGCGGCTCGGGCGCTCGGGAGACCGACGCCTTCGCCGAGACCCGGGAGATCCGTGCGGCCTACGGCGGCGAGCATTTCCCGGAAGTCCCGCTCGCCGAGTTCAACTGGGGCGGGCCGCGCGAGCCCGCGCTGGAGGCGCGGCCGGGGCTACCGGATCACGTCCGCGGCCTCCTCGCCCACCTGCTGGAGCAGGCGCCCCGCCGTCGCGATCAAGGAGACCCGGTTCTACGACCAGGTCGCCGACCTCGCGGAGCTCGACCCGGGCGCGGCCCTCGCCCACGTCGTCCGCGACCCCCGCGCCGTGACCGCCTCGATCATGCTCGGCCGCGGGCGCAACCGGGAGGCGAAGCACTTCCCGACCACGGATCGATTCTTCACGGACGCCAAGAAGCGCCGCCTGTGGTCCAGCTACGACATCGCCGAGGAGCTGCTGTCGCGACCGGACGCGCCGGCGCTGGACGAGCCGACGAGCGTCGACCGCGTCCTGCTCGTCTGGAAGCACACGTTCGAGTCGACCCGCGGCGCAGGTCGCGAGCTCTTCGGCGAGCGCTACCTGCTGCTGCGAAACGAGGATCTGCGCGCCGACCCGGCCGCCTCGCTCGGCTCGCTCTACGCGGTCCTCGGCCGACCGGTGCCCGAACCCGTCGCGGATTGGGCGCGCGAGAAGGTCCGCTCCCCCGAGGAGCCCTACGCGGCTTCCGACCCTCGCTGGCTCGACGCCTTCCGCCGGCTCGGGATGGAGGAGGCGATCGCCGAGGCCGGCTATCCGGAGCTGCTCGACGAGTCGGGCTACGAGGCACCCGCGAAGCGCCGCGGATTGAGCCGACTCTGGCGCTAGATTCTTCAGCCGTGAAGGCACGCGTGCTGATCCGGCCGAAGGAGGGCATCCTCGACCCGCAGGGCAAGGCGGTCGAGCGGGCGCTGCCGGCGCTCGGCTTCGACGGCGTCTCCCACGTTCGCGTCGGCCGCCTGGTCGAGCTCGAGACCGAGACGCCGGACGAGCTCGACTCGCTCTGCGAGAAGCTGCTCGCGAACCCGCTGATCGAGGACTTCGAGGTCGAGCTCGACGGCGAGGGCAACGGCGACGGCTCTGCCCCTGACGCGTGACGAGCTTCGGCGTCCTCCAGTTTCCCGGCTCCTGCGACGAGCGCGACGCGCTCGCGGCCTGTGAGCGCGCAGGCGACGCCCGGCTCATCTGGCACGAGGACCGCGACCTCGGCGGGGTCGACGCGATCGTCGTCCCGGGAGGCTTCTCCTACGGCGACTACCTACGGGTGGGCGCGATCGCTCGCTTCGCTCCCGCGATGGAGGCCGTCCTCGAGTTCGCCCGCGACGGCGGTCCCGGTGCTCGGCATCTGCAATGGGTTCCAGGTGCTCTGCGAGGCCGGTCTGCTGCCCGGCGCCCTGCTGCCCAACGAGGGACTGAAGTTCGTCTGCCGCCAGGTCGACCTCGTCGCCGAGACCGCGGAGGGCCCCGAGAGCCCATGGACGCGCTCGATCGACGCCGGTGAGACGCTTTCGATCCCGGTCAAGCACACGACCGGCCTCTACTACGCGCCTGACGACGAGCTCGACCGCCTCGAGGCGAGCGGCCAGGTGGCCTTCCGCTACGCTGCGGGCCATAACCCGAACGGGTCGGCCAGGGACATCGCGGGGGTGACCAATGAGGCCGGCAACGTGCTCGGGTTGATGCCACATCCGGAGCACGCCGTGGATCCGCTCACAGGCTCCGAGGACGGCTCCGACTCTTCGCGTCGGTCGTAGCCGTACCCGTGTAGGCCCGCCGGGAGCGGACGCGAAGCGGAGCATCCCGGCGGATCTGTCTCGCAAGCGGAGCATCCCGGCGGAATTGTCTGATGAGGATCGGAATCGTCTCCAAGTGGTTCGACCGCGGCCAGCCGGTCGTCGGCCGCTACCTGCGCAGCGCCTTCGAGGCGCTGGGCCACGAGACATACGTGCTTGCGCGGCCGAAGAAGGAGCGCGGCCCGCGGCCGGGCGCCCTCGACCGCAAGGACGTCTGGGACCAGCCCGGGATCACGGAGGCCTCCGCCTACGACATCCCGCTCGACGAGTACCGCGCCTGGGTCGAGGCCGAGGGGATCGAGGCGATCTTCTGCGACCAGAACTACCAGTTCGAAGAACTGGCGACGCTGCGCGGCCAGGGAGTCCACACCGCCGGCCGCTTCGTCTGGGAGCACTTCGAGGGCGACCACGCGGCAGGCGCGCAGGAGGCCTTCGAGGTCATCTACTCCTTCACCCACGCCGAGCAGGAGCGCTACCGCGATTTCGGGATCGAGAGCCCGCGGATCCAGTGGGGCCTTCATCCGGAGCTCCTGGAGATAGCACAGCCCGCGACCCGACCGAACCGGACGCGAAGCGGAGGATTCGGGCGGAGTCGTCAATTCGTCTATCCCGGCGGCTTCATCGGCCATCGCAAGCCGGTCAAGGAGGTCGTCGAGGCGTTCATGCGGACGCTCGACCCAAGCCTGCGGCTGCTCGTCACCGCGCAGGTCGACCGCAAGCGGCTCGACCAGGTCAAGGAGATGGTCGCCGGCGACTCGCGGATCGAGCTCGTCCTCGACGACCTGCCACGGCTCGAGCACCTCGCCCGGATCGCGGGCTGCGACGTCTGCGTCACCCCGAGCCGCTGGGAGGGCCTGGGGCTGCCGCTCTACGAGGCCACGGCGTTCGGCCAGCCGATCATCGTCAACGACAACCCGCCGATGAACGAGGTCGTCACCGACGGGGTCAACGGTCTGCTCGTCGCCGGCATCGAGGACGGCACCGCCAAGTCCGGCATCCCCGCCCACTCGCCCGACGTGACCGAGCTCGCCGGCGCATTCGAGCGGCTCGCCGATCCCGAGCTGCGCGCGAAGCTCGCCGAGGGCTCGCGCAACCTCCGCTCCGAGCTCACCTGGGAGCGCACGGTCGACGGCTTCCGCGACCTCCTCGACCGGCTCGTGCCAACCTACGCCGGCTCATGAGCGACCAGGTGACACCCGCCCCGTTCGTCGTCGGCGTCGGCCGCTCCGGCACGACGATGCTGCGGCTGATGCTCGACGCGCATTCGCAGCTCACGATCCCGCCCGAGACGCACTTCCTTCCCGATCTGATCGAGATGTTCGAGTCGGTGCCGGTGACGCCGGAGATGGCGTTCGAGCGGTTCGCCGAGGACCGCCGTTGGGCGGACTTCCACCTCGATGCCGAGGAGCTCCGCGCCAGGCTCGAGACGGTCGAGCCCTTCGATATCGAGCCGGTGGTGCGCACCTTCTACGAGCTCTACGCCGAGAAGGAGGGCAAGCCGCGCTGGGGTGACAAGACACCGAACTACGTCGACAAGATGGGCGAGATCGAGGCCGTCCTTCCGGAGGCCCGATTCATCCACCTGATCCGCGATGGGCGCGACGTCGCGATGTCGCGGATCAAGCGCTCGCTGAAGAACCCGCCCCCGATGACGCGGGTCGCCCGCAACTGGAAGCGCCGGATCCGCCGCGCCCAGCGCGCGGGAGGAAAGCTCGAGCATTACCTCGAGCTCAGGTACGAGGACCTGATCCTCGACACCGAGGTCACCCTGCGGACGATCTGCGAGTTCATCGACCTTCCCTTCGAGGAGGGGATGCTCACCTACTACGAGCGCGCCGAGGAGCGGATGTCGGAGATGGCGCACGACCTGAAGCCGGTGGACGGCAAGCCGATGCGGCCGGGCGAAGAGCGGATGCAGGCGCACGCGCTGACCCAGGAGCCGCCCTCGGCCGACGCGATCGGGCGCTGGCGCAAGCGGATGGACGCCGCCGACCTCGAGACGTTCGAGACCGTTGCCGGCGACCTGCTCGGCGAGCTCGGCTACGAGGTCACGGTCCCGAGCCGCAAGCCCAGCAAGCTGAAGACGGCGCTGGCCGGCCCCGCGGATCGTGCCCGTCGCGCCGTCGGGCGAATCGGCGCTCTGCGCAAGACCGCGCCTGGCGCGGCCGAGGCGATCGATCCCGACACGACCCGGCTCCCCGCGCCCTTCGTCGTCGGCGTCACGCGTTCGGGCACGACGCTGCTGCGGATGATGCTCGACTCGCACCCGCAGCTCGCGATCCCGCCCGAGAGCGCACTTCGTCCCCGACCTGATCGAGGCGTTCCAGGAGAAGAAGGACCCGACCGTCGACGACGCGGTCGCCGCGATCGAGGGCAACCGCCGCTGGGGCGACTTCCACCTCGACGCCGGCGAGCTACGCGAGCGGATCGCGGCGACCGAGCCGGTCAACGTCTCGGACTCCCTGCGCGCGTTCTTCGAGCTCTACGCCGAGAAGCAGGGCAAGCCGCGCTGGGGCGACAAGACCCCGATCTACATCAACCGGATGCTCCTGATCCAGCGCGCGCTGCCCGAGGCGAGGTTCATCCACCTGATCCGCGACGGGCGCGACGCGGCGCTCTCACGGGCCAAGCGCGTTCTGACCGACCCGACGCCGATACCCAAGGTCGCGCAACGCTGGAAGAACCGGATCCTGCGCGCCCGCGAGCAGGCGGACCGGCTGCCGTACTACCTCGAGGTCCACTACGAGGACCTGATCCGCGAGACCGAGCCGACGCTGCGGAAGATCTGCGAGTTCATCGACCTGCCCTTCGACGACGCGATGCTCACCTACTACGAGCGGGCGGAGGAGCGGATGTCGGAGATGGCGCGGGACCTGCCCTCCGAGGGCGACAAGCCGCTGCGCCCGGCCGACCACCGCGTCGAGGCCCACAAGCTGACCCAGAAGCCGCCCGACCCCTCGCGCCTCGGCCAGTGGCGGGAGAAGATGAGCGCCGAGGACCAGGCGGCGTTCGAGGGCGAGGCGGGCGACCTGCTCGAGGAGCTCGGCTACGAGGTGACCGGCAAGCAGATTGCCGGCACGCGCTGCGACGCATGGGAATCCTCGACCGGATGGGCGTGAGCCGCGACGCGCGGCGGACCCCCTTCCCGTTCGTCGTCGGCATGAACCGCTCGGGGACGACGCTGCTGCGGATGATGCTCGACGCCCATCCCGAGCTGACGATCCCACCCGAGACTCACTTCATCCCCGACCTGATCCAGGTCGAGAAGCGCGACGGGCCGGACGCGGACACGTTCGTCGAGGTGATCACCTCGCAGCGCGAGTGGGGCGACTTCGGCTTCGACGCGGAGACGCTGCGGGCCCGGTTCGGCGCGATCCAGAACCTGGACTCCGCGACGGCGATCCGCGCCTTCTACGAGCTCTACGCGGAACTTCAGGACAAGCCCCGCTGGGGCGACAAGACGCCCAGGTACGTGAGCAAGATGCGGGCGATCCAGCGCGTCCTGCCGGAGGCCCGCTTCGTCCACGTGATCCGCGACGGCCGCGACGTCGCCCTCTCGGTGCTCGACCGCACCGTGAAGGACCTGACCGTGGCCGCGGTCGCCGGCCGCTGGTCGGAGAAGGTCACCAAGGCCCGCCGGGATGCGCCGCGGCTGCGCCACTACCTCGAGGTCCGCTACGAGGACCTGATCCTCGAGCCCGAGGCGATGCTGAAGCAGATCTGCGAGTTCTGTGAGCTGCCCTGGGCCGAGGAGATGCTCGACTACCACGAGCGCGCCGGCGAGCGGCTCGAGGAGATGAAGCGCGAGCTGCCCGCCGAGGAGGGCGGCAAGACGAAGCTCTCGGTCGAGCGGCGGATGGCGACGCACGCGAAGACCCGCGAGCCGCCGGACCCCAGCCGCGTCGCCCGCTGGCGCGAGGGGATGAGCGACGCCGACCGCAACGAATTCGAGGACGCCGCCGGAGAGCTACTCGCCGAGCTCGACTACCCGGTCGGCCCCGGCGCCGCCGCCGAGGTCGAGGAGAAGCTCGGCGCGATCGCATCGCGGGAGGGCCCTCCGGCGGACCCTGCAAGCGACGCTTCCGAAGTATCGGGGGGAGGCGCCGCCGAAGGCGGCCGCCGAGGGGGCGAAGCCCCCGGTAGCGCCTACCGGGCCCCCGAGCGTCCCTCGATCCCGAAGCGGGCGCTGCTCGCGGGCGGCGACGCCGTGCAGAAGTTCCGCAGCATCCGCAACCGCGCCACCAGCGGCCCGCCGGCGCCGTTCGTCGTCTCCGCCACCCGCTCGGGCTCGACGCTGATGCGCCTGATGCTCGACTCGCATCCGGAGATGGCGATCCCGCTGGAGACCCACTTCGTCCCCGACCTGATCAAGGCGCGGCGCTGGGAGCGGGCCGACGCCGATCGCCTCGCCGAGGTCGTCACGACCCATCGCCGCTGGGGCGACTTCCACCTCGATGCCGACGAGCTGACCCGGCGGTTCAACGCCGTGGAGCCGCTCGAGATCGGCGAGGTCATCCGCGTCTTCTACGAGCTCTATGCCGAGCAGCAGGGCAAGCCGCGCTGGGGCGACAAGACGCCCGGCTACGTGCGCGAGATGATGCGGATCGAGCACGTCCTCCCCGAGGCGCGCTTCATCCACCTGATCCGCGACGGGCGCGACGTCGCCCTCTCCGTCCTCGGCCGCGACTGGGGGCCGGACACGGTCGAGGGCGCGGCGCGGCGCTGGAAGAAGCGCGTGATGCGCGGCCGCGAGCAGGCCGCCCGGCTGCCGCACTACACCGAGGTCCGCTACGAGGACCTGATCCTCGAAACCGAGCCGACGCTCCTGCGCGTCTGCGAGTACGTCGAGCTCGACTACGACGAGTCGATGCTCCGCTACTACGAGCGGGCCGAGGAGCGGCTTGCCGAAAAGGACCGCGACCTATACCGCGGCCCCGACCGCGAGGTCGTCTCCGCCGAGCACCGCATGGAGTCGCACAAGCTCGCGATGGAGCCGCCGAAGGCCGACCGCGTCGGTCGCTGGCGCGAAAAGATGACCGAAGAGCAGCGCGCGATCTTCGAGGCGGAGGCGGGCGACCTGCTGGCCGACCTCGGCTACGAGGTCGAGGGCCCGGTCAAGGCCCTCAGTGGCCGCGCGACGCGAACCTGACGGCTAACGGGCGAGGGCGAGGCGGCCGGCGAACTCCTCGCCGATGCGAGGGAACTCCGCCTGGAATTCGTCCAGCGACGCTTGGAAGGCCGCGGCGTAATCGAGGCCTCGCTCAAACTGGTCCGTGGCACGTTTCAGGCTCACGGCGCTGTCGTGGCGTGTCACAAAGGCCTTCGAGGCGGCGACGTGTGGCGGATCGTTCACCACCGCCTGCGTCGCATCCCAGAGGCTCGACACCTCCAACACGAGCGTAATGCTCTTTTCGCGGCTCTCCGTCTCGTCGCCGAGCGCGTCGTAGATTCGCCTGAGCTCCTGGCTGGTCGCGTCGGCCGCGGCCTCGATGTCCTTCCGCGTTCCGGCCGCCGCCATCTGATCGCCGAGTCCGGCGGGCCCGTCGGCCTGACGTTCCCCGATGCGCAGGGCCTCGGCGTAGCGGTCGCGGGCGCCGAAGATCCATTCCTTGGCGATCTCCCCGGCGACCTCGTCGTTCCAGGCGTCCTCCCTGCGCACAAGCCGCCCTTTCTTCGCCAGGACGGCGTTCGGGGTCTCCTCCGGCTTCTCGAGCTCGACCTCCCAAAGCTCCTCCTGGAGAGAGCCGTTCGCGAGCTGCTCCGGGCGCCAGGCAACGGACTGAGCGCCTCCCCTGCCTTTCATCTTCGCCAAGCCATCGGTCGACCACTCCTGATCCCGAACGGGATCGACCGCTCCAGCCTGAAACCACTTGTAGTAGGCCACCTAATGGGAGACCCTATGCGCTAATGGACCAAAGCGGAAATCAGCGTTGGCCTGAAAGCCAGGGGTTCGTGAGGAGCCGGCTCTACGACATCGACGCCTTCCGGGACTCGCCGCTCGAGCTCGCCGCTCGAGCTCGCGGCGTCGCCGAGGGGCTGGTCAAAGGTGGTGGCGGCGACCTGAGGTCCATGTATCGCGGGAAATGGCGGGGACACGACGTCGCGATATTCGAGTTCATCATCGTGCGGAAGAGTCTTCCGAGCGTGAGCCTTGGGCTGGGCCATGGGGGCCTTGACGCCAGCCACCGGTCCGAAGAGCCCCACATCTGCGCGACGATCGAGGTCTCAGCGGACTTGCCGGCCCTCTCGGTCCAGCGCGAGGGAAAGCTGCAACGCCTCGCGGGCGGGCTCGGTGAGGACGACCTGGAGGTCGGCTCGCCCGACATCGATCGCGAGCTCAAGATCTCGGCGGCCGACGAGGCGCTGGCGCGCGAGGTTCTCGACGTCGACCTCCTGGAAGGGCTACGGAGCCTCCCCAAGAATGACTGCGACGGGCTCGAGGCGGGCGGGCGGTTCCTCCTGGCACACCGGTCGGGCCACCACGTGGAGCCCCGCGACCAGCAGTTGGTCGAGCTGGTCGCCGATCTGCGCGATCGCTTCGGCGACTCGCTCCTCGCCCGCTACCCGCTCGGCTCCGGCGTGGGACCGGGCTCGGAAGAGCCCTGGTAGCGACGACGATGGATCAGTTCCCGCGGATGCGGTCCGCGTGGCGGCGGCCGATCGCCGTCGTCTCGCGCAGGAACTCGGCGAACGACTCGAGCTCGGCGGCGGTGAAGCGCCTGCTCATCGTCTTCTGCCAGTCGGCCATCATCGGCCCCCAGATCCGCCTGGCTGCCGCGTAGAAGGCCGGTGTCACCTCGACGAGGACCTTGCGGCGGTCCCCGGGGTCGGCGACGCGGCGCAGGTAGCCGGCTCGCTCGAGCCGGTCGATCACGCCGGTCACCGCTCCTGTGGTGAGGCCGGCCTCGGCGGCAAGCTCGCCGGCGGTCATACCTCCACCGGCCTCGACGATGTTGACGGCGTCGAGATCGGTGCGGTTGATCCCCAGTCGCTGGGCCGCGAGGTTGTCGAAGGCGTTGTCCTGATTCCCGCTCTCCCGGAAGAGGGCGACCAGCTCGTTCACCTGTTCGGTCTTGTTGCTCATAGATCTCTTATCTGCTAAGATACTTAGTAGTTCAGAGAGTCTACCCCACCAAGGAGGACGTGAGATGAGCGAGATGGAGATGCGGCTGGAACTGATCCCGGTGCCGGTTTCGGACGTGGACCGGGCGAAGGCGTTCTACGAGAAGGCCGGCTTCAACGCCGACCACGACCACCGCGTCAGCGACGAGATCCGCTTCGTCCAGATGACCCCGCCCGGCTCGAACTGCTCGATCTCGATCGGCACCGGCCTGAGCAAGATGGAGCCCGGCTCGCTCGAGGGCCTGCAGATGGTGGTCGAGGACGCGGAGGCCTCCCGACAGGACCTGCTCGACCGCGGCGTCGAGGCCAGCGAGGTCCAGTCCTTCCCCTGGGGCGACTTCGTCTACTTCAGCGATCCCGACGGCAACAGCTGGGCGCTGCAGCAGATCACGAACCCGGACCTCGGGAAGCTAGGGGGCCCAACTCAACACCTTGGTGCCCTATGCAGGCGGGCGCGAGGCACCGATCATCGGCTCATGAACAAGATCATGAAATTGACCACGTTGATCGCGCTCGTCCTGCTTGGGGCCCTCGGGTTCGCCACGACTGCCGGGGCGGCGGCGAAGGGGCCGAAGCTCGTCCAGCTCGACTACTCGGAGACGGACGACGGCCAGTCCCGCCCGTTTGCCCTCGACGCCTTTCTGTACCGCGCCGAGGCGGTCCGCTTCACCACCCGGTACGCCGGCGAGCGGGCGACCGGGGAGGCCAAATACCTCGACCACATCACCGACACCAACATTCACGAGTCCGGTGAGGCGCGTCACCCCTGGTCGCTCATCCGCAAGGGCGACGGCAGGAAGGTCATCGACCTGATCGACGACTCGCTTGCCGCTCGCGGAGTGGCGAAGGTGAGGGTCAGGGCGCGCGGGAACGGCCGCCACGAGGACGTCGCCGTGGAGATCCGGCTCGCCGAGTGCTCCCAGGACCCGCCCTTCTACCCCGTCGGCTGCGAGATCAAGGTCTAGAGCGGACCGTCAATCGTCGGCCCAGCGGAACGGGCCGTCGATGGTCGGCTCCAGCGGCAGGCGCTCGGCGAGCCAGCCGAAGCGCTCGCTCTCCGGATCGAGCGGAGGCAGAACCTCGGTCAGGAAGCCGGGAAGGTGAGCCCACTTGTGCAGGTGGACGTGGACGAGGTCGTCGAGATCGAGGGCCTGCATCTCGTCCGGCAGGAAGCGGCGCTTGGGCAGCGGGTAGTTGTAGGGATCGGGCAGCTCCCAGACGCGGTCGTGGTGGTCGGCGGTGATGCCGGACCAGGCGAGCTGCTCCATCAGGACGGGCTTGCGGAAGACGATGTCCTTGGCGAAGAGGCGCTCGAGCGCCTCCTCCCAGGTCACGAACAGGCCGGCCTCGCGCCGGGCGGCGACGAGCCCGGTGTTCCAGTAGGCGCGGATCCGCTTACGGTCGACGACCGAGGTGACCCACGGCTCCGAGCGGACGCCGAGCTCGTCGTAGAGCCGCTGCCAGTAGCGCTCGTTCCGCTTGCCCGGGCCCTTCTGGCCGCCTGCGCGGCTCGAGCCCACCGGCTTCGAGGCCGCGATCCAGTCGCCCTCGACGAGCTCGCGCGGCTCGTTCAGGAAGACCGTGTCGGTGTCGGAGAAGCAGAGGGTGTCGAACTCCAGCTCGCGCTCGGCCCAGGCGCAGACGTAGACCTTGTTGAGGACCGGCGGATCGCGACGGCGGCCGGTGAGGTCGAGCTCGACGTGCGTGGCGCCGAGCTCCGCGAGCCGTTCGATCGTCTCCGCGGGCGGCGCGTCGTCGGGGCTCGTGAAGGCGTAGACCGGCGTTTCCGCCAGCCCTCCGCCCCACCGGCGCAGCGACTCGACGAACAGGCCGGACTGGGCCGCGAGGTTTCCCTCGGCGACCCGGATCAGGAAGGCGAGCGGCTCGCTCATCCCTTGAAATTCGGCCAGCGCTCGAGCTCGATCTCGGGGCAGAGCTCGGCCGTGCGGCGGACGTCGTCGGCGAGCAGCTCGACGAGCTCCTCGCGCATCGCGTCGGGCAAATCCGGCTTTGGCTTGGGGTCGCGCTCGCGGCTCATCGTTCCCGGCAGCTCGGCGAACGGCTCGATCTCGAGGAACTCGCAGGTGCGGGCCATCTGTGCGAGCGGCTCGTCGCGGCAGCGCTCGAACTGCTGGACCAGGACGCGCTCGCGCGGGAAGAGGTCGAAGAGGCGGCGGAGCTGCTCGAAGTAGAAGCCGCGCCAAACCGCGTCGGAGAGCTGGACGAGCCGGATCGGCTCTCCCGCCTCATCCGCCAGGCGAACGGCGCGCGCGGTGCCCGAGCGCCAGCGCTCGATCGGATCACGCAGAAGAACGAGAATCTTGGCCTCCGGCGCGGCCTGCGCGAGCAGGCGCAGGGACCAGAAGTCGTGCATGTAGCGCGGGGTCCATTCGCCGGTGATCGAGCCCTCGGGCTTCGGGAAGAGCTCCGCGTAGCGATCGGCGAGGTCGGCCGGAACCTCGCCGTCCCAGAAGCGGTTGAAGTAGTGAAGCTCCTTGCGCCTCCCCTTCGGGCGCACGACGTGGTCGTGGGCCTCGAGGCCCCGATACCACCAGGTCGTGCCGGCGCGCTGCGCGCCGACGCCGACGAAGTCGGGCGGGCCGGTGTGCCAGCCCTCGGGGACCTCGGGTGGCTCGAGCGGCTGCGCCCAGCGAGGCAGCCGCTTCTCGTCGGAGCCGGCATCGCTGTCGCGTGATCGGAAAAGGCTCAAGGCTGCGAGAGTCTAGGAACGATGCCCCTCTCCGACCGCTTCCGATCGATCCTGCGCCCGCCCGAGGAGCCCGACCAGCCGCCGGCGCCGTTCGTCGTCGGCGTCGCTCGCTCCGGCACGACCCTGCTCCGCCTGATGCTCGACGCCCATCCCGAGCTGGCGATCCCGCCCGAGACCCACTTCATCCCGAAGCTGGCGAAGGCGATGGGCGAGCTGCCGAAGTCTGTCGGCGAGGGCGAGATGCGCCGCCGCGCGCACGACGTGATCACCGGGCACCGGCGATGGCCTGACTTCGGACTCGACGCGGACGAGCTCGACCGCCGCTTCGACCACACCGAGCCCTTCAACACGACGAACGCCCTGCGAACCTTCTACGGCCTCTACGCGGAGAAGCAGGGGAAGCCGCGGTGGGGCGACAAATCCCCTTCCTACGTGCGCCGGATGCGCCGCGTCCACGCGGTGCTCCCGGAAGCGCGCTTCGTCCACCTGATCCGCGACGGCCGCGACGTCGCCCTCTCGCAGCTGGAGGTCCATCACGGCAACGACGAGGTTGCGGACGCTGCAACCGAGTGGGTCGAAGGGATCGAGAAGGCTCGAAAGATCGGCGACCGGATCCCCGACGAGTACCTGGAGGTCCGCTACGAGGACCTGGTGGCCGATCCTGAGCCGGTCCTCCGCCGGGTCTGCGACGTGATCGACCTCGAGTTCGACCCGGCCATGCTCGAGTACCACCGGTCTGCCGACGAGCGCATGTCGGAGACGGTGCGGGATCTCAGCCGCGGCGACGATTCAGCGGTCACCGCCGAGCAACGCGCGGCCCAGCACGCCAACGTCTCGAAGCCACCACAGACCGACCGCGCCGGCCGCTGGCGCAAGGACATGACGCCCGAGCAGGTGGCCGCCTTCGAGGCGGTCGCGGGCGATCTCCTGACCGACCTCGGCTACGAGCTCTCGGGCTGAGGCGACGGGCGCTCGCCACGCCTAAGGCACGCTTAAGGCTCTGCTCTAGAATCCTCGCCTTCGGCGTCGCTGACGCACGGCGTGGGCCAGGGAGATCATGTCCAGCCGAGCCAAGGCGGCGCTTCGCGTGTTCTTTGACTCGATGCCGAGCCGTGGGACTAAAAGCAAGCTGTTCGTCGCCGCGGTGCTCGCGACCATGCTCGCCGCCGGTTCGCTTGCGCTGCCCGCATCGGGGCAGAACGCCGGAGGCGGAGGGGACTCCCAGCCGAACTTCCTGGTCGTCGTCACGGACGACCAGACGCTCGAGCAGATGCGCGCCCTGCCGAAGACCGAGCGGCTGGTCGGACGCAAGGGGACGACCTTCTCCGACGCGATCGTCACCACCCCGCACTGCTGCCCGTCGCGCGCGAGCTACCTGACCGGCCAGTACGCCCACAACCACGGGATCCTCTCCAACAAGCACGGCTACCCCGCCTTCGTCGATCCTGGCAACGTTCTCCCCGTCTGGCTCCAGCGCGAGGGCTACACCACCGCTCACCTGGGCAAGTTCCTGAACGGGTACGAGAAGGAGATCGGCCCGATCAGCGAGGTCGCCCCGGGCTGGGACGAGTGGGCGACATTGCTGAAGCCGCGCCGCTACCTGGATTACGACCTCCAGGTGAACGGCGACAGCGTCAGCTACGGAGAGGACAGGAGCGATTACCTGACCTCGGTCTTGAGCGATCGGGCGAAACGGCTGATCGGCGACCTCGCGCCGGCCGAGAAGCCCTTCTACATGCAGGTCGACTACTACGCACCGCACTCGGGCGCGGGCGACCTCTCCGGCGAGTGCAAGGACTACGCCGCCTCCGAGCCCGCCGGCTGGGAGCGCTACGGCGACAATCCTCTGCCCGACCCGAAGTCGTTCAACGAGAAGGAGATCGAGGACAAGCCGATCTTCGTCCAGCGACACGACCGGCTCGGCAAGGGCACCAAGCACCGCATTCGCAACGCGTACCGCTGCGCGCTCGCCTCGCTCGACAGCGTCGATGCAGGCGTGAAGGAGCTGATGAACGAGCTCGAGGACGCCGACGCGCTCGAGGACACGGTCGTCATCTTCACCTCCGACAACGGCTACTTCTATGGCGAGCACCGCATCCCGGGCTCGAAGACGCTGCCCTACGAGGAGACCATCCACGTCCCCCTGCTGATCCGCATGCCCGAGTCGCTTCAGGGCGCCGACCGGGTTCGCAACGTCGGCGAGCAGGTCGCCAACATCGACCTCGCGCCCACGATCCTCGACCTGGCCGGCGGTGAGCCGTGCGATGCGTCGAGCTGCCGGGCGATGGACGGCCGCTCCCTCGTGCCGCTCCTGCAGGGCCGCAACGGCTTCCCCGACGACCGCGCGCTCGTCGTCGAGTTGACCCAGGGCAAGGACAAGGTGAAGCCCACGCTCAGCTGCAGCTATCAGGGCGTCCGCACCTCGCGCGAGATCTACGTCGAGCACACGAGCATCCCGCGGCCGAGCGATCGGATCTGCCGCCCCGACCTCGAGGTGGAGCACTACGACCTGAACTCCGACCCCTTCGAGCTCGAGAACCTCGGCGAGGACTCGACGCTCGCGTCGCGCCTGGCCGCCCTGCGCGCCTGCTCCGGCATCGCCGGGCCGCGATCCCGCCCCGGCATCGGGGGCCTACTGTGAGTAGGCGCCGTCCGATCGGGCTATTTGCCGCGGCTCTCTTCGCCCTCGCCCTCCTCCAGGCCGCGCCCGCGCTGGCCGCCGACGACAAGCGCCAGTCGCTCGAGGAGAAGCCGAACATCGTCATGGTCGTCACCGACGACCAGACGCTCTCGATGATGAACGACCGCACGATGCCGGAGACCCTGACCCGCATCGGCGCGGAGGGGACGACCTTCACCAACGCGATCGCGACGACGCCGCTCTGCTGCCCGTCGCGCGCCTCGATGTTGACCGGCCAGTACGGGCACAACAACGGGGTGCTCGACAACAAGTACCGGCTGCTCAACAAGAAGCGAAACATCCTCCCGGTCTGGATGCGCGCAGCGGGCTACACCACGATCCATGTGGGCCGTTACCTGAACGGCTACGAGCGGGTGGCCCGGGCCCGGACGCGCCCCGGGCCGGGCTGGGATCAGTGGCACTCGCTGATCAAGCCACGCCGCTACTACGGCTACACCCTCTCCGTCAACGGCGGGACCCGTCCCTACACGAACGCCCCCGCCGACTACCTGACCTCCGTCCTGGCCGAGCGCTCGGTGCAGATGATCAACCGCTTCGGCCCGCAGTCGAAGCCCTTCTACCTCCAGCTCGACCACCTGGCGCCGCACACCTCCGGCGGCGAGGAGAACGGCGGCGGCTGCCTCGGGGCTGCGATCCCCGGGCCCGCCGACGAGAACGCCTTCGACAACGAGCCGCTACCGCGGCTGCCGAATTTCGACGAGTCCGACGTAGAGGACAAGCCGTCGTTCATCCGCAACCTGCCGCGACTCGATGACGACCAGGTGCAGAACCTGCAGCGCCGCTACCGGTGCGCGATGGCCTCGCTGCGCGAGGTCGACCGTTCGATCGCCGCGATCGACGAGGCCCTCCGCGCTGTCGGCGAGAAGAAGCGGACGGTCTTCATCTTCCTCTCCGACAACGGCTACTACTACGGCGAGCACCGGATCCCGAACTCGAAGAACTACGCCTACTCCGAGGCGTACCGCCTGCCGCTCCTGATCCGGGCGCCGCGCAAGTACCTCGGCGCGCAGGCTCCGAGCGAGGTGACCGAGCCGGTCGCGAACATCGACCTCGCGCCGACGATCCTCGGCTTCGCCGATACGGACGCCTGCAAGAAGCCCGGCGGCCACCGCTGCCGGGTGATGGACGGCCGCTCGCTGATCCCGCTTCTGCGCGGCGACGAGGGGCGCTTTCCAAACGACCGCGCCCTTGGCGTCGAGCTGAACCGAGGCCAGGGCGTCTCCGTCGAGGACGACGGCAGCGGCACCTGCGCCTACCAGGGCGTCTACGCCCCCGGATACCTCTACGTCGAGCACACCGCGGCGCTCGACCCGACCCTCGCGACCTGCGTCCCGATCGACGAGAAGGAGCTCTACGACCTGACCGCTGACCCGTTCCAGATGGCGAGCCAGGCGACGCAAACCTCTAGCCTGCTGCCGCCCTCCGCCCTCCAGGTCGAGCTCGCCACGAGGCTGGCACGCCTGCGGGACTGCGCCGGGATCGCGGGCCGCGACCGCCACCAGGACGGAAGGCCCTTCTGCGAATGAGCATCCCCCTGAACAGACTCGTCGCGGCCACGGCGCTGGCCGCATGCCTCGTGGTCGCGCTATTCGTTGGACTCGGCAGCGCCGACGCCCGCGGCCTCGCGGAGCGCCCGAACATCGTGATGGTGATGACCGACGACCAGACGGTCGGGATGCTGAGCTCGTCGACGATGCCGAAGACCACGAAGCAGATCGTCCGGAAGGGGACGACCTTCTCCCAGGCGATCGCGACGACGCCGACCTGCTGCCCATCGCGAGCGAGCTTCCTGACCGGCCAGTACGCGCACAACCACGGCGTGCTCGAGAACGACTACGGCCTTCTCGGCGACGACACCTCCACCCTGCCGACCTGGCTGCAGGCCGCGGGCTACCGGACGATCCACGTCGGCAAGTACATGAACCGCTACAAGAAGACGAAGGGCGCCAAGACGATCGCCCCCGGCTGGGACGAGTTCGATGCCGCGCTCGAGCGCTACTCCTACTACGACTACTCGCTGCGGCTGAACGGCGAGACCGAGCGCTACGGCGACGAGGACGAGGACTACATGACGACCGTCCTCAACGAGCTCACGGTCGATGAGATCGAGGACGCGGCGCCGTCGAAGAAGCCGTTCTACCTCCAGTACACGCCCTACGCCCCCCACATCGCGCCGGGTGACAAGAAGCGCTGCGACGGCGCCGCCGTGCCCGCGCCCGAGGACGCGGAGCTGTTCGAGGACGAGGACCTCCCGTCGCCGCCGGCCTTCAACGAGCCCGACGTCGCCGACAAGCCCTCCTTCATCCAGGGGCTCAAGTCGCTCTCGCAGAAGAAGATCGACGACCTCGAGCGCCGCTACGGCTGCGCGCTCGCCTCGCTCAAGGAGGTCGATCGCGGCGTCAACGACATCATCACCTCGCTCGACGATGCCGGTGAGCTCGACTCGACCGTCCTGATCTTCGTCTCCGACAACGGCTTCTTCTACGGCGAGCACCGGATCCCCGATGCGAAGCAGAACCCCTACGAGGAGGCGCTGCGGATCCCGCTGGCGATGCGGATCCCGTCGCAGTACCTCGGCGGCGAGCAGCAGGTGAACCGGGTCGACTCGCTCGTCGCCAACTTCGACGTCACCGCGACGATCCTCGAGCTCGCGGGCGCGCCGCCATGCAACTCGGCGGGCGCCTGCCGGACCACCGACGGCCGCTCGCTGCTGGCGGCGGCCGCTGGCCAGGCCGGCGCGCTCCCGGCCGACCGGTCATTCGCGATCGAGCTGAAGCGGATCGCGCTGAACGCGCCGGTCCTCGGCGGTCGCGCCTGCACGTACACCGGCGTGCGCACGCCATCGCTCGCGTACTTCCACCACACGGAAGCACTCAACCCCCAGAGCCGGGCCTGCGAGCCGGTCGACGACGTCGAGTGGTACGACCTCGGCGCCGATCCGTTCCAGCTCGACAGCCTCGACGGCGCCGCGCCCGGATCGGCGCGGGCAATCACCGAGGCCACGCTCGCCGAGCGATCCGCCCGGCTCTCCGACTGCGCAGGGATCCAGGGACGCGATCCGCTTCCCGCCTCGGGCCACTGGTGCGAGTAGCGGCGGCGGCCGCGCTGCTGGCCGCGCTCGTTGCGGCGGGCACCGTGGACCGGGCCCGGGCACAGGACGACGGCCAGGCCGGCGAGCAGCCGAACGTGATCCTGATCGTCACCGACGACCAGACGCTCGCCTCCTACGCCGCCGACGTGATGCCGCACACGACACGACTTCTCGAGGGCACGGGCACGAGGTTTTCCAACGCCTTCGTCACCTCGCCGCTCTGCTGCCCGTCGCGGGCGACGATGCTGACCGGCCAGTACGGGCACAACAACGGGGTCTTGAGAAACGAGTACGCGCCGCTGATCGACAAGGCGAACACCCTTCCGGTCTGGCTCCAGCAGGCCGGCTACCGGACGATCCACCTCGGCCGCTACCTGAACTTCTACGAGCCGGTGACCGAACCGCACGAGGTCGCCCCCGGCTGGGACGAGTGGCGGACGATCACGGGCGGCAGCGACTACTTCGACTACGACCTGGAGGTCGACGGGCGCACCGTCGGCTACGGCGACGAGGACTCCGACTACGTGACCCGGGTGCTGAACGAGCGCGCCGTCCAGCTGGTCGAGGAGCACGGACCGGAGGAGCAGCCCTTCTACCTCCAGATCGACCACATCGCGCCCCACCAGGCGAGCGGAACGCGAGCCGTGGGCTGCAAGTCATCGCCGATCCCCGACCCGCGCGATCGCCATCGTTTCCGCGATCGGCCGCTCCCGATCACCCCCTCCTTCAACGAGGCCGAGAACGCCGACAAGCCGTCCTTCGTGCGCGACCTGCCTCCGCTCGACGAGAGCGACATGCGCAGGGTCACGCGGCGCTACCGCTGCACGCTCGGCTCCCTGCGAGCCGTCGACCGCGGCGTCGACCAGCTCTTCTCAGCGCTCGAGCGCGCCAAGGAGCTGTCGGACACAGCGATCTTTTTCGTATCCGACAACGGTTACTACTTCGGTGAGCACCGGATCCCCGACAAGAAGCACAATCCCTACGAGGAGGGGATCCGCGTGCCGTTCCTCGCAAGGCTCCCGAAGGATCTCCGCGGCGGCCAGCCGCGGATCCCGCTGATCGACGAGACCGTGGCCAACATCGACATCGCACCGACAATCCTCCAGCTCGCCAAGGCGACGCCGTGCGCGCCATCCGGCGCCTGCCGGACCCTGGACGGCCGCTCGCTCCTCCCGCTCCTGCGCGGCCGCGAGCCGTCGTGGCCTGCGGATCGCAACCTGGTGATCGAACTCGGGCGCATCGGCTCCCCGCCGGACGTCGGCGGCCGCGCCTGCGCGTATCAGGGCATTCGCACGCCGGGGCCCTCGGGCGCCGGAACCTTCTACGTCGACCACACGAGCGCGGTCGCAGCCAGCGGCGCCTGCGAGCCGGTCGACGAGCGCGAGCTCTACGACCTCGGCGCCGATCCCTTCGAGCTCGACAACATCGCGTTCCCCGGGCCGCAGCCCGGCCTGCTCGAGGAGGATCCCCGCGGGCCGCTCGAGCGTGACCTCACCGCCAAGCTCGACGCGCTGCGCGATTGCGCCGGCCTGCCCGTCCGCGACCCCGTGCCCCCCAGCGGGCACTTCTGCGAATGAGGCGCGCGGTCCTCATAACGCTGCTCACCGCGCTTGCACTCGTCGCGGTTCCGGCGGGCGCCCTTGGCAAGGGGCAGAGCAGGCCGAACGTCGTCTTCTTCCTCAGCGATGACCAGACGCTGGCGTCGTACGACTCGCGCACGATGCCGGAGACGCAGCGCCTGCTCGGCGGCAGCGGGACGACATTCGGCGAGGCGATCGTGACGACGCCGCTCTGCTGTCCCTCCCGAGCCGCGCTGATCACCGGCCAGTACGGACACAACAACGGCGTGCTGCGCAACACGTACGAGGCACTCCACGACAAGGAAAACGTGCTTCCAGCGTGGCTGCGGCACGCCGGCTACACGACGATCCACGTCGGCAAGTTCATGAACCAGTACCCCGAGTCCGTCGGCGATCCCAGCAAGGTCGCTCCCGGCTGGGACGAATGGCACTCGATCGTTTCGCCGACGTACTTCAACTACGACTTCGCGGTCAACGGGACGGCCGAGAAGTACGGCGAAGGTGATGCCGATTACCTCGGCCGCGTGATCGACAAGACCACGACGAAGCTGGTCAAGCAAAACGCGCCGAAGCCCAAGCCGTTCTACATGCAGGTCGACCACTACGCGCCGCACATCTCCGTCGGCGAGCTCTCCGGCCGCTGCGCCAACGGGGCGGTCCCCGATCCCGCCGACATGGACCTCTTCACGGACGAGCCGCTGCCGAGGCCACCGAACTTCGACGAAGCGAACGTGTCGGACAAGCCCTCGTTCATGCAGAAGCTCCCGTCGCTCCAGCCGGCCGAGCTCGACGACCTCCAGGAGCTGAACGGCTGCGCGCTCGCGTCGCTGGCCTCGGTGGACCGCAACGTCGCGAACGTCTACTCGGCGGTGAAGAAGGCCGGCGAGCTCGACGACACCGTCTTTATCTTCATGTCGGACAACGGGTTCTTCCAGGGTGAGCACCGGATCCCGGTCTCGAAGCAGAACCCCTACGAGGAGGCGCTGCGCGTCCCGCTCGTGGTCAGCGCGCCGCGCGGGCTCGTCGGCCGCTCCCCGCAGCAGGTCGACCTGCCGGTCGCCGGGATCGACGTCACCGCGACGATCCTGGACTTTGCCGGCGCCGAGCCGTGCAGCTCCGATCGCTCCCGCGACTGCCGGACGCTCGACGGGCGTTCACTCGTGCCCCTGCTCAAGGGCAAGGTGGAGCAAGTGGCCAGACGACCGGGCTGTTGTCGTCGAGCTGGACCGCGGCAAATCCCCCGTCGAGGCCGACGGCCGCGCCTGCGACTACACCGGCGTGCGCACGGTCGGCGGGATCCTGATCGAGCACCGGGGCGCGATCGTCCCGGAGCAAGATGGCGCCTGCGTGCCGCTCGGCCCCGAGTACGAGCTCTACGACCTCGCCGCCGACCCGTTCCAGCTGCAGAGCCTGCACTCGACTGTCACCGGGCTCGCGCCGAACGCACTCGAGACCGCGCTTGCCCCGCGGCTGGCGAAGCTCGCCGACTGCAAGGGGATCAAGGGCCGCGACCCGAAGCCGGGCGGCGGCCGCACCTGGTGCGAGTGACGGACCGGCCCGCCGCGGCTTTGGCGATACTGGGCGCGTGAGCGCGACGGCCGCGACAGACGAAGCTCCCCATCGCGCGCTCGGCCTGACCGACTCCGAGTACGAGCGGATCGTCGAGCTGATGGGGCGCGACCCGAACGAGGTCGAGCTGGCGATGTTCTCGCTGCTCTGGTCCGAGCATTGCGCGTACAAGCACTCGAAGAAACTGTTGCGGCGGCTGCCCACCGAGGGCCCGCGGGTCGTCATGGGGCCGGGCGAGAACGCCGGCGCGGTCGACATCGGCAACGGGTACTCGGTCGCCTTCAAGGTCGAGTCGCACAACCATCCCAGCGCGGTGGAGCCGTTCCAGGGCGCCGCAACCGGCGTCGGGGGAATCATGCGCGACGTCTTCGCGCTCGGGGCGCGACCGATCTGCATCCTCGACTCGCTGCGCTTCGGCGAGCTCTCCTCCGAGCGCTCCCGCTACCTCTTCGACCACGTCGTCGCCGGGATCGGCCACTACGGCAACTCGATCGGCGTCGCCACCGTGGGCGGCGAGGTCTACTTCGAGGCCCCGTACGAGCAGAACTGCCTGGTCAACGCCATGTGCGCCGGCCTCGCGAAGACCGAGTCGATGGTCCGCGCCGCGGCGGCCGGCGTCGGCAACTCGGTGGTCCTGATGGGCGCCTCGACCGGGCGCGACGGGATCGGCGGCGCATCGGTGCTCGCCTCCGCCGAGCTCGAGGAGGGCGACGAGAAGCGGCCGACCGTCCAGATCGGCGACCCGTTCGAGGAGAAGAAGCTGATGGAGTGCTGCCTGGAGCTCCTGGAACGCGGCCTGCTCGTCTCCCTCCAGGACCTGGGCGCCGCCGGGCTCACCTCCTCGTCAGGCGAGATGGCCTCCGCCGGCGGGGTCGGGATCGACATCGACGTCGGCAAGGTGCCGCTGCGCGAGGCCGACATGGAGCCCTTCGAGATCATGGTCTCCGAGTCGCAGGAGCGGATGCTCGCCGTGGTCGAGCCGGAACGTGTCGACGAGGTGATCGCCGTGTGCGAGCGCTGGCAGACCGCCTCCGCGGTGATCGGCGAGGTCACCGAGGGCGAGCAGATCCGGATCCTGCGCGACGGCGAGGTCGTCGGCGAGATGCCGGTCAAGGCCCTCGTCGACGAGTGCCCGCTGTATGACCTCGAGCCCGAGGAGCCGGAGGGATGGATCTACGGAGAGCAAGACCGGCGGGCTCGAGGGCGAGCCGGGGGAGCTGCTGGCTGGCCTTCTCGGCTCGCCGAGCATCGCGTCGCAAGCGCTGGGCGTTCGAGCAGTACGACTCGATCGTCGGCTCGCGGACGGTGCGCCGGCCGGAGGCCGCGGACGCGGCGGTGCTGATGATCCCCGAGTCCGACCGCGCGATCGCGCTCTCGATCGACGGCAACGGGCGACGCGTTGCCTGCGACCCCTACGAGGGCACGATCGAGGCCGTCCTCGAGTGCGCGCAGAACCTCGCCTGCGTCGGCGCCGAGCCGCTCGGCCTGACCAACTGCCTGAACTTCGGCAATCCCGAGAAGCCGCACGTCGCCTGGCAGCTCGACCGCTCGACCCAGGCGCTCGCGGATGCCTGCCGGGCCCTCGACGTGCCCGTCGTTGGCGGCAACGTCTCCCTCTACAACGAGACCGAGTCCGGGCCGATCTACCCGACGCCGGTCGTGGGGATGGTCGGGGAGCTGCCCGACCCGGAGCGGACGGCGGGCGCCGCATTCGCCGAAGGAGACGCGATCGCCCTCGTCGGGCCGTTCGCGCCCTCGCTCGCCGGCTCGGAGCTGGCGAAGCTGCGCGGCGAGCTCGGTCCCGGGCTACCGGCGATGCCGATCGAGGTCGTCCGGCCCGCCATCGAGCTGATCCGCGAGGCGGTGCGCGCCGGCGCGATCCGCTGCGCCCACGACATCTCCGACGGCGGCCTCGCCGTCGCGGTCGCCGAGGCGGCGATCGCCGGCGGCGTCGGCGCCGAGGTGGACCTCGACGGCCTCGTCGAGTCGCGCGGCTGCTCGGGCGAGACCGCGCTCTTCGGCGAGGGGCCCGGCGGCTTCATCGTCGCCGGCGATCGCGAGGCGATCGAAGGGCTCGTCGGGTCCGTCGGCGACCCGGCGCCTTCATGATCGGCGCCGCGGGCGGCGAGCATCTGGAGCTCTCCGCCGCGGAGGCCGAGGTGTCCATCCCGCTCGCCGAGGCCGAGGCCGCCTGGCGCTCCCTCGGCGAGCGGATGGACGCTGCTGCGTAACGAGTCGCCAGCCCGGGCGACCGAGCAACATGAAGCAGAAGCTGATCGTGGCCGCGATCACGGCCGGTGTGCTGGGCGTCGGCTTGCTCGTCCTGCAGCGCTACGTCGCTCAGACCCGAGGCGCGGCGATCGCGATGGTGATCGCCTGGTTCGTGATCGTGCTGATCGGCCTACTGGTGGCCGTTCGCGGCCGGCCCGAGCTGCGTCTGCCCGCGCTCGCCACCTATGCGGCGATCCTGATCGGCACCGTCGCGGTCGGCTACTGGACCGGTTTCCGCGACACCGAGGTCGACGAGCAGGTGGCCGTCGCGGCGACCGAGGCGAGCGGTGCGGAACGTGAGGTCGCGCTCGCGGGGGACGGCGCGCCTGCCGCGACGGAGGAAGACACGCCCGAGAAACCTGAGAAACCCGACAAGCCCGCCGGCCCCGTTGTCGCTCGCCACCGGGGGCTTCGTCGGCGTCGACGGCCACGCCGGCAGCGGCAAGGCGACGATCGTCGAGGAGCCCGACGGCGACCGCGTCCTCACCTTCACCGACTTCGACGTCGACCCGGGCTCGAACGTCGACGTGTATCTCTCGGCCAGCCCGAGCGACGTCTCCGACCGAGTTGAGCTCGGCGACCTGAAGGGGAACGTCGGCGACCAGCAGTACGAGATCCCGCCGAGCGCCGACCTCGGCGACTACCCGAACGTGGTCCTCTACTGCATCCCGTTCTCGGTCCGCATCGCGGTCGCCGAGACGGACGCCTGAAACCGCAGTCGGCGTACAGCTCGCCCGTCATCCCCTGGTCCGCGTGGTCGGCGATCGTGCAGAGGATTGAGTACTCGCCCGACTCGAGGTCGACGGTTAGCTCCTCGCTCGCGCCGGGTTCGAGATCGGAGGTGGCGAGGTCGGTGCCCACGATGGTCAGGTTGTGAGGGATCGCGCCGTCGTTGACCACCTCGAGCGTGCCACCCGGCCCGACCGTCAGGGTCTCCGGCGTGAAGCTGTACTCGGCCATCGTTATCGTCGCGTCGCCGACGGCCGAGGCTTCCTTTTCGCCACTCGCCCCGGTCGCCCCTGTGGTCTCCTCGGTCGTCGTCGGCGTGCTGGTCGTCTCGTCGTCGTCACCACCACAGCCGGCGACAAAGAGTGCGAGCGCGGCGAGCGCGAGGACCGTGATCCCGATTGGGCGAATGCGCATGAGGTCTTCCCTCCTGTTGTGGGGGCGGCGCGGCCCGATTGCCGCGCCGCAAGGTGACCGCCGCTACTCGACGGTGAGCGTGCCCGTCATCCCCTGGGCCGCGTGGTCCGCAATCGAGCAGATGATCTCGTAGTCGCCCGGGTCGAGGTCGACCGTCAGGTCCTCGCTCGCGCCGCCGTCGAGGTCGGAGGTCGCGAGGTCGCTGCCCTCGACTGTCAGGTTGTGCGGGATCTGGCCGTCATTGACGACCTCGAGCGAGTCGCCCTGCGCGACCGTCGGGTCGTCCGGGGTGAAGCTGTACTCGGCCATCGTCACGGTCGACGCGCCGCCGGCCGAGGCGCCGTCCTCGCCGCTTGCGCCGGTCGCCCCCGTGGTCTCTTCGGTCGTGGTCGGCGAGCTGGTGGTCTCGTCGTCGTCGCCTCCGCAGCCGGCTACAAAGAGTGCCAGCGCGGCGAGCGCGAGGACCGTGATCACGAGTGGGCGAATGCGCATGAAGTCTTCCCTCCTGTTGCGGACGATTAGGGCGCAATCTATGCGTTTTTTCGCTGAGCGCAAGCCCCGGAGCGCGCCGGGGCCGCTGCTACTCTTGGCCGGTAGGTAGCACGCCTGGGTCCGCACGACCCTCCGACTATCGCTTCCCACGCACCCGGGGTTCATTTCCTATGAATTCAACCGAGCGCCGCGACGCCGATCGCGACCTCGACGACCGTGACGGACCACGCGACGAATGCGGGGTCTTCGGCGTGTACGCGCCGACCCATGACGTCGCCAAGCTCGCCTACTTCGGCCTCTACGCGCTCCAGCATCGCGGACAGGAATCCGCGGGGATCGCGACCTGCGAGGGCGGCCACATCACCACCCTGCGCGACCTCGGCCTCGTCTCCCAGGTCTTCGACGAGGAGAAGCTGCGGGCGCTCGAGGGCGACATGGCCATCGGCCACGTTCGGTACTCGACGACCGGCGGCGGTGCCTGGGAGAACACCCAGCCCGTCTGGCGCGACGACGGCCGCGAGCTGGCCCTCGCCCACAACGGCAACCTGACCAACGCGGTCGAGCTCTACAACGAGCTGCGCGAGCGCGGCGTTTCCTTCCGGGGCACCTCCGACTCCGAGATCATCGCCGCGATGCTCTCGATCGAGGAGGCTCGCCCGATCGAGAACGCCGTCGCCGAGGTGATGCCGAAGCTCCAGGGCGCCTACTCCACCGTCGTCATGACGAAGCGCGCCGTCGTCGCCTTCCGCGACCCGAACGGGGTCCGTCCGCTCTCGCTCGGCAAGCTCGGCGACCACTACGTCGTCGCCTCGGAGAGCTGCGCGTTCGACATCATCGGAGCCGAGCTGGTCCGGGAGGTCTCGCCCGGCGAGGCCGTCTCGCTGACCGAGGACGGGCTCGAGTCGCGCCAGGTGGTCCCCTCGCAGCGACCCGCGTTCTGCGTCTTCGAGCACATCTACTTCTCCCGTCCCGACTCGCGGCTCGAGGGCCGCGTGCTCCAGCAGGTGCGCGGCAAGATGGGTGAGATCCTCGCCCGCGAGGCCCCGGTCGACGCCGACCTCGTGATCTCGGTGCCGGACTCCGGGAACCCAGCCGCGAACGGGTTCGCACGGGCCTCGGGCCTGCCGAAGGACGACGGCCTGATCAAGAACCGCTACGTCCAGCGAACCTTCATCCAGCCCGGCCAGGAGCTACGCAAGCACGGCCTGCGGATGAAGTTCAACCCGCTCCCGGAGATCGTCTCGGGCAAGCGCGTCGTGGTCGTCGACGACTCGATCGTGCGCGGAAACACCACTCGCCAGATCGTCAGCATGCTGCGCGACGCCGGCGCGAAGGAGGTCCACCTGCGGATCTCGGCACCGCCGATCAGCCACCCCTGCCATTACGGGATCGACATGTCCACCCGCGAGGAGATGATCGCCCACGGCAAGACGGTCGAGGAGATCGCCAGCGAGCTGAGCGCCGACTCGCTCGCCTACCTCTCGCTCGAGGGCGTCTACGAGGCGATCGGCACTCCGCGCGAGCATCACTGCGACGCCTGCTTCACCGGCGAGTACCCGCTCGGATCGCCCGACGAGTCGAACGGCAAGTTCGCGCTCGAGCAGATCGCCGTCCCGGCCGGCTGAGACGATTCCGATCGAATCCTCCGCTTCGCGTCCGGTTCGATCGGGTTTGAGGAGGGGCGAAGTTGCGCCAGCTCGGGCTTGACGACATAGACATGAGTCGATCTGGATCCAGCAGAGGCGCTGCGGGCGCAGTTCGGTCATCCCGGCTTCCGCCCCGGGCAGCGCGAGGCCGTCGACGCGGCGCTCGCCGGCCGCGACGTGCTGCTGGTGATGCCGACCGGCGCCGGCAAGTCGGTCTGCTACCAGCTGCCCGCGCTCGTCGACGGGCGGCTGGCGGTGGTCGTCTCCCCGCTCGTCTCACTGATGCAGGACCAGGTGGAGGGGCTGGGCGAGCACGCGGAGCTGATCAACGCGCAGCGCGACGGAACGGCCAACCGGGCGACGCTGATGCGGGCCGTCGCCGGCGACGTCGGGTTGCTCTACGTCTCCCCGGAGCGCTTCGGCACGCCCGGGTTCACCGACCGGCTGGCCGAGGCCGACATCGGCCTCTTCGTCGTCGACGAGGCGCACTGCGTGAGCCAGTGGGGGCACGACTTCCGCCCCGACTACTTCCGCCTCGGCGACGTCGCGCAGCGGCTTGGCGCCGCCTCGACCTTCGCTGCGACGGCGACCGCGACGCCGCGAGTGGCGCTGGACATCGTCCGCCGGCTCGGGCTCGACGACCCGGCCAAGATCACCACCGGCTTCGACCGGCCGAACCTCTCCTACGACGTCGTCACCGTCCGCGGCGACCGGGCGAAGCGGGCGGCGACCAAGTCCTTGCTCTCCGAGCCCGGGGCGCTGCCGGCGATCGTCTACGCGGGCACTCGCAAGAAGACCGACGAGGCGGCGCGGCGGCTGAGCGGCGAGTTGGGCTTCAAGGTCGACCCGTACCACGCGGGGATGGAGCGCGACGAGCGGGCCGAGGCGCAGCGGCGGTTCATGTCGGGCGGGGCGCCGGTCGTCGTCGCGACCAATGCGTTCGGGATGGGCGTCGACAAGGCCGACGTGCGGACCGTGATCCACGAGGCGGTGCCGTCCTCGCTCGAGGCCTACTACCAGGAGGCCGGGAGGGCCGGGCGCGACGGCCTCGCTTCCCGCTGCGTGCTGCTCGCCGAGAACCGCGACAAGGGCCTGCACGTCTTCTTCATCAACCAGACCGAGGGCGAGGAGGCCAAGCAGCATCGCTGGCGCCAGTACCGGGAGGTCTGGGGCTACGTCGAGGGGGAGCGCTGCCGCCGCGAGGCGATCCTGCGGCACTTCGGCGACCGCGCGGATGCGGTTGCGAGCGGGCGCTGCTGCGACGTTTGCGACGGGCCTCTGGAGGTCGCGGCGGCGGCCGAGCCGGAGATCCCCGCCGAGGTGGCCGGCGACCTCGATGGCGCAATCATCGCCGTCGTCCAGCGGGCGGACCCGGCCGTTGGGCGCACGCGGACGGTGGAGATCCTCCGCGGTGGCCGCAGCAAGGTCGTCGCTCGCTACAGCTACGACGCGCTTCCCGGCTACGGCCAGTTCCAGTCGCTGCGCGCCGATGACGTGCTGGCGCGGGTCGATGCGCTGATCGACGACGGCCGCCTGCGCTCCACCGGAGGGCGCTTTCCGAAGCTCGCCGTCACGGACCTCGCGGCGTGAGCTTCAAGGTCGCGGTCCTCGCCTCCGGGACCGGCACGAACCTGCAGGCGATCCTGGACACGGCCCATGGCCGCGACGGGATCGACGTCGTCGGGGTCGCCTCCGACAAGGCGGACGCGATGGCACTCGAGCGGGCGGGCCGGGCGGGGATCGAGGCCAGTGTCTTCCCGCTGGGCGACTACGCGGATCGAGAAGCGCGAGATGCGGCGCTGGGTGACTGGCTCGAGCGGCTCGAGGTCGACCTGATCGTCCTCGCCGGGTACATGCAGTTGCTGTCGGCCGGTTTCGTCGGGCGATTCGCGAACCGGATCATCAACGTCCACCCCGCGCTGCTGCCCTCGTTCCCGGGCCTCGACGCGATCGGCCAGGCGCTCGAGTGCGGCGTCGCGATCACGGGCGTCACCGTCCACTTCGTCGACGAGGGCGTCGACTCAGGCCCGATCCTCCTTCAGCGGCCGATCCCGGTGCCGCCGGACCGCGATCGCGACGCGCTCGAGGAGGCGATCCACGCGACCGAGCACGCGCTTCTGCCGGAGGCCGTACGGCTGATCGCGGCGGGCCGGGTGAGGTTCGATCCGGCCAACCCACGCATCGTTCGTATCGCTGAATAGACTCGAAAAAATGAGCGCGGGAGCGGTATCTGGAGACGCTGCGGAGGCCGCGGCGGTGGCGGCCGAGCGGCCGCTGAAGGTCCGCCGGGCGCTGATCTCGGTCACCGACAAGACCGGGGTCGCGGAGTTCGCGGCTGGGCTGGAGCGTCTTGGGGTCGAGGTGATTTCGACTGGCGGGACGGCAGCGACTCTCGAGGAGGCCGGGGTCGCCGTGACCTCGGTCGAGGAAATGACCGGACAGGCGGAGATCCTCGGCGGCCGGGTGAAGACGCTGCACCCGCGGCTCCATGCCGCCCTGCTCGCCGTTAGGGACGACCCGGAGCACATGGCGACGCTCGAGGCGGAGGGGATTAAGCCGATCGACCTGGTCTGCGTGAATCTCTATCCGTTCGAGCGGGCGGTCGCCAGGCGCGACGTCACGGAGGCCGAGGCGGTCGAGAACATCGACATCGGCGGGCCGACGATGATCCGGGCGTCGGCGAAGAACCACCGCTACGTCGCGGTTGTCGTCAGCCCGGCGAGCTACGACGCGGTGCTCGCCGAGCTCTCCGAGTCGGATGGCGAGATCTCCGGCGCGACTCGGCACTGGCTCGCCAACGAGGCGTTCGCCACGACGGCGCGCTACGACGCTGCGATCAGCCGCTGGTTCGCCACGCGCTACGAGATGTTCCCGAGCCACGTGGTCACCGCGTTCGAGAAGTTCCTCGACCTCTCCTACGGGGAGAACCCGCATCAGGGTGCCGCCCTCTACACGGAGGTCGGCGCGCGCTCCCACGTGCTGTCGCGCGTGGCGAAGCTGCATGGCAAGGAGTTGTCGTTCAACAACGTGCTCGACCTCGATGCGGCGCGGAAGCTCGTCGCCGAGTTCGACGAGCCGGCCTGCGCGATCGTCAAGCACAACAACCCGTGCGGGGTCGCGATCGCCGATGAGATCGAGGACGCGTACGAGCGGGCGCTCTCCTGCGACCCGCTCTCCGCCTTCGGCGGCGTGATCGCGATGAACCGCGAGGTCTCGCTGCCGCTCGCCGAGCGGCTGCATCAGAACTTCGTCGAGGTGCTGATCGCGCCCGGCTACGGCGGCGGCGGGCTCGAGGTGCTCCAGCAGAAGGAGTCGATCCGGATCCTCGAGGACACCGAGCGGCGCAGGCCAGATCCCGCCGAGCGGGACGTGAAGCGGGTTCGCGGCGGCCTGCTGGTCCAGGACTCCGACAAGGTGAGCGAGGACCGCGACTCGATCGATGTGGCGACGAAGGCGACGCCGAACGAGGAGCAGTGGTCGGACCTGCTGTTCGCCTGGAAGGTCTGCCGGCACGTGCGCTCGAACGCGATCGTGCTCGCGAAGGAGGGCGCGACAGTCGGGATCGGCGCAGGCCAGATGAGCCGCGTCGACTCGGTCCGGATCGCGATCGACAAGGCACGTGACGCCCGAGGCGACGAGGCGGAAGAGGTTCTCGCCGGATGCGCCTGCGCGTCAGACGCGTTCTTCCCGTTCCCGGACGGCCCCGAGACGGCGATGGAGGCCGGCGTGACCTCGCTGATCCAGCCGGGCGGCTCGAAGCGCGACGGCGAGGTGATCGCCGCCTGCGACGACGCGGGCGCGGCGATGGTCTTCACCGGCCGCCGGCACTTCCGGCACTGATCAAAGTTCAACCTTCTCTGACTAGCATCGCTTCAGGGCCTTTAGCTCAATTGGTAGAGCGCGACCCTTTTAAGGTTGGAGATCTGGGTTCGAGCCCCAGGGGGCCCACTTTCCGTCTGGTCAGCTTGCGAACATGCGTTCGTGAAACGGGAGCCAGTTCCCCCACCCGAACCTCTGGTCGCAAGGCGGGGCCGGCCCATCTCGCCGACGCGTACCGCGCCGGTTTCCGTCCGGCCGGGGCCCGTTACGAGGACCTGCACTAGCCGGTAGTTGCTGCGGGCTACTCCCGAAGGTCCGGCAGACCCTCCTCTGGCGTGGACGCCTCCGCGTGCAGGCGGCGGGGAATGCGGCCGGCGCGGCGGGCTTCGTAGCCGGCTTCGACGGCATTTCGCATTGCTCGGGCCATCCGGGCCGGGTCCTCGGCTCGGGAGATCGAGCTGGCGAGGAGGACTCCTTCGCAGCCGAGCTCCATGGCGAGGGCGGCGTCGGATGCAGTGCCGATGCCGGCGTCGAGGATCACGGGGACGCTCGCGCGGTCGACGATGATCCGGACGTTGTAGGGGTTGCGGATTCCCGACCCGGAGCCGATCGGTGAGCCGAGCGGCATCACCGCGGCGCAGCCGACGTCCTCGAGGCGGCGGGCAAGGATTGGGTCGTCGTTGGTGTACGGCAGGACCGTGAAGCCGTCGTCGATCAGGATCTCCGCGGCCTCGATCAGCTCGACCGCGTCCGGGAAGAGAGTCCGGTCGTCGCCGATCACCTCGAGCTTGATCCAGTCGGTCTCGAACGCCTCCCGGGCGAGCTTGGCGGTCCGGACCGCGTCCCGCGCCGTGTAGCAACCCGCCGTGTTCGGGAGGGTGAAGAGGCCGAGGCCGTCGATCACCTCCAGCACCGACCCCTGGGCGAGCGGATCGACCCGGCGCAGCGCGACCGTGACGATCTCCGTTCCCGATGCCACCAGCGCCCGCTCCATGTCCTCGAGCGAGCGGAAGCCGCCGGTGCCGATGATCAGCCGCGAGCCCCAGGTCCGCCCGCCGAGCTCGAACTCCGTGGCCGCCGCACCTTCGCGCTCGGCCTCGGTGCGCTCGCCGCCGCCGATCGCCCTCACCACCTCGACGGCCTGGCCGTCGCGCAGCTCCGTGGCCCCCCACTCCGCCCGCGGAACCACCTCGCCGTCGACCGCCACGGCGACCCCGCGCGGCTCCGACTGCACGCCCGCGCGCTCAACCGCGTCGGCGACGCTCGCGCCCGCCGAGATCTCGACCGGTTCTCCGTTCAGCTCGATCGTCATGCGACCGCCTCCTCGCGGTCGAATCGCGACGGGCTCAGGCCACGCGCCGGCTCCGGCACCTCATCGCCCTCGAGCGCCGCGACGATCGCGTCCGCCGTCAGCGGCGCCAGCAGGATCCCGTTGCGGAAATGACCGCACGCCAGGATCAGGCCGGGCAGCCCGGCGACCCCGATGAGCGGGGCGTTGTCCGGTGAACCGGGCCGCAGACCCGCCGAGGTCTCCACGAGCTCGAGCTCGGCGACCTCGGGAAGGAGGCGATAGGCCTCGCGCAGCAACTCGTGGACACCGCCCGCGGTCACGGTCGTCTCGAACCCTCGCTCCTCGACGGTGGCGCCGACGATGAGGCGGCCATCGGCTCGGGGGACCATGTACACCCAGCGTGAGGCGACGATCCGCTCGCATGCCGGGTCCGCCCCGCGAAGCTCGATGATCTGTCCCTTCACCGGGCGGATCGGAGGCCGAGCATCGGCGGGCAGCCATTCAGCCTCTCCGGACCAGGCGCCGGCCGCGAGGACGACCTGCCCGGCCCGCAGCTCTTGCCCGCCCTCGGTCCGGAGGCCGGCAAGTCGCTCACCGTCGAAGACTCCCTCAGCCGGAACATCGCCGCTGACCAACTCGCCTCCCGCCCGCGAGAACGCTTCCGCCAGCGCCGCGACCACGACCCGAGGATCGACCTCCGCCTCGGTCGGCGCGTACACCCCGCCCGCCACCTGGGTCGCAAGCCCCGGCTCGAGCCGCCGGCACTCGCTCGGCCGCAGCCACTCGGCATCGAGCCAATGCGCGCGCTGCAATTCGAAATGACGCCGCAGCTCCTCCGCCTCGTCGCGGTCAAGCGCGACGTGGAGCGCGCCGACCGCTCGGTAGCCGACCTCGCGCCCTGACGCCGCGGCCAGCTCCTCGGCGAACCCCGGCCACGCACCCGCGGAGGCCAGGTTCGCCCGCAGCAGCCGCTCCTCGCCCCAGGAGACCTCGCCGATCGGGGCGAGCATCCCCGCCGCGACACCTGAGGCGCCGCCGCCCGGCTCCTCCCGCTCGATCAGGCAGACACGAAGGCCGCGCTCGGCGGCTCGCCAGGCACACGAAAGGCCGATCACGCCGCCGCCGACGACGATCGCGTCGAAGGCCCCTCTGCCCTTGCCTCGGTTGTGTGACACGAAACCTCCTCCCTGCGCCGGCATTACCCGGATCAGGTTCTGGCGGTCGGCGGCAACAGCCACCCTCTCAGCCCTTCGGTGCGGGCTCCCGCAGTCGCAGTTCATCGTAGCCTGGGAGCCGAGATGAGCGGGCAAAACGCGGCGGCGGTGCGCAAGATCCTCGAGCTGCTCAGCGAGGGCAAGGTGGACGAGATCGTCGCCGGGCTCCCCGACGACGCCGAATGGGACGCGACCGGCTCAGCAGCGTTGCGTGGCCTATTTCGCGGGCCCGACGAGATCCGCGCCGGGTTTGTCTCCTGGATGGATATCTGGGAGTCCTGGGCGTGGGAGCCCGAAGAGGTCGTCGAGCTTGATGCCGCCACCGTTCTCATAACCACCGTCACTCGCGGGACCGGCCGCGGCAGCGGCGTCGAGGTCACCGCGCGCGGCGCACACATCTGGACTTTCCGCGACGGGCAACCCGTCAAGGTCAGCATCCATCAGGATCGCGACGAGGCGCTCCGCTCCTACCGCGTTCGGCGGGTGGAAACCGCCGTCCTCTACTTCGTCTGCGAGGCGCGCCCTGGAGGCGAGGACCCTCGTCCGGTGCTCGATGCGGCGCTGCGAGGCGGAGCCGGCATCGTCCAGCTCCGCGAGAAGGAGCTCGATGACCAAGCATTGATCGATTCCGCGGCCCCCTTCCGCGACGCCGCGGACGAGCACGGCGCGCTCTTCGTCCTCAACGACCGCCCCGACTTGGTCGAGGCGACGGGCGCCGACGGCGTCCATGTGGGCCAGGACGACATGTCCGTGGCGGAGGCCCGCGCGGCCGCGGGTCCGGGCGCCGTGGTCGGCCTGTCGACCCACACCGAGGCGCAGATCGAGGCCGCCGAGTCGGCAACCGGCGAGGCGCGACCGGACCAGATCAGCGTCGGCCCGATCTGGGAGACGCCGACGAAGGAGGGGCGACCCGCGACCGGCCTCGGCCTGATCGAGTTCGCGGCGCGCGAGGCGAGCCTGCCCTGGTTCGCGATCGGCGGCGTCGATACCGAGAACGTCGACGAGGTCGCCCGCGCCGGCGCACGCCGGGCCGTCGTCGTGCGCGCGATCCGCGACGCCGCGGACCCGGAATCGGCCGCGCGCAGGCTGACCGACGCGCTCGCGGTCGCCGATCGAAAGACTGTGACCGCCGATGGGTAGTCGCGAGCGAAAGCGGGCCGAGCGCCAGAAGCGAAAGACGCGGAGCGCCGAGCGGGAGGCGACGGCGCAGGAGCTCGCAGACGAGGCGACCTCATCGACGACCACCAACGGCTCCGAGGCCGGCACGGACCTGACCTCGCGGGCGGAGAGCACCTCCGCGCGCAAGGACCGCGAGGCGCGCGAGGCACTCGAGCCCCTCGAAGAGGGCGAGCGGCCGACCGTCGTCACCGTCGCCGCCGTGATCTGCAACGTGCTCGTGATCCTCAGCGCCACCGGCTACGCGCTCTGGGACGTGGTCGGCCCCGACGACCCACGGCCGCAGGCCTTCGGCGTCGTCGTCTTCATCCTCCTCTTCGGGATGATGGCCTACGGGCTCTGGAAGGCCCGCTACTGGGCGGTTCTGGGCTTCCAGGCGACCCTGGTCCTCGTGATCATCTCCAGCGCGCTGGGGCTGATCGCCTCACTCTCACTCTTCCTCGCCCTCGGCAGCCTGATCCTGATGGCGGGCGCGGGGACGCTCTTCTATTTCATGATCAAGGCCTGGGCGCGGATCCAGATGCCGACGCCCCCAGGCCAGAGTTAGCGTCTGAGGCCACTCGGATAGATTTGGTGTGTGGCTGATTCTTTCGACGTCATCGTCGTCGGCTCCGGCCCCGGGGGCTACCACGCGGCGATCCGCGCGGCCCAGCTCGGGCTGAAGACCGCCTGCGTCGAGAAGGACGTCGTGGGTGGCCGTTGCCTCAATTACGCCTGCATTCCGGCGAAGACCGTCCTGCACACCGCCGAGATCTACGACGAGGCAGCCAACAACGCCGGAAACCTCGGGATCAAGGTGGAGGGAGTCTCCATCGACTGGAAGGGCGTCCAGGCGCGCCGCGAGAAGATCCGCAAGACCCTCACTGGCGGGGTCGCAATGCTCTTCGACAAGAACAAGATCACCTACATCGAGGGCGCGGGGGTGCTGACCGAGAGCGGCGACGTCAAGGTCGGGCGCAAGACCTACGAGGCGACGAAGGGGGTCATCCTCGCCACGGGTTCAACCAAGATGGCGATCCCCGGTGTCGAATTCGGCGATCGTGTGATCGGTACCTGGGGAGCCTGGTCGCTCGACGAGCTGCCGAAGACGATGGCGGTCGTCGGCGCTGGCGCATCCGGTGCGGAGATCGCCTCCGGCTACGGCCGGCTCGGGACCGAGGTCCTGCTGATCGAGATGCTCGACCAGATCCTTCCCGCCGAGGACGCGGACTCCGCGAGGCTGGTTGCCCGCGCCTTCAAGAAGCAGAACATCACCATCGCGACCGGGACCAAGGTCGAGGGCGTGGAGGCGGGCAAGGACTCGGTCAAGGTCAAGCACGGCGACGAGACCGCCGAGGTCGATTACCTCGTGATCGCCGGCGGACGCGCGCCTGACACCGACGGGCTCGGGCTGGACGCGGCCGGGGTCAAGACCGACGAGAAGACCGGCAAGGTCGAGATCGACGAGTACCAGAAAACCTCGAACGACAAGGTCTACGCGATCGGCGACCTCGTCCGGGGCGCCGCGCTCGCCCACAAGGCCCAGGAGGAGGGAATCGTCGCGGCCGAGCGGATCGCCGGCGCCGAAACGCACCCGGTCGACATCGAGCTCGTCCCCGGCGCCACCTTCTGCCACCCGCAGGTCGCAAGCGTCGGAATGACCGAGGCCGAGGCGAAGGAGTCGGGGCGCGAGATCAAGGTCGGCAAGTTCAATCTCGGCGGGGTCGGCGCCGCCGCCGTCTACGACGACCGCCAGGGCATCGTCAAGCTCATCGCCGACGCCGAGTACGGCGAGATCATCGGCGCCCACATCGTCGGCAACCGCGCCTGCGACATGATCGCCGAGCTCGTCGACACGATCGCGCTCGAGGGTGGCTACCAGGAGCTCGGCCGGATCATCCACGCCCACCCGACGATCTCCGAAGCGATCCTCGACGCCGGCCGCGCGGTCGACGGCTGGGCGATCCACCAATAGCCGCTCGCGTGACGACCCCCGACAGGGCCAAGACGCTGCGCATGCTCAACCTGATCGCGGTGATCGCGATCGCCGACGCGATACTGCTTGCGGTCCTCCTCTGGGCGTCCTTCACGGACCATGAGACCGCCGTCTCCATTCTCGGCCCGATCCACGGCGTCGGCTTCCTCGCGCTGGTCTTTCTCTGCATCCGGGGCGCGTCGGAGGACCGCTGGGGCTGGTGGTACCCCGCGATCGTCGTTGTGACCCTCGGGCCGCCGGGCTCGCTGATCGGCGATGTGATCTGCCGGCGCAGGCTTGACGAGAACGACCCCGAGCCTGAAGGAGGCACCGCATGAACATCAGCAAGCTCGACTTCGTCGGGATCCCTTCAGCAGGACCCGAAGCGCTCGCGGGAGTTCTACGTCGAGACGCTCGGCCTCCGGCCGGACGAGAACGGCGACACGGAGTTCTGGCTCGGCGACACTTGCTTCTCGATCTGGGAGCCGGCGAAGATGGGCTTCGGCTTCGCGCCGCAGAAGAACGCCCACCTGGCCCTGCACGTCGACGACGTCTCCGCGGCGAAGGCCGAGCTCGAGGAGAAGGGCGTCGAGTTCACGGGCGACATCTTCGACACCGGCGTCTGCCACATGGCCCTCTTCACCGACCCCGACGGCAACGACCTGATGCTGCACAGCCGCTACGCGCCGTACGAGTAGTCGATGGCGGGTCCCGGCGAGCTGGTCGATCACCCGGTCTTCTATTACGACCTCGGCTCTCCCTACGCCTACCTCGCCGCCGAGCGGGTGAACGGGCTCTTCGTCGAGGCGATCGGATTGCCGCCGGTCTGGCAGCCGATCCTGCTCGGCGGGCTGTTCGCGCGGTTCGACCGCGACTCGTGGGCGAACGGGCCTGACCGGGAGGAGGGGTTGGCGGAGGTGGAGCGGCGTGCCTCCGCCTACGGCCTGCCGCCGATCCGCTGGCCGGAGCCCTTCCCCGGCAACACGCTCTACGCGATGAGGGTCGCGACCTTCGCCAAGGAGATCGGCAAGGCGGTCTCCTTCGCCACCGCCGCCCTCCGCCAGGCGTTCGCCGGCGGCCGGGACCTGACCGACCCCGAGAGCGTGATGCTCGCCGCCGCCGCATGCGAGCTCCACCCGCGTGCGGTCGAGCAGGCGGCGGGCCGCGATTCGGTCAAGGCGAAGCTGCGCGAGGCGACCGACGAGGCCGCCGACCTCGGCGTCTTCGGAGTCCCGTCGATCCTGGTCCGCGGCGAGGTCTTCTGGGGCGATGACCGGATCGAGGAGGCGGTCGAGGCCGCCGGATAGGGAAACCGCTCCTCGGGTATCGTCAGCGAGAGTTGGCGAAGGAGCAGACCAAAGAGGCCGCGGCAGCCGCAAACGGCGGCTCTGGCGAGCCGATTCCGCTTCCCGACGCCGACACCGCTCGGGAGCTGCTCGAGCAGATGGCGACGATCCGCCGCTTCGAGGAGGAGGCCGGGCGGCAGTACCAGAAGGCCAAGGCCGGCGGCTTCCTGCACCTCGCCGTCGGCGAGGAGGCGACGATCGTCGGGACGACGTCGGTGATGCGGCCCGGCGACTACCTGATCGGGACCTACCGGACCCACGGGCACGCGATCGCGCGCGGCACCGAGCCGAAGCACGTGATGGCGGAGATCTTCGGCCGCGTCGACGGCACGAGCGGCGGTCGCGGCGGCTCGATGCACGTCTTCGACGCCGAGCGGCGGTTCATGGGCGGCTACGGGATCGTCGGCGGCAACCTGCCGCTGGCGACCGGCCTCGGGCTCGCCTCCGAATACCTCGGGACCGACGACATCACCGTCTGCATGTTCGGCGACGGTGCGTCGAACACCGGCAACTTCGGCGAGACGATGAACCTCGCGGCGCTGTGGAAGCTGCCGATCGTCTTCCTCGTTGAGAACAACCTCTACGGGATGGGAACGTCGATCGAGCGCCACTCGGCGGTCACCGACCTATCGCGGAAGGCCGAGGGTCTGGGCGTTCCGGGTGTGCGCGTCGACGGTATGGATGTGCTGGCGATGCGCGAGCGGGTGGCCGAGCACATCGCGATCGCGCGTGACGAGCGCCGGCCGACCCTGATCGAGGCCTTCACCTACCGCTACCGCGGCCACTCGGCGGCCGACCCCGAGGTCTACCGAGACAAGGAGGAGGTCGAGGAGTGGCGGGAGAAGGACCCGATCAAGACCTTCCGCGACCGCCTGCTCGCCGAGGACGTGATCTCCGAGGACGACGTCGAGCAGATGCGGGAGCGGATCGAGAAGCGGATCTTGGAGGCGGTCGAGTTCGCCGACGCCTCGCCCGAGCCGCCGCTCGAGTCCCTCTACGACAACCTCTACGTCGTCTCCGACAACGTCCCCGGCTGGTACGCGGTGGACGAGCGCACGCCGGAACCGCACCCGGGCGAGCTCGAAACCGAGCTCGGTCGGCAGGGCGCGATCCGCGAGCTCGCCGAGGCCGGCGCGGCCTACGGCGGACCGGCCGGCCCGCAGCAGACCCGCGAGGACGTTGAGGCCGCGGAAGCTCTGCAGACCGACGAGGACCCTTCGGCACCCGGACGCGAAGCGGAGGATGCCGAAGGCAGTGATGACGAGCCCACGGAAGGGCCCTGGTAGATGGCCACGGTGCGGATGCGAGAGGCGCTGCGCGACGCGATGGCGGAGGAGATGCGCAACGACGAGTCGGTCTTCGTCATGGGCGAAGACGTCGGGGTCTTCCAGGGCGCGTTCAAGGTGACCGAGGGGCTGCTCGACGAGTTCGGCGAGAAGCGGGTGCGCGACACGCCGATCTCCGAGAACACGATCGTCGGCGCCGGCGTCGGCGCGGCGATGGCCGGTCTACGGCCGATCGTCGAAATCATGACCGTCAACTTCTCCCTGCTCGCGATGGACCAGGTGGTCAATCACGCGGCGGCGATCCCCTACATGTTCAACGGGCAGGTGCGCGTGCCGCTCGTGATCCGGATGCCGGGCGGCGGCGGCCACCAGCTGGGCCCGACCCACTCGCACAGCCTCGAGGCGATGTACCTCCAGATCCCGGGCCTGCTCGTCGCCTGCCCCTCGACGCCGGCCGACGGCAAGGGGCTCCTGAAGGCCGCGATCCGCGACGACAACCCGGTCATCTTCATGGAGCACGAGTCGCTCTACGGCGCGCGGGGCGAGGTCCCCGACGACGACGACCACGTCCTCCGCTTCGGCGAGGCGGCGATCCGCCGCGAGGGCGGCGACGTCACGGTCGTCGGGATCCTGAAGATGGTCGGCGAGGCGATGAAGGCGGCGCAGACGCTCGAGTCCGAGCACGGCGTCTCGGTCGAGGTCATCGACCCCCGCACGCTGCGCCCGCTCGACCTCGACACGATCCTCGAATCGGTCCGCAAGACCAATCGATGCGTGATCGTCGAGGAGGGCTGGCCACACGGCGGCGTCGGCGCGAACCTCGCTGCCCTGGTCCAGGAGCAGGCCTTCGACCACCTCGACGCGCCGATCCAGCGGGTCACCGGCGCCGACGTGCCGATGCCGTACGCGAAGCGGCTCGAGCAGTCGGCGATCCCGCATCCCGAGCACGTGGTGAAGGCCGTTATGGCGACGATGGAGGGATCGCTCTAATGGCCTCCGACATCGTCATGCCGCGGCTCTCCGACTCGATGGAGGAGGGGACGATCCTCAAGTGGCTGAAGTCGGTCGGGGAGGAGGTTGGGCTTGGCGAGGAGCTGGTGGAGATCGAGACGGATAAGGCCAACATGGTCTTTGAGTCGGATTCCGCGGGGACGTTGGTGGAGATCGTTGCCTCTGAAGGGGACACGCTTCCCATCGGTGAGGTGATCGCTCGGGTGGGCGAGGCCGACGAACAACAGAAGGACAATGGCTCCGGGCCAGCGGGTCCTGTCGAGGCAGTCTCCGCCCCCGCCTCGCCACCCGCCGGAGCCGAGTCCACTGCGGCGGCACCCCGCGGTCGCCCAGGAGGCAGCGACTCCTTCCCCACGTGCCCCGTCGGACGGGCGCGTGAAGGCTTCGCCCATCGCTCGGAGGATTGCGCAAGGAGAAGGGTGTGGAGCTTTCGGCGCATCAGTGGGTCGGGGCCGGGTGGGCGGATCGTTAAGGCGGATGTGGAGAAGGCGGCGGCTACGGGGACTGCTCCCGCGCCGAGGCGCCTGCGGCTGCGCCGGCTCCGGCCGCTCCCACCTCTGGTGCGAGGGAGCGGCCGGAGACCGCCAAGGGCGAGGTCGAGGTTGTCGAGCTGTCGAAGCTGCAGTCGACGGTGTCGCGGCGCATGGCGGAGTCGAAGGCGACGGCGCCGCACTTCTATCTGCAGGCCGAGGTGGACATGACCAAGGCGGTCGACGCGCGATCCCGTCTGAAGGCGATGGCCGCCGAGGGTGAGCGGGTGCCGACCTTCAACGACATGGTCGTCAAGGCGTGCGCGCTTGCCCTACGCGAGTTCCCGCGAGCGAACGGCGCCTACCGGGACGGGCGGATCGAGCTCTACTCGCGGGTGAACGTGGGCGTCGCGGTGGCCGCCCGGGACGCGCTCGTCGTGCCGACCGTCTTCGACGCCGATCGCAAGGGCCTCCGGCAGATCGGGGAGGAGACCCGCTCGCTCGCCAGCCGCGTCCGCGACGGCACGATCACCCCGCCCGAGCTCTCCGGCGGCACGTTCACCGTCTCCAACCTCGGGATGTTCGGGATCACCAACTTCCACGCCGTGATCAACCCGCCGCAGGCCGGGATCCTCGCCGTCGGCGCCCTCGAACGGGTGCCGGTCTTCGACGAGAAGGGCGAGGTCGTCCCGAAGGACAAGATGGGCGTCACCCTCGCCTGCGACCACCGCATCCTCTACGGAGCCGATGGCGCCGAGTTCCTCCGCCGGGTCGGCGACCTGCTCTCCGAGCCGCTCTCACTGGCGCTGTAGGCGTCGTTCGGCAGCGACCTGCCGATCAGCACGGCCCGGGTGACGGCCTTGGTCCCGAAGCGCTCGCGGACCTCGTCCAGGGCGGCGTCGAGCGCGGCTCCCCGGTCACACTCGAAGGGCAGCTCGAGCTGCACCCCGGTGCCGGGCCGCTCGAGGTTCGTGATCGTGATCCCGACGAGGGTCAGGCCACGCTGCTCGAAGCTCGGGCGCGCCGCCGCGAGCAGCCCACGCGCGGCAGCGCAGGATCGCGGCGGTGGACGAGGTCGGCTTCGGCAGCGTGCGCGAGCGCGTCGCCCGCGTGTAGTCGGCGAAGCGGAGGCGGAGGATCACGGTCCGGCCGGTCCGGGCGGCGGAGCGCATGCGCCGGGTGACGCGGTCGACCAACGCGACCAGCGTCGCGTCGAGTCGCTCGAGCGAGGCAGTCGGCCGTCCCAGCGCCGACTGCGACCCGATCGAGCGCCGCCCGCGGCCGGCCCGCACACGTCGGGGATCGCGGTTGTTCGCCAGCGCGATCAGGTGCCGGCCACGAGCGGGACCGAGGATCTCCGCCAGGGCGGCCTCCCCGTACTCGGCGGCTGTCCCGAGCGTCGCGATCCCGTGCCGTTCCAGGAGCGCCGCGGACTTCGGCCCGACGCCCCAGATCTTGCCGATCGGGAGGCGCGCGGAGGAACGCGAGTTCCTCGCCGGCGCGGCACCTCCAGCAGCCCGTCTGGCTTCGCCGAGCGGCTGGCCATCTTCGCCGCGATCTTCGTCGTCGCGATCCCGACCGAGATCACGAGCCCCACCTGCTCCCGCACTCGGCGGCGAAGCCGGGCCGCGATCTCGCGCGGGGTCCCCGAGATCCGCTCGAGGCCGCTGACGTCCAGAAAGGCCTCCTCCATCGAGATCCCCTCGACGCTCGGCGCCGTGTCGCGGAAGATCTCGAAGACCTCGCGGCTCGCCTGCGTGTAGGCGTCGAACCTGGGTCTGACGACGTTCAGGTGGGGGCAGAGGCGGCGCGCCTGCCTCCCGCCCATCGCGCCGCGGATCCCGAACGCCCGGGCCTCGTAGCTCGCCGCCATCACCACGCCGCCGCCGACCACGGTCGGCCTCCCGCGAAGTCGCGGATCGTCCCGCTGCTCGACCGCGGCGAAGAAGGCGTCGACGTCGGCGTGGAGGATCATCCCGGTGACGAACGTATGTTCGCACTCCACCAGCTCCGACGCAACTGAGATATTTCCTCGCGATGGGACGGCGGGCAATGCTCCTGGCTCTGGCGGTGGTCGCCATCGCGATCGCGATCGTCGGAGTACAGATGCTCGGGTCGGACGCGCAGGTCCGCTCCAGCGGAGGCGGCCTTGACGACAGCGCACTCGCCGCGCAGTTCCCCCCTTCGAGCACCGAGGCGAAGCCCGCTTCCCGCTACGTCCTCGACCCGCCGGAGGCTCCGCTTCCGGTCGAGGTCGAGTTCGAGAAGCCGCCCGCCGCGGGGATCCTCTTCGACGTCGACACGGGCGAGGTTCTCTGGGCGCACAACGCCGACGATCAGCTGCCGATCGCGAGCCTGACGAAGATGCTCACCGGTCTCCTGATCGCGCAGCGGCACGGTCCGGGCGAGGACGTCGCCGTGACGCCGGAGGCACTCGCCTACGAGGGTTCTGGGATGGGGGTGCTGCCCAAGGGCAAGGAGGTCGAGCTCGAGAGCTTGCTCAAGGGTCTGCTTCTCGTCTCCGGCAACGACGCCGCAATTGCGCTGGCCCAGCACGACTCCGGCAGCGTGGACGGGTTCGTACGACTGATGAACGAGAGCCGCGACCGCCTGGGCCTGACCTGCTCCCACTTCACCAGCCCGCATGGCCTCCAGGACGAGGGCAACCACTCGTGCGCCTGGGACCTCGCCACGCTGGCTCGGGCCGATCTCGCGAACGACCGCGTCGCCGGGATCATCCGCACCGACAGCGCCCACTTCCCCTTCCCGATCAAGGGCGGCGCGCTCGACCTCTACAACATCAACCCGTTCATCCGGGACGGGACGCCCGGGATCACCGGGGTGAAGACCGGCTACACGGACGCCGCCGGGCGCTGCTACGTGACCACCCAGCAGGTGGGCGACCGCCACCTCGGTGTCGTCCTACTCGACTCCCCGAAGCCGCTGGAACAGGTGCCCGCGCTGCTACGCGCAGGGGGAAACCGCGGCTGATCGGACAGCCATGAGCCGCGTCATCGACGTCCCGATCCAGGATCTCCCGCACATCGACGAGCACGGGATCGGGATCTGGGCGACCGATCGCGAGGTCTGGGGCGCGCTTCTGGCCGTGCTGCCGAAGGTGATGGACAACCGGCTCGGCCGCCGGTACGGGCCGCTGGTGGGCGTCGAGCACCCTGAGTCGAAGGGCAAGTTCGGCACGATCGGCTCCACCCTTCCCGGCTTCGTCGTCTCTCGTTCCGTGCCACCCGCCGTCCTGGCATTGCTCGGTGAGCACCGCTACTCGCGCTACGCGCTCATCATGCGGATCGAGAAGACCGCGACCGGGGTGACGCTTCGCGCGGAGACGCGGGCGGATTTCCCCGGCCGGAAGGGGCGCGCCTACAAGGCGCTGGTGATCGACACACGGGGCCATGTGGTGATGGTCCGGCGGATCCTGAAGACCGTGAAGAAACGCGCCGAGCGGGCCTCGAGCTGAGCGGCTCAGACGAGCCCCGCGTACCAGAGGCCGAACAGGACTCCGAACGTACCGAGGACCGGGATCAGGACCGTTCGATAGACAGGCTCGACGATCCTGCGACTGAGGACCCAGCCGAAGGCGGCTGTGATGCCGGCCATCGAAACAATCGACATCGGCGCAAAGACGGCCAGCGCCGCGGCCGCTTCGAGCTCGGTCGGCAGCGCCGCGATCAGCAGGAGGACGACGGCGCCAGTGCCGGCGAGACCGTGGAGGAGGCCGATCCCCATCGCCTGCTGGGGCGTGCGGAGCTGGTCATGGCGATGTTCGGCAGGCTCGCTGATGCGAACGTGCGCATGCCGTACTCCGTCGTGGCGGTGGCGACCGATCCGGTAGTCGCCGCTAATCCACTTCCAGATCACGCGAACGGCGAGCACGACGATGACAACGCCGATCGACCTCTCGGCGCCGGCCTCGAGCCAGGGCGGGAGCTCGGACTTGAACGCGATCAGCGGCAACCCGATTGCGAGCAGCGCCGCGGCGTGGCCGACTCCCCACCAGGCACCGAGCCGCATCGCGGCCTTCGTGTCCCCCTGATCGCTTGCGACAAGCGAGGTCACGGCGACGAGGTGGTCTGGGTCGGAGGCGTGGCGCAGCCCGAGGAGGATGGCAAGGCCGAGGATCTCGAAGTCCATTCGTCAGTCACCGTATTCGACGTTTCGCCGCCCGCCGGACGCGGTATCTTTGTAGATAAGTGGCGATCAGCACATCGCCGCGAGACATAGGGATGAAGGGCAGATCGCCCCGATCCCATCGTCCATAGGCGCCGCGGAGGAGATCCCGAAGCGGCGATCAAAACAGCTGGTCCGGAGGAGATCCCGAAGGGCAGCTAAAGACGAAGGACGGAGAGATGAAGCCGAATGGCAACGGCCGTATGCGCGCGAGCGAGCATCTGACGCGGGCGGACAGGACCCACCTGCTCCGCTACATGCTCATGATGCGCCTGTCGGAGGAGCGGGGGCTCAACCTCTACAAGCAGGGCAAGGTGCCGGGGTCCTTCTACGACGGTTGTGGGCAGGAGGCGATCCCTGTGGGGTCCTCGTTCGTGCTCGGACCGCGCGACCGGACCTGCATCCTGCATCGCGACCTCGGCGCGCACTTCGTTCGAGGCGTCACCCCGGACCGCTACCTGGCCAACTACATGGGCCGGGCCGGCGGCGTCACCGGCGGCAAGGACGGCAACATGCACTTCGGCGACCACGCCCTCGGCAGCGTCGGCATGGTCTCGATGCTGCCCGACATGGCGCTCGTCGCCACCGGACTGGCGCTCGCGTTCAAGCTCCGCCGGGAGCCGCGGATCGCGATGACCTGGTTCGGCGAGGGCTCGACGGCGAACGGGCAGTGGCACGAGGCGATGAACTTCGCCGGCGTGCACGAGCTCCCCGTTGTGTTCGTCCTCGAGAACAACCGGTTCGCCTATTCGACCCCGACCGAGCTGGAATACGCGGTGGACCCGGTCGCCCGGGCGGAGTCCTACGGGTTCCCGGGCGTGGCCGTGGACGGCAACGACGTCGAGGAGGTCTTCGAGGCCTCCCGGGTAGCGGCCGAGCGGGCGCGAGCCGGCGGCGGCCCGACGCTGATCGAGTGCCACACGATGCGCATGCACGGGCACGGCGCCCACGACGACATGCGCTACGTCCCCGAGGGCGTCCACGAGGAGTGGTCGCGACGCGACCCGATCGACGTCTACTCGCGGCGGCTGGTACGGGAGCACGGATTCGGCGAAGAGGAGATCGAATCGCTGCGCGCTGAGGTCAAGGCGTACGTCGACCAGTGCGCCGAGAAGGCGCTCGCCTCGCCGATGCCCGACCCGGCGCTTGCCCGCGAGGGCGTCTACGCCGAGGACTCGGTGCCGCTCGGCGACGGGCAGGCTCCGTGGTCGCACTGGAGTTCCAGCGACCGCGGTGCGCGCGGACGCGAAGCGGAGCACGCACCGCGAGTTGTCTCGGAGGTGGCGTGACATGGCCGAGATGACCTACCTCCAGGCGATCTCCGACGGCCTGCGCGAGGAGATGCGCCGTGACGAAAGCGTCCTCTGCCTCGGCGAGGACGTCGCCGGCTTCGGCGGCGCCTTCAAGGTCACCGACGGATTCCTCGAGGAGTTCGGCGGCGACCGGGTGATCGACACTCCGCTCGCGGAGAACGCGATCATCGGCACCGCCGTCGGCGCGGCGGTCGAGGGGCTGCGGCCGGTCTGCGAGATGCAGTTCGCCGACTTCATCTCCTGCGGCTTCGACCAGCTCGTCAACGTCGCGGCGAAGCTCAACTACCGCCAGGGCGTCGCGGTCCCGATGGTGGTCCGCCTGCCTTCGGGCGGCGGCTTCTCCGGCGGCCCGTTCCACTCGCAGAACCCCGAGGCCTGGTTCCTGCAGGCGCCTGGGCTGAAGGTCGTCGCCCCGGCGAGCGCCGCCGACGCCAAGGGCCTGCTCGCCAGCGCGATCCGGGACCCGAACCCGGTCTGCTTCCTCGAGCACAAGGGCCTGTACCGCCACGTGAAGGGCGAGGTGCCCGGCGGCGAACACACGACCGAGATCGGCCGGGCGAGGACGGTCCGCGAGGGCGAGGAGGTAACGGTCTTCGCCTACGGCTCGTCGGTCGGGCTGGCCGAGCAGGCCGCCGATGAGCTCGACGAGTCGATCGAGCTGGTCGACCTGCGCACGCTCGCCCCGCTCGACGTCGATGCGATCGTCGCGGCCGCGCGGAAGACCGGGAAGGTCCTGATCGCCCACGAGGCGACCCGCTCCTGCGGGGTCGGCGCCGAGGTCGCCGCAATCGTCTCCGAGCACTGCTTCGAGGACCTCGACGCGCCGGTGCGGAGGCTCACCGCTCCTGACGTGCCCATTCCGTTCAGCCCGCCGCTCGAGCAGGCCGTCCTGCCCCAGCTCGACCAGATGAAGGAGGCGTGCCGTGAGCTCCTCTCCTACTGAGACCACCACTCCGGTCCAGATGCCACAGATGGGCGTCTCCGTCGCCGAGGGAACGATCGTCGAATGGCTGAAGCGGCCCGGCGACTGGATCGAGGCGGACGAGACGATCTGCGAGATCTCCACCGACAAGATCGACGTCGACGTTCCGTCGCCGGCGAGCGGCCGGCTGGCGACGATCATCGCCGAGCCGGGCACGACCGTTCCGGTCGGCGAGCCGATCGCCGAGATCGACACGGGCGCGAAGCCGGGCGAGGCGCATCCCGAGGAGGAGCGCCCACCGGAGCAGAAGCGCGGCAACGGCGAGATCGACCGCTCCGAGTTCTACTCACCGGTAGTCCGGCGAATGGCGACCGAGCACGGGATCGACCTGACCGCGGTCGCGGGCACGGGAATCGGCGGCCGAGTGCGCAAGCGCGACCTCGTCGCATTCATGGAGTCCAAGCCAAAGGAGCCGGTCCTGCACAGCGAGTCGCCGTATCGACCGGACCCGGTTGGGCCCGCCGGGACTCGGGCGCGTCCAATTGATTCGGAGGATTCCGGCGGTGGTGATGTTCTCCGAGAGCGGCGCGAGCCGCTCTCCCCCATCCGGAAGGCGATCGCTCGGCACATGGTCGAGAGTCGACGGACCTCCGCGCACTGCACGACGATCGTCGAGGCCGATTTCTCGCGTGTCGCGTCGCGTCGGAAGGAGCTGCGCGAGACGATGGAGCGGCGGGGCGTGAAGCTCACCTACCTCGCCTTCGTGGCGCGGGCCACCGTCGAGGCACTGGAGGAATTCCCGCTCCTCAACTCCTCGATCGAAGGCGACGAGGTCGTCCATCACGACGACGTCAACCTCGGGTATCGCGGTCGCGCTCGACGACGGACTGATCGTGCCCGTGATCAAGCGGGCCCAGCGGCTGAGCCTGGAGGGGCTGGCGGCGGAGATCGCCGAGCTCGCCGGGCGCGCCCGCGAAGGCCGGCTCGCGCCGGACGACGTCCACGGCGGCACGTTCACGATCACGAACCCAGGGCAGTTCGGCGCCGTGCTCGCGACGCCGATCATCAACCAGCCGCAGGTCGCGATCCTCGACCTGGAGGCCATCGTGAAGCGCCCGGTCGTCGTCGATGGCGCCGACGGCGAGGACGCGATCGCGATTCGCCCGATGAGCTACCTCTGCATGTCCTGGGACCACCGCGCTCTCGACGGCGCGGAGGCCGCGAGGTTCCTGGCTGCCATCCGCGGCCGGCTCGAGGGCTGGGAGGCGAGAACGATGAGCGAGCGCGTGCCCCCCGTCCCGATCGAGCACGAGGAGCTCGTCGTCCGCCGAGGCCCGCGTAGCGGTCTGACGATGGCGATCGCCGTGCATTCGACGACGCTCGGGCCTGCCCTCGGCGGGCTTCGCCTGTGGCGCTACGAATCTCCCGAGGACGGCGTTCGCGATGCGCTTCGCCTATCCCGCGGGATGACGTTCAAGGCCGCGGCGGCCGGGCTCGAGCTCGGCGGCGGCAAGGGCGTGATCTGCGCGCCGCTCGGGAGCATCGATCGCCGTGCGGCGATGCACGACTTCGGCGACCTCGTCGACTCTCTCGACGGCCGCTACGTGACGGCGGAGGACGTCGGGGTCTGCGCCGAGGACATCGCCATGGTCGCCGAGCGCACTCCTCACGCCGTCGGCCGGCCCGAGGCCGGCGGCGGCGCCGGCGATCCGAGCCCGTTCACCGCGCGCGGCGTTCTCGCTGCGATCAGGGCCTGCGTTCACGCCGAGTTCGGCAGCGAGGACCTGGCCGGGCTCGAGGTCGTCATCGTCGGTGCCGGGCACTGCGGGGAGCGCCTCGCCCGCCTGCTCGCCGCCGAGGGAGCCGAGCTCGTCATCTCCGACGTCGACCCCGCGAAGCGCCTGCTCGCCCGGGAGTTGGGTGCGAGCTGGGTCGAGCCGGGCGCGGCGATGGTCGCGCCGTGCGACGTGCTCGCTCCGTGCGCGCTCGGCGGCGGTGTCGACGGCGAAAACGCCGAGCGCCTCCGCTGCCGGATCATCTGCGGCTCGGCCAACAACGTTCTCGCCGAGGAAGGGCTCGCCGATCGCCTCCGCCGGCGAGGAATCCTCTACGCGCCCGACTTCGTCGCCAACGCCGGCGGGGTGATCAGCGTCTACCGCGAGCTCCGCGGCCTCGACGCCAGCGAGGTCGACTCCCTCGTCGAGGGCATCGGAGGCGCCATGGAGCGGATCCTCTCCGACGCCGCCGAACGAGGAATCACCCCGCTCGGCGCGGCGCACGAGCTGGCCCGAGAGCGGCTCGAGGCACGCATCCCGGCGCTCGCCGCGTGAGAGACTGAGGCCTGGTGGACACCATCACCTGCATCCGCCTCGGCACCGTCCCCTACGACGAGGCCCGCGCGACCCAGAAGCGGCTGGAGGGGCTGCGCCAGGAGGGCGCGATCGGCGACGTCCTGCTGCTGCTCGAGCACTATCCCGTCTACACGAAAGGGCGCCGCACGACGGCCGACGAGCTGCCGATGGGCGAGGACTGGTACCGGATGCAGGGGATCGAGGTGACCGAGACCGACCGCGGCGGCCGCGTCACCTACCACGGGCCGGGCCAGATCGTGGCCTACCCGATTGTTTCCCTCCGCCCCTACGGCGACGACGTCCACCTATACGTGCGGAACCTCGAGCGGGTGATGATCGACTCGCTTGCCGAGCACGGCGTCGAGGCCGGCCTGCGCGAAGGCCTCACCGGCGTCTGGGTCGGCGAGCGCAAGATCGGCTCGATCGGCGTCCACGTCAGCCGCGGCGTCACCACCCACGGCCTCGCGGTCAACGTCAACAACGACTTGCAGCCGTTCGAGTGGGTCGTCCCCTGCGGGATCGACCACTGCCAGGTGACCTCGCTCTCCCGCGAGTACGGCGCCGAGCAGGACTTCGACGCGTTCGCGAACACGGTCGCCGAGCGCTTCGGCGAGACATACGAACGCCGGCTGGAGTGGGCGGACGACCTCGAGGCGGTCGAGGCCGCGCCGGTACGGTGAGGATCTGATGGAACCGACCTCGACGCCAGAGCGAATCCACGTCACACGGTCGCGCGCCCGGCCGGGCGGAATCGCGGCTGAGGAACTCGAAGGCCGGCCCTTCCGCGAGCGCAAGCCGCCGTGGCTGAAGGTGCCGGCACCGGGCGGCCCGACCTACCGCAAGCTGAAGGCGTCGATCCACGCCGAGAACCTGCACACCGTCTGCGAGGAGGCGAACTGCCCGAACGTGGGCGAGTGCTGGGAGCGCGGCACCGCAACGTTCATGATCCTCGGCGACACCTGCACCCGGCGCTGCGGCTTCTGCAACGTCCAGACGGGCAAGCCGACCTGGAACGACCCGCTCGAGCCACTGCGCGTCGCCCAGCAGGTGAAGACCATGGGCCTGCGCCATGCGGTCGTCACCTCCGTCGACCGCGACGACCTGCCTGACTACGGTGCCGGCGCCTTCGTCGGCGTGATCCGCTCGATCCGAATGCTCGCGCCCGGCTGCAAGGTCGAGGTGCTGACGCCGGACTTCCGCGGCCAGGAGATGCCGCTCGCGAAGGTGATCCACGAGCGCCCCGATGTCTTCAACCACAACGTCGAGACCGTGCCGCGCCTCTACCCGAAGGCGCGCCGCGGCTCCGACTTCCTGCGCTCCGCCCGCGTCCTGCGAATGGCCAAGGAATTCGGCGGGGACGAGGTCGCCACCAAGTCAGGGCTGATGGTCGGCCTCGGCGAGACCTTCGAGGAGATGGTCGAGACCTTCGAGATCCTCCGCGAGCACCGCGTCCAGATCCTCACCGTCGGCCAGTATCTGCGCCCGACCGAGAACCACCTCCCGGTCGTCCGCTACTGGCACCCGGACGAGTTCGCCGCCCTCGAGCAGGCGGCGCGTGAGATCGGCTTCGAGTCGGTCGCATCGGGCCCGCTCGTCCGCAGCTCCTACCACGCGGACGAGTCAGCCCGCGAGGTGGCGGAGTCGCGCGCGGCCTGAGTGCCAGCTCAAACCTAAAGGGGGTCAGACCCTCTTTAGGGTTCCGGTCGAGTTCGAGCGAGCCGGGCAGCATCGAGCCAAGTGACTAGTCGGGTCGCATTCCCATCGACTCTGCGTAGCTGCTCCATCGCCAATCGTGTGGTTGGGCGCAGAGACCGGCCTCGACGGGTTGTTGGCGATGTATTCCTCGACAGCCCACAGTTGTTTCTCGGTCTCGATTCGAACGGCTCCGAACCGTCCCTGGAAGACGTGACCAACGCGGCGATGCCGCAGGTTGAACGTCTGGGCGTATCGAGATTGAAGACGTTGCATTCCTGCACCGAGGTTCGCTCGCGGGGTCTCAAGCAAGAGATGGAGATGGTTCGCCATCAAGCAATGGCCAAGCAACGCCACTCCCTCCGCTTGGTCTCCTTTCCCGAGCATGCGCAAATAGATGAGGCGGTCAGTCGCGTCGAGAAAGATCGCCTGCTTGCGATTGCCGCGGGCGAAGACGTGGTGAATCGCCCCTTCGACGTCCTCTCGAGGCTTCCGGGCCATCGAAAGAACGAAGCCCGGCGCGCGCGTTCGCGCCCCCAACTAAAGGGGGTCTGACCCTCTTTAGGGTTGGGGGAACGAGTGGTGTTCGTGTGCGACGACCCAGCGCCCGTCCTGCCTGCGCAGGCCGAGCGTCAGACGAACCGGTTCTCCGGGTTTGCAGCGAGTTCGTCCGGCATCCCGCAGCGGAGCAACGCAAACGCATACGCGACGCCTTCGCCCACCGTGACGTCAGCGACTCGATCTCGAACGAGGCGCCGCGGGCCTGCCACGTCGAAGAACGGCTGGCCAGCGTCTCGCGGTAAGCGTCTGATGCCGCGGACGCCCTCAGACGGCGGGGGGACGTCGAACATCGACGATGTCGCTCCGTGTGGTCCGGTCACGACGCGGTCCAGATCTCCGGAATGAACGGCCTCAGCCCAGTCGTTCGACCAGGTCCCCTGATCTGCTTCTCGTCTTCAGTCACGTTCGTTACGACCCGCACTCCGGCCGGGAGTCATCGCTCGATGAGGTTCCCCGTGCGGGCGGGTCTTTACCTTGAGAGAGATGCCGACCCCCCGCTCGATCCAGCGCACCTACCTGCTCCTCCTGCTCGGGAACACGCTCGCGGCGTCGCTGATCTGGGGGATCAACACGATCTTCCTCCTCGACGCCGGGCTCTCGAACCTCGAGGCGTTCGCGGCGAACGCGTTCTTCACCGCCGGGATGGTGCTTTTCGAGATTCCGACCGGGATCGTTGCCGACACGATCGGCCGGCGCGTCTCCTACCTGCTCGGCACCGTGACGCTGACCGTCTCGACCCTGATCTACGTGCTGCTCTGGCAGGTCGAGGCCCCGTTTTGGGAGTGGGCGATCGCCTCCCTGCTCCTGGGCCTCGGCTTCACCTTCTTCTCGGGCGCGGTCGAGGCCTGGCTGGTCGACGCGCTCAAGGCGACCGGCTTCGACGGACAGCTCGAGTCGGTCTTTGGTCGTGGGCAGATCGTTACCGGAGCCGGGATGCTGATCGGCTCCGTCGCCGGCGGCTTCATCGCGGCCCAGGTGAGCCTCGGCGCCCCGTTCGTCCTCCGCGGCGCGATCCTCGTCGTCATGTTCGTGGCCGCCTTCCGGATGATGCACGACGTCGGCTTCACCCCGGAGAAGGGGGGAAGGCCGCTCGCCGAGATGCGCAAGATCGCTTCGGCCTCGATCGACTACGGCTGGCGGGTGCCGGCGGTGAAGTGGCTGATGGTCGGCGCCCTGTTCACCGGCGGGGTCGGCATCTACGGCTTCTACGCGCTCCAGCCGTACCTGCTCGAGCTCTACGGAGATCCGCAGGCCTACCAGGTCGCCGGGCTCGTCGCCGCCATCGTCGCCGGCGCGCAGATCCTCGGCGGGATCGCCGCGCCGCGGATCCGCCGCGCGTTTCACCGGCGCACGTCGGCCCTGATCCTGACCGCCGCCTTCAGCGTCCTCGCGCTCCTCCTCGTCGGACTCGTCGACAGCTTCTGGCCGGTCGTCGCCCTGACCGTCGTCTGGGGCCTCTCCTTCGCGGCGACCATGCCGATCCGGCAGGCCTACCTGAACGGGATGATCCCCTCGCGCCAGCGGGCGACGATCATCTCCTTCGACTCGATGATGTCCTCGTCGGGCGGGGTCTGGGCACAGCCCCTCCTCGGCCGCTCCGCCGACGCCTGGGGCTACGCGCAGTCCTACGTGCTCGCCTCGGCGATCTCCGTAATCGCGATCCCCTTCCTCGTCCTCTCGCGCCGTCAGAACAACCCAGCCGACACGCTCGAGGTCACCGAGACCGAGCCGGAGGAGCCTCCTACCGGGAGCCTGTCGGTGACCGACCCGTCGAAGGTCTGCGACGAGCTGGCTCCCACCGGCGCTTGAGCTCGCCCGCCGGGAGCCACCACAGCGCGAGGTAGGTCGACGAACTCCGCGAGAGCGCGGGAGAGTCGAGCGGCTCGCGCGGTAGAGCGAGGTTGACCTGGGCGAGATGAAAGTCGCTCGCCATGGATCAGAGCTGGCTCGTGTCCGCCTCGATGCCGAGCAGGAGGCGGCCGGTGAGCTCGTTGGTCGCGGGCGCGACGACCATGTGGCGGCGGGCGACGTTGACGTCGCGAAAGGCGCGCTCGAGCGGCGAGCCCTCGTAGACGCCGCTGACCCCGGCGAGCTCGTGAGCGGTGGCCGTCACCGTCACGGCCGTCCGGGCCGCATGGGTCGCAGCAAGGCGCAGGTCGACCCGGCGCTCCAGCGAGATCTCGCGGCCTGCGGCGGCGTCCTCCCAGGCCGCGCCGATCGCGGCGTCGACATAGGCGCGCGCGGCGCGCAGGGCCGCCTCGGACTCGGCAACCTGAACCTGGGCCGTGCCGCGCTCGCCCAGCTTCCGCCTGCTCCCCGCCGGCGTCTTCTCCGTCGCCAGCTCGACCAGGGCGTCGAGGGCGGAGCGGGCGATGCCGGTCGAGACCGCGGCGATCGCGAGGGCGAGCACGCCGAACACCGGGAAGCGGTAGAGGGCGCCGTCGAATCGCGGCGGATCGGTGAAGAGGGACACCGCACGATCGAGCGGGACGCTCGCGCCGTCGACCGCGACGTCGTGGCTCGCTGTGGCCCGCATGCCGAGTGCGCGCCAGGTCTCGATGACCTCGACCTCCTCGCGCGGCAGGATCGCGTAGCGGTACTCGGGCGGCCCGCCCTCCTCCTCCACCAGGCAGCCGAGCCCGACCCAGTCCGAGTGGGTGACGCCACTGGCGAGCGGCCAGCGCCCGCTGAAGGTCAGCTCGCCACCGTCGATGCTCCCGCGCCCCTTCGGCGCAAAGACCCCGCAGGAGACCGAATCCGGCGATCCGGCGATCGCCGCCGCCTGCGGCTCGTCGAGGTAGGCGGCGAGCAGGCCAGCCGTCGAGCCGACCGCCACGCACCAGCCGGCCGACCCATCGGCCGCGGCGAGCAGCTCGATCGCGCGGTAGGCCTCCGCGGGATCGACCTCGCCGCCGCCGATCGCGGCGGGAACCAGCATTCGGAAGAGGCCGGCGTCGCGGAGCGCCGCGACCACGTCCGCCGAGAGCGCGCGCTCCCGGTCAGCCTCCGCCGCGTGCTCGGCGAGGAGCGGCGCGAGCCCACGAGCCGACTCGACCACCATCTACGCGGCTACTGCCATGCCTCGGCGAGCGACGAGTAGTGGTCGAGCACGGGCTCGAGCTCATCGCGGCTCGCCGGCGGCAGGTAGAAGATGCCGCGGTCGACGCCGGCCTCGGCGTAGCGCTCGAGCGACTCCGCGTCGGGCTTCAGCCCGTAGAAGGTGACCGGAATCCGCTCCCGTCCCGCGTCGGCGGCGAGCTCCTGAAGCTGCTCCACGAATCCCGCCAGCTCACTCAGGCGGGTCGCCGGGTTGGGCATCCAGCCGTCGCCGTAGCGCACGACCCGCTTCAGCGCGCCCTCGGAGTTGCCGCCGAGGATCACCGGCGGGTGCGGCTTCTGCACCGGCTTCGGCCACGACCAGATCGGGTCGAAGTCGACCTGCTCGCCGTGGTACTCCGCCTCGTCCTCGGTCCAGATCGCCTTCATCGCCTCGATGCTCTCGCGCATCCGGCCAAAGCGGCGACTCGCATCGGTCCCGTGGTTCTCCATCTCCTCGATGTTCCAGCCGGCGCCGATCCCGAAGACGAACCGGCCACCCGAGAGCTGGTCGACGGTCGCGACCTCCTTCGCTGTGGCGATCGTGTCGCGCTCGATGATCAGGCAGATTCCGGTGCCGAGCAGGATCCGCTCGGTGACCGCGGCCGCTGCGGCGAGCGCCGCGAACGGGTCGAAGAGGTTGCTGTACTCGCGCGGCAGCTCGCCGCCGGCGGGGTACGGGGTCCGCCGGCTCACCGGGATGTGGGTGTGCTCGGGAAACCAGAGCGAGTCGAAGCCGCGCTCCTCGGTGATCCGGGCCAGCTCGACCGGGCCGATGGAGTACTCGGTCGGGAAGATCGTCAGGCCGAGCTTCACGGTTGGCAGGCTATCCGTCACTTAGCCTTGCCGCGCCTTGCTGCCCCTGCGGGACAACCTCCCCACGGACCGCTTCCCGGTCCTCACGACGGTCCTGATCGCGATCAACGTGGTCGTCCTCGTCTGGCTGTTCACCCTCTCCCCCGACGGGGTGCGGGAGGCCGAGCTCGAGTACGGAGCGATCCCATACCGCCTCACCCACCCAGGAGAGGCCTTCCCTCTGGCCGACGTGCCGTGGTGGGTGACCATCTTCACCTCGATGTTCATCCACGGCTCCATCCTCCACCTCGCCGGAAACATGCTCTTCCTCTGGGTCTTTGGCAGAAGGCTCGAGGAATCGATGGGCCGGCCGCGATTCATCGCGTTCTACCTGCTGTCGGGGATCGTCGCGGTGTACGCGCAGACCCTGCTCGACCCCGACTCGACCGTGCCGGTGATCGGCGCGAGCGGCGCGGTCGCCGGGGTCTTAGGCGGCTACATACTTCTGTACCCGCGCGCGCGGGTGCTGACCCTCGTCTTCATCGTCTTCTTCATCACGTTCATCGAGGTCCCGGCGATGATCATGCTCGGCCTCTGGTTCGTCCTCCAGCTGATCCCGGCCGTGGGCCAGGTGGCGACCGCGGAGCTGGCGAGTGAGTCGGGCGGGGTCGCCTACCTCGCCCACTTGGGCGGCTTCCTCTTCGGGCTCGCGACGATCAAGCTGTTCCTGATGGGCAAGAGTCAGCGAGAACCCACGTCCCGCTCTGGGCACCTAGATGAGTCCGGATACCCGAACCGCCCTGCTCGCCGTCGGCGCCTTCTTCTGCGTCGTCTTCGCGGTGATGACCGTCGTTGCGATCGGCGAGCGGGGCTTCGACGCCGCGAGCGTGATCGCGCTCCTGCTCCTCGCGATGATCGCGTTCGGGCTCTACGGCGCGATCCGGAACCCGCCGGGCTGAGCCCACGAGGCTTACGCACCCATTACATCGACCTGACGGGCCGCGAACGCCTGCGTCGGAACATCGGTGTCGTAAACCGAGACGACCAGAGGAGGTCGAGATGAAACCCAGATTCCTGACGCTGATGGGATTGGCCGCAGTTGCGGCGATCGCGCTCGCGTGGTCGGCTTTCGCCGCCGAGGGTGAAAACCAGGGCCAGGGCAACGGCCAGAGTGCCGACCGATGGGAGATGCCCGTCCCGCCGCCACAGGGTGGCCAGACATTCCAGTTCCGGGGACGTGATGGCGAGGAGATGCCGCCCCCGCCCCCGATGCACGGCCCCGGAGGCCCCGGTGCTCCCGGCGGACCGGCCGGCCCGCTCGGCGGAGAGCTGACCTACGGTGAGCTCCACGTCCAGCGCGACGGCGAGGACGTAGTGGTCAGGGTCGACGCCGGCGAGGTCGCCGCGGTCGACTCCGATTCCATCCTCGTCGCCGAGAACGATGGCAGCGAGGTCGAGATCCCGGTCGACGACGAGACCGAGATCCACGCCGGCCCGTTCGAGGGCGACGTCTCCATCGAGGATCTCGAGGAGGGCGACAAGGTGCACGTCAGCCGCGTCGACGGCGAGCCCGCCGAGTCGATCGGCGTGCTGCCCGACATCGAGGACCTGCCCGCGCCGCCTCAGGCGCCCCAGCAGGAGCAGGCACAACGGATAGCTCCTCCCCTAGCCGCGAACCAAGAGGGACGGCCGGGCATGCGCTCGGCCGTCCCTCCGCTCGTCGTGCAAGGGTTCCGGGCGTGAGCGGCGGGAACGTCCTCGTCGTCGAGGACGAGCAGTCGATTGCCGACCTCGTCCGCGCCTACCTCGCGCGCGACGGCTACACCGTGGTCTGGGTGCGGACCGGGGAGCAGGCGCTGGAGGAGATCGCGCGCCATCCCGTGCGGATGGTGATCCTCGACATCGGGCTGCCGGGCGACATCGACGGCTTCGAGGTCTGTCGGCGGCTGCGTGCGCGCAGCGGCGTGCCGATCCTGATCCTGAGCGCCCGCGACGACGAGATCGACCGCGTCGCCGGACTGGAGGCAGGAGCCGACGACTACGTGCCCAAGCCGTTCTCGCCACGCGAGCTCGTCGCCCGTGTGAAGGCGATCCTCCGGCGGGCGCCTGGGCGCGACGCCGCCGAGCACGGCGCGGTCCTCGCCGCCGCCGACGTCGAGCTCGACCACACGGCGCACACGGTCCGCGTGGGAGGCGACCCGGTCGAGCTCACCCGCCGCGAGTTCGACCTGCTCGCGGCCCTCCTCGGCCATCGCGGCGTCGCCCTCTCGCGGGATCGGCTGCTCGAGATCGTCTGGGGCGGCGCCTATCCCGGCGGCACCCGGACCGTCGATGTCCACGTCGCGCAGCTCCGCCGCAAGCTCGGCAGGCCCGAGCTGATCGAGACCGTGCGCGGAGTCGGCTACCGGGTCACTGGCTGATGCACTCGCTCCGCACCCGCCTGTTCGCCGCGATCCTCGGCGCCGTCCTGCTTGCCGTCGGGGTTTCGCTCGCCCTCGGCATCGTGCTCACCCGTGACGCGGCCCGCGACTCGATCGCCGAGAACCTCAGCCGGGACGCAGACCTGCTCGCCGCCAGCGCCGGCGTGGAGGAGCTGCCTGCGCTGCCGCAGGGTCCGGGCACGGGCGGCCCGCCCGGCGGCCCCCCGTTCGATCTTCCCGCCCCCCCGCCGGGAGAGGGCGGGCCGGGCAACGGGCTTCCCCCGATCCTTCCCCTCGAGGCCGCGCGCCGCGTCCTCCCGGAATCGGCGATGACCGAGCTGAGCGAGGGTGATCCCGCGAGCGGCGAGGTGACGGTCGGCGGTGAGGAGCAGCTTTTCGAGGCGCGCGCCGTCGGCGATGCCGTGGTGATCGTCGCTCGGCCGGACGTGGCCGAGGGCGGCTTCGGCGACTACCTGAGCGGCCTGCTGATCGCGAGCGGGCTCGGGGCGCTGCTCGCGGCCGCGGCCGCGGCGCTCATCTCGCGGCGTCTCACCGCCCCGCTCGCCCGGGTCGCGGACGCAAGCCGGGTGCTCGCCACCGGCGGCTCCCCCGAGCCGGTGCCCCGCGAGCGGACCGCCGAGCTGGCGGCGCTCGCCGACGCGTTCAACGAGATGGCCGAACAGCTCGGACGGGCACGGGAGGCGGAGAGATCGGTGCTGCTCTCCGTGTCGCACGACCTGCGCACCCCGCTGACGGCGATCGAGGGATACGCGGAGGGCATCGAGGACGGGACCCTCGACGCGCGTTCCGCGGCGGCGGTCGTCAGCCGGGAATCGAAGCGGCTCGAGCGGCTCGTCGACGACCTGCTCGCGCTCGCCAAGCTGCGCCAGGGGGTGCTCGAGATGCGTTCGGAGCCGGTCGACGTCGCCGCGGTGCTCGGGGAGGCGGAGGACCGGCTGCGCCCACAGGCCGAGGAGGCGAAGGTCGTCTTGGCGATCGAGCGTGGCCGGGACGGCAGCGTCACGGCCGATCACGGCCGCGTCCTCCAGGTCGCGACCAACCTGATCGAGAACGCGATCAGGCTGACGCCCGAGGGCGGTCAGGTCACGGCGACCGCCTGCGACGACGGCTTCACGATCGCCGACCAGGGTCCCGGGATCCCACCGGAGGAGCTGCCGCACGCGTTCGAGCGCTTCCACCTGCGCGACCGGCTCGGCCAGGGATCGGCGAGCGGCGCCGGCCTCGGCCTCGCGATCGTTCGCGAACTGACCGAGGCGATGGGCGGCTCCGTCGCGGTGGAGAGTCCGCCGGGCGAAGGCGCCCGCTTCACCGTGCGCCTGCCGCTCTGATCGGCACCGCCTAGGGTTAGAAACCAAGAACCACGGATGGTCACCTTGCGACGAACCCTTCTTTCCCTGGCTTTGGGCCTCATCGTCCTGGCCGGTGTGACGGGCGCTTCGACAGCGTCCTCGTTGGCCTGCAAGCACGGCTGCGACGTGCCCATCGGCACGTACAAGGGCACCACCGACCAGGGCAAGGCCGTGGTCGTCCATGTAGCCGCGGGCCATCTCGACTACGGCTCCCACAAGGAGGGGGCTCACATCATCAACCACTTCAAGACCGAGTTCGTCGTCACGTGCCCGAACGGGGTGAGGTCAAACGTCTACATCGACAGCACTCACCGGGGGCACATCAACGGCCCTCGGGGCCACATGCACCTCGGGGAGCGGTACATGGAGGTGCTCTGGACCAAGGGCGAACCCGCGGTCGGGTTCGTGCGCTACAGGAGCCCCAGCTGTACCGGCACATCCCACTTCACGTTGCACCTCGCCCATCACTAAGAGGTAGCGTCGCGCCCGATGGCGACGGTTGGGATCGACGGCGGCGTGGTCGGCTATGAGCGGGAGGGCGAGGGCCCGCCGCTCGTCGTCATCAACGGCTTCGCCGCGACGCGGGCCGACTGGGATCCGAGCTTCATCGCGGGCCTCGCTGAATCCTTCGACGTCGTCCGCCTCGACAACCGGGGGATGGGCGAGTCGAATGGTGGGGGCGAGCCGTTCACGATCGAGGATTGCGCCGGCGATGTCGCCGCCGCGATCTCCGCGCTCCAGCTCGACCGGCCTGCCGTGCTCGGTTGGTCGATGGGCGGCTGCATCGCCCTGGCGCTCGCGCTCGCGCGGCCGGAGGCCGTCGGTGGACTGGTCCTGCTCGCGACGACCCCGGGAGGCCCGGGATCCGAGCCGGTGAGCGGCGAGGCGCTTGACGCGATCGGCGACTTCTCCGTCAGCCCGCGCGAGCAGGCCTCGCGACTGATCTCCCTGCTCTTCCTGCCCGAGCGGGCGGCGGAGATCGACGCGGCTTTCGGCGATGTCGTCGCCGAGGCGCGTGGTGCGCTCGACCCGGCGGTGGTGGCGCGGCAGCGTCAGGCGCTCGACGAGTGGGACGCGGGCGACGGCCTCGGAGAGATCGGGGTTCCCGCGCTCGTCGCGATGGGCGCCGGCGACGCGGTGATCCCGCCCGCCAACAGCGACAAGCTCGCGGCCGCGCATCCCGGGCGCCCGGCTTGCCTCCTTTCCCGATTGCGGGCACGGGTTCATGGCCGACCACCCGAAATCGCTCGCCTCGCTCGTCGCATCATTCGCTGCCGCACAGAAGTAGGTCCTTACGCCACGGTCCCTTCGCCGTCTTGTGCCTCGGAGACCAACGAGGCGAAAGGAATCGCGGAGATGACCGATCGAGAGCGCAAGGAGGCAAAGCGAAGTGAGCTGGTCGGCGCGCTCGCGGGAATCCTCACCGGGATCATCTTCGTCCTCGCCGGGGCCGCGGCGCAGGCATCCGCGGCCAGCGGAGTGAACGAGAAGCGCCTGCCGGTCGGCGACGGCCAGATCTCGACGACCACTCCGGCACGCGACTTCATCTACCTCTGCAATCAGGGCGGCAACGGTGGTGGGGCCAGCACCCAGGGGCCCTGGTTCAACGGCGACGGGACCTGGGACGCGACGAAGAAGGTCTTCGTCGACGGCAGCGTCGATTGGCCCACCGCGACGTTCTCCGAGGGCATCTCGGGCAGCCAGCGCGTGCTCAGCGGTAACGGCCTGCCGCCCGACCACAAGACCGGGACCTTTCCGATCTCGTCGAGCGACGACGCCTACCTCTACGACCGCAATCCGAACACGATCAGCTCGCAGACGCTGAACTACACGCTCCCGGCCCAGCCGGAGAAGACGAGCGCCCCCAACTGCATGAGCGGTTCGGTCGGCGTCGCGAAGAACGGCGTGCCGATCTTCAACGGGCTCGACGCCGGCAACCGCGACGCGGCGGCCTGGGAGGTCCAGGACGAGTGCGGCGGCCACCCGCAGCAGGCCGGCCAGTACCACTACCACTCGATCCCGGCCTGCATGAACGAGGGCGAGTCGAAGAAGGACCACTCGAAGCTCGTCGGCTGGGCGCTCGACGGCTTCCCGATCTACGGCCCCCGCGGCGAGGACGGCGAGGAGCTCACGAACGACGACCTCGACGTCTGCCACGGCCACACCCACAAGGTGAAGCTGGACGGGGAGAAGGTCCGCACGTACCACTACCACGGCACCGCCGAGTACCCCTACACGGTCGGCTGCTTCCGCGGCACCCCCGTTCGCTGACCCAGGGGCTTAGGGTTCGGCCCATGAAGGTCGAACGGCTCATCGTCGGCCACTTCACCGCGGCCGCGGGCATCTGGCGGCGCGGCGACGACCTCGAGGAGAAGGTCCGCTTCCCGGTCCCGGCATACCTGATCGAGACCGCCGACGAACGGATCCTGGTCGATACGGGGCTGCATCCGGGGGCGGTCGCGGACGCCGCGGATCACTACGACACCGAGGGCGCGCTCGAACTGTTCGAGCTCGAGCAGGAGGAGAGCATCGGCGAGCAGGTCGACCTGGAGACGCTCACCAAGGTCGTCCTGACCCACCTCCACTTCGATCACGCCAGCGCACTGGCGCTGATCCCGTCCTCGGTTCCCGCCTTCGTCCAGCGACGCGAGTGGGAGGCGGGCAAGGACGAGGCCGCGATCGCGAAGAACTTCTATCTACCGGCCGACTACGCGGGCGCAGAGGATCAGGTCGAGCTCGTCGACGGTGATCACGACCTGCTGGGCGACGGATCGATCGAGTTGCTGCTGACGCCCGGGCACACGCCGGGCCACCAGTCGGTCCGCGTCGGCGAGAGCCTCGTTATCGGCGGCGACGTGGTCCACTACGCCTCCGTCTTCGACGACCGCCGCTTTCCCGTCATCGGGGACGACCTCGACGCCCAGGCGGCGTCCGCCGACCGGCTTCAGGCGCTTCGCGATAGCGGCGCGATCGTCACGCCCGGCCACGACCCGGAGGCACTGCCCCCGGGCCCGTGACCAAATGACGCCGAATCCTCCGCTTCGCGTCCGGTTCGGCTCGACCTGATCTGCATCAGATCTCCTGGTCCTTGCCCTTCCACTCGCCAGAGCCGTAGCGCTCGAGGCCGCCGAACAGCTCGCCGGTCTCGATCGTCGCCATCCCGTGACGGAACTCGTTGGCGAGAGCCTCGTCGATCGTGAGCGACCATTGCTCGTATGAGGAGAGGCGGTCGCTGCGCAGCGCGGCCTGCGGGCGGGTGGCGACCTCGCGGGCAAGTTCCGTCGCCGCGTCGAGCGTCTCGCCATGACCGACGAGGCGGTTGGCGAGGCCGATCCGGAATGCCTCGGTCCCGTCGACGCCACGGCCGGTGATGATCATGTCGAGCGCGTGGCTGTGGCCGATCAGGCGGGCGAGGCGGACGGTGCCGCCATCCATAAGCGGGATGCCCCAGCGCCGGCAGTAGACGCCGAAGATCGCGTCCTCGGCAGCGACCCGCATGTCGCACCAGCAGGCGATCTCCAGGCCGCCGGCCACGGCGTGGCCCTCGACGGCGGCGATCACCGGCTTCTTCAGCAGCATCCGCGTCGGCCCGACGGGCCCGTCGCCTTCGGCCTCCACCCGGGTCACGCGCTCCATCCCCGGCTCTCGCATCGCCTTCAGGTCGGCGCCGGCGCAGAAGGTCTCGTTGGCCCCGGTGAGTACGGCGACGTGCGCCTCGTCGTCCTCCTCGAACCGGCGGAAGGCGCCGGCGAGCTCCTCGGCCGTCGGGCGGTCGATCGCGTTCGCGACGTCTGGGCGATCGATCGTCACGACCGCGACACCGTCGGCTGCCTCGTATCCGATCATCGCTTCTCGAAGACGAGGCGGTAGTGGTCGAGGAGCTCGCGCTCGAAGCAGACGGTGTTGGCACTGACGCCGGAGGTGAACGCGATCCGGAACTCGCGGCTGGTCAGCCACTTGGGCACAAGGCGCGCCTTCAGCAGAGTCTTATGGAAGCTGCGCTCGCCGAAGCGCTTGCGCCACTGCTTGATCGTCTCGATGTAGTCGAGGCGGCCGCTGACCGCGGAGACCAACCTGAATTTGGGGTCCGCGGCGCGCTCGATCTGGTCCTTGCCGAAGGGCAGCATCGACCCGGGGAACTGGGCTCTCATGAGCGCGACGTACCACTCGTCGGAATCTCGCGGCGCGTCCAGGGACGCATCCTCGACGGGAATCTGGTTGCGGCCGAAGACCATCGACTGAACGTACAGGCGTCCCCCCTCCGGCAGGATCCCGGCGACGTTCTCGAAGAGGCCCGAGTAGATCTCGTCCTGCCGCCCGGCCTCGAGATCCTCGGACGAGCAGAAGTGCTCGAAGGCGCCGAGGCTGGCGACCGCATCAAAGGGACCGAATGTGTCGCGATCGACCTCGAGAGCATTCGTCATATGGACGTCGAGCCCATTGCGCCGGCACGCCTCGAGCTGACCGGAGGAAAGGGTGACGCCGATGCCCTGAGCCTCCCGCTCTCGAATGTAGTTGAGGAGGGGACCCCAACCACAGCCGAGGTCGAGCACGCGGCGGCCCGGCTCGATCCCGATCTGTTCGGCGACATAGTCGTGCTTGCGCCGTTGCGCCTCCTCCAGGGTGAGCGAGAAGTCCCCGTCGTACTTCGCGCCGCTGAAATCGGCCATCTCCCCCAGGCTGAGCCGGAAGATCCGGTCGATCAGCGAGTAGGTGAAATCGAGGTCCTTGCGGTCGGCCATGGGAGCGGGGTTACTACTAGATTGCAGCGATGAAGGTCGACTCCGGCTCCTACTTCCCGACCGTCGACGAGGCCGCGAGCGCCGCGGTCAAGTCGGAGACCGAGGGCTACGACGGCTGGTGGGCCTTCGAGACCCAGATCGACCCCTTCCTCGCCTGCGCCGTGGCCGCCGAGCGGACCGAGACGGTCGAGATCGGCACGTCGATCGTCGTCGCGTTCGCCCGCAATCCGATGACGGTCGCTCTGCAGGCCAACGACGTCCAGTCGCTCTCGGGCGGGCGGTTCACCCTCGGGCTCGGCTCGCAGATCAAGCCTCACATCGAGCGGCGCTACTCCATGACCTGGTCGAAGCCGGCGGCGCGGATGCGCGAGTTCGTGCTCGCGATCCGGGCGATCTGGGAGTGCTGGGAGAGCGGCGGCGAGCTCGACTTCGAGGGCGAGTTCTACACGCACAACCTCATGCCGCCGTTCTTCAACCCGGGCCCGAATCCGCACGGGAAACCGAGGATCATGCTCGCCGCCGTCGGGCCGCTGATGACCGAGGCGGCCGGGGAGGTCGGCGACGGCCTGCTCTGCCACGCGTTCTCGACCGAGCGCTACCTGCGCGAGGCGACCCTGCCGGCGCTGGAGCGCGGCTTCGAGAAGGCGGGCCGGACCCGCGAGGGCTTCGAGATCACGGCGCCCGCCTTCATCGTCGCCCGCGACACCGAGGAGGAGCGGGCCGAGGGCGTCCAATTCGTCAAGCAGCAGATCGCCTTCTACGGGTCCACTCCCGCCTACCGGCCCGGTGCTCGAGCTGCACGGCTGGGGCGAGCTGCAGGACGAGCTCAAGGCGATGACCAAGCGCGGCGAGTGGGACCGGATGTCGGAGTTGATCGACGACGAGCACGTCGCCGCCTTCGCGGTTGTCGGCACGCCCGAGGAGGCGATCGCCGAGGTGAAGGAGCGCTACGGCGACATCGCCACCCGGATCACGCTGACGATGCCGGACGAGCGCGACGACGAACGCTGGCGCGGCCTGTTCGAAGAGCTGCGGGCGTAGAGACGGCCCCTCCACACATTGCGTGGGATTTGAGACCAATCCCCCTGCTTTGCATGGAGCAGCAACGGCCCGCGAGGTGCGCAAACGTCCGTCATACCCGGTTTATGAGGGTGTTCGGGACGTTCGGTGCGCTCAGGGGGCGCGGCGAAATGCACGCTTTCCGTGCAAAGCAGGCGTAATCGGTGCCGGAACCACACCTCTGTGCGTGGTGGCGATGACGGCTACGCAGTTAGCTCGTACGCCGCCGGGTCGAAGCGGCGGGCGCGGCGGCGGAAGCCGGCCGCGAAGCCGGGGTAGATCGCGAAGTTGCGGCCCTCGTCGTCGGTGTAGTAGGCGTCGCACCCGCCGTGGGTCCAGACGCTCCCCTCGCTGCGCCGGTCGACGTCGGCGACGAACTCGTCGAGTGCCTGCGGCTGGACCTCGATCCGCCGCGCGCCGCGATCGGACATCGACTCCAGTGCGCCGATCACGTAGTTGAACTGCGACTCGAGCGAGTAGATCACCGAGTTGATCCCGATCGAGTTCGGGCCGAGCAGGATGAACATGTTGGGGAATGCGGGGACCGTGGTGCCGAGGTAGGCGCGCGGCGATCGATCCCAGACGTCGCCCAGGCTGCGGCCGCCCACGCCGACGACGCGCTCGACCAGCAGCGAGCGGTTGTAGCGGTAGCCGACCGCGCTGATGATCGTGTCGGCGCGGTGCTCCGTCCCGTCCGCCGTGACGATCCCGGCCTTGGTGACGCGCTCGATCGGGTCGGTGACGACCTCGGAGTTGAACGCGGCAAGCGCCGGGTAGTAGGTGTTGGAGAGGATCGGCCGCTTGCAACCGAAGCGGTAGCGAGGGGTGAGCTTCTCGCGCAGCTCGGGGTCGCGGACCTGGCGGCGCAGATGGGCACGGCCGATTGCCTCGATCGGCGCGATCAGCTCGGTGCGGCCGCGGAAGCCGACGCCGCACGCCTCGTAGATGCCGAAGAGGACGTTGCGCTGGAGGTCCTGGAGCGCCGGGACAAAGCGGTAGACGGCGCGCTCGACGTCGGAGACCTTGCGGTCGGGGTGCGGGACGACCCACGGCGGCGTGCGCTGGAACACCGAGAGATGGCCGACCTCGCGCTGGATCCGCGGCACGAACTGGGCGGCGGCCGGGCCGGTCCCGATCACCGCGACCCGTTCGCCGGCGAGATCGTGGTCGTGGTCCCAGCGCGCGGAGTGGAAGCGATGGCCTCCGTAGTCCTCGAGGCCGGGGATGTCTGGCTCGTCGGGCTCCGCGGTCGCGCCGATCGCGCTGACGAGGACATCGCAGGTCATCTCGCCCTCGGAGGTCCGCAGCCGCCAGACGCCGCGCTCCTCGTCCCATTCGGAGAGCTCCATCTCGCAGCCGAAGCGGATGTGCGGGGTTACCCCGCGCTCGTCGGCTGTGTTGCGGACGTACTCGAGGATCTCGGCCTGCTTCGGGAAGAAGCGGCTCCAGTCCGGGTTGCGGGCGAACGAGTAGGAGTAGAGGTGGGTGGGGATGTCGCAGCCGCAGCCCGGGTAGGTGTGCTCGTACCAGGTGCCGCCCACCGACTCGTTGCGCTCGCAGATGACGAAGTCATCGGTCCCGGCCTCTAGCAGGCGGACGCCGAGCCCGACGCCGGCGATGCCGGCCCCGATGACGACCACGCGGTGATGTTCTGTCTTCATCACAGGATCTGGGTCCGGGCGACGAGACCCTGGACCGGGCCGGGGGCGAAGCGGAGCAGGCGGAAGGCGAGGGTCGACTCGATCCCGACGGGGACGATCTCCTTGTCGCGCTCGACAGCCTCGGCGATTGCCTTCGCGACGATGTCCGGCGAGTGGCCCCGGCGCATCGCGCGGATGGCGCGCTCCTGCTTCGCCGCGGCCCTTCCGACGAAGCGGGTCGCCGCCGCGATCGGGGTGTTGATGACGCCGGGGCAGACGACGCTGGCGCCGACGCCGGACCCCGACCAGTCGGCGCGCAGGCACTGGGTGAGCATGATCACCGCGGACTTCGAGGCGCAGTAGGCGGCCATGTTGCGGTTCGCGATGTAGCCGGCGCCGGACGCGACGTTGACGATGTGGCCGTACTCGCGCTCGGCCATCCGAGTGCCGAAAACATGGCAGCCGTTGACCACGCCGTCGAGGTTGACGCCGCGCAGCCACTCCCAATCGGAGAGCTCGGACTCGAGGAACGGCCCGGCGATCCCGACTCCGGCGTTGTTGACGAGGATGTCGACTTCGCCCTGCTCGCTCTCGACCGACTCCGCCAGGTCGGCCACCGCGCCGGCATCCGAGACATCGCAGACATAGGGCTGGCCGGGCTTCCCCTCCCCGGCGCAGGCCTCGGCGGTGGCGGCAGCGGTGTCGCCGTCGATATCGACGACAGACGACCTCGGCGCCGCTCCGCGCGAAGCGAAGCGCCGTGGCCCGGCCGATCCCGCTGCCCGCGCCGGTGACGAGGGCGCGCGAGCCGTCGATCTGCACGTCGCTCATCCCGCTTCCGCCATCGGTGCCGCCTCCCGCCGGTGGGCGGTCATCTTCAGCCCGTAGCGCGGGCGGAGGGTGAGGGTCGCCTCGGGTTCGACCGGATGGCCGGGGACGGGCTCGTAGACGAACCGCTGGCTCATCATCGCCATGATCAGGGTCGCCTCCATCAGGGCGAAGCTCGTGCCGATGCAGACGCGCTTCCCGCCGCCGAACGGGAGGTAGGCGGAGCGGTGGCGGCCCTTCACGTTCTCGGGGAGGAAGCGGGTCGGGTCGAAGGTCTCGGGCTCCGGCCAGAACCGCTCGTCGTGGTGGATGGCGTACGCCGGGATGATCACGGTCGAGCCGCGGGGGATCCGATGGCCGTCGATGTAGTCCTCGCGGATCGCGGTGCGGGGGATCGCCCAGGCGGGCGGGTAGAAGCGCATGCCCTCCTGGAAGCACGCGGTGGTCCAGGGGAGCTTCGGGATGTCCTCGACCGTCGGCCTGCGCCCGCCCAGCACCTCGTCGATCTCTGCGAGCATCTTGTCCCGGGCGTCGGGGTTGAGCGCGAGCAGGTACCAGGTCCAGGCGAGGGCGTTGGCGGTCGTCTCGTGCCCGGCGAGCATGAAGGTCGTGACCTCGTCGCGGACCCGCTTGAGGGGCAGCTTCCCCTGATCGTCCTCGGCGCTCAGCAGCAGGTTGAGCAGGTCGTCGGCCTCGGTCGGGTTCGCCTGCCGCTCGTGGATCACGTCCCAGACGGTTTCGTCGACCGTCCTCATGACCCACTGGATGCGGTCGAGCGGCTTCGGCATCACGGGCGAGTGGTGGAGGACCTTCGCCGAGAGGCGGATCAAAGGCGGCGGTGGGGCGGCGACCATCAGGATCCGCGTCGCCCGCTCGCCGGCGCGCAGGCCGCCGGTGACGACCTTGCGCATGCTCTTCGCGAGGTCGCCGAACTGGTGGCCGAAGAGCGCGGCGCCGACGACGTCGAGGGTGAGCGCGGTCATCTCGCGCGCCATCTCGAGCTCGAATGTCTCCCCCTGCGACTCCTCCTCGGCGACGAAGGCCTCGATCGGGTCGATCATCAGACCGCACATTCCCTTCACATGGCGCTTGGCCATCACCGGGTTCAGCATCATCCGGTGGCGGCGCCAGGACTCGCCCTCGTCGGTGAAGAGGTTGAGGCCGAGGACGCTGCGCAGGAGCTCGTACTCGAGGGACTTGTGGTACCGGTCGGCCCCGTCGTGAAGGACGTGGTCGACGTAGTCAGGGCTGCGGATCAGGAATAGGCGCCGGCGGCCGACCCGCGCGCGGGAGATGTCGCTGCCGTTGACGCCCTTGATCAACTCGCTGTCGATTGAGAGGCCGGACATGACCAACTCCTGGGCGACCTTGATGCCGCTCAGCTTCGGGGTCCGGCGCCGTTGTTGGGTGGCGACAGCCATGAGTTTCATCGATCACCTGATCGACAAGGCGGGACTGTAGCATTTACCGATCACGTGATCGATGAAGCGACGAAGGAGCGTCCCACCACGCGTGCCGCGCAGCGCGAGGCGACCCGTCACGCGATCCTCGAGGCGTCGTTCGAGTGCATCGCCGAGGAGGGCTACGCCAACCTGACCACGCGCCGGGTGGCGGAGCGCGCGGGGATCGCGCAGAGCACGCTGATGCACTACTTCCCCACGCGGGACGCGTTCCTCACCGAGACCGTCACCCACATCGCGCAGCGCCTCGCCGAGGAGGCGCTGGAGGAGATCGACCTGGAGGCGCTTCGCAGCCCCGATCACCGGGAGGCCGTGATCGATCAGGCGTGGCGCGAGTTCACCTCCCCCGCCGCCCTCGCCGCGGCGCAGATCTGGAACGCCGCGTGGGGCGACCCGGAGCTCGCGCAGACGGTCCGAGGGCTGGAGGAAAGGCTCGCGATGATCATCGGCGCGACCGCGGGCACGCTCTTCCCCGACCAGAAGGACGACCCGCGCTTCCCGGCGATGATCGACGCCACCGTGGCGATGATCCGCGGCCTGCTGATGGCGATCCCGATCGCCGGCCGCGAGGCGGTCGAGGCCCGCTGGCAGGCGATCAAGCCGATCCTGCTGGACGCCGCCGCCGGGCTGATCGACGACTAGTCCCTTAGGAGCTGCCGGCAGAGCGCGTCGCCGAGCCACCGTTCGTAGCGCGTCATGGTCCAACCGCGCTCCTGGACGAGGAGGAGAAACATCGTCGGGTGGTTGAGCGTCCAGAGGACGTCGGTCGCGCCGGCGACGCCGAGGCCCGGCCTCAGGTCCTTTCCTCGGTGGAGGCTCTTCACGATTTCCTTCTGGTTCTCGAGGAATTCGGATTGCATCCGGTCCCATAGGCCACCGATCTCGGGGTCGAGAGGGGCCGTGTCCCGGATCACCCTGAGCACGCCGCCGATGCGCTTCCTGACGACGTTCGCCGCGCTGGCGTAGGCGCGCAGCTTGCGCTCGGGATCGGGCTCAGCGAGCACGGACCGGTACCAAGGTCGCTCTCCGACCGGGACTGGCTCCTCGTCGCCACGGAGCCGCAGGTTCCAGAGGGCGCGCAGGACCCCGCTCTTGCTCTCGAACGCCAGGTAGACGGTCCTGGCTGAAACTCCGGCCTCAGCGGCGATGGCCGCAATCGAAGTGGTCGCGTAACCGTCGCGTACGAACAGCGTCTCGGCGGCCTCCAAGATCTCCCGACGGTTCTCGGCAGCCTGCGCGCGGCGACGGGACGAGTCGTAGCGGCGGGTCGGGCTTGCGCTCGGTGCCATCGCGTGTTACCTTTTCCGCCAATTCACTGCACACTGACTGTAACCAATAAGGAGGACGGGATGACGCTGTTGCAGATCGAGCACGGGATCAGCGATTACGAAACGTGGAAGGCCGCATTCGACCGCGATCCGATCGACCGCAGGGGATCAGGCGTACGGAGCTACCGGGTGCTCCGGCCGATCGACGACTCGGGGTACATCAAGGTCGAGCTCGCGTTCGACGAGCGGGACACCGCGGAGGACTTCCTCGGTTCGCTCGAGCGGATGTGGGAGTCGGGGGCTGCCGCGCCGGCGTTGCGGGGCAAGCCGCGGGTTCAGCTGGTCGAGGAGGTCTCGAGCGAGGAGCTGAGCTAGAGGCCGTCAGGTCGTCAGCCAGCGAGCCATTCGTCCGGCTTGACGTTCGCCTTCAGGACGGAGAAGTCGCCCTCGTCGCGGATCGTCTCGGCGGCATCGGCGAAGGCGCCGGCTGCGATCCACGCGAGCCAGGAGCCGAGGCTGATCCGCTGTCCCCCGGCCTCGGCGATCTCGGCGACGGTAAAGCTCGGCGCTGCCAGGACATTCAGCGGCTTCGTCGTCGCCTCGGCGACCGTCCGGACATCGGCGATCTCGCGGAGCGCCGGGGCGTAGACGACGTCGGCCCCCGCCCCCTCGAAGGCCACGAGCCTCGCGATCGTGTCGTCCAGGTCGGGGTTGCCGCGAAGGTGGTTCTCGGCGCGAGCCGTGAGGGTGAACGGGAAGTCGAGCGCGCGGGCGGCCTCGACCGCGGCGGCGACTCGCTCTGTCGCCTGCCCGATCTCGTAGATGCCGTCGTCGGCGCTCCAGTCCTCGATCGAACCGCCGACTGCGCCCGCCGCCGCGGCGTGCTCGATCGCGTTCGCGGCGTCCTCGGGGCTGGGGCCGAAGCCGTTCTCGAGGTCGACGGAGACGGGCAGATCGGTCGCGGCGTCCACCGCGGCGACGTGACCTTCGAGCTCCTCCAGTGTGACCTGGCCGTCGTGCCGGCCGAGGGTCAGAGCGAAGCCGCCACTCGTCGTCGCCAGGGCGGCAAAGCCGAGCGCGGCGAGGATCTTGGCCGAGCCCGCGTCCCAGGGGTTCGGGATCACGAAGGGCTCGCCCTCGTGCAGGGCGCGGAAGGCTTCAGCCTTCTCTTGCTGGCTCGGGCGGTCGGTCATTCGGGAGCACCTCCGGTCGGGGTCTGAGGGTGAAACGTCGCGGCTTTGAGGAACGTGAGCTTGATGGTTACTCTGAAGCCATGTGCAGAAACATCAGAACCCTTCATAACTTCGAGCCTCCGGCGACGAAGGACGAGGTCCAAGACGCGGCGCTTCAGTACGTCCGCAAGATCAGCGGGTCGACGAAGCCGTCGCAGGCGAACGAAGAGGCCTTCGACCGTGCCGTCGAGCGGGTCGCTCAGGCGACTTTGGACCTCCTCGACGACCTGGTCACCTCGGCGCCGCCGAAGGACCGCGAGGTCGAGGCCGCCAAGCGGCGCGCCCGGGCCGAGAAGCGCTTCGCGACGGCCTAGCCGGCGCGGGCTCGCTGCTGGTCAGCCGCCGGGAGGCGGCACGGCTCCGACCTGGACGAGCATCCCGAGCATGTCGGCGCTCGCCCAGCGGTCGATCACCTTGCCGTCGCGGAAGGCGAGGATCGTGATCCCGTTCAGCTCGACCGGCTTGCCGGTCGCAGGGAACGCCCATCAGGGGGCCGTCATGGCTGCCGCGCTGGACGAACCGGGTGACGATCCGGTCGCCCTCTCCGAACGTGTCGGCGAGCTCGATCTGCGAGCCCGGCAGGCCGGCGAAGATCCCTTCGTAGAAGCCCCTCACCTCCGTCTTGTTCATCGGCGCCGGCCCGTACCCGTAAAGGGTCACGTCTTCGTCGTAGAGGGTCAGGTATTCGTCGAGGTCGCCGCGGTTCCATGCTTCGATCGCCTCCTCGAGGCGGGCGACCATCGCTTCTGTGCTCGTTGTGTCCGTGCTCATATCCGCTCCTGGTAGTAAGCTCCCTTTGGGAGTTATACCACGGATTCGAAGATCACATCGGAGCTCCGCGGAATCTCGTACGTCGTCCTCTCGCTCGTCGGCGAGGGAGGCGCGAGCCCGCATGAGCTCGCACGGATGGTTCGGCAGGGCGGGCCCGTCTATTGGACGGCAGCGGAGAGCAAGGTCTATGCGGAGCCGAAGCGGCTCGCGTCGCTGGGATACCTGAAGGGGCGGGTGACTCCGGGCGAGACCAGGCCGAAGACGGTCTATCGGCTGACGGCAAAGGGGCGGAAGGCGCTCGGCGAGTGGCTGCGCTCCCCCACCCGGTTCCCGCGCATCCAGGACGGCGCCCATCTCCGCCTTCTCGCCGGGGATCAGATCTCAGACGAAGAGATCCTGGCGAGCCTGGACGGATTGCGGGCGCAGCTCGACCGAGCTCGGCGAGCTCGTCGGCGAGATGGAGGCCGGTGAGGCGCGGCTTCCGGACAAGCAGCGGAACCTCGCTCTCGCCCACCGTCTGCCGAGGCTGGTGATCGGGGCGTATGAGACCTGGATCAAGGAGGTCGAGTCGGCGATCGGCGTGCCGGACGGACCCCGAGACTAAGATTCGCCCAGTGGTGGGCACCAGGGGAATCAAGGGCCGGATCGGCATGGTCGCGGCGGCGCTCGGCCTGCTGGCGGCGGGCGGCGCGGCACCCGCGTCGGCGACCGACTGGACCGCGCTGCGAACGCTCAACATCGCCCATCAGGGCGGCGAGAACGAGGCGCCTTCGAACACGATGTACGCGCTCGAGCGGTCGCTACTGCTCGGGGCGGACATGCTCGAGGTGGACATCCACACGACCTCGGACGGACAGCTCGTCGTCATGCATGACGCGACGGTCGACCGGACGACGAACGGGACCGGCCGCGTGTACGACAAGACGCTTGCGGAGGTGCAGGCGCTCGACGCCGGGCAGAACATCGTCCCCGGCGAGGGGACGGAGACCGGTCGCGACGAGGCCGAGTATCCGTATCGCGGCGTGCGCGCTGGGCGAACGTGAGCCGCCGAAGGGATTTGAACCCGACGATTTCCGGATCCCACGCTCGAGCAGGTGATGTCCACCTATCCCGACGTGCCGATCAACATCGAGATCAAGGGTGCGGCCGACTCCGACGTGGATTCATTCCTGAGGAACGCGGAGGCGCTCGCGGCGTTCCTCAACCAGCTGGGCCGCACCGACGGGATCATGGTCGCGTCCTTCAACGACGCGGCGATCCAGCGGTTCCACGAGCTCGCGCCGCTGATCGATCTCGCTCCGGCGATCGCCGGTGTCGCTGCCTACAAGCTGAGTGGGACCCGGCCGCCGGAGGGCACGAAGGCGTTCCAGGTGCCGATCGCGTTCAGCGGGATCACCGTCACCGACCAGCCCTTCGTCGAGAAGGCCCACGCCGACGGCTACGGCGTCCACGTCTGGACCGTCAACGACCCGGCCGAGATGAACATGCTGCTCGACTGGGGCGTCGACGGGATCATGACCGCGGAGCCGATCCGGCTCGAGCAGGTGCTGTGCGAGCGCGGCGTCGCGCGGCCGGCGAGGCCCGCGTCAGCTCCTGGGGAGCACTGCGAGGAGGACGTCTCGATCGCCTGCGACGTCGAGCCGGTGAAGGCGAAGCGCGCGGGCAACAAGCTGAAGGTGACCCTCCGCCGCGACGATCAGTTCGCGGGGAAGTGCGCGGGCGTCGTGAAGATGAAGGCCGACGGGAACAAGACGAAGGGCAGGTTCGACTTCGGCGACCAGCCGCCTGCCGACGGCGGCGCGGCGAAGACGGTCGTGAAGATGAAGCGTTCCGGCCTCGACCGCGGCGACGAGGCGAAGGCGACCGCCACCCCGTTTCTCGCCTTCGCGGCGAAGACCAAGCTCGAAGTCCGCTAGGGGCTTGCTCCTGCGCAGCGCGGGTCGTCCTTGGACGCCGCGACCACCTGACCGCCGATCTCGGTGCGCTTGGTCAGCCGCCGGCGGACCTTGCCCCGTACCGTCCTCCCCCGGAAGTTCCACTCCACCTGATCACCACGTTTGAACTCCTGTGCCATGACGCTCCTCTCTGCTCGCTTACGCAGAAATGAAGCCCAGCGGCGGCCCGCGCGCCCCCCAGCGCAGTGAACGTCATCAGCGCATGCAGGAGAGGGTGCTGACGGACGTTCGGCGGTGTGAGTGGAGCCAGCCGGGCTCGAACCGGCGACCTCCCGGATGCAAACCGGACGCTCTTCCAACTGAGCTATGGCCCCGTCCTGCCGATTGTAGGCGCCGAAATCTCCGCTCGTGGGCGAGGCTGTGAGAGGATCGCGGAGAGGAGCAGGGCGACGAAATGGCTGAGATCGAGACAGCTCCGGAGGAGGACGCCGAGAGCGACCGAAGGAAGAACCCCCCCGGGCAGCGGGCGGAGGTCTCGAACCTCGAGATCGTCCACCACTACTTCAACATCGCCGCAGACCTCCTGAAGCTCCCGGACGACCTGCGCACCGTCTTCTGGGAGCCCTACCGCGAGGTCACCGTGCAGATCCCGGTGAAGCTGTCCGACGGCAAGATCCACGTCTACTCCGGCTACCGGATCCAGCACAACGGTGCCCGCGGCCCCTACAAGGGCGGCATTCGCTACCACCCCGAGGTCGACGTCGACGAGGTCCGCGCCCTCGCCTCCCTGATGACCTGGAAGACCGCGGTGGCAGGCGTCCCCTACGGCGGCGCCAAGGGCGGGGTCAACTGCCCCGCGGGCGACCTCGATCAGCAGGAGCTCCAGCGGATCACCCGCTCCTTCATGGACAAGATCGAGAAGGTCCTCGGGCCGACCCGCGACATCCCCGCCCCCGACGTCAACACCAACGCCCAGGTGATGGCCTGGATGATGGACGAGTACGGGAAGCTCCACGGGCACACGCCGGCGATCGTCACCGGGAAGCCGATCTCCCTCGAGGGCTCCTATGGCCGCGAGGCAGCGACCGGCCGCGGCTGCGTCTACATGTTCCGCGAGGCCGCCCCGCACCAGGGCATGACGCCGTCGGACACCACCTTCGTCGTCCAGGGATTCGGCAACGTCGGCTCGTGGGCCGCGAAGATCATGCAGCAGCTCGGCTGCAAGATGGTCGGCGTCTCCGACGCCACCGGGGCGATCCGCGGCGACGCCGGGATCGACGCCAACGCGCTCGGCAAGCACCTCGCGAACGGCGGCACGCTGACCGATTACACCGGCGACTCGGTCGACAACATCACGCCCGACGAGTTGCTCGAGATCAAATGCGACGTCTTCATCCCCGCGGCGCTCGGCGGGATGATCCACGAGCACAACGCGGAAAAGATGAACTGCCGGATGATCGTCGAGGGCGCGAACAGCCCGACCACCCCGGTCGCCGACGAGATCCTCGAGGGCAAGGGCGTCTACATCATCCCCGACGTGATGGCCAACGCCGGCGGCGTCGTCTGCTCCTACTTCGAGTGGGTGCAGAACCTCCAGCACTTCCGCTGGGACGAGCGCGAGGTGAACGACAAGCTCGGCAACGTCATGCGCCGCGCCTTCCGCGAGGTCTCCGGCCGCGCCAAGGAGGAGAACCTCGACTTACGCAAAGCTTCATACCTTGTAGGAATCGAGCGGGTCGTCGAGGCGGCCCGGACCCGCGGATACATCTAGGAGAGGGAGAGATCACCATGGACGCAAGCGCTATCGACGCCGGCGAGTTTCGCGAGGCGCAGAAGAACCAGTGGGGCAACGCCGCAAGCGGTTGGTACAAGTGGGAGAAGCTGATGGAACCGGCGACGCGCCACGTCAGCGAGCGCCTCGTCGAAATGGCGGGCGTGGAGCCGGGCAACCGCGTGCTCGACGTGGCGGCCGGGCTCGGCGAGCCATCCCTCACGGCCGCCCGCGTGGTCGGCGCCGAGGGCACCGTCGTCGCGAGCGACATCGCCGCCGAGATGCTCGAGTTCGCTCGCCAGCGTGCCGCCGACGCCGGGATGGAGAACATGGAGTTCCTCCACAGCGCCGGGTCCGCGCTCGACTTCCCCGCCGAGAGCTTCGACGCCGCAGTCTCCCGCTGGGGCATCATCTTCGAGCCGGACGGAGAGGGCACCGCGGCTCGCGTCCGCGGCTTCCTCAAGCCCGGCTCGAAGATGGCGATCGCCTCCTGGGGGCCGCCCGACCGCGTGCCGATGCTGGGCATCCCGATCAAGGCGCTCATCGAGCTACTCGAGATCACGCCGCCCCCACCCGGAACCCCTGGCCCCCTCTCCCGCCCGACCCCCGAGGCGATCGGCGGCCTGCTCGAGGGCGGCGAGTTTTCCGACGTCGAGGTCGAGGAGCTCGAGGTCGTGCTCGAGTTCGACTCGCCCGAGGACTTCACGACGTTCGTCAAGGAGATCGCCCCGCCGATCACGGCGATGATGGCCTCGCAGCCGCCGGAGAAGCAGGAGGAGGCGTGGAACGCGATCACCGAAGCGGTCCGCGCCGCCTCGGACGGCGATCAGGTCCGGCTGCCCAACATGGTGCTGGTCGCGTCCGGGCGCGCCTAGCGGGTTCGGCTCAGCCGGCCGAGCTGGCCTGCATCCGCTCGAGCTCGGCCGCGTCGTGTGAGCAGTAGATCTCGATCTCGTCGCCGTGCTCGCGGGCGAGCTCGTTGAGCCGCTTCTTGTTGCGCTTTCGCTCGCCACCGTTGAGGCCGACGATTCCCTGGAAGGCGACGAGTCCCGGCGGGCAGGACGGCGGCGTGGCCATCTCGTCGGCGTGGAAGTAGGCATCGCCGCAGAGGAGCTGCCATCCACCCGAGTCGACCGCCACGGCGCAGTGGCCGCGAGTGTGGCCCGTGACCGGGATCAGCGCGATCTCCGCGTCACCACCGATCACCTTGACGCTCTCGAACCCGAACCAGGAGTCGCCCTCGACCTTGTGCACGTTGAACTTCGGGCCGTGGGCGAAGTAGTGCTTCGCGTAGCGCGGGCGCTCGCGCAGCCCCGGGTTCGACATCGCCTCGTGCTCGGTCGCGAATACGTGAACCTCGGCGTCGGGAAAGTCGGGTAGGCCGCCGGCATGGTCGAAGTCCAGGTGGGTGACGACGATCTGCTTCACGTCCGCCGGGGAGAATCCGAGCGCCTCGATCTGCCCGACCGCGGTCTGCTCTCGATTCAGCTCGGGCCCGATCATCCATCGGATGGGCCCCATCCGCTTCGGGTCGTCCATGTCGGCTGTGCCGATCCCCGTGTCGACGAGGATCAGCCCTTCCGAGGACTCGATCAGCAGGCAGTGGCAGACCATCTTGCCCTTCTCCGTCCAGCCGCCGCGCCCGGTCACGAAGCGCGCCGAGCTCGGGCACATCGTTCCGCAGTTGAGGTGGTGGACGGTCGCCATGGGCGGCGACAGCCTAAGCGACGAGCGACCGGGCCGCGTTAGCGGCCGTCTTACTTGTCGTCCCCGTCCTCGTCGTCGTCGAAGTCGAAGTCCTTGGGTGAGCCCTGCTCGAACCACAACCGCTCGTCCTCGGGCGTGTCGCGGAGGAACTCGGGCGTCTCCTCGAGCACGTCCTCCTCCCCGGCCTCTTCCTCGCGATCGACCTCGACAGCGGCGTGCTCGTCGGACTCGTCGCTCACCGGCGCGCCCAAGTCCTCCTCGAGCTCGGTCTCGGTCTCGGTCTCGACCGGATCAGCCGCCGGCGGCGCAGGGGGTGCCTCGGCGGCCGGCTCCTCCGGCTCGCGGAACTCCTCGAATTCTTCGTCGATCTCCAGCTCGATCTCACCGATCTCGAACTCGCCGCTGTCGCTGGCGGGCTCCGCCGGCGCCGGCTCGGGCTCCGGGGCGGGCGGTGGCGGTGCCTGCTCGGCGGGCTCTGGGATCACGTGCTCGGCGGCAGCGGGCTCGACCTCGTCTTCGGGCGGAGCTGGCGCCGGATGCTCGACGGTGGGCTCGCCCGGATCGTCGGAGCTTCCCGCCTGGTCGAAGAACCCAGCGGTCTCCGCGGGCGCCTCGGCGGGTTCGGCGGGCGCCACCGCCGGTGGCTCTTCAGGCGCCGGGGGCGGGGATTCGGGCGCCGCGGGGAGCTCCTCGCTCGGGGCCTCCTCGGCGACCTCTGTCGCCGCGCCTTCGATCGCCTGCTCCCCGGTCGGCGGGCGCTCGGGGAAATCAGGCTCGCCCGGACGCGAGGGCGGGCCGAATGCCTCGTCCTCAAGAATCTGGACCTCGTCCTCCTGAGCGCCGTGCTGGCGCTTCAGGTCGAGGTGCTCGCGGATCGCGTCGTCGAGAATCCCCATGGTCAATATCTACCGCTAAAGGCTCTCAAATACTCGTTGATTATGGAAACCGGCGGGTCGCGCCTGGGCACGCCCGGCTCAGCCGTCGTCACGTATCTTCGCGGTTCGCGGCCTCTTCCCTTCGCCCTTCCCACTGCCTGGAGCGGCCCGTTCAGTCCGGTTCTTGCCCCTTCGCTTCGCCTTGTAAAGCGCCTGGTCGGCGGCATCCACCAGTGCGCGGACGTCCCCGTGGTCGCGCTCGGCGGTGGCGGCGCCGACGCTAGTCGTCACCTTCATCGACCCATCGCCGTCCACCATCGGGATCTCGGTCGTGGCGATCCGCTCGCGCACGCGCTCCGCGAACTCGACCGCGCCGTCGAGATCGGTCTCGGGCAGGCCGATCGCGAATTCCTCCCCGCCGTATCGCGCCGGCTCGTCGACCCCTCGCGATTCCTCCCGGAGGACACGACCGATCGTCCGCAGGACCTCGTCGCCCTGGAGGTGCCCATGGGTGTCGTTCACGCGCTTGAAGTCGTCGATGTCGAGCATCAGCAGCGACAGGTCGTGGCCGAAGCGCTCGGACCGCGCCGCCTCGGTGGAGATCCAGCGGCGGAAGCGGCGATTGTTCGGCAGCCCCGTGAGCTCGTCGGTGACGGCCTGCTCGGCGACCATCTCGTGCAGCTCGACGTTCTCGATGGACGCCGCCGCCTGGCCGATCAGGTAGCGGAGCACGTCGCGTTCACCGTCGTCGAACGGGCGGTCGCGGCGCACCACGGTCATCGCCGCCCCCGCCAGCGCCGAGCTCTGGCTATCCGCGACGGCTGCATCGTCGGCGAAGGCCGCCGAGGCCGCCACCAACGGGTGCGCGACGGCAAAGGCATCACCCTCCTGGGCCTCCGCCATCCGCCTGTTCCGCAGCCCTTCGCGCTCCGCGTTGCGGGCCGCCTCGAGCATCTTGCCATCGAGCGGGACCCCGGCCGTCACCTCCGGTTCCTGGCTGCCCGCGAGCAGAATCCGTGCGCTCTCGGCGTCGCACGCCGAGATCGCGGTCGCGGCGACGATTTCGAGCAACGCGTTGCGGTCGAGACCCGAAGCCGAGGCCTCGCCGATCCGCCTGACCGACTCGTCTAGCTCGATGCGCTGGCGTTGCAGCTCGCCCATCTGCGCGCTGAGCTGGTCGCTCATGCTGTTGAACTCCCGGGCGAGGCCCGCCATCTCGTCATCGCCTTCGACCGGCAGCTTCTGGGTGAAGTCGCCCTTGCCGATCCGCTTCGCCGCCGAGAGCATCGTCTCGATCTGGCTCTGCAGGGAGCGCATGACCACCGCGATCAGGAGTAGGGCGAGCAGGAAGAACGCCACGAGCGCGCCCGCCACGAGCGGTCGCGTGGCGGCGAACCCGCCCGACTCGATCCGGCCGAACATGGTCAGGCGGAGCTCCTCCTCTCCGCTCGCCGCGAGCTCGGCGCTCGCCGCCCGGATCTCCTCGTTGCCGAGCGTGACCGTCTCCGCCCCACCCGCCGGCGGCAGGCTCACGTCGCCGACCGGGACCGTCGTCGCGACGGTGCCCTCCGGATCGGAGACCGTCGCGTTGCGGCCCGTCAGCTCGCGCACTCGGCCGGCGTAGGAGGTCGCCGTCTCGGTCGAGGCGACCAGCGTGCCTCCGCCGCCAGCCCCGCGCAACTTCAGCTCGGCCTCGGCCACCGCCTCAGCGGCGCCGACCGCGGCCAGCTCGCGCCCGCTCGAGTCGACGACGTCGAGGGCGACCAGGTCTCCGCTCCGGACGATCTTCGCCGCGGCGGATCGAGCAGCCGCCGCGTCACCCGCCCGTATCGCCGCGGCGAGGGCGGGATCCCCCGCCGCCTTACGAGCGGCCTCCTCCGCGTCGTCCTGATCCGCGCGATACAGCGAAAGCGCCGTTTCCAGCCCCGCGGCCAGCCGAGCGTCGGCCTTGCCGGTCTGCGACGAGCCGGCGAGCTCGACCACGATCGCCGCGAGGGCCGCCATGGGGAGGACGACGATGAGGACGAAGAAAAGTGTCAGCCGGCGGCGGAAGCTCACGTTTGGACTCTAGATCCGGAGGGAGCGGCGGATACGCTCAGCATCATGGAGAGTCGCCTTCGCAGACCTCGGGCGCGCCGTTGCCGCCGAGCGCGAGGCGCTCGACGCGGCGATCGGCGAAGTGCTCGGTTCCGGCAGGTTCGTCCTCGGCGAGCAGGTCGACGGATTCGAGCGCGAATTCGCCACCTTCAGCGGGGCGACCGAGGCGATCGGGGTCGCCTCCGGCACCGACGCCATCGAGCTTGCCCTGCGCGGTCTCGGCGTCGGCAAGGGGGACGAGGTGATCACGCAGGCCAACACCTGCGTGCCCACGGTCGCCGCGATCCTGCGCACGGGCGCGACGCCCGTCCTCTGCGACGCGGACCCGCGGACGGCGCTGATGGACCCCGAATCGCTCGCGGGAGCCATCGGCCCGCGCACGGGCGCCGTCGTGCCGGTCCACCTCTACGGGCAGATGTGCGACATGGAGGCGATCCTTGCCCTGGCCGAGCCGGCGGGGGCGGCGGTGGTCGAGGACTGCGCCCAGGCCGTCGGTGCCACGCTCGGCGGTCGCCACGCGGGGACCCTCGGCGACGCCGGCGCGTACAGCTTCTATCCGACCAAGAACCTCGCCGCGCTCGGCGACGGCGGCAGCGTGATCGCCTCCTCGGCCGAGCTGATCGAGCGCCTGCGGATGCTCCGCGTCTACGGCGCGGGGCCACGCCACCGGCTCGCGGGGGTCAACAGCCGCCTCGACGAGATCCAGGCGGCGATCCTGCGCCTGCGCCTCGCTCGGGTCGAGGAGGGCAACCGCCGCCGGGCGGAGATCGCCCGCCACTACACCGAGGCGCTCGCGGAGACCAGCGCGCCACCCCTCGCCTGCCTGCCCGGGCGCGAGCACGCCTTCCACCTCTTCGTCGTCCGCGTCCCCGACCGCGACGCGTTCCGGTCGGCGATGTCGGAGCACGGCGTCGAGACGTTGATCCACTACCCGCACGCGATCCACCAGCTGCACGCCTACCGCGAGCTCGGCCGACGGCCCGGTGCCGCTTGCCAAGCGGAGCGCCTGGCGGCGGAGGTCGTCAGCCTGCCGCTCTATCCGGAGCTGTCGGACGCCGAGGTGGAGTACGTCGCTTCGACCGCCGTCACCGTCGCCTCGTAGCCGTCCGGCACATAGCCGCCGCGGACGTAGGGCCCGACGTTCAGGTGAGGAGCGACTCGGATGCGCAGCCGCGTCCCCATGCCGATCGCGCGCGAGACGGCGTCGCGCGCAACAAGGGCCGGCGGCCGGCGCTGCTTCGAGCGTCTCCACGTAGGCGGGTCGATCGCGGCGATCCGGCGCGCGGATCCTTGCTGAGCTGTTCGACGTAGGGGTCGTAAATCCAGCGGCGCTCGTCGGCGCTGATCCGGAAGCGGCCCGAGGCAAGCCGTGCGCTGTCCGGCGGCGAAGATCCTCCAGCCCCATGTAGTGGAAGAAGATCAGCGGCTCGCCGTCGACCGTGACTCCGTCCGGCCCCATCGCGACCTGTCGCGACTCGATGTTCCACGGCCCGAGCCCGCCACCTGGGTGGGCGAGGATGCGAACGCCGTCGAAGCGGATCGGCCAGTCGTCGAGGTATTTCTGGTCCCCCATGCGACCGTCCTGATAGTCGGCCGAGCAGTACTCCAGGCAGCGGTCGCGCCACCACTCGAGCACCTCGCGCCCGTCGGCGTCGGAGCGGAAGGGGATGAACTGGACGACGAAGAGGCCGGCGGTCTTGGCCAGGTGCTTGGAGTAGTGCTGGGGGGACGAGGACGCCGGGGTGATCAGTACCGAGCCATCTCCCAGCTCCTCGAAGGCCGGCTCGGGGCTCGAGAAGAAACTGATGTCGGCGTCGACGTAGGTGATCTCGTCGAGCCCGGCGCGGTCGCGGAAGTAGCGGGTCACGCAGGGGGTCGATGTCCACAGGTACTCGACTTTGGAGCGCGACGACCTTAACCGCGGCGAGCTCAGGGTCGAACTCTCGACGTCAGCGAGCGACGGCGACTTCGATCCGCGGCAGCGCCGATCGCCCGCAGCACGCGCTCGGTGAGTCTCGTCGAAGCAGGCGACGTGCAGGCGGAAGTCGCCTCCGTGTTCGACGAGCGACTCGTACAGCGCGATCCCCTTGTCGAGATAGAGGGAGTCCATGTACGTGCAGTACTCGCGGCACGGTCAGCTCCAGTAGTGCTCGCGGTTCGCCCGGTAGAAGTCGAGCGTCCGCCGCAACCCGTCGCGCAGACTCACCTTCGGCCTCCATCCGGTCAGCTCGGTGATCCGGGAATGGTCGAGGTAGACGGAGCCGATGTCGATCCGCTTCCGCTGCTCCGGCCATTCGATCGTTTCGACCGAACCGCCGGCGGAGGCGATCTCCTGGCATAGCGTCGCCACCTCGAGCAGCGACACCGGCTCGATCCCGCCGACGTTCAGCGCCTTCCCGTAGGCCGCCTCGCAGACCGCGGTGGCGAGGAAGGCCTCGACCGCGTCGTCGACGTAGGTGAAGTCGCGCTGCTGCGAACCGTCGCCGAAGACCTGAATCGTCTCCCCGTCGAGCGCGCGGCGGATGAAGGTGGTGATGAACCCCTGGCGGTCGTGCTTCATCAGCAGGTGGGGGCCATAGGTGTTGGTGAGCCGCAGCGAGGCGGTCGCCATCCCGTAGACGTCCGAGTAGAGGAGGTGGTAGCGCTCCGCCGCCACGAGGTTGATCCCGTTCACGTCGACGGGCGCCATCGGATGGTCCTCGCCGACCGGCACGCGCTGCGGCCGGCCGTACTGCTGGCGGGAGGCGGCGAAGACGACCTTCGCCGTCGGGTTGTCCGCTCGCAGGGCCTCGAGCAGCGAGAGCTGAGCGCGGCAGTTGATCTCCAGGTCCGTCATCGGATCGGTCATCGAGTCGATGTGGGAGACCTGCCCGGCGAGGTTGAAGATGAAGTCCATGTCGCCGACGAGCCGGCGGATCGCCCACGGGTCGCGCATGTCGGTGTATTGGATGTCGACGCGGTCGGCGATCTCGCGGACGTTGAAGGGGTTGCCGCCGTACTCGGGGATCAGCGAGTCGGCAATCGTCACCTCAGCGCCGCGGTCGAGCAGCGCCCTGGCCAGGTGGGAGCCGATGAATCCGAGCCCTCCCGTGACGAGCGCGCGGCTTCCCTCAAAGCTCATGAATTCGGCTCGCAGAGCCAGCCGGTTCCGGCTCTGCCGGCGCTCAGGCGCCTCGGCTCGTGGGTGTGCTCGGCCAGTTCCTCGAAGCGGCCCTTGGTCCGCCAGTAGCCGCAGCGGGTCGGATTCTTGCCCGGGCCGCGCTGCCGCAACTCGCCGATGATCGTCATCAGGCCGAACGTCGCGCAGGGATAGATGAGCACCTTCCTGGACGCGAAATTCTTCAACACGTCCCGCCACTGATTGTCCGTCAGCTCGGTGTCGATGCAGCAGAACATGTGCACATCGGCCTCGAGCGGCGGATCGTGGATGAAGTCGTGGGCCACCGTCTCGGCCTCCGGGAAGTGGGACCGAAGGCGTTCGACCGTGCGCGGCGCGTAGTCGGTCAGCTTGAGCTTCCATCCAGGCCGGAGGCGGTTGATCCAGCGCTCGACCGGCGCCGGGCCGACGCCGTAGGAAGCGATCGTGCGTGATCCCGCGCGGTTCGAGCCATTCGATGATCCGGCGGCCCGCCGCTCCTGGTAAGTCGTTCGACGCGATCTCCCGGTCCCACTCGTCCTGCGCCGGGTGGAAGACGAACATCGTCTCCGAATCGATGCCGGAGGTTGTCCCACGCCTCCGGGTTCAGGAGGTCGTCGCCGACAAGCGGACGGGCGTCTCCGAAGTCGTGGTAGTGGGGGACGGTTAGCCGCATTCGAGCCCCGCGTCGCGCGTCCTGCGCAACGCTATGTCAGGCTATCCTGCGTACTGCAGCACGCCGGGTCGCGCGCTGCAATCGCTGGGGCTATAGCTCAGTTGGAAGAGTGCCTGGATCGCACCCAGGAGGTCGTCGGTTCGAGTCCGACTAGCTCCACTTCGCCGCGGTTGGCGCGCTGGCTACCGCACCTTCTCGCAGTTCGTCGCGATCTTGTCCTTGCCGTCGGCCTTGACGGAGTCGGCGCCCTTGCCGCAGTTGACCTCGTCCCGCTCGCCGTCGTCGGCGGTGATCTTGTCGTCGCCGCGATCGCCGAAAACCGTGTCATTACCGGCGCCGCCGTCGAGCTTGTCGGGACCATCGCCACCACGAATCAGGTCGTCCCCGTCGCCGCCGGACACACGGTCTGCGCCGTCGCCGCCGGACAGGCGATCGTCGCCGAGACCGCCGCTGAGGACGTCAGCACCCGCGAGGCCCTGGAGGACGTCGGCGAGGTCGGTGCCCCCTAGCGTGTCGTTCCCGTCGGTGCCGGCGGGCGGCTGCTGGCCGTCGCCGTCGCCGGTTCCTCCGCCGTCGCCGGTCCCCCCACCATCGGCGGGCGGGACGGGATCATCAGCGGGCGGGGTGATGACGCTGAAGGTCTGCGTCTTCGAGGTGAAGTTGCCAACCGCGTCGGTGGCGACCACCCGGAAGGTGTGGTTGCCGTCAGCGAGGTCGGAGGCGGGCTGGTGCGAGCTCGCACCCGAGCAGGCGCCGAAGTCCTCGGTGCCCTGATCGAGCGAGCAGACGACGCTGACGGTGCCGGCCCCGGCGGTGAAGCCGAAGATGGGCCGGCGGTTGGTAGTCGAGCCCGTCGGCCCGGAGTCGATCGTGAGGGTCGGGGGAGTCGCGTCGACGGTGAAGTCGCGCGTCTCAGGGGTCGCGTCGGTGTTGTTGGCGGCGTCGGTGGCGCGGACCGAGAAGGTGTAGTCGCCGTCGGCGAGCGCCGGGGTGGAGGTGTGGGCGCCGGGGCCAGAGCAGGAGCCGAAGCTCGCGGGCTGGCCCTCGGGGACGAGCGAGCAGGTGAAGGTCGAGTTGGCCTCGTTCGAGGAGAACTCGAAGGTCGGGGTCGGGTCGTTCGTGGTCGAGTTGTTCGCCGGCCCGATGTCGATCGTCGTGTTGGGCGCGGTCGTGTCGACGGTGAAGTCCCTGCTCGCCGGCGTCGAGTCGAAGTTGTTGGCGGCGTCGGTGGCGCGAACTGAGAAGGTGTAGTCGCCGTCGGCGAGCGCCGGGTTGGAGGTGTGGGCGTTGGCGGGTCCCGAGCAGGAGCCGAAGTTCGCGGCCTGGCCCTCGGGGACGAGCGAGCAGGTGAAGGTCGAGTTGGCCTCGTTCGAGGAGAACTCGAACTCCGGCGTCGAGTCGTTGGAGGTCGAGTTGTTCACCGGCCCGGTGTCGATCGTCGTGTTGGGCGCGGTCGCGTCGACCGAGAGGTCGCGCGTCTCAGGGGTTGCGTCGGAGTTGTTGGCGGCGTCGGTGGCGCGGACCGAGAAGGTGTAGTCGCCGTCGGCGAGCGCCGGGTTGGAGGTGTGGGCGTTGGCGGGTCCCGAGCAGGAGCCGAAGCTCGCGGCCTGGCCCTCGGGGACGAGCGAGCAGGTGAAGGTCGAGTTGGCCTCGTTCGAGGAGAACTCGAAGGTCGGGGTCGGGTCGTTCGTGGTCGAGTTGTTTGCCGGCCCGGTGTCGATCGTCGTGTTGGGCGCGGTCGTGTCGCCGCCGAGCAGGATCGTTACGTTGTGCGAGAAGTAGTTGGCGACCGCGAGGTCGTCCTTGCCGTTCCGGTAGAAGTCGCCGACCACGACCGATTGCGGGTTGGAGCCCACGGCCTCGGGGCTGGTGGCGGCGGCGGAGAAGTTGCCGGTGCCGTCGCCGAGCAGGATCGTGACGTTTTGCGAGCCGGCGTTGGCGACCGCGAGGTCGTCCTTGCCGTTTGCGTCGAAGTCGCCGATGGCGACCGAGTTCGGACTGCCGCCCACTGCCTCGGGGCTCGCACCGGCGGCAGTGAAGTTGCCGCTGCCGTCGCCGAGCAGGATCGTCACGTTGTTCGAGCTGAGGTTGGCGACCGCGAGGTCGTCCTTGCCGTTTGCGTCGAAGTCGCCGATGGCGACCGAGTTCGGGCGGTCGCCCACCGTCTCGGGACTCCCTCCCGCGGGGCCAAAGTTGCCGGTGCCGTCACCGAGCAGGATCGACACGTTGTCCGAGTCCTCGTTGGCGACCGCGAGGTCGTCCTTGCCGTTTCCGTCGAAGTCGCCGACCGCGACCGATCGCGGGTTGGTGCCCACCGCCTCGGGGCTGGTGCCGGCGGCGGTGAAGTTGCCGGTGCCGTCGCCGAGCAGGATCGTCACGTTGTTCGAGGTGAAGTTGGCGACCGCGAGGTCGTCCTTGCCGTTTGCGTCGAAGTCGCCGACCGCAACCGAGACCGGACCGGTGCCTGCGGCCTCGGGGCTGGTGCCGGCGGCGGTGAAGTTGCCGGTGCCGTCGCCGAGCAGAATCGTCACATTGGCCGAGCCGAAGTTGGCGACGGCGAGATCGTCCTTGCCGTTTGCGTCGAAGTCGCCGACCGCAACCGAGGTCGGCTGGATGCCCGCGGGCTCGGGGCTGGCGGCGGCGGTGGTGAAGTCGCCGGTGCCGTCGCCGAGCAGGATCGTCACGTTGCTCGAGAAACTGTTGGCGATCGCCTGGTCGACGTATCCGTCGTTATTGAAGTCGCCGACCGCTGCCGAGACCGGGTTGGTACCCACGGCCTCGGGGCTCGTCGGCGGCGCGGTGAAGTTCGAATCGGCGTCCACGGGGGACTGGTTCATGAGGACCGTCACGTTGTTCGATGCCCGGTTAGCCACCGCCAGGTCGTCCTTGCCGTCCCGGTCGAAGTCGCCGACTGCGACGGATCGCGGTGCGGAGCCCACGGCTTCGGGGCTTGTGGCGGCGGCGGAGAAGTTGCCGGTGCCGTCGCCGAGCAGAATCGTCACGTTGTTCGAAGCTGAGTTGGCGACCGCGAGGTCGTCTTTGCCGTTTGCGTCGAAGTCGCCGACCGCAACCGAGGTCGGGCTAGAACCCGCGGACTCGGGGCTGCCGGCGGCAACGGTGAAGTTGCCGGTGCCGTCGCCGAGCAGAATCGTCACGTTGTCCGTGCCGAAGGTGGCCACCGCGAGGTCGTCCTTGCCATTCCCGTCAAAGTCGCCGACCACGACCAGGAGCGGGGTGACGCCCGCCGTCGCCGGGCTGATGCCGGCGGCGGTGAAGTTGCCTGTGCCGTCGCCGAGCAGAATCGTCACGTTGATCGAGGCTTGGTTGAGGACCGCGAGGTCGTCCTTGCCGTTCGCGTCGAAGTCGCCAACTGCGATGGATCGCGGGAAGCCGTCCACGGCCTCAGGGCTGGCGGCGGCGGCGGAGAAGTTGCCGGTGCCGTCGCCGAGCAGGATCGTCACATTGTGCGAGGCTTGGTTGACAACCGCGAGGTCGTCCTTGCCGTTTGCGTCGAAATCGCCGACCGCGACCGATTGCGGGCTGGAGCCCACGGCCTCGGGGCTGGTGGCGGCGGCGGAGAAGTTGCCGGTGCCGTCGCCGAGCAGGATCGTCACGTTGTTCGAGCTTTGGTTGGCGACCGCGAGGTCGTCCTTGCCGTTTGCGTCGAAGTCGCCGATGGTGACCGCTCGCGGGCCGGTGCCCGCGGCCTCGGGGCTGCCGGCGGCGGCGGTGAAGTTGCCGGTGCCGTCGCCGAGCAGGATCGTCACGTCGTTCGAGTTTTGGTTGGCGACCGCTTGGTCGGGGTGGCCGTCGTTGTTGAGGTCGCCGACCGCTACCGAGGTCGGCTGGATGCCCGCGGGCTCGGGGCTGGTCGCCGGAGCCGTGAAGTCACCTGCGACGGCGAACGCGTCGCGGGGAGCGGCGAAGGCGGCGAAGGCCAAAACTGTGACCGCGCAGATGAGGATGCGTCCCTGTCGTACCTCGTAGGAACGCTCAGTCGGCTGCGTGCAGCCCTGCCCTCGGCTCATAGTCACTTCCGGGGTTGTGTGGCCTTCGCCCCCGAGCGACCTCTCTTGATGAGTCGCGGCAGGAGCCTTGGGCCGATCCCCCATCAGGACAGCGAGAACCGATCAAAGGTCAGCATCAACCGTTCGGCCGCCGAGTGCATCGGGAGGAACTACGCAACCGGTCTCGGTATTTCCCCGCAAGCGCGTGAGCGCGCTCCCAGCAAGCAGATTTGACTCCATTGGGCACTACAGGCGTTCTGGTGCCCAAATCCAAGGTAATCCCCGGTAATCCACGGCTATCCGCGCACGTCACGCAGTTCAGCCCCTCGCGCTAGATACCGCTCTATAGAGCCAGACACGGCGACTCTGGCAGCAAATCGGCTCCCCGCATCGCACCCAGGAGGTCGTCGGTTCGAGTCCGACTAGCTCCATTCGAGAGTCCCTGGTAATGGCTTGGATCTCACCGTCAGGCGACCTGCTGCCATCGCGTCGCCGCCGGTAGTGCAGCGTGACCGATGAGTTTCGGCCAGATTGGCGGTCAAGTAGGGCATCGGGCAGAGTGGAGACCCACAACGCCCAAGTGATCCCGACAGAAGGAGCGACGAGCGATGCAGTTCTTTTTGACCGTGCCCCACGACTCCGCCGAGGAGCCGACCATGGAGTCGATGGACCCGGCCCAACTGGAGGCCACGCTGGCCGCCGTGGAGAGCGTTCAACACCGACCTACAAGAGTCAGGAGCGTTTGTCTTCGCCGGGGGGCTGCACCCACCTTCGTCGGCCAAAACCGTCGATGCCACCCAAGACGAGCCCGTGGTGGTCGACGGACCGTTCGTTGACGCACCGGAATACGTCGGCGGCTTCTGGGTGATCGAGGCCGAAGACCAAGATGCCGCGGTCCGGTGGGCGGCGCAGGCGTCGAAGGCACTGGGTGGCCGCATCGAGGTGCGCGCCTTTCAGGATCCGACGGACACCTGATCGAACGCAGAAATGCGACCCCTTCGGTATTCCATCAACATCACCTTGGACGGATGCTGCGATCACCGTGCAGGCACCCCCGACGAAGAGACACATCGTCACGCGACGAACGCTCTCGATCAGGCCGATGCTCTCCTTTTCGGCCGGGTGACCTACGAGATGATGGAGTCGGCTTTCCGGCCGCCAGGGCAGATGGACGCAAGGCCGGATTGGATGGCGCCTTTCGCGCGGACGATCGACGCGGCGAAGAAGTACGTCGTGTCGAGCACCCTCGACCGGGTCGATTGGAACGCGGAGCTCGTGCGCGGGGATCTCGGAGAAGCCGTTCAGGAGCTGAAGCGGGAGCCGGGTAAGGGGCTGCTCGCGGGGGGCGTGCAACTTCCGCTGGCGCTGGCGGAGCTGGGTTTGATCGACGAGTACGAGTTCGTAGTTCATCCCCGGATCGCGGGCCACGGGCCGACGTTGTTCGCGGGGCTGTCGAAGCATGTCGACTTGAGGCTCGTGGACCGGCTGGAATTCAGCTCAGGGGCGGTGGCGATGCGGTACGAGCCGACGAACTCCTAGCTCCGTATCACCGAGCTCGCACGATCGACCACCAGTTGGCGAACGCGCGGTCGCGCCACTTGGGACCAACGTCAAGGCCGGCGAACGTGCGCGCGAGCAACGGGCCAGCGAGGAGGTCGACCGCGTCTACGGGGGCGAGATCGCGGCGCAGTTCACCCGCTTGTTGCGCCTGCGCGATTGCGTTAAGGCCAATCTCGCGGCGGGGAAGCAGTATCTGCTCGCGGAAGGCGGCGATCATTTCGGGGTAGCGGTGGCGCTCGGCCATCAGGCCTCCGATCAGGCCGAGATAGGCCTCTGCGTCGGCCGGGAGCGCCTCGTCCATTAGGCACCGAAACCGCGCCCGCGGTGTGCGGCCGCGCGGAGGAGAGAGGTTCGGGAGGGCTGCACGGATCGCGGCTATGACGAGCTCGGTCTTGCCGCTGTAGCGGCGGTAGACCGCCGGCTTGCCAACGCCCGCGCGCTCAGCGATTTTGGTGATCGAGGCCGCCGACACGCCCTGCTCGGCCAGGAGCTCGCGCGTCGCCGCGAGAAGTGCCTCGGTGACTGCCGGGTCTTGGGGACGGGCCACACTCGGACTTTACATTACGCGACGGATACGTTACGTTATCGCCATGGCAATCGATTTCACCATCTCGACCGAAATCGCCCGCCCCCCGAACGAGGTCTTCGCCTTCGTCACCGATCCCACTCGCCTCCACGAGTGGCAGAACACGGTCATTGAGGTCGAGTCGACGCCAGCCCGGCCGCCGCGAGCGGTAGTCGCCTACGATCGAGGTTCGCGAGATCCGGGCTGGCCATGGAAGAGCTCGTGGAGGTAGCGGAACTCACGACCCCCGCCACGTTCAACCTGCGTGTCCTCGAAGGCGCCCTTCCCGTCCACGGCGATCTCACGCTTGAACCAGCCGGCGCGGGGACCCGCGTCACGCTTCACGCGTTTGGCGAACCCCGCGGCGCGATACGCCTGCTCAGCCCGCTCCTCGGCATCGGGCTCAGGCGCGAGTTCACCGAGCAGTACGCGGCGCTCAGTTCAGCGCTCGAGGGTCGCAACCAGGAGTACGTGTGATGAGAGTTCTGAGCACCAGGGCTGCACGGTCACCGGCCGATCGCGTCCCCGCCTTTCTGGCCGGGTTTGTGCTCATCTGGGGAGTGCTCTACGCAACCGGTCTGGGTGGTGTCACTTTCGGAATCCTCGCCCTCGGCGTCCACGGCTGTCGTGGCTGCAGTCTGGGAGCGTCTCGTGTGCGGCACGTCCTGGCGGGCGATGCGCGGGGCGCTCGGGCTCGGCAGGCCCACGGCTCGAGGCCTCTTCGCCGGCCTCGTCGTCTCGGCGCTCGTGCTCTGCTTCTACCCCCTATATGTGCTTGCGACCGGCACTGAGCTGCCGCTGCGCTCAGATTGGCTTTGGCTGTTGATCGGGCTGTTCGCGTTCAACGGTCTTGCCGAAGAGCTCGCCTGGCGGGGATATGTCTTCAGGCGGCTTCGCGCCCGACGCTCGTTTCGGGCGGCGGTGCTCTGGACAATGCCGCTTCTGGCGGTGACCCACGTGCCGATCGTGCTCAGCAACGGACTGGTCGTAGGTGCGTTCGCGATGCTGGTCGCAGCGGTGACCTGCGCACCGTTCGCCTACCTGTATGAGCGTGCACGCAACACGATTTGGGCTGCGGCGATGGTCCACGCGTCAATTGATGCCTTCAAGCTCGTCGAGGTACCCAGCGGCGAGGCGGCGATCGGGTTCTCCATCGCGCTGTCGATGGTCAGCCTGGTCCTACCGTTGGCCGTGTTCGCCTTTGGCGATGCCTTTTTTGAGGGCGGGCGTCTCGGCCGAGAACAGCGGGTCGTGGCCCGTAAGACACTGTTGCAGGCTCGCTCGTGACTACTAGGAGAAGGCCGGTCCCGAGCGAGCAGGAGACGTTCGCCATGGCAGACGCTCGCGAGCTGACCTATGCATTTCACGGAGCCTCCAGCGGGCCGACGATCGTCGTCCTCGACGGCCCTGGGTCGCGCGGCATGGCTTTGGCAGGCGCGCCGGCGGCAGCGGAGCTGGGCGGCCGCCTGCTCGCGATCGATCGTCCCGGCTTCGGTGGCTCGACGCCGGCCGGCTCTCGCGGCATCGCCGAGTGGCCGGCGGATTGCCTCGAGCTCCTCGACGAGCTCGCGATCGACAGAGTCGGAGTCTGGACTCAGTCGGGGGGGACTCCCTACGGGCTGGCGCTCGCGGCCGCGGCTCCCGAGCGGGTGATCGCGATTTCACTCCTGGGCGCCTTTGCGCCCACGGACGACCCGGAGAGCGTCAAGGAGCTCGGCGGTCAGGCAAGAAGCGGTGTCAAGCTCTCGCGGCGAGCGCCCTGGTTTTTGAAGCTGATGCTTCGCTCGATGGCGCGTAGGGCCGAGAAGGATCCGGAGAAGATGGCGCGCAAAGTCGCCAAGGACCTGCCACCAGCCGACGCCGCCGCGATCAAGGACCCGAGGTTGTGGGCGATCCACGTCACCGCGACGGCTGAGATTCTCGCGCGGCCCGATGCGATCGCCAACGAAATCGGATTGCTCGCGAGACCGTGGGGCTTCGATCCCTGCTCAGTGAGCGTGCCTGCGAGGTTTTGGAGTGGCGAGGCGGATTTCGTTCACCCGACCTCCCAGTCGAACCGCCTCGCCGAGTGCCTCGAAGGAGCGCGCGTGGAGACGGTTCCCGACGCCGCGAATTTCGGCATGATTTCGATTTACGACGAGGCGATGGGCTTCGCGGTGCAGACATGACGGCCGAGGAATGGACGCTCGCAATCACTGTGTTTCTCTCGGGGCTCGCGACTGACCTCTTGGGGATTCTGATCTCGATCATGCGTCCCACTCGCGGAGATGGAGAGACGGGATGCCGAAGTTCATGGAAACGTTCCATCAGTACGCGGGGAAGGGCCTGGGCAAGGCGTACAACTTCGCCTGGTCGCTCGGGATGTTCTTGGGGCCGGTCATCGCGCTCGTGCTTCTCTGGGACGACGCCGGCTCCACCTCGTTCGTGCTCACCGAGATCGCCACGGCATCGTGATCGCGGCGTACTCATCTTGTCCAACGCGTGGAAGACACCCACCTACAACATGATTCTGGCCTGGGACCCTGAGGCGGTGCCGGCGGACTGGAAGGCGGGACGGCAGCGCTACTTCCTGATCAACTGGATCCAACTCGTGGTGACCTGGACGGCGTTCGTCCTCTTCCTCGTGGCTCTGGTCTCCCTCTAGGCGGTCGCCGGTTCGAGTCCGGCTGGCTCACTCGCCTATCGTCATTGAGGTATGGAGCATCGAAGGAGCGATGTTTCACTGGTCGTCGCGAGTACTCGTGACGGCTGCGTTCGCTCTTACCTGGCCGGCGACTGGATACACCGCGGGGTCAGCTTCGACCGGGCGTTCGGGATCGGGGTCGACACGGGCGCGGCGAGCTTCCAGAACTGCACCACGGCAAGCACGTGTCAAACGGGGACCGCCAGCGGCGCCGCGGGCGGGATGAACTTTCCGTCCGGAGTCGCGGTCGACGCGGAGGGGAGGATCCTCGTGGCCGATCCGAGCAACAACCGGATCAGCCGGTTCACCGTTGCGGTCGACGGCACGGTCAGCTTCGACCGGGCGTTCGGTATCAACGTGGATCCGGCGGGCGGGGCGGGCTTTGAGAACTGCACGACCACCTGTCAGGCGGGGGTTGCCAGTGGAACCGCAGGAGGGATGAACAGTCCGGCACAGCTCGTAGTCGACCCTCAGGGCAGGATCCTGGTGACCGACCGATTGAACAACCGGATCGACCGATTCACCGTCGCGGGCGATGGCACGGTCAGCTTCGACCGGGCGTTTGGGGTCGGGGTCGACGGGGGGGCGGGCTTCGAGAACTGCACCACCACCTGTCAGGCGGGGGTTGCCAGCGCAGACGCGGGAGGGATGAACTCTCCGTCCGGCGTCTCCGTTGACGCACAGGGCAGGATCCTCGTCGGTGATCAGAACAACGACCGGATCGACCGGTTCACCGTCGCGGGCGACGGCACGGTCGGCTTCGACCGGGCATTCGGGATCGGGGTCGCCGGCGGGGCGGGCTTTGAGAACTGCACGACCACCTGTCAGGCGGGAAACGCCAGCGGAGCCGCGGGAGGGATGAACTTTCCGGGCGGCGTCGCCGTCGACGCACAGGGAAGGATCCTGGCCGCCGACAATTCGAACAACCGGATCGACCGGTTCACCGTTGCAGGCGATGGCACGGTCAGCTTCGACCGGGCGTTTGGGATCGGGGTCGACACCGGCGGAGCGGGTTTCGAGAACTGCACCACCGGCACCGGGTGTCAGGCCGGGGCGGGCAGCGGTGCCGCGGGAGCTATGGCCAATCCCATCGGAGTCGCCGTGGACGCGCAGCAGAGGATCCTCGTCGGTGATCAGAACAACAACCGGATCGACCGGTTCATCGTTGCAGGCGATGGCACGGTCGGCTTCGACCGAGCATTCGGGGTGGGGGTCGACACCGGCGGGACGGGCTTCGAGAACTGCACGACCGGCACCGGCTGTCAGATCGGGGGCGCCGGCGGAGCCGCCGGAGCAGTTGACAATCCCTTCGGCGTCGGGGTCGATGCGGACGGGAAGATCCTGGTAGCCGACTTTCTGAACAGGCGGATCAGCCGGTTCTCGAGCCAGGTGACCGTCACCGTCACGAAGGCGCTCTTGCCTGCGACCGACCCCGGCCGCTTCGACCTGCGTGTCGACGGGGTCGTCGCTCGCGCGGGCGCGGGCAACGGGGAATCCGGCAGCCTCGAGACCCTGGACGGCTCGGTGACGATCGACGAGCAGGCCGCAGGCGCGCAGCCGCTCTCCGACTACGAAACGAACATCGACTGCGGCGCCGGACCCCAGCCCGGCACGAGCCTCACGCTCACGAACGTGATCAGCGATGTCAGCTGCACGATCACGAACACCCGCAAGCCGTCGCCGACCCCGCCGCCCACGCCGCCCGTCACACCGGACTTCGAGATCGTCGGCGCACAGCTCGACCGCGCTTCGGGAACCGCGACGCTGACGGTCGAGGCGAACACCGACGGCATCGTCTGGATCGCCAAGACGAACAAGGTGAAGCGAACGGAGTCCGTCTCGATCGAGCCGAACGAGCCCGCCGAGCTCGCGGTCGTCCCGCGCAACTCCGCCGCGCGAACGCTCGAGCGCAAGGGCCGGTTAAAGGTGAACCCGATGGTCCGCTTCGGTCCCGCCGCCGGTGGTGAGCTGGGCAAGCGCCACCAGTTGACGCTGAGGCGCGACTAGCGCGCGTCCAAGCGCTACGCCGACGAGCCGGCTGCTTCGAGGGCCTCGGCCGCGGTTCGGAAGGTGCGCCACCAGATCGCCCGCCCGTCGCGCCACTCGCCCGTCTGCCAGTCGGATTGGTCCAACGGCGCATCGCTCCCCTTGCCTTGGCCGCGAAGGCGAAGCTGGCTGACCGTCATATCGCCGAGACCACGAACCTGATCGATCTCGACTTGAAGATCGGGGAAGACGGACAGGAGGTTCTCCCACCAGCGCCGCACACCGTCGTGGCCCACGTACTCGCCGCCGCCCTCCATCTCAGCCTGGAGCGGGGTGAACCTGACGTCAGGGTCGATGAACGCGAGGAAGCCCTCGAGGTCGCGACGATTGAAAGCGTCGACCATCGTCCTGGGAGCTCCACGTTGTTGGACATCTCCCCCAGTATCTCGCGGTCCCGCGGTCCATCACACCCAGGAGGTCGGCGGTGTTAGGTTCAATCGAAAGCGATCGGAGGAGGCGCGAAATGACCATCGGTGTGGTGCATGAGATTCCCGGAGGCACCAAGGACGACTATGAACGGATCGTCCAGGAGCTGGTCGGCGGCTCGTTGGACTCTCTCGGCGACTGGCCGGTCGAGGGCATCCTCTGCCACGTCGCCGGGCCCACGGAGAGCGGCTGGCGCGTCGTGGACGTCTGGGAGTCGGAGGAAGCGTTCCAGGCCTTCGGCGAGAAGCTGATGCCGGCGTTCGAGGCCGCCGGAGTGGACGCGTCGTCGCCCCCGCAGACCTTCCCGGTGCACAACTTCGTCAAGGAGTAGGCGACCCCACACACGCGGTGAACGTCCCAAACACCCTCACTAACCGAGGCATTACGGACGTTCGCGGCACCCGCTTCCTGAGTCCCCGGGCCTAGGCTTGGGATCTGTGAACGGACCAACCGCCGATCTCGACGCCTGGCGCGAGCTGCCCGCCGCCCAGCAGCCGGACTGGCCGGATCCCGACCACGTCCGCGCCGTCACGGCCGAGCTGGCGGGCGAGCCTCCGCTCGTCTTCGCGGGCGAATGCGATCAGCTCAAGGGCCAGCTGGCCACCGTCGCCGCCGGCGAGGCGTTCCTGCTCCAGGGAGGCGACTGCGCCGAGACCTTCGCCGGGTCGACGGCGAACTCCGTCCGCGACAAGCTGGAGACGCTGCTGCAGATGGCGCTCGTGCTGACCTACGCGGCGAGCGTCCCGGTGGTGAAGATCGGCCGGATCGCGGGCCAGTTCGCGAAGCCCCGGTCGAGTCCGATGGAGTCTCGCGACGGAGTCGAGCTCCCCTCCTTCCGCGGCGAGGCCGTGAACGGCCTCGAGTTCACCCCGGAGTCACGGCGTCCCGATCCCGGGCGACTGCTTCGCACCTACCACAGCTCTGCGGGGACCCTGAACCTGTGCCGGGCGTTCACGACCGGCGGCTATGCGGACCTGCATCAGGCGCACGCCTGGAACCAGGACTTCGTCGCGCAGAGCCCGGCCGGGCAGCGGTATGAGCAGCTCGCCGCCGAGATCGACCGCGCGCTGGCGTTCATGAGCGCGTGCGGCATCGACCCGGAGGAGCTGCACGGGGTCGATTTCTACTCAAGCCACGAGGCGCTCATCCTGGAATACGAACGGGCGCTGACCCGCATCGACAGCCGCACCGGGACGCCCTACGACGTGTCAGCGCACCTGGTGTGGATCGGTGAGCGAACCAGGGATCCCAACGGCGCGCACGTCGAGTTCTGCCGCCACATCCGCAACCCGATCGGCGTGAAGATCGGGCCGACGACCTCGCCCGACGAAGCTCTCCAGCTGATCGACCGGCTCAATCCCGACGACGAACCGGGCCGGCTCACGTTCATCGCCCGGCTCGGCGCCGAGAAGATTCGAAGCATCTTGCCGCCGATAGTGGAGAAGGTCACGGAGCGAGGCTCGCCCGTCGTGTGGGTCTGCGATCCGATGCACGGCAACACCTTCGAGGCACCCAGCGGGCACAAGACCCGCCGCCTGGACCACATCCTCGACGAGGTGGCGGGTTTCTTCGAGGTTCACCGCGCGCTCGGCACTCATCCGGGGGGCATCCACGTCGAATTCACCGGCGATGACGTGACCGAATGCATCGGCGGCGGCCACGAGGTCGTCGAGGAGGACCTTCACCAGCGCTACGAGACTGCGTGCGACCCCCGGCTCAACCGCCGCCAGGCGCTCGACCTGGCCTTCATGGTCGCCGAGATGTACGGCCGCGACCACTGAGCCATAGGGTGCGCCCAGAATGAGCCCGGGTCGCTCACCTCGCGTCCTGATCGTCGGCGCCGGCATGTCGGGGATCGCGATGGGCGTCGCGCTCAAGCGCGCGGGCTTCGACGACTTCGAGATCCTCGAGAAGGGGGCGGACGTCGGCGGCACCTGGTACTGGAACCGCTATCCAGGGCTCTCGTGTGACGTGCCGTCGCAGCTCTACCAGTACTCCTTCCACCTGAAGCCCGATTGGAAGCGGGTCTTCGCGACCGGGGACGAGATCCAGGAGTACCACCGGGAGGTCGTCACGCGCTTCGGGCTGGAGCCGCACCTGCGTCTCCAGACCGAGGTCAGCGAGGCCCGGTGGACGGGCGAGGGCTGGGAGGTCGAGGTGGGGGACGCCACGGAGCACGCCGACTTCGTCGTCATGGCGACGGGCGTCCTTCACCACCCAAACGTCCCGGACATCCCCGGGCTCGACGACTTCGGCGGGACCACGCTCCACAGCGCGCGCTGGGACGACGACGTCGGCTATGCGGGGAAGCGCGTCGCCGTGATCGGCACCGGCTCCACCGGCGTTCAGCTCGTCTCGGCGATGCAACCCGTTGCGGAGAAGGTCGCGCTCTTCTCACGAAGCCCGCAATGGGTGCTCTGGGGACCGACCGAGATGCGCCAGCCCGGGCTCATGACCGCGCTCATGCGCCGCTACCCGGCAGTCAACAGGTTGGTCTTTGCGGGCCTCCTGCGGTCATCCTGGCTCTTCACCGACATCGTCACACGGCCGTCGTGGCGGCGGCGCCTGCTCCAGGCCTCCGCACGCCGCCACCTCGCGTCGGTCGGCGACGCCGAACTCGAGGAACGCCTCAAGCCCGGCTACGAGCCACTCTGCAAGCGCCAGGTCGTCTCCGGATCCTTCATTCGCACGATCCAGCAGCCGAACGTGGAGGTCGTGACCGAGCGGATCGATCACGTGCGCGAGACCGGCGTCGTCACCGAGGACGGGCGAGCGCGCGAGTTCGACCTGATCGCCCTCGCCACCGGCTTCAAGGCACACAACTACATGCGGCCGATGAATCTCGTCGGCCGCGACGGGATCGCGATCGAGGAGGCATGGAGGGACGGGCCCCGCGCGTACCGGATGACGGCGATCCCCGGTTTCCCGAACCTGTTCACGATCCTCGGACCGAACTCACCCGTCGGCTCCCTGCCGCTGCATCACGCGGCCGAGCTCACATCCGCGTACATCGTCCGCTGGCTCGAGCGGTTTCGCCGGGGCGACGTGACCGCGGTTGAGCCGACCGAGGAAGCGACAGCCGAGTTCAACGCCCAGGTTGCGGCGGCGCTGGGGCCCACGGTCTGGAACACCGGCTGCAACTCCTGGTATCAGAGGGAGGACGGGACGATCGACCTCTGGCCGTTCGACCGCGCCACGATGCGGCGCATGCTGGGTGAGCCCGAGGACGCGCACTTCCGCCTCGAGCGCCATGCGAGGATTGCGCAATGACGACGATCACCGACACCGGCCGCCTCTTCAACCCCGCGAGCTACGACGGGTCGGAGCTCGACCCCGCGAGCGCCCGCCTGATGCGCGCGACCATCGATTGGTTCGAGGCGAAGGGCAAGGAGCGGATCACCGAGGAGGTCTACTCGGACGAGTGGTACGCGGACTTCATCGAGTTCCTCGGGCGCGAGCGGGCATTCGCGACGCTGCTCACGCCGGAACGCGACGCTGGTGATGACCCCGACAAGCGCTGGGACACCGCACGGAACGCGGTGTTCAACGAGATCCTCGGCTTCTACGGGCTCACCTACTGGTACGCGTGGCAGGTCACGATCCTCGGCCTCGGGCCGATCTGGCAGAGCGACAACGACGCCGCCCGCCGGCGTGCCGCCGAACTGCTCGAGGACGGCGCGATCTTTGCCTTCGGCCTCTCCGAGCGCGAGCACGGCGCGGACATCTACTCGACCGACATGGTCCTCACTCCCGGCGAGGACGGCGGCTTCAGCGCGAGCGGGAGCAAGTACTACATCGGCAACGGCAACCTGGCCGGGATGGTCTCGGTGTTCGGCCGCCGGGCCGACGTCGAGGGCCCGGAGGGCTACGTCTTCTTCGCCGCCGACAGCTCGCATCCGGCGTACAACCTGATCTCGAACGTCGTGCGCGGGCAGATGTACGTCAGCGCCTTCGAGCTCGACGACTACCCGGTCCGGGCCGAGGACATCCTGCACACCGGAAAGGAGGCGTTCGAGGCGGCCCTCAACACGATCAACGTCGGCAAGTTCAACCTCGGCTTCTGCGCGATCGGGATGTCCGAGCACTGCTTCTACGAGACGGTGACCCAGGCCGAGAACCGGGTCCTGTTCGGCAAGCGGGTGACCGAGTTCGGCCAGGTACGGCGGATCCTCACCGAGGCCTACAGCCGGCTGGTCGCGGCGAAGCTCTACGGCGCTCGCGCCGTCGACTACGTGCGCAGCGCGAGCCGCGACGACCGCCGCTACCTGCTCTTCACGCCGATCAACAAGATGCAGGTCACGACGGAGGGCGAGCGGATCGTGCGCCTTCTGGCCGAGGTGATCTCGGCGAAGGGCTTCGAGCGCGACAGCTACTTCGCCAGCGCCAAGAACATCATCGACGGATTGCCCAAGCTCGAGGGCACCGTCCACGTCAACCGGGCGCTCACCCTGAAGTTCCTGCCGAACTACATGTTCGGTACCGAGGCGCTCGACGCCCCGCCGCCGCGGCTCGATCCCGCCGATGACGCCTTCCTCTTCGACCAGGGCCCGACCCGTGGCCTCAGCCGGATCTCATTCCCGGATTGGCGCACGGCCTTCGACCGCTTCGCGGAGATTCCCAACGTGGCCCGCTTCCGCGAGCAGGCCGAGTCGCTCCTCGACCTGGTCCAGAACATCAGCCTCACCACCGAGCAGATGTCCAACGACCTCGACTTCCAGCAGTCGCTCTCCCAGCTCTTCACGCTGCTGCCCTACGGGCAGCTGATCCTCGAGCAGGCGGAGCTGGCCGAGGTCGAGCCGGACATCGTCGACCTCGTCTTCGAGACCCTGGTGCGCGACTTCAGCGCGACGGCGATCGAGCTGCACGGCAAGGCCTCCTCGACGGACGCGCAGCAGGACTGGGCGCTCGGCGCGGTCCGCAAGCCGGTCGTCGACGAGGAGCGCGGCGATCGCGTCTACGCCGAAGTCCGGGCGCTGTCCGGCGCCTACGTGATGCCTGCGTAGGTTGTGACGGCCCTCGCCGCGATCGAGCACCGCGCCGCCCGGCAGGCGGCTCGGGATCGCGAGCACGGGCTCGAGTTCCATACCCGCGCCGGGGCGGCGGCTCGAGATCGGGAATACGTCGAGGCATTCGAGGCCGGGCAGCCTCCGCCACGGCGTCCACGCGCGCACGACCTCGAGCGCTACGCGGGCGAATGGGCCGCGTTGGTGCCCGACGATCCTGACGCTCGGGCGCAACTCGCCCACGCCCTGGCCAGCCGGCACCGCCTTCCACGCGAGCGCGTCCCGGGGATCCGCGCGGCCCTCGGCCTCGACTCAGCCGAGGTACGCGAGGCGTACGAACGACGCTACGAAGCGCCGCTCGACGAGGTCTTCAAGGACGGAAACCGGCTGCGCTGGACGCTCCATGCGCTCAGCACTTCGCTTGAGCGGCTGCCACCGTTCTGGCTGACGACCGTGCTGGTCGTGACCGTCACCCTTCCCGTGAGCCTGCTGGGGTTGCCGGTCGCGGCGAGCGAGATCGGCCCGCTGCCCGCCCTCGCCCTGCTTGCGGGCATCGGCCTGGTGATGTCGATCACGATGGCGGCACTTGGCGAGGCGACGACGCGCAGCGGCGGCGTGCGATACCGCCGCGCCTTCCTCGGCGGACTGGCCGGTGACCTGCTCGGCGGCCGGGCGTCGGCGGTGCTGACGGGAACGGCAGGCCTGCGCACGGCGATGATGCTGCTCGCCGGCTGGATCGGCCTATCGATCACGCTCGCCGACCTCACCGATACCCCGCGTGGGATCTGGGCTGTGGCGATCCTCGCGGGGGTGGTCTGGATGCTGGCGCGCGGAGCGAAGGTGGCGCTGTCGACGGTCGCGATGTTCGGGGTTGCCGCAACCGTGCTCGTCCTGCTTGCGAGCGTGCTCGCACTAGCCCACGCGGGGCCCGGAGACCTAAGCCACGCGGACCTTCCGCTCGGCGGCGGACCGGACGAGCTCGACGGGACCCTGGGCGCCGCGCTCGGGGTGATCCTCATGCAGTACATCGGCTCCGTCTATCTGATCGGGATCCACCGGGCCGCGGCGTCCCGCGATCCCACCGGTCGCGAGCTTGCCGCCGGCGCGTTCGTGGGCACGGTCGTGGTCACGCTGATCGTCGGCCTCTGGCTCGTCGCCGCGAGCGCGGCGGTGCCGGCGGCCGAGCTGCACGGGATCAGCGGCACGGCGATGGGGCCGCTGGTCGACGAGGTCGGTCCGGCGATGGCCGTGATCGGCGGGCTCGCGGCGCTCCTCCTGCTCGGGATGAACGTAAACCGCGCCTCCACCGCCGTTCACTCGTTGGCGCTGGAGCGCCTGCCCGAGCGGCGGTGGCGCTCGCTCGTCGCGATGGTGCCCGTGTTGCTGGTGTTCGCGGTCGCCGAGACGCTGCTCGAACTCGGTGACGTCACGTTCACCAGCGTCCTGACGATCTGCGGAGTGATCACGAACTTCATCGTCGGCGCGGCGTTCCCGATGCTGATGGTGCTCGGGGCCAGGCGAACGGCGGAGCTGGTTCCCGGCCGGATGTGGCGGTGGATCGGCAGTCCGCCAGTCGCCTGGGGGATCGCCGGTGGCTCGATCGCCGCCCTCGTTCTCGTCGGGGTCTTCGTCTGGGACGACTGGGGATCGCGCTCCGTCACGCTGGCGGCGGCGGTGCTCGGGGCGGCGACCGTGGTGTGGGCGGTACGGAATGGCTCGTTCAAGCCGCGCTGCGTCGTCGAGCTGATCGACGACCGGCGCGGCGACGGCGAGGCCAACTGGGCCGTCGTCTCGAACGGGCGCCCGCTCGACGTGGAAGTGGAGCTCGCCTACGACGGCGCCGATTCCAGGTCGGTTCGAGGTTCCGGAGGTGCCGTGGAGGCACCGGACGCCCTGCGCGCCGTCACCGTGATCGGCGAGGGAGCCGGAGGCGCCGGCACCATCGCCGTCTGGGCACAGCGGGTCGAGGCCGACGGCACGCCCGCGCCGATCGCTGCGGAAGCATCGATGCGTTCGGGCTCGTCCGACACGCCGACCTCGGTCAGCCTCGGGGCGGACGGCGAGTCGCGCGACGTGGAACTTCCGCCTGGCCCCTGGTCGGTCGAGATCCAGCTCGCCTAGGGAGCTACGGCGTCATCACGACACGACCGAAGGCCTGGCGGCTCTCGATGTAGGCATGCGCCTCGGCGGCCTCCTCGAGCGGGAACGTCTTGTCGATCACGACGCGCACGTCGCCATCCGCAACCCGCTGCAGGAGGTCGGCGATCATCCCGTGGACCCGGGGGTACTCGGACATGAGCGCCCCGCCGAGGAAGACGCCGCGAAGCGTGTTGTTCTGCGCCCACAGATTCTTTGCCTCGACGTCGGAGCCGGCTCGGCCCGCCACCCCGACACTGACGAGCGTCCCTCTATACGCGAGCGCGCCGATCCCGTCGGCCAGAGTCTCGCCGCCTATCGAGTCGAGGATCACGTCAGCACCGCGCCCGTCGGTCAGCTCGCGAGTTCGCTCGACGAAGTTCTCCTCCGCGTAGTTGATCCCATGGTCGAGGCCGAACTCCTTAAGACGTTCGAGCTTCCCGTCGCTGGAAGCGGTCGCAATCACGGTCGCACCGGCCTGCTTCGCCAGCTGGATCGCTGCCATCCCGACTCCGCCACCTCCTGCCTGGATCAGCGCCGTCTGCCCGGATTGGAGGTCGCCGGCGGTGAACAGGCACTCCTGCGCGGTCCCAACCGCGACGGGGACGCCTCCGGCGGAAGCCGCGTCCAGGCCGTCTGGAATCGGCCAGGTGGACATCGCGGGAACGGCCCGCTTGGAGGCATGCGAGCCCGCCATGTTCAGTGTTACGACGCGGTCCCCGACCGCTCGATCCTCGACGCCCGCGCCCACCTCGGCGACGGTGCCCGCGGCGATGTACCCGACGATGTGGGGGACCGACGGCGGCGGCGACCCCGCGCGGTGCAGCAGGTCCCCGCCCTCGATGCTGACCGCCTCGACATCGATGACCACGCAGCCCTCGGGGCACTCCGGGTCCGGCACTTCCTCATAGCGGAGGACGTCCGGGCCACCGTTCTCATAGATCACCGCCGCCTTCATGGGTGTCGCGACTCTATTCGAGCCTCTGCGACCTGGGAACATCGTCTACATGAACGATCTCGCTGCGACGTTTGACGCACACGTGAAGGCCGAGTTCCAGGACCTCGATCTCGAGGCAACGATGGAGACGATGACGGATGACCCCTACGTCCATCACGTGCCAACGGTCACCGGCGGCAACGGGACCGCCGGCGTTCGCGATTTCTACGGCAACCACTTCATCGGCCAGTGGCCCGACGACACGGAGACGCGACAGGTCTCGCGGACCGTCGGCGAAAGCCAGGTCGTCGACGAGCTGATGATGACCTTCACCCATGACCGTCCGCTCGAGATCATGCTCCCGGGAATTCCACCGACGGGGCGGCGGATATCCGTCCCGGTTGTCGTCGTGGTCGGTTTCGAGGAGGGCAAGGTCAGCCACGAGCACATCTATTGGGACCAGGCCACTGTCCTCGTCCAGGCCGGCCTGCTCGATGCGGGCGACCTGCCCGTCGTGGGATCGGAACAGTCCGAGGCATTACTCGACCAGCAGCGTCCAAAGAACGAGCTGCTGAGCTGAATTCAGCGAGCGCCTCGCCCTTGCGGAAGGCGCAGCTTCCCGAGCACGAGCTCGGGCAGGTGCTTGCCGGTCCAGCGGGTGAAGGCGCCGCGGATCTCTCGCCGCGCGGTGAACTGAATGCCGGTGTACTCGAGGAACGTCTGCTCGGTCGTGCAGCAGCCGTACATCTCCGCGCTCATCGTCGGCTCCGACTCCGGTGAGGTTGCGGCCGAGTGGAACACGGGCTTGCCGGCGAGGGCGTTCGGGCTGTAGGTCATCCAGGCGCGCCAGTTCATCCCCTGCGCGCCGAAGGGATCGCCCTTGTCCCCCGTGCCGTAGTAGCTGAGCGCGATCTCGCCGCGGCCGCGCGCGACCACGGAGACCACGATCGCCCGCCGGATCTCCGGCGACGAGATGAAGCCGACGAGGCGCCAGGAGCGCCCGCCGTCGCGCGACGTCGCCAGGCGCACGCCGCCATCGGCGAGGTAAGCGAAGAACAGGTTGCCGTGATCGTCGATGGCGAGGTTCTCCGACCAGACGTGATCGGTGACCCCGAGGACCAGGCCCTCCTCCCCGGCGACGATGTCGTCGAGGCCGATGCTGTCGTCGCCGGTGGAGACGGCGTTCCAGGTCCCGCCCTCATCGCGGCTTCGGAGGACCATCGGCTCGCCGCACACCGTGAGCGGCAGGACCACGACCCCGTTGGAGAGGACGCGGCCACTGCCGTGGACGATCGTCGCGCCGGTGCCGCCCTGCTCCTCGCCGGCGGTGCAGGCGCCGTTCACCGTCGGCAGGTAGCTCACGAACTCGAAATTGTCGCCTCCGTCGTCCGAGCGCCAGCAGCCGATCGACGCGGCGACCAGGATGTTCGGGATGAAGTTGCAGTGATAGACGGCGTTCGGGTAACCGTCCGGTGCCTCGCCGCGGTGAGGTCCCGCAAAGATCTTTGGCCAGTCGCCGAGGGTGGCGGGGTCGCAGCCGGGGCGGCCCGCGGCTTCGGTCCAGCTCTCACCCTCGTCGTCGCTGTAGATCACCGGCGACCCGCAGCGGGTCGTGTCGACGCCGAGAGAGGTGACGAAGAGCCGGTCGGTGTCCGGGTCGATATACGGGATCCCCTCGGATGCGTTGATGCCGCCGGGGAGCGGGATCCGCTTCCACGACCGGCCGTCGTTGCGGCTGCGCAGCAGGGCGTTCTCCGCGGTGCCGGTGAGCTCGCCGGGCTGCTCGTAGAGGCCCTTGTCGGTCGCCATGCCCATGAACATCGTTCCCCGGCCGTTGACGGCGAGCATCGGCTCCATGCCCTGCGAGCCCGTGTTGCGCTCGCAGACCGTCGCGTCGAGGTTCGACTTCCGTAGCGCGACCGTCGGCTGCGCCGGAAAGTCACATGTGGGATCCGGCTTGGGCGCGGCCGCCGCCGAGCCTCCGGACGCCATGACGCAGAGCAGTCCGACCAGGCAAAGGAGAGCGCGCCTCACCGGCCGATTCTGGCAATACGGCGGGTGATCCGCGCCGTCAGCCGGCGGGCGGGGAGATGAACGTCTCGTCGGTCGGCAGCTTGGCCGCGGCGTCGTCGGACAGGTCGAGGTTCGTCGCCACCACCTGGCGCGGGTTGCCGGCGAACCAGGCGCTCAGCCCGATCTCCTCGTAGGTGCCGCTGTTGAAGGCGAGCAGCATTCGCAGCGGTTCCGAGCCGGCGTTCTCGATGTAGTGGCCGTAGCCCATCGGCGCGTAGCCGACGTCGCCGGCCTCGAGCTCCACGGTCGACGCCTTCCCCAGCGAGGCGAAGACCGTCATCCGCGCGGAGCCGCCGAGGACGTACTGCCACTCGTCCGAGTTCGGGTGCCAGTGCATCTCGCGAACGGCGCCCGGGTCCAGCTCGAGCAGGGCCGCGGTCATCGTCCGGGAGATCGGGAACTCGTTGCTCGACACGATCCTGAGCGTCCCGCCGTCGAAGCGCCGCGGCTCGGTCCCGAGCAACGGGTAGCGGTGGCCCTCGGCCGCAGGTCGCTCCGCCCCCGGGCGCCGGAGCGGGCATCGGGTCCGGCGGCTGCGGCCCGACCGCCATGTAGACCTCGTGGTCGGGCAGGCCGGCGAGCTCGGCGGCCGGGATGCCGGTGCTCGCGGCGACGATCTCCACGGGTGTGCGCGCGATCCAGTCGCTGACCGAGAAGGTGGCGTTCTCCGAGAAGTAGCCGTTGTCGAAGGCGAGGATGAAGTGGCATTCCTCGTCGCCCAGGGTCTGGATCATGTGCCCGTAGCCGCGGGGGAAGTACCAGGTGTCTCCGGTGTCGTGATCCTCGGCGGCCCAGGTCGAATCGGGGTGGATCAGGGTGGTCCGGCAGCGCCCGCTGACCACGTACCCCCACTCCGCCGCGTTGGCGTGCCAGTGAAGCTCGCGGAACGCGCCGGGCCGCAACCGCATCGAGACTCCCGCGACCCCGAGCGAGGCCGGGAACTCCGTCGCGGATGCCTCCCGCGCAGTGCCGCCGGCCTCCTCCCGCGGCTCCTGGTCCTCCAGCGGAAAGCGGTAGTCGGGCAGCGGGCCGTCGGGAGGTGGAGCGAACTCAGGCATCGGCGGCGGAGCACGCTATCAACGGCAGCGTCAGCCGTTCGACTGCGCTCACGGCTCGATCTTGACCACGGTGTCGTCGCCACCGACGGCGACCCAAACGTCTCCGTCGTCGCCCACGACGACGTCCTGCGGGGAGTTCCCGACCTCGATCGAATCGCCAACCTGCTCGCCGGTCTCGATCGCGAAGCGCGTGACGGTGCCCTCGACCGGCTGCACCGCCCAGATCGAGTCCTCGCCGACGGTCAGAGCCGCGACGTCGTCCGGAACGGTGATCTTTTTTCCTGGGAAGCCCGAGACGATGTCGAACGGAATGACCCCAGAGTCCTTGGCCTGGGTGATCACCCAAAGCGTCTCGCCGTGCAGCTCATTCCCCGAGGGATCGCCCCCCACATCGATCGAGGTGAACGGCCTGCTCTCGCCGACGGCAATCTGGTCCACCTCGCGGTTCGTGGTGACGAAGACGTTTCCGTCACCGACGGAAATCGCCCCCGGTCTATCCCCCACGGGTATCGGCTCTTCCGGTTTCAGCGTCTTCGCATCGATCGGCGTGACCGTGTTGTCGCGACTGTCGCTGACCCAGGCCGCGCCCTCGCCGACGCCGACCCCACCGACGCTACCGCCGCCGGGATGGATGACCTTCTTCTCCTCCGTCTCCGGGTCGATCCGGGTGACGGCGTTCGAGAAGTTGACCGCCCAGATGCCTCCTTCGCCCTCCACCACCTCGTCAGGCGCGCCGCCGACCCTGATCTCCCGTGACTCACTCGTCTCCGGGTCGATGATGGAGATCGACTTGCCGTCGAGGTTCGCGCTGACGACCCCGCTCTCGCCGACGATCACGTCGTAGGGCTTCTTGCCAACCGGGATGGGGTCGCCCACGACCTCTCCGGCGGGATTTCCGGACGGGGCGGGCTCGTCTCCTCCTCCGAAGACCCCCGCCACAGCGAGGACGCCCGCGAGTAGAGCCAGGGCGACGAGCCCGGCGAGGGCGTACCGGAGGGTGCGCGGAGGTCCGCCGGTCGGGCGGAGCTTGGCGGCGGAGGGCGCCGCGGCGCCGAGGGCGACACGCTTCTCCCTGCTCCCGAGCCGCTCGCCCGCGGCCGCCGCGACGGCCGCACGGCCCAGGTCGCCGGCGGACTGGTACCGCTCATCGGGTTCGATCGCCATCCCGCGGTGGACCACCTCGTCGAACTCCGGCGGCAGGTCGGGGGCCGTCTCGCTGACCGTCGGCGGCGGCTCGCTGACATGGGCGAAGAGCTTGGCGACGTCCGTGTCCTTCGGGTAGGGGACGACGCCGGTGAGCGCCTGGTAGAGGACCGCGGCGAGCGCGTAGATGTCGGCGCGGCCGTCGATCGCATTGCCCTGGATCTGTTCGGGAGCGACATAGTCGACGGTCCCGACCATCATCCCGGTGTCCGTCAGAGCGCTGCCGGACTTGGTCCGCTTGGTCAGCCCGAAATCGGTGAGGTAGGCGTGCGGCTGCTCACCCTCGCGCGAGACCAGGATGTTCGCCGGCTTGACGTCGCGGTGAACCAGCCCGCTGGCGTGCGCGGCGTCGAGCGCGCGGCCGATCTGGGCAACGATCTCGGCCGCCTCGCCGGGCTGGACCCGTCCGGTCGATTCGATCAGCTCGCGCAGATCGGGCTGGTCGACGAAGCGCATGGTGATGAAGAGGCGCCCCTCGGCTTCGCCGGCGTCGAAGATCGGCAGCACGTGCGACTGGTCGAGCGATGCCGCCGTCTCCGACTCGCGCTTGAACCGCACGCGGAAGTCCTCGTTGTCCGCGTAGTCCGGCGCGATCACCTTCAGCGCCACGACCCGGTTCAGCCGCAGGTGGGTCGCGCGGTAGACGACACCCATCCCGCCGCGGCCGGCAACGCCCTCGATCCGGTGCCCGGCGAACTCCTCCCCGGGCTCCAGCTCAGCCATCGGCCGCAGACCCCGCAGCAAGCGCTTCCAGGTACGCCCGCACCGCTTCGGGATCGCCGTCGTCGTCACGGAGGCCGACGTAGCGGTCCGGGCGGATCGCCAACAGGGTGATACCGCGGATTCCCAGCTCGCCGGCGAGCGACGCATCGATCCGTCCCACGGGCTCACCGTTCGGATTCGCGGCCAGGCCCACCACCGCGCTGACGAGCGGCCCATCCGCATGCTCTTCGTCGAGCCTGCGCGCGAGGTCGGCCACCTCGGAGGAGGCGGCGTCCTTTCCGCCGATCACGAGCAGTGTCTGCCCGGGATGGTGCGCCAGCTCGTGAAGCGGGAGCGGCTTTCCCTGCCATGGCTCCACCGGATCCGTGTCGGGCAGCCGCTCGCCGGGTGCGAGGGCTTCGTTGGGCTCTCCCGCCACGATCGCGGAGCCGGCGTAGGAGCGGCCGAACTCGGCCGAGGCGACCGCATCGTGATGAGCCATCTCCGGGTCGACGAACGTCTCGCGGATCTCCGCATCGCGGGCCGCGCGGTCCTCGGGTGAGGTGAGGGACTGCCCGCCCTCGACCGCGTCTCCGGACGAGATGACCATCTCGGCGACCGGACGTCGCTCGACCTCGTAGCTGTCGAGCAACTCCGGCCCGCTCTCGCCGCTGACCACAGCCGCAAGCTTCCAGCCGAGGTTGTACGCGTCCTGGAGCCCGGTGTTCATCCCGTGCCCCTCGGCCGGGGTGCAGACGTGGGCAGCGTCCCCGGCGAGCAGGACTCGGCCCGACCGGTAAGTGGACGCGATGCGCGCGTGGCACTTGAAGCGCGACGGTGTTTCGACGTCGGAGATCGTCACATCCGGGAAGTAGCTGTTGATCACGCCGGCGGCCTCCTCCACGAGGTCGCTCTCCTCGGACGTCGGCCGCACGTAGGCACGCCAGCGGCGGCCCGGCAGCGGAGTCAGGATCACCGGCGGCACGTCGAGCAGCGCGTTCTGGACCTCGTACTCCTCCGGCCACCCTTCCAGGGTCGTGTCGAACACGGCCCACAGCGCCTCGATCCCCGTGACCGGGAACTCGATGCCCGCCTGCTCGCGGGCGGCGCTGTGGAAGCCGTCGCACCCGACGACCCACGATGCTTCGACCTCGCGGCGCTCCCCGTCGCGCTCCAGGGTCGCGGTGACGGAGTCGGGGCCGGGTGCCAGCCCGACGAGCCGGTTCCCGCGGACCACCTCACCGCCGAGGCTCTCCAGGTGGTCGGTGAGGATCGACTCCGTGACCTGCTCGGAGATCCCGAGGTCGAACTGATAGCGGGTGTTGATCACGCTGAAGTCCTTGATTCCGAGGACCTCGCCGTCGGAGCGAATCCGCACCGCGTCGCTCCGCACCCCCTCCTCCAGGAACCGGTCGGCCAGGCCAAGCGACTCGAAGATCTCCATCGACCGCGAGTGCACGATCGTTGCCCGGTCCCAGCCCATCGGCGCGTCGTGCGCGTCGATCAGCTGGCAGGGCACGCCCCTCCGCTGCAGCTCCACGGCGAGCAGGAGGCCGGTCGGGCCGGCACCGGCGATCAGGACCTCGGGCATTCGCCCGCATCATCTCCGATGCCGCCCCGCGGGATACTCCGTGTCGATGGAGCGGAGGGCAACGTGTACCGAGGCCATGACGGCTACCGCCAGTGGCATGCGGACTCGTTCGAGAGCTTCGAGGAGCTCAGAAACGAGTTGAACGAGTACCGCGACCTGGGCGATCGCGTCGTCGCCCTCGGGCGTGTCATCGGGAGTAGTCACCGGCTCGGCTGGTCGACCCGCGGCAGCGCGGCGATCCTGGCGTCGCGCGAAACGCCGGCGATCTCACCGGGAAGCTCGGTGAGCTTGACGCCGCGGATGAACTTCTCCTCGCCGCCGAGCGGGGTGAAGAAGTCGTCGTAGTGCGTGGGCACGATCATCGCCGGGTCGAGCCGCGGCAGGATCCGTTCCCAGTAGCGGGGGGTGACGCTCCGCCCAGCCACACCGGCGAGGAACACGTCGACCGGCTCGTCGCCGATCTCCTCGTCGTCGAGGTCGGCGCTGCCCTGGTGGTAGAGGGTGACGCCCGCGACCTCGATCCGGATGCCCCAGACCGCACCGCATTTGTAGGCGGTGGGGACGAGGCCGTGCAGGTGGTCGCAGGTGAGCTCGCCGGCCATCGGGACCTTGCGGCCGAGGATCAGCTTGGAATGGCGGCTGGGGACGAAGCGGACGAGGAAGGGACCGATCTCGTATTGCTGGTGGGGAACGACCTCGACCGCCAGGTCGCCGAGGCCGTGCAGCCGCATCAGGTGGCCGAGCGACTCCGAGCCGTAGGCCGGCGCACGATGGCGGCGCGCGAGGGCCGGCGCGTCGACCGCGTGGTCGAAGTGGGTGTGGCCGACGAGGACCCCCGCCACCTCGCCGGGGTCAGGCAGGAAGCGCTCAATCGCCGACTCGTCTGGGAGGGCCTGCCGCCGGAGCACGAGGGAGCGCAGAGGCACCCGGGAGACGTAGGGGTCGATGTAGATCGAGACGCCCTGGTAGGCGATCCGGTAGCCGGAGACGCCGATCCAGTGGACCTCGAGCCCGGCCGGGAGCTCGAGCGGGGTGCGCTCGAGCTCGCGGAGGGCCGCAGCGTCATCGGTCGGCGGTGGCACGGCCGAAGGGTCTCATGCCGGAATCCTCCGCGGATAGCATCGCGAAGCATGGCGAAGACCGCATTCATCACCGGCGCCAGCTCCGGGATCGGCGAAGCCCTCGCCGGCGAGCTTGCCGGGCGCGGATATGACCTCTTCCTGACCGCGCGGCGCCAGGAGGTGCTGGAGGCGATCGCTGAGCGGATTCGCTCGGCGCACTCCGACCGCGAGGTCGCGGTTCGCGCGCTCGACGTTACCGACCACGCTGACGTCGCCGTCGCGATCGCGGAGGCCGCCGAGCGGCTCGGCGGCCTGGACCTCGTCGTCGCCAACGCCGGCATCGGCAGCACGGGACCGATCGCCGACGGGAACTTCGAGCGCGACCGCGCGGTGATCGAGACGAACGTGATCGGCGCGATGGCGACCGTCGACGCCGCAATCGCCCAGTTCCGCCAGCAGGGACGGCCCGGCCAGGTCGTCGGGATCACCTCGGTCGCGGGCTATCGAGGCATGCCCGGCACGGCCTCGTACAGCGCCTCAAAGGCGGCGCTGTCCGTCTACCTCGAGTCCGTTCGCGCCGAGACCCACAGCGAGGCCATCACCGTCACCGCGCTTGCGCCCGGGTACATCGACACGCCGATCAACCAGGACGTGAAGAGCCGGCCCTTCCTGATCGACGTCGACAAGGGCGCGAAGATCGCCGCCGACCTGATCGAGCGCGGCGTCACTCACTCGACCGTCCCGCGCTTCCCGTGGAACGTGATCCGCCGCGTCATGCGGGTTGCTCCTACGGGGATGCTGGCCCGCGGTGCGCCCCGACGGGAGTCGGCCGACTCGTAACCCGGCCGTTACGAGGCGGCGCTATCTTGGCGCCAGGTCAGGGGCCTATCTCGAGGGCCACAGGGAAGTCGGCAGGAAAGGCGGGAAGTTGAAGGCAGTCCTCACCGCGATCTCGATCCTCACGGTCGGCGTCGCCACAGCTGGCGCGCAGGCGCCGATCCCGCCCAAGCCGTTGAAGACGGCGATCGTCGTCGTCAAGTTCCAGAACGATCCCGCGGACACCAGTGGCAGCGTCAACGCCGGCCTGGCAACGCTTCACGACGGCGAGAAATCGGTGAGCTCGTTCGTCGATTACTTCTCCGCCGGCAAGATGCAGATCGTCGGCCGCGACGGGAGGCGGGCCGAGGTCTACGGCCCGTTCACGATTCCGTTTGACAACCTGGCCACGGCCAAGTGCGACTCTGGCCCGTGGGCGTCCGCCGCGAGGGCAGCCGCCGAAAAAGCAGGCGCCACCGGCTATGACCGCTATGTGTTCGCATTTCCGCGACTGAAGATGAACTGCGGCTGGGATGGCCTCGGGGGCGGCCAGCAGATCTGGCTCAACGGCCCGACCGCGTTCAGCTTCGGGGTCCTCGCCCACGAGATCGGGCACACGTTCGATTGGCCACACGCCGGCCTCTACAAGTGCACCGTGGGCGGCGCCCGCGTCGCGCTGGCGGCGACCGAGTGCGAGCAGGCGGATGCCGGCGACCCCTGGGACCTGATGGGATCGGGCCAGTCGCGGACCCCCAACTCGTTCGAGCTGCTCAAAGCCGGCTTCCTCGGACTCGACCAGCGCCAGGTCATCACGCAGAGCGGCGAGTACACGATCAAGCCGCTTCAGCCGGTCGGTGATCCCGGGGTCAAGATGCTCCGCATCCCGAGGACGCCGAACTCGACCCTTGACCTCGAGTTCCGCCAGGCGGACGCGAAGTGGGACAACTTCGCCGCCGGTGACCCGATCGTGAACGGGGTCGTCGTCCGCCGGAGCGTCCTCGACCAGCACCCGGTCACCGGGCACAAGGGCGGCAAGACCTTCCTCGTCGACACCAATCCCGCGACCGAAGCCTTCAACGACGCTCCCCTTACGCCGGGCCAGACCGTCGAGGACCCGCTCACCGGGATCAGGATCACGACAAAGAGCATCGGTCCGGACGGCGCGGTCGTCGACATCGCGGTCCCGAATCCGCTCGACTTCACACATCCGACCCCCCCGTCGAACATCACCGCGCGATCCGGCTACGCGACACCGCCAGGGGGTCCCAAGATCCCAGTCACCCTCAACTGGACCGCGGCCACCGACAACGTCGGCGTCGATCACTACGAGGTCAAGCGCAACGGCCAACTCGTCGGGAAGCCGACCGAGCCGTCGTTCGTCGACACGACCGCGAATCGCGCCGAGTGGTCCTTCTACGACATCTACGCGGTGGACAAGGCGGGCAACCGAAGCACGAAGGACTCGCCACGGCCGATCCATCCGGAGGAGCCGCCGTACGCCCCGCGCGTGAAGGTCGAGCTGGCCTCCTCCGGGGACAAGGTCACCCTTGATGCCACTACGCGGAGCGACATCCAGCTACACCCGGTGGCCTTCGAGCGCAACGGCACGCGCATCCACGGCCCCCAACGGGATCGCCTGGTCGACACGGGCGTGAAGCCGGGCGAGAGCTACCGGTACACGGTCACGCCCACCACCGTCTACAACTTCGTCGGCCCGGCGACCACCTGTGAGGTCACGACGCCGGGGAAGGGAGGCGCCGGCTCGAGCAGCTGCACCGGCACGCCGCTCACTCCCGCTGCCCGTGGGCTCCGGTCGGCGAAGGATCCAGCGAAGCTGAAGCCGCTTCACCCGGGCGGAATCAGCCACGCCTACGAGGGCAACCAGGAGGGCGCGCCGGCGTTCTTCGTCCACGGCAGGCACATCACCGAGTGGGCCTGGTCCAACACTTGCCCGGGAGACGTGTTTGCGCACTCGTTCCTCGAGGCGATGCCCTGGCATCAGAACCCGGAGCACGCCCAGCCGATCAAGATCAGGCGCGACGGCAGTTTCAGGTTCCGCCACCGGGCCATGCAGACCTTCGCGGTCCCCGAGGGGGCGCCGGAAGGAACCGAGCCGCGCCGGCACCCGACTTCCGTCCTCTTCGAGGGCCAGTTCCATCACACCTACAGGGAGGCGACCGTGAAGGTCACCGATTTCCACCCAGGCTGCCACGCGTCCGAGGCCGACATGCCGGATCCAGAGCCGCAGTCCCACACCTACAAGGTGTTTCGTGTCAACGACCCCACCGTGTCACGGGAGGCGCAGTAGTTCCGCCCAAATAGGGTTCGGCCATGGCAGCCGGGCTCGACGGCAGCGTCTTCCGTCAAGGAGAGGACGGCTACGAGGATGCGCGGCGGGCGACCGTTCGCAACGCGCGCACCCCCGAGCGCTTCCCGGACCTGATCGTCCAGGCGGCGAGCGAGGACGACGTCATCCGCGCGGTGCGGACGGCGCGCGAGGATGGGATGAAGATCGGGCTGCGCTCCGGCGGGCACAGCTGGGCCGGGAACCACGTTCGCGACGGCGGCATGCTGCTGGACGTCTCCCGGCTCGACGAGGCGACGATCGACGCCGGCTCGATGACCGCGACGGCAGAGCCTGGGTGCCGTGGGAACGAGACGCTGTCCGAGCTCGCCGAGCGCGACCTCTTCTTTCCGGCCGGCCACTGCCCGGGGGTCGCCCTCGGCGGCTACCTGCTCCAGGGCGGCTACGGCTGGAACGGACGGGTCCACGGGCCCGCCTGCCTGAGCGTCGAGGCGATCGACGTCGTCACCGCCGACGGCGAGCTGGTCCGCGCCGACGAATCCGAGAACGCCGACCTGCTGTGGGCCGCACGCGGCTCCGGGCCCGGGTTCTTCGGCGCGGTCACCCGGTTCCACCTGCGCCTCTACGGGAAGCCGAAGCTGGTGCGCAACAGCGTCTACACCTTCCCGATCGACTGCCTCGACGAGGTCTTCCGTTGGGCACATGAGATCGGGCCTTGGGTGCCGCGGACGACCGAACTGATGGTCGTCATCCATCGCGACGCCGAGGGTGATCTGGAAATCGCGGTCACCGGCCCGACCTTGGTCGACACCGAGGAGGAGGCGGCGGAGGCAGCCGCGCTTCTCGAGAGCTGTCCCGTTCGCGATCGGGCGACGCTCGCGCTCGCGGACGTGCCGGCCACGATGGCCGACCTTTACGCCGGGGTGCATGCCGCCTATCCCGACGACCACCGCTACTCCGCCGACAACATGTGGACGAGCGCGGACGTTGACGACCTGCTGCCCGGACTGCATCGAATCGCCGAGACGCTTCCGGAGGCCCCCTCGCACATGCTCTGGATGAACTGGGGACCGAGCCCGGAGCGGCCGGACATGGCCTACTCGGTCGAGGATGAGACCTACATCGCGCTCTACGGCGTCTGGCGCGAACCGGACCACGACGACGCCAACACGGCCTGGGTCGCCAACCGAATGCTTGAGATGGAGCCGCTTGCGAGCGGGATCCAGCTCGCCGACGAGAACCTCGGCGAGCGCCCGGCGCGATTCGTCAGCGATGAGAACATGGCCCGCCTCGACGAGCTCCGCGCGAAGTACGACCCCGACGGCCTCTTTCACCCGTGGATGGGCAGGATCTAGCCGCGTACCTCGAGCGGCCGCTCGAGCCGGTGGCGCCCGAGGTGCTCGACGCGATTCGCGCGAGTCCCATCAACCCCTCCGACGCCATTTCGCGTGAGGACCTCGACCGCCTGCTCGATCCCGCGCCGCTTTCCGCGGAGACCGGCTGGTGCCGGTTCGATGACGGAGTGGCGTACGTCGCCGTGCGTACGCCGATGCCGGCGATAACCGGGGAGATGGCCGACTGGTGGTTCGACTGGCACCCCGACGAGTCTCTCCGCTACCGGATCTGGCATCCGCCGGGCCACGAGTCGAACCGCGTCGAGCGGCCTGCGACGCCGGGTGCGAAGGCGCACTGGGGAACGATCCACCATCCGGTCGAGGACGTTGGCGTCGGCATGGCCAAGCTGCGGATCGAGTTTCTGCCTCCGAGCGAGATCGGCTTCTCTACCGACGCGCTGGATGACGAGCGCGTCGCGACGATCGTCTGCGGCCATCCCGGCGACGAAGGGACCCGCATGCGCCACTCGCTGATGGTCCACGTCTTCCTGCGTGACGGCGAGGGCGTGGTTTTGCGCAGCCATTTCTGGATGGGCGCCCTGATCCGGCCCTACCTGCCGGGCCCGCTCGCCACCCCGATCTCGTGGGCGCTGAACAACGCCTTCGTGCGAGGACGGGTGATGCCATCGCGGCTGCCAGCGGCGCTGGCCAACCACTGCGCGGAGGAGTACGCGAACCTCGCCACGCTGCTGCCGGAGCTGTACGCGCGGTACGCAGAGGCATAGGATCGGGAGCGATGGCCCAGGAGTGGTCGCGCGCCACCACCGATGACGGGCAGACCTTCGTCTATGCCGACGAGGGCGAGGGACCGCTGGTCGTACTGCTCCACGGCTACCCGGACACCCCCTACGGATGGGCGAGCGCCGCGAGCGCGCTGTCGGGCGCCGGCTTCCGCGCTGTCCGCCCCTGGCTCCGCGGCTATCACCCCGACACGATCGTCGAGGGCCGCCCCTACGACGCGCTGACGATCGCCCGCGATCCGGCGGCGCTGCTCGACGCCATCGGCGCCGACGACGCGATCCTTGTCGGCCACGACTGGGGCGCGGCGATCACCTGGGGCGCAGCAACCGTCACGCCGGAGCGCTTCCGCGCGATCGTCCCGGTCGCGATCCCGCACAACAGCCTGCTCCCGCGGAGTCTCGGCACGCTGTTCGGAGCGCGTCACTTCTTCGCGCTGAAGTTTCCGTGGGCCGATTCATCCGTGCGGCGCGGCGACTTCTCCTACCTCGACACGCTCTACAGCCGCTGGGCTCCGAACTGGAAGGGGCCGGAGCGCGACGAGACGCTCGCGGCAGCGAAGCGCGCCTTCGCCGACGACGCGGCGTTGAAGGGATCTGGCGACTACTACCGCGCGCTCTCGTTCAAGCCGATCCCCGAGTACGCGAAGCTACCCGACGTCCGCGGGCTCGTCGTCGGCGGCACCGAGGACATCGTCCCCCCCGGGCCCTTCATCAAGTCGGCCGAGCGGCTCGCCGACGGTTCGAAGTCGCTGATCGTCGAGGGCGCCGGGCACTGGCCGCACCGCGAGGGCGAGGCCGAGTTCAACGAGGCGCTGCTCGCATTCGTTCGCGACGTCTGAGTCTCCGCCCAGGTAGTAGCTCGCCGCGCCGATCAGGAAGATCGACGAGGTGAACGAGATGCGACTGTCCGAGGATTCGGCGGTATTCATTTTGAGAGCAGCGCGATCATCGCGCTCTGGACGAAGCGCGGCGGGAAGGTCATCACCACGTCCTCGCGGTGCTGCTTGAGGAAGGTGGCGGCCCAGCGTGCGCCGCGAAGGCTCTTCGGGATGCCGCCCTTCATGAACAGCCCCTCGCGCGCGGCGGCCGCGCTGTCGGTGAGGAACGCCTCGAGCTCGTGGGCAGGCATCACCTCGCAGCGGCAGTGCGCGTCGCGATCGCTGCACGAGGCGAGCGAGTGCTTCATCCCCGGCTTCACCTCCATCACCCCGTCGGCCGGGCCGATGACCCTCTTGGTCCCCTCGAGGCCGAAGCGGATCTCCCCCTCCACCACCGACCAATGCTCCTCCTGGCGCGGGTGCAGATGCTCGGGCAATCCGCCGCCCGGTTCGATCCAGCAGTCGACGGTCATGTTCTCGCCGTCGCGGCGAAAGGAGTAGCGGGCGCGGTGGACCGGGTCGCGAATCTGCTCGGTGTCGTTCATCGAGGTGCCTCCCCTCGTTTCCATGTTACTTGCGAGTAACATAGCACGATGGCTACGCCGATGAAGACGCAGCGGCGACCGGCCGGCGAGCGCCGGGAGACGATCGTGCAGGCCGCCGGACCCCTGTTCGGCGCTGGCGGATACGCGGGCACCAGACTGGACGACATCGCCGCCGCCGCCGGGGTGACAAAGCCGATCGTCTACCGCCACTTCGCCTCGAAGAAGGGCCTCTACATGGCCCTGCTCGAGAAACATCGCGAGGACCTGCCGGGCTTCATCGAGCGGGTCGAGCCCCCGGCCGACGACTCACCCGAGGCGCTTCTCCGGGCAATCCTCGACGGCTGGCTCGACTACGTCCACGAGAACCATCACCAGTGGGCGATGCTCTTCCGCGACCGCACCGGCGACGCCGAGATCCAGGAGCTGCGGACCGACGTCAGCGTCCGCGCCAGGGAGGTGATGGCGGGCTTCGTCAGCGGCATGGCGGGAGAGCGGGTTCCCGCCGACCAGGTCGCCCCGACGGCCGAGCTCCTGACGAGCGGCCTCGCCGGTCTCGCCCTCTGGTGGCGCGACCACCCCGACGTGCCGAAGGAGACCATGATCGAGGTGGTGATGCGGCTGCTGGGCCCGCTGCTGGCGGTGGCGGATCCTTCCGGCTAGGGACGGAAGCGCTGCGTCCGCGCCGCGAGGCGCTCAGGTCGCGAGCACGTAGGGCAACGGATCAGGGACTTCGTGACGATTGGGTGCGCTTTCGCGCGCGTTTCGTGTCCGGTTCACAGACGTGTGGCGGCAAAGTGCGGACTATCCGGAGTTTCCGGCCACACGTCTCCCGCGCGGCCGGCATCGCTGCCCTTACTTGCCCGCGACCTGGGCGCCTCGCGTCGCGTCGGGCGCGGTTTCGTCCCTAGGCCGTTCCCTGCTCAGCTGACGGAGAAGCTGAGGCCCGCCCGGTCGAAGCGGTCTATCCCAGCGGTGCCGAGGGCGGTCGACGGGGTCAGACAACCTGCGCCGTCCGGGGTCGCGCCCTCCTCGGCGAGGAGCAGACCTGCCTCCCCCATCAGGGTCGCAGTCGTCAGATAGCCCGGATGGCCTTCACCTTCGACCTGGACCTCGACGACGTTTCCGCCATCGGTTCGCGCGGTCACGTCCATCCGCCAGGCGAACTCGTCGAGCCGGTCGGCGGCGGGGCCGAAACCGGAAGACGGGAGGACCCGTCGCATGCCCGCCGAGACCTTGGTCCGCGCGCCGGCCGGAGCGCGAGAGAGCGCCCCGAGACCAGCCTGTATCCCGGAGAGCATTCCCGCGGCGGCCATGCGGGGAACCACGGAGATCGGACCACCGGGGAGCACCACTCCCTCCCGGTAGCGGAAGGCGCCCCTCTTACCGCCCGCGGCCGCGCGAAGCGCTGCGGAGCGATGGATCACGGCGGGGTTCAGGAAGGCTGCGGGGACCATCGGCGCGATCACACCGTCGTCGCTGCCGCGCCGCGGCGCGACCTTGATCGGGCTCACGCGCCGCACGTCGGCGGCGAAGTCGGGCGAGTCGATCAGCACGGCGGGATCGGTCAGCTCCGCGATCCCCTCGTCGCCGGCGATTTCGGCCATGCTCTGCATCGTCCCGCCGGACATGAAGTCGGATGCCCGTGGCATCCCGGGGGGCATCCGCGTTGTGTGGACCTCGAGGTCGACCTCGGCGAGGCCCTCCTCCCAGCGCTCCTGCGCAGCCTCCGCCGCAAGCGCTGTCGCGAGATCCGGCGGCAGCGCCTCGAAGCCGCAGACCTGAACCAGCTTGACGCCGGCTTCCTTCGCCGCGTCGTCGAACTCGTCGATCATCCGGCGAACGAACGGGATCTCCCCGGTCAGGTCGACGTAGTGGGCGCCGCCCTCGACGCAGGCGGCTATGACCGGCCGGCCGTACAGCGTGTAGGGGCCGACGAGGTTGAGGACCACGCGCGCCCGCGCCGCCATCGCCGCGAGGGAAACCGGGTCGGAGACGTCGGCGGTGACCGTGGCCGCGTCCTCGACGCCGACCTCCGAGAGGATCCGATCGAGCTTGCTCTCGTCCCGGGCGGCGGCGGCCCACGACGCGCCTGTCTCCTCCGCCCGCTCGGCGAGATAGGCGGCAACGCGCCTTCCGGTGACGCTGGTCGCGCCGAAGACGACGACGTCGAACTCGCGCTCGCTCATGGGTCGGCGACGCTAACAGGACCGAAGATGGTACGCTAGGGACGTAATCCGTACCATTCGTCCCGAAGGAGACCGATCCGTGGCCGAGCGAGTCCTGCCCCCGCCCGAAGAAGCGCCAGACCTGGTTCCCAAGCGCGGTTCGGTCGTCTGGAACTACTCCGGCGACATCCGGCTCATGGGTGGGTCCGCCTACGCGCTGCTCCTCCAGGTTTCCCATCCGACCGTGGGGGCCGGAGTCAGCGAGCACTCCGATTTCAAGTCCGACCCGTGGGGGCGGCTGTTCCGGACCCTCGACTACGCCTATTCGATGTCCTACGGCGGCCCGCAGATCGCCTCCGAGGTCGGCCGGCGGGTCCGCCAGATGCACAGAGGCATCAAGGGGATCAAGCCGAACGGCGAGCGCTACCACGCGCTCGAGCCGGAGGCCTACGCATGGGTGCACGCGACGCTTGCCGACGGCGTCGTCCGCGGTCACCGCCTGCTCGGCCGAGAGATGAGCCGCTCGCAGGTCGATGAGTTCTGGCACGACTGGCGCAAGGTCGGCCGCCTCGTCGGCGTCCGCAGTCGCGACCTGCCGGAGACCTGGCCGGAGTTCGAGGACTACTTCGATCGCATGGTCGATGAACGACTCGAGCGCACCGAGGCCGTGGTCGACGTCGTCGAGTCGCTCGACGACCCGGCGCGGCCGCCGGTCCCGTTTCTGGGCGAGCGCGGCTGGAAGGTCGCTCGCTACCCGGCTATTCGCTCGACCGCGTTGATCACCGCCGGCCTGCTGCCGGCGGTCCTGCGCGACCGCTTCGGGATCCCCTGGAGTCGCGGCCGGGAGCGGCGCTTTGCCGCGGTGGCGGCGACGTCGCGCGCCGCGACGCCATTGATGCCGGCGCGACTTCGCAACACCGGCCCCCACTACCTGAGGATGCGTCGCGAGGCGATCGCCCGCGGCGACGTCGCCGATACCTCCCGGGCCCCTGGCAAGGTCGCGACCGCCTGACCCCGATGGCTCCGGAGACCCTCACCCTCCTCAGCCGCGCCCTCGACCCCGCGATCGAGCCGCCCGACGACCCGACCAGCGAACGCGTGCTGAACGCAGCGCTCGCGCTCGCCTCCGCCCACGGCATCCAGCGGCTGACGATGGACGAAATCGCGGCCCGTGCCGGGGTCGGCCGGATGACCGTCTACCGCCGCTTCGGCGACAAGGACACGCTGCTCGAGGCGCTTGCGGTCCGCGAAGGGCGCCGCTGCCTGGCCGAGCTGGACGCCGCCAGCGATCCGACGGCGCCGATCGAAGACCAGGTCGCCGACGGCTTCGCGACCAGCATCCGGCTCGCGCGCGAGCACCCGCTGCTCGGCCGCCTTGCCCGGGTCGAGCCGGAGGCCGTGCTCGCAGCTCTCACCGAGAACCGCGCCGCGATCTTCTCGATGGCGCGAGAGTTCGTCGCCGCCCGGCTGCGCGCCTCACGCAGCGCCGGAGTGGTCGGCGACATCGATGTCGACGAGGCCGCGGAGCTCCTGGTCCGCGTCGCCTTCAGCTTCGTGATGGTCGAGGAGAGCACCCTCGACCTCGACGACCCCGACCGAGTCCGCGAGTTCGCCCGCCGGCTGCTCGCGCCGATCCTGACCGGTTGATGGCGAAGGCACGGCTGATCGGAATCAACCACGTCGCACTCGAGGTGGGCGACATCGAGGCGGCGGGATTCGAGCTCGCCGGTGGCCGTGGACTGAACCTTCGCGACCCGTGGGGCAACTTCATCCAGATCGTCGACTACTCCGAGGTCCAATTCGAACGAACCCCGGGCGTGCGCCGCAAGCTCGGGATCGAGGCGATCCAGAAAACCGAATCGGCTCGTGCGGAGATCGAGGAGCGCGGGCTCGGCTGAGCGTCAGCTCTGCTCGGCGGCCTGCGGCTCGGGCCGATCCGCTTCGAGCGCATCGAACTCAGCGGTCGAGAGTGGCAGGCATGTCTCGCAGAAGTCGACGCCGAACGGCGTCAGGTTGATGCTTCGGCGCATCGTGGTCGCCCGGCCGGCGCTCTTCATCGCCTCGGCCGTCTCCGGCTGAGCCTCGATCACCTGGTACGGACCCGGGTCGTCGAGCTGATCGCGGGAGAACCAGATCAGCCCCAGGCGGAAGAGGTTGTTGAGGTAGGCGGGGACGCGATCAACGTGGCGACAGCCGGCTTCGGCGCCGATCATGTTGAGGCCGGGCGCGATCGTCTGTGCGCCGATCCCGAGCGGCCGCCAGGTCTTCACGTCGACGGAGGGCTGGGCCCCCTCCGTGGCAAGCAGGCGCAGCACCCGCGCCTCGTCGGGCGCGAGGTGGGCGAGGATGTCCTCGTAGGCGGGGTGGCCGTCCTCGTCGAAGTCGACGTCGGCCGAGAGCTTGAGCAGCGCCGCTCCCTTCGCGCGTAGCGGATCGACGTCGGGCTCGCCGTTCGAATCGGCGCGAGTGGGCCGGCGACTTCCGGTCAGCCGCTCGTCGATCTCGTCGAGGCCGAAGATCTTTCGCGCCTGCTCGCGCAGCTCGGCTCGAGCGTCGTTGAGCAGGTCGGCGGTGCTCTCGTCGGAGACGGCCGCCCTCGTCATCCAGTTCATGCTGCGGACGTAGGCGTCCATCGTCCAGCCTGCGGAGCGCCAGACGGCGCCCGCGGCCAGCCGCGCCAGCACGGGCGCGACCTCGATCGCGTTCGCCGCGTTGCTCTGCTCGGCCGTGGCGGCGGGCTCGTCCGCCGCGTCCGGATCAGCGTCCGGATCAAGGGGATCGTTGGTCATGCCGGAGATGCTAGGACCACGGCGTTCCGCTTGTACATGATCCGGGCGAGGATCCCGGCGCTGATGAACATGAACGAGCTGTAGACCGCCGCGGGGATCGCGAGCTCAGTCGAGACCGTGGCCGCTACCGCGATCGCGAGGGTCGCGTTGTGGATCCCGAGCTCCATCGAAATCGCCGTCGCCTGGCGGTCGTTCAGCTTCGAGACCTTCGCGGCGGTGAAGCTGATCGTCATCGCGATCACGTTGAGCGCGATCGTCGCGGCGGCGACGTCGGTGAAGTTCTCGAGGATGCGGTCGTACTCGCTGGCCACGGCAAGGATCACGACGAGGACGAAGACGACGAGCGCCGCCTTGCGGAAGTCGTTGTAGTGCGCCTCGGTCCATTCCGGCCGTTTGGCGCGGACGAGCATGCCGATGCTGAGGGGGACGATCGTGATCGCGAAGACGCGGGCGACGATCCCGAGCATCTCGATGTCGGTGTCGACACCGGAGCCGAAGCGCTCGACCGCGAGGCCGAGGAAAAGGGGCACGGTGACGACCGCCGCGACGCTCGAGATCGCGGTCATCGTCACGGATAACGCGACGTCACCCCGGGCGAGGTGGGTGAGCATGTTCGCCATCGCCCCGCCGGGCGAGGCTCCGAGGAGGACCAGCCCGACCGCGAGCGCGGCGGGCAGCCCGAACAGCTCGGCCATGCCGAAGGCGAGGAGCGGGGAGATCAGGAGCAGGTTGGTCAGCCCGATCGCGACGCCCTTGGGATAGACGACGACGCGGCGAAAGTCGGCGAGCGTCAGCCCGAGCCCCAGGCTGATCATGATGATGATCAGAGCCAGGGGCAGGCCGAGCTCCGCGGCCAAGCCTTGGTCTTCCATCAGAACACCGGAGTCGCCGAATCCTCCGCTTCGCGTCCGGTTCGGCTCCAGCTCATCTGCATGAGCTGACCCTATCTACGCGCCGGGGAATCGGCGCCGGGCCGGCGATCGGCGCTTACGCTTCCGGGGCTTGGCCTCCATGACCCACCATGGCCGGCGAGCGGGGTTGCTCGCGCTTTCCCTGCTCGCGTTCGGCTCGACGCTGATCCCTCCGGCTGCCGCGGGCAAGTCGCTCGACGCGAGCGTGCGGCGGACCGAGTACGCCGTCGCGCACATCAGGGCCGACAGCTTCAAGGAGATCGGCTTCGGCTTCGCCCACGCCTTCGCGGAGGACAACATCTGCACGATCGCGGAGAGCTACGTGACCGTCGCGGGCGAGCGCTCGCGCTATTTCGGCGCGAACGGCAGTTTCCGCTTCTCCGGCAACGCGACCGTGAACGACAACCCGCTTGCGGACTTCTTCTACGCGGGGATCAACGAGTCGGGCGTCGTCGAGGAGCTGATGAAGGCGGAGCCCCCGCGCGGGCCGCTGCCGGAGGTCCGCAAGCTGGTGAGCGGCTACGTCGCCGGCTACAACGCCTTCCTGCGGGAGACCCCGCCGGCGAAGATCCGCGACCCGGCCTGCCGCGGGGCCGAGTGGGTCCGCCCGATCACGAAGATCGACGTCTATCGCCGCTTCTACCAGCTGGGAAGCCTGGCCAGTTCCGGCGTCGCGATCGAGGGGATCGGGGGCGCGGCGCCGGTGGCAGGCGGGCGAGCCGAGGAGGCCGAGGAGACCCAGCGATCGCTGGTCGAGGGAGCCGACGAAGGCGCCCTCTCGGACCTGCAGATCCCACTCGGCTCGAACGCCTACGGCTTCGGGGCGGAGGCGACGAAGACCGGCCGCGGGATGCTGCTCGGCAACCCGCACTTCCCCTGGGACGGCGCCGAGCGCCTGTGGCAGACCCACCTGCACGATCCCGGGCAAAGTTGAACGCCGCGGGCGGCGCGCTCTACGGCGCCCCCTTCATCGCGATCGGCCACAACGACTCGCTCGCCTGGACGCACACGGTCGCCACCGCGTGGCGGTTCGCCCCGTTCGAGCTGCGGCTCGCGCCAGGCGATCCCTACTCCTACGTCGTCGACGGCCAGACCAAGCCGATGGAGAAGCACACGGTGACGATCCAGGTTCGCAACGCCGACGGCACGATCGGCGAGCGCACCGGGACCACCTACTCGACCGACTACGGGCCGGTGCTGACCTCGATCCTCGGCCTGCCGATCTTCCCCTGGACGCCGGAGCGCGCCTACGCGCTCGGCGACGCCAACGGCGAGAACTTCCGCTACCTCAACCACTTCGTGCGCACACAACAGGCCGGATCTGTCGGCGAGTACGACCGGATCCAGCGCGAGATCCAGGGCATTCCCTGGGTCAACTCGATCGCCGCCGACCGGCGCGGCACGTCCTACTACTCCATGGACGGCTCCGTGCCGAACGTGACGGACGAGAAGGCCGCGGAGTGCTCAGCCCCGATCGGCGTCGCGCTCGCGGCGGCGACCGGGATCCCGGTGCTGGACGGATCGCGCTCGGCATGCGCGCTCGCGACCGACCCCGATGCCGCGGCGCCGGGAATCCTCGGTCCCAACAAGCTGCCCCACCTCTTCCGCCGTGACTACGTCACCAACGGCAACGACAGCCACTGGCTGACCAACCCCGAGCAGCCGCTCGAGGGATTCGACCGGATCGTCGGCGACGAGCGCACCGAGCGCTCGCTGCGAACGCGCCTGGGCCTGGTCATGGTCGAGGACAGGCTGAACGGGACGGACGGGCTGCCCGGCAAGGGATTCTCGCTGCGCGACCTGCAGACGGTCGCGATCAACAACCGCCAGTACGCCGGCGAGCTGTGGCGGGACGAGCTGGTCGCCTTCTGCAAGGCGAGCCCGGTGCTCGCCGGCACGGCCGGGCCCGTCGCGACCGCGGACGCCTGCCCGGTGCTCGAGGCGTACAACCTCCACGACGACCTCGACTCGAAGGGCGCCGTCCTCTTCCGCCGCTTCGTCGCCAACGTGATCGCCGGCCAGACCGTCCCCACGGGGACGGCCAGCTCCCAGAACCCATTCCTCGACCTCGCGATGGAGGTGCCCTTCGATGCCTCCGACCCGGTCCACACCCCGCGCGGCCTGAGCGAGGGCAGCCCGCTGGTCGGCCGTGCCCTCGCCGACGCGATCAACGACCTGCGAGGCGCCGGCATCCCGCTCGACGCGCCGCTCGGCGACTGGCAGTACGACGTGCTCGGCGGCGAGCGGATCCCGATCCACGGCGGGCCGGGGCCGCTCGGGATCTTCAACGCGATCACGTCGACGTGGAACCCGAAGGAGGGCTACTCGAACATCCCCCACGGGACGAGCTTCCTGACCGCGGTCGCGTTCACCGATGGGAAATGCCCGGCCAAGGCGCGCACGTTCGTCACCTACGGCCAGTCGGAGAATTTACGTTCGCCGCACGCCAACGACTACACGAAGGCCTTCTCCGCGAAGGACTGGAACGCGGTTCCCTATTGCGGCAAGCAGCTGCGGCGCAAGACTCTGGAGATCGAGCGCCTGCACGCCGGCGGCTAAGCGCTCTCTACCCTTTCGGCCATGCGGATCGACGAGATACTCGCGTCGAAGGAGGAGCCGGTCTTCTCCTTCGAGTTCTTCCCGCCCCGCACGCCCGAGGGCGTCGAGAACCTGTGGGCGGCGGTCGAGCAGCTGCGCGGCCTGGAGCCCGACTACGTGTCGGTGACCTACGGCGCCGGCGGCGGCACCCGCGAGGGAACCCTCGAGATCTCCAAGCGCCTCAAGCATGAATTCGGGATCGAGACGATGGCCCACCTGAGCTGCGTCGGGGAGACGGCGGAGGGCATCGAGGCGATGCTGGGCCGGATCGAGGCGACGGGGATCGAGAACGTTCTCGCGTTGCGTGGCGACCCGCCCCAGGGTGAGGACGAGTTCGTCCAGCCCGAGGGCGGTTTGTCCTCGGCGACCGAGCTGGCCGGGTTTGCCTCCGAGCGCTTCGATTTCTCGCTCGGCGGCTCCTGTTTCCCGGACGTCCACCCCGAGGCGGAGAGCCCGGAGGCCGACCTGGAGTACCTGAAGACGAAGGTCGACGCCGGCGTCCGCTTCCTGATCACCCAGCTCTTCTTCGACAACTCCGTCTACTTCGAGTTCCTCGACGCCGTCCGCGAGCGGGGCATCGACGTCCCGGTGATCCCGGGAATCCTGCCGATCCTGAGCCTCGGCCAGGTCAAGCGCTTCTGCGCCAACTGCGGCGCCAACCTCCCCGAGTCGCTCGTCGCCGAGATGGAGTCGCTCGGCGGCGACGCCGACGCCGAGGCCGAGTTCGGCATCGCCTACGCGGCGCGCCAGTGCGAGGAGCTCCTCGCCGCCGGCGCGCCAGGGATCCACTTCTACCCGTTGAACCGCGCCGGCCCAACCCGCGCGGTCCTCTCGGCGCTGCGCGTCGGCCGGCCGTGGGAACGGGCGTCGAGCCCGCTTGGCGCGACCGCGGGTCCCTAGGCACGGATGAAGAACGCGATTGCGCTGGGGGCGCTGGGGACCATGGCGCTCCTCGGCGCCGCGCCGGCGGAGGCGCGGACCGGCTACATCACGGGCGGAGGCAAGCTCGACGTGCTCGACACAGCGACGAACACCATCGGCACGCCGATCCCGATCGGAAGCGACCCGCAATCGGTTGCGATCACCCCCGACGGCCTGCGCGCCTGGGTCCCCAGGCACAACGATCCCGATCTCTCGCTGGTCGACACCACGACGAACACCGTCATCGGCGCGCCGATCCCGACCGGGTTCATGCTGTCGGTGGCGATCACCCCCGACGGCTCGCGGGCCTACCTGTCCAGCCCACCTGGCGACAGCGTCTCGGTGATGGACACCGCGACGAGCAATGTGATCGGCGCGCCGATCCCGGTCGGAGACACCCCTCGCTACGTGGCGATCGCCCCCGACGGCTCGCGGGCCTACGTCTCAAACACGGACGGAGGCACCGTCTCCGTGATCGACATCGCGACGAACACGGTCACGGGCACGATCCCGGTCGGGATCGGCCCTCGCGCGATCGCCTTCACCCCCGACGGCTCGCGGGCCTACGTCGGCAACGCCCTTTCCAACGAGATCTCCGTGATCAATACCGCGACGAACGCGGTCATCGACGTGATCCCGAACGGCGTCGGCCCGGGCTCGGTCGCGATCACTCCCGACGGCTCGCGCGCCTACGTCGGCCACGCGTTCTCAAACGACGTCTCCGTGATCGACATCGCGACGAACACGGTCATCGGTGCGCCGATCCCGGTCGGTGACCGCCCGATCTGGGTCGCGATCACTCCCGACGGCTCGCGCGCCTACACCGCCAATCTTCTCTCGGACGACGTCTCGGCCATCGACACCACGACGAACACGGTCATCGGTGGGCCGATCCCGATCGGGGGCAACCCGAGCTCGATCGCGTTCATCCCCGCCCAGGCGCCGACCGCCGCGTTCTCGGCGTCGCCCGGCTCGCCCGTGAGCGGCCAGAGCGTGGGCTTCGACGGCCGGGCCTCGACCGATCCCGACGGCACCGTCGCCCGCTATGACTGGGACTTCGGCGACGGCGCGCAGGCCGCCGACGGCGGCGCGACTCCCTCGCACACCTACTCGTCTCCCGGCACCTACACGGTCCGCCTCACGGTCACCGACAACGAGGGCTGCTCGACCGAGCTCGTATTCACTGGACAGACCGCCCTCTGCAACGGTTCCCCGAGCGCGTCGACGACCCGCACCGTGACGGTCGACCCCGTCCCCGACCTGAAGATCCTCAGCCTCGAGCGACATCGAAAAGACGGCACCGCCACCCTCACCGTCGAGGCCAACGTCGCCGGCAACCTCAATATCGGCAGGACCAACAAGGTCAAGGGGTTCGGCCCCGTGACGCTCGCCGAGGCCGGGCAGGCCGAACTCGAGGTGGTGGCGAGAGACCACCTCACGAGGACGCTCGAACGAAAGGGCCGGCTGACCGTCAACCCGCGGATCCAGCTCTACGCCGAGGACGGCTACGCCGGCATCCGGCACAAGTTCAAGTTGCGCCAGGACTGAGCCCTTCGGTTCCGCTGGCCGAGGTGGGCGCCTCGTAGACTCCCCGCCGCGATGGGCGAGTTCGAATACGACGGCCATGTCATCTCCTACGACGAGTACGGCGCCGGGGAGCGCGTGCTTGTGATGACACACGGGCTGCTGATGAGCCGGCGGATGTACGAGGGACTCGGGCCCGAGATGGCGGCTCGCGGGATCCGGGTGATCTGCCCCGACCTGCTCGGCCACGGGCGCTCCGATCGCCCGGTCGACCTGCAGGCCTACGGGATGGCGAACTTCGCCGACCAGCTCGCGGCGCTGCTCGATCACCTGGAGCTGTCCGAGGCCGTGATGGGCGGGACCTCGCTCGGCGCCAACGTCAGCCTCGAGATGACCGCCCGCCACCCGGACCGAATACGCGGCCTCGTCACCGAGATGCCGGTGCTCGACAACGCGCTGCTCGCGGTCGCGCTGATCTTCACGCCGGTGATGATGGGCCTGCGCTTTGCCACGCCGCCGCTGCGCCTCGTCTCCGCCGTCACCTCGCGGATTCCGCGCACGATCAACCTGATCGACGTCGGCCTCGACTGGGTTCGCCAGGACCCCGAGCCCTCGCTCGCCGTGCTCGAGGGACTGCTGATCGGGCGCACCTGCCCGCCCCACTCGGAGCGCGTCAACTTCGAGCAGCCGGCGCTCATCATCGGCCATCGCGGCGACCCGCTCCACCCGTTCTCGGACTCGGGGATGCTCGCCGACGAGATGCCGAATGCCCGCCTGCTGAACGCCAACTCAATCCTCGAGTGGCGGCTCAACCCCCGCCGGCTGAACGACGAGCTGGCTCGCTTCATCACCGAGGTCTGGGAGGCGCCCGAGCTGTCCGCGGCCCGCGCCGCTCGTAGCGGCGGCCACGCTCCCGGCAACGGTCAGCCGCCGCAGTCCGTCACGGACGACTGAGCGCCCCTTCGTTTAGCGGCCGCAAAGGGTCTTTCCAATACCCTGCCGCGCGTGTTTGGGCTGACAAGAAATGCGCTCGCCGCCGCGCTCTCCGTAGGCGCGCTGACGCTCGCCGCCTGCGGTGGTGACGATGAGACGACTTCGACCACCTCGTCGACCACCGCCACGCAGACGACCGTGACCGAGACGGGCGACGACTTCATCGATCCCTCGACCGGCGATTCGGCCGGCCTCGCGCCGGATACCAGGGTCGCGGCCGAACTTCCTCCTCCCGAGACCGACGACCTCGAGGTCGCAGCGGAGTCAGCCGGATGCGAGCTGCAGCTCGACCTGCCGGACGAGAGCGTGCCGGATAAGAGCGGCAGCATTCACGTCGCCCCTTCCGAGCCCGTCACCTACGACTCCGTCCCGCCGACCTCCGGTAACCACGACGACGTTCCCACCGCCGACGGCTCCTACCTCGACACGCCGGAGGACCGCAACTACGTCCACTCGCTGGAGCATGGCCGCGTCCTGATCCACTACAGCCCGGACCTGTCAGAGGACGAGCAGCTCCAGCTGAAGGGCGTGCTCGCGGAGGACCCGGGCGGGATTCTTCTCTTCCCGAACCCGGACATGCCCTACGCGGTCGCCGCCACCGCCTGGACCAACCTGATCGGGTGCGACACCTATACGCCCGAGACCCCCGACGCGATCCGCGCGTTCATCGCCGAGTTCCGCGGCCAGGGGCCCGAGGACATCCCCTTCTAGGCCATGGCTTCGAAGAAGGAAGAGCGTGAGCGCCTGCGCCGGGAACGACTGGCCGCACAGGCATCGGCGTCGGGCGAGGACCGCCGCCGGCTGATCCTCGGTTACTTCGTCGCCGGGCTGCTCGGCGCGGCCGTCGTCGTCGGCATCATCGTCGCGATCTCGAGCGGAGGCGGTGCCAGCAGTGAGGAGGCCGAGGCGAACGAGGCGGCCGGGATCGACCCGCTCACGGGGTTCATCGTGCCGGAGGACATCACCCCCGACGAGCGCGAGGGCACCCCGCCGCCCGCCGTCGCGCAGGCCGATCCCGAGCTCGCCGCGGAGGCCGCCGGGTGCGAGCTCCAGCTCGACCTCGAGGACGAGGGCAACACCCACCTCGGCGCCAGCGCGAAGACGCCGGACTACAAGACGAACCCGCCGACCTCCGGCGATCACTCACCCGAAAACCTGGCGGACGGCGCGTACCTCGACTTCCCCGACGTGATCAACTCGACCCATTCGCTCGAGCACGGGCGGATCGAGGTCCAGTACGACCCGAAGCTGCCCGAGAACGAGCAGCTCGCGCTCAAGGGGCTGTTCGACTCCGACCCGGAGGGAATGCTCATGTTCCCGAACCCGGAGATGCCCTATGCGGTCGCCGCGACGGCCTGGACGAACATGCTGACCTGCGATGAGTACACCCCCGAGGTGATCGACGCGGTCCGCGCCTTCCGCGACCAGTTCCGCGGCCAGGGCCCAGAGGACATCCCCCTCTAAGCCAGGAGCGTCAGGCATCCTGCAGGCGTGCTTTGCACGCTCTTTGCGGGTTTCTGCGACTCTGTGGAGAACTCCGCAACAACGACTCGGATGCGTTGTTGGATGGTTAAGGGATGGCAAGGAACGTGCGAAGGAACGTAAACGTCGCTTGGATCGCGGCAATCGTGGCCGTCGGAGCCCTGCTCTGGACGGTTGCGCCGGCGATCTCGCTTCAGTCCTACGCGCCGGAGCCGGTCAACTTTGAGCAGGCCGTGCCGTCGACCGAGCGGTTGAGCGACCGCGAGGCGCTTCGCGCGGGCTACGCACACTCCATCCGCTTCGTTTCCGATCCGATCGCCGCCCCGAAGCGGTTCGACCTGGTCGGCCTACCCGACATCAAGTCGCCAGTCGAGCTCCGCGCCCGTGAGGCCGGCGGCGAGTGGACCGACTGGGTCGAGAGCTCCGACGGCGAGCCGATCTGGACCGGCGGCAGCGACGAGCTCCAGCTCCGCTCCGACGGCGAGGCTCCGCGCGGTGAGATCGCCTACGTCAACGTCTCCGGTGACGCCACCGGCACCGACCGCGCGCTGAACGCGGCGCGCAGCGTCGTCAACGCCGGCTTCCTCTCCGTCGCCTCCGTCTTCTCCCCCTCCGATGCCGCCGGCGACGCGCCGTTCGAGGTCGTCAATCGCAACCAGTGGGACCCGGGCCATGACTGCGTCCCCAAGGCGCCGGCCTATGGCACGGTGAAGGCAGGCGTCGTCCACCACACGGTGAACGCGAACGACTACACCACCGCCGAGGCGCCGGGCGTCGTCCTGGCGATCTGCCGCTACCACCGTTACTCACACGGCTGGAACGACATCGGCTACAACGCGCTCGTCGATCGCTTCGGCAACGTCTACGCCGGCCGCACCGGCGGCCTGACCAACGCCGTCATCGGCGCCCACACCGAGGGCTTCAATTCGCAGACCTTCGGCGTCGCCTCGATCGGCGACCACACCCACACCCGGCTCTCGCACGCGGCGGTCGAGGCGATCACCAACCTGCTCGCGTGGAAGCTCTCGCTGCACGGGATCGACGGGCTCGGCAAGGTCAAGGTTCCCTCCTCGAGCGGCAACAAGGTGACGAGCCGCGAGGTGACCCGCCACCGTCACTTCAACGAAACCGCCTGCCCGGGCAAGGCGCAGATCAAGAAGATCCTCGCCATCACCCAGCAGAAGATCGCCGACGGCACGTTCACTCCGCCGCCGGAGACGCCGCCGGCCGGCGGCATCGTGCCCGGGTAGCGCTCAGGGAGCCCTGTAGGCGGGGAAGAACCCACCGGCGTCCCGGCCCGCGGCGAGTCGTTCGTAGGCAGCGGCGTCGCAGACGACCTCGTGCGTGACGAACGGCTCCTGGCGGTTGGCGAAGCCGCGCTTGAACTCCTCGAGCCCGTCGCCGGGGCTCAGGCCACCGCCGAGATTGAGCGGCACGGAGAGTTGTTCGGAGAGCTCCTGGAGGGAGACGATCGCGTTCTTCATCGGCGCCTCGCGCAGGTGCTCGTCCGCGGTGCCGCTGAGGAAGTAGTGCAGGACGCCATCCGAGAGCGCCGCGATCGAGGCGGCCGCGGTCTCACCGCCCGGGCCGCGGACCGTCACCAGCCAGGTTCGGTCGCTCGAGAACACGGCGTCGAACCATTCGCGGTCGAAGAAGTAGCGCTGCGAAGCCTCCGTGCGGACCATCGTCTGCTCGTAGGCTCGCCGGAAGCCGGCGCGGGAGTCTTCGTCGGACTCGGGCCCCGACACCGTGTCGCTCGTATAACCGGCCGCCTCGTTGCGGCGGATCTGCTGGCGATCGCTCGGCCGCGACTTGAGCTTCTCCGCTGGGTCGGAGATCTGCAGAGTCGAGCGCTCCTCGCCGGCGAGGGAATGAGGACCGAGCGCGGTCGAGCGCAGAAACAAACTGACGAGCCCGGTCGCCGACCAGTCGACACCCCCGAGGCCTCCGACCCCTCCGTCCCCCACCGGCACGATGCCGGGGTAGCCGTACGGCGAGACCGCGTCGATCCCGCCTTCCGGGATCTCGCGGACGATCAGCGGGGCGACGAGCGGGCCGTCGGGCGTCTCGATCCGCAGGCTGTGGGTCGTCTCCTCCGCGGCGAGGTAGGGCGGGCAGCGAAAGAACTCGTCCGACGAGGCGGCCGCCCCGCCGTCGGCGACTAGCTCGGCTCGGGCTTCCAACGCTCGGCCCAATCGGTCGCCGTCACTCCCCAGACCTCGCAGTCGATCAGGGTGCCGTCCGGGCGGCGGATGTGGTCGCGCATCGTGCCCTCGTGCTTCCACCCGAGCCAGGTGACGACCTTCTTCGCCGCCTCGTTCGTCGCCGGGATGCGGCCATACACGCGGTGCGCATCGAGCTCGTCGAATGCCAGCGTCAGCGTCAGCCGCTCGGCCTCGCGCCCGACGCCCTTGCCCCACGCCGCGGGGTCGGCGATCACGCAGCCGAGCTCGGGCGCCAGCTGGCCGCCGATGCCGTAGAGGGCGGTGAACCCGACCGGCTCCTCGCGGCCCTCGAGGAGGACCGCCCACTTGCGGTCGGCGCCATCGGTCTTCATCGCGCGCTCAACCCAGCCCGCGGCCTCGTCGGCGGAGAAGCTCTGGCGCACCTCCATCATGTTCTCGGTCACCTTGCCGTCGTTGAACCAGCGCTCGACGGCCCCGGCATCCTCGGGGCGGAACTCGCGCAGGCCGACCTCTACTTCTCCCATTCGCGCGGCACCCTAGATGACGCCTCGCCGCCGAGGCCGCGGCCGAGCAGCACCTGCTTCACGGTGCGGCCGAGGATCCGCAGGTCGAGTGCCGCCGAGCGATGGTCCACGTACCAGACGTCCAGCTCGATCCGCTCGTCCCAGGGAATCGCGACGTGGCCTGAGACCTGTGCCCACCCGGTCAGCCCCGGCTTGACCTCGAGCCGGCGCCGCTGACGCTCCGTGTAGAGCTCGACCTGGGCGGGGATCGTCGGGCGCGGTCCGACAATCGCCATCTCGCCGCGCAGGACGTTGAGGAGGTTCGGCAGCTCGTCGAGCGAGAGCCGGCGGAGGAAGCGGCCGACCCTGGTCACGCGCGGGTCCGCGGACTCCACCGCCGTGCCGATCCCGACCGGGTCGGAGCCGGGCCTCATCGTGCGGAACTTGTGGAGCTCGAACTCGGCGCCGCCCTTCCCGACCCGGAGCTGCCGGTAGACGACCGGCCCGCGGGAGTCGAGCTTGATCGCGATCGCGATCAGGAGGAGGAGCGGTGAGGCGAGGACGAGGGTGACCGTCGAGACGGCGGCGTCGAAGGCGCGGTTCATCGGGTGCCCTCCGACTTTCTCCCAGGCCGGCGGGCGCGCCCTGGCGCGCCCGGTCCCACAGCCCGGCCGCGATCGACGCGGTGACGTAGACGTAGTAGCGGCAGAGGGCGGTGAAGCGCGACGGCGCCGAGTCGGCGGCGAGCGCGCCGGCGAGGATCGCGAACTGCGCCGCGAGGGCCAGCCGGTAGATGCGCCCGCTCCCGACCAGGCCGAGGTTGGCGATGAAGGCGACGACGTGCAGCGCGGGCGAGGCGTAGCGGATCAGCCGGTGCGAGGCGATCTCGAACGCGTAGAGCGGCGGGTAGCCGCGCGGGGAGACCATGCCGTCGCGGACGACGATGTCCCAGAGGCCGCTCATCATCCGCCGCTTACGGGCGAACTCGCCCTCGAGCGTTGGCACGAGCTTCTCCTCGGCGATCGCCTCCGGCTCGTAGAGGGCACGCCAGCCTGCCTTGGTCAGCGCGAACGGGAACGAGAGGTCGTGGCTGCGGGACGGGCCCAGCGGCACATAGGCCTCGCGTCGAACCGCGTAGATGCCGCCGTTGCCCGCGGTCACCCCGCCGAGCCCGGACTCGAGCTCGCGGACCATCATCTCGAAGCGCCAGTAGGCGCCCTCCTGGTTCGTGCCCTGGGCGTCGAGGAACCGCACCTGGCCGCAGACGTAGCCGACCTCGGGGTCCCGGAAGCGGGCGACCAGGCGCTCGAGCGAGTCCGGCTCCCAGTACGCGTTGGCGTCGGAGAAGGCGAGGATCTCGCCGCGGGCGCGCTCGGCCGCAGCGTTCTGGGTCGCGATCTTGCCGGCGCGGGGAAGGTCGAGGACGAGGTCGGCGCCCGCCGCCTCGGCGCGCTCGACGGTGGCGTCGGCCGAGCCGTCGGAGGCGACGACGATCTCGAGCCGGTCGCGCGGGTAGCCGAGCGCGAGCGCGTTCTCGACCTTGCGCGCGATCACCTCCTCCTCCTCGTGGGCAGCGACGATCAGCGAGACGAGGGGTGCTGCGCCACTGACAACCGGCCCGCCCAACCCTGACCCCGAAGGGACGGAGCGACGTCGCGCGAGCAGGCGGAGCACGACCGGGTAGCCCACGTGGGTGTGGAAGAGCAGGGCGACGGAGCCCCAGAAGGCCGCTTTCAGCGGGGCGCAAACCGCGACAAGTATGCGCGGCGCGGTCTGTAATCTCGCAGTCAGTCGATCAGGAGAGGTCAAGGATGACGAGGATCAAGGAACGGATTTCCTTCGCGAACGTGATGTCCCTCGTCGCAGTCTTTATCGCACTCGGCGGAAGCGCCTACGCGATCAAGAAGAACAGCGTCGGCTCGAAGCAGCTCAAGACCGGCGCCGTGAAGAACGTCGACCTGGGCACCGACGCGGTGAGCTCGGACAAGGTGAACGACGGCTCGCTGCTCGGCGCCGACTTCGCCGCCGGCCAGCTTCCGCAGGGCGCGCAGGGGCCGGCGGGCTCACCCGACACGCCGCAGCAGGTGCTCGACAAGCTCAAGCAGGTGGACGGGTCCGGCTCCGGCCTCGAGGCGGACTCCATCGCCGGGTTCGCGGCCACCGACCTCGGGACCGTCGGGCGCAGCACCCAGGTCGCGAACTGCACCGACGACAACCACGTGAATCAGGCCTGCGCCAGCGTGGACCTCACCCTTCCCCGCGCGGGCCGCGTGCTCGTGATCGGCGACGGCTTCGCCGTGGCAAGCGAGTTGGACGACGGCGCAGGGCCCGGGTCGGGCGTCGACGACGTCCTCCTCGCCTTCGGCACGTGCAGCCTGCACGTCGACAACGTCTCTCTCATCCGGAGCAGCACGCAATCCTTCAACTCCTTGGACAACACCGACGGTGTCTCCATCACAACGGTGACGGGGCCCCTCGCGGCCGGTTCCCACACGTTCCAGCTGCGTTGCCTCGAGGAGGACGGCGACATCGATTGGGGCCAGTCCCGCATCACCGCGGTGATGCTCGGGAATAGCTAGGCCAGGAGCTCGCGGTAGATCGCGAGCGTGCGCTCGGCGATCGAGTCCCACGAGTAGTCGGTCGCGGCGAGCTCGGCGGCGCGAGAGGCGAGCGTGCCGCGGGCATCGTCGTCCGCGATCAGCTCGGCAAGCGCTTCACCCAGAGCGGCGGGGTCGCCCGGCGGCACCAGGCGCGCCCCGCCGACGGCACCGACGTCGGAGAAGCCCCCGACGTCGGAGGCGACGATCGCCTTGCCGAACGCGAGGGCCGTGTAGAGGACGCCGGACTGCTCGATCTGGCGATGCGGGAGGACGACGACGTCCGCCCTGCGGAAGAACGACGGGATCTCGGGGTCGGTGACGAAGCGGTCGACGAACCGCACCGTCGCTCCGCAGCGGGCGGCGAGCTCGCGCAGCGGCTCGACCGGCATCCGCGGCATGCCGACGATCCAGAGCTCGGCGCCCTCGATCTCCCGGAACGCCTCGAGCAGGACGTCGATCCCCTTGTAGGGGCGGAGCAGCCCGAAGCAGAGGACGACCGGCCCCTCGACCGCCGCCAGCTCCGGCGGCAGGGGAGTCTCCTCCGGCAGCCGGGTCAGGTAGTCGAACGCGCCGTGCGGGACGACGTGGACGCGGCCGGGGTCGACCCCGATCCGCTCGCGGAGGACGCTCGCGCCGCTCTCGGTGTGGATGAAGACCGCGTCCATCCGCCGCAGCAGGGCGCGTTCGCGTGCGACCCCCGCGCGGCCCTCCGGCAGCGGGTAGTGGACCGTGTAGGCGCGCGGCCTCGCCGGAGGCAGCAGCGCGGCGTCCACGCCGGGCACGGTGATCCACTGCCAGTGAACGACGTCGGCATCCGTCAGCAACGAGCGGACGCGGAACATGTCCGGCACGTGCTCGGCGAGCTTCAGGGCGCGGCGGCCCGTGCTGCCGAGCCCGCGTTCGGCGGTGCGCCGGTAGAAGGGCTCCGACACCCGGTAGCCGTCATCGCTCGGGACCGGGCCGTAGAGGAAGCGGCTGGTGATCAGCTCGACGTCGGCGCCCGCACGGGCGAGCGCCGCGCTGAACGCGTGGTCGTACGGAGGCGTGAACGCCGAGGGGTCGAGGACCTTGACTCGCAAGGGGGGAATTATCGTGGTCGGCCCTTGGCCGCCGCCGTCACCTACTGCGTCGTCAACACGAACGGGCGCGAGCACCTGATCGCCTGCCTCGAGGCGATCCGCTCGACGAGCCCTCGCGATCTCGAGCGCGAGGTGCTCGTCCTCGACAACGCGTCGGACGACGGATCGTCCGCGGCGGTGCGCGAATGGCTCGACGGCCCGGGGCGCGGCGAGCCCCTGCAGCTGATCGAATCGAGCGAGCGGCGCGGGAAGGCGGAGAACGACAGCCGCCTGATCGAGGAGGCCCAGGCACCGCTCTGCCTGCTGCTGAACGAGGACTCGGAGCTGCGTGACGGCGCGGTCAAGGAGCTGCTCGCCGCACTCGCCGCGAACCCCGACGCCGCGGCCGCGGGAGCGCAGCTGCAGGATCCCGAGGGGAAGGAGCAGCCATGCGCCTGGCGCCTTCCCGGGCTCGGCTCCCTGCTCGCGGGCCTGCTCTTCCTCCACCGGCTCTTCACGGTGCAGAGCCGCGGTGACCGCGTGCGGCGCGTCGGCTGGGTCCAGTCCTCGGCGATGCTCGTCCGCCGCGAGGCCGCGCTCGAGGTCGGCCTGCTCGACCCCGAGTTCTTCGTCTACTCCGACGAGACCGACTTCGCCAAGCGCCTGCATGACGCCGGCTGGGACATCCTCTACGCGCCCGCGGCGCGCGCCATCCACCACGAGCAGCTCGCGACCGACCGCAGCGCCGGCTCCCGCCGCGTCGTCGAGTTTCACCGCGGGCGCGACCGCTACCTGCGCAAGCACCACCCCTGGCTGGCGCCAATCGCCCGGCCGCTCTCCGCCCTCCCCTACCTGCTTCGTGCCGCCGTCGCACTCGCCCTCCCCGGCCACGACCCCGGCTGGTACATGCTCCACGCCCGCCAGGCGCTGCGACCTGGGTCAGGCGAGGGCCTGCGCGAGGCCGCGGAGGAGTTCAACCACCGGCGCCAGCCGTGACCGCTCTGTGCCGTATGGTTTCTCACAGCGGCCCGACGTTTGCCCCGTGGCGATCTGAGGGTTCGCTTTGTCCACAGGACGGGCTGCCGGTCACATGGTGGCCAAACGCCTCGGCCTGGGATGCGATCGACGCATACCCAGCCGATGGCCCCCGACCCGACACCTGCGAGCTGCGCGGAGATCCGCCACCAGTTGCGGACGCTCGGCCAGGCTTCGCTGCGTCGCGAATCCGTACGCGAGCACCTGCGTAGCTGCCAGGAATGCCGTGAAATCCGCGACGGATCGGCGGCGCCCCTCCCGGCACCGCGCGATTCCGTCGCTGCGCGCGTTGGAGCAGTCGTCGTTTCGTTCAGTCGATGGCGACCGCGATGAAGGGCATCTAGGGCCTCGCGTCCTCGTCGCGCCGCTCTGCCTCGACCGCCTCGAGGCCCGGCTCGCGCTGGGGACCGCCCTCGGCGAGTTGCTTCAGCCCCTGCTCGCGTAGCTGGCGCAGTCTCGCCCGCTCGGGGTCCGAGAGGAAGCCGGTGAGGTGGAGGATCAGCGGGAAGGCGAACCAGACCGCTGTCCTCGAGATCAGGCCGACGATGCCCTCGGTCGGCAGCAGGAGCTCTCCGCCGACCACGAGCGCCGCGGCGACGCCGACGATGAGCGCCAGCCTCCCCCACTCGTATGGCACGGGGAAGAGCCGCTGCGTGAACCAGTACATGAGCCCGAGCACGATCACGTACGAGCCGACCAGGGCGAGGCCGGCGCCGACGATCCCGTAGGGCGGGATCAGGGCGAGGTTGAGGCCGATGTTGGCGACGGTCGCGATCGCGGTCGCCGGCAGGTTGAACTCGGTGCGGCCGGTGCGGCCGAGAATGACGACGAGGACCAGGTAGAGGGCGTACATCGTCACCCCGGTCGCGAGCAGGCCGATCGCCTCGTAGGACTCGAAGAACTCGGGTGCGGCGAGGATGCGGACGATCCAGCGCGCCAGCAGCCAGAAGCCGATCACCGTGAACGTGCAGACGGCGAGGAACCAGGTGACGATCAGCGCGTAGACCCGCTTGGCCTCCGTGTCGTCCTGGACCGAATATGCGAGCGGCGGCCAGGCGAGCTGGAACCCGCGGGTGAGCACCGTGACCCCCTGCGCGAAGCGGATCGCGAGCGCGTAGAGGCCGGCCTCGGCCAGGCCCGCCAGCCTCACGAGGATGATCCGGTCGATGAACTGGAGCGAGTAGAGCGAGAGCTCCGCCGGCATGGTCGGCAGCCCGAAGCGGAACATTCTCCGCAGCATCGCGACGTCGACGATGAGCGAGAGCCGGTGGCGCTGCTCGAAGATCAGGTAGAGGAGGAACGGAAGTCCGGCGCCGTAGGTCCCGAGCAGGAGCCCCTTCGCACCCTCCTCCTGGAACACGACGAGCCACACCGTCAGCGGGATCGCGAGCAGGACGTTCGCCATCGTGAAGACCAGGTACGCCTTCGCCCGCTCGTCGAGCCGGAAGAGGGCGACGAGGTACTCGTAGAGCGTGAAGATCCAAAGGCCGCCGATCGCGATCCTGACCAGGTCCGGCTGCGAGCTGTCGAGCAGCGCCCGCGAGATCGGCTCGGCAAAGGGAAGCGCGATCAGCGCCGCGACGGTGGTCGTCCAGAAGAGCGAGGCGAACCCGGTCTTGACGACCTGCTCGCGGTCCTCGTCGGCGACGTAGTAGAAGCGCATCAGCGCCTCGATCACACCCAGGCGGATCACGATCGAGGCCGCGATCACCGCGACGACCATGACCTCGGCGGCGCCGTAGTCCGCCGGGGTCAGGTAGCGCGTGTAGAGCGGCAGCAGCGCGACCGCGATCAGCTTCGAGAGCACGCTGGAGGCCGTGTAGGCGGCCCCGGTCCTCGCCAGCCGGCGCAGGTAGTCGAACATCAGGAAACCATAAGGGGTCAGACCCCTTATTGGTTCGTCACGCGCGAGGGTGATCCCGATCGCGAGCAGGGTCCAGGTGATCGGGTCGGTGAAGAAGGCCGCGTAGAAGAGGCTGTGGACGACCATCGCGACCAGGGCGGCGAGCAGGGCCGCCCGCGCGATGGCGAGCGCCGCGCCGTCGGGGAGGGCTCTCCCTCCCCCTCGCAGGCCTGGGGCAAAGGGACGGATGCCCGCGGCGAGCGCCGCGATGGCGATCGCGATCACGGCGACGTAGACGATCAGGCCGATCGCGCCCTGCTCGGCCGCGACCGTCACCGGCTCGGTGTGCGAGACCGCCTCAGCGGCCTCCTGCCGGGTGCGGAACTCACGGGTGTACTCGCTCTCGAACGACCCGGTCCCGTAGCCGGCGATGGGCTGCTCGGCCGCCAGCTCGACGCCGCCGCGGATCAATTCGGCCCGTCCGGAGGTCTCGTTGTTGAGCGACTTCTCGGAATCGAGGTCGATCCCGCCGCCACCGATGATGACGGCGCCCATCGCAACCACAACGACAAGGCATGCCACACCGGTCCAGAGCGCGGTCCAGCGCAGGGCCGCGAGCACAGCCAAGGCTGCGAGCAGGGCGACCAGGCTGGACTGGGAGAAGGTGACCGCCAGCCCGGCGAGCAGGCCGAAGGCCACGACGGCGAAGATCGCCGACCGCCCCGGGCGGCGCTCCCAAAGCATCGCCGCTGCCACCAAGACGATCGCGATAGCGAGGTAGCGGCCGAGGATGTTCGGGTCCCAGAAGAGCGAGTTGACCCTGAAGTACGCGTGCAGCTCGTTCGCCTCGCGCAGGGTGGGGTTCCAGATCAGTTCGCGCAGCCCGTACTCCGCGAACCCGACCAGGGCGAACAGGGCCGCCTCGGCGATCACGATCGTGAAGACGAGGCGCAGAAGCCTCGCGTTCCACTCCACCCGAACAAGCAGTGCCGCGAGCACCGCGAACGGGACGAGGAAGAACCCGATCTTCTCCAGCGCGTTCGAGAAATCGTCCGAGTAGAGGCCCTGCGCTGCGTAGAGGACCACGTAACCGGCGAGCGCCCATGGCAGATAGCGGACGGCCCGTGACCCTGAGGTGCCCACCGGCTCGCTTTCCTGAGGTTCACCACCCGCCGCGAACGCGCCCCAGAGCTCGGACAGCACCCCGGCGGCGATCACGACGTAGAGAGGCAGCAGCAGGTTGGCGCTGTCGCCGCCGGCCTCGACCGGGATCCTGAAGGGCAGCGCAGCGACCGCGAGCAGCGGCAGCGCCTCCGGGCGGCGGCGGAACAGCGCCGCAAGAGCGACGAGCACGACGGCACCGGCGAGCCCGGCGGCGGCGAGGAACGCGGTGCTCTCACGGAGGTCCCGGAAGCGGCCGTCATCCCAGTTGTCACCGACCACGAGGACGAGCGCAAGGACGAGCGCGGCGGCCATCGCACCCGCCCGGAGCCGTCGATCCCCCGCGAGGAGCGCCGCGGCACCGGCGAGCGCCGCTGCAACGGCCCCCAGCCAGACGACGGCGTCAGCCATCGCGCTCGCCGAGCAGTTCGATCTCCTCGGGGAGGATGACCTCGCGCCCGAGCGAGTCGAGCGTCACCCGCACCTCGTAGACACCCTCCGGCGCTCCGGCCCCGTCCCAGCGGAACCGGTGGATCTCGAAGTCGCCCAGCGGCTCGCCGTCGACGAGCACGGCCACGACCTCACCGTCCTCGTCGATCACCTCGACGGTCCCGATCTCCTCGTCCTCGGTGAGGCGGAAGCGGATCTGCGCCTCCCGCCCGGCCGCCGGACGGAACTCGTTCGAGAGCTCGATCTCGTCGACGACCAGCCGCGAGCGGACGCTCTGGGAGACCACGAGGACCGCCAGCGTCACGACCACGAGCGCGGCGAAGGCAAGCGGCGCGACGAACCGGCCCCTGGAACTCATCTCATGCAGATGAGATCAAGGCGAACCGGACGCGAAGCGGAGGATTCGCCGTATTCATCTATTGCGCGCGGTCCTCTCCGGCGACCACGGCGACCGGCGCGTCATCGACGAGGGCGCGGGTATCGGGGTCCATCGGCTCGGTGCGGACGGCGCCGAGGGCCTTGGCCACCGCCTGCCCCTCGTCCTCTGAGCCCGGCTCATAGAGAACCGTGGTGACCTCGAACGGGGTCTCGGAGTTGGTGACGGGACCGAGCAGGAAGCCGTTCGCCTCGACGTCGTCGCCGACTCGCGCGGCGAGATCGGGGACCGCGGTTCCGTTCAGGACGGCCACCTCGACCTCGGAGGGAACCACCGCGGAGGGCCGTTCCTTGCGTGGCTCCTCGGTCGTCTCGCCGCCGGTTTGGAGGACGACGAAGACGACGGCGATTCCCAGAATCAGGACGGCCCCGACGATCGCCGCCAGCCTGCCCTCGCTGGGGACCTTCAGGACGCGGCGGATGCCGGTGGGTGGCGTCGCCACCGCGGTCCGCTCGGCCGTGAGCCGCTGCGTGGCGGGGCGGTCGAGCGCGATCCGCTCGGCCGGGGTGAGCGGGCGGGGCGGCGTGGTCCCGGCGGGCGGCGTGAGCGGCCTCGGAGGGGGCGGGGTGGTGCTCGCCGGCGTCGGCTCAGGCGCGGGTGTCGGCGGCCCGAGGCCCGGCACGGGTCGTGGCTCGTCGGGACCGGCGGGCGGCGCAGCGGGCGCAGGGGGCACAGCGGGTGCAGGTGGCCGCGCCGGCTCGGGCGGGGCTTCCGGCGCCTGCTCGGCGGCCTCCGCCTCCTCCTCGGCCACCCGCGCGGCCTCGGCGGCCTCGCGCTCGGCAACGCTCACGTCGGGCGTGAGCAGCATCCAGATCCGCAGGCGGCGGATGTCTCGCGCCTGCGAGAAGTAGAGGGGTACGACGAGGGCGAGGCCGAGGAAGGCGACGACGCCGACGTAGGCACCGATGTCGGTCGCGATGCTCATCGCTCAGCCGATCAGGGCACCGTCGCCGCCGGGTCGGCGGTGGTCTCGGCGGGCGGCGCGGCCGCCTCCGACCCGCTCTGTTCCTGCGCGAGGTCCGCGCCCAGGACCACGGCGAGATCCGCCTTGCCGGCGAGGTCCTCGATCTCGGCGATCATCGGCTGGGTCGAAGTGCTTCCGAGCGTCCCGTCGAGATCGCCGGCAAGCAGGCGTGCGGCGGCCTTCATCCCCGGCCGGAACATGACGTTCGTCTCGACGAAGGATGCGTCGGTGTTCGCGACCTCGCCGACCTTGTAACCGGCGTCCTTCACATCCCTGGCGACCTCGTTCGCCAGGCCGGGGACCGCCGCGACTCCGTTGGCCGCGGTCCCGTTCAGAACGGCGACCTCGATCTCCTCCGGCGCGGGCGCGCTCTTGCCCTTGCCCTCCTTGCCCTCGTCCTCTCCGTAGAGGCCGAAGCCGCTGGTCAACACGACGATGCCCGCGATCAGCGCGACGACGAGGACGCCGACGACGATCTTCAGGTCGATCGGGCTGCGCCGGTCGGCTGACCGGTATCCCCGTTTGACGGTCGCCCAGATCCGCGCCGTTCGATCGTGGATCCCAGCGCCGAGCTTGATGAAGGGCCGTGCGAGGCGGCTGTGCTCCGGCTCCGGGATCTCCTCCCCGCGCGTCTCGACCGCCGCAACGGCGCGTTCGGGGGCTAGCCCGGCCCATTTGCGCAGCCGGCGCAGGTCGCGAGCCTGCTGAATCACGAGCAGGACGAGGATGGCGAGGCCGAGGAAGGCCGCGATGCCGAGGAACGCGCCGAGCTTCTCGAGGTCCATCAGCGCAGGAGCTTAGGAGTTGAGCCGGTCTCAGCCGTGCTCGACGTCGACTTCGGCGCCGCGCTCCATCGCCTCCGGGTGCGCGATCAGCTCGACCACCCGCTCGGCAAGCCCCGCCTCGTCCCCGCCCATCACGAGGCGCTCGAGCCCTTCGACAGTGCGCTCGACCCACGCCGGGTCGAGTGGCTCGTCGCGAACCGCGCGGACGATCCTGTCCGCCGAGGTCTCCTCCGAGCGCTCCCCCGCGTTGAGCAACTCCTCCGAGAGCTTCTCCCCGGGCCGCGGCCCAGTGAACTCGATCGCGATCTCCTCCTCGGGCTCATAGCCGGCGAGCCGGATCATGTTCTTGGCCAGGTCGAGGATGTGGACCGGCTCACCCATCTCGAGCACGAAGACCTCGCCGATCCCCGCCCCGAGGTCGCCGGCGCGGATCACGAGCTGGACCGCCTCCGGGATCGTCATGAAGTAGCGGGTCATCTCGGGGTGCGTGACCGTAACCGGGCCGCCGCGCTCGATCTGGCTGCGGAAGATCGGGATCACGCTGCCCGAGGAGGCGAGCACGTTGCCGAAGCGGACGGTGAGGAACCGGGTGCGCGGGTGCTTGTGGCCCGCCGCCTCGACGATCCATTCGGCCATCGCCTTCGAGGCGCCCATCACGGTGCGCGGGTTGACGGCCTTGTCGGTCGAGACCAAGACGAAGCGCCCGACACCGGAGACGGCCGCGGTCTCCGCCGTGACGCGGGTGGCGATCGCGTTGTTGCGGACCGCCTCGAGCGGGTTTCCCTCCATCAGGCCGACGTGCTTGTAGGCGGCGGCATGGAAGACGACGTCGGGCTTGAATCGCTGCATCACCTCGAGCATCCGGTCGGCCTCCTTGCAGTCGGCGAGGACCGACTCGACCTTGGTGAAGTGCCACTCGCCCACCATCTCGCGGTCGATCTCGAAGAGGTTGTCCTCGGCGTGGTCGAGGAGGACGAGCAGCTTCGGATGGACGCGCGCGATCTGGCGCGAGAGCTCGGCGCCGATCGAGCCGCCGGCGCCGGTGACGAGGACGATCTTGTCGGTCAGGTAGGCGCCGACGCGATCAAGCTCCATCACGACCGGCTCGCGCCCGAGGACGTCCTCGACCTGTACCTCGCGCAGCTGGCGGGTCAGCTGGACGCCGCCGCGCAGCAGCTCGAACACGGTCGGCAGGGTGCGGATCTGGACGTCGTGCTCGCGGCAGGCAGCGACGACCTTGCCGCGCAGGGCGCCGGGCGCCGATGGAATCGCGATCACGACCTCGGCCGGCTTCGTCTTCGCGATCACCTGCTCGATCTCGTCGGTGCGGCCGAGCACCTTGACGCCCTGCATCTGCATGCCGCGCTTGCGCGGGTCGTCGTCGATGAAGCCGATCGCGCGGCCGCCGAGCCCGGGGTTGAGCTGCAGCTCGCGGATCACCATCTGCCCGCCCCAGCCGGCGCCGACCACGAGCACACCGTGGTCGCGGCGCTTGCGGGCTTGGCGATCGGGCCGCTCCATGAAGAAGCGAACGGCTGCGCGGGCGCCCCCGGCGAGGGTGACCAGGAAGATGAAGTTGAAGACGACGACCGAGCGCGGCAGCTCATCCTCGAACGGCTTGGCGATGACGAAGACCGCGATCAGGATCGCCGTCGCAACCGCCGTGGCGCGGATGACGACGCCGAAGTCACGCAGAGCGAAGTAGCGCCACCACTTGCGGTGCATGCCGAGGAACGTGAAGACGAGCGCCGTGCCGACCGCGACGAACGCGATCGAGCCCCAGAGGATGTCCTCGTAGCGGGGCGGGACGCCGTTCGGGAGATCGATGAAGCGCAGCTGGAAGGCGAGGAACCAGGCAAGCGCGGCGAGCCCGGTGTCGGCCAGAAGCTGAAGCAGGCGGTGCTTGTAGACGGGATCGTTAAGACGTCCCATGAGGAGCGGGTAATTCTAAAGCCCGTTCGCGCGACCACCGCCTAACCTCCTGCGGCGCATGACTGACTTCATCGTCGATCCGATCGTCGAGTGGGCGACGGACTTCATCGAGGCGACGGGCTACGTCGGGGTCTTCATCCTGATGCTGCTCGAGAGCGCCTGCATCCCCGTGCCCAGCGAGGCGATCATGCTGTTCGCCGGGTTCAACGTCTCCGAGGGCGATCTGACCCTGTTCGGGATCGTCACCGCGGGCGTGCTGGGCAACGTCGTCGGCTCATGGATCGCCTGGGCCGCCGGCTACTTCGGGCGTATGGAGCTGCTCGAAAAGAACCGGCTGATCCACATCAACCAAAAGCATCTCGACTGGGCCGATCGCTGGTTCCAGAAGTACGGCGACGCAACCGTCTTCTTCACCCGGATGCTTCCGATCATCCGGACCTTCATCTCACTGCCTGCGGGGATCGCCCGGATGCCGTTCTGGCGCTTCACCCTCCTCACCCTCGCCGGATGCATCCCGTGGGTGCTCATGCTCGGCATCGTCGGCCGGGAGGTCGGCGACCGCTGGGAGGAGTGGCGCGACTACCTGCACTACGGGGACTACGTCGTCTTCGCCGCGATCATCGGCGGGATCATCTGGCTGATCATCAGGCGCCGCCGGAACCGCGGCGAGCCGGACGCCACCGAGCCTTCGCCCGAGCAATCGAGCGCGTAGGGGCTCTCACGCCCGCGCGCGCGGTTGCCCTGGGCATCGTCCAGGGGCCGACGGAGCTCCTGCCGGTCTCGAGCTCGGCACACCTGGCGCTCCTCCCCTGGTTCTGCGGCTGGGATTGGGACGAGCTGGACCCGGAGCTCCGCAAGGCGTTCGACGTCGCGCTCCACATGGGCGCGGCCGTGGCCCTGGTGATCGGGCAGCGCGACGTGATCGCGGGCGAGGTGGCCGCGTTCGATCGTCGCCGGGCGGCGGTGCTGGCCCTCTCCTTCCTGCCGGCCCTCGCCGCCGGCGTGCTGCTCGAGCGGCCGATCGAGCGGCGGCTCGGCGGACCCGGTGCGACGGCGGCCGGTCTCGTCGCCGGCTCGATCGCGATGGTCCTGGCCGACACCGCACCGCAGCTGCGCGGGCACGGTGACGCGAGAGCGCTCGACGGCCTCGCGCTGGGGGTCGGCCAGGCGGCGGCGCTGGCCCCGGGCGTCTCGCGCAACGGCGCAACGCTGACGGCCGCCAGGACGCGGCGCTTCTCCCGGCGCCACGCGAACTTCCTGTCGCGCACCGTGGCCCTGCCGGTGATCGTCGCGGCCGCCCTGGGCAAGGGCGCCCGGCTCGTGAGCCGCGGCGGGGTGCCCGCCGGCGCACGTAAGGCGGTCGTCGCGGGGGTCGCGGCCTCCTTCGCCTCCACGCTCGCCTCGCAGGGCCTGATCCGCCTGGTCGAGCGCGACGGCGGCGCCCTTTGGCCCTACGCCGCCTACCGGATCGCCCTCGCCGCCGCGGTTCGGGCGAGAATGAGGAACGAGGTGAGCCAGGAGGCATACGAACAAGCCGGGGTGAGCCAGTCGGGCGCGGACGACGCCGTCGCCGCGCTCGTCGCGGGCCTTCGGCGCGGCGGCGCCGGCAGCTCGCGCGCGGTCGATCTTCCAGGCCACTACGCGAGCGTGATCCGGCTGGACGAGCGGACCGGGATCGCGATCACCACCGACGGCGTCGGCACCAAGCTCCTCGTCGCGGAGCAGCTCGGGCGCTGGGACACGGTCGGTATCGACTGCGTCGCAATGAACGTCAACGACCTGATCTGCCTCGGCGCGGAGCCGCTGGCGATGGTCGACTACCTCGCGGTGCCGAGCGCCGACCCCGAGGTGTGCGCCGCGATCGGCGAGGGCCTCGGCCGCGGTGCGGAGCTGGCCGGGATCGAGATCCCCGGCGGTGAGCTGGCGCAGCTCGGGCGAGATGGTGGCCGGCCCCGACCTATCCGGCGCGGCCGTGGGCACGGTCGCCCTCGATGCGATCGTCGACGGGGCGCGGGTCGAGGCCGGGGACCCGGTCATCGGCCTGCCCTCGAACGGCCTCCACTCCAATGGGTTCACGCTCGCGCGCCGGGCGCTCGCGGAGCTCTCGCTCGATGACGATCGCCTCGGCAGGCCGCTCGGCGAGATCCTGCTCGAGCCGACCGAGATCTACGTCAAGCCCGTGCTCGAGCTCCTCGGCTCAGCCGTCGACGTCCGCGGGCTCGCCCACATCACCGGCGACGGGCTGAACAACCTGAACCGGTTGCGCGCGGAGGTCGGCTGGCAGATCGACGACCCGCTTCCCGTCCCCCCGGTGTTCGAGCTGATCGCGGAGCTGGGCGGCGTCGGCGCCGACGAGATGTACGAGGTCTTCAACATGGGCTGCGGCTTCTGCTGCGTGGTCGCGGCGGCCGACGAGGCGGCCGCACTGGACCTGCTGCGGGCGCATTACCCGGACGCGAAGACGATCGGCCGTGCGACGGCCGACGCGGGCCAGGTCGTCCGAGCCTAGGTAGCCGGCTCCGGCTCGGCGCCGCCCAGGCCGGCGCCGTCGAGGGTCCCCTCCTCCTCCGGCTCGGCCTCCGTCCCCTCCTCCTCCTCGGACCCCTCTGCTCCGGTCGCGCCGGTCGGTCCCGACGGGCCGCTCGGGCCCGTCGCGGCGCCGGTGATCGTCGGCGGGGTCGTCGCCGTGCTCGTCTCCTCGTCCGCGTCGAGGCCGCATGCCGAGAGGGCGACGGCGGCTGCGACGGACGCCAACGCGCCCATGGCCAGGCGTCGATGTGGCAGGATCTGTGCGCTTCTTGTCTTTACGGCCATACCTCCAGAGGGCACCATCTGACATCCGATGACCGCTCGCGACGCTACTCGACCACGCCGGATCGTGCTCGTCTCGTTCCCCGGCGTTCTCGGGCTCGACCTGATCGGGCCCGCCGAGGTCTTCTCCACCGCATCCCAGATCGGCGGCGGCGCCTACTCGCTCGAGGTGGTCGGCACGCAGGCGTCGCTCGAAACCTCCTCCGGAATCGGCCTCGCCCCGGGCGGTGGCCTCCCCGCCGACGCGAGCGACATCGACACGGTGGTCGTCCCGGGCGGCACCGGCACCACGGCCGCCACCTCCGACGATGAGCTCGTCACGTGGCTCCGGGACGAGGCGCCGCGCGCTCGACGGATTGCCTCCGTGTGCACCGGGGCGCTGCTGCTGGCCCGCGCCGGCCTGCTCGACGGCAGGCGCGCGACGACCCATTGGGCCTTCTGCTCGCAGCTCGCCAAGCGGTTCCCAGAGGTCGAGGTCGTCCACGACCCGATCTTCGTGCGCGACGGCGACGTCTACACCTCGGCCGGCGTCACGGCGGGGATGGACCTCGCCCTCGCCCTGGTCGAGGAGGACCTCGGCCGTGCGACCGCGATGGAGGTCGCCCGCTGGCACGTGATGTTCCTCAAGCGCCCCGGTGGCCAGTCGCAGTTCAGCGCCGGCCTCGCCGGCCAGCTCGCCGATCCGGGGCCGGTCCGCGACGTGCAGGAGTGGGTCGCCGACAACCTCGACGCCGACCTCTCCATCCCCGCGCTGGCCGAGCGGGCTCACATGAGCGAGCGCAACTTCGCCCGCGTCTTCGGCCGCGAGGTCGGGATGACCCCCGCCCGCTACGTCGAGGCGATCCGCCTCGAGCGAGCTCGGATCGAGCTCGCGGACGGCGGTCGCCCCGTCGCCGCCGTCGCCCGCCACTGCGGCTTCGGAACCGCGACGACGATGCGCCGGGTCTTCGAAAAGCGCCTTGGAACCAAGCCCACGGAGTACCGCGCCCGCTTCCAGCCGGCGCTCGAGACCATCAACGGATAAAGGAGCAGACCATGCGTATCGCGATCCTCATCTTCGACAAGCTCACCGCCCTCGACGCGATCGGGCCCTACGAGGTGCTCTCGCGGATCCCCGGCGCCGAGCTGACCTTCGTCGCCAAGGAGGCCGGGCCCAAGCGGACCGACACGGGCCGCCTGGCGATCACGGCCGACGCGACCCTCGACGAGCTCACCGACCCGGAGATCGTCCTCGTCCCCGGCGGCGAGGGCAACCGGCCGCTGCTGACCGACGACGAGGTCCTCGACTGGCTGCGCGGCGCCCATGAGACGTCGAAGTGGACGACGTCCGTCTGCACGGGGTCCCTGGTCCTCGGCGCGGCCGGAATCCTGGACGGGCTCGAGGCGACGACGCATTGGGCCTACCTCGACCGCCTGAGCGAGGTCGGCGCGACCCCCGTGAAGCAGCGCGTCGTCGAGCAGGGCAAGGTGATCACCGCCGCCGGCGTCTCCGCCGGGATCGACATGGCGCTGACGCTCACCGCCCGCGAGGTCGGCGAGGACGTCGCGAAGGCGATCCAGCTCGGCATCGAGTACGACCCGGACCCGCCCTTCGACGCCGGCTCGCCGGACAAGGCCGCGCCTGAGCTGGTCGAGCTGATCCGGAATCTCGAGGCCCAGGGGGAGCCCGTGCAGACCGGCTAGACGCCTCTTGGAGCCGCTCGCCGCGGGCAGGATCGCCTGCGACGAGGGGGACCTGAGGACGACTTCGGCCCCAAACGTCGAAAATAGCTGGGGAAGTGATCGGGACCCAGCTCAGCGACCGCTACACGATCGAGTCAAAACTCGGCTCGGGCGGAATGTCCACCGTCTACCTCGCGCGCGACGCGACCCTCGAGCGCTGGGTGGCGGTGAAGATCATGCACCGCGAGATCTCCGATCAGCCGGACCAGATCGAGCGCTTCCGCCGAGAGGCTCGCACCGTCGCACAGCTCTCGCACCCGAACCTGGTCCCGGTGATCGATGCCGGCGATGACGAGGGACACCCGTACATCGTCTTCGAGTACGTCGAGGGCGAGACGCTGAAGCAGCGGATCGAGCGCATGGGCAGGCTGCCGCTGGACGAGTCCGCCGCCTACGCCATCGAGATCGGCCGTGGCCTCGCCGCCGCCCATGCCGCCCGAATGGTCCACCGCGACGTGAAGCCGCAGAACGTCCTGATCGACGCGGAGGGTCGCGCGAAGGTGACCGACTTCGGGATCGCCCGCGAGCTCGAGGCCGACGGCCTGACCGCGACCGGCCGCGTGCTCGGCACGACGGACTACGTCTCCCCCGAGCAGGCGATGGGCCACAACGTCGACGCCCGCTCCGACATCTACTCGCTCGGCGTCGTCCTCTACGAGATGCTCACCGGCCAGCCCCCCTTCTCCGCGGAGACGCTCGTGGGCGTGGCGATGAAACACGTCAACGAGCAGATGCCGGACGTCCAGGTGCGCCGCCCGCAGGTCTCCTCCGCCCTCGCAGCGGTCGTCGACAAGGCGACCTTCAAGGACCCGGCTCGCCGCTACTCGGACATGGCGCCGATGCTCGACGACCTCGAATCGGCGCTCGAGGTCGAGGTCTCCCGCGCCGGTTCGTCCACCGGCGAGGCGACCAACGTGCTGCGCTCGGTGCCGGAGCGCAACCGGCGCATCTTCTCCCCGCGGCGGCTGTCGGTCGCCGGAATCGCGATCGTCCTGATCGGCGCCGCGATCGCGCTCGGGATCGCGGCGCTGACCGGCGAGGAGGGGCCGACGCGCGAGAAGAACAAGGAGACCGGCGCCGCACCGATCACGATCGTCAGCGCGGACGACTTCGACCCCGAGGGCGACGACGAGGAGCACTCGACCGAGGTCCGCTTCGCGACCGACGGAAACACGACCGGGACGTCATGGACGACGGAGTCGTACTCCGCGGGACTGGAGGGAGCGCCGAAGACCGGCGTCGGCCTGACGCTCGACACCGGCGAGCCCGTCGAGGCCGCCGAGCTGAAGCTGATCACGCCCACGCCCGGCTGGAGCGGCGAGGTCTACGCCGCCTCCGAGGAGGCCGACGACCTGGCCGGCTGGGGCGAGCCCGTCGGGACGATCGACAGGCGCGGGCGAGGACGAAACGGCCGCCCTGGAGCTGACGGGCCCGGCCCAGTACTACCTGCTGTGGATCACCGACCTCGGCTCGAACGAAGCGGTCGAGATCTCCGACGTCCGCCTGCTCGGCTGAGGGCCGCGAACGTCCAGGAAGCTGCCTCGACGTTTATGCAGAGGCTATTTCGGGACGTTCATCGCACTACGCGGCGAGGGTCTTAGACCGGCGCTGACGCGTCGCTGCGCGGGTCGATCAGGATCTTGGCGTGGGTCTCGGGGTCGCCCAGCGCCGAGAAGGCCGCGTCGACGCCGTCGAGCCCGACCGTCCCGGTGATCAGGCGGCGCGGGTCGACCTTGCCGTCGGCGAGCATGTGGAGGGTGTCGCGGAACTCGAGCGGCGTGTAGCCGACGACGAACCGGAGGTCGATTTCCTTGTTGATCGCCATCGCCGGCGTGATCGTGTCGGGGCCGACGCAGACGCCCACGACGACGACGCGCGACATGAGCGGCGCGCCCTGAATGATGTGGTCGATCACGCCCGGCACGCCGACGCACTCGAAGATCACGGGGTGGTTGGGCATCGCGCCGAGCGCCTCGCCCAGCCGCCACGCGTGCCACCACCCAGGGACCCGCACGAGCTTCTCGGTGGTCCCCACCGCCAGCTCGAGCATCGCGGGGATGTCGGTCACGTGCTCGCCCTCATCCGTCGCCGTGTAGGGCTCCGTCTCCGCCGGATCGACGACGACGTCTGCCCCGCAGGCCGTGGCCAGTGCCCGGCGGCCCGGTGAGTAGTCGCTCGCGACGACCGTGCGAACGCCCCTGGCCTTGAGCATCAGGATCACTCCGAGGCCGACCGGTCCGCAGCCGATGACGATCGCGACGTCCTTCTTGCCGACGTCCCCGCGGCGGACCGCGTGCAATGCCACGGCGAGTGGCTCCGTCATGGCGGCAACGTCCGGGGGGAGGCCGTTCGGCACAGGCATCATCAGGGACTCCTCGACGAGCACCTGCTCCGCGTACGCGCCCGGGGCGTGCACCGAGAGGCCGACCGTGTCGACGCCGCCACCCCCACGCAGGAGCGGCAGCGCGACCACCGGTGTCCCGGGCTTGATCCGCCCTCGGGTCTTCGGGCCGTGCTCGGCGACCTCGCCGCAGAACTCGTGGCCGAAGACGATCGACTCCGAAGAGCGCCCGAAGCGGTCGTAGCCCGCCCTGGCCGCCATGTCGGCCCACTCGTCGAGGCCGTGGCGCGCGTGGAGATCCGACCCGCAGATCCCGCAGCGCGTCACCTCGATCCGGACCTGTCCCTTCGATGGCATCGGCTCGGGACGATCCACGACGTCGAACTCGGCATGCGTACAGACGACGGCTCTCATCAGAAGCGATAGCTCCTTTCACGCTCGTGGCGTTCCACCGCGAGCTGCACCAGGCGGTCGCAGAGCTCCGGGTAGCTGACGCCGCTCGCTTCGAAGAGCTTCCCAAAGACGCTCGTCTTCGTGAAGCCGGGGATCGTGTTCAGCTCGTTCACCAGCACGTCGCCGCCCTCGGTGACGAAGAAGTCGCAGCGGGCAAGCCCCGTGTTTCCGATCGCCGTGAAGACCGCTGCCGCCAGCTCCCGCACGCGGGCGATCGCCTCGTCGCCGATCGGCGCGGGCACGGCGAGGTCCATCCCGCCGTCCGAGTACTTCGACTCGAAGTCGTACCACTCGCCGTGCGGGACGATCTCCCCCGGAAGCGAGGTCTCGGGCTCCTCGTTGCCGATCACCGAGCATTCGACCTCCCGTCCCTCGGAGTGCTGCTCGACGATCACGCGCGGATCGTGCGCCGCGGCCTCTTCCACCGCGCGATCAAGGTCGCCGAGGTCGTCGACGCGGCTGATCCCGACCGATGAGCCGAGTCGGGAGGGCTTTACCCAGAGCGGCAGGCCGAGCTGCTCGGCGGACTCCCGCCAGCCATCGACCCCGGCCTGACAGAAGCCCACCTGCGGAAACCCGCCCTCCGCGAGGAGCCGCTTGCAGACGAGCTTGTCCATAGCGACGGCGGCGGAGAGCACGTTGGGGCCGGCGTAGGCCACGTCGAGGACCTCGAGCATGCCCTGCACCGTCCCGTCCTCGCCGAACGGTCCGTGCAGGACCGGAAAGGCGACGTCGCAACCGAGCAGTCCACCGGCCGGCTCGAGCGTGACCGGATCGCCGTCGGCGCGCCAGGCACCCTCGCGGTCGATCAGGACGCGGACGACCTCGTGCCCGGCGGACTCGAGCCCCTCCGCGACCGAGGCGCCCGACTCGAGCGAGATCTCGTGCTCGGAGGAGCGCCCGCCGTAGAGGACGGCAACCCTCATGGGACCGTGGTCGTCCCGGTCGTCGTCGTCTCCGCGGGCTCGACGAAGACGCCGACGTAGATCGTCACGTCCTCGCCGGGCGGCAGGCGGGTGCCCGCGCCGGGGACCTGGTCGAGCACCTCGTCGTCCTCGGACTCGACCTCGGTCTCGCGCTCGACGATCCGCACGTCGAGGCCAAGACCGCTCAGCCGACCGGCGGCCGCGTCACGACTCTGGCCCACGACGTTCGGCACCGTCACGTCGCCGGGACCCTCGGAGACGACGATCGTCACCCGGTCGCCCTCCTCGACCTCGCTGCCGGCACCGGGGCTCTGTCGGATGACGGTCCCCTCCGGCGAGTCGGATTCCTCGCTCTCGCGGTTGGCGAGAAGTCCCGCCGCATCGATCGTGTTCTCGGCATCCGCCGCGGCGAAGCCGAGAACGTCGGGGACGGTCACCAGCTTCGGGCCGCTCGAGACCTTCAGCGTCACGGTCGAGCCGACCTTTGCCGTCACCCCTGGGCTGGGCGAGCTCGAGATCACACGCCCCCGGTCAACCGAAGTGGACGCTCGGTCCTGCGTGCGCACCCGGAAGTTCGCCCGCTCGAGCTCGTTGATCGCCTCCGCCGTGGTCTGGCCGACGACGTCCGGCACCTCGGAGTCGCCGAGAGCCGCGGCGATGTCGATCGTCACGGTCGATCCCTTGTCGGCCTCCTCGCCGGCCAGCGGATCCTGGTTGATCACGGTGCCTCGCGGCGGCGGGTTGTTGAACTCGTCGATGTTGATCTCGTTGATCTCCACCTCGAACTCCGCGGCCTCAAGGAGGTCCGCTGCCTTTTCGACGTCCTCGCCCGTGACTGCGGGCACCTTCACCTGCTCCTTGCGGGTGAGCGCGAAGATCAGCAGCCCGATCAGCGCGGCCGCCAGCAGGCCGACGATGATCCACCGCCGCCGGCGCTTGCGGCGCGCCTCCGCCTCCGCCGCGGCCGCTGCGTCCGGGTCGGCGACGGCGGCGAAGAGGGCGGTGTCCGAAAGGCCGGCTCCGGTCGGATCGGCCTCGGCGGCGTCGAGAGCCTGCGAGAACTCTTCGGCCGAGGTGAAACGGTTGACGGGGTCCTTGGCAAGGGCGCGCAGGACGACCGCGTCGAGCGCCCGCGGCACGGCCGGGTTGAGCGCGCTCGGCGCCGCCGGCTGCTCGGAGACCTGCTTGAGCGCGACCGCCACGGCGCTGTCGCCCTCGAACGGGACCCGGCCGGTGAGCATCTCGTAGAGGACGACGCCGGTCGAGTAGAGGTCAGACGCTGGGGTGACGTCGAGCCCCTGCGCCTGCTCGGGCGAGAGGTACTGCGCGGTGCCCATCACCGATCCGGTCTGCGTGATCTCCGAGGCGCCTGCGCGGGCGATGCCGAAGTCGAGGACGCGGACGCGGCCGGCCGGGTCGACGATCACGTTCTGCGGCTTGACGTCGCGGTGGACGATCCCGTGCTCGTGGGCGAACCGCTCGGCGGCGAGGATCTGGCGCGTGATCTCGATCGCCTGGGCCACGTTCAGGCCGCGGTCGATCAGCTCCTTCAGCGAGGAGCCCTCCACGTACTCCATCGCGATGTAGTAGGTGCCGTCCACCTCGCCGCGGTCGAAGACGCCGACGACGTTCGGATGCTGGAGGCCGGCGGCGTTCGCGGCCTCGCGGCGGAAGCGCTCGACGAACTGCGCGTCCTGGGCGAAGCGGTCGTGCAGGACCTTGAGCGCGATCGGCCGGTCGAGCTCGACGTCGGTCGCGAGCCAGACGTCAGCCATCCCGCCCGAGCCAAGCCTGCGCTCGAGCCGGTACCGGCCATCGACCGTATTTCCCTCAGCGAGCCTCAATCGAGCAGCACCCCCATCACGTCCGTCGCGATCGGGCCCGCCGTATCGCCACCGAAGCAACCGGTGCAGCGCTCGACGGTCGCGGCAACGGCGATCTGCGGGTCGTCGGCCGGCGCAAAGCCGATGAACTGTGCCTGGTTCAGGCTCGTCTCGACATCGATCTCCGCGGTTCCCGTCTTGCCGGCCAGGGTCGAGCCGGTGACCGACAGCCCGGACGCCGTTCCCTCCTCCGCCACGTTGGTCATCATCTCCGCCACCTCGGCGGCTGTCTCCTCGCTCATCACCTCGCTGAACTCGGTCGGGTCGAGCTCCTCGCTCGTACGCCCGTCCGGGTCGGTCACCTCCTGCTGGAAGGTGGGCTCCATCAGGGTCCCCTCGTTGGCGACCGTCGCTGCGACCATCGCCATCTGCAGCTCGGTCGCGAGGATCTGGCCCTCCTCCCCTCCCTGCCCGATCGCGACGCGGCCGACGTCGAAGCCCTCCTCGACGAGCTGGCCGTTGGAGTTGTAGACGCCGCTCGCCGCCATCTGATCGGGCGGGAAGTCGAGGGGCGGCTTCTGGAAGAACCCGAAGCGCTTCATGTACTCCACCATCGTCGCCGGGCCGAGTTGCTCGCCGACCTGCGCCCAGTAGGTATTGACCGAGTTGGTCAGCGCCGTAGTCATGTCGATCGTCCCGAAGTCCTGGCCGCCGGAGTTCGCGAGCGGAACGCCGGAGACGTCGATGCCCGAGTTCGCGTTCAGCGTCGTCGACTGATCGAACTCGCCCGAGTCGAGAGCGGCGGTCGCGGTGACGACCTTCATCGTCGAGCCGGGCGGGTACGTCGACTGGGTCGGCCTGTTGAAGAGCGGGGTGCTCTCGTCGGCGTTCAGTTCCTTGAACTGGTCTGGCACGGTGTTCGGGTCGTAGCCGGGAGTGCTCACCATCGCCCGGACCGCACCGGTGTCGGGTTCGATCGCGACCAGGGCGCCACCCGTGCCCGGAACGGTGATCGCGGCCTCGAGCCCGTCCTGAGCGACCTGCTGCGCCTCGGCATCGAGCGTCAGCGTCACGTTCGAGCCCTCCTCGGTCTCCCCCTGTAGCTCGTCGAGGAGGTTCGCGAACTCGTTCGACTCCCCGGTCAGGGTGTCGTTCTCGGAGCGCTCGATCTCCGAGTTCCCGAGCTCGATGAACGAATAGCCGACCGGGTGGCCGAAGAGCGCGCCCTGGGGGTAGCGACGGGTGAAGATCTGCTGCTGGCCCTGCCCCTGGGGAATGCTCTCGGCGACGACCGTGCCGTCGACGGTGGTGATCGTCCCCCGCTTGATCCCCTGCGCCTCGATCAGCGCGCGCCGGTTCTCCGGCTTCTCCTTGAGCTCATCCGCCTTGAAAACGGCCCAATACGAGGTGAAGCCGACCAGGGCGGCGAAGAGGGCCAGCACGAGGACGTAGAGGCGCATGATCGGGGCGTTCATCCGTAGCTCCCCTCCGGGAAGGTGCCGGTGACGCCGCCGCCTTCCGATCGCGGCTTGCGGGCGTCGTTCGACACGATCAGGATCAGCGCGATCAGGATCATGTTCGCGACGACCGAGCTACCGCCCGCGCTGATGAACGGGAGCGTCACGCCGGTCAGCGGGATCACGCGGACAACGCCGCCGATGATCACGAAGGCCTGGAGGGCGAGGACGGCGGTGAGACCCGTGGCGAGCAGCTTCGAGAAGCCGTCCTGAACCGTCAGCGCGGCCTTGAAGCCGCGCGCGGCGATCAGCGCGAAGATGAGCACGATCCCGCAGGCGCCGAACAGGCCCAGTTCCGATGTGATCACGGCGTAGATGAAGTCGGTGTGCGGAGCGGGCAGGATCGAGCCGCAGTCAGGGAACGGCTGCTCGCAGTTCGGTGCGAACGGTCCGGGCAGCTTCAGCAGGGACTGGCCCAGGCCCTCGCCGAACAGCCCTCCCTCCGCCTGGGCGAACAACGACTGCGTGATCTGACCTGCCCCGTCGGGTGCGTTTCGGGCGAACGGGTCTAACCAGATGTCGACGCGGTCGGAGACCTGGCCGGCCGCCGGCAGCGGCCCGGCGCCCGTCGTGATCGCCCAGGCGCCGATGGCGAACATGAGTAGGCCGATGACGACGAACGAGAGCCGGTTGGTCGCGACGTAGAGGACGGCCAGGAAGGCGCCGAAGATCATCAGCGAGCTGCCGAGGTCGCGGATGAAGATGAGCATGAACATCGCCGCGCCCCAGACGACCAGGAGCGGGCCGAAGTGCTTGAGCGGCGGCAGGGTCACTCCGAGGATCCGGCGGGCGCCGATGATCAGCACCTCGCGCTTCTCGCGCAGGTAGCTGGCGAGGAAGATGACGATGCAGATCTTCGCCAGTTCGGCGGGCTGGAAGTTGAGCGGGCCCAGGTCGATCGCGAGGAACGCGCCGTTCACCTGCGAGCCGATCCCCGGCAGGCGCGGCATCAGCAGGAGCACGATCCCGGCCAGGGCGATCAGGTAGCGATACCGCTCCAGGACGCTGAGGTCGCGGAGGAACACGATCGTCGCGCCGAACACGACCGCGCCCAGGACCATCTGCGACGCCTGCTCGAGCGCGAGCGACTCGTCGATCCGGTAGAGGATCACGAGCCCGACCGCGGCGAGCAGGGCGACGAGCGGGAAGAGGTAGGGGTCGGCGATAGGGCAGACGCCAGCGGATCAGCAGGTGGATGCCGACACAGACCGCGAGGAAATAGCCCCCGTAGGTGAGGGTGACGTTGCCGACGTCGAGGTTGTCGACGAGCAGGACTGAGGTGAAGCCTGCCGTGACCAGCAGGGCTACTGGGATCAGCGCGAGGAGTTCGCGATTGCGGGCGCTCAAGGTTGCTTCGATTGAGACTCGGAGCCGCCAGGCTGCGGGTCCTGTCGGCGCGACCCCGCAGATGTCTCCTCGCCCTTCGGGCTGCGGGGATCATCTGCAGGGTCCCCCGCGCCGCCACCCGCAGGTGTGACCGCTTCTTCTGCGGCCGTGTCTTCGAGATCTGTGATCAGGGACTCGGCGTCGTCGCGGCCGCGTAGTTCGTGGTTGGTTACCTCGTCCTGGCGGTCTTCCGGGAGGGAAGATGCCTGGGTCGGGCTCGAGTAGACCTCCGAGTAGAGCTCGATGTCCAGCGGCAGGTCGTAGGGCAGGCCGCGGAAGAGGGCTATCCGGCCGCCCTCGTCGGTGCCCAGGAAGTAGACCTGGCGGGCGCCCCAGATCGCGCCGGCGACCACAGCGGCGAGGATCACCAGCGCGAGCAGGGTCTTGGCGATCCGGGCCGGCCAGCGTCTGCGCGGCGGACGCTGAGATGCCGCGGTCGTCCGGCCTCGCGCGGAGACCGCGGCGGCCTCGCGCTCCCGGCTGACCCCCTCGCGGACGGCCTCGGCCGTCAGCCCCTGCTCCTCTGCGGAGGGCCCGACAAGCGTGGCCCCCTCCTTCGCCTCGGGGGCGCCGGCGTCCTCGAGCCGGAATGCGACTGCGGTGATGTTGTCGCGGCCGCCGGCCTCGTTGGCATGCCGGATCAGGTTCTTCACGGCCGTGTGCAGATCCGGAGCGGAGGCGAGCAGGCCCTCAATCCGGTCGTCGGGCAGCATCGTGGTCAGTCCGTCCGAGCAGAGCAGGAAGACGTCGCGCGGGCGGACGGGGTAGGTCATCGTGTCCACCTCGACGGTGGGCTCCGGCCCCAGGGCGCGCGTGATGATCGAGCGCTGGGGGTGCTCGGCGGCCTGCTGTTCCGTCAGCCGGCCCTGACGACGAAGCTCCTCGACCAGGGAGTGGTCGCTGGTCAGGCGGCGCAGCTCGCCGTCACGCCAGAGGTAGGCGCGGCTATCGCCGACGTGGGCGATCGAGATCTCGTCGCCGGAGATCTGGACCGCGGTGAGCGTCGTCCCCATCCCCGATCGCGAGGAATCCTCCCCGGCGAGCTCGTGGATCCGGGCGTTGGCCTCCTCGGCGACTCGGCGCAGGTAGGCCTCCGGCGGCTCGTCGGCCTGGTTCCCGGGCTCGAACGCATCGGTCGCGACCTGGGAGGCGACCTCGCCGGCCTGCGCGCCGCCCATGCCGTCGGCGACGACGAAGACGGGCGCACGGGCGAAGTAGGAGTCCTCGTTGGCACTCCGCTGGCGACCCGTGTCGCTCTCTGCGTAGTGCTCCGCTACGCGCAGCATCTCATGCAGATGAGATCAAGCCGAACCGGACGCGAAGCGGAGGATTCGGCGTTAGTCATTCCGGGATTATCCGGGAAAGGGAAAAAACCGGCACTGCCATCAGCCGGGCACCTCGAGCTCGAAGCGGAACTCGGTATCGCCGATCCGGATCTCGTCGAGATCGTGCAGCTCCACCTCGCCCTTCACCTGCTCGCCGTTCAGGAACGTCCCGTTGGTCGAGCCGAGGTCCTCGAGCCTGTAGGAGCTCCGTTTCGAGAAGACCCGGGCGTGGATCTGCGACGAGAAGCGGTCCTCGATCCGCACGTCGGCATCCGGCGAGCGGCCGATCGAGAGGCCGCCGAAGAGGTCGAGCCGGTCGCCGACGTCGAGGCCACCGCCCCGCAGGACGACGAGCCAGGCATCGGTTGCGGCGCCGCGGCCTCCGCCCTCGGCCTGGTGCAGGCCGGTCCCCTCGTACGGAGCGGGGGCGTTCGACCGGCGGAGCTCCTTCAGGGCGGAGCGGGCGACCCAGAGCAGGAACAGGTACAGAACGGCGAGGAAGCCGAACTTGAGCCCGACCGCTATCGGCTCCGCATCCAAGGGTGGTCCAGATCCGGGCTTACGCCTGCTCGATGTCGAACGTGAACCGGGAGGTGCCGATGACGACGTCGTCGCCGGGCGAGAGGCGCGATGTCTCGACCTGGCGGCCGTTGATCTTGACGCCGTTGGTCGAGCCGAGGTCGACGATCTGCCAGTCGCCGGTCTCGCCCCGGCGTAGCTCGGCGTGGCGGCGGGAGACGTTCGGGTCGCGGATCACGCAGTCGCATTCCTTCGATCGCCCCAGCACGGCGATCGGTCCGTCGAGCACGTAGCGCCGGTCCTCCATCGAGACGATCGCGCGCGTCTCGACGAGGCGAGCGGTCGGCGGGCGCTTCTCCCGCTTCTTCTCCTTAGGCGGAGCGCTGTAGACCATCGTCTGGCCCGGGCTCCCCTGCTCGGGCTCCTGGCCTTCGCGGGCAGGTGGCTTGACGAGCCGGGCCTGGATCCCGAACTCGCCCAGGCGAAGCCGCTCGTCGGTCTCCAGCTCGACCTCCGGGCGCGTGAGCAGCGCGTAGTCACGCCGGCGAGCATGCTCCAGCAGGTAGGCGGACAGCTCCTGCTCGAGCGAGCGCTCGTAGCCCTCCAGCCGGGTCCGGTCCTCGCTCGAGAGGAAGACGTTGTACTGGTTCGGGACGTAGGTCTTCGAGACCGAAGCGGTCCGGTGGGAATCCATCTCCTTGGCCAGCTTCCTCGCCAGCTCCACCGGCTGGACCTGGGATGAGAACGCGCGGCTGAAGACCCCCTCGACGAGGCCTTCGATCCTCGCTTCGAGATTACGCAGGACGCTGATTTCGATCTACCTCTCGTGGGGCGCGCAGGGGGCTTTGCCGCGCGGCTGGACGACCGCCTGAGCGCGGCCTTCAGGCGCCGAAATCCTAGTGGGCGACGGCTTCACGGGCGCCCGCCAGCGGCGTCGCCGAGCGGATCCACACGGCGGCGAGGAGGATCGCCGCAAGGGCCGCCACGAGGCCCGGGGTCGCGGGGTCGCCGCCGTCGACGACGAGCAGGCGGTGGATCGCGACCAGCCCCGCCCCCCAGGCAAGCGCTCCGACCGCGCGGACGACCACGCTGCGCGAGCCGAGCAACAGCCCGAGCAGGCCCGCGGCGGCGCTCCAGGTGGCGGCGCCGGCGAGTGAGACGGGCGAGAGCAGGGGCAGCAGCAGATCCTCCGCAGCCAGGGACGCCGACGTCTCCCACCCCGGCGACGCCGGGTCGAGCGCGGAGAAGAGCAGCGTCTCGCCGGTGACCGCCTCGCCGACGGCAAGCCAGCACCAGCCGAGCAGGCCGAGCGCGGCGCAGCGGCGCGCGCTCCCGGCGAGGCCGGCCAGAGCCGGGAAGAGCGGGGCGAGGCCGACCAGCCCGAGCAGCGGCGCAGCGGGAGGCGCGAGCCAATCGCGGGCGCGTTCGAACAGCATCGGCGCGGGCAGGAGCAGCACCGCCAGGACGAGGGCGAGGCCGCTCTGGCCGGTGCCCCATCCGATCCAGGCAGCCACGGCCAGGATCGCCGCGATCGCACCTAGGCGGAGGAGCGGGCGGCGCATCCCGAGCCGGCGGCGCCGCGGCTCATCCGGCATGGGCACGGGTCGGGACGCATCGAGACGCGGGCTCGCGAGGGTGAGCTCCTCGCCCAGTTCACTCGCAAGGGGACGGGCATCGGGGTCCGGGTCTAGGCAGGAGTCGACGGTCTCGGTCAGCTCGACCGGCAGGTCCGGCCGGCTGCTCGCAAGCGGAGGCACCGCGCCACCGATGGCGCGAGCGGTCGCGGCGGGCGTCGAGCGAGCGACAGGATTGGCCCCGCACAGCGACTCGTAGACGACCAGGCCCAGCGAGTAGACGTCCGCCTCGGGGCCGACCTCGTCGCCCTCTGCCTGCTCGGGCGCCATGTAGGCGAGCGTGCCGACGACCTCGGCAGTCCGGGTCAGTGCCTCGGCGCCGGCGACGCTTGCGACCCCGAAGTCCATCAGCATCGCGCCGCTTCCCGTGGCGCTCCACGGACCGACGCGCGCGTGCTCCCAGCGGGCGATCGCGACGTTCTCCGGCTTGACGTCGCGGTGCACGACCCCGCGCTCGTGGGCGTGCGTAAGTGCGGCACAGACGTCGGCGCCCGCCTCGACGACATCGCGATCGGAGAGCCGGCCGCCACGCAAAAGCTCCCGCATGTTCTCGCCACAGACGAGCTCGGAGACGAGGTAGATCGCGGCCTCGTCCTCGCCCAGCTCGTACAGGGTCACGATCGAGGGGTGGTTGAGGCGGGCCGCCGCCTGCGCCTCGCGCAGCACACGCCTGCTTCCCGGCCCGCGGTCGAGCACCTTGACCGCGACATCGCGCTGCAGCCGTTCGTCTCGGGCGCGATAAACGGTGCCGAACGCGCCCCTCCCGAGCTCGTCGGCGAGGCGAAAACGGTCCAGGACGAGGCGGCCTTCCACCACAGCTTTGATTTCTGCGGCGGGACCCCTGCTTCCTGCCCTCCGGTGCAGGGGTAATACTCTCGCGAACGAAGAAGCCCGAGGAAACCTTGGCATTCCTCGACGACGAACCACCTGAGACTTCCGGCAGCGCCTCACGGCGCCGGCGACCCCCAGCTCCGCCGGGGGGGCGCCCGCCACCGCCTGGCGCCCATCAGCAGATCGTCGTCCGGCGGGCCGTCGCAGCCGGCGTCGGCATCCTGATCCTGATCCTGCTCGTCCTCGGGGTGCGCGGTTGCCTCAACGCGCGCAAGGAGCGCTCGTTCGACAACTACGTCTCCGATCTCTCATCGGTCGCCGCGGAGACGCGCAACCTCTCCCAGCAATTCTTCGGCCGCCTGGAGGACCACGGCGACCTCTCCGAGCTTCAGTTCGAGGCCGAGATCAAGGCTGACCGCGGCGCGATGGAGGGGCTGCTCGACCGGGTCGAGAGCCTCGACGCGCCCGACGAGCTGGCCGATGCCCAGGAGTTGATCGTGCTCTCCTACGGCCTCCGGCGCGACGCGCTGGCGGTGATCTCCGACCAGATCTCGGCTGCGCTCGGCGACGAGGGCGCCGAGAAGGCGATCGACCAGATCGCCGAGGAGATGCGGACGTTCCTCGCCAGCGACGTGATCTACGGCAAGGGCCAGGAGCAGATCGACAGTGAGCTGGTCGAACAGGAGATCCCCATCGACCCCGAGGCCGATGACATCTCGGCGCAGTTCCTGCCCGACGAGCCCGACTGGCTCGATCCGACCGTCGTCGCCGACGCGCTCGGCGGCTCCATCTCCAGCGACGACGAGGCGACGCCGGGCGTGCATGGGCTCGGGCTCGTCACCGGCGGCGTCCTGCTGCTGCCGACGGGCGCGGACCTCTTCGCGGGAACGCTCACCGCCGCGGCCGACGGGGCGGAGCTGGAGGTCCAGGTCGAAAACCAGGGCGACAGCGAGGAGTCCGACGTCGTCGTCAGCTACGAGATGACCGGCGATGAGGAATCGAGCGGCGAGGGCACGATCGACACGATCGCCACAGGCGAGATCGCGACGGTGAACATCCCGATCGAGCCGGCGCCGAGCTCAGGGTCCGTCGTGGAGCTGACGGTCACCGCGGAGCCGGTGGCCGGGGAGAAGATCGAGGACAACAACTCGGTCACCGCATCGGTCACGTTCGAGTAGACCCCTCGTAGGATCCGCGAAGTGTCGGAACTGGATTCCACAGTGGGGATCGTCGCGCTCGCCGCTGCCGCGATCGCGGTCGTCGCGCTCATCGTCGTGGTCGCGCTTGCCGTCAGGCTGCGCAGGGTGCGGCTCGCGCAGACCGCCGTGATCGGTGAGGAGGGCCGCGACGTCGTCGCCCACGCCGCCGACCTCGAGCGGAAGGTCGCCGAGGACGCGCGCCGGATCGAGCAGGCCGCGGCAACCCTGGAGGACCGCGTCGACGCGGCCGAGCGGCGCCTTGCCGCGGTCGTCTCGAAGACCGCGGTCATCCGCTACGACGCCTACAACGAGATGACCGGGCACCAGTCGAGCTCGATCGCCCTGCTCGACGACGGCGCGACCGGGATCGTCCTCTCCTCGATCCTGCATCGCGAGCAGGCCCGCTTCTATGCCAAATGGGTGGTCGATGGCCAGTCCGAGCTCGACCTCTCACCGGAGGAGCGCGAGGCGATCGCCGAGGCGATGGGCGGCGGCCACGGCCACCACTCGGCCGAGCAACCCGCGCGCCAACCGCCGGGAGCGGCGCCGTGACCCGCGTCGCCTATCTGGGGCCGGCGGGCACGTTCAGCGAGGACGCCCTGCTTGACGCCGTCGGTGACTCCGAGGTGGAGGACATTCCGAAGCCGACGATTTTCGAGGCGATCCAGGCGGTCGCGAGCGGCGAGGCGGACCGGGCGCTGGTCCCGTTCGAGAACTCGATCGAGGGCTCCGTTCGCGTGACCCTCGACGCACTCGCGTTCGACGTCGAGAACGTAGCGATCGTCGGCGAGCATGACCATCCCGTCCGCCATGCGCTGATCGCGAAGCCCGGCGTGGGAATGGATCAGATCGAGGTCGTCCTCTCGCACCCGCAGGCGAATGCCCAGTGCGCGCGCTTTATCCGCGAGCGGCTTCCGCAGGCGACGGTGCAGAGCGTCGGCCTCGACCGCGGAGGCCGTGCGTTCCGTCAGCCTCTCGAAGGCGCCGTGGGGAGCGCTCGGCGCGCCCTCGGCGGCCCGCCTCTACAACTGCGACGTGCTCGCCGAGGGGGTCGAGGACGCACCCGACAACGTGACCAGGTTCGTCTGGCTGGCGCGGCGCCTCGGCGCCGACGGGGTCTGACCCCAAGGGGACGGAGCGGGAGTGGAAGACCGCGCTCGTCTTCTCCGAGCTCGGCGCCGACCATCCGGGCGCCCTGGTCGAGGCGCTCACGGAGTTCTCCAGCCGCGACGTCAACCTGACCCGGATCGAGTCGAGGCCTCTGCGGCGCGGGCTCGGCCGCTACATGTTCTTCGTCGATCTGGAGGGAGAGGCCACCGACCAGGTGGTGGCCGAGGCGATCGCCGGCCTGCGCGAGAAGGCGGAGTCCGTCCGCATCCTCGGCAGCTACCCGGTCGATGTCTCCGGCGTCCCGTAAAATTCTCGACCCCATGGCAAGCACGGTTGCCGTCCCTGACTTTCGCCGCTCGTCGACGCGTGGCGCGCGGCCAGGCGGCAGGGTCCTCGTCCTCAACGCGACCTACGAGCCGATCAACGTCTGCACGGTCCGGCGGGCGACGGTGCTCCTGCTCAAGCAGAAGGCTGAGATGCTCGAGGAGGGGCAGGGCAGGATGCGTTCCGAGCGGCTCGCCCTCGAGCGGCCCACGGTCATCCGCCTGATCACCTACGTGCGCGTGCCGCGTGACGTCCACCGGCGCAAGATCACCCGCAAGGCGGTCCTGGCCCGCGACTCCTGGACGTGCCAGTACTGCGGCTCGGAGAAGCCCGGCCTGACGGTCGACCACGTGATCCCGCGCTCCAAGGGAGGCGAGTCGGTCTGGGAGAACATCGTCGCCTCCTGTGCGCCGTGCAACCGCAAGAAGGGGAACAAGCTGCCGCGGGAAGCCCGCATGCACCCCCGCACCAGCCCCCGTCCACCCGGGCCCACCGTCTTCATCCGCATCGCCGCGCCCAAGGTGCCGAGCACCTGGGAGCAGTACCTGCTCGCGGCCTAGTTCACCTAGCCTGCGCCCAGGGACTCGGCGACCGCCTGGGTCTCCTCCACCGTTCCGATCCCGGTGATCTGGGCGCCGTTCGAGCCGTCGATCCCGTTCGGGCTCGAATCGCAGTCGATGATCGGCCGGGACAGGACCTCCTCGTCGAGCACGATCGCGAACTGGCCGGCCGGCGGCGACGTGCTGCAGGGCTCTCCCGGGCCCCTGGCCTTGGTCCCCTGCCTGGCGACCTCGGCGGTGAGCGCTTCGAACTTCGCCTCGCCGGCGGGGGTGAACTGGAAGGCGATGTTGGGCTGGTTGGTCACCGGGTCGGTTCCCAGCTCCGGATCGGCGATGTCCTCCCCGGTGAGGCTGGGCTGGTCGCGGATGACGAAGTAGGTGCCGCCTTCGGCGACGATGACCGTCTCGCCGGACTGCTCGCCGAGGAACTCCTCCGCGTCGGATCGCGAGTCGAAGCCGGCCTCCGTCGGTGGCGTCGACGCCGGCGCCTTCGGATTCGGGATCACGCTCGAGCTCCAGTCATAGAAGCCGAGCTCCGCCGGCTGTGCGGTCGCGGCCGGTGTCGTATCTCCCTCGCTCGTCGTCTCCTCGGCGGAATCGCCGCAGGCGGAGAACGAAATGGCTGCCGCCGCGACCCCAATGGCACCCGTCAGGCGTCCCACAAGGCGAGCATACGCCCGCGGCGGCGATACTTCCGCCGTGCTCGCGATCCAACGGCCAACGAGTCCCGAGATGCTCGAGGGCGATCCGGCCCTCCGGCGCCTCGAGCAGAGAGCTCGCTGGCTCAAGTACCCGGTCGTTGCGAGCCTGGTGCTGGTCGCTGCGGCGATCGCGCTGACGGCGATCGCGGACCTCTCCTGGCTCTGGCTCCTCTTCGGCGCCGCGCTTGCCTGGTTCGTCTTCGCCAGGCTCGCGGTCGTGACCTGGCGCGAGTTGCACCTGACCGACTACGAGTGGCGGCTCGATCACGCGGACACGCGCGAGCGCAATCTCCTACACCTCGCCCAGCGGGCGATCTGGCCCTGGGGCCAGGAGGTCGCCGACGAAGCCACCCATGCGGTCGTCGTCGCGGAGGAGATCGGCGGCCAGCTCGAGGTGGAGTCGTTCGGGCCCTACGCGGAAGCCGAGAAGCGGCTGGATGAACGCACGGACATGCTCGGCGGGGAGCGCCGGCCCGTGGTCGTCGCCCTGGTCGAGCTCGATGCGGAGTCCGACCAGGCGGTCATCGAGGTCGTCGGCGGACGGACCGAGGGCCGGCGGGCGCTCACCTCGCTGCCGCTGGCGCAGGACGGCTGGCTCGTCGGGCTCTGAGGTCGGCGCCAACTGTCTGGCCTGTGTATCGCTCAGCGAAACAGATCTCAACCGTTTCCGTCCTTCTCGAGCTCCAGCTTGATTTCGATCTCTGCCGGAGTACAGAAGCGGAAGTTGGCCCCTGAGGCGGTCTCTTGAAGGTGACCAGCTTCGAGTTTGGCGGCGTACGCACCGGGGGCGGCGTCCGGGACGTTCGCTGGCCCGTTAGGGCCGGTCTTGTGCTTCGCCGAACTCGCGGGCGGTCTTGCGCAATCCCGTCCGCTCGTTGAGCCAGATGCTGGCCTGCGGGAACGCCGCGGCCAGGGCGATCATCGGCCGCAGGGGACGCTCGGCGATGACGATCTCCGCCGGGTCGTCGCGGACGGCGCGGACGACCGCCTCGCCGACCTTCTCCGGCGGCGAGGCACCGAGGGGGTTCGACGGTCCGACCTCGTCCTCGATCCGCCCGTACATGCCCTCGCGGGCGATGAAGGCGGGGCAGATCGCCGTCACCGAAACCGGCTCGTCGAGTAGCTCGTGGCGGAGGGCGTGGCTGAACCCGACCAGGCCGTGCTTGGTCGCGTTGTAGGTGTGGAAGTACGCGCTGGGAAGCTTGCCGGCGAGGGAGGCCATGTTCACGATGTGCCCGCGACGGCGCTCGAGCATCCCGGGCAGGACGATCCGCGAGAGCTCCATCGGCGCGAGCAGGTTCACCTTGTTGATCAGGTCGATCTGAGCGAGGGGAGCATCCGCGTAGGGCCCGACGAACTCGAGACCGGCGTTGTTGACGAGGACGTCGATCGGGCCGAGGGCCTCCTCGGCGTTGCCGATCAGCTCGCGGCGTTGGCCCTGCTTCGAAAGGTCGGCCGCCACCTTCTCGACTCGCCCGCCGAAGGCGGCGACCTCCTTGACCCGTGAGTCGAGACCTTCGCCGGGGATGTCGGAGAGGACGAGGCTCGCCCCCTGCGCTGCGAGCGCGCGGCTGATGTAGCGCCCCAGGCCCCCGCCAGCACCGGTGACGAGGACGTTGGCTCCGCGCAGCTCCATCGGCGGGGCAGCCTATTTGAAATACGAAGGGCCGCCCGGAGGCGGCCCTTCGCGCGATTCACGGTCTGAACGAGCGGGAGATCAGTAAAGGCAGGTGGGACTTACGCCCGCCATCTCCCGTCGCCGGTGCCCAGGTGGGATTCCACCAGGCGTCCGTGCACCTGGCCTAGTGGCCCGGCACCTCCAGAGTCCCGTAAAGCATGTGAATCAACTTAGGACCACCTCCTTTCTCTGGTGATTCCATTCAAGCAAACTCCGAGGTCGGGTTAATCTGCGGCCGACCGATCCGCACTCCAGGGAGGACTTCATGAAGCTCGCAGGCCGTCGCACGGAACCGTCATCGCCTACCTCGCGCTGTTCGCGGCGCTGACCGGAACGGCCGTCGCACGTCCAGAAGAACTCGATCGGGAGCAAGGCGCTGAAGAAGGGCGCGGTGAAGGAGAACAAGATCGACGACGGGGCGGTGACGACCAAGAAGCTCGCCGACAGCGCGGTCACCGGTGTCAAGGTCGGCCGACGGCGGGATCGGCGCGGCGGACCTGGGCAGCGGATCAGTGACCGCTGCGGCCATCGCCGACCAACGCGGTTCAGAATTCAGCGCTCGGCAACGACTCCGTCGGCTCGCCCCAGATTCAGGCGGACGCGATCACTACCGGCAAGATCCTTGATGCTGCGGTTACGGCACCTCGGATCGCCGGCGGCGCAGTGGCTACCGGGAAGCTTGCCGACGGCGCGGTGACAAACTCGAAACTCGGCGCGGACTCGGTCACCGGGTCGAACGTGGCAACGGGCTCACTGCCGCTCGGTGACCTTTCGAGCGTGGCGATCACCGTCGACCCACCCAACCTGACCGCGGCCGGGACAGCAGGTGCCTGTGCCGCAGAGGTAGACGTCAACGTGCCTGGGAAGACGGCTTCCCAGGGCGTACTCGTCATACCCGGGTCAGCTACCGCCGGCTGGAATGGGGCGCTCGTCCTCGACGGCTATGGATCCGCATCGCTAGACGAGATTGATGTCCAGTTCTGCAACGTCAGCGGGATCGCCGTTGACGCGGGGCCGCAGCCCCTGGCCGTCTTCCTCCTCGGTTAGCCCGCGCCGTTGGAGGAGGCGTCCGGCGCGTCGTCGGACGCCTCGGCCGCCGCACGCTCGATGTCCGGCAGCGGATCGGCGCCCTCGGCGAGCGGCCCCTCGGCGGGGACCGCGGTGCTCGATTCGATCACGAGGGCGACGGCGGAGACACGGTCGTCCTCCTTCATGTTCATCACCCGGACGCCCTGAGTGGGCCGGCCCATCTGCGAGATGCCGCGGACGCTGGTGCGCTGGACCATCCCGTTCTGGGAGATGAAGACGAGGTCCTCGTGTTCGCGGACGATCAGGGCGCCGGCGAGGCCGCCCTTCTTCTCGGTCAGCTTCGCGGTCAGCACGCCCTTGGTGCCGCGGCCCTTCGAGGGGTATTCGGAGACGAGCGTCCGCTTGCCGTAGCCGTTCTCGGTGACGACGAACAGCTCGGCGTCGTCCTTCGCGACCTCCATCGTCAGCACGCGGTTCTGCTCCCTGCCGATCTTGCCGGCGACGTTCATTCCCTTCACGCCCGAGGTGTCACGCCCCATCGAGCGCACCTTTGACTCGCTGAAGCGGGCCGCGTGGCCGGACTTCGAGACCAGGATCAGGTCCTCTTCGCCGGACGTCAGGCGGACCTGCACCAGCTCGTCGCCGTCGCGGACCTTGATCGCGATGATCCCGTCGGCGCGGATCGGCGTGTTGTAGGTGGGGAACTCCGTCTTCTTGACGAGGCCGCCGGCCGTTGCGAAGGCGAGGTACTTGCCCTCGGTGAAGTCGCGGGTCGGGATCACGGCCATCACCTTCTCGCCGTCGCGGAGCGGCAGCACGTTGACCAGTGCCCGGCCCTTCGAGGTGCGCGATCCCTCCGGCAGCTCGTACACCTTGAGCCGGTAGACCTTGCCGCGGTTGGTGAAGAACAGCATCCAGTCGTGGGTCGAGCAGACGTGCAGGTGCTCGATGTAGTCGCCCTCCTTGAGGTCCATCCCGGTGACCCCGATGCCGCCACGCCGCTGCTGGCGATAGGTGGCCAGCGGCAGGCGCTTGACGTAACCGGAGCGGGTCAGCGAGATCACCATCTGCTGGTCGGCGATCATGTCCTCGATGTCCACGTCGCCCTCGGAGAGGGTGATCTCCGAGCGCCGTTCGTCGCCGTAGCGGTCAACGAGCTCGCCCAACTCACTCGTGATCAAGCCGTCGATCCGCGCCTCGTCGCCGAGGATCGCGCGCAACTCGGCGATCGTCTCCATCAGCTCGGCGTGCTCGGTACGGACCTTGTCGGACTCGAGCGCGGTTAGGCGCTGCAGGCGCATGTCGAGGATCGCCTGGGCCTGCCTCTCGGAGAGCTCGAACTTCTCCATCAGGCTCGAGCGGGCCTCGTCGGGATCGCCCGAGGCCCGGATCAGCTTGATCACAGCGTCGAGGTTGTCGAGCGCGATCAGCAGGCCCTCGAGGATGTGGGCGCGGGCCTCGGCCTGGCGCAGGCGGTACTGGGTGCGCCGGGTGATCACCTCGCGCTGGTGGTCGACGAAGTGGTGGATCAGCTCGCGCAGGCCGAGCGTCCGCGGCTGGCCGTCGACGAGAGCGACGATGTTGACGCCGAAGGTCGTCTGCATCTGCGTCTTCTTGAACAGGGAATTGAGCACCGCCTGGGTCTGGGCACCGCGCTTCACCTCGATCACGAGGCGCATCCCGGAGCGGTCCGACTCGTCGCGCAGGTCGGAGATCCCCTCGAGCTTCTTCTCCCGGACGAGGTCGGCGATCTTCGTGATCAGGCCGCCGTCGCCGCCCTTCTTGACCATGAACGGGAGCTCGGAGACGATGATCGACTCCCGCCCGCCCTTGATCGGCTCGATGTGGGCCTTGGCGCGGACGCGGATCGAGCCGCGGCCCGACGCGTAGGCCTCGCGGATCCCCTCGCTGCGCATGATCAGGCCGCCGCCGGGGAAGTCGGGGCCCTTGACGTGCTCCATCAGGCCGGCGAGGTCGATCTGCGGGTTCTCGACGTAGGCGTTGACCGCGCCGGCAACCTCGCGGAGGTTGTGCGGAGGGATGTTGGTCGCCATGCCGACTGCGATCCCCGACGAGCCGTTGACGAGCAGGTTCGGGAAACGCGCCGGCAGCAGCAGCGGCTCCTGGGCCCGCTCGTCGTAGTTGGGCCCGAAGTCGACCGTCTCTTCCTCGATCCCGCGCAGCATCTCCGTGGCGAGGCGGTCGAGGCGCGCCTCGGTGTACCGCATCGCGGCTGCCGGGTCGTCGTCGATCGAGCCGAAGTTGCCCTGGCCGTCGACGAGCGGGTAGCGCAGGGAGAAGTCCTGCGCCATCCGGACGAGGGTGTCGTAGATCGCCGAGTCGCCGTGCGGGTGGTACTTACCCATCACCTCGCCGACGATGAAGGCGCACTTGCGGTAGGGACGCGTCGGCTGGAGGCCGAGGTCGTGCATCGCGTAGAGGACGCGGCGGTGGACCGGCTTGAGGCCGTCGCGGACGTCGGGCAGCGCGCGACCCACGATCACGCTCATCGCGTAATCGAGGTAGGAGGAACGCATCTCCTGTTCGAGCTGGCGCTCCTCGATCAGGCCGCCGGTGAGTGAGTCGGCCGAGCCCTCCATCAGATCTCCTGTCCGGTTGCGAGCTGCGGATCAGACATCGATGTAGCTGACCTCCTTGGCGTGACGCTCGATGAACTCCTTGCGGCGCTCGACCTTCTCCCCCATCAGGTCGGAGAAGAGCCGCTCGGCGGTCGCCGCGTCCTCAATCGCAACCTGCTGGAGCGTGCGCGAAGCCGGATCCATCGTCGTCTTGCGCAGCTGCTCCGGATTCATCTCGCCGAGGCCCTTGAAGCGCTGGACGCCGACCCCCTCCTTGGCGAGGTCGAGGACCGCCTGGCGAAGCTCGCCGAACGAGAGCGCCTCGCGCCGCTTGTCGGCGAGCGTCACCTCGAACGGCGGCCGGCCGACCTGCTTCGAGAGGCTGGCGTGGACGTCCGCGAGATGGCGGTAGTCGCTCGACCCGAAGAGCTCGGCGCTCAGGGTGTGGGTGCGCGCGAGCCCGCTCGCCCGGTGCGTGGCCTTGACCCGCAGTCGCTCCTCATTGGCATCGACCAGCTCCGTCTCGTAGGGAACAGACTCGGAGTCCTTCGCCTCAACGAGCTCGCGAACGCCCGAGAGCGTCGCCTTGCCGGAGTCCAGGATCGGCGATTCGAGCAGGAAGCTGATCGCGTCGTGCCCGAACTGTGCCTGAAGTGAGGCTGTCCAGCCCTCGTACTCCTTGAACTGGCGGTTGAAGCGCTGCCACCGCGCTGCGGTCCAGGTGTGCTCCTTGGCGCCGCCGTTGACGTACTTGAACTTCTCGAGCTTGTCGCGCAGGAGCATCTCCTCGAGCTCGGAGTCCTTCTCGATGTAGACGTCCTTCGAGCCGTTCTTGATCTTGTAGAGCGGCGGCTTGGCGATGTAGACGTAGCCGGCGTCGATCAGCTCCGGCATCTGCCGGTAGAGGAAGGTCAGCACCAGCGTGCGGATGTGGGCGCCGTCGACGTCGGCGTCGGTCATCAACACGATCTTGTGGTAGCGGGCGTCGTCGAGGTTGAACTCCTCCTCGCCGATCCCGGTCCCGATCGCCGTGATCAGCGCCTGGATCTCGTTGTTGCCGAGGACCTTGTCGATCCGCGCCTTCTCGACGTTGATGATCTTGCCCCGCAGCGGCAGCACCGCTTGGGTCGATCGCTCGCGGCCCTGCTTCGCCGAGCCGCCTGCGGAGTCGCCCTCGACGATGAAGAGCTCGGCGAGGGCCGGGTCCTTCACCGAGCAGTCGGCGAGCTTGCCCGGCAGCGTCGAGTTCTCGAGCGCCGACTTGCGCCGGGTCAGGTCGCGCGCCTTGCGGGCGGCGTCGCGCGCTCGTGCGGCGTCGACCGCCTTCGAGACGATCCGCTTACCCTCGCCCGGGTTCTCCTCGAGGAACTCCGCGAGCTTACGGTTCACCGTCTCCTTGACCAACCCCTCGACCGGCGGGTTGCCGAGCTTCGTCTTCGTCTGGCCCTCGAACTGGGGGTCTGCGAGCTTCACCGAGATCACCGCGGTGAGGCCCTCGCGCACGTCCTCGCCGGCAAGGTTGGGGTCCTTCTCCTTGAGTAGGCCCTTCTGGCGAGCGTAGGCATTCAACGTCCGGGTCAGCGCCGAGCGGAAGCCGGAGAGGTGCGAGCCGCCCTCATGGGTGTTGATGTTGTTCGCGAAGGTGAAGATCGACTCCTGGTAGGAGGAGTTCCACTGCATTGCGACCTCGACCTGACCGTCGTCGGTCTCGTTCTCGAAAAAGATGGTCTTGCGGTGGAGTGGGTCCTTGTTCTCGTTGAGGAACGCGACGAAGTCGACGATCCCGCCCTCATAGTGGAACTCGACCCGCTCGCCGGCCGCGCGCTCGTCGACCAGCTCGATGCGGAGTCCGCGGGTCAGGAACGCGGTCTCGCGCATACGCTCGGCGAGAGTCGAGAAGTCGAACTCGACCTCGTCGAAGATCTCGGGGTCGGGCTGGAACGTGATCGTCGTCCCCGTCGCCTTCCCCTTCGCCGTCGCACCCTTCTTCAGGTCGGACTTGGGCGCGCCGCGCTCATAGTCCTGCGTCCAGACGTGGCCGTCGCGGGTGATCTCGATGTGGAGGCGTTCGGAGAGCGCGTTGACGACCGACACGCCGACGCCATGCAGTCCGCCCGAGACCTTGTAGCCGCCGCCGTCGCCGAACTTGCCGCCGGCGTGCAGCGTGGTCAGGACGACCTCCGCAGCCGGTCGCTTCTCCTTCTTCATCACCTCGACCGGGATCCCGCGCCCATTGTCGACAACGGTGCAGCCGTTGTCGGGGTGCAGGGTGACGACTATCGAGTCGCAGTGCCCGGCGATCGCCTCGTCGACGGAGTTGTCGACGACCTCGTAGACGAGGTGGTGCAGGCCACGCTCGCCGGTCGAGCCGATGTACATCCCCGGGCGCTTGCGGACGGCCTCCAGGCCCTCCAGGACCGTGATGTCCTTGGCGCCGTACTCGTCGCCGCCACTCTTCTTAGCCACCCTTGGGCTTCTCCTTTTCGTCGTTCAACTGCGACCCTGGGGGTACCACTCCGGGTGCGGTCGCACTCACGGAAAACCCCGGCTGCTTCGGCTGGCTGGACGCCTTCCAAGGCGGCTCGGGGTGGACCTCCAAAGTTGACATAAGGATAGCAGCCACGGCCCCCGGAAAAGCGTGTTGTTTGCGCCAAAAGTCCTGCAAATCACGCACAAAAGTGTAACGAGGGACAAGCTGCGGGTCTGACAGCGCGAAACCGTTCTCAGAGGCCGTGCCGGGACCCGTCCGCGGTGAACCTCAATGAGCTCACCAAGTCCCCGCCGAGCTCCTCGTTGAGGCGGCGGCGAAGGTCCTCCTGAAGCAGGTCGAGCTCCTGGGCCCAGGTCGCGGTGCGGCAGGCGATCGTCACCTCGCCGTCGCGCTCGGAAACCGGCTCGGCCTGCCTTGCGACCGCATCGCCGGCGGCGCGCGGCCAGGCCTCCTGGACGGCAGCGAGCGGGGTCTCGGGAGCCGCGTCGGCGACCAACCGGCGCAGCGCCCCGCCGGCTCGGCGTGGGCGGTCGCGCCTCATGCCGCCCTAGCGCCGGCCTCGCCGGCCTCCGCCACGACCTCGAAGCGCCCGGCGCGGACCCGGAGCTCGCGACGTGGGCCCTCGGGCAGCTGACCGGTGTCAGTCGCGGTGAGGAGCGCCTGGCCCGAGTCGAGGACGGTCTCGGTCAGCAGCTCCCGGCGCTCCGGGTCGAGCTCGCTCATGACGTCGTCGAGGAGCATCAGCGGTGCTGATCCGCGCCGGTCGAGGAGGAGCTCGCGTTCGGCGAACAGGAGCGCGAGCAGGGCCACCCGCTGCTGTCCCTGCGATCCGTAGCGGCGCAACGCCCGGCCGCCGAGCCCGATGTGGAGCTCGTCGTACTGGGGGCCGTGCGTGGTGAAGCCGCGCTCCAGATCCCCGGCGCGGCGCTCGCGCAGCTCCGCTGCCAACGCTTCGGCCGTCTCGGCCTCGCTGCGCGGCCGGTACTCGAGCTCGGCATCCCCGGGCAGCCCGAGGCGCGCGGCCGCAGCCCGGAACGGTCCCGCAAGCGACTCAACGGCCTCGCGGCGGGTCGCGATCAGCTCGATCCCCTCGCGGGCGAGCTCGAGGTCCCAGGCGTCGAGCGAGTCGGGCGACGAAGCGCCCGCGCGGACCCTCGCGACCAGCGCGTTGCGCTGCGCGAGGGCTCGCCCGAAGCGGGAGCGCAGATCCGCCCGGGCCGGCCAGAGGGCGGGGACCAGCCGGTCCAGATGCGCCCGGCGCGCTGCCGGCGGGCCCTTCACGAGGGCGAGGCGATCGGGCATGAAGAGGGCCAGCGCCGGCCGTTTCGCGGCGCTGGCGGGTCCGGCTGCCGCACCATCGAGCAGGTGGCGGCGCCCCTCACCGCGCTCGACGGCGCTGAGGAAGGTGCGACGCTCACCGCTCTCGTTGACCACCACCTCGGCGCGGGCGACCGCCTCGCCGAAGCGAATCGTCTCCCTTTCGCTCTTGGTACGGCAGGAACGGCCCGTGAGGCCGAAGAAGATCGCCTCGAGAAGGTTGGTCTTGCCCGCGCCGTTTGGCCCGTGGAGAACGGTCAGGCTCGGGTCGAGGCTGAGCTCACCGTCGGTGAGGTTGCGAAAGCCCAGTAATTCGACCGTTTCGACGAGCACGAGGCACGTATCTAGACGTTGAGCCGGATGGGCATCACCAGGTAGCTGAAGTCCTCGCGGCCGAGCGGTCGCAGCAGGCCGGGGCGCAGCGGAGAGGTGAGCTGGATCGCAACCTCGTCGGTGTCGACGCTCTCGACGCCCTCGACGAAGAACTGCGGGTTGAAGGCGATCTCGAGCGGATCCCCGGAATAGGGCGCCGGCATCGACTCGCGCGCGTCCCCGACGTCCGGAGTCTCGGCGGCCACGGTCAGCTCGCCCTCGGCGAAGGCCATCCGCAGCGGAGCGGTCCGCTGCGCAAGCTGGCTCACGCGGCGGGTGACGTCCAAGAGCTCCTCGCGAGGCAACCGGACCTCGTGCTCGAAGGTCTCCGGGAGGAGCTGGCGATAGCTCGGGAACTGGCCCTCGATCAGGCGCGAGGCGAGGACGATCCCGGCGACCCGGAAGAGGATCTGGTTGCGCTGAACGGTGATCTCGACTTCGTCGGCGCCCTCCTGTGCGATCAGCCGACTCAGCTCCTTCATCGCGCGCGCCGGCACGTTGGCCTCGATCGCGTCGGAGATCGGCTGCTCGAGCTCGGTGTGCTTGACGCTCAGCCGGTAGGAATCGGTCGCGACCATCGTGAGCGTCTTCTCGGAGGCGGTGACCAGTACTCCGGTCAGGATCGGCCGGACCTCGTCGCGTGAGGCGGCGCGGGCGACCCTGTCGACCGTCTCCGCCAGCGGAGGGCCCGGGATCTTCACCGCCTCGCCCTCGAATTCCGGGAGCTTCGGGAACTCCTCGGCGTTCAGGGTCCGCAGGTGAAAGGTCGAGCCGCCGGCCTCGATCTCCACGTCCCGTTCCTCGGGGCGCAGGCTCATCGTCACCTCGGCATCGGGCAGCGAGCGGACGACGTCGACGAGCAGGCGGCCCGGTAGGAGCACTGTTCCCTCGGATTCGACCTTCGCCTCGGTGGAGAGGATCAGGCTCAGCTCGACGTCGGTCGCCCGCAGGGAGAGCTCGGATCCGGAGGCCTCGAGCAGGATCCCGCCGAGCGATGGCATCGCGGTCCGGGTCGAGACCGCGCGGCCGGCGATCTGCAGACGGGAGTGGATTGATTCGCGTGACAGGGAGACCTTCATCGGTTCACCGTATTCATCTTCCTTGTCTAAGTGATTGTTGGGGGTTGGAAAAGTGGTGGGAAATCGTCGGTAGCGGCTTGGGAATCAGGATCCTGGCCGGTGGAGTGGATGGTGGGGAGGGCGGATCAGGGGGATATCTCAGGGGGCGGTGGTCTCGAGGTGACGTTGTACATCCTCGAGTGCGGCACTGGTGTTGGACTCGGGGACGAGGTCCCGTTCGACGGCGCGAAGGGAGTGGAGGATCGTGGCGCGGTCGCGGTCGAAGGCGCTCGCGAGTTCGGCAAGGGAGAGGCCGAGGCGCTCGCGAGAGAGATGTATCGCCAGCTGACGGCCGCGCACGGCCTGGGCGCTGCGCTTTCTGCCCATGAGGTCATCGGAGGAAAGATGCAACACGGCGCAGACGGCCTCCTGAATGGCCGCGAGAGACGGCGCGGCGTCGGGGTCGGCTGGGGAGGGGCCGGCGTCGTGGGGTTCGAGCACCTGGCGGACGAGCTCGCGGCTGAGCGGCTGGTCCATCATCGAGGCGTAGGCGAGAACGCGGTTCAGCGCGCCCTCGAGTTTGCGGACGTTGGCGGGGACGCGGGAGGCGATCTCCTTGACCACCTCGGGGTCGGGGGGTTCGGGGGCGTTGCGCAGTGCAAGCCGGTGGAGGAGGGCGGTGCGGGTGCGCAGGTCTGGAGGGCCGAGCTCGGCGCAGAGGCCCCATTCGAAGCGGTCGCGGAGGCGCTCGGCGATCCGCGAGAGCTCCCCGGGCGGTCGGTCGCTGGAGAGGACGATCTGGCCGCCGGCTTCGTGGACGGCATTGAAGGTGTGGAAGAACTCCTCTTCGGTCTGCCGCTTCGACTCGAGGAACTGGACGTCATCGACGAGAAGCACGTCGGCCTCGCGGTGGCGCTGCTTGAAATCCTGCGTGCCTGGGCCGCGGACGGAGGCGACGAAGTCGGCGGTGAAGCGCTCAGCGGTCGTGTAGACGACCTCGCGCTCGCCGTGGCGTCCGCCGACGTAGGTGGCGATCGCGCTCAGGAGGTGCGTCTTGCCGAGGCCCGGGGCGCCGTGGAGGAAGAGCGGGTTGTAGGCCTCACCGGGCATCTCGGCGACTGCCAGGGCGGCGGCGTGGGCGAAGCGGTTGCCCGAGCCGATCACGAAGTCGTCGAAGGAGCCCGTGGGCTTACTCACCCGTTTGCGTGCGGGCTGCGGCTCCACGCCGGCCGGAGCGCTGCCGACCGGGACGAGGATGATCTCGGCCTGCTCGCCGGCGTGGCGGCGAAGAGCGTCGTTCAGGGTCCGCTCGTAGCGGCGCTCCACCCACGCCCTAACGGTGTCAGGAGCAGAGAGATAGAGGGTGCTGCCCTGCGCGGAGACGACTCGAAGGGGCTCGAGCCAGAGCTGGAAGGTGGATGGGGGCAGCGAGGCCTCGAGGTCCCCACGGACTCGCTCCCAGAGAGCGGCTAGGTCCTCGGGGACCGGATCGTGCAACTCGGCTACCTCCACCGGCGTGCTCGCATTGCCCCAGGCGGTCCGGCGCCGGAGCGGACCGGCGGCGACTATAGACCTGGCGAAGGGGCCCTCGGAGGCGTAAGGGCGCAATTCGCGTCGAAAAGAAAACCGCCCTGAAGCCGAGCCCGGTCGCGCCGTATACTGCGCCGCTCGAACGCGCCCGCCGAGGCGTCCTTCCTCCCCGCGAATCGCGCCGGAGGGAGTCTCACCCAGACACCCGATCCTGATGAAGCGGACCTATCAGCCGAAGAAGCGCAAGCGCGCCCGGACGCACGGTTTTCGTGCCCGCATGCGGACGCGGAACGGGCGCAAGGTGATCGCCCGCCGCCGGCGCAAGGGCCGGAAGCGGCTCACCCCTTAAGGATGGCCCGCGAGCGCCGGAAGCGCGGCCGCCTGTCGCGCAGCGGCGACTTCGACCGGGTCTACCGGGAGGGCCGCTCGCACGCGAACCGGTTCCTCGTGCTCTATGCGTTCCCGCGCTCCGAGGACGAGGATCGCGAGATGCGCCTGGGCCTGTCGGTCGGCCGCAAGGTCGGCGGAGCCGTGGACCGCAACAAGGTCAAGCGAAGCCTTCGCGAGGCCTTCTGGCAGCTGGCTGAACGTCTACCGCAGGGTTATGACTTCGTTCTGGTCGCGCGCCCCGACGTCGCAGCACTCGTCGATCGCGACGGGACGGATGGAGTGAGGGGCGCGATCGAGGAGGTCATCTCGACCGGAGGCCTCGCAGCTGGAGGCACCTCCTGATGTCCACCGTTTCACGTTTTACGGCGGCCGTTCTCCTCGCGCCCGTCCGCTTCTACCAGCGGTTCGTCTCGCCGGCCCTGCCCGCCCGCTGCAAGTACCACCCCACCTGCTCCGCCTATGCGGTCCAGGCAGTGCGCGAGCTGGGGCCGATTCGCGGCACGATCCTCGGCGCCTGGCGCCTGGCCCGCTGCAACCCGTGGTCGAACGGCGGCTACGACCCCGTTCTCCGCGCGGCGCCTGTTCAGGCCGCATGAACACGACGAGGACTGCGCACACTCGACGTCAACTGGAGCCCCGGCGTGATCTACGTCGTCGCCAACATCCTCCAGCCGCTGATCGACGCCGCGGACTGGGTCATCAACGAGCTCCACAACATCGGCTTCGGCTGGGGCGCGGCGATCATCGGCCTCACCTTCATCACCCGCACGCTGATCCTGCCGCTCTCGATCAAGCAGATCCGGTCGATGCGGGCGCTCCAGGCCCTTCAGCCGCAGATGAAGGAGATCCAGGAGAAGTACAAGGACGACAAGGAGCGCATGCAGCGCGAGATGATGACCTTCTACCAGGAGAACGGGATCAACCCGCTCGCCTCCTGCTGGCCACTCCTGCTCCAGCTCCCGGTCTTCCTCGCCCTCTACCAGCTGCTGCGCAGCGAGACCTTCATCGCCGACGTCTGCCCGGTTCCCGCCGGCGCCGACCCGATCACGAACTGCCCCGACGCAGCTTTCCTCGGCATCGAGTCGCTCCTGATCAAGCCGGCGGGCGTCGAGCTCGTCGTTCTAATCGCGCTCTTCATCGGCACACAGCTCGCCGCCGGGATGGTGATGGCGACGCGTGTCGAGGGGCCGCAGCGGATCATCATGTTCGTCCTGCCGATCGCGATCGCGCCGTTCATCATCACGCAGCCCGCCGGCCTCGCGGTCTACTGGATCTCGACGAATATCTGGACGCTCGGCCAGCAGTTCGTGGTCCAGCGCCTCGCCCCGCCACCTGAGGCGGCCAAGCCGGAGGTGGTCGCCGCAGCGGTCGCCGCAAAGCCGCCGCCGAAGCCGCCGCGGAAGAAGAAGAAACGGAAATAGGCGCGACCTGATGACGGAAGACGAAGTCGAGTACGAGGAATACGAAGAGGAGGAGCTGCCGGAGGAGCCCGCGGAGCGCGTCCGGGCTCTGGTCGACCGTGTCCTCGACGAGCTCGACCTGGACGCCGAGGTCGAGGTCGAGGAGTCCGACGACGAGATCCTCGCCGAGATCGAGGGCGAGGATGACCTCGGCCTCCTGATCGGCCGCCGCGGACAGACCATCGACGCCCTTCAGTTGCTCTGTTACCGCGCCGCGTGGCGCGGTCGCCAGGACCGCAAGCGGGTCACCGTCGACGCGGCGGGATACCGTCGCCGCCGGGCCGAGGTACTCGAGCGCCAGGCCGAGCAGGCGGCCGAGCGAGCCGCCCAGGACGGCCGCCCGATCGAGCTGGAGCCGATGAGCGCCAACGAGCGCCGCGTCGTGCACAACCACCTCGCCGAACGGTCCTCGGTCGAGACCTACAGCGAGGGCGACGAGCCCGAACGCTTCGTCGTCGTCGCCCCGCTCGTCTCCGACGTCTCCGAGTAACTCGCCGATGCCCGAGGGCCCGCTCGACCGCCTCGACGAGGGCGCGCGAGCCGCACTGGGCGAGATCGTCGCGATGCTCGCCGCCGATCCCTCCGCGCCCTCGAGCGTCCGCGATCCTGAGGAGGCCTGGCGGGTCCACATCGCCGACTCGCTCAGCGGGCTGGAGTTCGAACCCCTGGCGGAGGCCGGCCGGATCGCCGACGTCGGCGCGGGCGCCGGCTTCCCGGGCCTCGCGCTCGCGGCGGCCCTGCCCGAGGCCCGGGTCGACCTGATCGAATCGGTCGAGCGCAAGTGCGTGTTCGCGCGCCGCGCCGCGGAACGGGCGGGGCTAGAGCGGGTGGGCGTGGTCTGCGAACGGGCGGAGGACTGGGCGCGGGAGCCGGAGCCCGGCGGCGGGCGGGAGGCCTATGACGCGGTGACGGCGAGGGCGGTGGGACGGTTGTCGACTCTGGCGGAGCTCGCGTCGCCGTTGCTTCGGGATGGGGGCGTGCTGGTTGCCTGGAAGGGGAAACGGCAGAGGGATGAGGAGGCGGAGCTGGGACGGGCTCGTGGGGAATTGGGAATGGAGGTCGAGGAGGTTCGGTGGGTCGGCCCGTACGCGGGAAGCCGGCACCGACACCTGTACTTGGTGCGCAAGGTGGGCCCGACGCCTAAGGGCCTACCCCGCAAGGCCGGCCTGGCGAAAAAGCGCCCCTTCGGCGCCTGAATCGCGCTGCCGTCCTGCTTTACCCCCGTATTGGGGGGGCAATCCAGGACGGCGCCCGCAAACTCCGAGAAATTCCAGCACCGCCAAACGCCACCCTCCGACCCCTCCTCTACTCTCCGCCTCGCAGGCACGAAACCGACCGTTTCGCACTGCAGAATCAACCCCATGGGCTACGTCTACGCGATCGCGAACCAGAAGGGCGGCGTCGGCAAGACGACGACCGCGGTGAACCTCGCCGCCGCGATCGCGGCCGGCGACCGGCAGACGCTGCTGGTCGACCTGGACGCGCAGTGCAACGCGACTGTCGGCCTCGGCCTCGGCAGGGACCTGGAGCCCTCGAGCTACGACTGCCTTTGCGGGGAGAGCTCGCTCGCCGAGGCGGCCCGGCCCGCCGGTCCCGACAACCTCTGGATCGTCCCCGCCGGCCGTGACCTCGCAGGCGCTTCGGTCGAGCTGCCGCGCTCGGAGCGGTCGGAAACCCGGCTGCGCGAAGGCCTCGGCCCGGTCCGCGAGCGATTCTCCGCGACCCTGCTCGACTGCCCGCCGTCGCTTGGCCCGGTCACGGTGAACGCCCTGGCCGCGGCGGACCGGGCGCTCGTCCCGGTTCAGGCCGAGTACCTGGCGCTGGAGGGGCTGGTCCAGTTCCTCGAGACGCTGGACCTGATGCGGCAGGACCTGAATCCCCGCCTGGTTCTGACCGGCGTCGTGATCACCATGGCCGACGAGCGCACGAGGCTCGCCCGCGACGTGGAATCGGAGCTCAGACAACACCTTGGGGAGATCGTCTTTACGACGACGATCCCGCGCAGCATCCGGCTCGCCGAGGCGCCCAGCTTCGGCATCCCCGGGATCGAGCACGACCCCTCATCTCGCGGCGCCGTCGCCTATCGAGAGCTCGCCCGCGAGCTCGCCCAACGCGAATCCGAACCCACCGAAACCAGGGAGGCAGCATGAGCGCCCGTAAACGTGGGATGGGCCGCGGCCTCGCCGCGATCCTCCCCGAGCCGACCGACCGCGATCAGGTCGAGCTGCGGATGGTGCCCCCGGACGTAGTCAAGCCAAACCCGAACCAGCCGCGCAAACGGATCGACCCGGACTCGATCTCCGCGCTCGCCGAGTCGATCGGCGCGGCCGGCGTGATCCAGCCGCTGATCGTCCGCCCGATTCCCGACGGGAGCTACGAGCTGATCGCCGGCGAGCGCCGCTGGCGCGCAGCGAAGGAGGCCGGGCTCACCGAGGTGCCGGCCGTGGTCCGCGACGAGGACGAGCCTCAGCGGCTGCAGACGGCGCTGATCGAGAACATGGCCCGCGAGGACCTGAACCCCGTCGACGAGGCTCGCGCCTGCGCGACCCTGGTCGAGGATCTCGGCCTCTCCAAGGAGGAGGTCGGCCGCCGCGTCGGCCGCAGCCGCCCGGCGATCTCGAACCTGATCCGGATCCTCGACCTCCCCGACGACGCACTCGGACTGATCGAAGCCGGCGAGCTCTCCGAGGGTCATGGCCGCGCGATCCTCCAGGCGAAGGGCAACGACGTCCGCCGCCGCCTCGCCCGCGACGCGGTCCGCGCCGGCTGGTCGGTCCGGGAGACCGAGCGCCGTGCGAAACGCGCGGGAGCGACCCCCGGTCAGGCCCGGGTCACCCCGCATCCGGACCAGCAGGCCGCCCTCGGCCGGGCCGCCGACGAGCTCGAGGCAGCCCTCGGCCACGAGGTCGTGATGAGCGTCAAGCGCAACGGGTTGCGGGCCGAACTCGACTTCGAGGACCTCGACGAAGCGCTCACCTTTGCCCGCTCGATCGCCGCTCGACGGGCGGCCTGACAGGACTATCATCGAGCGTCGCGCGGGCGATTAGCTCAGTCGGTCAGAGCGCTTCTCTGATAAGGAAGAGGTCCCTGGTTCGAGTCCAGGATCGCCCATACTGGAGACCTGATGCAGCAGATGCAGATCTATGGAGTCAGCTTCGACATGGTCGGCAAGCAGCCGATCGTCCTGCTGAAGACGGTCGACGGGAACCGCTTCCTGCCGATCTGGATCGGGCATCCGGAGGCCGCGGCGATCCTGATGAAGCTGCAGGGCGCCTCGACCCCGCGGCCGATGACCCACGACCTCCTCTCGGACCTGCTCGAGCAGATGGACGCGAAATGCGAGCGCGTCTCGGTGACCGAGCTGCGCGACAACACCTTCTACGCGTCGATCACGATCTCCGTCAACGGGACCGAGGTCGAGATCGACTCCCGCCCCTCCGACGCGCTCGCCCTGGCGGTGCGCTGCCAGGCCCCGATCTTCGCCGCCGAGGACGTGATCGAAGAGTCCTCGATCGAGTTCGAGCACGAGGTCGAGGACCAGGAGGAGGTCGTCGAGAAGTTCAAGGACTTCCTCGACGAGGTCTCGCCCGAGGACTTCGCCCAGGGCGGCGACTGACCCTCGCTCGTCTCACGCCTGACCCCCGGGTACTCCCAGGGTCCACTCAGGGTGATTCCCAATAGAAGTCCGGCTCCTTCGGTGCGAGCCTCGATCCAATCGATCAAACGCAACGATTGGAGAACGAGATGAACGACCAGAACCATCCGGACGACGACACAGAAGAGCGTCCGGAAACTGAGCCCGAAACCGCCGAGACCCGCGAGGTCCAGGCCGAACCGGAGGGCAGGGCGGGCCCCAGGCGCGTCCTTCGCTCCCGCGACGACCGCGTCCTCGCCGGCGTCGCCGGCGGCCTCGGCTCCTACTTCGGCGTCGACCCGATCATCTTCCGGATCGGCTTTGCGCTCTCCGTCTTCTTCGGAGGGCTCGGGATCATCGCGTACGTCCTGCTCGCGATCTTCGTACCCAGCGACGACGATCCCGACCGCGCCCTCGGCGCTCGCATGCGGGGCGGTGGGTTCTGGCGCGGTGCGGGCCTCGTAGCTCTCGCCCTTGTCGCGATCGGCGGCCTGTTCGTCCTCGCCGGCGGCGCGGCCTTCACGGTTGCCCTCGGCTGGGGAGTACCCACCGCGATCGTCGTGATCGCCGCCGGGGCGCTGCTGGTCCTGGCCGCGTTCCGAGGGGGCGCCCGATGGTTGATCCCCCCGGCGGTCGCGATTGCGCTGGGCGCAAGCGTCGCGGCGGCATCGGACGTGGACTTCAGTGGCGGTATCGGCGAGCGTGGCTACCGGCCCCTGTCGCAGGCGTCGATCCCGGCTGATGGATACCGGCTTGGAGTCGGCGACCTGGCGATCGACCTCCGCGAGCTCGACTGGCGAGAGGGCGGAGTCGTCGAACTCGAGACGAGCATGGGCGCCGGCCGAACCGTGGTCTACGTACCGGAACGAGTCTGCGTCACCGGCAACATTCGAATCCGCGGCGGCGAAGGCTTCGTCGCGGGCGAGCGGGTCGACGGCGTCGACGTCGATCAGGAATTTGGCGCCGGCACGTCGGCCACGCCACGCCTGGACCTCGACGCCGAGATCGACTTCGGGCAGATCCGGGTGATCAACAGCGACACTGCCGTCGTGCGCGGCGACGACCACCTGGATTTCGACGGTCGATTCGACTATGAGGGCGGTGAGGCGCAGCGCGCAGCGCAGGCGCAGGCATGCTCGGCCACGGACCGGGACGAGTGAGCGTCGACTCGGTATCGCTCACGTCGGGGCTGGCGGTTGCCGGCCTCGGCGTGTTTGCGCTGCTCGAGTCCGAGGGCGTCGTCAACTTGAGCTTCGGCTGGGCCGCAGTGGTCCTGACGGCGCTCCTCGGCGGCATCTTCCTGCTCAGCGGCCTCGCGGCCGGTAGCGATGACCGTCACGATTGAAACCTGATGAGTGCCCACGCTCGCACGGCCACCGCTTCGCCGTGACACGGATCTCGGGCTGATCTCCGGGACGCTCGCCGGCGTCGCGCGCCGGATCGGCGTCGACGTGGTGATCGTGCGGGTGGCGTTCGCCTGCCTCGCGCTTCTCACCGGCGGCCTTGCCCTCGTCGTCTACCTCATCGCGTGGGCGGCGCTGCCCGCCGACGGTGAGATGCAGACCCCGTTGATCCGCCGGGTTGCGTTCCACGGCGCGCGGGGCGACTGGCGCATCGCCCTGGGGCTGGGCCTCCTGACCCTCTCGGCCCTCCTCGCCTTCCGCGAGCTCGGGATCTGGTGGAGCGACGCGATCGCCTGGCCCCTTGCGCTCGCGGCCTTTGGCGCGGCGCTCCTGTGGCGGCGATCCCGCGCGGACTCCGCCGAGCCGAGGACCGCGAAGCCGCGCGCAGCCGCAGCGCCGGTCGCGGGTGAGGCGGCGCCCGGTGACCGCTTCGGCGACCTCTACCGAGGGGTGTTCGGTGTCCTGCTCGTGCTCGGCGCGGCCCTCCTGTTCCTCTCCCTGAACGACATCTTCGGTGGGATCCGCGACGCGGCCCTGACGACCGTCGTGATCGTCGTCGCGGCAGCGTTGATTCTCGCGCCCTTCCTATGGCGCCTGGGACGCAACCTCGCGAGCGAGCGGGCCGAGCGCATCCGTTCGCAGGAGCGGGCGGAGGTTGCGGCGCATCTGCACGACTCCGTCCTGCAAACCCTCGCCCTCGTGCAGAAGCGGGCAGGCGATCCCCGCGAGGTCGCAACCCTTGCCCGGCGGCAGGAACGCGAGCTTCGCTCTTGGCTGAGCGGCGATCGGGCGAGGGATGCGAGCGCGAGCCTGGCGTCGGCCGTCGAGAGCGCCGCCGCGGAGGTCGAGGACGCCCACGGGGTGCCGGTGGACGTCGTGCTCGTCGGCGACGCGCCGATCTCCAATCGCTCTGAAGCTCTGGTCGCCGCGACTCGAGAGGCCATCGTGAACGCGGCGAAGTTCGCCCCAGACGCCGGCACGATTGCGGTCTACGGCGAGGTTGGCGATGGGAAGGCCCAGGTGTTCGTCCGCGATCGGGGCGGGGGGTTCGACCCAGCCGCAATTCCCGCAGACCGGCGAGGAGTGCGCGAGTCGATCGAAGGCCGCATGGAGCGGCACGGCGGCGAAGCGCGGATCCGCTCTGCGCCAGGTGAGGGCACCGAGGTCGAGCTGACGATCTCGCTCGACGAGGACGGCGGAGGGCCGGCATGAGCACGCAGCCGACCGTCGTCATCGTCGACGACCACGAGATCTTCCGCTCCGGCGTTCGGGCTGAGCTCGAGGGGCTCGTCGACGTGCGCGGTGAGGCCGGCGGAGTCGAGGAAGCCGTCCGGCTGATCGAGGCCGAGCGCCCCGACGTGGTCCTCCTCGACGTCCACATGCCCGGCGGCGGGGGCGCCGAGGTGATCCGGCTTGCCGCTGAATCCTGCCCGGGCCAGCAGTACCTCGCCCTCTCCGTCTCGGATGATCCCGAGGACGTGATCGCGATCGTCCGCGCCGGCGCCCGCGGCTACGTGACGAAGACGATCAGCGGGACCGAGCTCGCCGATGCCATCCGCCGGGTCGACGAGGGGGATGCGGTCTTCTCACCGCGGCTTGCGGGCTTCGTCCTCGACGCGTTCGCAGGTCAGATTCCCGAGGGCGAGGCCGACCCCGAGCTCGATCTGCTCAGCGTCCGAGAACGCGAAGTTCTGCGCCTGATCGCGCGGGGCTACCTCTACAAGGAGGTGGCGCTCGAGCTGTCGATCTCCGTGAAGACGGTCGAGGCGCACGTCAGCGCCGTGCTGCGAAAGCTCCAGCTGTCGAATCGGCACGAGCTGAGCCGGTGGGCGGTCGAGCGAAGGTTGATCGACTAGCGGCTGACGCCGCCACGCGGGAACCGGCCAGCTCGAGGATCCTGGCCACCAGGTCCTCGAAGCTCAGGCCGCCGGCCTCGGCGGCCATCGGCAGCAGGCTGGTGTCCGTGAGCCCGGGGATCGCGTTCACCTCGAGGACCTGCGGTCCGTCCTCGCCGAGCATCAGGTCGACCCGCGCGAAGGCGCGCAATCCGAGCGCGTGCCAGGTCTCGCGTGCGGCGCGATCGACGGCGCCCGCCTCCGCGGACGTCAACGGCGCCGGGCAGGTGAACTCGGTGCGGCCGATCTGGTAGCGGGCCTCGTAGTCGTAGCGATCCTCCTCGCGCGGGATCGCCTCGACCACGGGCAGCGGGTCCCCGTCGATCAGAGAGATGGCGAGCTCCCGGCCGGCGACGTGCCGCTCGAGCAGCACCCTGTCGTCGTAGCTGAACGCGCCCACCAGGGCCTCGGGTATCTGCGAGGCCTCGGCGGCGAAGCGGACGCCGAGGGCGGAGCCCTGCCCGACCGGCTTGATCACGAGCGGGAAGCCGAGCCGGCCCTCGATCTCGGTCAGGGCATCTCCGGCGCCGAGGTCGCGGAACGCGGTCTGGTTGAAGGCGACCCAGTCGGGAGTCGGGACGCCGGCGGCGCGGAGCGAGTGCTTGGCGAGCGATTTGTCCATGCAGCGAACGCATGCGGCCACGCCTGGGCCGGTGTAGGGGATGTCGAGGATCTCGAGCAGCTCCTGCGCGGTCCCGTCCTCGCCGTCGGGCCCGTGCAGGGCGATGAAGGCGACGTCGGGGCGGTCCTCCCGGAGGCGGCGCACCAGATCGGCTCCCACATCGAGGGAGGTGACGTCGTGGCCCAGCGAGGACAGCGCGTCCTCGACCCGCGCGCCCGACCGAAGCGAGACCTGCCGCTCGAGCGACCGCCCGCCCTTGAGGACCGCGACCTTCACGTCGCTCGCGGTCGACGCAGGGGTAGGACGTGCCGCCGTCCCCTCAGGTCCGGCCGCCTCCGGAGCGCGGAGTCGCAGGAGGCGGACGGGGTTGGTCGTGAGGGTCTCGTACAGCCCGACCTGTTCGGCGATCACCTCGCCGATCCGCCGGATCCCCTCGCGGATCTCGTCCTCGGACACGCCCGAGAAGTTGAGCCGCATCGAGCTGCGGCCGCGGCGCTCGTCGGTGAAGGCAGCGACGCCGGGGACGAAGGCGACGTTCTGGCGCAGCGCCTTCGCCAGCAGGTCGCCGGTGTCGATGTAGTCGGGGAGGGTCGCCCAGACGAACAGGCCGCCGTCGGGATGGGTCCACGAGGCCTGATCCGGGAAGTGGTTCTGGAGCTCCGCGAGCATCGTGTCGCGGCGAACGCGGTAGATCGCGGTGACGTCGTCGACGTATTCCCGCCAGCGCCCCTCCTTGAAGTACTCGCGGACGAAGTACTGGGTCAGGGTCGAGGTGCAGAGGTCGGAGGCCTGTTTGCCGAGCACGATCTTCTCCATCACCGGCGGCGGCGCGCAGAGCCAGCCGAGTCGAATGCCGGGGGAGAGGATCTTCGAGAAGGTGCCGATGTAGAGGACGTAGTCGCCGCCGTCGAGCTGGTAGAGCGGGGCCTCCGGCTCACCCTCGTAGCGGAGCAGGCCGTACGGGTTGTCCTCGACGACGAGGACCTCCCGCTCGCGCGCGATCTCGACCAGCCGACGGCGCCGCTCGGCCGAGAGGGTCACGCCCGCCGGGTTCTGGAACGTCGGCACGGAGTAGATGAACTTCGGCCGCCGGCCCGCGGCGGCGAGCCGGTCGAGCAGCTCCTCCAGCTCGTCGATGCGCATGCCCTCGTCGTCGGTCGTGACCTGATGGACGTCGGCCTCGTACGAGCAGAAGACCGGGACCGCCCCCGGATACGTGGGCGCCTCGCAGATCACCGGGTCGCCGGGATCGATCAGCGTCTTCGCGATCAGGTCGATCGCCTGCTGGCCGCCGGTGGTGACGATGATGTCCTCGGGCTCCGGCCGCATTCCCTCGGCGGCCATCACCTCGCGGATGCACTCCTTCGTCTCCTCGAAGCCCTCGGTCGGCCCGTACTGGAGCGCCTCCGCGGCGGACTCCTGCGCGATCCGCGTCATCTGGGCGGCGAAGCTCGCCGCCGGGAAGGTGGAGGTGTCGGGCAATCCTCCGGCCAGCGAGATCACCTCGGGCCGCGAGGTGATCGCCATCAGGTCGCGCATCGCCGACGAGCGCATGACCCGCGTCCGCGCCGCGAACAGGTCGGCGTAGCGCTCCAGGTCACGGGCGCGCGAGTGCGCGCGCCTGTGCGGCGACGGGATCGGCCCCGAGCCTGCGGGCTCAGGCGCGCTTTCGTGCGACTCGGCCATGAGGGCAGTTTGGCGCAAGGCGCGACGAACCGCGCTCGCTAGATTGCGGCGGGCGGCGATCCTCGCCGTGGAGCCGGACACGCCAATGGACCTCTTTCTCGCGATCTGCCAGGGCCTCGGCCTCGCGCTTGCCGCCGGGATCGGCGGTGTGCTCGCGGTCCTGCTGATGGCGGTCCTGGCCCACGTCGAGGTGGGCTGGAACCTCGACGGGACCGACTTCGACTGGTTCGCCAGCGAGTGGTTCATCCCGATCCTCTTCGTCATCAACGTGGCCGTGTTCCTGACCGCCCGGGGCAGCGCCATCTCCGCCGAGGCCCGGCGGGGCGTCCTGATCGGCCTTGCGGCGGTGTTCGGAGCGATCGTCTTCGGAGCGTCCCTGGCGGAGGAGACCTCCACCTGGTGGCCCGGCCTTGCCGGCGCCGGGGTGGGCGCCGTCTCGGCGGGCGTCACCAACTCGGTTCTCGAAGGCGCCGCTGCCCGTAGCGAGGAGTCGGCAGGGACCTTGCAGCTGATCGCCGCAGGCACCGGCCTGGTCCTCGTCCTCGTCGCCCTCTTCCTCCCGCCGGCCTCGATTCTTGTCGCGATCGGCGTCGTCGTGCTGGCCTCCGGCCGACGACGTCGGGCCGACGAGAAGTACGAGGGCCTGCGGTCACTGCTCATGCATGAGACGTGAGCCGCAAGCTCGTCCTCGCCGTAATCGACTCGCTGCACCCGGAGAACCTCGATCGGGCGATCGCCTCCGGGAGCGCGCCGACCCTTGCCGCCCTGGTCGAGCGCGGAGAGCTGATCGACGATTGCGTCTCATCGTTTCCGTCGGTGACCCCGGTCTGCACCTCGGAGATCACAACCGGCGTCGGGCCGGATCGCCACCGGATCCCGGGGATGAACTGGTACGACCGGACCGAGGGTCGCTACGTCGAATACGGCTCCTCGTTCGACGCCACGCGCGCCTTCGGCGTCTTTCGCAGCCTCTACGACACGGTCTACAACCTGAACATGTCCCACCTCTCACATGAGGTGGAGACGGTCTTCGAGCGCCTCGGCGACGCCGGACTGCGCACAGCCTGCACGCCGTTCCTGATCTACCGCGGCCGCACGCGCCACGAGCTCGGCCTTGACGGCCTGCTTCGTGGTGTCGCCGTCGCCGCCGGGTTCACCCACGCGGTCTGGGGGCCGGACGAGCTCTTCTACGGCGAGCTCTACGCGAGTCGCCGGGTTCCGTGCAAGCCGACCCTCGCCCGGCCCGGCACCCGCGACGAATACTCGGCCTGCGTCGGCCGTGAGCTCGTCGCCGGCGACCTCTACGACTTCCTCCTCTTCGGCCTTCCCGACCACGACTACCACTCCCACAAGCTCGGCCCCGGCCAGGCGCTCGACTCGATCGCCGAGGCCGATGCCGCCCTCGGCTCGCTGATCGAGACGGGCGGCGGACTCGATGCCTTCCTCGAGGAGAACGCGATGATCGTGATCTCCGATCACGCCCAGACCGAGGTCACCGAGGGGCTTCCGTTGACCGAGATCCTCGCCGGCGAATGGCGCGTCCTACAGCCCAACAGCGAGACCGGCGAGGTGGCCGAGATCGCGGTCGGCCCCACCGCTCGCGCCGCCGGCGTCTGGATTCTGCTCGAGGGCCGCCGCCGGGAGCGTGCCCATGAGCGGATCCGCCGCCGCCTGCTCGACACCGAGGGCATCGACATCGTCGCCTGGATGGACGGTGATGAGGCCGTGATCGCAAAGGGGAACAGCGAGCTCCGCTTCCAGCCCGGTTCCGCGGAGACGGATCTGCGGGGCGAGGGCTGGGACGTCGACGGGGACCGGTCCGTGCTCGACCTCGCAGGCCGCGATGGCCGAGTCACCTCCGATCGCTATCCGGACGGCCTCGGCCGCCTCTGGCGCGCGCTCCGCAACCCGCACGCCGCCGACCTGATCGCCTCTCTCGAGGAGGGCTGGGAATGCGTCGATTGGGGTGGCGGCGGCCACATCCCCGGCGGCAGTCACGGCTCCCTGCTCGTCGGCGACTCGCTCTGTCCCATGCTCCTGGTCGGCTGGCCCGACGGCGTCGCCGAGCGGCGGGAGCAGTGGACGCTCCGCGACGTCGCGCCCCTGGTCGCCGAGCATTTCGGCCTCGAGGAAGCGGCCTGATGCGGTCCAGCGTCGAGACCGCCGCCGACTGGACCTGGGCCCTCGCCCGCCGGATCCACCTGGGCACCCGCAAGCCGGCGAACTGGCTGCAGCTGTTCAAGTTCGGGCTGGTCGGCGTGTCGGGCTACGCGGTCAACCTCCTGGTCTTCGCCCTGCTCGCCGAGGCGTTCGGCGTCCACCACATCCCGGCCGCGATCGGTGCGTTCTGCGTTGCGGTGACCAACAACTTCTGGTGGAACCGGCACTGGACCTTCCGCGCCGGCGCCGGCCACGCCGGCTTCCAGGCCGCTCGCTTTCTCACGGTCAGCCTGCTTGCCCTCGGCGTCAACCTGATCGTCCTCGAGCTCCTGATCTCCTCGGCGGGCATGGCGGAGGTCCCGGCCCAGGCGATCGCCGTCGCCGTCTCGATGCCGGTCAACTTCGTGGGCAACAAGCTGTGGACCTTCGGTTGATCCGACTCGTCCGAGCGCTGCTGGGGTGCCTCGCCGTCGCGGCGCTCCTCGCTGCCCCGGCGTTCGGCCAGAGCGCCGGCTCGACCGGCGGGACCCCGGAGACCAGCCCGGAGGACCAGCTCGAGCTGTCGAGCGAGGAGGCGATCGCGATCGCCGAGAAGGACCCGGAGGTCCGCGCCGCCGATAGCCGGCTGGGGACGCTCGAGCGCGTCGCCCAGGCGAAGCCGCCGGACACCTGGCAGGTCGGCTTCAAGAAGGGTGACGACGAGGTCGTGCAGATCCTGGTCGACGACCCGACGGCGAAGATTCGCGAGTCCTGGACCGGGCACCAGGTCGAGTGGCAGATGGCGCGGGGATACGAGGGCTCTTTCGGCGGGGTGTTCAACGCCCCCTGGGTCTGGCTGCCCCTCTGCGCGATCTTCCTCCTCGGCCTTCTGGACTTCCGCCGGCTGCGCCGGATCGCCCACCTCGACCTGATCGTGCTGCTCGGCTTCGGCCTCTCGCACATCTTCTTCAACCGCGGCGACATCGGGGTCTCGGTGCCACTCGTCTATCCGGTCCTCGCCTACCTGCTCGCGCGGATGATGTGGATCGGCTTCCGCGGTCGCGGCGAGGGGCTCAATCCGTCGGCGCCGGCGCTCTGGCTGATCGGCGGCGCCATCTTCCTGCTCGCCTTCCGGCTGGTCATCAACGTCGTCGACTCGGGCGTGATCGACGTCGGCTACGCGGGTGTGATCGGCGCCGACCTGCTGGCGCACGGCGACCCGATCTACGGCGACGGGGTCTTCCCGGACGAGAACCGCTTCGGGGACACCTACGGGTTCTTCAACTACGTCGCCTACCTGCCGTTCGAGCTGAGCCTGCCCTGGAGCGGCTCGTGGGACCAGCTTCCCGCGGCGCACGGCGCCGCGATCTTCTTCGACCTGGCAACCGCCGGCGCGCTCTACGTCCTCGGCCTCCGGCTGCAGCGGCGGCCAGAAGCTCGGTGGCGTCCTCCTCTTCGCCTGGGCGGCCTTCCCCTACACGGCGTACACGCTCGCGTCGAACTCCAACGATTCGCTCGTCGCCGCCCTGATCGCGTGGTCCCTCGTCGTCATCACCTCGCCTGTGGGCCGCGGCCTTTTCCTCGCCGCGGCCGCCTCGGTCAAGTTTGCGCCGCTCGCGCTTGCGCCCCTCTACACGGCTGGTGACCGCGGCCTGCTCAGCCGCTCCGAGGGGGGAGGGTGGCTACGCGAACGCCGCAGCTCGATCATCTTCGTCTGCACGCTGGTGATCGCGACCGCCGTCCTCCTCATCCACCCGGCGATCGACCCCGGCCTCGCGACCTTCTACGAGCGCACGATCGCAAGCCAGATCGACCGCACCTCGCCGTTCAGCATCTGGGGCCAGGCCGACATCGACTTCGTCCATGCCGCGGTCGAGATCTTCGCCCTGCTCCTGGCCATCACGGTCGCCTTCGTGCCGCGCACGCGCAGCTTCGCCCAGATGGCCGCCCTGGCCGGCGCGGTCCTGATCGCCGTCCAGCTGATCGCCGATCACTGGTTCTACCTCTACATCGTCTGGTTCTTCCCCGCGGTGATCGCGGCACTGGCGACGCTGGGCCTGGACAGGGATAACCTCGGCGAGCAAGTCGAGCAAGGAGGGTGGGGTGGGAGCCAGGATCCGGGAGCACCTGCGGCGTAACGTCGTCGGCTACGTCTTCTTCGCGCTCAGTCTCTCAGCCTTCGACCGGCACCAGCACCTGCTCGATCTCAGGTCGCCAGTCCGTCCTCGCCCACCTCGACCGCAGCGCCCATCACCCAGACGTCCTCGGTCGCGGTCTCGAACCGGACCGGCATCTGTGTGCGGAAGGCCTCGAGCACCTGTTCGCGATTGGCGCCGATCACGCCGGCGCGGGAGCCGGTCATGCCGACGTCGGAGACGTAGGCGGTCCCGCCGGGAAGCACCCGGGCGTCGGCGGTCGGCACGTGCGTGTGCGTGCCCCACACGGCCGCGACGCGGCCGTCGAGGTGCCAGCCCATCGCCACCTTCTCGCTCGTCAGCTCCGCGTGGAAGTCGACGGCGAAGACATCGGCATCGCCGCTCAGGCGTTCGAGCAGAGCGTCCGCCTCGTCGAATGGCGACCGCGCGGCGTCCAGGTAAACGGTTCCGGAGAGGTTGATCACGCAGACCCGCCGTCCGGCCGCCTCGACGATCGTGTGGCCGCGACCCGGGTTCGAGGTCCGGTAGTTCGAGGGCCTGATCACCCGGTCCGTTGAGTCGAGGTAGGGGTAGACGTCCCGGTGCCGGTAGGTGTGGTTCCCCAGCGTGATCACGTCGACGCCGGCGTCGAAGATCTTGCGCGCGGTCTTCTCCGTGATCCCGAGCCCGCCGGCCGAGTTCTCCCCGTTCGCGATGACCAGGTCGGGCCGGTGGCGTTCGCGTAGGTCGGGCATCGCCGCTGCCAGGCCGTCGCGGCCCGGCCGGCCGACGATGTCGCCGATGAAGAGAAGCCGCACTCGGCCAACCTAAAGGGGTCAGACCCCTTTAGGTGCAAAGTTGTCACACGTTGAGCGCCGGGTACGGTTCCCCGCCCGTGAATTCCGACGTCGTGATCGAAGCGAAGGACCTGCGCAAGAGCTTCGGCGATCGCGAGGCGCTGCGCGGGGTGAGCTTCAGCGCCCGCGCCGGGGAGCTGCTCGGGGTGATCGGGCCGAACGGCGCCGGCAAGACCACGCTGCTCTCGATCCTCGCCGGCATCCGCCCGCCCGACGGAGGCTCGGTGTCCGCGCCCGCCGGCGAGATCGGCTGGGTCCCGCAGCAGGCGGCCCTTTACCGCCGGCTCACCGTCGAGGAGAACCTGCGCCTGTTCGCCCGACTGGAGAAGGTCGATGAGCTCGAGTCGACCGTGGACACAATGCTCGAGCGGATCGGCCTCGCCGATCGCCGCGGCGATCAGATCGGCACGCTCTCGGGCGGCAACCAGCAGCGGGTGAACATCGCGATCGGCCTGCTCGGCCGGCCCTCCGTCCTGCTCCTCGACGAGCTCACCTCCGGCCTCGACCCGCGCAGCCGCGAGCTGCTCTGGGAGTTCCTCCAGGGCCTCGCCGGCGAGGGCACGGCGATCGTCTTCTCCACCCACAACATCGCGGAGGCCGAGCGCTACGGCGAGCGCCTCCTCGTCATCGCCGAGGGTGAGAGCCTCTTCCTCGGCACGGTCGAGGAGCTCCATGACGCTGAGCCCGTTCCGGCGGGCGCCGCCACCGAACGCGACTTCGAGCGGGCCTTCATCGACTTCCTCGAGGCACGAGGCCACTAGCCGACATGCGCTGGCTCCTCCTCAAGGACCTGCAGATCATGCGGCGCTCGCCGCTGGTCACCGCGCTGCTCGTCATCTACCCGATCGCCATCGCGGTCCTGATCGGGCTGGCCCTCTCGGCCGGGCCTAGCGACCCGCGCGTCGCCTTCCTCAACCAGATCCCCGAGGGGCAGGACGTCGCCGTCGGCGGCTCGGAGATCGCTCCGGTCCAGGCCCGTGGAGAGCTCTGCGGCCGGGTCGAGTGCGTCGACGTCGATTCCGAGGAGGAGGCGCGGCAGATGGTCGAGGACGGCGACGTGCTCGCCGCGCTGATCCTGCCCGAGGACTTCGCCAACCAGATCCGGTCCCTCGGCGGCCTAACCCCGCAGACCCCGATGGTCAAGGTGATCGTCAACGACGAGGACCCGGTGAAGGCGCAGCTGGTCGAGGACCGCATCTCGCGCCTGATCACCGAGGCGAACCTGATCGTCTCGCAGCAGATCTCCGAGCAGGCGGCGAGCTACCTGGACCTGCTGCTCGACGGCGGCGAGTTCTCCTTCCTCGGCCAGACCGTGGACATCCTCGGCCTCTCGGCGACCGAGACGATCCTGACCGACCTCCAGAACGAGACCAAGGATCCGCAGGTGAAGGAGGACCTCGAGCCGGTGATCGAGTTCGCCGGCCTCGCCCGCGAGAACCTGGATTTCGCGATCCCGATTTTGACCGCGATCGCCGAGCCGATCCAGGTGGACAAGGAGAGCGTGTCGGGAGCATCGCCCGCCCTCGACACCTTCGCGATCTCGGTCGCGGCGACGGTGACCCTGATGTTCGTCACCGTCCTCCTGGTCGCCGGCTCGCTCGCCCTCGAGCGCGAGGAGAACACCTACAACCGGCTCGTCCGCGGCCTGCTCTCGCCAACGGCGCTGCTGGGGGAGAAGGTCCTGCTCGGGATCGCCGCGGCGCTCGTCGTCACGCTCCTGATGCTGGTCGGGCTCGCCTTCTTCGTGTCGCTGGAGTGGTCTCGCGCAGGGCTATGGATCCCTGCCGTGATCGCCGGTGGCGCCGGCTTCGCCGCCTTCGGCGCGGCGATCGGCGCGGCCACCCGGGAGGTGCGGGCCTCGAGCCTGCTCGCGTTCATGGTCTCGCTGCCGATCGCGTTCCTCTCCCTGGTGCCGTCGGGAACGATCGGCGCTGCGCCCTACAAGGTGATCGAGATCGTCCGCGCGGCTTTCCCGTTCGACCCCGCTCTCGACGCTCTCTCCGGCGCGCTCGATGCCTCCGGACCGAGCATGCTGGTGCCGATCATCCACCTGGTCGTGATCACGGTCGTCTACGGAGCGCTCGCCCGGCTGGCCCTTCGCCGCTTCGTCTAGACCGTGCCTCACCGTCCCCGAGTCCCGCAGCTCCTCGCCGGGCTCCTCATCGTCTCCGCCCTCGCCGCGGTCCTGGCGCTCACCGATCATCCGCGCGACTCCTATCCCGAGCAGCCACCGCCCCCACCGGTCGAGCCCTTCGACAAGGCGTCGCCCGCGGAGATCGCCGCGCGGCTCGAGGCGATTCGCCTGCTCGAGTTCGAGGAGGTGCCGGAGGTCCAGACGCTCAGCGCCGCCGAGTGGCGCAAGAAGACGAAGAAGATGGCCGACCGCGGGCCGAAGGGAGCGAAGGAGCAGGCCGAATCGGAGGCCGTCGAGGACTTCCTCAAGCTCAGCGGCCTCGCGACGCCCGACTTCGAGGTCGAGCAGGCGACGGAGGGCGTCGGCGAGCTGATCGGCGGCTTCTACCGGCCGAAGGCGAACCGCCTGGTCCTCGTCGAGTCGCCTTTCATGGGCGACCGCGCGAAGGAGAAGGTGATCGCGCACGAGTTCGAGCACGCGCTCCAGGACCAGAACTATCCGAAGGCGCTGAAGCTCGGCGCCGTCACCGGCGAGGGCGAGATCGCCCTGTCCGCCCTGGTGGAGGGAGACGCCAGCGTGGTCGAGCGCCGCTATGCGCGCCGGTACCTGGAGACCGACACCCTGGACGCCGACAAGTCGCTGCTATCGCCGGCGAACCTCGCGGTGGGCCTGCCGCCCGCCCTGGTCGCATCGGTCAGGTTCCCCTACACGGCCGGCGCGGACTTCGTCGCCGCCCTGCGGCGTCGCGGGGGCTGGGAGCTGGTCGACGAGGCCTTCGAGGACCCGCCGACCACCAGCGAGCAGATCCTCCACCCAGGCAAGTGGTTCGCCGGCGAGGACGGTGCAAAGGTCGAGACCCCGCCCGCCGTGGTGCTCGGCGCAGACTGGACGTCGGTTGCCTCGGTCGAGTCCGGCGAGCTCGACGCGCTTGTGATCCTCGCCTCGGGCGTCCCGGCCAACGTCGCCGAGCGGGCGGCGAAGGGATGGGAGGGCGGCCGCTTCGAGTCCTACCGCCTCGACGGGGTGGGCGGCGAGGAGTGCAAGGGCGTCTGCCGCGAGGGCCGGGCCTCCGCGGTCGTCTACACCTGGGAAACCGAGGAGGAGGCGGCCCAGTTCGCCATCGCCGCCCGGAGCTACCTCTCGACGAGGCTGACCGAGGGCAAGCAGGGCGGTCCCACCTTCGAACTCGCGGCCGGCGCGGCGACGATCTCGCTGGAGGGTCGCTCGACTGGTATCGCCTACGCGCCGTCGGGCGCGCTCTCCCGGAAGCTCGCGGCAGCCGCGGTGGCAGAGCCGGGTTCCTAGAATCACTCCCGTGACCTTCCCCGCCACACGGATGCGCCGAATGCGCCGTACGCAGGCACTTCGAGGCCTCGTGCGCGAGACCGACCTCTCGCCGGCGCAGCTGATCCAGCCCCTCTTCGTCGTCTCCGGCTCCGATGTGCGCGAGCCGGTGGAGGCGATGCCGGGGATCGAGCGCTTCTCGATCTCCGAGCTGATCGCCGAGGCGACCGAGATCCAGGCCTCTGGGGTCGGCGCGGTGATCCTCTTCGGGATCCCCGCCGACAAGGACGAGGCCGGCTCGGGCGCGTACGACCCCGAGGGGATCGTGCAGATGGCGGTGCGTGCCCTCAAGGAGGCTCATCCCGAGCTCGTCGTGATCACCGACGTTTGCCTCTGCGAATACACATCGCACGGGCACTGCGGCTTCGTCCGCGAGGGGGAGGTCGACAACGACATCTCGGTCGAGCTGCTCGCGCGGACCGCGATCTCCCACGCCGAGGCCGGCGCAGACGCCGTCGCGCCGAGCGACATGATGGACGGGCGCGTCGGCGCGATGCGCCATCAGCTCGACGAGGAGGGCTACTCGAACACCCCGATCGTCGCCTACAGCGCCAAGTACGCGTCCGCCTTCTACGGCCCGTTCCGCGAAGCCGCCGAGTCGACGCCGGAGTTCGGCGACCGGCGCGGCTACCAGATGGACCCGGCGAACGCGCTCGAGGCCGTCCGCGAGGCGAAGCTCGACCTCGAGGAGGGCGCCGACGTCGTCATGGTGAAGCCGGCGCTCCCCTACCTGGATGTTGTCCGGCGGGTGAAGGACGAGACCGGCGCCCCGGTCGCCGCCTACCACGTCTCCGGCGAGTACTCGATGCTGAAGGCAGCCGCGGCGAACGGCTGGATCGACGAGCGCTCGGCCGCGCTCGAATCGCTCACAGCGATCCGCCGCGCCGGCGCCGACATGATCGTCACGTACTACGCGAAGGAAGCCGCGGCCTGGCTCGCCTGAGCCCGGATACCCTGCAACCGTGGCTGTAGCGCCCCAACCGAAGCCGAAGGTCCGCTCGCGCAAGGACGGCGCCGCGGTCCCGCTCGACGAGACGGACAAGCGGCTGATGAACCTGCTCCAGTCGCGGTTCCCGCTGGCGGCGGAGCCATTCGCGTCCGTCGCCGCCGAGGCGGAGCTGGACCTCGGCGAGACGATGCGCCGCACCCAGCGCCTGCTCGACGAGCGGATCATCCGCGAGATCACGCCGATCTTCGACACCCGCGCGCTCGGCTACGAGTCGATGCTGGTCGCGGCCAAGGTCGACGCCGAGAACCCCCACCGCGCGGCGAAGATCATCAACTCCCATCCCGGCGTGTCGCACAACTACCTGCGCACGCACGAGTTCAACCTCTGGTTCACGATCGCGACCCCGCCGGACTCCGAGCTCGGCCTGCAGGGCACGCTCGAGACGCTCCAGCGGCTCACCGGCGCGGAGTCGATCCGCCAGCTCCCGACCCTGATCCTGTTCAAGATCAACATGAACCTGGAGATGGAGAAGGGCACCGAGGCCCTCGCCGCTCCGGTCGAGGCGACCCCGCCCCGCGAGCTCGAGCGCCAGCCCTACGACGAAACGGACGTCGCCGTGATCCGGGCGCTTCAGGGGCCGATGGAGGTCACCGACCGGCCCTACGACGCCGCCGCGGCCGAGGTCGGCATGACCGGGCCCGAGTTCCTCGCGCACCTGGAGGGGATGCAGGAGCGCAAGATCCTGCGCCGCGTCGCGGCGATTCTCTACCACCGCCGCGCCGGCTTCTCGGCGAACGGGATGGGCGTCTGGCGGGTGCCGGACGGGCAGATCGAGGACGTCGGCGGGCGGATGGCCGCCGTGCGCGGCATCTCCCACTGCTACCAGCGGCCGACCTACGAGGACTGGCCCTACAGCGTCTTCACCATGGCCCACGGCCGCTCGAAGGAGGAATGCGACGCGATCCTCGACTCGATCGCCGACGAGCACGACCTGCACGGGGAGGACCGGGCCGTCCTCTACTCCTCCACCGAGTTCAAGAAGATCCGCCTGCACTACTTCACCGACGACTACGCGCGCTGGGAAGCCGAGCACGCGTGAGCGCGCCGGACCCGGGCGAGTTCGACACCAGAAACTCGGCCTCGATCTACGCACGGGCCGCAGGGCTGCTTCCCGGCGGCGTCAACTCCCCGGTTCGGGCGATGCGCTCGATCGGCCGCGAGCACCCGATCTTCGTCGAGCGGGGCGAGGGCTTCGAGCTGATCGACGCCGACGGCCACCGCTACATCGACTGGGTCTGCTCCTGGGGCCCGCTGATCCTCGGCCACGCCCATCCCGCCGTCGTCGAGGCGGTCACCGAGGCCGCCGAGGCCGGGACGAGCTTCGGCGCGCCCACCGAGGGCGAGGTCGAGCTCGCCGACGAGGTCCGCTCCCGGATGCCCTGGGTGGAGATGCTGCGCATGGTCAACTCGGGCACCGAGGCCTCGATGAGCGCGGTCCGCCTTGCCCGCGCCGCGACCGGCCGCGAGCGGATCGTCAAGTTCGCCGGCGGCTATCACGGGCACGTCGACGGCCTCCTCGCCGAGGCGGGCTCGGGGCTCGCGACCCACGGCCTGCCGGCGAGCCCCGGGGTCACGGAGGGCCAGGCCGCGGCGACGATCGTGGTCCCCTGGAACGATCGCGAGGCGGTCGCCGCAGCGGTCGCCGAGCACGAGCCGGCGGCGATCCTCGCCGAGCCGATCGCAGCCAACATGGGAGTGGTCGAGCCCGACGGGGGCTTCCTCGAGTTCCTCCGCGAGCAGGCCGACGCGAGCGGCGCGCTGCTCGTCTTCGACGAGGTGATCACCGGCTTCCGGGTCGCCTCCGGCGGCGCCCAGGAGCTCTACCGCGTGCGTCCCGACCTGACCATCCTCGGCAAGGTCATCGGCGGCGGCCTGCCCGCTGCGGCGTACGGGGGCCGGCGCGAGCTGATGGGCCGCGTCGCGCCGGCGGGCGACGTCTACCAGGCCGGGACGCTTTCGGGAAATCCCCTCGCTGTCGCCGCCGGCCTCGCCACCCTCGCGGAGCTCGACGGCGCCGCTTACGAGAAGCTGCGCGCCTCGACGGCGAAGCTTGCCGGCGGCCTGCGCGAGGCGGCGGCTGGACGGCCCGTCGAGGTCGCCTCGGTGCCCGGCTTGGTCACTCCGTTCTTCAGCGCCGAGCCGGTCACGGATTTCGCCGGCGCGAGCGCCTGCGACCTCGATGCCTACGGCCGCTTCGCCCGTGCGCTGCTGGCCCGCGGCGTGTATCCGCCCGCCTCCCAGTTCGAAGCGTGGTTCGTCTCGCTCGCCCACGACGAGGCGGCGATCGACCGGACGGTGACCGCGGCCTCCGAGGCCTTCGAGGTCGCCCTCGGATGAACGCCGACGGCGGGACCCGGGCGCTGCACGAACTGGTCGCGTTGCTCCGCGCCGACGGTTCGGTGATCACCGACCACCTCGTCGACCCTGGGCCCGAAGACGAGCCGGTGATCGGGGAGCTCGTGGCTGCCGGTCCGCGCGCGGCCGAGGCGCCGGACCAGTACGCCCTCCTCGTCGAGGCGGTCCGCGAGGGCTACCTCCTCCACTACGGCGAGCCGCGGGTCGTCCTCGGAGCCGACGACGACCTGCGCCTGCTCGCCGGCGACTACCTCTACGCGCTCGGCCTCGAGCGACTGGCGGGGCTCGGCGACCTCGAGGCGGTGCGCGAGCTCGCCGACCTGATCTCGATCTCCGCCCAGCTTCACGCCGAGCACGAGGGGAGGGGGTCCGCCACGCTCTGGCAGGCATGCGCGCTCGCGGTGGCCGCCGGTTCAGGCAGCGCCCATGAGGCCGCCAAGGGCGCCCTTCGCGACGGCTCAGACGGTGCGGAGGCGGCGCTCCTGGCCGCTGCCCAGGAGCGCGCCCGCGAGGCGGGGCTGGAGACCGCGCTGGCTCGCCTCGCCGAATCAATAGAATCGCCGTAGCAACGAGCGTCGCGCGACCAACCTCTCGATTGGCTGACGGAAACGACAAGGACAACGGGTCCGAGCGACCTGACGAGCCGCTGTTGCCGGAGGCTCCGCCCCGCGGTTACTTCAAGGGCGAGTCGATGACGCGCCGCAACGTCTTCACGCTGCTCGGCCAGGGTCTTGGCGCCGCCGGCTTCGCGGCGGTCCTGCTGCCGACGATCGGCTTCGCCCTCGCGCCCGTCTTCGACGAGGCCGAGGTGATCTGGGAGCCGGTCGGCCCCGAGGACGATTTCGACGCCGTCAGCTACACCCCGGTCGTCCTGACGATCGTCCAGAACATCGGCGAGGCCGGCAAGACCACGGCCTACGTGCGCCGGGGCTCCGAGGACCTCGAGGAGGAGCCGACGGAGTACATCGCAATCTCGACCCGCTGCGCCCACCTCGGCTGCCCGGTCCGCTTCGTTCCCTCCGCGGGCAACTTCATCTGCCCGTGCCACGGCGGCGTCTACGGCTTCCGCGGGGAGGTCATCGGCGGCCCGCCGGTCCGTCCGCTGGACCGCTTCCAGACCCGGGTCGTGGACGGCAACGTCGAGGTCGGGCCCCGCTACAGCGTCACCTCCCAGCTCGAGCCCGTCCGCTACCGCGACCCCGGTGAGTTCACCGGCGGCGTCTGGGAGTACCTCTACCCGCCGCGGCCCTCGGTGCCGCCGCCTCCGCCCTAATGGCCTCCGAGACCACGCCGAAGAAGAAGCGCGGCCCGGCCTTCCTCCACAAGCCGGCGAAACCCGGCGAGGGCGGCAACGGCGCGAACGGCGGCAACGGCGGCGGCCCGATCGAGGCCACCAAGGAAGGCGCGATCGACGTCGTCGGCTGGGTCGACGAGCGGATGGGTGTCACCGGATTCCTCACCGGGATGCTCTTCCGGAAGGTCCCGAAGGGGACCAACTGGTTCTACACGCTCGGCTCCGGCACGCTCTTCGCCTTCACCTTCCAGGCCCTCACCGGCGTCTTCCTGGCGATGTACTACGTGCCTTCGGCGACGGAGGCGTACGACTCGATCACCCACCTCACCAACGACGTCTGGCTCGGCGAGTTCGTCCGTGGAATGCACAAATGGGGCGCCACGGTGATGATCATCCTGATCTTCCTGCACATGGGCAGGACCTTCTTCTTCGGCGCCTACAAGTACCCGCGCGAGCTCAACTGGATCATCGGCGTCGTCCTGCTGATCCTGACGCTGACGATGGGCTTCACCGGCTACCTGCTGCCCTTCGACCAGCGCTCCTTCTGGGCGACGGTCGTCGGCGTCAACATCAACGGCACGGGCCCGATCATCGGCCCCTACCTCTCCGACTTCCTGCGCGCCGGCCCGGAGTTCGGCGGCACCACGCTGGCCCGCTTCTACTCGATCCACATGCTGCTCCTGCCCGGCGCGATCATCGCGCTGATCGGCGCCCACCTCTACCTGGTCGTCAAGCAGGGCACCACGGCGCCGCCCTGGAAGAGCGCGGACACGAAGCCGAAGTCCATGCGTGAGGAAAAGGTCGGATGAACAACGCCGAGAAGGAGGCCTACCTCCGCGAATACGAGGTGCTGAAGAAGAAGGGCAAGCCCTTCTTCCCGTACGCAGTGCTGAAGGACTCGGCGATGGCGCTCATCGTCGCCCTCGTGATCGTCGCGATGTCGCTGATCCTCGGTGCCGAGCAGGGCCCGAAGGCCGACCCGACGACGACGACCTACGTGCCGCGGCCCGAGTGGTACTTCTTCTTCCTCTTCGAGGTCCTGCGAGTGATCAAGCCGCCGGAGCTGGTGCCGGTGGCGACGATCGGGGTGCCGACGCTGTGCATGGTCCTGCTCTTCCTGCTGCCGTTCTACGACCGCAATCCCGAGCGGCGCCCCGAGCGGCGCCCGATCGCGACGACGGCCGGGATCCTCACGATCATCGCGATGGCCTTCCTCACGGTGCTCGGCGCCGAGGCCGGCTCGCCGACCGAGATCGAGCTGGAGGTGGCCCCGCAATACGAGGAGGGCAAGGAGGTCGCGGCGCAATCAGGCTGCCTCGCCTGCCACATCTTCGAGCACAACGGGAACCCTGGACCGGGGCCGGAGCTGACCGAAATCGGGGCCCAGATCCCGCGGGCGGCGATCGCTCGCTCGCTCGAGGTGGGCCCGGGAATCATGCCCTCCTATGCGGCCCTTCAGGAGGAGGACCCGCAGAAGTTCAACGCCATGGTCGACTTCCTCGCCTCCCTTGACGGGAACGAGCGCGAGGAACCCGAGGCGGGCAGCTCACAAGCCGGTTCGTGAGTCCCTCGCAGGCCGGCGTCCCCTCGCGGGAGGCCGACGAGTTCGCGACCGAGGTGCGGGGGATGTTCGACCGCATCGCGGGCGTCTACGACGTCATGAACTCGGCGATGACCGTCGGGATGCACCATCGCTGGCGTGAGCGGACGGCCGACCGCGCGGAGCTCGGGCCGGGAGACAGCGCGCTGGACGTCTGCTGCGGGACCGGCGACCTCGCCTTCGAGCTGGCGGGCCGGGTCGGCCCCGAGGGCAGCGTCGTCGGCTGTGACTTCTCCGAGCAGATGCTGGACCTGGCCCGCGCGAAGGCCGCCGATCGCAGCGTGGCGACCGTCCGGTTCGAGTGGGCCGACGCGCTCGAGCTTCCCTACGAGGACGGGAGCTTCGACGCGGTCACGGTCGGCTTCGGCGTCCGCAACCTCGCCGAGCTCGATCGCGGGCTCGCCGAGATGGCGCGAGTGCTGCGGCCCGGGGGCAGGCTCGCGATCCTCGAGATCACCCAGCCGACCCGGCCGCCGCTCTCGACGTTCTTCTCGCTCTGGTTCGACCGGCTCGTGCCGCGCCTCGGCTCCGTGGCCGGCGACCGTGACGCGTACACCTACCTCCCCGAATCGGTCAAGCGCTTCCCCGCGCCCGACCGGCTCGCGGCGCTGATCGCCGAGGCCGGCTTCGAGCGGATCCGCTGGACGATCCTCGCGGGCGGGATCATCGCGATCCACAGCGGCGTCAAGGGATGAACGGCACCGCTGTCCCAGCACCGGTGACCCGGGTTCTCGACGCGGCTTCGACGTGGCTCCCGGCGTCGATGGCCGAGGTCGAGTCCGCGCTCGAGCGGATCGCAGCAGCACCCGGCGGACCGCTCGCGGAGGACGCGACGGCCACGCTCGCCGCGGGCGGCAAGCGGTTGCGCCCGCTCCTGGTGCTTCTCTGCGCAGGCCCCGAGGCGGGCAAGCCCGCCCTGAGCGCCGCGGTCGCGGTCGAGCTGATCCACATGGCGACGCTGGTCCACGATGACGTCCTCGACGCGGCCCCACTCCGCCGCGGCCGCCCGACCGTGCTCGCGACCTCCGGCCGCCCGCGAGCGACGGCCACCGGCGACCTGCTCTTCGCCCGCGCGTTCGCGGAGCTCGCGACCGAGGGCGAGCGCCGACAGGTGGCGCTGCTCACCACCGCGTCGGTCGCGCTCGCGCGCGGCGAGCTCGCTCAGCGCCACGACGCCTTCGACGTCGGTGTGGACGCGGAGCGCTACCTCGACCGCTGCCGCCTGAAGACCGCGGCACTCTTCGAGTGCGCCTGCGCCATCGGCGACGAGGGCGCCGACCTCGCCGGCTTCGGCCGTCGCGTCGGCCTCGCCTTTCAGCTCCTCGACGACGTGCTCGACGTCACCGGGCCGCCGGAGCGCACCGGCAAGGCCCGCGGCACCGATCTGCTCGACGGAACCGTGACGATGCCCCTGATCCTCGCCCGCGAGCGGGACCCCGAGGTAGCGGCAGCCGACCTGCGCGCCCTCGACGCCGCCGGCGCCGAGGAGCTCTGTGAGCGGATCGTCGCGACCGGCGCCACCGACGAGGTCCGCGAGACCGCGCGCGCCCACGTCGCGGCGGCGAAGTCGGAACTCGAGGACTCACCCCTCGACGCCGAGCGCCGCAACCTCCTCGACCTCGTCGCCGACGGCGTCGTCGAGCGCTACGCGTAGCGGTTCAGGCTGCGACCAACTCCGCGTCGGTCCGAACCTCGGCCTCGAGGGCCTCGAGGATGTGGATAAGGGCGATCGCATGGTCGGTCGTGGTCAGGCGGCCCTTCTCATCGAAGGCCTCCTCGGCCATCGGCACCGCGAGATCGCTCTCGATCACCCGCGCGCCGGCGGCCGCGAGGACCTTGCGTAGATCGGCCTGGGCCCAGACGGCGCCGAAACGGCCCGTGCTGGCGCCGATCACCGCCGCGGGTTTGTTGCGAAGCGTGGTCGTTGCGCGAGGGCGCGAGGCCCAGTCGATCGCGTTCTTGAGGACGCCCGGAATCGAGTGGTTGTACTCAGGCGTGGCGATCAGGATCGCGTCCGCGCGGTCGATCGCATCGCGGAGATCGGCGACCGCCTCGGGCGCGGGCTCGACGTCGAGGTCCTGGTCGTAGTGAGGCAGGGAACGCAGGTCCTCCCAGAGCTCGATCTCGATGTCACGCGGCGCCTGCTCCGCGACATGGCGGAGCAGGCGCGCGTTCAGCGACTCGGAGCGGAGGCTGCCGGGAATGGCGAGCACTCGCATCGGGGCTACGCCTTCACCAGCTCGAGCTCGACGGCCAGGGACACGTCGTTGGCGAGCGCCTCGCCGCCGCCTGGCAGCTCCATCTGCCAGTCCATGCCGAACTCGGTGCGGTCGATCTTCGCCTCGAGCGTGAGGGCGAGCTTGCCCTCGGTGCCCGGGAACTCGATCGGGCCGCGGATCTCGCCCGTCGCCCGGACCGCCTGGGTGGCGCCGGCCAGCTCGAGGTCGCCCGCCAGCTCGACGCGGTCACCCTCGATCGAGAGCTCGGTTGAGCGGAAGCGAACCTCGGCGTTCCGCTCGGCGTCGAAGAACTCCGGTGAGAGCAGGTGCGGCCGGATGTTCTCGTCGTCGACGTCGATGCTGTCCACGCGGACGGCGCCGGTCAGGACGGCCTCGTCGCCGACCTCGAGTTTCGCGTCGAGGTCCTTGAACCCGCCGCGGAATATTGCGAGCCCGGCGTGCTGGACCGCGAACGTCGCGTTCGAGTGCGCCCGGTCGAGGGCCCACGTGCCGGCCGGAATTCGTGTGGTGGTGGGGGCTGAGGTGGTCATTGCTACTCCAATCATTGAGACTGCAACGGTTGACTGTGCATCAGTGTAGCAGCAACGGTTGCGTCCGCAACATTCAGCTAAGATGTGGGCATGAGCACAGCCACGAAACCCGCGATCGGCGAGGAGCAGCTGCGCGCCTGGCGTGCCTTCCTGCGCGCCCACTCGAACATGCTTCGGCGGATCAGCCGCGACCTCGACGAGGCCGGCCTGCCACCGCTCGCCTGGTACGACGTACTCGCGGCGCTGCGCGACGCGCCCGACGCGCGCCTCCGCCAGGTGGATGTGGCCGAGCGCGTCCTGCTCTCGACCAGTGGACTGAGCCGGCTTCTCGACCGGATCGAGGCCGCGGGCTTGGCGCAGCGGGTTCAGTGCCCGGGCGACCGACGCAGCCTGCACGTGCAGCTCACGACCGACGGCGCCGAGATGCTGGAGCGGATGTGGCCCGTCTACGCGCGGGGCGTGGCAGAGGACTTCCTACCGGCATTCGGCAGCAATCCGGGCGAGATCGCCGCGGCGATGGAGTCGATCGGCGAGAGCTGCGACGCCCAGCGGGCCTCGGAGGAAGAGGCTCAGGCCTAGAAGTCTTCGGCGAGGATGAGGTCGCGGTCGAGCGCGTCGATGAACCGCTCGACCTCCTCTTCCATGATCGCCCGGGAGAGCTCGGAGAGGTCCTCGAGCAGGCCCTCCGTGCCGTCGTCCAGGATCTCGTCGAAGGCGTCCATCACCTTCTGATCGTGGACTTCGGAGCCGTACCACTCGCAATCTGGGCAGCGCAGGTCGACGCGCCAACGGGCGCGGCCGACGGGCTCCCAGTCGGTCGGGTGAACCAGGCCGGAGGAGCACTCGGGACAGACATGAAGCTTGCGCTGCTCTGACTTCTTGGTCGAGGAGCCGCCGCTCTCCCGTGTCGCGCTTCCGCGCGGCGCCATCTCGATCACGTGCCCACCGGGGAGCACGACGCTCTGCTTGATCTGTGCCTGTTCGCCCTTGCGCTCCATCTGGTCCCAAGTATCGGCACCTCAGGCGCGCGTTTAATCGGGGTTTTCCCGCAGACTTTGCGTGGAACTCCCGCATAGTTGTGCGCGCAGCCGCTGCCTGGCTGCTTAGACTTGCGCGATGGTCCTCTCAGACCGCACGATCAAGGCCGAGATCGAAGCCGGACGCCTGGTCTTCGATCCCTTCGACGCGGCGATGATCCAGCCCTCGAGCGTCGATGTCCGCGTCGACAACAAGTTCCGGGTCTTCCACAACGCGCGCTACCCATACATCGACGTGCGGGAGCCGATGGAGGACCTCACCGAACTGGTCACGGTTGAGGATGACCGGCCGTTCATCCTCCACCCGGGCGAATTCGTCCTCGGCCAGACCCTTGAGCGGGTCAGCCTGCCGTCGGACCTCGTCGCGCGGCTGGAGGGCAAGAGCTCGCTCGGCCGCCTGGGCCTTCTGATCCACTCCACGGCGGGCTTCGTCGACGCCGGATTCGAGGGCAACCTGACGCTCGAGCTCTCGAACGTCGCCAATCTGCCGATCACGATCTACCACGGGATGCCGATCGGGCAGATGTCCTTCATGCGTATGGACGAGCCGGTCGAGCGTCCCTACGGGGACGCCGAAGCCGGCTCCAAGTACCAGGGCCAGGCGGAGCCCACCGCCTCGCTCTACTACAAGAACTTCGAGCGTCACCGAATCCCAGGCTGATCCAATCGCGGCCCAACGCCGTTACCATCCATCACGATGGATTTCAGCCTCTGGCAGATAGCGATAGTTCTGGTCATCGCATTGATCGTCTTCGGGCCGAAGCGTCTGCCCGAGCTCGGTAAGTCGCTCGGTTCCGGGATGCGCGAGTTCAAGGACTCGATCACCGGATCGCACAAGGACGACGACGAGGACGATAAGCCGGCGATCGCGACCACCGCCGCAAAGGGCGAAAAGGTCGAGACGGTCGACGGCGAGGTCGCAACCGAGAACAAGGCGTAAGCCTTGGCCAGATCCAAGGCGGTCAATTTCGATGACCGTCTGACGCTCGTCGAGCACCTCGACGAGCTGAGGACGCGCATCATCATCTCGCTCGCGGCCTTCTTCGTCGCGTTCGCGCTCTGCTTCTGGCAGGACGCGTTGATGCTGGAGATCTTCAACGCGGCACTGCCCAGCAACACACCGGAGCCGATCACGCTGGGGGTGACAGAGCCCTTCTTCACGACCGTCGAGGTCTCCGCCTATGGGGCCTTCGTCCTGTCGCTTCCCGTGATCCTTTACCAGGGGTACGCGTTCGTACTGCCCGCGTTCTCGGACTCCGAGAAGAAGGTCGTCCTGCCCTTCCTGATCGCAGCGCCGATCCTCTTCATCGCCGGCGTGGCCTTCTCGTACTTCATCGTCCTGCCGGCGGCGATCAAGTTCCTGCTCAATTTCAACGCCGCCGAGTTCAACATCGAGGTTCGCGCGAAGGACTACTACCGCTTCATCGGAGTCCTCTGCCTCTCCCTTGGCGTCCTCTTCCAGATCCCGATCGGCGTGCTCTCGGTGACGAGGCTGGGCATCGTCACGCCCGAGCAGCTCTCCCACAACCGCCGCTACGTGATCCTCGGCATCGCGGTCGTTGCCGCGGCCCTTCCGGGCGGGGACCCGATCTCGATGCTCCTGATCATGTTCCCGCTGCTCATCCTTTACGAGGCGAGCATCCTGCTGGCGCGAAGATTCGGGGACCCCGCCGAGGCCGACCTCACGCCGCAGGTCGACCACTAGCCTTCCGCCGATGCTCTTCGACCTGAGCGGGAAGCGAAAGCGCGTAGTCCAGGTGGTCTACGCGGCGCTCGCGATCCTCTTCGCAGTCAGCTTCGTCGGCTTCGGCATCGGCAGCGATGCCGCCGGCGGGCTCTTCGACGCGATCGGCGTCGGCGGCGACGATTCCACCTCCGACGATCCTGCTTTCGAGGCCGATATCGACGACGCCGAGGCAAGGCTCGCCACCGACCCCAAGGACGAGCAGGCGCTCCAGGACCTGATCAGCGTCCGCTTCCAGGCCGGCAACGCCGCCCTCGACTCCGACGAGACGACCGGTCAGGTCAGCCTCACCCCCGAGGCCGAGACCCAGTATCGCGAGGCGATCGCCTCATGGAAGACGTACCTGAAGGTCGCCGACAAGCCGAATTCGGGCTCGGCGGCGATCGCCAACAACGCCTACGGAACCCTCCTCCAGTTCTCGGATCCCCAGGACGTGCCGGGGCTCGCCGAGGACGCGATTCCCTCCGCACAGATCACCGCCGAGGACGTCGGCGGGGTCGGCCCCTGGTTCACGCTGGCCCAGTACGCCTACTTCGGCGGTGACCCCGACCTTGGCGACGAGGCCGCGGCGCAGGCGATCAAGGAGGTCGACCCGTCGCAGAAGAAGCAGATCCAGAAGGACCTCGAGGCGACCGCGAAGGCCGCCGCCGAGCTGAAGAAGCAGATCGAGAAGCAGGCCGAGAAGGGCACCGGCGACGAGGCCTTCACGAATCCCCTCGAGCAGGGCGGCGCCGCCGGCGGGCTCGGCGGAACGCCGGTCCCCGGCGCGCCCGTGACGCCCACTCCCTAGCCGCTTCACGCCGCCGGCGAGACCTGATTCCGGCGGCTACCATCACCCCAAACCGGGGCCGTTAGCTCAGCTGGTAGAGCAGGAGACTCTTAATCTCAAGGTCACAGGTTCGATCCCTGTACGGCCCACTCACTCATTCGCACTTCGATTACCTTTAGTCGCATTCGGCCCAACTAGTCCTGGAGGGGATATGTCTCGGCTTAGGTTTGTGGTGAACGCAGGGGTGTTCGGCGTCGCGCTTGCTGTGGCCGCAATCGCGGGCGCAGCCACCATCGAATGCGCCACGTCAGGTGTGTGTTTGGGGACGGCCGGCGACGACGAGATGGTCGGTTCCAAGCGGGGCGAAACGATCGACGGCCGTAGCGGCGATGACACGATCAGTGGCCTTGCGGGAAATGACGCCGTCTCCGGCAACAACGGCAACGATGAGCTCTCCGGAGGGCCCGGCAACGACCAGTTCCTGGGCGGGGTTGATAACGACGTCGCAGACGGCGATGAGGGCAACGACCGCATCGAAGGCAACCAGGGGGACGACGTGCTTCGCGACCCCAAATCCGATGACAAGGATGTGGCCAGCGGCGGCCCGGGCGCAGACAAGATCAACGTCGAGGACAACGACGACGATGACAAGGTCGAATGCGGCTCAGGTCGCGATGAAGTCAAGGCCGACCCGAAGGACAACGTCGACTCGCGTTGCGAAGCTGCTTGAAAAGCCCTAGGAACTGACTCAGACGATCGGCGCGACGGCCTTCTCGAGCTCCTCGACCGTAGTGTGGTCCGTCTGGCCGGTGAAGCTCGTGGTCAGATGCCGCACGATCCCCTCGCTGTCGACGACGACGATGGCGCGCTTGGTGAAGAAGCCGGCCGGGGTGACGGCGCGCCGCTCGGTCAGCCAGGCAAGGGGGGAGCCCCAGGCCTTGACGCCGTACGCATCCGCGACCTTCATCCCTTCGTCCGCGAGGAGCGGGACGTTGAGCTCCTTCTCCTTGACCCAGCGCTCGTGGGACTCGACCGACTGCGGCGAGATCCCGAGCACCGGGACGCCCAGCCGGTCGAGCTGCTCGCTGTTGTCGCGGTACGAGCAGAACTGCGCCGTGCAGCCGGCGGTGAAGTCGCCGGGGTAGAACGCGAGGACCACGCCTGGCTTGCCTTCGCCGATGAAGTCTGCGAGCCGGTAGGTCTTGCCCTCGGTACCGGGCAGCTCGAAATCAGGAGCCTTGTCGCCCTCTTCGATCTTGGCCACTAGCGCGAGGCTATACGGAAGCTGCTTCTCGCCGGGCTGGGATCGGCCACGTCGTCCGCCCAGGCCCGGACGCGGAAGACGTGCCGGCCGCGGCTGAGCCGGTAGCGCGCCGGCGACTCGCAATCCTGCCAGTCGCGCTCGTCGATCCGGCATTCGAAGCGATCGCCGGAATCCGACTCGAAGCGGAAACGGACCCGGCGTTTCGGTCCGCGCTCATCCGGCTCGGAGGTGATCCTCGTATCGGGCGCATCCCCGTCACCCTGGCCACTGGCCCCGCTCGTTCCACCGGCTCCTCCAGATCCGGTGCCGGAACCGCCCGAACCCGAACCGGATCCGCCACCGCCGCCTGTCCCACCGCCGACATCGTCGCCGGGCCCCCACGGCGTCGCTCCGGGGAAGTCGATCGGCTCGCGGCGCTGAAGCTGTTGGAGCAGCGCGAGCTTTCCCGCCACCGGTGTCCGCCAGTCGTCGCCGAGGACGCCGCCGGTGTCGCCCGAGTTCGGATTCCACGACCAGTAGGTCCAGGAGTGCCCGCGACGGCCGATGAAGTCGATCAGCTGGCGCTGCCAGATCCCCTCCACCGTGTCCGTCCCCGTCTGCTTGCCGCCGAACTCGCCGACGAGGATCGGCGCGGTGTCGTCGTCCGCGATGTGGTCGAAGCCCTTCTGCCAGCGGTCGTAGAGGATCTCCTGGAAGTTCGGCTGCGAAAACCACGGCTGCGCATGCACGCCCGGCCCGTACTCGTGAGGCGAGTAGACGAGCTTGTGGTCGCGTGCAAGCCGCACGGGCGCCGACCGGACTCCCTCCAGGTTGCCGCCCCACCAGTGGCGGTCGAGCTGCTGCCCAGGAACGGGCCCCTCGACGCCCTCGACGACGGCCAGCCAATGGGGCGCGATCGCGTGCACCGCGTCACCGGCACGCTCCGCCGCCCGCCGCCAGTCCTGCGCTGCGCCGGTGCCCCATTGCGCCTCGCCGTGCGGTTCGTTCTTCAGGTCGGCGGCGACGACGTTCGGGTCATCGCCGAAGCGGGTCGCCATCGTCTGCCAGGCGTTGACCCAGTCGTCCTCGGTGTAGCCGCCGATCCCGTACCAGAGGGGATGTGAGAACGAGTCGTCCTCGAGCGAGTGGAGGTCGAGGATCACGAGCAGGTCCTGCCGGCGCGCCTCGGCAACGATCAGGTCCATCGCCTGCAGCGGTGTCTTCCCGGCCAGCTCGGAGTTGCGGCCAAGCGAAGTGTTGACGCTCGATGTCGTCGACGACTGGATGGCCTCGACCGAGAACGGCAGACGGATCGCGTTGAAGCCGAGGTCGTGGATCTGCGCGAGCATCTCCGAGTAATCCCGGCTCCACAGCCCGTGCGGAACGTGGACGCCGGTCTCGAAGCCAAACCAGTTCACGCCCTGGATCACCAGTCGCTCGCCGTTGCGGTCGACAATCGCCGCGCCGTCGGTGGAGAGGGGCGCTCGGTCCACGGTGCCTGCGCTCGCCGGCGCCGCGAACGCGAGCGCGATCACGACGGGCAAGAGCCCGACCACAGCCGTCCGCCGGCGTCTCCCTACGCCATTCCCGCGTCCCACACCCGCATCATCGGCAACTCGGCTAAAGCCGCCGCTAAGAACCGAACGCCCGTCTAGTCCCCTGGCCGCAGCGCGTCGGTGATCGCATCCCAGGAGGGCTTCGGGCGCAGCTTGCGATCGAACGGGAGCGGCTGCTTGTTCTCGCCGAGCCACGAGTAGCGGTCGGTCAGCCCCCAGGTCGTGAACCGGGTGCAGGCCGGCTCGCCGCGGCAGGCCCGGGCCGCCGCCTTGAACGCGTTCGCCTGGCGCTCGCGGCGGTCGTCGGTCCCGGGGTTGGCGGTGCGGTCGGGCACGTCCATCTCGCTGATCTGGATCTCGAGCCCGAGCTCGCTGAAGCGCTCGAAATTGGCCGCCGCATCGGGAGTGTCGACCCAGCCGTCGGTGCCCACGTGGAACTGGAAGCCGACCCCGTCGAAGGGATCTCCAGTCGCACCAACTCCCGGGCGACCGCGAGGAAAGAATCCGACTTGCGGTTCTCCTCCTCGACCAGGAAGTCGTTCATGTAGAGCTTCGCGGCCGGGTCGGCCTCGTGGG
>CAWAUB010000015.1:0-51150 GCA_963785155.1 uncultured Thermoleophilia bacterium
CGAGTCGACCACCGCGACCGGGCAAACAACTGGGATCTGATCGACACCTCGGTGCCGACGCTCCTGGCCGACCGCGTTCGTGGCGGCGACAGCGCGCTCCTCACCGAGCTCGCGGGTTCGGACAGCATCTGGGACCGGCGGATCGCGGTGCTGGCGACGTTCCCGCTGATCCGCGACGGCGAGCCCGCCGAGACGCTGCGGCTCGCGGAGCTCCTGCTTCGCGACGAGCACGACCTGATCCACAAGGCGGTCGGCTGGATGCTGCGCGAGGTCGGGAAGCGCGACGAGGCGGCGCTGCGCGGCTTCCTCGACCATCACGCGGCCGAGATGCCGCGGACGATGCTGCGCTACTCGCTCGAGAAGCTGCCCGCCGAGGTGCGGCGGGGCTACATGGCGGCCGGTAAGGCGGGTCAGTTAGGAGTGGCTTAGCTTTATTGGCGATGGCGACGATGCCCGAGCCGGCCGCGCTTTCGCGGGTTGCCGCGCGTGTTAGTGAGCTCGCGGCGACCTACGAGCCGCCGGGCTTCGAGCACGTGCCGAGCGCCGACGCGGCGCTCTTCCTCTGCGCGGTCGACCACCGAAGCGGCTACCGCGAGGCGCACCGGGTGGACGGCCGCGGGCCGTTCGAGGGCAGCGAGCTGCTCTGGGAGCTCGCCTGCGCCGAGGAGCGGCGCCGGCCGGGAACCCTGACGCGCGGCGGCGCTGCGCGACGTCGACGCCGAGCGGGTGGCCGCGATGTTCGAGGTGGAGGGCGAGACGGTCGCGGAGCCGGACGAGCGGGCACGCCTCTGGCGAGACCTGGCCGGCGGCCTCGAGCGCGACCACGGCGGCTCGGCGGCAACCATGATCGCCGCCGCACGCCCCGAGGCCTCCGACTCCCTCTGTCCCCGTCAGGCTCGCCGGCGAGGGAGGCCTGATCGCGATGCTCGCCCGCTACGAGGCCTACGCGGACCCGCTCGCGAAGAAGGCCTTCCTGTTCGCGAAGATCGCCGAGCGCCGCGGCTGGCTCGCGGTCGCCGACCCCGAGAGCTGGCAGGTCTGCGCCGACAACGTGCTGATGCGGCTCGCGCTGCGCTCCGGGCTCGTCGAACCGGGAGGCGTCGACGAGGTGCGAGCCGACGACCCGCGACGCGTTCGCCGCCGTCGCCGGCCGAGTCCGGCGTCTCCCCGCCGATCCTCGACGACCTGCTCTGGGAGCTCGGCCGCGAGGACCCCGACCTGCTGGGCACGGCCGCCGGCGACCTGCGCGAGCCGCCCCGCCTTGCCGGCCGGCACTGGTACTGATTAGGGCAGGAGACCGAGGGTCAGCTTGACCGCTCGGTTCAGGCTGTTCAGCTCCTCGGCGTCCAAACGCTCGCGCAGCCGTCCCAGGCGATTCGGATCGACCGCCCGCAGCTGATCGACCATCACGCGCGTGCGTGTCCCGCGAACGCTGATCTCCGGTCGGAACTCGCGGGAGCCGGCAGAGGTGGAAGTGGGGGCGACGATGACTGTTGAGAGCTGCGAGAGCCAGTCCGACTGGACGACTACGGCCAGTCGTGTCCCCCGCTGCTCGTGACCGCGTGCGCGACGATCGGCACGGAGCTCGTAGACCTCACCACGGGTCACTGATCTCGTCCAGCTCGCCCATGATCGCTGCGATCTCGCGGCGGTCGTCCGGATCGGCGGCGACCGCTGCAGCTTCGGCTTCGACGAGATTTCGGTACCCCTGCGAAGCGAGCGAGACGAGCGCGCGCCGGATCGCCTCCGACTGCCCGACGCCCTTATCCAAGAGCAGGCGAAGGGCCGCCTCCGATTCCTCGTCGAGCCGAACGGAGATCGTTCTGGTCATCCGGGCCATTGTCCTACGAAATGTAATACGCAACGGCCACACGCGCGCCGCGGCGGGGCGAGGCGGTGAAGCGCCGCATCCGGTCGACCTTCTCAGGGGCCGGGTCCGCCGCGCGTAGCTCGACGCGGCTCAGGACCGTCCGCAGCACGATCTTCATCTCCATCGTCGCGAAGCTGGCACCGATGCAGCGCCGCGGTCCGCCGCCGAAGGGGATCTGGCTGTAGGAAGGGATGTCGTCTTCGAGGAAGCGCTCGGGGCGAAAGTCCTCGGGATCCTCGAATGCCTCGGCGCCGCCGGTGTCTCGAAGCACCGGGGCCACCACCGTTCCCGCCGGGAGCCTGTAGTCACCCACCTCGAGTGGCTGCTTCAGGAGTCGCCACACCGCCTCGATGACCGGGCGCATCCGCATCGTCTCCTTGATCGTCGCGTCGAGGTACTCGTCCCGTCCTGCTGCGATGTCCTCGCGCACGCGCGCAAGCGCTGCCGGATGGCGCGTCAGCCGCTCGAAACACCAGGCGAGCGAAGTCGCCGTCGTCTCGTGGCCCGCGAGCAGGAGGGTGAGGAGCTGGTCCCCGAGCTCGGCGTCGCTCAGACCCTGGCCGTCCTCGTCCCGCGAGGCGATCAGCATCGCGAGGATGTCCTCGCGCCCGTCAGGGGAGGCGCGATGCGCGGCCAGTTCGTCGCGCAGCAATCGGTCGGCCTCCTGGCGGGTTCGGATCCACGGGCGCATGCGGCCGATCGCCCCCGAGTAGAGCCACGGCATGCGATCTTCCATCAGGATCGAGATCGGGTTCGCCTGGAGGACCTTCGGCAAGACCGCTCGTAGGCGTTCGCGCCGCGCCGGGTCGCTGGCGCCGAGGACAACCTCGAGGATCACCTCGAGCGCGATCGCCTGCATCCGCGGGTGAAGCGACAGCTCAGAGCCGAGCGGCCAGCTCTCGACCTCGGCTGCAGCGATCCGCTCGATCGCCGACTCGTACTCGCGGATCGCGTCGCCGTGGAACGGCGGCAACAGGAGCCGGCGCAGCTTCAGGTGGCGCTCGCCGTCGACCGTCATCACCGAGTCGGCGCCGAGAATGGGCAGCACTCGCCGGTTGATTTCACCTGCGGCCACCGATCCGGGCGGGGCGGTGAAGAGCGCCTTGACCACGGCGGGGTCGCCGGTGGCTACGACCTCACCGACGCCGAGGATCTTCATCCGGATGGTCGGCGGATCGGGAAAGCGAGTCCTGACCCACGCGTCGAAGCGATCCGCGAAAAAGAGCGAGGCGACGGTCTGGACCACCGCCGGTCCGGGGAGCCGCGGCGGGAGCAGTTAGTGGACCGCCCAGGAACGTTGCACCCGAAACGGCGGCCGCAGATCGCCGCCATGGCATCGTCCTCGGTCGCCCACATGGCGCTGCCATGCGGGCTCCCTGCGTCCTTGCCAGCCGGCGCCTGCGCCTCGCCGTTTCCGGCACACCGTTTCTGGACGGCCCACTAGATCACCTGGCTCGAGGGGTTCTCCGCGAACCCGAAGAACCAGACGAAGAGCGCGACGAGGGCGATGATGAGCGAGCCGACGATGATCGGCTCGAGCGGTCCGCGAATTCGGCGCGGCGGCTCGTCGGGGTCCTGTTCGTCGAAGAATCCGGTGATCCGCAGGTAGAGCCCGTTCAGCCAGAAGAGGAACCAGCCCCAGGCGCACATCGCCGCGATCGCCATCGGCAAGACGATCACGAAGTGCTCGGCGAGGGTGTCGGCGAGCTTCGAGGCGACGTAGAGGCAGCCGAGCGGCACGCCGATCCAGAGCACCAGGCTGCCGACCGTCATCAGGACGAGCAGGAAGGCTGCGGCGAGCCGGTCGGTGCGTCTCATCGTCTGCACGCTTGCCTCCATGATCCGTCCTATCCCTTGCTCTCGCGCCGCTGGCGGGCCCAGAGGTGGCCGAGCCAGACGACGATCATGAACAGCGAGCTCGACGATCGTGGCCAGTGCCGCCAGCGGCGGCGCGTCGTGGACCAGCATCGAGAAGGCGGCGAGCGCCACCATCGATGCTCCAAGTGCGACCAGCAGTCCCATCGTCAGCCCCCGATCGGCGCGCGCGGGTTCGCGCCCCAGAAGATCAGGGTCCCCATCATCCCGATGATGTGCACGAGGACGATGTTCAGGACCATCGACTTGGCGGTTGCCGTCCCGACACCGACGGGTCCGCCGGATGCGTTGTATCCGTAGTAGCAGCCGACGAGCACGATGGCGGTCGCCATCGTCATCGCCTTGATCAGGCTGAATAACAGGTCGGGCGGGTTCTGGAACATCCAGAAGATCAGGAAGTAGCCGCCGGCCGAGGTCTCCGCGATCTGCTCGACTACGGCGATGTAGGAGGCGAAGAACATCACGCCGATCGCGGCGAGGTACATGAACGGGAAGACGAGCCAGGCGGCGAGCAGGCGGGTGGCGGCGAGGTAGACCATGGGCTGCACGCCCATCACCTCGAGCGCGTCGATCTCGTCGGAGATCCGCATCGAGCCCAGCTCGGCGACGATCCCGGTGCCGACCTTCGCCGAGAGCATGTAGCCGAACCCGTAGGGCGCGATCTCGCGCAGGTCGCACCAGGCGCTGAAGACGCCGGCATAGGAGGGGGCGCCCTGGGCGCGCAGCAGGTAGGCGCCCTCGATCCCGCAGGTGAGCCCCATGACGAAGACCAGGCCGAAGATGACGAGGGTCGAGCCGAGGATCAGGATCCCCGCCTGGCGCAGTGTCTCGCCGAAGAAGGTGAAGACGCGGCCCGTGTAGACGATCCCCATGACCTGGCCGCCGAAGCGGGTGATCTGGCCCATCGAGCCGAGCATGTCCCTGGGTACCGCGAGCCACGGCGGCATCAGCGGATCACCGAGATCTCGGGATTGGTGGCGAGGAGCGTCTGGGTGAAGACGTAGTTGAAGGCGAAGATGCCGAGCGTCGCGAGGACGACCCCTTCGTTGACCGCCCGGCCGACTCCCTCGGCGCCTCCGGACGCATTCATCCCTTTGTAACAACAGACGATCGCGATGATCCCGCCGAAGAGCATCGTCTTGATCACGCTGCCCCACAGGTCCGTGATCGACGCGTTGGTGAAGAGGGTGGCGAAGAAGCCGCCCAGCGGGGCGCCGTAGAGAAGGGTCGCCAGGACCCCGCCGATAATCCCGAAGATCAGGGCGTAGATGTCGAGCAGGCCGGTGATCAGGACCAGGCTGAGGAAGCGAGGTACGACGAGGTTCTTGATCGGGTCGACGCCGAGGACCTGCAATGCGTCGAGCTCCTCGCGGATCTTCCGGGCGCCGAGGTCAGCGGTGATCGCGGTGCCCGCGACGCCGGCGACAACGATCGCGGTGACGAACGGGGCGAACTCCCTGACCGACGCGAGGATGAAGAACCCGCCGAGGCGGTCGAGCGCGCCGAAGAGGCTCAGGAAGTTGGCAGCCTGGAGGCCCGGTGCGCCGAACCCGAAGGCAACGGTCGAGACCAGCATTGGGAACCAGCACAGGCGCAGGGCGAAGAGGAACTGACCGACGAACTCCGTCCCGTAGGGATACGGAGGCCGCAGCGTTGCCGTGACCGTCTTGCCGGTCAGGATCATCATGTTCCCCACCTGCTCGAAGAGCGACTTGGCGGGGAGGAAGGCTCTGTCCGCGACGGTGCGGATCACCGGTGAGCCCTTCCCGTGGTTACCGGCCGCAAGCCGGCGCGGGTAACGGACATCCGCCCGAGACCTTCACGCGCCACCAGCCCATCGCCGCTCCGACGGGGCCGTAGCGGGGCGTGACCCGCCATTCCTTGCAACCGGGGTCGCCGGTGTCCTCGCTCGAGACCCAGCTCCACTTGTTCGCCTCCGGCTCGCGGACCATCGCCTCAACCTGGCTGCGCGCCTTGCTCCGAACGCGCTCGCGCTTGGTGTCTGCGGCGCGGACCTCGGCGATCCGGTCGAGCAGGCTGTCGCGGGTGCGCTCGAGCTCCTCGACGCCGGCGATCCGGGCCCCGTGATGGGGGTGGACGTCGGGGTCGGGCGGCGGCTGGAGCTCCCGCGGGAAGGAGGCGAGCTCGGCTTCGAGCCGGGCGATCTGGCGGCGCAGCTCCTTGCGCGCGCCGCGCTGATCGGAGTCGCGGGTCGGGCTGGGAAGCGGGGCGGGGGAGACGGCGTGGAGGGCGACCGCGAGCTCGCGAGCCTCGACGCCCTCCGCGCGGGCGCGGGCGAGCGTCTCGCGGACGAGCTCGCCGAGCACCGGGGAGGCGACGCCGTCGCCGGAGACGAAGGTCCCGGCGCCCTGGCGGGAGGTGATGAGCCCGTCGTCCTCGAGCTTGCCGTAGACGGAGCGAACGGTGTTGACGTTCACCCCGGAGCCGGCGGCCATCTCGCGGACGCCCGGAAGCCGCTCCCCGGCGGCGGCCTGGCCGGTGCGGATAAAGCTGCGCAGCTGCCAGTGAAGCTGAGCGCCTACAGGCAGCTCACTGGCCTGGTCGACGGCAAACCGCTCGGCGACGAGGGGCTGGGGCGGGGGCGACATGGGCATGGGAGCGGTGGTGGCAGTTGCGGTGTTCCCACCACGCACACGCCCAATCGGGGTCTGACCCTCTTGTGCCATTGCGCTAGCACAGTAGCACAGCTAAATCGTGCTAGTCAACTAACACAATGGTGTCTGGCACCTTTGGGCGTGTGGCGCTAGCCTCGGCTTCGTGAGGATTACCCGGGATTTGGTGGATGAAATCGTCGCCCATGCTCGGGACGATGCTCCGAATGAGTGCTGTGGGCTCGTGGCTGCCCGGGACGGCGAGGTCACCGGGGTCCATCGGGTGACGAACACGTTCGCCAGCCCGCTGCGCTTCGAGCTCGACCCGATCGAGCAGTACAAGGTCACCGAGAAGATCGAGGCCGCCGGCGAGCAGATGGTCGGGAGCTACCACTCGCATACGCACAGCGAGGCCTATCCCTCGCAGACCGACGTCAACCAGTGGGATCCCTGGCCCGAGCTGATCCACCTGATCTGCTCGATCGCCGAGGACGAGCCGGTCGTCCGCGCCTTCAAGGTCGCCGACAAGCAGGTCAGCGAGATCGACCTGGAGGTCACCGGCTGATGGCGGCCGAGGGGCCGCTCGCCTGCCCGCACTGCGCGATCCGCTATCCGCTCGACGCCCGCTTCTGCGAGAAGTGCGAGATGCCGCTCGTCTACGTCGGCAAGGGCGAGCTGGAGCCGGTCACCGACGCGCACGAGCGCGCCCGCAAGGTGAAGCCGCAGTACACCCGCGGTGAGCTGGTCCGCGTCGCCTCCGGCCGCAACCTCTCCGAGGCCGAGCTGATCCAGGGGATCCTGCTCGAGGAGGGGATCCCCTCACTGCAGAAGCGCACCCGCGGCTTCGACGTCCCCGACTTCCTCGCCGCCGGCCCGCGCGACATCCTCGTCCCGGAGTCCGCCGCACAGGACGCGCGCGAGCTGCTCACGGGCGCCGAGGTCGAGCCCGAGGCCCAGAACGGCGACGGAACCGGCTCCGGCCTCAGCCCCCTCGGCACCAACGCCCAGCCCGCGCCGATCAAGCTCCTCGCCTGGATCCTCGTGGTGCTCGCGATCGGGTCCGGCGTGCTCGGGTTGCTGTATGCGCTGAGCGGCTGAGCGGTCCACGCTCGGACGATCCGTGTGTAACCTCCGCAACTGATGCACAGGGCGGGATTGAGAGTTGGATTGTTGTTCGCGTTGCTGATGCTCGCCGTGCCGGCGAGCGCGAACGCGGTGTGGACGTCGACGTGCGGCGTCGTCTGCACGAATGCGGTCATGTCGGACGCGGGCGCGGGAACGTTCCTTGCGATCGACGTGAGCGGCGGTCTGCTGACCCACGGTCAGGGCCGGGGACTCGGTCGTGATGCAGAACGGCAACACGCTCGCCCCCCTTCTGATCAGCCACAACGGCGCTGGCCTTCTGACCCACAACAGGTTCCAACGGGAGACCCCGGCTTCCTGGACGAGACCGATTTCAACAGCACCGCCGGAGTCGAGACAACCGTTCCCAACTCCGGCACCACTGAGGTGACCGCGATCGGCGGCACCGCGAACGATTCGATGCTGGTCGGCGGCGCCGGCACCGACGCGAGCACCGTCGCCGCGACGATCACGTTCGACGGCGGGACCAACGGCTTCGACATCCTCGATGTGAGCAACACCGCGGCAGCGACGCCGCGTACCTATGGGCTGACCGCGAACATGATCACCGGTGCCGGCGGCGGGATAATCGCCTTCGATCCCGTCTCCGTCAACGAGCAGTCGATCACCGCCGGGTCCGGAGATGACGTTTTCAACATCGAAGACGCCGCCCCCGACGGGATCGTCTCTCCGCGGTGGCCCGGGCGCGGATCGCTTCGCGCTCGCCGACGGTGCTGACACCGGCTTTCTGTTCGGATCAGAGGGTCAGGACGAGCTCGACTACAGCGCCTACACGACCCCAGTCACCGTCGGCTCGCCGACCGTGGGCTACTTCGGCGCCGTGCTGAGCCAGGCCCAGGAGGTACCGCCGACCGGCAGCACGGCGAACGGCGAGGCGAGCCTGACGATCAACCTGACCAACAACATGTTCAGCTTCAACTCCAGCGTGAACGGAATAACCAACAACGGCACGGGATCCCCTAACGATCTGACGATGTCCCACATTCACGTCGCCCCTGCCGGCGTCAACGGACCGATCATCTTCGACCTCGCGACCGGCGGCCCGTGGGTCGACAACGGCGGGGCTACCGGCATGTTCATCAATTTCGCGGGCGCGACCTTCCCGTCCGCCCAGGTCGCCGACCTGCATGCGGGGAACACCTACGTGAATGTCCACACCGCCGAGAATCCGAACGGCGACATCCGCGGGCAGCTCCAGCTCGACCAGAGCAATGGCTACGAGGGGCCGGCGACCGGCGTCGGCGCGTTCGCGAATGGCATGGAGCGCTTCACGGGCGGCTCGGGCAACGACACGCTCAACGGCAATCCAGTCGCCAATGTCCTCCGGGGCGGCGCCGGCAACGACACGCTGCGCGGCGGCGACGGCGACGATCAGCTGACCGGCGGCGCGAATCCCGACGACCTGGGCGGCGAGGCCGGCAACGACACACTGAACTCCGCCGACGGGATCGCCGACACCGCCCTCAACTGCGGCGCGGGCGCGGCGGATGTGCTGAACCGCGATGTGTTCTCGATCGACCTGGATTCGACGATCGCCGGCTGCGAGACCGTCAACCCCGCGACCCCGCCGCCCGACTCCGACGGCGACGGCGTCCCCGACGCTTCCGATGCCTGCCCCTCCGTCGCGGCCGCGACGGCGAACGGGTGCCCCGCTGCAGACGGCGGCGGCGGTGGCGGCGGTGGCGGAGGCGGAGGCGGAGCGGAGGCGGAGGCTCGACACCGCCCTCGAACGACATCGCCTTCGGCAAGGCGAAGCTGAACGCGAAGAAGGGCACCGCGACGCTCCCCGTCGACGTCCCCGGCGCCGGCAAGCTCGAGCTCGAGGGGAAGGGACTGAAGCCGGTCACGAAGGACGCGACCGGCGCCGGCACCGTCAACCTGAAGCTGAAGCCGACCGGCAAGACCGCCGACAAGCTCGACGACAAGGGCAAGGCGAAGGTCACCGCCGAGGTCACCTTCACGCCGACGGGCGGCACCGCCAACACCGAGACGGCGAAGGTGAAGCTGAAGGAGAAGTAGCGCCTAGCGGCGCGGCTTCTTCTTTTTCTTCAGCTTCGTATCGATCGAGCTGGAGTCGGCGCTTCCGTCACGCTCTGCCTCGATCGAGAGCCGGTATGTCCCCGGCTTCGCCTTCTTGCCGCCAAGGCGCCCGTTCCAGGCGATCTCATTCACACCTTCGGCGAAATCGCGATCGGCCACCGCCTGCGCGGAGCCGCCGCCGCCCTTCCCGAGCCGCTCGACGAGAAGGGTCACGTGCGCCGCATCTGTGAGCGCGAAGCTGACCGTCACGCGCTTGCCCGCGAACTGGCTTGCGCGGCTTCACCTGGAAGGCGACGACGCCGAGCTGACCGGCCGGCCCCGCGGGTCCGGTCGCACCCGTCTGCGCCCGTCTCGCCCGTTGCCCCGGGGTCGGACCCGGCCGGGCCCGGCTGAGCGGGCAGCGAGGAAGCTCTGCCGAACGCCGGCGGTGGTGATGCTGCCCGATCGTGTCCGTGGGCGGCAGCGTGAAGACCAGAGCGCGCGCTCCGGCCCCGGGAGCGCCGACGCGATGCCCTGCGGGGTCGCCAGGCAGGACGGCGAACTCATTCGTGAGCGCGCCGGCGATGTCGATGCGGCCGATCTGGTCGCTTCCGCGTTCGGTGAACCAGACGCCTGCGCCCGCGCCGGCGACGTTATCGCTGGCGAGGTCGAACGGGCTGGCGTCCGCGCCGGGAACGGCGGTGATCCAAGACGAGCGCCGCCCCCGGTGCCGAGCCGGCCGATCTCATTGGTGCCGGGCAAGGTGAAGTACAGGAGCCCGTTAGCCGGGAGAAAGCGCGATGCCGCGTAGGCCGCGCCCCGGCTACGGTGGCGATCTCGAACTCGATGACACCTGCGGTGGAAATACGGCCGATCTGGTTGCTGCCTGAGTTCTGTGAAGAACATTCGCGCACGCCGTCCGTGGTGATGTCCGTCGGCACGCTGCTCGGGGCCGGGAATCGACGAACTCGAGTGATCGACGCCTGCCCCCCGGCCGGTCGAGATCCGCGCCGATCCGGTCGCCGTCCCGCTCGGTGAACCAGAGGCTGCCATCGGGCCCCGAAATGATGTCCGAGCGGGTGGCGCCCGGACCAGGCAGGGTGAACTCGGTAACCATTCCATCCACGGCCATCCGCCCGATCCGGTCGGCTGCCGGCGCCGTGAACCAGAGTGCCCCGTCCGGCCCGGAGGTGATCGCCGCCGGGATTGATCGGCCGCTGGGGATCGGGAACTCGGTGATGCTTCCCGTCTGCGAGCGATCCGCCCGATCGCGGGCACGCGCGGTCTCGGTGAACCACATCGCGCCGTCGGGTCCGGCGGTGATGCTCACGCGGCTCGGCGGGACCCGGCGAGCGCCGGGTCGGCGCGGACGTAGCGACAGGAGCGCCAGCGGCACCCGTGACCGCTCCCGCTCCAGGCCCATACCGCATCGAAGCCGATGGTAAACCCGGGCGGCGGCAACCGCAGCGCAAGGGCCGCGACTCTACGAGCGACTACGAGAGCCGCAGCTCCGGAACCTCGCCCTCCGGCTCTGACTGCCGGCGCTCCGTCACCTCGCGCAGGTGCTCGCGCCAGGCCCGCTCGACCTCCCGCAGCCGCGCGCCGAAGGCGATCTCGATCGAGTTCTCGAGGCCGCCGCGGCCCGGGCGGGTGGCGAGGACGTCGGCGGCCGAACGCCCGATCTCGCGGTCGAGCAGGTCGAAGACGGTGCCGCCGAGGATGGTCGCGTCGCGGGCGGAGGGCGGGAAGGCCGGCGGCTTGCCCTCGCGCATGCGGCGCACCACGGCGGGGCGGAAGAGCGGCACCTGGCCGGAGAAGTACTGCGCCGCCCCCTCGATCAGCCAGGCCCAGCGCAGGTAGCGGGCGAACCGGCGCGGGCCCCAGGGCGGCGGCAGGGCCGCGTTGTTGGCGGCGAGGACGATCTGGGTGTAGAGGCGGTCGGCGGTGCCGAGCAGGGCCCGCGTCGAATCGGGGCCGCCGGCGCGGCGCTCGGCGTGCTCGTCGTTCAGGACGTGCAGCTCGGTCGACATCGCCCAGCCGGCCAGGTAGCGGCGCCCCGCCGGCGCTGCCGCCCAGCGGGCGAGCGGCAGGAACGGGTGGGCCGCGGCGAGCCAGGCGGGGGTGGGGTGGATGACGACGCTGATCTCTCCGGGGACCTCGTCGAAGCGGTCCTCGAGCCGCAGCCGCATGTCCTCGAGCTCGTCGAGGATCCGCTTAGCATCGGCCTCATCACCCGACTCATGCCGAGCGACGAAGGAGATCGATTCGGTCTCGACCCAGGCCACGGGTCGAGCTTATTGCGCGCTAAGGGGTGGCGCCCGGCTCGACGACCTGCTGGAACGTGGGACGGTTGATCCACGGCATCGGCGGCTGCCCGATGCCACCGGTGGCGGTGTACTCGACCGCGTCGAAGCACATCTGGGCGTCACCGAAGCTGCAGTTGTCGTCGGCGTCGGCATAGACCTCGCTCGCCGGGACCGCGATCGCCGCCTCGAGCGAGTCGAGCAGGTCGGCGCGGCAGCGCTTCAGCTTGCCCTTGCCGCAGTAGATCCGCGAGTAGCGGCCCTTCACCTTCTCGCCGAGGAGCGTCCGCAGGTCCTTCTGCACGTAGCCGTACCAGCCGCCGTTGTAGGCGGAGCCCTGGTTCGTGCCGGACTTGTGCGGCGTGTCGTCGATCCCCCGTGCCGACTCGACCGCGTCGTAGAGGCCCTTGCCCAGGGTGGGCTCGAATTCGGCCTTCAGCAGAAGCGGCCACCAAGCGTCCATGATCCGCACCGCCTCGGCGTCGTCGTAGACGCCGTCGCGGTTCAGGTCGCGGCGGTGGGCGCCGGACTTGGCCCACCCACGCAGGGACGAGATCGCGCCCTTCAGCTCCGCGCTCGCCCCCTTGCCGGTGCCGAGCACCTTCAGGATCCACGGCAGCACCTGCGAGCCGCGCAGGTCCACCGTTCCCGCGTCCTCCATCGCGTTGATCAGCTCGACGATGTTCATCTTGCCGCCGCCCGCGATCCCGTCCTCGATCCGCTCGTCGAGCGAGTCGGAGCGGTAGATCGGCTGGTAGCCCCATTCGGCGTCGGACGCGCGGTAGGCCGGCGCCTGCTTGTTGTTCCAGCTGGTGAGGAAACTCTGGTCGACCGTCTGCGGGTGCTTGGCGCAGGGCTCCTGGTTCGCCGTGAGGCTGTGCGGGTCGACCGCCGAGGAGTCGGCCGGGGTCGGCTTCATCACCTCGTCGGAGGGCGGGATGTAGCCCTGCCACTCGTACTTCGGCTTGCCGAACGCCGGGAAGTTGGGATCGACCTTTTTCGAGCGCTTCGGGTTGTAGCCGGAGTTGAAGTAGGCGATCTGATCCTTGTTGATGTAGAACCAGTTGAAGGTGTAGTCGATCTTGCAGGCCGCTTCCATGAAGCCCTCGGACGTCCGCATCGTCTCCGGGTTGTTGAACTCGGAAAAGCCGATGGCCGAGTCCACCTCGTGGAAGTACGTGGCGCGAAGCCGCGTGTAGGCGTAGGGCTTACCTTCGATCTCCGCGCGGTGGGTGACGACGCCGAGCTTCGTCCTCAGCGTTCGCAGAGTCTCCGAGCCCGCCGCCGAGGTGTCCGCGGCCGTCGGGCTCCAGGTGTTCGTCCGCTCGAGCACCTCGAACGGCTCGCACTTCCCGCGGTACTCGTAGGACTGCGAGTCGAGCGAGGCATTGCCGCCGCCGGGTTCGCACAGGGGCACCGCGAAGCTGTCGACGATGTCCTGGCCCGCCGAGGTGGCCGACCACGAGTAGTCCCGTCCGCGGCCGAGCTGCACGTAGAGGTTGGTGCCGAGGAAGGCGGAGCCGCGCGCGTCGAGCGGCGGGCCCTGCGGCCCGGCCGGTGCGTGGATGGACTGCTCCATCAAGATCTGCGGGGCGAAATAGGAGACCTGGGGGCCGAAGACGGCAAGCGGGTTGCCCGACTCGGACTCCTTGCCGGAGACCATCAGCGCGTTGGACGCGCCCGAGTGTTCCGCCAGCGGGGCGAGCAGACCCGATGGCTCCGGCCCGGCGGTCAGCCCGGTGCGGGCCGTCGCGGTGTCGACGGGCCCGCCCGCGCCGGAGGCCTCGACCACGAGCGGCTCGCGCTCGAGCGTGCCGCGGTCGGGCAGCGCCAGCCCCGGCGTCTTCTTCGGCACCTTCTCGTAGGGGAACTTGGTGTCGTGGACGGTGGTGGGAGCCTCAGGGTCTTCGGCGGAGCGGAAGTCGGACCAGACCTTCTTGCCCTTCTTCCCGAATCTCTTCTTCGCCTCGTCGAGGACGACCGCGGAGCCGATCTCGTTACCGCCGCCCTTGCCGAATATCCCGGCCACGAGCGAGGCGGTCGAGATCACGTCCGTGACCTTCCAGACGTCGGGGCCCGTCGGGCGGTTGATCAGCGCGTACTCGCCCGGCATCTTGGTCGGGTCCGCCTTCGCCTCGGAAATGAACCTGTTGATCCCCGCGACGTATTCGGTGACGTCGGACTGGAGCTCGGCGCCGATCTCCCCGTAGAGGTCGTCGCCGAGGTCGAACTGGAGCTGTAGCTCGTCCTCGGTGTAGGGCGTGTCGGCCCAGACGCTCTCGTCCATGCCCGCCTGGCCGCCGCCAATGAACGAGGAGAGCAGGCCCCGCCCTGAGTTGCGGAGCACGTCCATGAAGAACAGGCGGTCCTCTGCCGAGGCGTAGCCGGCGCCGAACATCGCCCCATCGCGGCCCTCGCCGTAGATGTGCGGGACGTTGAACTCGTCGCGGACGATCGTGACGTCGGCGCGCGGGCTGTAGGTGCGAGTCCGTTCCGCGGGGGTCGTCCCGAAACTCGCGTCCTTGAAGTGGTTGCCGATCTCGTCAGCGGTGATCGGCGCCTCGTAGACGAGGTCCGCGTACATGTCGAACTGGTCGTGGTGGAAGGGCGGCTGCGCCCCGTTGGCCTGGAACGCGGCGATCTGCAGCGCGTTCGCGTTTGATCCCTGGCCCGCCGGGAGGACGTTGCGGAAGCCGCCGATGTCCCCATTCCCCTGGTACTCGAGCGGCGCCGGCGCGCCCTGGGCGGGTGCAGCAAGGCAGAGCGCGGTCAGCGCTGCAATCGCTCCGGCCCCCAGGCGACTCCTCATCGCGGCCGATCCTGCCAGACGCCGGATCGTGGTGAGCCGGTTCCCGGCGCCGGTTGAGGATTCGACGGGTCAGGAGTAGCATCGCTGGCGATGAGCGGGGGGCGGTTCTCATCAGCGGTAGCGACGCTCGTGTCGGCGGTAGCGCTGGCGGCGCCGGGCAGCGCCGGAGCGGCGATCTGGAACCCGACGGGCGACTCCTCCGGCTGCATCGAGCGCGCCGCCATCGACGACTACGAGGTCGTCGACCGCGTGTCGGACATCGAGGTCTACGGCCGGGGCCGCTCGCTCCCAGCCGCCCAGCGTGCGGCCGACTTCATCCGCGGCCGGGCGATCTGGGCCAAGCTCGTGGGACAGATCGGCCAACCGCGCCGCGAGCCGGCGCCGGCCGGCGGGCTGCTCCCCTATCGCCTCTTCATCACGACCGAGCCGCTCACCGATTCCGACGGGAGCGAAAACGCCGGCCTCGTGGAGAACTACTGCGGAGAGACGGCGTACGACGCGGCCGCCGTCGATGCGAGCCTCGAGGGCCGGGACCTGGGCGCCACAACCGCCCACGAGCTCTTCCACTCCGTGTCCAACGGCGTCGCGGACAAGGTCGTCGGCGGGTGGTGGGGCGAGGCGACCGCGACCTGGGCTCAGCAGCAGCTCGTACCGACTCGGCTCGACTATCTCGATCGCGCGTTCATCCAGCGTCCGCGGGAACCCATCGACCTCGCCACCGACGATCCCGATTTCGTGGATCGTCCCTACGGTGCCTGGCGGTTCACCCAGTGGTTCGAGGGGTATTTCGGCGGCGCTGCCGGGCTCTGGGACTTCATCCAGGCGACCGTGGTGCGGATGGGTGACGTGGACAACACCACGGCCGTGACCGGCGAGCTGGCCGGGCGCGGCCGCTCGTTCGGCGAGGATCTCGGGCATTTCTGGGGCGACCGTCTGCGGCCGACGAACCCGCTGAACGGGCCGGCCACAGAGGGCTCGGAGATCCGATTTCCGCTGGACGATCCGGTGCCCGGCGACCCGACGGTCCGGACGCAGTTGCTCGAGGCGGTCGAGCTCGGCGCGGACGTAATCCGCCTCAAGCTGGAGCGCGAGTCGCACGTGCAGCAGATCACGATCAGCGGGGAGCCGACGACGCCGCAGACCTACCTCTGGGTCCAGAACGGGCGCGAGCTCGAGGACTGGACGTCAGGGGGCAGCCAGCACTTCTGCGTCGGTGGCGCCTCGCCGTCCACCGGAGCCAAGGCCTGGCCCGGCCAGTTCCCGGTCGCCTTCACGAACGGAAAGCCGGTCGGTTCGACGCTGACTCATGCGCTGACGATCACGGTGAGCGCGGAGGAGTGCGAGGGGCTCGTGCCGGACCCGTCGGCCGCCATCGACGACAGCCCGGTGCTGGAACTGCCCGACCGCTGCCCTGACCCGCCGGCCGAATTCAGCCCGCCGGCCGGACGCACCGAGTACTTCGTCTACCGCGAGCGGCTCTCGACCGTCTTCCTCTCGGCCTCGACATGGCAGCAGGCCGCCCTTGCGCGAATCGAGCGCCGCGACCTCGGGCGAGGGGCAGCGGGCCGCCTGTTCGCAAGGTGGTGGTACTGCACCGCTAAGCGGGTGCGCGAGATCCGCGAGTTCCCGCACAACATGGAGGGCGAGCGCGACGAGTTCATCCCCGGCTGGCATGGTCAGTTTGCCGCGGCCCTTCGCCGCGTCGCCCGCACCTACGACCGGGGCCATCTCGTGGCCGTCACGGAGATCCTCGCCGCGGGGACGATCTACGGCCGAATCATCGTTCGCGCGCAGGCCGAGGACTTCGCGAACGCGCCCTAGGTTTCGGCCGCGCGATCGCGCTCGTAATCGAGCTCGGTGCGCAGGCCGCGGGCGGCGAGCGTGTCCCGCGCTGCCTCCAGGTCCGTGGCGCCTGCGACGGCGTGGGCGAGCGGCAGACACTCGGCGTCAGCGAGCGGGTCGAAGAAGAAGGTGAGGCCGCCGACGGGCGTGAGCATCACCGTGCGTCGGCCGCCGCGGATGGGCGCCGGCCCGGCCTCCCCCTGAGCGCAGCGAGCCGCCATCAGGCTGGCCTCGGTCGGCACCTGCGACGCGGCTGCGACGAGCTCGTCGGCGACCTGCGGCCCCATTCCCCAGCTGCCGAGCCAGGCGCCGGCCCGGCCCAGGACGGCGATACGGGCGAGCACCTCGTCGGGCGTCAGCTCGGCGTCGCAGCCCGCCCCCGTCACGGCGCCGATCCCGGGAAGCTCCGCGCAGGCCCGCGCGGCCCCCGCGAGCATCACCGCGTCGCACAGCGGGCTGGCGAGTCCGGGCTCCTCGCCCGAGGCGATCGCGTCGCCGCCGATGTCGACGTAGATCGCGAGATCGCACCCGAGCACCGCGCTCGCCGCGAGGAGCCCCTCGGCGACGCCGGCCGGGCCGAGGGTGACGTCGACGAGGACCGTCTTGTGGCCCAGGACGCCGGCCATCCCGGACTCCGCGAACGGGACTCCCTCCGGTGTCGTGGTCTGCGGATCGGAGAGCAGCACGGTGCGTCCGATCTGCCGTCCGCCCACGATCTGGTCGATCGCGCGCGGGCCCGGGTAGGGATCGACAGCGAAGCGCTCCCAGGCGACCCCGCCGAGCACGAACTCGGTTCCGAGCGACTCGCAGAGGCGGCCCACGGCAAGCGCGCCAACGACGTCGCCGCCACCGCCGATGCCTAGGACAAGCGCCCGGCGGGACGCTCGAATCCTTGCAAGGAGGTCACCCAAGACGAGCCGCTCGACTCCAGGCCATGACGTCACCACGTCCGCCCGCCAGAACCGGACGCGAAGCGGAGGATTCTGGCGGAATTATTCTCAGGCGAGAACCGGCTCGCCCGCGGCCAGGTCGACCACGCCGCGGATCTCCGCGGAGGCGCGATCGAACTCCTCGTCGGCCATCACCGGCGTGCCCTCGAAGGGCAGGTCGCGATCGATCTCGACCCAGCTGCGGCAGCCGTGGTGCTCGTCGCGGACGCGAACCGTGACCGGGCGCGGGATCCGGTGGACCCGCAGGACGATCACGTGGAGCGGATGCCGGGGCTTCCAGCGCAGCCGCTTCGTCGCGTAATCGGTGGACCAGACGTGGTACGGGGCGAGCCCGTTGACGACCGCGGGGTCGTCGGTCTCGAAGTGCTCGGCGACCTCGGCCCAGGCGCGGATCCGGACCCGGTCAGGCTGCGGGATGCCGCCGTCCTGGAGCAGGGCGCGCGGCGGCGGCTCCACGTCCGGCCAGACGCCCTCCTCGAGCGCGCGTCGCAGCTCGGGGTGGTGTGAGTTGCGGACCAGGTCGTTCCGCTGGTGGTCGAAGGTCGGGTAGAGGAAGAACTGCTCGTGCTCGAGCTCGAAATGCTTGTTCTCCTCGCGGACGCCGCCCTTGCGCAGGGTCAGGAGCTGCTCACCCTCTGAGAGCGCGCGCACCGTGACGGCCCATTCTTTGAAAGCGATAGGCATGAGTTCCTAGGTGGGGGGGTTGGTTGGGATGGTGATTTGAGCTTTTCGGGGCCTGCCGTGGCCCCTGGGTCTGCCCTCGCCGAAGGCCGGTAACCGGGGTCTCCGGGGGCATTGCCCCTCTTGGCGAGCCGGATACTAGAACAGAGCGAGCGTAAGTCAAAGAAAGTGCCGGATGCGTCAAAGGCTCGTGAAACTTCGCTCGATCGATCGCATCAGGCTTCAGCTTGGCCGATGCGTTCCGAAAAACGCTGTGAGCAGGCGATTTACCTCGCCGGGGGCCTCGAGCTGGCACCAATGGGCGGCTCCGTCGATCACGGCGCTTTCACCCTGTGGGGCGGCCTCTGCAACCTCCGCGCCGGCGTCGGGGGGCGTCGCCGCGTCCTCGGAGCCGGCGAACGCGAGCACGGGACAGGTCAGCTCGCCGAGCCGTTCCATGGTTCCCTCGGCCGTTGCGAGCGCGGATTCCGCATAGGAAGCGGGATCGTTGGCCATCAGCGAGGCCACCAGGAGTCCCCAGACCACCGGGTTGTCGGCGCGGAATCCCTCGCTGAGGCCGCCCGTTGCGACGGCCTCGGCGTTCTCCTCCATCCGCCCCTCTCGCGCGACCAGTAGGCGATCGCCCGAAACCCGGCCTCTAACAATTGCCCAGGCCGCCGCCGCCCGGCGTCTCGATCCGCAGGCGGTCGCCGGGCTCGAGCTTGCCCGCGTGCTTCGAGGGCAGCTCCTCTCCGTTCAGCAGGTTGCGGCCGAGGTCACCGTCGCCGCCGCCGTCGCGGCCGCGCGGGGGGTGGCGGCGGCGCTCGGTGATCAACGTGTAATCCATCGGCTCCAGTGCCTCCAGCTCGCGGGCGATCCCGTCGCCGCCGACATGCTCGCCGTCCCCGCCGGTCCCGCGGCGCAGGGAGAGCTCTCGGACCCGGAGGGGAAACTCGGTCTCAAGCGCCTCGACCGGAGTGTTGAGGGTGTTCGACATCGCAACGTGGATCGCGCTCGGGCCGTCCGCCGAGGGGCAGGCGCCCTGGCCGCCGCCGAGCGTCTCGTAGTAGGTGAAGCGCTTGCTCGAGAGGGTCAGGTTGTTCATCGTTCCCTGGCCCTGGGCGGGCACCGGCACCGCGCCGCCGAGCGCGGCGATGACGAGGTCGGCAACCCGGCTCGACGTCTCGACGTTGCCGCCCGCAACCGCCGCGGGGAAGCGCGCGTTGAGCAGGCATCCCTCCGGCGCTCGGACCTCGATCGGGCGATGGGCTCCCGCCGAGGGCGGCGCGTCTGGGTCGGTCAGGACCCGCACGGCGAAGAAGGCCGCGGACTTCGTCACCGCGAGCGGGCAGTTGAGGTTGCCCTCGATCTGCTCGTCCGTGCCGTCGAAGTCGAGCACCAGCGAGTCGCCGTCGACAGTCGCGGCCACCCGCAGCGTCACATCGCGCTCCGGCCCGAAGACGTCGTCCTCGAGCACGTCGGTCGCCTCGTAGGTGCCATCCGGGAAATCGGCGAGGCGTGCACGCGTCAGCCGCTCGGAGTAGGCGAGGACCTCGTCCATGCCGGCGCGCAGCTCGGCGAGCCCGTGCTCGCGGACCAGCCCGTGGAGGCGCCGCTCGCCGACGAGGTTCGCGGCCCGCTGCGCGCGCAGGTCGGCGAGGCGCTGATCGGGCCCTCGCATCCGACCGGCGAACTCGGCAAGGTCGTCGTCGGTGACTCGCGTCGGCGGGATCACGACCCCCTCCTCCTCGAGGGTCGTCGAGTCGGCCGGCATCCCGCCCGGTGTGGGGCCGCCGATGTCCGCGTGGTGGGCGCGGCTGGCGGAGAATCCAAGCAGCTCGTTGCCCTCCTCCGAAGCGAAGACCGGCGAGATCAACGTGATGTCGGGAAGGTGGGTGCCGCCTCGGTACGGGTCGTTCAGAACCCAGAGCTCGCCGGCCCGGTGCTCCTCGCCGAGCACCGCCTGGACCGCCTCGGGCATCGAGCCCAGGTGGACCGGGATGTGCTCGGCCTGCATGACGAGCTCGCCGGCGGCGTCGAAGAGCGCAGTTGAGCAGTCGTGGCGCTCCTTGATGTTCGCGGAGAAGGCGGAGCGGATCAGCACCGCCCCCATTTCCTCGCACGCCGCGCGCAGGCCGCCGATCAGGACCTGCAGGGTGACCGGATCGAGCCCCGTGCTCACTTCCCGTTTCCGTGCACCCGCTTGCCGAACGAGGTGAGCTGGACTACGCCACCGTCGTTGACCGCCACGACGTCGCAGACGATCCGCTTGCCCGCGAGGTTCGGGCCGGGAGTGAAACGCCTGGCGTTCCCAGCAGGGCGCGGGCTGTAGCCGCCGTACCACGTGTAGTGGAACTCGATGTCCTCGCCGGTCCAGCGGCCCGAGTCGCAGCGAAGGCGCTTACCCACGACCGCCCTGCCGACGATCCGCGAGAACCGCTTGCTCGGGACCGGGGCCAGGACCGGGTCGGGGTTGGCGAGGAAGTCCTGGATGGCGGGCACCTCCGTGTAGACGCCCGGGAAACGCGCCCGACCGCAGCCGCGGCCGTAGCTCGTGATCCCGACCTGCCTTGGGACGCCTGCGGCATCGCGGACGATCAGCGGGCCGCCGCTGTCCCCGGAGCAGGAATCGCGCCCGGCTGCCCCCGCGCAGATCTGCGAGTCGGGCTGGAAGCGCTCGCCCTCCTGCCGGTAGGCCTCGGCGCAGGCTTCGTCGGAGACCATCGGGACCTCCACCTGGCGCAGCTCGTCGGAGCCGGCGCCCCCGCCTTCTCGGGTGGTTCCCCAGCCAAGCGCCGTCGCCGGCAGGCCGGGGGCGAACAGCGCCGCGTCCTCGTTCGTCGCCGTCGCCACCGGGGCCTCCGCCACCGGCTCCGCGAGCACGATCCGGGCAGAGTCCGTGCCGCCGGGATCGGAGGAGTGGCCGGCGATGGCCGTCCGCTCGACGGCCGGATCGCTGAGGGTCTGGTGGCCGACGACCACGTCGAAGTCGCGCGGGGTGAGCCCGACGACGCAATGGGCGGCCGTCAGGACGTCGGTCGGGGAGATCAGGGTGCCGCCGCAGAAATGGCCGAACTCCACCTCGTCCCCAAGCGTCACGAGGGAGACCATCCAGGGATAGGCGCCCGCCGGCGCGACCTCGCCACCGACGATGCGCGGCTCCGAGGCCAGGGCCGGCGCCGCGATGAGCAGGCCGGAGGCGGCGATCGCGGCCACGATACGCCTCATTCCCGCTCCGCCAGGATCGTTCCCACCGCGTCCACTGTTGCACGCCAGCCGTCCGGCAGCACCAGGGTCGCCTCCGGCAGCTCGAAGACGCACGGCCCCGCGGCCTCGATCCCGGCCTCCGGCTCGCCACGCAGTACCTCGGCCTCGACCCATTCGCCGGCAAAGCGCGCCTCGCGACGGTCGCGTTCGAGCTCGCTGCCGCCCGCGGCCGCCAGGCGCGGTTCGGGTCCCGGCACGACCAGGGCGACGCGAATCGTCACCAGCTCCACCTCGGCCTCGGGGTCGCGATACCCGTAGCGGCGCTCGTGCTCGGAGGCGAAGCGCTCGCCGAGCTCCTCCGGGCTGGACGCCTCGTCTCCCGCGATCGGCAGCTCGAATGCCTGGCCCCGGTAGCGCATCTCGAACACCACCTCGATCTCCGCGTCCTCCATGCCGGTGGCGATCGAGTCGCGGAGGCTGACGATCTCGTCCGCGATCCGCTCGGAGCTGAAGGACTCGCCGCGCAGGCTCACGGTGCGAGCGGCGTCGCGCCGGCGCTCGGAGGCCGCGAGCCCGAGGGCGGAGAGGACGCCGCAGGCGCGCGGGCAGAGGATCCGGCTCATCTCCAGCTCGTCGGCAAGCGCGGCGGCGTGCATCGGGCCGGCGCCGCCGAACGGCATCAGCGCGAAGCCGCGCGGGTCGACGCCGCGCTCGACCGTGACCACGCGGAGTGCCCGGGCCATCTCGCTGTTGGCGACGCGGACGATGCCCTCGGCGGTCTCGACCTCGCCGAGCTCAAGTGCCTCACCGAGGCGGCCGATCGCCGATCGCGCGGCGTCGGCGTCGAGCGCGACGTCGCCGGCGAGCCTTGACTCCGGGGCGAGGTAACCGAGCACGAGGTTGGCGTCGGTGACGGTCGGTTCCTCGCCGCCGCGCCCGTAACAGGCGGGCCCGGGCTCGGCCCCCGCCGAGCGCGGCCCGACCCGCAGCGCGCCGCCGTCGTCACGCCATGCCACCGACCCACCGCCCGCGCCGACGGTGTGGACGTCGACCATCGGCAGCTGCAGAACCCGGCCGCCGATCTGTCGCGAGTCCGTGCGGCGGACCGCGCCGTCCTCGACGACGCAGACGTCGCAGGACGTTCCGCCCATGTCGAGCCCGACCGCGTTGCCGTCGCCCGACGCGCGGGCGAGGACGCCTGCGCCGACGGCGCCGCCCGCCGGGCCCGAGAGGACGCTCCAGGCGCCCGAGCGCGCCGCCTCCTCGGCCGGCGCGACGCCGCCGGAGGAGCGCATCACAACGGGTTGCGGCAGCCCCGCCTCTTCGGCTGCCTCGCCGAGCCGGCCGAGGTAGCGGCCGAGCAGCGGGGAGAGGTAGGCGTCGATCACGGTCGTCGAGCAGCGCTCGTACTCGCGGAACTGGGCGAGCACCTCGTGCGAGGCGGAGACGTGCACCTCGGGGAGCTCCGCCCGCAGCCGCTCGGCCAGGGCCCGTTCGTGGCCGGGGTCGAGGTAGGAGAAGAGCAGGCAGATCGCGACCGACTCGGCGCCGGACTCGCGCAGGGCCGCGACGAGCTCGTCGATCGTCTCGTCGCTCAGCGCGTCGATCACCCCGTCGGGCCCGGTGCGCTCGGCGACCCCGAAGCGCAGTTCGGGGGAGGCGAGAGGCGCCGGCTTCGGCTCGCAGAGGCGGTAGAGGCTGGGCCGGTCCTGGCGGGCGATCTCGAGCAGGTCGGTGAAGCCCTCGGTCGCGAGCAGGGCGGTCCGCGCGCCGCGCTCCTCGAGCAGCGCGTTGGTGCCGACGGTCATCCCGTGTGCGAAGGAGGAGACGCCGCTCGGCTCCGCGCCGGCCCGATCGAGCACGGCCTCCACCGCGGCGATCACCCCGCGCGACTGGTCGTCCGGTGTGGTCGGCGCCTTCGCGGTATGCAGGCCCTCGCCGTCGTCGAGGACCGCATCGGTGAACGTCCCGCCGACGTCGACTCCCAGCAGCATCGCTGCCGAGACTAAGGGACGCGGACGCGGGGTCAGACCGAGGCATGGAACGGGGTCAGACCCGAGCCCTGGCCAAGGGCTCGAGCCTCAGCGCAGGTTCGGGTCTGACCCCGCGTTTGCGTCCTTCAGGAAGCTACGAGGCGGCGACCAGGTCGTCGGACTCGACGGGAGGCTCGATGCCTTCCTCGGCGAGCTCGAACGTCTCCTCGAGGTGCTTGTGCGACGGGCAGTAATCCCGGCCCGGCAGCGGCTCGCGCTGGCAGGGCGTGCCCTTGCGCGTGTGCGCCTGGCACTCTGCCTTGTGCCCGAGCAAACCGAGCTCTTCGGGCGGCAGGCTGTCGAGGTACTCCGTCGCGAGGCCCATGTAGGCCTCGATGACCTTGTAGACGCGAAGCTGGTCGTTCATCGAGAAATACGGGCGTACCTCGTTGAACAGGGTCCGCGTCGGCTTGGCGAAATAGCGACGGTCCTGAGCCAGACGGCGCAGCGATCCCTCGCATGAATCCAGAACGCGCTGCTTGTTCGCGCAGCCCGTCGGATCATCCGGATCTTCGACCACTCGAGTCACCAGTTCCCGATAGATCGAACGACTAAAACGGTACATACCTGGGTTACCCTCCTCGTCCTTGTCCCGCCTAACGGCAATTCCTTGCCCTTCATCCCCCGACGAAGGCGTTGCAAGTATCGAATGACGCTATTGACGCCGCGGGGAATTCAGTTAAGGCGTGATTAAGGGGTTGGCTGATTAGCCAATTCTCTCTCTCCGTACGGCCCTTGGAACGGACGCGGCGGAGAAAGATCACGGTCCGGATTTCGGCCGCTTCAGCGCCAGCTTTCGGGGCGCAGTTCGCCGTCGGCGCCGACGACGTAATGGACGCCGTCGAGCTCGGGGTCGAGTGCCGCGAAGTCGGTCCTGCGGTGCACTCCGCGGGACTCGCGCCGGGCGAGCGCCGAGCGGGCGATCAGGCGCGCCAGCGGGTACGGGTCGTCGAGCAGGCGCTCCAGCCCCTCCTCGTCCCGCCGGGGCCCGGCGTTCCGCCACAGGGCCTCGCGGGTCTCCACGGTCGGCGGCTCGAAGCGCCAACCCGGATCTGGGACCGCCGCCTCCGAGTCGGGCTCCGCGACGGCGGCCGCTGCAGCGCGCGCGCCGTATACGAAGCACTCGCTGAGCGAGTTCGAGGCCAGCCGGTTGGCGCCGTGGAGGCCGGTGCAGGCGCACTCGCCGACCGCGTAGAGGCCGCCGACGCTGGTGCGGCCGTCGAGGTCCGTCGCCACCCCGCCGATCAGGTAGTGGGATGCGGGCGCCACCGGGACCGGGTCCGCGGCGGGGTCGAGCCCGGCCGCGCGGATCGTCGCGAACACGCTCGGGAACCGCTCCTCACCGAGCGCGCGCAGGTCGAGCAACACGTGCTCCGACCCGTCGGCGTCCATTCGGTCGAGGATTGCCGCGGTGACCTGATCGCGCGGGGCCAGCTCGTCGGTGAACCGGCGCCCGCGCTCGTCGAGGAGCAGGGCGCCTTCGCCCCGGACCGCCTCGGTCACGAGCGCCCCGTCGCGCTCGTTGCCCGGTAGGGAGAGCGCCGTCGGGTGGAACTGGCACAGCTCGAGGTCGGCGAGCTCGGCGCCCGCGGCATGGGCGAGGACAGAGCCGGCCGCGATGGCACCCCACGGGTTGGTGGTGCGCGACCAGAGCGCCGCGCCGCCGCCGGTGGCGAGGACCGTGGCACGGGCCGCGATCGGGCCGCCGTCGGTGATCACCCCGGCGCAACGCTCGCCGTCGCTCCACAGTGCCAGGGCCGACGTCCGGTCGATCACGTCGATCCGCTCCTCCGCGTTGGCAAGGTCGGAGAGCCTGCTGGTCAGCGCGCGCCCCGTCTCCGCGCCGCCCGCGTGGACGATCCGCCGGGCCGTGTGGCCGCCTTCGAGACCCAGAGATAGCTCCCCGTCTAAACCAATGCCCGTGGCATCCTCGGCTTCGCTTCCGGTGCCATCGTCGAACCGGACACCGCGGGCGATCAGCCGTTGACGGCTTCCGGTGCGGCTTGAACGAGTGCTTGGACTGCGCTCGGGCGGCACGCTCCGCGGCCCGCGTTGAAGGTGTCCTCGGCGTGGCGCTCGGGCGAGTCGTCGGGGGCCAGCGCGGCGGCGAGCCCGCCCTGGGCCCAGAAGGAGGCGCTCTCGGCCAGCGGCTTGCGGGAGATCAGGCACGCTCGTGAGCCGCGTGCGGCGACTTCGAGCGCGACATGGAGCCCCGCGGCGCCCGCGCCGATGACGGCGACGTCGTAGGCGTCGCCGGCGGTGGCTGTCTCGGAGGCGGCCGCCAAGCGCCGGTACGGTAGCCGCGTGGGCAAGGGCATCTACCTGAGTCACCCGCTTTCGCTCGAGCACGAGACCGGGGCGCATCCCGAGAACCCGCGCAGGATCGACGCGATCGAGTCACGGCTCTCCGGCCTCGACTGGCTCGGCATGGACCGCGACGAGGCGCCGGCCGCGACGAGGGAGCAGCTGGAGCGGGTCCATGCTCCCGAGCACGTCGACCAGCTCGAGCGGTTCTGTGCGGCGGGCGGCGGGAAGATCGACCTCGACACGGTCGCCTCGGAACGCAGCTTCGATGCCGCCCTACGCGCGGCAGGTGGGGCCGCCTCAGCGGCGGAGCGCCTGCTCGCGGGCGACGCCGACTATGCCTTCTGCGGGCTGCGGCCGCCAGGGCACCATGCGGAGGGCGGCCGGGCGATGGGCTTCTGCCTGTTCAACAACGTCGCGGTGGCGGCGTCCCACGCGATCGCCGATTGCGGGATCGAGCGCGTGCTGGTCCTCGACTGGGACGTCCATCACGGCAACGGCACCGAGGAGATCTTCTACGGCTCCGACGAGGTGCTCTACGCCAGCATCCACCAGAGCCCGATGTATCCGGGGACCGGGGCGGCAGGCGATCGCGGCACCGGGGAAGGGGAGGGATTCACCCTCAACATGCCGGTCCCGGCCGGCGCGGGCCCGGACGAGTTCCTCGCCCTCGTCCAGCACGTCGTCGTCCCGGTCGCCCGCCGTTTCGAGCCCGGCCTGATCGCCCTCTCGGCCGGCTACGACGCCCATCGCGACGATCCGCTCGCCCAGTGCCAGCTCGACGAGGACGCCTATTCCGACATGACCGCGACGATGCGCGACCTCGCCGCCGAGCTCGAGGTGCCGGTCCTGGTAGTGCTCGAGGGCGGTTACGACCTGGGCGCGCTGTCGGCTTCGGTGGCGGCGACCCTGGAGACGCTTGGCGGGGACCGCAGCGCCCGCGAAGCGCCGCGCGAAGCCGCCGGGCCGCACCTGGCCCGAGCCTCCGCGGGCTGAGCCGACTACGGCTGGAGCTGCTGCTTCAGCTCGGCGAGGAATTCCTTCGGGAATCCCGGGACGTCGTCGAGCTGGTCCACGGACGTGTAGCCGTCGAGGCGGCCGCGGTAGGTGATCACGCGCTTCGCCTGGGTCACGGACATCCCGAGCGCGCGGTACTCCTCGAAGCTGCCTGAGTTGAGGCTGACCCGGCCGGGATCGTCGTAGTCCTCCTCCACCGGCGCCTCCGCGACGGGCTCCGGCTCCGGCTCTGGTTCGGGTTCGGGTTCCGGCTCGGGCTCGGGTTCCGGTTCGGGCTCTGGCTCCGGTTCGGGTTCCGGTTCTGGCTCCGGCTCCGGTTCAGGCTCGGGCTCTGGCTCGGTCTGGCTCGGCTCCGGCTCTGGTTCCGGCTCCGGCTCTGGCTCCGGCTCGGCTCTGGGGTGGGCGCAGGCTCGGGCGTCGTGATCGTCTCGGCGACAGGTTCCTCGGTGGGCTCGTCGCCGGGTTCCTCGGCCGGCGCCGGCGGAGGCGGCTCCTGGGCAGCCTCGCGCTCGCGGCGGGCCTCCTCGGGAAGGCCGAAGCCGAGCGAGCGCAGCAGACCGCCGCGGCGGCGCTTGGGCGCCTGCGGCTCGGGCTCAGGTTCGGCGCTTTCCGGGGGCGTGGTGACCGACTCCGCGACGGGCTCGGGTGCCGCGGGTTCTTCGGCGGGCTCCGCCGGCGTCCAGGGGCTCGGCGACTCTGGTTGCGGTTCAGGCTCCGGCTCGGAGGTGTCCGGCTGGGCCTCGTCGGGCTCGGGCGCCCATTCGCTGGGCTTCACTGCCTCGAAGCCCACCGGCGGCGTCGGCCCGACGCGTACCTCGGCGGCGCGCGTCTCGGCGCCACTCGCCTTGTCGGAGACGTCGCCGAGGCGCCCCTCGATCGCCTGGAAGCGGAGCTCGCGTTCGCGCTCCACCTCGCGCTTCGAATCGGCCTCGACCTCGCGGATCCGCGCCTCCGCGCTCTCCACGCGGGCGTTGGCCTCGTCGAGCTGCCGGCGCAGGACCTGGAGCTCGGCCTCGAGCCCGCCTCGCACCTGATCGAGCTCCAAATCCTTCTCGCGAATCGCGGCACGCTTCTCCTCCTCGGCCGCGCGGCGCGCCTCGGTCAGCTCGCGTGAGCGCTCGTGCTCGGCGTCCTTGCGAAGCTTCTCGGCCTGCTGGTCGAGCTTCTGCTGTGCCGCGGCGGCAGCCTTTTCCTCGGTGCTGCGAACCGCCTCGCGGCTGCCCTGCTTTGCCTCCCGCTCCCCCTCACGGCGCAGGGACTTCGCCTGTGAGCGGGCCCAGGCCGCGGCGGCCTCGCGGGCCTCCATGCTTGTCGCCGACGCGGCGGCCTGCGCCTGGCGCGAGCGATCCTCGGCCTCCTGGACCTTGCGCTCGGCGTCAGCGGTCGCCTTCGCACGCTCGGCGCGCTCGGCGTTGAGCGCCTCCTCGAGCGACGAGACCTCGCCGGCCGCAGCCTGTTCGGCCTGCGCCCGTGCCTCCGCGACGGCCCGCTCAGACTCGGCCTTCGCCGCCGCGAGTTCCTGCTCTTTGGCCCGGACGCGCTCGTCAGCCTCACGCTTTGCCTTCTCGATCTCGGCACGGGCGAGGCCCTCGGCGCGCTCCGTCTCGGCCTTCGCCGCCTCGAGCTCCGCCTCGCGGGCCCGGACGCGCTCGTTCGCCTCGTCGGTTGCTCGCTTCGAGGCCTCGTCGCCCTCGCGCTGGACACGGGTCTCGGCCTCGGCGCGCAGCCGCTCGGCCTCCTTCGCAAGGCTCTCCTCCGCGGTCGTGACGCGGTCCGCCGCGGCGAGGGCACGCGTCTCGATCTCCTGGAGGCGGCGGTCCGAGGCCTCGATCAGCTCGGCCTTCGACTCGCGCTCGCGCTCGAGCTCCTCCTCGCGGGCGCGAAGCTGCGCGGCGTAGCGCTCCTCGGCAGCCTTGCGCGCTGCCTCGACCTCGCGCTGAACGCGCGTGTCGGCTGACTCGCGGACCCTGGCGAGCTCGGCTTGGACGTTCTCGCGGGCCTCCTTCGCGGCTCGCTCCTCGACCTCCTGGCGGGTTGTCTCGGCGGATTGCAGGGCCCGGTCCTCGAGCTCCCGGCGCGCTTCCTCGGTCGCTTCGCGGGCGCGCTCGTCAGCGGCGGCCTCGGCGGCCTCTTCCGCCTCCGCGCGGCCGCGCTCCTCGGCCTCGCGGACGCGCTCGTCGACCTCCTTGCGAAGCGTCTCGAGCTCCGCGCGGACCTCGGAGGTCTCCTGGGCGACCCGGCGATCGGCCTGCTCCTGTGCGGTCTTCTCGGCCTCGCTCTGGGCAAGCTTCGCGTCGGTGGCCCGCTGCTCGGCGCTCTCCAGCTTGATCAGCGCGTTCTGGAGCGCCTCGGCGGTCTCGTCGGTCGGGGGGATCGACGCCGCCACCGCGGCCGGGGCGGACTCGCGATCCGCCACGGCCTGCTCGCGGCGCGCGAGCTCCTCGTCGCGGGCGGCGATCGCCTGCTCGCGGATCTCCAGCTCGGAGGTCCTCGAGTCGAGCTCGGAAGCCTTCGCGGCGGGTGATCGCGCGGCGGCGTCCGCGATCGGCCACAGCGGCTTCGCGGGCGGAAAGCTCCTCTTCGCGTGCCCGGAGCTCCGATTCCAGCTGCTCGAGCGCGGCGGCGCGCGCGTCCGTGTCGGCGTCGGGTGCCGCGTCCGCGGGTTCGGGCTCCTTGCCGCGGCGGGCGGCGCGAATGCGCTCATCGGCCTCCCGCTTCGCCGACCGAACCTGTTCCTCGGCCTCCCGTCGCGCCTCGCGGACCGAATCCTCGGCTTCGCGCTCGGCCTCACGCTGCATCTGGCGCAGCTGGCCGCGCAGCCACTCGGCCGCTGCCTCGCGCCCCGCGGCCTCCTGGCCCTCGCGGGCGCCCTCGGCCTCCGCAGCGCGAGTCTCGGCCTCGCTCGCGCGCTCCTCGGCGTTCTTCAGGTCCTCTTCGAGCGCGAGGATCTCGTCGATCGCCCGCTGCTCGGCGGCGTTGGCGGCGTCCTCGGCGGCCACCCGGATCCGCTCCTGGGTGTCGCCACGCCGCTCGCCGCCGTCCCCATCGGGGAGCGGCTGCACCTCGGTGGTCTCGGCGGCCGCAGAGTCGTCGGCCATGTCCTGGCCTTCGTCTCCCTGCGCGCGTCCGAACCTCTTGGAGAATCGTCCAGCCATCGCGGGCCTGACTTTAGTGATTACCCGGACTCCGATCGCCCGAGAGGACAGCACGACGAACCGCGCCCGCCGGGGCTCGGAGACGAGATTGAAGCTGTCTCGGGCGGTCACCTCGACCCGGTAGCGCCCCGGCTCGAGGCCCTTGACCGGCAGCTTCAACTCCTGCGTGCCGCGTTCGACGGTTTTCTCATCGAGGGGGCGGACCTGTTCCCAGTCATCGACGGCGCGCCGCTGGATCGCGCCCGCCAGGGTCGCCTGCTCGTTGATGGAGATCCGCAGCTTCGGCTTCGGGCAGCCGCGGCCGGCGCAGAACTCGCGTGGCCTCACCTCCGGCGTCTCCATCGAGGGTGGCCGCGGGTCGATGACGTTCACGGTCCCGCGCATCTGCGGATGCACCCTGCAGTGGTAGGTGAACGATCCGGCCGTGAAGAAGTCGTGGTAATGGCTGTCGTCGATCGCGTGGGAGGGCTCGCTCACGCCGGGGTCCGAGTCGAAGGTCTCCGACTGTCCGGCGTCCGCGGTGATCGTGTGGTTCGTGTCGGGCCCGCGGAAGACCCAGCCGATCCCGTCCCCGGTATTAAAAAATTTTTTTTTTTTTTTTTTTTTTTTTTTTTTTTTTTTTTTTTTTTTTTTTTTTTTTTTTTTTTTTTTTTTTTTTTTTTTTTTTTTTTTTTTTTTTTTTTTTTTTTTGGCGATCGGGGCTCGGCGGCTCACTTGCCGGCCACCTTCACCCGATCCCCCAGCGAACTAACGTTGCCGGCGGCGTCGGAGCCGCTCAGCTCGAGCTTGGCGGCGACCGGCTTCTTGTTCCCGATCGCCTTCCTCGCCTTTTTCTCGAGTTTGTTGGAGAGCTCCGCGCGCATCATCCAGAACTGGCCGGGCGAGTCGGGGGCGGCGGAGGCCTCGCCGAGCTTGCCGGCGCCCTCGCCGTCGATCAGCAGGCGCCCGCCGAGCGAGAGCGCACCGGGTTCGCTGAGTGCCGCCGGGACGGGGAGCGCGCCGGACTTCGAGATCGCGAGCTTTTCCTCGGGACCGAGTTCGATCTCCGGCGCGACGGTGTCAGGGGGCGCGGGGGCCACCTCGATCGACTCGCAGCCGAGCGCGGCCGCCTCCTGGACGGGATCGGTCTCGTCGGCGATCAGCGTGTCGGCGCCGTCGCCACAGGAGACGGAGTCGGGAATCCCGTCGCGGACGTCGATCAGGTCGTTGCCCTCGGCACCGGAGACGGTGTCGGCGCCGAGCCCGCCGCCGATCGAGTCGTCGCCCGAGCCACCGGCGATCGCGTCCGCTCCGAACCCCCCGGTGAGGCTGTCGTTGCCCGAGCCACCCGCGACGTCCACGGGGACCGCCATCTGCGCCTTCACTGAGTCGCCCGCGTCGAAGACCTGGACATCGATCCTCGACACCCCCTTCGTCTCGCACCGGGACTTCTTCTCGTTCAGCGGCAGGCACGGGCCCCAGTCCATCCCGCCGGGCGAGGTCGTGTCGCGGAACTGCACCGTGCCCGCCTCGGTCGAGCTGATCGTCACCGTCGCGGCGGCGAGCGGGTCGAAGGCGGTGTAGTGGATGACCTCCCCGTCGCGCACGATGACACCGTGGCCCAGAGCGGCGGCCACGGGCACTAGCGATGCGGCCGCGACGAGCAGATAGGGGACGAATTTCCTCACGTCCTCGGAACACCCCTCACGGCGTGAAGTACTCCTCCCAGGACTCCCCGCGATCGCTCGAGCTGACGATCGCGCCGTCCGCAAGGGCCGCGTAGAGCTCGCCCGACTCGGCCGCGACCAGCTTCCAGGGTTCGCCGTCGATCCGGCCGACCACCTCCCAGCCGTCGCCTCGGCTGTCGGAGGTGTAGACGAGCCCGTCGGCGTCGGCGCGGTAGAGGGCGCCGGCCTCGGGCCAGGCCAGGCGAGCGGAGCCGGCGCGGGCGACGGGCGTCCAGGTCTTTCCCTGGTCGGTCGAGTGGAACATCTGATCCTCGGTCGAGGCGATCAGGTAGTCCGGGTCCTCGGGGTCGACGACAAAGTCCAGGACGTTGCCCTGGGGCGCGGAGTGCTCCTCCCAGCTCTTGCCCCCGTCAGGGCTGACGAGGATCGCCGGGAGCACCGCGTCGGCGGCGTAGATCGTCCCGTCGATCGGGTGGATGACGTGGAGGTCGGCGAGGGCGTAGCGGGAGACGACCTCCCAGCTCCGCCCGCCGTCCTCGGAGCCCAGCAGCCCGAGGAAGCCGGCGACGCGCTTCTTCTCGTCGGGATGCCCGGACCCGGCGAGGTTCCCATCCGGCGTTGCGGCGACGGCGAGGAACTTGCCGACCGGGGACTTCCCGTCGGGGGTGGTCACCACGGCGTCGATCCGGGTGGCCTCGCCGTCCGCGATCCGGTAGAGGCCGCGATTGGTGGTCAGCAGGAGGCCGTCGCCCGCGGGGTCGATCGCGAGCGAGTTGACCGGTGGCGGGTTGCCGGGGTCGACCAGCGACGAGCTCGTTTGCTCGTCCTCGCCGCCGCAGCCGGCGGCGAGCAGCGCGATCGCGAGTGCGGCCGGCAAGCGCCGCATCGGCCTACTTGCGGATCGCGTAGTAGTCCTTGCTGCCCTTGCGGCAGTTGAAGGCGATCTTGGATTCCTTCGGCGAGTACTTGACGCAGGTCCAGCTCTTGCCGTGGTCGCCTTTCTTGAGGAACTTCTGGGTGCCCTCGCGCGCGCGGTCACAGCCGATCAGGTGCGCGCGGACCTTGTACTTCTTCCCCTTCACCTTCATGTTGCCGCACTTCTTGGGCGGCATCGTCGCTCCGGCGGGCGATGCCGGCAGGGCCACCGCGAGCATCAGCACCGCGAGAAGCGCGATCGTCCCGTTTCGCGCACGCAACATTCGGGAGAATTCTAAGTCGCGAACATGAAGGGCGTCTTCCAAACCGGGGCAGAGGACCTGCTGGAGCGCGGCTGGGAGCTCTCGGCGATCGACGACGCGATCGAACAGGCGGCCGGTGGGGAGGGCCGCGTCCTGACGATCGAGGGCGAGCCGGGGATCGGGAAGACCGCGCTGCTCGAGGCTTTGGCCGGCCGGGCCTCCGGCGCGGGGATGACAGTCCTCTCCGCCCGGGCACGCGAGCTCGAGCGGGACTTCGGATTCGGTGTCGTGCGCCAGCTCTTCGAGGCCGAGGTGCACGACCGCCCTGCGGACTCGGCGTTCGCGGGCCAGGCGCGCTTCGCCGCCCCGGTGTTGGGAGTCGAGCTCGAACAGGCGCCGCCGGCAGCCCCGGCCGCCGAGACGGTTTTCCCCGCGATCCACGGCCTCTACTGGATGGCGCTCAACCTGGCGGAGAACGGTCCGCTGACGCTGCTGGTCGACGACGCGCACTGGGCCGACGGAGCGTCCCTTCGCTTCCTCGCCTACCTGGCGGCACGGATCGGCGAGATGCCGGTGCTGCTGGCCGTGGCCGCGCGGCCGACCGAGGCGACCGACCGGCTCCGCAACGCCCTCGGCGAGCCGCTGCGCCTGGAACCCGGGCGGCTGAGCGAGGAGGCGACGGCGGCCGTAGTCCGCTCGCTGGCGCCGGAGGCGGGCGACGAGGTTTGCCGGTCCTGTCACGAGGCGACGGGAGGCAACGCCTTCTACGTTCGGGAGGTCGCCGCCGCGGTCCGCGATGCCGAGCCGACCGGGATCAGCCCGCCCTTGGAGGCCTGGAGCCCCGAGAGCGTCACCCGCACCGTCGCCGGGCGGATCGCGGCGCTCGCCCCCGGAGCTCGCGAGGTGGCGCGGGCCTGCGCGGTGCTCGGGGATGGCGCCGAGCCGCACGCGATCGCGGCGATCGCCGGGCTCGCGAGCGCCGACGCGCAGGCGGCGGTCGACTCTCTTCGCGCGATCGGCATCCTCGCGCCCGAGCCCGCGGATCGAGTTCGCCCACCCGATCGTCCGCACTGCGGTCGAGGCGAGCATCCCGCCGGGGCTGCTGGCGGGCTCGCACGCGACCGCCGCCCGGCTTGAGGCGTCGGCTGGCGCTCCCGGGGAGCGTGTCGCCGTCCACCTGCTCGCGAGCGATCCGGCGCAGGACCAATGGGTCTGCGAGCGGCTCGCCGAGGCGGCGAGCGAGGCGTTGTCCCGCGGGGCTCCCGAGGCGGCGGTCTCGTTATCTGGAGCGTGCGCTCGCCGAGCCGCCGCCGGCGGAGGACCGGCCGCGCCTGCTGCTCGAGCTCGGAACGGCGACGGCTTTCGCATTGCGGCCAGGGGCTGCGGCACATGTCCGCCGTGGTTTCGAGCTGGCGGCGAGTGCGGAGGAGCGTCTCGACGCCGCGCTCCTGCACGCTCACCTGAGCCTGCAGGCCGGGCGTGGGGCGGAGGCGCTCGAACCGCTCTTCCGGGTCCTCGACGAATCGCCGGCCGACTCGTCGCGGGCGCTTCTGGTGGAGGGATTCGCCGCCAACCTGACCCGCGCCCAGCTCTCCGGCCGCCGGGCCGCGCAGCCGATCGTCGACCGCCTGCGGGAGAGAAACGACATTGGCGCGGATGCCGAGCCCCCGGTGCTGATCGCGATCGGCGGCGGAGCTGGCGATGGCGGGCACGCGATCGCGAGCGCGCGATCGAACTGGCGACCGCGGCGCTGGATCGCCTGGACGCGGTGCCGCCGCTCGCGCGGGCGTTCGCCGGGCTGACCGCGGTGCGCGACGCTGATCGTCGCCGACGCGCGACGAGCAGGCGCGCACGGTGGTCGAGGGGGCGATGGAGGCGGCCCGAGATCGCGGCGCCCTCTTCGACTTCATCTACTACGCGGTCTCGCGGGCGAACCTCGCGTTGCGCGCCGGCGAGATCTTCGAGAGGGAAGCGGATGCGCGCAGCGCGTATGAGATCGCCCGCGGCGAGCGCTGGCCGCTGGGGCTCGCCTCGATCGCCAGTTACCTGGTCGCCGGCGCTGGTCGAGCGCGGCGAGCTGGACGAGGCGTGGGAGGTGCTGCGCGAGACCCGGCTCGACAAGCCCGCCGCCGAGCTCTCCGATGTCTACACCGCGAACGCGCTGCTGCTCGCGCGGGCGGGGCTGAAACTCGCCGGCGAGGACGCGCGCGGGGCGCTCGAGGACCTGGAGGAGGTGCGGATCCGGCAGGGCGCGTGGGGAGAGCCGAACCCGTCGGTCTCCGCCTGGCGCTCGACGATGGCGCTCGCGCTCGCTGGAGCTCGGCGAGCGCGACCGGGCGCTGGAGCTTGCCGCGCGAGGAGGTGTCGCTCGCGCGGGAGTGGGGCGCGCCGCGGGCCCTCGGGATCTCGCTGCGGGTGGCCGGGCTGGTCGAGGGCGGGGACGAGGGCGCCGGAGCTGCTTCGCGAGGCCGTCGACGTGCTGGCCGGCTCCTTCGCCCGGCTCGAGCACGGCGCGGGCGCTCGCGGACCTCGGCGACGTCGCGCTGGCCGCGGTGCCAACGCAACGAGGCACGCGAGCTACTGCGCGAAGCGCTCGAGCTGGCCCACCGCTGGGGGCGGCGGCGCTCGAGGAGAGGGTCTGCGCCGGGCTGCGCGCCGCAGGTGCGCGTCCGCGGCGCGCCGTCTTGCGCGGGCCCGACGCGCTGACGCCGAGCGAGCGCCGCGTCGCCGCGATGGCGGCGGAGGGGCTGACCAACCGCGAGATCGCCGAGCGCCTCTTCGTCACCGTGCGAACGGTCGAGTACCACCTCCAGGGCGCCTACCGCAAGCTCGGCATCGACGGCCGGACGAAGCTCGCCGAGGCGCTGGCTGGCGAGCCGAGCGGCTGACTAGCCGCCGGGCCCGCGACCGATCATGCGCGAGCGCTCGACGCCGGTGCCGCCGGTGGGCAGGCTGTAGAGGTCGCCGTCCTGGGCCAGCCACAGTGGCCCGGTGAATCGCTCGCGGGCGTCGGCGAGGAACGGCCCCTCGAGGCCCTTCAGGGGAAGCGGCGGGACGATGTGCGTGATGGCAAGCGCGCCGACTTCGGCCTCGCGCGCGGCGTCGGCGGCCTGGGGCGCGGTCGCGTGGTAGTCGGGCACGTCGGCCAGGATCTTCGCCCGCGAGTCCTGCCCCGCGTCCCTCGCGGCGTCCTCGACCAGCTTCAGCAACTCGGCTGAGAGCGCGTCGTGGATCAGCAGGTCCACACCCTTCGACGACCCGGACCAGCGACGGCGTGTAGAGGGTGTCGCCGCTGATCACCGCGCTGCGGCCGGCGTAGTCGAAGCGGAAGCCGAGGGCGGGCTCGATCGGCGGGTGCTCGACGACGAAGGCGGTGACCTTCAGGCCGTTCTCGTCGAGGACGACCATTGACTCCTCGCCGTCCGGGATGGTGAACGTCTCGGGGGCCATGACGGCGCTTGCGGGCGGGGCGGCCTCCGGGCCGTGATGGGCGGTGCGATAGCCGCTGTCGAGGGCGTAGGCCTCGTTGAATCCGGCCACGACCCGCTCCACGCCGGGCGGGCCGATCACGCGCATCGGCGTCGGCGCCGCGTCGGCGACCCAGCGCTGCAGGTTGACGCTGCCCAGCCCGCCGATGTGATCGGAGTGGAAGTGGGTCAGCAGCACCGCCTCGATCCGGTTCGGCGCGATCCGCATCCGGTTCAGCGTCTCCGAGGCGCCCTCACCGGTGTCGATCACGTAGACGCGGCCGCCGGCGATGACCGCCGCGCACGGGCTGCGCCGCTTCGGGTCCGGCAGCGGCGACCCGGAGCCGGCGATCGCGATGTGCAGGCCGTCGGGAAGCTCCGCGACGGGGTCGGCGGCAATCAGCTTCGGCAGTCGCTTCCTGATCGCGGCGAGGGCGATGCGGGAGCGGAGCGAGGTCGCCATCGGTTCACCCTACTTCGCGGGCCCCGCCGGGAAGCCGAGGCAACTTCGTTTGGAACTCGGCACATCCGCGTCTTGTTCGGTCACGCGCGCCCGTCCACGATCGGCATCACCACCGATCCGATCGAAGGAGACCCGATGAACGCACTGATGACCTACCTCCTTGTCCGAGCCCAGGCGATCCTCGACCTGCTCGAACCCCGCGCCCGCTCCGCGGCCACCCGACTCGCCGGCGAGCGAGGCCAGGGCACGGTCGAATACGTCGGCCTGATCCTCCTCGTCAGCCTGCTGATGGTCGGCATGGTCGCGGCGATGAAGGGCTTCAACGGCCAGCAGGGCACAGAACTGGCGGAGCTGATCGTGACCAAGATCAAGTCGGCGGTGAACGCGATCTCGTTCAAGTAGCGAGATCAAGCGCCGGGGCGATCTCCGCTCGCCCCAGCCGGCTTGCCGGCGGTGCCGGTCCGACCCTCCCTCCTTGTCGGACCCACGCCGCCAAGCCCCGCCGCCCGCCCCGACCCGGTCCCCGTTCACGGAGCCGGGGGAGCGCGGGCGGCGGGGCAAAGCTTCGATGCTTCCCGACCCGAACAACCCCGACTTCGTCACCTTCTGCGGCGTGATCGGCGCCTTCATGGGCGTCACGTGGGCGCGCTGGCTGGGCGATGACGACTTTGCTCCCTGGATCGCAAAGTGGACCTACCTCGGCGTTGCATTTGGTCTCGCGGGGTACCTGGGAGCGGTGGGCCCGTGATTTACAATCGCTTCAGGATGTCGCGCATATTCCCTTGGGAAGACAGGTGGATTTGGGGATCGCTTCTGGTCTTCAGCTTGGCGCCGTCGATGGTCGCGAACTACGCCGGCGCCGCCGGTCAGACCGTGAGTGCCATTTTCTTCGCTGGATTCGTCCTGGCGTTCGTCGTCAGCCTCATTTTCGATCCTCGCGCTCGGAAGGCTCGCTCCAAGCCGCACGCCTAAACGCCTTCCTCTGACACACTGCCGCGCGTGTCGCGCAGCTATGACCGCACCCCGGCCGACCTGAGGCCGGTCGAGATCCAGCCCGGGTTCGTCCGCACCGCGTACGGGTCGGCGCTCTACTCGCAGGGAGAGACGCGGGTGATCTGCACCGCCTCGGTCGAGGAGTCGGTGCCCCGCTGGATGGAGGGCCGCGGCAAGGGCTGGGTCACCTCCGAGTACGCGATGCTGCCGGCGTCGACCGGCGAGCGCAAGCAGCGCGATTCGCGGAAGGGCCGCCAGGACGGCCGCGGGGTGGAAATTCAGCGGCTGATCGGCCGCTCGCTGCGCGGCGTCGTCGACTTCGAGGTGCTCGGCGAGCGCTCGGTCTACGTCGATTGCGACGTGCTCCAGGCCGATGGCGGCACTCGCTGCGCCTCGATCACCGGCGGCTTCGTCGCCCTCAGCCTCGCCTTCGCCCGCCTCGTCTTCGAGGAGAAGATCGACCGGATGCCTCTGAATGGAACCGTCGCGGCGATCAGCGTCGGCATGGTCGACGGCGAGGCGCTTTGCGATCTCGACTACTCCGAGGACTCGCGTGCCGAGGTCGACGCGAACGTGGTGATGACCGGCGACGGCGGCCTCGTCGAGGTTCAGGCGACGGCAGAGCGCACACCGCTCTCCCGCGCATCGCTCGACGAGCTGCTCGGGCTCGCCGAGGGCGGCATCGCCCAGCTGCGGGAGGCCCAGGAAGCGGCGGTCGCAGAGGGCGCCGGAACGGCCGTCCCCAGCGAGGGATGAGCGCCGGCGACACGCGCAAGCTCGTCCTCGCGACACGAAACGACCACAAGCTTCGCGAGCTGGGCGAGATCCTCTCCGGTGTGGAGCTTCTGCCCCTTCCGCCCGAGGTCGAGCTTCCGCCGGAGACCGCGGAGTCGTTTTCCGGCAACGCGCTGATCAAGGCCCGCGCCGCCCGTGACGCGACGGGCCAGGATGCGATCGCCGACGACTCGGGCATTTCCGCCGTTGCACTCGACGGTCGTCCCGGTGTGCGCTCCGCCCGGTACGCCGGCGAGGACGCGACCGACGAAGAGAATCTGGCGCTGTTGATGCGCGAGCTCGAGCACGCCAACGACCGCTCGGTCGCCTACGTCTGCGCGATGGCCTTCGCGGCAGCCGACGGCGAGGAGTGGACGGTCTACGGCCGCTGCGCCGGGCAGATGGCTTTCGATCCGCGGGGCACCGGCGGCTTCGGCTACGACCCTGCCTTCGTACCCGACGACACCGGCGAAGGCGACGGGCGGACGATGGCCGAGCTGAGCGACGACGAGAAGCACACGATCAGCCACCGCGGGCGTGCCGCACGGGCGCTCGCCGAGCGCCTCGGCCTGGATCCATGATCCGCACGAAGACAAGCGCTGCGCTCCTCTCGGTCCTGTCGAATTCCCTGCTGATCGCGCTGAAGATCGCCGCGGGCGCGATCACCGGATCGATCGCGATCATCACCGAGGCTCTCCATTCCTCGATCGACTTGATGGCCTCGGTGATCGCGTTGATCGCCGTCCGCCGCTCCGACGAGCCCGCCGACGCCGAGCACCCTTACGGGCACGAGCGGGTCGAGAACCTCGCCGCCGCGATCGAGGGGATGCTGATCCTGGTCGGCGCCGCGATCATCGTCTTCGAGGCGACCCGCCGGCTGGTCAACGGCGAGGAGATCCAGTCCCTCGGCGTCGGCATCGCGGTGATCGGCTTTTCGATGGTCGCGAACCTCGCCGTCTCGACCGTGCTCTACCGCCGCGCCCGCGAGGACGGCTCGGCCGCGCTGGAGGGCGACGCCGCTCACCTCCGCGCCGACGCGCTCACCTCGTTCGGCGTCCTCACCGGGCTCGTCCTGGTCGAGGTCACCGGCGAGCCGGCCTTCGATGCGATCGCCGCGCTCGTCGTCGCCGGCGCGATCGTCTGGTCGGGGATCCGCATCCTCACCCGCTCGTCCCGCGTGCTCGTCGATGAGGCGCCTCCGCCCGAGGATCTCGACAAGATCGAGGCGGCGATCGAGTCAGCCCGGCCGCCGGAGATGGTCGGCTACCACAAGCTGCGAGCCCGTCGGGCCGGCGCCACCCTCCACATCGACCTGCACGTTCAGTTCCGGTCGGGCACCACTCTCGAGCGCGCCCACGAGCTCGCCCACGCGCTGCGCGGCGCGATCGAGAGCAATACCGACGCCGATGACGTCCTGATCCACGTCGAGCCCGAGACCTCCCTCAAGCCGGACGAGGAGGTCGAGCCGTTCCGGCACGGATAGGACGGGCGTGGCTACGGCCAGTTGAGCAGGTTCACCGAAGCACTAAGCCCAACCGCTCCGACCACGATCGAGTAGCCGGTGTAGCCGTTGATCGCGAGCAGCACGACGGCCAGCGCGCAGGTGGCGATCACGGTGATCCAGGAGGCTCGGGCGAAGCCCATTGGCGGCAGGGTAACCAAGGGAGGAGACCCCCCGCCGATGTTTTCCCCGCAAGGGACGGTGTGTTGGAGTTCTGACCGAGGAGGCCATGTGGGGTCCAGGCCCCATACCGATCGCCGCGAGTCGAACGTACGTTGCACGGAGCCGCGCTCCCGTCCCGTGGGGCGCGAGTGCAGGGCGCAACCGGCGCCAGGGATCGGCAGATGGAGGCAGCATGAGTTGGTGTGAGTTGGTAGGGCGAGGAACCTCGAACACGAACAAGAGGTACGCCACAGGGTTGATGGCGCTCGCGGCGCTGGCGGTCGCGGTGGCGTTTCCGGCCTCGGCCTCGGCCGTCCCCGAGGTAGAGCCCAACAACGGCATCCATCAGCCCACCGGGCCGCTCCAGGCCGGGGTCGACTACGACGGCACGATCAGTTCGAGCAACGACACCGACTGGTACATCGTCTACGTCTCCGGCCAGGGAGTGCTCAACGTCGCGCTGACGAACACCGACGATGGCCAGTGCTGCAGCTCGCCGACCTTCTACCTGCGCGATCAAGACGGCCAGACCCTGAACTCCTCGAACGCGGACCGGGGCGACACCGAGAACATCCCCTACACCACGCCGGGGCCGGGTGTCTATTACGTCGAGGTCCGCGGCGGAGTCCCGCCCGACAACTACCGGCTCCGGGTCACCGGCCCGGTGACTGACGGACCTGTGCCCGGTACGGCGGAGCCCACTCCGAACGCGAGCCGTGACGTCGCGACCGCCTTCGGCCCGCTCGGCGGCGGCAGGCTCTACGGAGGCAGCATCGACGCGAACGGCGAGGAGGACTGGTTCTTCTTGAACACCTCCGGACCGGGGCCTTTCGACGTCGCCTTCACGAACATCGACGACGAGGATTGCTGCTCGAGCCCCAGCGTGGCCCTCTACGACCAGGAGGGATTGTCGACCCGGGCGCAGATCAACTCGACCTCGGTCGACAGGGACACGATCGGCCACCTGACGTTCACCAGCCCGGGGCCGGCGAGGTACTACCTGCGCGTCAGCGGCGGCGTTCCCCCCGACCGCTATCAGTTCGTGATCACCCCCGCCGGCCTGCTGACCGACGTCACGCCGCCCTCGGCGACCGAGGCCTGCGCCATTGCTGAGGCGAAGCTCGAGACGGCGAAGGTGAAGCTCGCCGCGGCGAAGGCCGCAAAGGCGTCCGCCTTCACCAAGGGGCAGAAGAAGAAGGCGAAGAAGAAGCTGAAGAAAGCGAAGAAGAAGCTGAAGAAGGCGAAGAAGGCGGTCAAGAAGCTCTGCTGAGCGGGATGGCCATCGGTAGCCTCGCTCCGATGACCGACCTCGCGGCGGGGACGGAGATCGCCGGATACCGGGTCGAGGGCATCCTCGGCCGCGGCGGGATGGGTGTCGTCTATCGCGCCGCCGACGAGCGGCTCGGCCGCAGCGTCGCGGTCAAGGTGATCGCCCCAGAGCAGGCTCGTGACCCCGCGTTCCAGCGACGCTTTAGCGAGGAGTCGCGCTCGGCCGCGGCGATCGACCACCCCAACGTCTTGCCCGTCTACGAGGCGGGCGAGCAGGACGGCCTGCTCTTCCTGGCGACGCGCCTGGTCGACGGGGACGATCTCGCCGAACTGATCCGTGCGGAGGACGCGTTCGGCCCGGAGCGGGCTGTCGGCCTGGTCGAGCAGGTCGCGGCGGCGCTCGACGCCGCCCACGGGAGCGGGCTCGTCCACCGCGACGTAAAGCCGGCAAACGTGCTCGTCACCGGGATCCCGGGGCGGGGCGGGGGTGAGCACTGCTACCTGACCGATTTCGGGCTCGCCAAGCAGGACGACGCGCAGACGGGGCTGACGGCGACCGGTCAGTTCGTCGGCACGCTCGACTACATCGCTCCGGAGCAGGTCCAGGGCGAAAAGCTCGACGGCCGGGCGGACCAATACGCGCTCGCAGCGATGCTCTTCCAGCTCCTCGTCGGCGCACCGCCATTCAGCCGCGACTCGAGCCCGGCCCTGATCTGGGCACACATGAACGACCCGCCGCCGAGCGTGAGCGAGTATCGGCCCGGACTTCCGCGCGAGCTCGACGCGGTGATCGCCCGGGGGATGGCGAAGCGGCCAGATGAGCGGTTCGGCTCCTGCGCGGCGCTCGCCGCAGCGGCCCGGGCGGCGCTTGCAGGGACCGCCCCGGAGCCGATCACCGCAGCGCCCGCCGAGACGATCGCGGCGCCCGCCGAGCGGGCGTCGCCGCCGGCCGCGGGCGTCGCCGCCGAGCCTCCGCGCCGTCACCGCCGGCCCCTGGCGCTCGCCGGGATCGCAGCGCTCCTCGCTGTGGCAGCCGGCGCCTGGGTCCTGCTCGGTTCGGACAGCGGCAGCGCCGAGCCGACCCGGCTCGCGGTCGGCGACGAGCGTTGGACCGCTTCGACCGGCGATGCGATCCTCTCGACGCCCGCCGTCTCCGGCGCCACCCTCATCATCGGCAGCGACGATCGCACCGTCTACGCATTCGATGCGGGCGACGGCAAGGAGCTATGGACCGCGCCGACGGACGGCCCGGTCCGCTCGTCGCCGCTGCTCGCCGGCGGCACCGCCTACGTCGGCAGCTTCGACGGCAACCTCTACGCGCTCGCCGCCCGCAACGGCAGGGAGCAGTGGATCGCTCCGACGGGGTTCGAGGTCTTCTCCTCCCCGGCGCTCTCTGGGGAGACCGTGGTCGTTGGCGCGGAGGGCGTGCTCGCGATCGACTCCGATTCCGGCGCCGAACAATGGCGCTTCGACACCGGCGGCGCGGTCAACTCCTCGCCGGCGATCGAAGATGGGACCGCCTACGTCGGCGCTGACGACGGCTCGCTGCACGCGCTTGCGCTGGGTAGCGGCCGCGAGCGCTGGAGCACCGAGCTCGACGGCGACCCGGTCAACTCCTCGCCCGCGGTCGCCGAGGGAACCGCCTACGTCGGCGCTGACGACGGGTTACATGCGGTGGACGCTGAATCGGGCGACCAGAACTGGCAGCTCGACGTCCCGGGCGGGATCAACTCCTCGCCCGCGGTCTCCGAGGGCACGGTCTTCGTCGGCACCCGCGACGGGTCGGTGCTTGCCGTCGACGCGGCGAGCGGCGAGCAGGTCTGGCGCTTCGAGGCCGGCGATGCGGTCGACTCCTCGCCGGCGATCTCCGGCGGGGTCGTCTACGTCGGCGCCAACGACGGGATCGTCTACGGCCTCGACGCCGAGTCGGGCGAGGAGCGCTGGCGCTTCGATGCCGGCGAGGCCGTCGTCGCCTCGCCGGTTCTCGCCGGTGGGCTCGTCTATGTCGCCACCGACGGCGGGGACATCTATGCGGTCGAGGGGTCGGAGCGCTGACGGTCTCAATTCGCATGCTGGCCGACGACGCCCGTCTCGGTTAGGGTCGTGAGCGGCATGGGAAATCCGGATCCGCAGGATCGGATCGACCAGGACGAGGTTCGCGAGACGGCTCCGGCCGCTGCCCCTCCGACGACGCCCTCCGGCGGCAGCCCGCCGATGCACCGCCGCCCGCTTCTCTACGTCGCCCTCCTCGTCTTCCTCGGCGCCTTCGCCGGCGCCTTCGTCCTGCTCTCCGGCTCCGAGGACGCAAGCGCCGAGGTGATCCTCGAGCCGACCGCCGCGAGCGGCGCCGACCCGTTCACCGAGTCGGTCGCGACCGAGGAGGTCGAGCTCGCCGGCGGCGAGGTCGAGCAGGTCTCCGGCGGCGGCGCCTCGGTCGAGTCGGTCGACGGCTCGACCCCCGGCCTTTACGGCGGCACCGGCGAGGAGGCGGTCTGCGACCCCGAGGCACTGGTCGCCTTCCTCGAGGACAACCCCGACAAGGCGGCGGCCTTCGCCGCGCCGCTGGCGATCAAGCCGCAAGGAGATCGGCGACTACGTCGCCTCGCTCACCCCGGTCATCCTGCGCGAGGACACCCGGGTCACCAACCACGGCTTCACCGGCAGCCGTCGCCAACCCCTTCCAGGCGGTCCTGCAGGCCGGCACCGCGGTGATGGTCGACGACCTCGGCATCCCCCGGGTGCGCTGCGCCTGCGGCAACCCGCTCGCCGAGCCCGAGGAGGCGGCGAGTCCCGAGTTCTCCGGCGAGCAATGGCAGGACTTCGACTCCGGCCGCCTCGCCGCCGTCGCCCCCGCCGCCGAGCCGATCGAGACCTTCGAGCTGACCAACGTCAACACCGGCGAGACCTATGAGCAGGCGGCGGGCGGAGTCGGCGGCGATCCGCGCGACCTCGTCTTCGACTTCGGCGGGGTCGGCAGCCTGCAGGATCGGGATGAGCGCAGAGCGAGGCCGAGGAGGCGAGCGATCTCGAGCGTCGAGTACAGCGCAGCCGAATGTCCGTGCTGCCCCTGCGCACGGTCCTTTCGCGGGCTTCGACGCGCTCGGCGCTCTCGCGCTCGACGGCAAGAAGATCGGAGCGACTTCACGAGCGGCGATCCGGGGCACGAAGGCGCAGACGACGGCGGCGTCGGCGAGCGGCTCGACGCTCGACGAGGTCGAGGCAGGCATACTCGGACTCGACGTGGCCGGCGCGAGCCGCCGGTCAATCCGGCCGGTCGAGCAGTCGATCGTCGAGGACGACGACGGCCAGATGCCTTCGTCTTCCACGCCGACGAGCCTGGAGCGACACGCGTCGCCTACATGTCCGGGTCGGCACGCAAGCCCGATGTCTTCGAGCCCGAGGGCTGTATCTGATGCCCGACCGGACCGATGCCCCGGCTGGTACCCCGACCCCGACGAGCCCTCGCGGGTTCGCTATTGGGACGGCTCGGACTGGACCGAGCGCACCGGTGAGCGCGACGACCGCCGAGGGCGTTGCGCCCGAGACCACCGCCCTCCGGCGGCAGCCCGCCGATGCACCGCCGCCCGCTTCTCTACGTCGCCCTCCTCGTCTTCCTCGGCGCCTTCGCCGGCGCCTTCGTCCTGCTCTCCGGCTCCGAGGACGCAAGCGCCGAGGTGATCCTCGAGCCGACCGCCGCGAGCGGCGCCGACCCGTTCACCGAATCGGTCGCGACCGAGGAGGTCGAGCTCGCCGGCGGTGAGGTCGAGCAGGTCTCCGGCGGCGGCGCCTCGGTCGAGTCGGTCGACGGCTCGACCCCCGGCCTTTACGGCGGCACCGGCGAGGAGGCGGTCTGCGACCCCGAGGCGCTGGTCGCCTTCCTCGAGGACAACCCCGACAAGGCGGCGGCCTTCGCCGCGCCGCTGGCGATCAAGCCGAAGGACATCGGCGACTACGTCGCCTCGCTCACCCCGGTGATCCTGCGCGAGGACACCCGGGTCACCAACCACGGCTTCACCGGCACCGTCGCCAACCCCTTCCAGGCGGTCCTGCAGGCCGGCACCGCGGTGATGGTCGACGACCTCGGCATCCCCCGGGTCCGCTGCGCCTGCGGCAACCCGCTCGCCGAGCCCGAGGAGGCGGCGAGTCCCGAGTTCTCCGGCGAGCAATGGCAGGACTTCGACTCCGGCCGCCTCGCCGCCGTCGCCCCCGCCGCCGAGCCGATCGAGACCTTCGAGCTGACCAACGTCAACACCGGCGAGACCTATGAGCAGGCGGCGGGGAGCGGGCTGACGATCGACGAGCTGCTCAACCTGAAGTTCCCGGTTGCGGTCTGCGACCTCGAGCCGGCTCGCTTCGAGGACGGCGTCCACCCCGGCTCCGGTCCGGCCGAGGTCGGGATCGGGGTCACAGTGCCGATCAGCGTCCAGGTCGTCGGCGCGAAGGGTGGCGAGGAGGCCGGCGGACTCAGCCAGGGCGAGCTCGAGGCCGCGGTCGGCGATTTGACCGGCGACGGGGTGGCCGACGGCGCCGTCATCGTCGGGGAGTACTGCGGTGGGGCGAGCGGGACCGTCTTCTACGCGACCTACGCCTTCGATTCCTCCGGCAAGTCCCTCGGCACGGTTCCCGTCGACGTGAACGAGCCCGGCGCCACCTTCCCGGCGGTCCACAGCGATCTCGAGATCGTCGACGGCGGGATCGAGCTCGACGGACTCGGCTACACGGCGGCCGCCTCCCACGTTGACGGGCCGTCGATCGAGGAGCACCTGCGCTTCGAATGGAACGGCTCGGAGTTCGAACAGGTCGACTGAATCCCTGACGGGCCCGGGCAGCCGCGCAGGTCGCGGTTCCCGGCGAAGCGACGGTCTATGTTGAGGGCGTGGCCGCTGAAGCAGAGCGCGGGATCGAGCTGATGGAGGAGATGACGCGGGGGCTGCGTGGCTGCGCGATCGTCGCCGGCCACCGTGCCATCGCGGCGAGCGGCGAAACTGGCGTGTGGGGCAAGGCGGCAACGCGGTTCCTGGCCGCGGCCGATGCGGCCCGGGAAGGTGGGGAAGCCAAGGCCGTTCACGTTGCGACCGAGGACGGTGAGGCCTATGCGGTCCGCGAAAGCGGTATGGCGATGGTCGCCGTCACCAACCGCTTCACCCTCGCCGCGATCGTTACCTCCGACATGCGGATGATCCTGCGCGACCTGGCCGCCGGAGAGGTGGTCGACCGCCGAGCACCCGAGCGCGGCGAGGTCCCGGCCGAGCGCGAGACCGAGGAGGAGATCGTCGAGGGCGGGCCTGCCGCCGCGACCCCGGCGGTCGACTGAGCCCATGCCCCCGAAGCCACATCGCTTCCTTCTCGGCCGGGTCTCCGACTACGCCGACGAAGCCTCCGCCTACATGCGTCGCCGCCGGATCAAGCGCAAGCCGTTCGCCCGTGTCTACTGGTCCGGCGGCGCCAGCGCCGCCGTTCGACTCGGAGACCGATACGGGTCGCGAGCTTTTCCGCGCAGCCGCCCATTTGATCGACGTCGCGGGCGACGAGCCGGAACCGAAGGCCGAGGCCGGGTGACCCCGCTCGTCGAGCCCGATCTCGCGACGCGCGTGATCGAGCGCGCGCTCGCCCGCGGCGGCGAGTTCGCGGAGCTCTACTGCGAGAGCTCGGAGACCTTCGGCGTCGGCATCGACGAGTCGCGCGTCGAGAAGGCGCAGTCGGGCGCCGAGCGCGGCGCCGGCGTCCGCGTGCTCGACGGCGAGACGGCCTACTTCGCCCACGTCGACGGGCTGGGCGAGGCGGAGCTCTTCCGTGCGGCCGATGCGGCAGCGGCAGCGCTCGCTGGCGGCCGCACCGAGGCTCAGCCCGTCCCGGCTGCGTCGGAACCCGAGCTCCAGGAGATCGAGGTCGCGACCATCCGATGTTCCCGCCGAGCGCAAGGCGGACCTGCTCCGCGCCGCCGACCGGATCGCCCGCGAGCAGGGCGAGGGCGTCGCTCAGGTCTCCGCCTCCTACGCCGAGGGCCACCGGCAGATCGCCGTCGCCAACTCCGAGGGAGTGCACGCCACCGACGACCGCACCCGCGTCCGCTTCGGCGTTCAGGTCGTCGCACGGCGGAACGGCGCGGTCGAGACCGGGTTCGAGACGCTCGGCGGCCACCGCGGCTTCGAACTGGTCGACGGCGGCGCCGCCGAGGGGATCGCCGAGAGCGCGGCGACGGTCGCGCTCAAGCTCCTGGATGCCGAGGCTGCCCCGGCCGGCTCGATGCCCGTCGTCGTCGGCGGAGGCTTCGGCGGCGTCCTCTTCCATGAGATGACCGGCCACGGACTGGAGGCCGACGCGGTGCAGAAGGGCGCCTCGGTCTACGCGGAGAAGATGGGCGAGGCGATCGCCGAATCGCACCTGAACGCCTACGACGACGGCCGCCTCCCCGGCGAGTGGGGGACGAACGCGATCGACGACGAGGGCCGGCCATCGCAGAAGACGCAGGTGATCGAGGAGGGCAAGCTCGTCTCCTACCTCTACGACCTGCGCCGCGCCCGCCGCGAGGGCGCCGAGTCGACCGCCAACGGTCGCCGCCAGAGCTTCCGCCACCAGCCGATTCCGCGGATGACCAACACGTACATCGAGCCCGAGGACGCGACCCCTGAGGATCTGATCTCGGAGATCGACAAGGGCTTCTACGCGGTCAGCTTCGCCGGCGGCCAGGTCCAGCCCGCCACCGGCGACTTCGTCTTCGGCGTCTCCGAGGGATACCTGATCGAGAACGGCAAGGTCACCGCGCCGTGCAAGGGCGCGACGCTGATCGGCAACTGCCTCGAGGCGCTGGCCCAGATCGACGCCGTCGCGAGCGACTTCGAGATGAAGACGGGCTTCTGCGGCAAGGACGGCCAACGAGTGCCGGTCGGCACAGGACAGGGCCACGTCCGCCTGCGCGAGCTGACGGTGGGGGGGACCGCGGTATGACAGACGACGTTTCCCTCGACGAGCTCGGCGAGCTGGCGCAGAACGCGATGCGCGTGGCCGGGGCGGCCGGCGCCGGTGATGCCGAGGCCTACGTCGAGGACTCGCGCGGGCTGGAGCTCCGCGTCTACGAGGACGAAGTGGAGAGCCTCTCGGAGTCCGTCGCGCGAGGGGTGGGGATCCGCGCGTGGCTCCACGGCCGCGCCGGCTATGCGTACGGGACCGACCTGAGCGATGACGGGCTGAAGGCGATCGCCGAGGCCGCCGTGGGCGCCGCCCGAGTTGCCGACCAGGACAAGCACACGGCACCACCCGATCCCGGCGGCGTCGCCGACCCGATCGAAGGGCTCGCCGACCCGGAGATGGGGGAGTGGACGACCGAGAAGAAGGTCGAGCTGGCGCGCGCGATCGAGCGCGCGTCGCGCGAGGCAGACGATCGCGTCGAGGTGATCGAGGAGACGATTTACGCCGACGAGTCCGAGCGGGTCGCGATCGCGTCGAGCCGCGGGGCGGAGGGGGCGTATGAGTCGACGACCGCTTGGGCGTACCTGCAGGCGATCGCCGTCTCCGACGGCGATCGCCAGACCGGGCTGGGCTTCGGCCTCGGTCGCTCGCCGGCGCAACTCGACGCGGCCGCGATCGGCCGAGAGTCGGCCGATCGCGCCACCTCCCTCCTCGGCGCCGAGAAACCGAAGTCCCGCACCTGCCCCGTCGTCCTCGACACCACCGTCGCCGCCTCCTTCGCCGGCTTCATCGGCGCCGTCCTCTCGGCCGACTCAGTCCAGCGCGGCCGCTCCCCGTTCGCGAACAGGCTGGGTGAGGAGATCGGGTCGGAGTGCCTCACGCTCACCGACGATGGACGCGATCCCGACGGGCTCGCGTCCTCGCCTTTCGACGGCGAAGGGAACGCCTCGGGGTCGCACGCCGCTGATCGAGAAGGGCTCCCTCACCAACTACCTCCACGACTCCTACACAGCCCGCCGCGAGGGAAACGGCGCGCGGTCGACGGGCAACGCATCACGGGGCGGCTATCGCTCCCCACCCGGCGTCGGCACCTCGAATCTCGTCGTCGAGGCGGGGGAGGGCGGCATCGACGAGCTGATGGCCGAGGCGGGCGACGGCGTCTACGTGACCGACGTCGCGGGTCTGCACTCGGGCGTCAACCCGGTCTCCGGCACGTTCTCCGTCGGCGCCACCGGGATCCTGATCGTCAACGGCCGCCTCGCCAAGCCCGCAAAGGAGTTCACGATCGCCTCCGACCTCGTCTCGATGCTCACGGCCGTCCAGGCCGCCGGCGCCGAAGCCCGCTGGGTCCCATTCGGCGGCTCGGTCCGCACGCCGCCACTGCTGATCGGCGAGATGGCAGTCGGCGGCGTCTGACCGACGCCGAGCCGACGTTGGCACCGTCAAACTCGGAGTGATCCGGAGTCTGCAGCCCCACGTCGGTTGCATCGGCCATCGGAGCATATCTGCGGTGACTAGGCATACATCGTTGAGACCTGGCGACCACACGAGTTCAGCACGCCACGTAGGCAGCGGGGTGACAGGCTGCCGGGCGATCGAAATGGCCATGGGGCCGCGCCCGAGCGCCACTCGGTGCGGTCGGGCTAGCGCTCGGCTGGGGTTCCGGTCCCCCGCGCTCCGCCGATTCGCCGGGAGCGTCCCTTGGCAAGGGGCGCTCGCCGGCGTGTTACCGTTTTCCCACGAGTGACAATCGCGCCCGGGGTAGCTCCCCGGCCGCAGACCACGGCCCGCTACGGCGGGCCGTCGCGGTTCTCGGAGCCGATGCACGCTCACCGAAGCGGTTGCTTTTCCTGAAAGCGGGTGTACGCTCGCGCCCGTTCGGTAGGGCTACAGGGGAGGCAAAGGAATGCCTGAAATCACCGGTTCGGTTGCGATCGACGTTGCGATCGGCCTTGCGTTCATCTACTTCGTTCTCAGCCTCGTCTGCTCGGCGATCAACGAGCTCCTGGCGTCGCTGAGGAACTGGCGCGCCAAGAACCTCGAGAAGGGAATTCGCTCTCTTCTGGGCGAAGCGGGCAAGAACTCGTTCTACGGGCAGAAGCGAGTCAAGGTCCTCAAGGAGAAAGAGAGCCGCAACCCTTCCTATATCTCTGCGCGCACGTTCGCGCTGACGGTCTTCGACACGATCGCCCCGGACATCGCCGAGGAGGAGAAGAAGCAGGCCGAGGCGGAGAAGGCGAAGGCCGAGGCGGAGAAGGCGAACGGCAAGAAGAAGAAAAAGAAGGCGAAGACGGCGCCCTCCCACGACGTTCTCGAGCCGGCCCGGAAGGCGGTCGCGAAGATGGACGACTCGGAGGTCAAAGAGCTTCTGGGTCGCGCGGTCGCCAGCGCCCGGACTGATATCGACGAGGTGCGCAAGGCGCTCGAGACCGAGTTCGACGAGGTGATGGACCGAGTCAGCGGCTGGTACAAGCGCAAGGTCCAGTACGTCCTCTTCGCGATCGCGATCGTCGTCGCGTTCGCCGCGAACGCAGACAGCTTCACGATGGGTTCCCGGCTCGCGAAGGAGGAGGCGGTACGGAACGCCGTGGTCGCTCAGGCGATCGCCGCCACCGAGGCAGACGAGGTGACGGTGCCGACGGTCGATGACGATGGCGACCCGATCGAGGAGTCCGAGGCCGCCCTTCAGGTCGTCGGAGAGCGGGTCGCGCACGTGGAAGCGCTCAACCTCCCGATCGGCTGGAGCTCCGAGAACGTCCCCGAGATCGACGACTTGGGGAGCGGCATCGTCGGGGTCTTGAGCAAGCTGGGCGGCCTTCTGATCACGGCGTTCGCCCTGAGTCTCGGCGCCCCATTCTGGTTCGACGCCCTCGGCAAGCTCGCCCACCTGCGTTCGACCGGCAATCGGGAAGGAACCGAGAAGAACGACGACCGGGCTGCGGTTGACCGGGACGAGCGGTAGACGATT
>CAWAUB010000016.1:0-76790 GCA_963785155.1 uncultured Thermoleophilia bacterium
CCGGACCGGTTCCGTTCTCCCGAGCCGGTCGCAGGAGCCGTGCTTACATTCGCGTTCGATGGCCGAGGACGCGAAAACACACGGCCGTGCCCCCGACAACTGGACGACGCGGCAGCTGGGCGAGTTCCTCACGTTCGTCGCCTCTTACTCGGGCGAGCCCGAGGCGATCGCCCGGGCCGTCGAGCACAGCGCCGAGATCCTCGACGCGGAGGTGGCGGCGCTCCTCGTCGGCGACGTCGTGATCGCCGCCGTCGGCTTCGCCGCGGAGGAGGTGCCCGTCGAGACGCTCGTCAACGCCGCGCGTGAGACCGAGGGCACGATCGAGGTGCCCGGGATCGGCCCCTGCGCGAGCGTCGCCGTCTCGCTCGAGCGAGAGCTGCCCCACCGCCTCCTGCTTGCGCGCTCGCAGCCCGCCGGCTTCGACGACGACGAGATGGGCCTGGTCCGCGGCATGGCGCGGGTGATCGCGGTCGGGCTGCGAACGGAGGACCTGCTCGAGGTCGAGCGCTCCCTGCGCGAGCGCAGCGAGCGCCAGGGACAGGAGAACAGGGTCCTGCTGGGCGCGCTGCGCGAGCGCCAGGCGTTGCTCGAGCGCCTCTCCGAGCTCCAGCGCGCGATCGTCAACCGGACCGCCTTCGGCGAGGTGCTCGAGCTGGTCGCAGACGACGTTCGCGAGACGCTTGGCGATGTCGTCGTCGCCATCCGGCTGCTCGACGCCGACGGTGCGTCCGCTCGCCTCGTCACCTCGATCGGCGCGAGCCAGGAGCTGCTCGGCCGCTGGCGAGAGGCCCGCCCGATCGAACTTCTCTCCCGTCCTGCGCTCGAGCAGGGAAAGGTCACGAATGCCGACCGTGCCGACCACGATCTGGCGGAGGCGGAATTCGCGACCACCGACGTCCGGGCCGCCGTAGCGGTCCCGCTCTATGAGCGCGGGCGGATCGCCGGCAGCCTCGCCGTTGGCACCCGCTCGGCCACGCATCGCTTCGAGCCGCCGGACGAGGAGGTCGTCCTGGCCTTCGCCGAGCACGCGAGCCTGGCGCTGAACGACGCTCGCGCGGCGGAGGAGGCGATCCACGAGGCGTTCCACGATTCCCTCACGGACCTGCCGAACCGCTCGCTCTTCATCGACAGGCTCGACCACGCCCTCGAACGGGCTCGGCGCGACGGCGGGCCGGTCGCGGTCCTCTTCTGCGACCTCGACGGCTTCAAGACCGTGAACGACAGCCTCGGCCACGCGGCCGGGGACCGTCTGCTCCGCATGGTCGGCGAGCGGCTCGTCGAAGCCCTGCGGCCGGCCGACACGGTCGCGCGGTTCGGTGGCGACGAGTTCGCCGTCCTGCTCGAGGAAATCGGCGAGGCCGGCGAGGCGGCGCGGGCCGCGGGGCGGGTCCTGACGACCCTGCGCAAGCCGTTCGAGGTCGAGGGGCGCGAGCTGTTCGTCGGGGCCTCGATCGGGATCGCGGCGGCGCAGACGGGCGAGGATTCGGACGCGATCCTGCGGAACGCCGACCTCGCGATGTATCGGGCAAAGGGCCGGGGCAAGGGTCGGTACTCGATCTTCGAGCCGGAGATGCACGCCGAGGTGGTGCGGCGGATGGAGGTCGAGCTCGACCTCAAGCGTGCGATCGAGCGCAACGAGATCGTCGTCCACTACCAGCCGATCTTCGACCTGCCCAGCGGCGAGGTGGCCGGCGTCGAGGCGCTCGCCCGCTGGAACCACCCGGACCGCGGCCTGATCCTGCCCTCCGAGTTCATCCCGATCGCCGAGGAGAGCGGACAGATCCGCGCGCTCGGGCGACTGGTGCTTCGCGAGGCGGCGCGGCAGATCGCCTACTGGCGGGCGAAGTACCCGGCGTTCGACTGGCTCTACGGGAGCGTCAACCTCTCCGGCGTCCAGCTTCAGGAGCCCGAGCTGGTCGACGAGGTCGATGCCGCCCTGCGCGCCGCACAGCTCGACCCATCCCACCTGATGCTGGAGATGACCGAGACCGTGCTGATGGGCGACAGCGAGGAGAGCACCGCACGGCTCGAGGCTCTGCGCGGCCTCGGCGTGCGCCTTGCCATCGACGACTTCGGTACCGGCTACTCCTCGCTCGAGTACCTCGACCGGCTACCGATCGACGCCATGAAGATCGCCAAGCCCTTCGTCGACCGGCTCGGCCAGGGCGCCGGATCGGACGCGATCCCCCGCGCGATCGCGGACCTGGCCGACATCTTCGGCCTCGTCGTGATCGCCGAGGGGATCGAGCGGCCCGAGCAGTCGCAGATCCTCGTCGAGCTCGGCTGCCGCTTCGGGCAGGGCAACCACCTGAGCGCTCCGCTGGACGCGGCGGGGGCGGACGCCGCGCTCTTCGGCGCCGGCCTGCTCGGCGGCGAGAAGCCGGCCGACGATCGAGCCGACATCCGCCACACGTAGCCTCTCCCCGCATGCACCGCCTCGCTCTGCTCGTCGCCGTGGCGATCTCGCTCGCCGTGCCCGCGAGCGCTGCCGCATACGACCCGGCGAACCAGCCGCCCTTCGGCGGCGAGGAGGCGCCTTCGCTCGCCCAGCCCGAGGATCCCGATCGACCGCCGCCCGGATTCGAGCTGACCCCAGCCGAGGTGATCACGATCGCCGATCACAGTGAGGTGGTCCGGGCGGAGCGGCTGGAGAACGGGCGCATGAGGCCGACCGCCTTCACCCGCGGTCCCGGCCGCTGGGAGGTGAAGTACTTCCTGCGCAACCGAGGCATCCGGACGGAGGTCGCCCAGGTCCACGTCGATGACGCCAGCGGCGCCGTGCTCGAGGCCTGGCGCGATCACCAGGTGGAGACGAAGCTCGCCCGCGGCTACGACGGCGCCGTCGGCCAGGCGATCAACTCGCCCTGGATCTGGATCGCCCTCTGCCTGCTCTTCGTCGCGCCGTTCGTCGACCCCCGGCGGCCGCTGCGGCTGATCCACCTCGACCTGCTCGTGATCGTCGGCCTCAGCGTCTCGCTCCTCTTCTTCAACCGCGGCGAGATCACCGCCTCGGTCCCGCTCACCTATCCCGTCCTGGGCTACCTCTTCCTGCGCCTGCTGATCACCGGCCTGCGACCCCGCTCGGATCCCGGCCCGCTCGTTCCGTTCGTTCCGATTCGCGCGCTCGTGATTTTGGCCGGTGCGGTCGCGCTCTTCCGCATCGGCCTCAACGTCGCCGACTCGAGCGTGATCGACATCGGCGTCGCCGGCGTCGTCGGCGCCGACCGGATCGCCGACGGGTCATCGCTCTACGAGGGGGTCTTCGCTCCCGGGATCGACCTGCGCGGCGACGTCTACGGGCCCCTCAACTATCTCCTCTACGTCCCGTTCGAGGCCGTCTTCCCTTGGGAAGGCGTCTGGGACGACGTCCCGGCCGCGCACGCGGCGGCGATCTTCTTCGACCTCGCGACGGCGGTTGCGTTGTTCGCGCTCGGGCGCCGGCTTCGTCCCGGCGACGAGGGGAAGCTGCTCGGCGTCGCACTCGCCTTCGCCTGGCTCGCCTGCCCCTGGACGGTCTACGCCCTGAACGCGAACACGAACGACGCGCTCGTCGCGCTGGCGATCGTCCTGGCGATGATCGCGCTGACGTCTCCCGCCCGCTCGGCTGTTGGCGCCGGCCTCGCGCTCGCCGCGGGAACGGCCGCAAAGTTCGGGCCGGCCGCGCTCGCGCCGCTGTTTGCTGCCGGGACCGGCGAGCATCGGTGGCGCTCGATCCTGATCTTCGCCGTCGCCTTCGTTCTGCTCAGCGCCCTCCTCTTCCTCCCGTTCCTCCCCGACGGCGGCCCGAGCGAGCTCTACGACCGCACCTTCGGCTACCAGGCGTCTCGAGGCTCGCCGTTCAGCATCTGGGGGCTGGCGCCATCGCTCGAGCCGCTGCAGACCGTCGCCCGGGTGTTCGCCGTGGGCCTCGGCCTCGCGTTCGCCTTCGTCCCCCGCCGCCGCACACTTGTCCAGATCGCCGCCCTCGGCGCCGCGGTCGTGATCGCGACCCAGGTCGCCGGGACCCACTGGTTCTACTTCTACGTCGCCTGGTTCCTGCCGCTGGTCCTCGTCGCCGTCTTCGGCGAGATGCAGCGGATCAGCGGATCGTCGTCCGAAGCTCGCCAAGCGTCGGCGAGCTGATCTCGATCTCGTCGCCCGGCTTCAGCCAGACGCGCGGTTCGCGCGTCGATCCAACGCCGGCCGGCGTGCCGGTGGCGATCACGTCGCCGGGCTGAAGGGTCATCAGGCTCGAGAGGTGCGCGACCAGCTGCGGGATCGAGAAGATCAGCTCGGCAGTCGATTCCTCCTGCATCCGCTCGCCGTTCAGGTCGAGCGCGATCTCGATCGCGTCGTGGGGTCCCGCCTCGTCGGGGGTGACGAGCGCCGGGCCCATCGGCGCGGAGCCGTCGAAGACCTTGCCCGGCATCCACTGCGGCGTCGCGAACTGCAGGTCGCGCGCGGAGAGGTCGTTGAGCAGCGTGTAGCCCGCGACGTGGTCGAGCGCGTCCTCGACGCCGACGTCCATCGCCGGCCAGCCGATGATGAACGCGACCTCGGCCTCGAAGTCGACCTTCGAGCTCGACTCGGGTAGCGGGATCGTCGCGCCCGGCGACGCAAGCGCGTTGCGGAACTTGCCGAAGAACGTCGGGCTGTCGGGCGGCTCAAGCCCGGCCTCCTCGGCGTGGGGGCGGTAGTTGAGCCCGATGCAGATGATCTTCTCCGGGTCGGGGACCGGCGGCAGCAGCTGGTACTTCGGCCGAGGGCGACCTCGTCCCCGGCGACCTCCTCGACCCGGGCGGCGAGGTCGGATGCGGGCAGAAGCTCCCGCAGGCTGGGCCGAGATCGACGACCGAGTCGCCGCGCAGGAGCCCCGCGCGTTCGTTGCCGTCGTGGCGATAGCTGACCAGCCTCACCCCGTCAGCCTACGCATCCCGCGGGCGACTCTCCCGGCGCTAGATTTACCAGGCCCTCGGGGGCGTAGCTCAGTTGGTTAGAGCGCCGGCCTGTCACGCCGGAGGCCGCGGGTTCGAGTCCCGTCGCTCCCGTGTTTACCGCTTGGCTCTGCGGCTTTCGCTGTGGGAGTGACTCAAGCGCCCCTGCTTTCACGCGCGAGAACCGGCGCTGAGCCGCTGCGCGGACTAGGCGATTAACAGCGCAGGCGTCACTTGCCACGCATCCCCCATCGCGGGGATAATCGACGACGATGTCGGAGGAGAACGTCGAGCTAGTCAGGACCGTGCTGCCGCCGTCCGGTACCGACATCGTTCCGCTCATCCGCGACGAGGCAGGCTTCGCGCGGATGCGCGCGGACATTAGCCCGCTTCTCACCGACGACTTCCGGGGCACAATGGTGTTTCCCAGCCTCACTCGGCCGTTTGCGGGCCTGGAGGGCTTCCGCGAAGCCTGGCTGGATTGGCTCGAGGCGTGGGCGACATACCGCACCACGATTGAAGAGCTGATCGACGCCGGAGATCGCGTTGTGGCCGTGGTCCGAGACTACGGTCGCCGCGAAGGCATGGATGAAGAAGTCGAACTCATTGGCGCCGCGATCTGGACAATCAGAGAGGGAAAGGCCGCGCGGTATGACGGCTACGCCGACCGGGCCGAAGCTCTCAAAGCCGCCGGGCTGCCGGAGTAGCTCCGCTACCGCCTGGAAATGAGCAGGAGCGCATGTCGGCGACCGACTCGCTGCGCCGCCGCGCGAAGTTCTCGGAGCTAGGCGATCTCGTCCAGAAGGTTGGCCAGATCAGCTGACCGTGACAGGAACGGCGAGTGGCTACCGGGCAACTCGACAACCTCTGCGCTGAGCCGCTCGCGCGCAACCTTCCTGGACCAGTCAGGGTTGACCAGGCGATCCTCGCTGCAAACGATGTACGTCGACGGCGCCGCGGGGAAGGCGGCGAGCGAACACGGCACCACGTACGGCTGTTGAGCTTGCGGACGCAGCTGATCCAGCGCGTCCTCCGCGGATTCTGGATCGCAATCCGCGTACAGAAACTGGCGGGCCAGGTCGCGATCGACCCATCCCCGCCGCCCTTCGCCGTCGACCTCCCCGAGGCCGGCCACGTACCCGAGGTCGAGCATGCCCTCCTCAGTTTCCAGCTGGTTCAGGAAGGTTGCCCCGGGCATCGGGACGAGAGCGCACAGATAGACGAGTCTGCTCACGCGCCGACGCGCCGGGACGAGCGGAATCGCCAACCCCGCCAGCGAATGTCCGACAACGATCACATCGCCGTCCGCTGCTTCGACGTGGCCTGCAACGACTTAGCCGGATAGCCCGATCATCCAAGACCGTTTCAGGCGACGATCGCAATACCGGGGTGCTTAACGTGGGACCAAGTCCGTCGCTCCCGTCTTTCCCCGCCAGCACGGTCGGCTCGCAGCGGTGCAGGGCGCGAAACAGGCACGCGGCGGTCGGAGCCCCAGAGCAGGAGTACAGTCCTCGTAGGCGGCGGACCTGGTGGTTCGCCCGCAACGTGGTACGGGGAGCGAAATGGGAGAGCGGCGAAGTCGCATCAGGCTCGGGTACGCGAACGTGATGGCGACGGTCGCCGTCTTCATCGCTCTGGGCGGTGGCGCCTGGGCGGTTGCGATCGGGCGCAACGACATCTCGGCCCGAGAGATCGCCAAGAACGCGGTGGGGACCTCGGAGCTGAAGAACGGCCAGGTAAAGGGCGCCGATGTCGACGAGGGCTCGCTCGGTGACGTGCCCGGTGCCCTCTTCGCCGACAGCGCGGGCACGGCAAACAGCGCTTCCACGGCCGACAACGCCACGAGCGCTCAAAACGCGGTCAACGCTCAAAATGCCGTGAACGCCCAGACGGCGGAGACCGCGAATACAGCGGGCAGCGCGAGCACCGCGTCGCAGATCAACGGATTGTCGATCGTAAAAATCAACTCGAGACTGCCTGCGAGCACCCCAGCGCAGACGATCCTCAGCCTCGCCGGCCTTCAACTCAAGATGACGTGTGAGGCAGCCAACCTCCAGGTCTCAGCAGAGACGACGAAGGGAAACAGCTCGATCTACCTACACGGCGCCTACACCGACATCGAATTCCCCGCGGAGGACTACTCGTTCGATCTAGAGGGTGGGGCGTTCAACCCGGCGACGCCGGTCGACGTCGACCTGGTTATCGGAGGCGGAGGAGTTTTCCCGATCCTCGTAGACATCGCCTACGAGAGTTCGGATGGCTCCGTGGTCACGGCCGACGTCGCGATAGACATCAACGGGACGTCGAAGTGCGTCGCGACCGGCACGGCGATCGGGGGCTGACCGCCGGCTCACTCACCGCGTTCGGATCCGAACCAGGCAGTCAGCGCCTCAGTAAGCCCCAGCGTCGGTGCCGTCTCCCACCCAGGCGACGTGTCCGTCGGGCCGGATCAACACGGCGGCGGGAGCGGTGACCGCGCCGAGCACCGGAAGCTCCCACTCACCGTCGTACTGAGCGTCGACCAGCTGAACCCGATCCGCCCATGGAGCGATGTCGAGGTCGCCGGGCTCGCCGAGGTTGAGCAGCACGGGCCGGGCATCGTGGAGCAGGGTGACGAGCCGCAGCGGGCCATCGGCGGTGGCCAGGTCGAGGTCGGGAATGCGGCGCCCGAGCAGTGGGTGTCCCTCGCCGAGGTCGTAGTGGATGTCGAGGCCGGACACCATTCCGGCGATCCGCGTGCGAGGCTCGTCCATGACGAGGAGCTCGGAAACGATGTCACCCAGCGCCTTGATCCGTTCGTCCGGGCGGCGAAGCGCGACCTGCGCCATCGTGATGCGCAGTACGCGGGCGGCGACCGGGTGGCGCTCGTCGTGGTAGGTGTCGAGAAGGCTCTCCGGCGATGTCTCCTTCACGACCTGGGCCAGCTTCCATCCCAGGTTCACCGCATCTTGAATCCCGGTGTTCATGCCCTGTCCACCGTCGGGTGGATGTACGTGCGCGGCGTCGCCGGCCAGCAGGACCCGTCCGTCGCGGTAGGCGGCGGCCTGCCGGGTCATGTCGGTGAACCTCGAGATCGAGGATGGGCTGTGGACCCCGTAGTCGGTCCCGTAGACGGAGATGAGGGCCTCGCTTAGATCGTGCAGGGTGGGCTCACCGTTTCGCCGACCTGCTCCTCGGTCAGCATCACCCCCACCGTCCCGCCTTCTTCGTAGACGACCTCGCCGTCGACGATCTCGTACTTCAGCTTGCCGAGGGCGTGGGTGCCTCTGTGATCGGTGCGGATGCCCAGCTCCGGCTCCTCGGCCATCTCGACCTCGGCGATCAGGCTGCAGGTCGTCGGATCCCAGCCGGGGAACTCGATGCCGGCGGCCTTGCGGACCAGGCTGCGGGCGCCGTCGCAGCCGACGAGGTACTTCGCCCGCAGCGAGCGGCCGTCCGATACCTCGACGTCGACGCCGGAGTCGTCCTGCGCGAAACCGGTCACCTCGAGTTCGCGGTGGGTCGGCACCCCGAGCTCGGCGACCCAGCCCGCCAGGATGGGCTCGAAGTCGTTCTGCCAGAGCGCGAGGCCGTAGTTGTGCCGGGTGGGGAAGTCGCTGATGTCCAGGCGCGTCTTGGCGAAGCCCGTGACCTGGGCCTCCTGTCCGGCCGAGAGGAAGCGATCGGCGATCCCACGCTGATCGAGAACCTCGATGGTGCGTGAGTACAGGCCTCCCGCGCGGCGGCTCTCGAGCTCCTGCGTCGCGCGACGCTCGACGATCGCGACGTCGACCCCCGCCAACGCCAATTCCCCGGCCAGCATTAGCCCCGTCGGACCTCCGCCCGCGATCACCACAGCATGCTCGGTCATGGCCCCTCCAATTCGTGGTTTCTGGCTTACGGCGAGCGTTTATACGGCATGCTCCGAGCCTTCATGAAGGCGCCGAATTCGGTATAAATTGGAAGTGGCGAAGGGCGGGGAACCTCTTCAAATTGCGGCGCACGCGGCTTCCGTCAAGCTCCGACGTCGAGCTAGAAGCGCACCAGGCGCCTGATCGCTGGGCCGGCGTTGAGCTCCTCGTAGTCGAGGTGCTCGAGCAGGTGAACATGGAGGTCCTTCAGGCCCTCGATCACCCGCCCCCGGGCGTTTTCGCCGTCGCCGTTGGTGAGTGCCCGGGCGGCGCTCTCGACGGCGTCGAGTAGGTCGGACACCCGGGCGTGGTCGGCTTCCAGCTTGTCCACGACCGGGTCGATCGAGGGGTCGGCGGCGCGGAGGACCGGGAAGAGCAACGCGTCTTCGGCGCCGTGGTGCGAGTGAACAAAGCTGCAATAGCGCAGGCAGTTCACCTTGAGCTGCCACAGCGGGCCGTTGGTCTTGAGCTCGCTGAGTGCCTCCTCGACCGCCTGGCCCGGAAGCCCGTCGCCGACCTCGGCGGCGAGTGTCTCGACCGCCTCCAGGTCCCGGCGGATGGCCGCGTGCACCCAGAGGAGCTCCTTGAAAAGCGCCTTCCCGCGCTCGGTCTCGGGCTCTGTGCCGGAGCTGGTCATTCGGAGGTGCGTCCGCCGGCGACTCGCTCGCGGACTTGCGGCACAACCTAGCTCCGGCTACTTCTCCTTCAGCGTCAGCGTCTCCGACTCGGTGTTCGGCTCGCCGCCGGTCGGGGTGAAGGTGATCTCGACGGTCACCTTGGCCTTCCCCTTCTTCTTCAGCTTCTTCTTCGTCTTCCCGGTGGTCTTCACGTCGAGGGTCTCGGTGCCCGCGCCGTCGACCTGCTCGGAGTCCGGCTTGACGCCCTTGCCTTCGAGCTCGAGCTCGCCCGAGCCGGGCACGTCGACGTCGATCTTCGCTGTGCCGTTCTTCTTCTTCAGTTCGGCCTTGCCGAGGTCGATGTCGTTGTCCGGAGGCGTGGTGTCACCGCCGCCGCCTCCTCCTCCACCGCCGCCATCGCCGCCCCGCCGCCCTGATCGGGCGCGACGGTGACCGCGACGGCGGAGCTCTGCTGGGCGTTCGTCCCGGCGAAGTTCGGAGCCCTGCTGCACGCAGGTGTAGCTGCCGGTGGTGTCGGGCGTGTGGGTGGCGCTCGTCGCCCCCGCGATCGGGTTGCCGTCGAGCTTCCACTCGAACGTCGTGCTCGCGGGCATTCGGTAGAGCGCGGCGTTCGGCGCGTCGGCGGCCCAGGTGCGCCGCGTTGCAGGTCAGGGTGGAGCCGACCGTGCGCCGTGCCCGAGATCGACGGCGGGCTGACCGGCTCGGGGTCCTTGAGGATGGACAGGCCGTCGGGGCTGTTGACCATTGCCGATCCGGTCGCCAGATCGGTACCGCCGCCGGTGCCGTCCAGGTTTGCGTAGGAGACCTTGTCGGAGCCATTCAACCAGTAGATCCGGTTCGCGCCCCGGTCGATCACGGGCGTCCGCAGGCCGCCGCCGGCGTTGGGGCTGATGTTGAAGACCGACGCCGGTGAGGTCGGTGCTGCTGCTCGTGCCAAACGTTGCGGGCAGATCGGCGTACCTGAGCCGATCGGTCGCCGCACCGCCATTGCCGAGTGTCCAGTACAGCCGGTCGGGATCGCTCTCGAGGTCCACGGCCACGCCGTTCGGTGCGTGCCCCGCGGCGTTGAGTTCACGCCCGCGCCCATGATGTTGAAGTTCCCGGAGTTGGCCGGAGTCGCCGCCGTCGGCGGCAGCGGGGCGTACGAGATGCGATGGTTCGCTCGGCGCGCCCCGATGTTCGTCCAGATGACGCGGTCGTTCTCGAGGTCGAGCGCAAGCGCGTCCGGCGTCGACACGGTTGCGGCGCCGGTGCTGACCTGGCCGCCGACCGCGATGTTGTCCAGGCTCACCCAGTAGATGCCGGCGGTCCCGGTGTTGGCCCAGTAGATCCGGCGCGTTTCCTGGTCGATCACGATGCCGTTGCCGAGTTGAGGTGGACGCCTGCCGGAGGCGGCTTCAGGTCCCGACGGGGGCTGCTCTCGCTCAGGAACAGCTGCTTGTCGGTGCCGTCGAGGTTCGCGGACCAGATGCCTCCTGCGTCGGTCGAAGGCCCCGGTGTTCATCCAGTAGATGCGTCCCCCCACGGCGTCGATCGCGGTCGCCGCCGGGGTGTCGAACAGCTCCGGACCGGTGACCAGGTCCGCGCCGTTACCGCCACCATCGAGATCCGTGCGGGCGAGAGCGGCGTTCCTGACCGGCGGGACCGTTTCCTTCGAGGCCACCCAGTAGGCGGCCTCCTCGGGCTGGTCGACCTCGATTTCGAAGGTGTCGTTGGCTTGCGGCGCTGGGTCGAGAGCGGTCAGGTCATCCGTGGTGACCTCGATCGTCGCCTGACCGGTGAAGCCGGGTTCGGGGGCGAACGTGAGGCCCGGCATCGAGGGCGCCGTTGATGTCCGACTGCAAGCCTGTGAGGGTCATCGCGTTGCTGCCGTTGGCGCCGCTCGTGATCAGGCTCCCGGGGTGTCGACGAGGGTCATCGTGCCGTGGGTGCTCTCGAGCTCGACCTCCACCATGGTCGTTCCGGCAACCGGGAAGTCGGGATCCTCGACCTTGAGCTGGTTTCGGTCGGCGTTGGACAGCGTCTTGTTCAGGTTCTTGTAGGTGCCCACGCCCGTCGGGGCAGCTGGGGATCGGCGGGTCGTCGTCGACCGCGGGTGACGTCGAAGAACAGGAAGTCGTCGGTGTCGGTCTTAGGTCCGCCGCGTGCCGGGGAGTTCCCGAGATCGTTCGTGGTGATCTTGATCCTGCCCGCGTTCGTGCCGAACGACGTCCTTCTTCGGGGTGAAGGCTCATGCCGTCGAGGGCGGCGTTGATGTCCGCGATCGTGCCCGTGAACGTCATGTTCGGGTCGGCGGTGCCGTCGCCGCTGGTGAAGGTCAGCCCGCTGAAGGCGGGAGTGCCGTCGAGCGTGATCGTGCCGTCTGCGGCGTTGTCCACCCGCGACCGTCGAGGGTGACCTGGATGCTCGCGCCGCCCGCGTCCACGTCGCTGACCGAGATCGCGTTGCCTTCGCCGGTCGAGAGCACCTTCGCGGTGTCCTCGAGCGGTCGTCTGGGTGGCCGGGACGGTGTTGACCGGGTGGTCGTTCACCGCGTTCACCGTGATGTTCACGTTGTCGGAGTCGGTGTCGACGCCGTCGGTGGTCATGATCGTGAGCGCTGCCGCGCCGTTGAAGTTGCCTGTCGGCGTGTAGGTCATGCCGTCGAGCGCGGTCGTTCAGGTCCGCGATCGAGCCCTGAACGGCGACCGAGGCGGTGCCGTTGGCTCCGCCGATCACCGTGAGCCCTGAGGTGCCATCGAGGGTGACCACCCCGTTGCTCACGCCGAGAGAGACGTCGAGGTCGGTGAGGTCGGCGTCCGCGACGGAGATCAGCGTTCGCGCCGGTGAACGTGAGCGTTGCGTCCTCGTTGACCGACTGATCGCCCGGAACGGTGTTCACGGGCACCGCCGCGAAAGCTGGGGCGGCCGTGAGCGCACACGCTCCGCAGGCGATGGCTGTTGCCAGCACACCCCTAAATCCCCGCCCGCCTGTACCGCTCAATTCCATCAGATTCTTCCCTGAGTCGATGCTTGCGAGGACACGATGCTACCGGCACATCAAGACCTCCTCAAGGGAATACGACGCAGACGAGAGCCGAGCGTAAGGCCCTAGTTTGGAAGTCGCGGCCCGTCGCTCAGTCGAGCGGGGCGACCAGCGCGTCGCGGCAGACGCTGAACGTGCCGCCGTTGCGCGTGACGATGAAGACGGTGTGGAGCTCCTCGCCGGACTCGTCCTCCATCACGGAGAGCATGCCGTGCACGATCTCGGGCTCCTTCAGGGTCAGCGCGGCGTCGCCGATGACGAAGCTCGCGTAGGCGCCGGTGGCGTCGCCGACGGCGGTCAGCTCGCCGCAGATGACGGCGCGGCTGTGCTCGCCGAGGCCGCCGACCTCGACTCGGACGCGGTGCCCGAGCAGGCCCATCATCTCGGAGAGGACGCCGTTGTAGTCCAGCGCGCGCTCCTCGAGCGGTGGCCAGATCGCGGGGCCCATGGCTGCGCTAGCGAAGTTCAGGCGGGCGACGCAGACGCAATTGGCGGGCACGACCGAGCGTCCCCCTCCGGAGCTCGGTCGGCCCGTCATTGCGTCGGAAAGAACCCAGTCCACCCCCGGACGGGTTCTCACCCCCCAAACTTCTTCCGGCGCCCCCTCGGCGCCGCGTTGTGTGCCTATCCCCTACTAGAGGAAGCCGACCGGAAAGCTCTTGGTAGAGCCGCTTTTGGTGTGGATTCCGGTGCCTCATCACCCCACAAGACGGATGCGGCGTGCAAAGATCACGCTCGACGAGAAAATAAGTCGCGGACCCGATTCGGGGGGTTCTTGAGTTTGGGGGCCGCGGCGCCGATAGAGAAACCGGATGCCGTCACCGGTGGATACCGCCATGCAAGAACCCCCTACGCACAGCGCCGCGCCAGGCGGCCGCATGTCCGATCGCGCGCTATTCGCCCGAGCCGCCACGGACGAGGCTGCATTCGCCGAGATCGTCCATCGCTATCGCGAGCCGCTTCGGCGCCACGCCGCGCGCTACGTCGGCGACGCCGACGCCGAGGACGTCGTCCAGCTTGCGCTCGTCAACGCCAGCCTCGCCCTGCGCCGCGACTCGAACCGCGACATCGAGCCGAAGCCGTGGCTCTACAAGATCACGACCAACGCCGCGATCGACCATCGCCGCGCGCAGTCGGTGCGCCCGCTCGGCGACCGCTCCTTCGAAGAGCCCGACCTCGACGCCCTCTCGGGCGGCCCCGGCGGGGACCCGCACGATGTCGTCGAGGGCCGCGAGTCGGTCCGCTCGCTCGTCGGCGGCATCCAGGACCTCGCCCCGAATCAGCGCCGCGCCGCCACCGCCCGCTTCCTCGAGGGCCGCTCGCACGAGGAGATCGCCGGTGAGCTGGGCGTCACCAAGGGCGCCGCCCGCGAGCTGATCTCAAGGGCGCGCAAGAACCTGCGGGAGACCCTGCCGGCCCTCTCGCCGCTGCCGCTCTTCACCAAGCTCCGCGAGTCGCTCACCGCGCTGTTCGCCGGCTCGGCCTCGGTGCCGGCAGCGAAGCTCGCCACCGGCGCCGTGGTCGCCGTCGTTGCGGTCGGCGCCGGGGGAGTGGCGATCAAGCAGGCCGGCAATGGCGGCTCCGACGCCGCGACCGCCGGAGGAGCGGCCCTGCGCTCCGCGACCACCGTCACGAAGCTTCCCCATGTCGCCTCCGAGCCGCGCCTGAGCGGCGCCGCGCTCGCGGCCGCGAGGTCGGGCGGAAACGGCTCGTCCTCGAAGGGCCAGGGTGGCGGCGGCGGATCGGCGGGCGGCTCGACCGGCTCGGCTCAGGGGACCGCGGGCTCGAACACCGGTACACCGGCCGCCTCGGGCGCCGCGGCCGGAACGGCGCCGGGTTCCTCGTCGGGGTCAGGCAGCAGCCCGACGGACACGGTTCAGGGAGTAGTCGACGACGTCGGCAACACCACCGAGCAGCTCGGCCTGCCGAACGTCACCGAGGGCGTCACCGTCGCCTCAGCTGCCGGAGGTCCCCGGCACGTCCGGCGTTCAGCTGCCGAACGTGCCCCAGCTGCCCAATCTGGGCGGCGGCAACTAGAGCGTGCCGCCGGCGGCGGGTGGCGCGGTCGGATCGTCGTCGCCGCCGAAGCTCTCGCGGGCGAGGAACTCCTCGACCAGCAGCATCTCGTTGCTCGAGCGCTCGACGACACGGAGGAGGTCCTGCATCAGCGCGACCTCCTCGACCTGCTCCTTGACGAACCACTGCATGAACTGCTCCGCCCGGTAGTCCTTCGTCTCGCGAGCGAGCTCGAAGAGCGAGTAGATCTCCTCCCCGACCTTCTTCTCCTGCTCGAGCGCCATCTTCACCGGCGCCACGTCGTCGTCGTAACGCGTCTGCTTCGCCTCGATGTCGGGGATCCGCACCTCCTCGTCCACGTCGAGCAGGTACTGGACCATCATCATCGCGTGGTCGCGCTCCTCGATCGCCTGCCGGTAGAAGAAGGCGGCGAGGCGGGGAAGCGTCTCCGAGTCGTAGAAGACGGCCGCGCCGACGTACTGCTGTGAGGCGGCGAACTCGTTCGCGATCTGCTGGTTGAGAGAGTCGGCGAAGCCGTTGTCGGACACGGGCGAATCCTTTCGATCGGGGACGTTGGGGCCACGCTACAGGAAACCCCGAATTCGGCTTTCCTAAGCCGTTTGCAGGGTGTCCTAAGCGGTCGTTAGGCCCACCGAAAGCCGCTCGGGGCGGGATTCGGCGGGAGCGGGCTCTCGGGCAGGCCGTCCGGGACGGCGGGATCGTTGTAGCCCGAGGGGGCGATGTCGTTCGGCGTGTCCGGGTGGAAGAGCGATGCGAGGTACTGGATCTGCTCGCGGCCGACACCGAGCTCCCCCTGGCCACCGCCGTAGACCTTGATCCCCTCGCCGTCGCAGTATTCGTAGACGGAGAGGATCTCCTCGAGCGAACCGAAGCGCGATGGCTTCGAGTTGATCGCCTTCGGCTTGAACTCGAGCGCCTTCACGTCGTCGAGCGAGTGCAGCGGCGCGTCCCAGGTGACGCGGTCGATGATCGGCTCGAGGACGGGGCGGGTGTCATCGTCGAACCACGCGTCCTCGAGGTAGGCCTCCGGGAATGCCTCGGCGACCGCGCGGTAGAGCTCCGCGTCGATCTCGACGTCGACCGGGGTGCCGCGGTAGTGGCCCTTCAGGTCGAGGATGTCGACGGAGGCAACCGCCGGCGATCTCATCGATCAGCTCCTGGTCCCAATCGTTTTCGGGATCGAGCTTGAAGCGCAGGGTCGGGTACTTGGCGAGTCGCTTCGTGATCGCCTCGGTGTTGGAGCGGGATTCGTCGTCGAAGGAGCCGAGCCGCGTGGAGCAGACGAAGGTGACCGGCTTCATCTCGATGCCGAGCGCCTCGTGCAGCGGCACGCCCTGCTGGCGCAGCGACAGGTCGAGCGCGGCCGACTCGAACGCCCAGCGGCGGTAATGGCGGGAGAAGTCGCGCTCCGGCGGCGCGCCGGGGAAGAGGTCGAGCTCGCCGGCGAGGTCGCAGAACGCGCCGACCGTGTCGGCGCCGGAGAAGTCCTGCACAGGCCCGGCGTCGCGATGTGCGATGTGGTCGAGCACGTCGTAGACCACGTCCTCGCCGATCCCCTCCTCACCGCCGCCGCGCAGATGGATGATCGTCGAGGGCCGCGTGAAGTCGCCGTAGGTGCGATCGCGGTCCTCGAGCTCATACGACTCGACCGAAAGCGGCAGGGCCGCGAGCTTCTCGAAGTTGGCGCTCACGCATCGGCCTCCGACCCTACTCGAGGCGCCGAAGTTCGATCGCGCTCGAGCTCGGCCTGGCGCAGCTCGATCCGGCGGATCTTGCCGGTCAGGGTTTTCGGCAGCGAGTCGGTGAACTCGATCCGGCGTGGATAGGCGTAGGCGGAGAGGCGGTCGCGGACGTGCGCCTTGATCTCATCGGCGAGCTCGTCGGAGGGCTCGTGGCCCTCAGCGAGGACGATGAACGCCTTGACGACGTTGCCCCGGCGCTCGTCGGGTGAGGCGACTGCCGCCGCCTCGGCGACGGCGTCGTGCTCCAGGCAGGCGGACTCGACCTCGAACGGGCCGATCCGGTAGCCGGCGGCGATGATCACGTCGTCGGCGCGGCCCTCGTACCAGTAGTAGCCGTCCTCGTCCTCGGAGGCCGCGTCCTTGGAGTGGAACCACTCGCCGCCGAAGTCGGCCTCGGTGTCCTCCGGGCGGCGCCAGTACTCGAGCGGGTAGTGGGGGTTCGAGCGCGCCCGCAGGCAGATCTCGCCCTTCTCCCCCTGCCCGACGGGGTTCTCGTCCTCGTCGAGGATCGCGACGTCCCAGCCCGGTGCCGGCTTGCCCATCGAGCCCTCGCGCACGTCCATGAACGGGTAGTTGGCGACGAGCGGGTAGGACTCGGTGAGCCCGTAGTAGTCGAGCACCGTCAGCCCGTACTGCTCGCGGAACCAGCGGATCGCCTCCGGGTTCAGGGGCTCGCCCGCCGAGCAGACGCGGCGGAACTTCTGCGGGTAGCGCTCGCCGGCGTCGCCGATCCCCATCATCGAGCGCATCGCCGTTGGCGTCGTGAAGACGTTCGTCACCTCGTTGCGCGAGAGGAAACCGAGCTGCTCGTGGGGGTCGAAGCCGCCCTCGCGCTGGAAGACGCATTGGAGCGCGCCGAGCCGCCAGGGGCCGAGGAGCGGCGCGATCCCCGCGGCCCACGCCCACTCGCCCATGCCGTGGAAGCGCTCCCCGTCCTCGACCTGGTGGCAGTAGGTGAACTCGACGTGGGCGAGCAGGTAGCGGTGCGCGTGGACGATCCCCTTCGCCGCGCCCGTGGTGCCGGAGGTGTAGTAGAGCTGGGCCGGATCGTCGGCGGAGATCTCGACGTTCTCGAACTCGTCCGATCGCTCGGCGAGCCATGGCCCACCCCCCGGCTCGTCGCCGAGGACGATCATCTTCTCCACGAGGGACTCGTCGAAGCGGCCCGCGTTCGCCGCGTCGGTGACCAGCACCTTCGGCTCGGAGTCGGTCAGCCGGTGGCGGATCCCGTCGTCGCCGTAGAGGACCGACATCGAGAGCAGGATCGCGCCGAGCTTCCAGGTGCCGAAGAAGATCGCCGCCGTCTCCGGCGTCGGCGGGAGCACGACTGCCACCCGGTCGCCGCGGCCGACGCCCTCCGCGGCGAGTGCGTTCGCAGCCTGCGCCGACATGCGCTGGAGCTCGCCCCAGTCGAGTTCGCGCCGCGCGCCGTCGAAGCGCTCCCAGACCATCGCCGGCTTGTCGGCCGGGTGCTTGTCGCACACGTCGGCGGCGATGTTGTAGTCCGCCGGGACGTCCCAGCGGTGCTGGGCACGGGCCTCCTCGTAGTTCATTCCTCGTCGGGGGCCGGGACGACGAGAACGGGATAGTCAGTGCGCGGCAGCAGCCGGTGCGGCGTGGAGCCGAGGATCGCCCCCCTGATCGGCCCCTCGCTGTAGCTGCCGACGATGATCAGCCTCGGGTCGTGTGTCTCCGCGGCCTGCAACAGCGCGTCGACGGGGCGCTCCGGAATCATTGCCAGCTCGGCCTCGACACCGGCCTCCTCGGCGCGCTCCATCGCCTTGCTCGTGACCTGCTCGCCGAAGCGGCGAACAGCGTCCTGATGGGCCTTGTGCTCCTCGGGGGCCGCGATGTTGCCGGGGTCGTAGCCGAAGACGACGACGATCGTGTCGCCGAGCTCGCCCGCGAGCTTCAGCGCCTCGCCGAGCGCGGCGTCCGCGCAATCGGAGCCGTCGTAGCCGAGGATCAGGTCCATTCGCGCACCTTCCTACTTCTCCTCATCCGGCGCCGTGACGCCTTCGATGGGTGCTGCCTCGCCGGAGGCGACGTCGGCTGGGACGGCCTCGAAGCCGCTTCGCGAGAAGAAGCCCTGAGCCGCCTCGCCGCCCGCAACGCGGCGGGCGACCATCAGCACGAGACCGAGGACGACGAAGAAGATCGCGATCGCGAGCGGCACGCCGATACCGAAGATCGCGTCCTTGCCGTAGGCCGTCTTGGGATCTGCAAGCTCGCGGGCCGATTCGATCAGGAGGTAGAAGAGCATCAACGAGCCGACCAGCGGGGCGACGCCGATGAAGATGAAGTTCTTCACCGACTTGAAGAGCTCACGGCGGTAGTAGATGACGCATGCGATGCCGGTCAGCCCGTAGTAGAAGGCGATCAGGAGCGAGAGCGCCGAAAGCGAGTTGAAGAGGAAGTTGTCGGAGACGATGCTCGCCCCGACGTACCAGAGGATTGCCAGCGCGCCGACGACGATCGTGCCGAAGTCCGGCGTCAGGAATCTCGGGTGGACCTGGGCGAACTTCTTTGGCAGGGCTCCGGAGGCCGCCATCGATAGCGACGTTCGCGAGCCCGGGAGAATCGTTGTCTGCGCGGAGGAGATGCCGGAGACGATCACCGCGACCACGAGCAGGAACGCGAGCGGGCCGAGCACCTCGTCGCCAGCCGCGCTCAGAATCCCCGGGTTGTCGTCGAACCGCTCAACCTTGTTGAGACCGGCGACCGCGATCAGCGTGACGCCGACGAGGACGTAGGTGGCAAGCAGGATCACCGTGCTGGTCAGCCCGGCGAGCCCGGGCGCGCGTGCCGAGTCCTCGGTTTCCTCGGAGAGGTTCACCGCCGATTCCCAACCCCAGTAGATGAAGACGGCGAGCAGCACCCCGGTCAAGATTCCGGAGTATTCGACCGCGAACGGGTTGAGCCAGGCGAGCTCGGGCTCGAGCGAACTCTTGCTCGGGTCGCCGGTGAAGACAGCGAAGAGCCCGACGACGACGAAGAGCAGCAGGATCCCGACCTGGCCGAAGGTCATGACCCGCTGCAGGCGGGCGGAGACCTGGGTACCGATCACGCAGATCGCCGTCATCACGACGATGATCACGACGGCCAGGGAAACGACGGCGACCCGCGACTTCTTCAGTTCGTCGAGGCCGAAGAGGTCGAAGATGTAGAAGGCGGAGACGTCGGCGAGGGAGCCGACGACCAGGATCCCCGTGGTGCAGATCGCCCAGCCGCCCATGAACCCGGCGTAGGGCCCCATGGCGCGCGTCACCCAGGAGAAGGTCGTGCCGCAGTCCTGGTCGGCGCGGTTCAAATAGAAGAACGCCGCGGCGATGAAGAACATCGGAATGAACGAGAGCAGCAGCACGCCCGGCGCGTTCACGCCCGCCGCGACGACGATCGAGCCGATGACCGCGGCCAGGGAGTAGGCCGGGGCGGTCGAGGCGAGGCCGATCGCGACCCCGTCCTTGAACCCGATCGCGTCCTTCTTCAGCCCCTTTTCCTGGTGCTCGGCTGCGGCGCGTGCGGCCGGTGCTGGAACTGAGGCGGACTCCATTCCCCCGCGAACCTAACGCATGACCTCTAGCGGTGTTCGGGATTCGGGAAGTCGAAGCTGGCGCCGGCGTCCCACTCGCTGCGCTGATTGCCGTAGGCGGGGATGCCGCCGGCGTCTTTGAGGATCCGCGCGACGTGGAGCAGGTTCCAGGTCATGAACGTGGTGTTTCGGTTGGTGAAGTCGTTGTCGAGGCCTCCCCCGGGATCGTCGAGATAGGAGGGCCCCGGCCCTGCCTCCCCGATCCAACCGGCATCGGCCTGCGGAGGGATCGTGTAGCCGAGGTGCTGGAGCGAGTAGAGGGTCTCGAGCGCGCAGTGCTTGATCCCGTCCTCGTTGCCGGTCACGAGGCAGCCGCCCACGCGGCCGTAGTAGACGTATTGGCCCTGGTCGTTGAGCAGGTGCGAGTTGCCGTAGAGGCGCTCGATCACCTGGGTCGCGACCGATGACTTCTCGCCCAGCCAGATCGGCATCCCCAGGACCAGGATGTCCGCCGCGATGACCTTGTCGTAGATCCCGGGCCAGTCGTCGCGATCCCAGCCGTGCTCGGTCATGTCCGGCCAGACGCCGGTCGCGATGTCGTGGTCGATCGCGCGGATGCCCTCGACCGCCACGCCGTTGCGGCGCATTATCTCCATCGAGATGTCCATCAGGCCCTGCGTGTGCGACTGCTCGGGGCTCTTCTTCAGGGTGCAGTTGATGTAGACCGCGCTCAGGTCCGAGTAGTCCGTCTTGTTGTTCTCGCACAGCTCGGCCGCCTTGGGGCTGAGGACGTCTCGATCGCTCATCTCACTCCTCGGTTCGGTTTCGGGGTGAGTCCTATCGGGTCGCCGTCCGTTACGCCTGTTGATCACAATGGGCCGATGCAGCAGCTGATGATCGAGAAGGGAACGCCGGAGTGGCGTGAGGCTCTCGACGCGAGGATCGAGGGCGACGGCGAGGCCGTCGTCCGTCCCGTTGCGGTGGCGACGTGCGACCTGGACCTCTGGGTGGTCCGCGGGATCGTGCCGACCGAGGATCCGCTGCCGCTGCTTTCGATGTACACGAAGGGATTCGCTTCCACACCGGACGCGTCCACGCACGTCCGCTGATGGAGCCGATCCTCGAGCTCGTGCGCGACGGCAGGTTCGCCCCGGAGCGGATCACCGCCGAGACCGCGACCTGGGACGAGGCCGCCGAGGCCGTCGCCGGCCACCGCGGCAAGCTGGTCATCACGCGCTTAGCGATCTACGTTAAGGGGTCTGACCCCTTAATAGGCGGTTGGCGGTCAGGCCGAACGCTTCGATCCCCAGCGCCAGGTCGGTATCTGACGAGTCCTCCTCCGGCGCGTGGCTGAGGCCCCGCCTGGACGCGACGAAGATCATCGCCGCCGGCATCAGGCGGGCGACGTTGGCGGCGTCGTGAAGGGCGCCGCTCGTCAGCACGCGGTCGGAGCCTGCGACCTCGCGGCAGGCGTCGGAGGCCGCCGCGACTAGCTCGGGGTCGAACACGGTCGGGTCGATCCGGAAGACGGGGTCGTCCGCGAGCTCGCAACCGTGTCTGCCGGCCGCGCCTCGCGGCCGCGGACAGCGCCTCGTCGTACATCCGCCCCAATGAATCCCGGTCGCTGTGCCGAAGGTCCACGCCGAGCTCGGCCTCGCCCGCCACGGCCGTGATGATCCCCGGGCGTAGGGAGAGCTCGCCGGTCGTCCCGACGCCGCCGTGCTCATTTGCGATCCGCTCGACCGCCAATGCGGTCTCCGCGGCGGCCAGGCCGGCGTCATTTCGCAGCTCCATCGGCGTCGTCCCGGCATGCGCGGCCTGGCCGGAGAAGCGAAGGCGCCTCCGCTCGATCCCGACGCAGCCTTCGACGGCCGCGATCTGCCCGGACTCCGACTCGAGCACAGGGCCCTGCTCGATGTGTAGCTCGAGGTAGGCGCCGATCTCATCGCGCCAGCCGGTCGCCTCACCGGCGGTGGCGATCTCCACATCGTCCGCCGCCAGCGCGTCGGCGAGTGTCACGCCGTCGTGGTCGCGCAGCCCCGAGACGGCGTCGGGTTGGAGGACGCCAGCGAACGCCGAGCTGCCGAACAGGCTGTAGCCGAAGCGCGAGCCCTCCTCGTCCGCCCAGTCGACCAGAACCAGGTCGCGCGGCGGCCGCTCGCCGCTCTCCGCCCAGGCGCGCAGGACGCCGAGGCCGGCCATCACCCCGAGCGCGCCGTCGAGCCAGCCGCCCGCCGGGACCGAGTCGAGGTGCGAGCCGAGCGCGAGGCCCGGCCGCGCCTCACCCGCGAGCGTGAAGCGGACATTGCCCGCCTGATCTCGTCGCCCTTCGAGCCCGAGCTCTCCGGCGAGCTCGGCGAACCACGACCTGGCGGCGCGCCACTCCTCGCCCCAGGCGACCCGCCGGGCGCCGCCGGGCCCACCGGTGCGGCGGTCGAGCTCGCGCAGGTCGGCGATCACCCGCGCGGCGTCGACCTGCGGCCCGGACATCAGCCCGCCGGGTCGCGGCGCAGCGCCTGCGCGAGGCAGTGGGCGCCGCCGCCACCCATCGTGAACGCCGAGAGGTCGAGCGCGATCACATCGAGGCCGCGAGCGCGGAGGTTGGCGTTGAGCGCCTCCGACTGCACGGTCGAGATCACCCGGTCCTCGCCGAGCGAGATCGCGTTGACCCCGAGGGCGAAGGCATCCTCCAATGAGACCTCGAGGATCTCGAAGTCGCGGCCGCGAAGCCAGCTGACGAGTCCGCCCGACGCGGCCTCGACGCAGACCGCCGCCAGCTTCGGCGCGAGGATCGAGACGAGGACGTCGATGTGGACGAACTGGCCGGGGATCGGCTCGATCCGCACCTCCCAGCCGTCGTCGGAGAGCCAGCCCGCGAGCTGCCGCGCCGCCTGCGCCTCCGTGCGCTCCTCGCCGTTTCCGATCAGCATGCAGCCCGGCTCGACGATCAGCACATCCCCGCCCTCGAGCGCACCGGCGGTGATCATCTGGTGGATCGGGATCCCGGCGCCCTGGTAGAAGCGGATCACGGGGGCGTACTCGCCGCGACGCCACTGTTGCTTGAGCTGCGTGACGACCGCGCCATGCGGCGTCGTGACGCTCGAGTCGCGGGCGAAGACCTGGTAGGGCAGCGCCGGATCGGGCTCGAGGAAGTGGCAGGTGACTCCCGCGCCCTCGTAGGCGGCGACCATCTCCTCGTGCTGGCTGCGGGCGAGCTCGGGATCGAAGACGTGTCCAGCGTCGAGCGTCGCCTGGGAGATCGCGCTGGTCCGAAGCCAGCGGAAGTTGTCCGGGCGGCAGAGCAGGACGTCGTGCAGGCGCCCGTACTCCGAGTCGGCGCCCCAGGCGCTCATTCCGCCACTACCCGGATCGTCTTCAGGCTGCGATCGGCGGCACCGCGGACCTTGCCGCCGTGCTCGACCGACTCGCGGATGTAGCTGAGGGTCTCGGCCGTCAGCAGCTCCCCCGGGAGGACGTTCGGGATCCCAGGCGGGTAGGCGGCCAGCGACTCCGCCGCGATTCGGCCCTCGGCGTCCTCGAACGGGACGGTCTCCTGGGGAGAGAGGAAGGCGCGGCGGGGGAGCAGCCGCAGCGGTCCCCACGGCGGCGGTGGCGCGAGCGGCTCGTCGACCTCCTCCGGCTCAGCGCCCAGAGTCTCGACTGCGCGCCCGAGCGCGCCGAGCAGCCGCTCGATCTCCTCCGGCGCCTGTTCGCCCAGCCCGAACACGGCGACCACCACGTTCTCCGAGGCCATCTCGAGGTTGATGTCGTCGGCCTCGCGCATCGCGTCGGCGATCCGGTGCCCGCTGCGGCCGGTGCCGCGGACGTCGATCGAGAGCCGCATCGGGTCCCAGCCCGCGACGCTGCGAGCGCCCTGAAGGCGCTCGTCGAGCACGTCGAGGCCGGGGATCTCGCGAACCCGCTCGCGTGCGTCGGCGAGCAGGTCGATGATCTCGTCGAGGAGCCGCTCGCCACAGGTCGCAATGTGGCGGCGCGCGGCGTCGAGCGAGCCGCCGAGCAGGGCGCTCGGGCTGGTCGACTCCGTGAGGGTCACGGCGCGGTCGAGCAGGCTTCCGTCGATCCGCGCGCCCTCGCCCAGGTGGAGGATCGCGGACTGGGTCAGGCTGCCGACGATCTTGTGGACCGAGGAGACGATCACGTCGGCCCCCGAGGAGAGAGCGCTGTCCGGCAGGCGCTCGCTGAACCGCAGGTGCGCGCCCCAGGCCTCGTCGCAGAAGAGCGGGACCCCGCGCTCGTGGGCGACCTCCGCGAGCCCGGCGACGTCCGCGACCGCGCCGAAGTAGGTGGGCGAGACGACGAACGCCGCAACAGCGTCGGGCGCGCGGTCGAGCGCCTCGGCGAGCGCGTCGGGCGTCAGGCAGTGGGCTAGGCCCAGCTCGGGGTCGATCTCCGGCGCGGCGAACTCGGGCTCCAGGCCGGCCAGGACCAGGCCGTCGATCACGCTCGAGTGGACGTTTCGCTGAACGACCACGCGGTCGCCCGTCTGCCGCACCGCGAGGCAGCCGGCGTGATTGCCCTGCGAGGCGCCGTTGATCAGGAACCAGCTGCGCTGCGCTCCCCAGGCCTCGGCGGCAAGCTCCTGCGCCTGCTCGAATGGCGTCGGCTCGGCGCCGATGTCGATTCCCTCGATCAGCGAGGGGATGTCGTGGGCGAACGCCGCGGGCCCGAACGCCGCGACCATCTCCGGGTCGGCGCCCGGGCCGCCCTTGTGGCCGGGAATGTGAAAGCGGCCCGGCTTGCGCGCCGCGTAGGCGGCGAGAGCTTCGAAGTAGGGGGCGCTTCGCTGGTCGGAGCTCACGCCTCCGACGCTACACGTTGCGGGAAGGTCCCTTAGTCCGAGGCCTCGGTCATCTTCAGCCAGATCGCCGTGCCGTCGCGGACGCCGGCGGTGATCGTGCGGCCGAAGCTTGTCGCCGGGAAGGCCGAAGCGGGTCGACTTCTCGCCGCCGCCGAGGCGTTCGAACCCGACCTTGCGCAGAGCGCCGGCGGAGTCGCCCGGGCCGACGCCGCGGATCGAGTGGCCCGCGGTCGTCGTGCGGATCGCGGCCGCGGCGTCGTTGCGGAAACGCACGCTCATCGCGCCGCCGCCGACCACGCACCAGACGTCGCGATCCTCGCTCGAGCGCTCGACGACGCCGACCTTCGCGGCGACCGCCTCCCGGGTCGCGCCGAGGCGGGCCCGGCCGACCTTGATGGCGCGGATCTTGCCGCCCGGCGCCACGCAGTTGCCGAAGTCGGGGACGTCGCCGTAGACGGTCGCCCGCTCCTCCTCGGTGTCGACCTTGGCGATGCAGCTCGGGTCGATCTCGGTTTCCTGGGTCACGATCACGCCACCGCCGCCGGCTTCGTCGAAATACTCGGCGTACTCCGGCGGGACGAAGGGCGTGGCGGCGAACGGCGTGCCGCCGATCCGGAACTCCCGGACGCTGACGCCGCCGAGCCCCTTGGCGCGGTCGAAGAAGTAGTTGCCCACCCAGTGCCAGACCTCGGGCTCGGAGCCCTGCACGATCGAGCCGGTCCACTCGTCGTGCTGGTGGTAGAAGCACTTGGTGCCCGCGGCGGCCACCCGGGCCGGCTCCTGGGCCGTGAACTCGACGATCCCGAAGTCGGTCACGTTCTGGTTCGTCTTGTCGAACTTGACGCAGAAGGGATCGGCGGCGGGGTCTGGGAAGGCGGTTCCCGTGCCCACGTCCTGCTCGACGCAGTTGAAGGGGTTCGTGCCATCCCACGGTGCGAACGGGACCGACTGGGCCATGGCCGAGGCCGGAAGCGCGGCGATCGCAAGCAGTGAGAGGGCCGCGAGAACGAGTGCGGCTCGGGCGGTCATCCGTTACGGACGGTAGCGCGATTCGCGCTGCTCTCCGCCGGTAGGGGGACCCCCCGCAGGGGGAGGCGGGTCTCCTCGAAGTCTCGACTCAAAGGGGATGCCCGTGGGCCCCGAGCCGCCCGATGCTGAGCACGCAAGCCAAACGGACTTGCGAAACCAAGACCAAGGAGAGATTCAAAATGCTCAGCAAGATCAAGCAGCACCTCAGTTACGCCAACGTCATGTGCAGCCTGCTGGCGTTCGTGGTCCTCGGTGGCGGCATGGCCGTCGCGGCTGGCATCAAGAAGGACAGCGTCAAGGCGAAGCAGATCGCCGCCAACGCCGTTCGCGAGGCGGAGATCGCCGTCGGTGCCGTCACGACCGACAAGCTCGCCAACAACGCGGCGACCGGCGCCAAGGTCGACGAGTCATCGCTCGGCCAGGTCCCGTCGGCGGCGTCCGCCGACTCGGCCCAGACCGCGAACAGCGCGCAGACGGCGCAGACGGCGACCAACGCCGAGAACGCCACCAACGCGCAGAACGCGACGAACGCCCAGAGCGCCCAGAACGCGACGCTCGCCGGCAACTCGACGCTGTTCAACAGCAAGACCGTCAGCCAGGTCCGCCCGGTTGCAGTTGGAGACAGCTCGACGGCCAACGATCCGCTGACCTCGGGCGCGTTCGAGACCGTCGACGGCATCCTCGCCGACGTCGGAATTCCGACCGGCGGCGGCGACGTGGTCGCCAGCGCGACGATCGGGCTGCAGAACGGCGGCGTGTCACAGGCCGCCCCCCAGTGCCGTCTCATGAGCGACGGCGCCATCATCAGCCAGCCGACCATCATCACCCTGCCGGTCGGCCCGCAGCAGCAGATCACGCTGACCGGGTTCGCCAACAACCAGGGCTCGGGCACCGAGCAGATCACCGTGGAGTGCACGGGCGGTTCCGCCGACCCCGACGGCGCGGTCGACGTCAACTACGCCGACCTCACCGCCATCGGCACGCCGATCGGCTAGCGCCACTCATCCGGACTCGAAGGCGAGCCCCCGCCGCCGGCCAGGTGGCGGGGGCTCCCGAGGTCCCTCCGAGCCGCTGACGGCGTTGTCGGTGTCCTGAGCGGGTCGTTCACGCTCGACGCGGACCCGGTCGCCGCCGGCGACTGCAACCTCGGACGAGAGTCGCCGGCCCTTCTCGTTCCTCCAGGCGTCGCCTCCCCCCGTTGGGGGACCCCCCGTTGGGGGAGGCAGACCATCGATCGAACTCGGCGACGGGGGGATTCCCGTGCGGCCCCCGGGGGCCGAAGCTGTCGGTCCACACACCGAACAGGAGAGGGATCATGCTCACCAAGCTCAAGAACCACATCACTTATGCCAACGTCGTCGCGTCGATCGCGCTGTTCGCCGTCCTCGGCGGCGGCATGGCTGTCGCAGCGGGGCTGAAGAAGAACAGCGTCAAGTCGAAGCAGATCGCCGCCAACGCGGTCAAGGAGGCGGAGCTCGCCGCCGGCGCCGTCACCACCGACAAGCTCGCCGACAACGCGGCGACCGGCGCCAAGGTCGACGAGTCGACCCTCGGCCAGGTCCCGTCGGCAGCGTCCGCGGACTCGGCCCAGACGGCCAACAGCGCGCAGACGGCCCAGAACGCCGCCAACGCGCAGAACGCTACGAACGCAGCCAACGCGCAGAACGCGGTCAATGCTCAGAACGCGGCAACGGCCGACCTGGCGGATGTCGCGACGTTCGCGGAGGACACCGACAGCGTGAACGGGCTCGTCGTCGACAAGCTGCGTCCCGACGGCGCCTCCGGTGCGGATTCGGACGACATCGACCTCGACGGCACGGCCGACATCGTCGTCCAGACGCCGGATTTCAATGTGCCTAACGGCGGGGCCGACATCATGGCCGTGGCGAGCCTGAACCTCCGGAACGACGCGGCGACGGCATCCGAGGCGTTCTGCCAGCTCCGCTCCGACAACGGCGGGACGAGCATGGAATCGACCGGCTACCTGGTCAACACCCCGGCCGTCAACAACTACGACGCGAACATGACGATGGTCGGGTTCGACACCAGCAACAACGTGGCTGGGCCGAACAACGTCCGCGTCATCTGCACCGGCACCGGCGACATCGATTTCGTCGAGGGCAACATCGGCGTCACGGTCTTCCCGACCGACTGATAGCGGGGTTGACGGCGCATGGATGCACAGGGACGACATGACGAGCGAGGCCGGCGGGCGACCCTGCCGGCCTCGCCGCCGCTCGTGCAATGGCCTCCGGATACCTCGGGTACGCTCAGCGCCGTGAGCTCGAAACGAGGATCGGCGGTGCGCGTTTACGTGGCGGACGACCACCCGATCTACCGGGAGGGACTCTGCGGCGCGATCAAGGCGCGGCCCGACCTCGAGCTGATCGGCGAGGCCGACGATGGCCGCGAGGCGCTCGAGGAGATCCGCGAGCTCCTGCCCGACGTCACCGTGCTCGACCTGAACATGCCGGGCATGACGGGTTTCGAGATCCTCGGGGCGTTGCAGCGCGACGAGATCGAGACGAACGTCGTCGTGCTCTCCGCGGCGAGCGACTCCGAGGCGGTCTTCAAGGCGGTCGCCGAGGGTGCCGTCGCCTACCTCCCCAAGGAGGCCGACCGCGACAAGGTCTGCGACGCGATCGCCGCCGCGGCGCGCGGCGAGGTCGTCCTCTCGCCCGAGATCCAGGCCGAGCTGGCGAGCGAGATCCGTACCGTCGGCCGCCAGGAGAAGGCGCCGCTCACACCGCGCGAGCGCGAGGTGCTGACGCTGACCGCCCAGGGGCTCTCGGCGCCTGAGATCGGCTTCCAGCTCCACGTCAGCGCGGCGACGGTCAAGACCCACATGAAGAGTGCTTACGAGAAGCTCGGCGTTTCCGACCGCGCCGCGGCCGTCGCCGAGGCGATGCGCCAGGGCATCCTCGAGTGACCGAGGGCGGGCGTACCCGCCCATACGGCCAGCGCGAGCTGACCTATCTCGCGATCTGCCGGGTCCTCGCTGTCCCGCTCTTCGTCGGCCTGGTGGCGATCTCCGGCGACGAGTTCACGCCGGAGATCCTGGCGGTGATCGTCTTCGCGATCCCGTACACGGTCGGCCACGTCCTCTTCGCGCGATCGAAGGACTGGGACCTGATCGACGCACGGTGGTTCATCCCGTTCGACCTGATCCTGATCGGGGTCGCCGTCATCGCGAGCGGCGGGCCGAACTCGGAGGCGCCGGTCGTCTTCTACATCTGGACGGTGGCGATGGCGGTCCTCTATCCGCCACGAATCGTCATCTGGTGCGTGGCGGGCGCGACGGCGGCGATCCTTCTCACCAGCTTGCCGTACGCGCTAGACGGCGGCGAGGACCTGGAGGCGACGTTCACCAAGACGGCGATCGTGGCCTGGATCGGCGTGCTCACCTGGTGCGTCGCCGACGCGTTCTGGCGGCGCGAGAATCGGCTGAAGGAGTTGTCGACGATGCGGCGGCGATTGCTCGCCGACGCCCTCAACGCCGAGGAGCGGGCGCGTCGCCGCCTGTCGGAGTCGCTTCAGCAGGACTCGCTGCAGGTTCTGATCTCGGCCGGCCAGGACCTCGACGCCGGCGCCGCCGGCCGCCATCCCTGGATCGCCTCTCGGGCCCGGGAGCGGATCCGCCTCGCGGTGCGGTCGCTGCGCGACACGGTGCGCAGCCTGCATCCCGCTGCGGTGGCGCAGGCCGGGCTGGCGGCCGCGGTCGACGCGGTCGTCGAGCATGCGGTCGCTGGCAAGCCGATCACCCCGGACGTTCGGGTCGACCCGGAGGCATCCGGTTCGCACGACGGGCTCGTCGTCTCCCTTTCACGCGAACTCACCGCAAGTGCCGTCCGCGATCCCGAAGTGAGGAATCTCTCGGTCGTAGTCGGCCGGTCCGGAGATTGGCTCGAGGTCGAGCTGCGCGACGACGGAAGCGCACCTTCGAACCGGCCGATCGAGTCGGACCTGGAGCAGGGCGAGATCGAGCTGGCGGCCTCGCGGGAGCGGGTCGAGGCGGCGGGAGGAAAGTTCAGCCTGGGCGAAGCGCCCGAGGGCGGGTTCAGGGTGACCGCAAGCCTTCCCTTGACCGGAGACTCTGCGACGAACGGGAACGGTGCCGGCGGGTCGCGCCGATCGCGGCGCCACACCCGCCAGTACGGGCAGCGCGAGGTCGTCTACTTCGCGATCGCGCGAGTTGCCTCGGTCCCAGTGTTCGCGACCCTGAACGCGGTCGCCGGCACCCCGCTCGACTTCCAGTTCCTGAGCGTCGTGATCGGCGCACTGATCTACAGCGTCGCTCTGCTTGTGAGCGCCGCGGGCCCGCGCTGGGACCGGATCGACCCACGGTGGTTCGCGACCAGCGACCTGATCCTGCTCGGGTTGACGATCACGGTGACGGGCGGGCCCGAGTCGCAGATCCGCGCGGTGTATTTCGTCTGGCCGGTGGCGCTCTCGATGCTCCTGCCGCCGCGCCTCGTCCTGGGTTTCGCCGCGGGCGCGATGGCGAGCTTCGCGCTCTTCTCGCTCCCCACCGTGATCGGCGGCCCGGAGTCGGACCTTCGTGCGCTCGGCACCTTCGAGATCAGCCTGCTCTGGATAACGACGGTGAGCTGGTTCGTCTCGACCTCCTTCTACAACCGCGCGAAGAGCATCGAGCGGCTATCCGAGCTGCGCCAGAAGCTCCTCGCAGAGGCGCTGAACGCTGAGGACCGCGCCCGGCGCCGGCTCTCCCAGGGCCTGCACGACGACGCCCTCCAGGTCCTGCTCGCGGCGGGCCAGGACCTCGACGTCGGCCTTCGTGGCGACGACGCGATGCTCGAGCGGGGCCGCGAGGAGCTTCGCCTTGCGATCCGCCGCCTTCAGGACGTGATCCGCGGGCTCGACCCGGCGGCGATCGAGCACGGCGGCCTTGCGGGCGGCATCGACGCGGTGGTGGAGGAATGGGCGAGGCGGGGGAGTTTCGTGGCCGACGTCCGCGTCGACCCGGCCGCCTCGGGCACCCAGGACGCACTGGTCTTCTCGATCGTGCGCGAGATGGTCTCGAACGCGGCCAAGCATTCCGAGGCCGGCGCGTTCACGGTGGAGGTGGCGCGGGCCGGTGACGACGTCCAGATCGAGGTCGCGGACGACGGCCGCGGCATGGAGGTCCAGCGGCCGCGGACCGCGATCCGCGAGGGACACATCGGCCTGGCCTCCTGTCGCGAGCGGGTGGAGGTCGCGGGCGGGCAGATGACTGTCGACTCGGCGCCAGGAGCGGGCATGCGCGTCTCGATCACGCTCCCCGATCCGCTTCGTGCCGAGCCAATCCCACCACCGGAATCCCAGCCGGAGCCCGCCCTCGCCTGAACTCGTACGGCGTGCGCTCACCGGTGCGGTGGTACCTTCGCCGAGCCTCATGGATGAGCCAGGAACAGGCGGGCCCGGGGGGAGCCTTCGCCGAAGGGATCTGATGCGCCACGCCGGCCACCTCGGCCTGGCGGCGGCGATCGCATCCGCGCTTCCGGTCGCCGCGCGCATGGCCAGGCCCGAGCCCGCGCTGGCTCAGGACCCGAACCTGACCGACGGCATCCTGCAGGCCTTCTTCGACACGATGATCCCTGGCCGCAAGGTCGACGTGACGCAGCTCGGCAACCCGATCCACCCGCTCGCGATCGCGGGCGTCGATCCCGAGCCCGGTGCGGTCGAGGCCGACGCCCTGCTGCTCGCGCACAACGCGAAGATCGGCTTCGACCTGCTCGCGCCGGCCCTGCTTGCCGACCTCGCGGCGCGATCGGTCGCTGTCGGCGGCGGCCAGTTCCTCGACCTGAACTTCGATGCACGTGAGGCGGTTTGCGTCAACGGGCTGGCCTTCTCCAACCCGGACCGAGTGGTCTGGGAGGCCGGGGCGGCGATCCCGTTCACCGCGTTCTGCGCGGCGGGGAACACCCCGGACGCGACCCGCGCGACAGCCGTCGGCTACCAGGTGATGGGCCACCCCGGGGTCGCGCCGAAGGGATACAAGGACTTCTCCTACCGCCGCCGGCTGAATCGGGAGATCACCGAGAAGGGGTACCTCGCGTAATGGCCGAGCAGGTCGACGTCTGCATCGTCGGCTCGGGTTTCGGTGGCTCGATCGCGGCATGGCGGCTCGCCGAGCTCTACCGGGCCAACGACTCCGACGCCTCCGTGATGGTGCTCGAGCGAGGGATCCGCAAGGGCCACACCGACTTCAGCCAGTCGATGGACGTCGAAAGCCTCTCGGAGTCATACGGGCTGATCCAGGGCCAGGGCGCGCAGATCGTCGTCGCCAACCTCGTCGGCGGCGGCTCGAACCTCTATCTGGCGGCGTCGCTGCGGTCGCCGACCGAGACGTTCGAGCGGCGCGACCGCCACCCGGCCGACCCGCCGACCCGGCGCATGTGGCCGGCGGAGATCAGCCGGGCGACGCTGGATCCCTTCTACTCGCGGGTCGAGGCGGCGCTGAGGGTGCGGCAGCCGTCCTGGAAGGAAGTTTCCAAGTCCGGCGGGATCTGGGCGGCCGCGCTGCGCGAGGCCGGCCACACCTGCGACCGAGTGCCGCTGGCGATCGACTTCGACCGCTGTGTCGATGCGAAGTGGTGTTACACGGGCTGCGTCTTCGGCGCGAAGAACTCGGTGATCACCAACTACCTGGCGTCGGCGGAGCGCAGCGGGGTCGAGGTGCGGCCGCTGATGCAGGTGAACGAAGTGGTGCCGTCGAACGCGCGGCCATACCGCTGGATCGTCCGGGGGTCGACGCTCGATCCGGCGACGAAGGCCGGGACGGGGTCATTCGAGATCGAGTGCAAGGTGGCGATCCTCTCGGCGGGGGCGATGGGGACTCCGCCGATCCTGATGCGCTCTCGTCAGAACGGTGGGCTTTCCGGGGTCTCGTCCCATCTCGGCCGCCATCTCGGCGTCAACGGCGACCACGTCGCGGCGGTCGAGATCGACCCGAAGAAGGTCCGCTCGCTCCTCGACCTGCCCGGGTACTCGTCCTTCCACAAGGGCAAGCCGATAACGACGATGACCTACGACTTCTGGGTCGGCAAGGAAGGCAACAAGCACGACGGCACCCGCTTCAACCTCCAGGAGATCCTGCTCTCGCAGCTGACCAACTTCCTCTACGACGACGGCACCGGCAAGGCCGGCGACGGCCCGTCGTGGTGGGGGCGCGACAAGAAGCGGTCGATCTCCACCTGGTCGAGCCACATCGAGCTCCTCGCGATGGTCGAGGACACCCACGACGGCGAGTTCTACGGTGCTCCGCCGACCGGCAACGGGCACGTGCAGCCGAACGGCGGCCCGGTCGGGATCGGCCTCTTCAACTACGAGCTCTCGCCGCAGTCGACGCGGATCCGCGAGGAGGCCGACGCGGCGATGAAGCGGATCGTCGAGCGCCGCGGCCTGGGCAAGTTCCTCAAGCTGACCGAGACCGCCGGCGCCTACGCGTCGCACCCGCTCGGCGGCTGCCGGATGGCCGACGAGGTCGGGCTCGGCGTGACCGACCAAGGCTGCGAGGTCTTCGGCAACGAGGGGCTCTTCTGCATGGACTCCTCGGCGATCCCCACCAGCCTCGGCGTCAACCCGTCACTGACGATTTCGGCCGTGTGCGAGCGAGCTGCCGCCCAGCTCGTCTCCCGCGCCGCCGACTTCGAGCTGCCCGCCCCGCCGGCCGGCTTCAAGCACAAGGTGCCGCGGGAAATCGTCGGCGACCGCGTCGTGCCCTAGCCCGCCCACCCCGGTGCTAACGTCTGCGCGTCGCCTGTGAACGACGACGACCCTCCTCGAAGTACCAACCCCCCTGAGCCCTTCGCGGCCCAGCGATGAGCGATCTCCTGCTGATCCTCGTCCTGCTGTTGCTGGTCGCGATCAACGGCCTGTTCGTGGCTGCGGAGTTCGCGCTCGTGCGTACCCGCAAGAGCCGGATCGAGGCGCTGGAGAAGGACGGGGTCCGACAGGCCAGCAGGGTCCTCAAGCAGATCAAGCACATCGACGAGTACCTCTCCGCCTGCCAGGTCGGGATCACGATGGCCTCGATCGGGATCGGCTTCATCGGCGAGCCGGCGATCGCCGACCTGGTCGAGCCGATCTTCGGCGACCTCTCGCACGGAGTCGCGATCGCGATCTCGTTCGTGATCGCCTACACCCTGACCACTTCGCTGCACATCACCGTCGGTGAGCAGGTGCCGAAGATGCTGGCGATCAGCCGCGCGGAGCGCACCGCGCTGATCCTCGCCGCGCCGGTCTCCGCCTTCCGCTGGATCAGCCTTCCGTTCACCTCGCTGCTGACCAAGATCTCGAACGCGATCCTGCGTCTATTCGGGGTCAAGCCGGGCGACCTCGAGGAGAAGCACTCGTCGGATGACCTGAAGGCGATCATCAGCCAGTCCGCCTTCGGCGGCGAGCTCGACCCCGGCGAGGCGGGAATGCTCTCCGGCGTCTTCCACTTCCACGAGCAGCAGTCGCGCGAGGTGATGACCCCGATCCCGGCCGTGGTCACGGTCGACGCCTCCGAGGACGTCGAGGCCGCGCTCCGCCGCTGCGTCTCCTCCGGCCACACCCGGCTCGTCGTGATCGAGGACGACAACCCCGATCGCGTCCGCGGCATCGTCCACAACAACAGCCTCGCCCGGCTCTACATGAACGCTGGCCCCGAGACGTCGATCGAGCCTGCGATCCGCCCGGCCCCGGTCTTCCCGGAGACGAAGCCGCTCGACGACCTGCTGGCCGAGCTGCAGCGCCAGCGCAGCTCGATGGGAATCGTCGCCGACGAGTATGGACGCACGGTCGGCATCGTCACCGTCGAGGACGTGCTCGAGGAGGTCGTTGGGGAGATCGAGGACGAGACCGATCCGCAAGCCGAGTCCGTCCGCCGGCTGGCCGACGGCGATTGGTACGTGCGCGGCCACGTCTCCCTCGGCGACCTCGAGGACGCCGGGATCGAGCTTCCCGTCGATACCGACGCCTTCAACTCCGTCGGCGGCTACGTCTTCTCCGAGCTCGGCCGCCTGCCGAAGCGCGGCGACACCGTCCGCTCCGACGGCTACTCGATCAGGGTCGAGTCGGTCCGCGAGAATCGGATCGTGGCCGTGCGGATCTCGCCTCCGGGGGCGACTCCGGCCGCACCGGACGGGGACTGAGCTTCAGGCGCCGGCCGTCCAGACGCTGAGCGAGGAGACGGTCTTCGTAGACATGCTGGCCGCTGAGTCCCGGCACTCAAGCGTGACGGAGTGGTCTCCCGCTTCGAGCTGGCGCGCGAAGGCGGCCGAGAGCGAGGCGCCATTGACGGCGGCGATTCGGGACCTGGGTGCTGTACGTGGCGCCAGGGACGCCGTCGATCGCGATGTAAGCAGGACGCGAAGTCGTCGGCGCCCGCGCCGTCGCTGTGGATGGTGAGCGAGGCTGACGCAAGGACTGCGCGACGGGCTCGGCGTCGTCAGCGTGACTGTGTTCATCACCCCGGGGCAACCGGCATCGGGACGTCGGTTTCGTCCTGATCGAAGCCCGACACCGTTTGAAGCTGCGCGGCCGTCTTGCCACCAAGCGTCAGCGCGCTGTCCGCGCTCGCTGCGGACGGGACCTGGCCGAAGGTCGACAAGTCCGCCTTCGCGCCGGTAACCGCGCCGTCCGCGAGCTTCGCGCCGATGATCGCGCCGGCAGCGATCTTGGCCTCGGTTATCGCACCGTCCTTGACCTTCTTGGTCACGACGGCGCCCTTCTTCAACTGCTTCTTGCCGACGCTGTTCTTCTTCAATGCCGCGATCGCGAAGGTGCCGCCTCCGATCGCGAGGAAGATCGCGAGTGTCGCGAGGACGTTGGAGTAGGTGAGGCGGGCGCGGATCCGATCGATCATCTCGGGCTCCTTTCGCGCGATTCGGGTGTCCGGAAGCTACTCCGACAGCCGGGGTTCCGTCCGTGGCCGTGCGTAGCGTGCCGTTCAGTCTCGGCGACGGAAGGAGGCCCACGATGTGGGTCGTTCGACTTACGGACAAGCAGCTTGAGGTATTGAGAGCGCTACTGCGCTCCGAGGACCATCTAGGCCCCGCCCTCCAGCGCTCGCTCGAGGCGCTCGAGCTTGCCCGCTGGGACGACCTCCCCGACGCGCAGCTTCCCTGGGGCGACGTCTCGTCGACGGCGCGGCGGCAGGGGATCTCCGAGGCCGACGTCGTGTGGGACCTCTGCGGCAAGCACGAGGAGCCGGCCGCGCCCAAGCGGCCGAAGAAGGCCCGGCGCAAGAAGGCCGGCACCCGCAAGTCCTCCGCGTAGACCCGCCGTCTGACTAGGCCGGCTGCGCCTTCGACCCGAGGGGCGCGATTCGGAAAACCGTCTTCCTGCTTTGCATGGAAGCAGCTACGCACCGCGGCGGCCGCAACGCGCGCGAACGTCTCTGATACCTCTATATGCGGCGTCGGGACGTTCACCGGGTATGGACCCGTTCGCTCGGGACGAAAAGCAGAAGCTTTCGCTTTCATAAAGCCGAAGCGTAATGACGGACGTTCGCGATCGCGCCCCATGCGCGTACGGCCGCCTCAGTACTCGTAGAAGCCGGCGCCGGCCTTTCGGCCGAGCTTGCCCTCGCTGACCAGCTCGACCAGCCGTCCCGGTGGCGTGTGGGTGGCGTCGCCGCTGTCGGCGTGCAGCGCATCCCCGATCGCCTCGGCGACGTCGAGGCCGACGAAGTCGAGCAGCCGCAGCGGCCCCATCGGGTGGCCGGTGCCGAGCGTCATGCATTCGTCGACGTCGGCCGCGCTCATCCCGGTTCGCTCCATCATCCGCACCGCGTCGAACAGATAGGGGAAGAGCAGCCGGTTGACGACGAAGCCGGCCTGGTCCGGGACCTCGACCGCGTGCTTGCCCAGCAGTTCGCACCAGGCGCGGGCGCGCTCGCCCGCGCCCTCGCGCAGCGACGGTGGAAGGCAGAGCTCGACCAGGTCCATCTTCGGCACGGGGTTGAAGACATGCAGGCCGAGGACACGATCGGGGTGGCCGCTGCGCTCGCCGATCTCGCCGATCGAGAGCGACGACGTGGTCGTCGCGAGATCCGCCTCGGCGGCCACGTCGCCGAGCCTTGAGAGGAGCTCCGCCTTCGCCTCGGTCTCCTCGACGATCGCCTCGACGATGACGTCGCAACCTGCGAGATCGGCCTCGGCGGTGGTGACCGTCACGCGCTCGACCTGAGCGCCGTCGACCTTGCCGCAGATCGCCTCGAGGGTCTCCCTCGCCCGTTCGGCCGACTCGTCGCTGCGCGCGAGCAGGGTCACCTCGCCGTGCTCGCTCGCGCATGCGGCGAGGCCGCAGGCGATCGTGCCGGAACCGGCGATCGCGACTGTGTGATACCCGTCCGCTGGACTCAAGGGGCGACGCTTACTATCACGCACCGATGCTGAGACGGGTCTCCATCTTCTCCGCCGGTCGCCGTTCGAAGTGGGCCGTGATCGCGGTCTGGGTGATCGCCGGCTTCGCGCTTTTCGGCTTCCAGCCGAAGCTGCAGGAGGCGACGACCAACGAGAACGAGGCGTTCCTGCCGGAGACCGCCGAGTCCACCGAGGTGAACGAGATCCTCGACCTGCGGTTCGAGGACGGCAACGAGGTCGACGCGCTGATCGCCTACAACCGCGCCGGCGGCCTGACCCCGGCCGACGAGAAGCGGATCACCGCCGACGCGCTCGAGATCGCCGCTGTCGAGAAGCCCGATCCCGGCGCGACGTGCAGCGCCTCGGAGGTGAAGGGCGTGCTGGCCGTGGTCGATCCCTTCGCCGGCCCCGTGTGCGGCGCCGAGAACCTGCCCGGCGCCGGGAGCCGCGAGCAGTCGGCGGCGGCCGGAGCCGTGCCGGCGCCCCCAGGGGGCGAGCCTGAGACACCGGGCGCCGAGTCGGTCTCGAAGGACAACTCGACCGCGCTCGTCCTCGTCCGCACGAACGCCGACAAGTCGGACGACATCATCGACAACGTCGAGGTGCTGCGCGGGATCGCCCCCGAGCCGAACGCAGCCGAAGGGGAGCTCGGTGCCTACGTCACCGGGATCGCGGGGATCATCGCGGACTCGATCGAGGTCTTCGAGTCGATCGACACGACCCTTCTCCTGGTCACGGTCACGCTTGTCCTGGTCCTCCTGCTCGCGATTTACCGCTCACCTGTGGTCGCGCTAGTCCCGCTCTTCGTCGTCGCGATCGCCTACGGCATCGCGGCCGCCGCGGTCTACGGACTGGTCCAGGCCGGCGCGGTCGAGGTCAACGGCCAGACGACGAGCCTGCTCATCGTCCTGATGTTCGGCGCCGGCACCGACTACTGCCTGCTGATCGTCTCGCGGTATCGCGAGGAGCTGCGGATTTTCGAGGACAAGCACGAGGCGATGGCGCATGCGACCGAGCGCACCGGCCCGGCGATCCTCTCGGCGGGCGCCACCGTCTTCGCCGCGATGCTGATCCTCTCGCTTGCCGACTTCAAGGCGACGCAGACGATGGGCCCGGTTCTCGCGCTCGGGATCGCGATCATGCTGCTCGCCGGGCTGACGCTCCTGCCGGCGGTCCTCTCCGCCCTCGGCCGCAACGCCTTCTGGCCGGCGATCCCGAAGCACGGGACCGAGCAGCGCCAGCCGCTCGGAGTCTGGCGTCGGGTCGGCCATTTCGTCCACGACCGGCCGGTCTTCGCGATCGTGGCCTCCGTCGTCTTCCTCGGGCTCGGCGCGCTCGGCAGCTTCCAGGACCGGGGGGTCATCGACTTCGGCGAGGGCTTCCGTGACCCGCCGGAATCGGTCGAGGGCCAGCAGCTCCTGGAGGAAACGCTCTCAGGCGGCCAGATCGCGCCGACCACGATCCTCGTTTCCCCCGAAGCGGCGGCGCCGGTGGCGTCGGCGATGAACTCGCTCGAGGGCGTCGAGTCGGCGGTGCCGGCGGGCGAGAGCACGGAGGGCGAGCCGCTGGTCCGGATCGAGGTGACGCTCGCCTATGACCCGTTCTCCGACGAGGCGAACGACCTCGTTCCGGAGATCAGATCGACCGCGGCCGAGGCGGCGGGCGGCGCGACCGTCCTGGTCGGAGGGACCACGGCCGAGAACTTCGACACGACCGAGACCCTGCGCTCCGACGCGAAGCTGATCGTGCCGCTGATCCTGCTCCTGATCTTCCTGATCCTGTGCGTCCTCCTGCGCGCGCTGGTCGCGCCGCTCTACCTCGTTGCGACCGTGGTCCTCTCCTATGCCTTCGCGATCGGGGCCTCGAACATCATCTTCACGGAGATCTTCAACCAGCCCGACGGCGACCCCGGCCTGCCGACTTTCGCCTTCATCTTCCTCGTCGCGCTGGGCGTCGACTACAACATCTTCCTGATCAGCAGGATCCGCGAGGAGGCGCAGTACCGCGAGGTCCACGACGCGGTGATCACGGGGCTGGAGCGGACCGGGGGAGTGATCACGAGCGCCGGCCTGATCCTCGCGGGCACCTTCTGCGCGCTGATGACGCTGCCGCTCGAAACCCTCTTCCAGCTCGGCTTCACCGTCGCGCTCGGCCTGCTCGTCGACACCTTCCTCGTCCGCACGATCCTCGTCCCCGCGATCGCGTTCAAGCTGGGCGAGAAGAACTGGTGGCCCGGCGGCCGCTCGACGCAGCCGATCGGCCCGCCGTCGGAGCCTGATTGACCAGTCAATCGGTAACCCTGGTGGCAGAGATTTGGAACTGAGCCGAGGAGGCGACTGAGATGGGAAGCAACGGTGGCAACTTCCAGGGCCGCGAGGTAGTGATCGTCGAGGCGGTCCGGACCCCGGTCGGCCGCGGACACGAGGAGAAGGGCTACTACAAGGACACCCACCCCTCGAACCTGCTCGCCAAGGTCTACTCCGAGCTCTTCAACCGCACCGGCGTCGACCCCGCCGAGGTCGAGGACGTCGTCGCCGGCTGCGTGCAGCAGTTCGGCGAGCAGGGCTTCAACATCGGCCGCAACGCCTGGCTCGAGGCCGGCCTGCCGATCGAGACCGCCGCGACCACCGTCGACCGCCAGTGCGGCTCGGCCCAGCAGGCGGTGAACTTCGGTGCCGCGCTCGTCGCCTCCGGCGTCCACGACGTCGTCGTCGGCGGCGGAGTCGAGCACATGGGTCACATCTCCTTCGCCGACGGGATGCAGGTCATGGAGCAGCACGGCGCGGCGTTCTCGCCGGAGCTCCTCGAGAAGTACAACCTGATCCCGCAGGGCCTCTCCGCCGAGATGATCGCCGACCAGTGGGAGATCCCGCGCTCCGAGCTCGACGAGCTCGGGCTCGAGTCGCATCAGAAGGCCGCAAAGGCGACCGAGGAGGGCCGCTTCGAGCGGGAGATCGTCCCCTTCCAGGTCAACGGCGACACCTACGTCACCGACCAGGGCATCCGGCCCGATACGAGCCTCGAGAAGCTCTCGAGCCTGAAGCCGGCCTTCAAGGAGGACGGCAAGATCACCGCCGGCAACTCCTCGCAGGTCTCCGACGGCGCCGCCGCGGTGCTGCTGATGACCCGCGAGAAGGCCGACGAGCTCGGCCTGAAGCCCCGGGCCAAGATCGTCGATCAGACCACGGTCGGCGTCGACCCCGTGATCATGCTGACGGGCCCGATCCCGGCGACGAAGAAGATCCTCGAGCGCAACGGGATGCAGATGTCGGACATCGACCTGATCGAGATCAACGAGGCCTTCGCCTCGGTCGTCGCCGCCTGGCGCCGCGAGCTCGATCCGGACATGGACCGCGTCAACGTCAACGGCGGCGCGATCGCGCTCGGCCACCCGCTCGGCTCGACCGGCGCCCGGCTGATCACGACGCTGCTGCACGAGATGGAGCGCTCCGACAAGGAAATGGGCCTCGTCACGATGTGTTGCGGTGGCGGGCTCGGTACCGGGCACGCTGATTCAGCGCGTCTGAGCCAGGAAGCCTGAAACCTCTGCTCGACTCCCGGCAACCGATAAGCGGGAGGCGCCGCCGGAAGCGGACGCGAAGCGGAGCATTCCGGCGGTTTTATTTATCCGGCGGTTTGAGCAATGACCGACCTTGAGTCGACGGCGTATCTCCGCAAGCAGGACCCCGTCCTGCGTGGTCTGATCGACGCGCAGGGGCCGATCGATCCGGAGACGGATCGGCGGGGGTCGCGGCCGGACCCCTTTGTCGCCCTGAGCAGGGCGATCGTGGGCCAGCAGGTCTCGACCAAGGCGGCGGCGTCGATCTGGGCGAAGTTCGAGGGGCTCTTCCGGGGCCCTCCGACCCCGCAGAAGGTCGCGAGGGCCAAGGATGAGCGGTTGCGCTCGGCCGGCCTCTCCGGCGCGAAGGCCTCCTACGTCAAGGACCTTGCCAGACACGTCGTGAGCGGCGAGCTCGACCTCGAGCGGATCGGCGAGCTGGCCGACGAGGACGTGATCGCGGACCTGATCGAGATCAAGGGAATCGGCCGTTGGACCGCGGAGATGTTCCTGATCTTCCACCTCGGCCGCCCCGACGTGATCTCGGCCGGCGACCTTGGCATCCGCCGCGCGATCGAGATCGCATACGGCCTCGACGAGCTCCCGGGCCCGACCGACATGGAGCGGATCTCGGACCCCTGGCGGCCGCAACGGACCCTCGCCTGCCTCTACCTCTGGCGCTCGCTGGACAACACACCGACCTGAGTCGTCCGCTAGGTTGCCGCGACCCGCAACCGAGCACCATTAGGAGAGAACTTGAGCAAGCGCATCCTGATCTTCGTCGTCCCGATCCTCGCCGTTGGCCTGATCGCCGCCGGCTGTGGCGGCGACGACGACGAGACGACCAGCAGCACCACCTCCACGACCACCGGCGCGTCCGGAGCGACCGGCGCCACTGGTGCGGGCGGTGACTCCGACGTCGTCGCTCAGGTCAACGCGCTCTGCAAGTCCACCGACAAGGACATCAACGCCGCGTTCCGCGACAACCTCGGGAGCGGTGAGCCGAGCCCGGACGAGCTCGACGCGGCCGCCAAGGCCGTGGCTCCGGTGATCAACGACGCGCTCGATCAAATGCGGGCGGTTGACGGTGCTGAGGACGACGAGGGCGTGTCCGCGTTCATCGACGCCGCGCAGAGCGATGTCGACAAGCTCGAGTCTGATCCGACCTCACTCGGCCCGGATAGCTTCGCGGCCGCTGACAAGGCCGCTGAAGAGGCCGGGCTGACGGATTGCGTCGACTAGAGCTCCGGACGTGAAGCGCACCGCAGCACTTCTGCTCGCCGCGCTTGCGTTGATCGCCGCCGGCTGCGGTGGCGACGACGACGAGACGACCTCGAGCGACGACGGCAACGCCGAGTTCGTCGCCGAGGTGACCGGGGTCTGCGACGACATCGGGGGCCGGCTCGCCCTGGCGGCGCAGTTGCTGGCCGCCGACGTGGCGGCCGGCGACAACGATGCCCTCGCCGAAACGATCGAGAACGAGATCGTCCCGGTCTTCGAGACCCTCGTCGACGACCTCGAAGCGGTCACGCCGCCGGAGGACCAGGCCGACGACTACGAGGCGCTGGTCGGCAATATCGAGGAGACGGTCAACCTCCTGAAAGACGACCCTGAGGCGTTCATCGGGGCCGCGTCCGGGACCGGGGACGCGTCCTCGGATCTCGCGCAGGAGATCGAGGCGAACGAGGTGGAGTCCGACGAGCTCGCCGCCTCCCTGGGCCTCCCCGAGAACTGCGGTGAGCCGGAGGGTGGCGCAACCGGCGCGCCGACGACGCCCTGATGGCGCGGCTTTCGGCGATCCTGCTCGTCGGGCTGACGCTCATCGTCGTGGGCTGCGGCGAAGGTGTCGACGAGTCGTCGACGAGCACGACGTCCACGACCGGAACCTCCGGCGCGAGCGGGGCCAGCGGGGCCGCCGGGCCGCAATCCGATTTCGCGAAGCAGGCCGATGAGATCTGCCGCGAAGGCGGCCAGGAGGACGACGCGCTCGCCAAGGAGATCTTCTCGGACCTCGGCCCGAACGAGGAGCCGACGCCGGCGCAGCTCGAGGAGTTCGTCGACGAGGTCGCACCCTCGATCCAGGACCAGATCGACCAGGTCGCGGAGCTGACCCCGCCCGAGGGAGACGAGGACCTCGTCGAGCAGTTCGTCGACCAGGCGAACCGCGATCTCGACGCGGTCGAGGAGGACCCGAGCGTCCTCGCGGGTGACACCGACCCGTTCGCGGACACCAGCCAGGTCGCCGAAGAGCTCGGCATCACGGAGTGCGCGGACTAAGTGTCTTGAGCGCCTAGAGCGCCGCGGCGAACTCGACGAACTTCTTCGTATCCCGGTAGGGCGGACCGTGGCCGAGCAGGACGAGCGACGGCTCGAGCTCGCCGAGCCGCTTCGCCGAGCGCCGGTTCTCGGCCGGGTCTAGGCGTGAAGAAGTCGTAGGGCAGGCGCAGGCCCGGGATCCCGGTGAGCGGGTTGGCGGAGTTGAACACGTCGCCCGCGACGAGCACGCGATCCGACTCTCGCCAGAAGGCGACGTGACCGGCGGAGTGGCCCGGCACGTCGAGCACGGTGAAGCTGCCGATCTCGTCGCCCTCGGATAGATGGCGGTCGACCGGGTGGGCGGGCCCGGTCATCGTCTTGCCGAAGAACTGTGCGATCGGGTGGTCGGGCTGGCGCTCGCGGATCAGCTCCGGCTTCTCGGCCGCCGGCACGTCGAGCGCCCCGACCCAATACGGGATGCCGAGCTCGCTGCAGACGCGGTGGCTCGCACCCTGGTGGTCGGGATGGGCGTGGGTGAGCGCGTGGGCGGTGATCTCGTGGCCCTTGAGCTGGCGCAGGATGCGCCCGCCCGCGAAACGAGTCGCGGCGTCGATCAGGACCCCGTCGATCACGTAGACGTTGATCCCGTTCGGCGGGAAGCCGCTCAGCTGGAAGACGCCTGGGGCGAGTTCCTTCATCGCTCGCCCTCGGCCAGCCGGCCGCCGACGAACTGGACCATGCCCGCGAGGCGCTGGTGGATCTCGGCGTAGCCGCGATCGCTGAGCGCCCCGGTCAGCTCGTCCGCCTCGAACAGGCGCATCCCGCTCGCCATCTCGATCACGGGCTTGAGCGGCGGCAGTGTCAGCTGGCGCCGGACCGAGGCCATCAGAGCGATCCGGCCTCCCGGGCGGAGGACCCGGGTCATCTCGTCCAGCGCGACTTGGGGGTCGGCGAAGAGGTGGATCGCGGCGAAGCAGCAGACGCCGTCGAAGGTGCCGTCCGCGAACGGGAGGGCGGTCGCGTCTCCTCGCAGCAGCGCCAGATTCCCGATGCCGGATTCGCGCAGCTCCTCGGCGCCCCGCTCGAGCATCGTGCGGGAGCCGTCGACGCCGACGACGAGGCCGTCCTCACCGGCGTCGCGGGCGAACTCGCGGGAGAAGTTGCCCGGGCCGCAGGCGACGTCGAGCACCGTGTCGCCGCGGGAGAGGCCCATCAGCAGCCGCGCGATGCGCACCTCCTCTGCCATCCCGGGGCCGGTGAATCCCTTGGCGACCCGCGCGAGCCCCGGACGCCACCAGCGCTCGTAGATCGTGGGCACGATCCTGGTGTTCATCAGCGCCTGTGTCATGCCGGTTCCCGGGACGTCGCCGTCGGCCGCCGGGTCGGCGTTGGTGTCCTCGCCGAGCAGGTCGAGGTAGCCGTCGGCGGGCCACTCCACGCCCGCCTCGCGAAACTGTTCCGACAGGAGCTCCGCCGCTCGCTCGACGGCGGTTGGGACAGCCTCGCTCGCCATCAGCGCTTTGGCCCGGCGCCCCGCGGCTCGCCGCTGTGCTGGGCGAGATCGTCGAGCCGCACGATCTGCCGTTCGCCCTCGAGGCGGGCAGGATGGTCCTCGGGGAGTCGTTCGATCAGGTTCCGGATCCGGTTGCGGATCTGAAGCGCGAAGTGGGGCGTCGCGGGCCCCGCGAGGCTGCGGATGTCCTGGACCGTCACCTCGTGCGAGGGGCTCAGGCGGTCGGGCCGCTCGGCCTCACTCATCGGTGCTGTGTTGGGTCATGGCTGGTCGGTCGTGTCGGGCTGGGACTCGGGCTGGCCCTGGCCGGGGACGACGCCCCCGTCCTGGCCGCGGCCGGACTGTACTTTGGCGAGCTCGAGCAGATCGTCCACCTGCGCCTGGACGTCGACGGAGATCGCGTCGGTGTTGCCGATCAGCCAAGCGTGGTTGTAGACCGCGCGGGTCGGGTCGTCGACGTAGCCCGGCTTGATGTCGAGCAGGTACCCCTCGAGCGGGGCGGGCAGGACGTTGGCGTTGTCGGTGAGCAGAAGCGGCCCCCATTTGCCGCTCGCGGAAAGCGGTGCCGCGGCGCCCGCGTCGGCGGGCCGGGTCGCGTTGGCGAGGACCAACCCGTGGCCGGGGTCGGTCACGTTCCAGCCGAAGTCGCCGTCGGTGTAGCGGGCGAACGCGATCGAGTTCGAGACCGCGTCGTCCTCGCCGATCCGCTTGGGCTCCGTCCCGGTCTCCTCCTTGATCTGGGCGAGGACCTCGTTCGAGATCACGGGCTCGGGGCCGAGCACGTAGACCGGCACGTCCTTCAGCCCCGCCAGGGCCTCGAGCGTCGGTGCCGGCGCGGACTCGCTTTGGACGAAGAGGACGGGGTCGCCGGACCGCGCCGCCCAGGCGGCCGCGGGCATCGCGAATTCCGGGCGGTCGGAGGATGCGAGGACGACGTGCTCAGGCTTCTCCCCGGTCAGCTCCTGGCGCAGCGCAGCGGTGGCCGCGGCGATCTCGGCAGGGTTGCCTCCCTCGATCGTCTCGGAGCGAAGGCCCTCGGGGGCGAGCGCGCCGCCGAACTTGAAGAGCTGGTTGTCACCGGTCTCCGAGGAGCCCTGCGGCGCGAGGGCGGTCAGGGCGGTGAGGGTCAGGTCGGGCACGTCGTCGGGCCCGCTGAGCAGGATCGGCGCCCCGATCGGCTCGGCGACCAGCGAGGCCGCGGCGATCGAGGCAGGCCAGTCCTGCTCGGCGACGAGGCTCACGGCGGGCGGGGCCGTCGATCCCTCCGGTTGCCGGCGAGGTCGCGAGCGCGACGCCGGCGGCATCGCCGACCGGGCCCGCGCCGGCAACCCGCGTCGTGTTCTTGGTGGCAAAGGCGGGGAAGCCGAGCTCGGGCGCCTCCCGCGGAGCGGCCTCCTCCTCGATCACGACCTGCGGCGCCGGCGCCGGTTCCTCCTCCTCGGAGAACTCGAAGTCCGTGGCCAGGTAGACCGCGCCGACCGCGATCAGCAGGAGCACGATCCCGCCGATGATGATTCCGCGCCGGCCGGGGCGGCCAGGCCGAGAGAAGCTCGGCATGCTGGGCCGGCTCGGCATGCTTGGGCGGGGGAGCCGCGGTCCGGCCCGTGGCGGCTTCTTGACGCCATCGGGCTGCGAGCGGCCGGGAAGGCGAAGGCGCCTGCGCGAAGGTGGGCTCGCGGGGGGCAGGACCTGCGTCGGCGCCGAGTCGTCGGCGGGCGACGGGGCGGGCGCCTCCTTCGCAGCCTTCTTCTCGGCCTTCGCGGCCGCGCGCTTCTCCTTGCGCTCGCCGCGCAACCGCTTGCGCCCCTCGCCGTCGCCGCGGCGGAGGAAGCTGAGCCGGTCCGAGAACCAGTAGCCGATGTCCTCGAAGAAGTACCGAATTCGGGAGAGCACGCGGGCGCGAGGTTATTGACTGAAGACCGGCGCGCCCGCAACCGCGAGCGCCTCCAGGCCGTCCGGCAAGCTTTCGCCCGCGGCCCCTGCCATGCAGTTCTCCGGAGCGGGACCCAGCACCAGGCGCCGCCGCCAGAGGCCCGTGCCCGGCGCCCCGACCAGGTCTGCCAGGCTCGCGTCGAGGTCGCCGTATGAGATCTCCGCGGGCTTCGTGAACCACCGGCGCCGCCCGTCGCGAAGGCTCTCCTGGTCGCCGGCCGCGGTCCCGTAGACGGCTCCGGCCCCGTGGGCCGACCCGGCCGCCGACCGGTCGTGCGGATCCCGGCGGGTGCCACTCACCGCGCCGCGTTCGAGCGCGCCGACAGCGGTCCAGTCCGAGGCCAGGTACCAGTCTTCATACACCGGCCCGGGTCCCAGCCAGGGCAACGAGTCGAAGCGATGGCTGACGGAGCCCGCAAAGCCGTCGGGAGGATCGGCACCAAGCGCCTGATGAAACGCCACGAGCTCCGCCTCGTAGCGGGCAACCTCCACAGCGGGGTCGGCCCGATGCCAAAACACATAAGCAAGCACGGGACGCACCCTAATCCGCGTCGAACGTCCCAAACACCCGCGGAAAACGGGGGTATTACGGACGTTCGCGAGCGGCTGGGGTGGCGCCGCCGCCCGCCTGCCCCGGTATTCTGCGCCTGACAAGGGTTGACTGACCAGTCAATCGGTACCGATCCGGTGGACGCTAGGGCGCCGCCAGGAGGTCAAGACTCAGATGGATTTCGCGCTCTCCGATGAGGCCCAGGAGTTCAAGGCGCTCTGCCGCAAGTTCTCCACCGAGGTGATCCGCCCGGTCGCGCAGCAGCACGACCGCGACGAATCGATTCCGTGGGACGTGATCAAGGCCGCCCACGAGTGGGGCCTCACCGGCGCCGACCACATGCAGCGGGTCGGCGGCGACTCGACCGGCCAGCTCGGCGTGATCTACGCCGAGGAGCTCCACTATGGCTGCGCCGGCATCGCGCTCGCGATCTCCGGATCGATGCTCGGCGCCGCCGGTATCGCGGCCTCGGGCACGCCCGACCAGATGATGGAGTGGATTCCGCAGTGCCTCGGCACCGCCGATGAGCCCAAGCTGGGCGCCTACGGAGTGACCGAGGCGGGTGCCGGCTCCGACGTGAAGAGCATGCGGACGACCGCGAAGCTCGATGGCGACGAGTGGGTCCTGAACGGGACCAAGGTCTTCATCACGAACGGCGGTATCGCCGACGTGCACGTGATCGTCGCCACCGTCGACCCGGAGCTCGGCCACCGCGGCCAGGCCTCGTTCGTCGTCGGCAAGGGCACTCCGGGCCTACGCCAGGGCAAGAAGGAGACGAAGCTCGGGATCCGCGCCTCGCACACCGCCGAGGTGGTCCTCGACGACTGCCGGATTCCCGTGGAGAACCTGCTCGGCGGCATGGACAAGCTGAACGCGAAGCTGGAGCGCGCCCGCTCGGGCCAGTCCTCCGGCCGCGCATCGAACGCGCTGGCCACGTTCGAGCTGACCCGTCCCGTCGTTGGCGCCTCGGCGATCGGCATCGCCCAGGCGGCCTATGAGTGGACGCTCGAGTACCTCGACAACGGCGGCCAGGTCGACCCGATCTGGTCCGCGCTCGACGAGAGCTCGACCTCGGGCGAGCCGCCGCTTCGCCGTCAGGAGGTCCAGCAGGTCCTCGCCGACGTCGCGATGGAGATCGACTGCGCCCGCCTGCTCGTCCAGCGGGCCTCGTGGATGGGCCGCAGCGGCATCCCGATGAGCGGCGGCCAGGGCTCCATGTCGAAGCTGAAGGGCGGCGACGTCGCGATGTGGTCGACCGAGAAGCTGATGGACCTGATCGGCCCGTACGCGCAGACCACCGATTGCCCGCTCGAGAAGTGGTTCCGCGACGCGAAGATCTACCAGCTCTTCGAGGGCACGGCCGAGATCCAGCGGCTCGTCGTCTCGCGGATGCAGTCGGCCGAGTACCGCGCCGCCCGCGAGAAGTTGGTCGAAGCGGCCGAGATCGCCGCCGACGCCTCCGGCGGCACCGTCGCCGCGACGGTCTCGTCGAACGGCGCGTCCGCGGAGAAGGAGCCCGTCGCCGCGGCGTAAGCTCGCGGCGTGGCTCACTCCCACGCTGGACATTCCCACGACATAGCGGGCGCGAAGCTCGCCGCCCGCCGGCAGGATTCGCGGAAGCGGATGCTGATCGCGCTGGCGATCAACGTCGGGCTGCTTGTCGCCGAGGCGGTCGGCGGCTTCATCACCGGATCGCTCGCGCTGCTCGCCGACGCGGGGCACGTCCTCTCCGATGTGGGCGCGATCGCGCTCGGGATGACCGCGGCCACGGTCGCCGCCAGCGCCGCCAGCAACCGCCGCACCTTCGGCCTCCAGCGCGCGGAGGTCCTCGCCGGCCTCGTCAACGGGCTCGCCCTGGTCGCGATCTCGATCTGGATCGCGATCGAGGCGATCGGGCGCTTCTCCGAGACGGTCGATCTCGACGCCGGCCCGGTGCTCGTGCTTGGGGTCGTCGGCCTCGCGGGCAACATCGCGGCGACGATCGTCCTCGCGCGCGGCGAGCGCGGCGACATCAACCTGGAGGGGGTGCTCCGCCACTCGGCCGCGGACGCCCTCGGGTCGCTCGGGGTGATCGCGTCCGCGGTCGTCATCCTCGCGACCGGGTGGGAGGAGGCCGACGCCGTCGCCAGTCTCCTGATCTCCGTCCTCGTCCTCGTCTCGTCATGGCGCCTGATCTCCGAGCCGCTCAACGTGCTGATGGAGTCCGCGCCTCGAGGCCTCGACGTCGAGCGCCTGGGCGGGGAGCTGTGCCGGATCGAAGACGTGCTGGCGATCCACGACCTGCACGTCTGGACCGTCACCTCGGGTTTCGAGGCGCTGGCGGCCCATGTGGTCGTCCGCGAGGGCGCCGACCGTGATCTGATCCGCGCCCAGCTCGAGCTCCTGATCCGCGACGACTTCGGCATCGAGCACACGACGCTGCAGATGGAGGAGGACGCGCCGGAGGGCCTGCTCGAGATCGAGGGCGTCGATCCGCGCTGACAGACTCCCTGCAAATGGCGGTTGGTGCAGGGATTTCTTAGACCCACCGGCTACCTTCTCCGCCCCGGTTAACCGCCATGCACGCCCGCACCAGACTCCTGATCGCGCTCTTCACCCTGCTCGGGGCCCTCGGCCTCGGGGGCGCGACCGTGCTCGCGCAGGACCTGGAGAGCGAGAAGGCCGAGAAGGAAGCGCAGCTCGATGACGAGCGCGAGCACAAGGATGTCCTGAGCTCGGAGATCGCCGCCTACTCCGACGACATCGCCCAGCTCGAGGGAGAGATCTCGATCCTGCGGACCCGCGAGGCGACGGTCCTGAACGAGCTCGAGGCCACCCGCTCGCGCCTGAAGTCCGCTCGCGATCGGCTTGCCGGCCTGCGCAACCGCTACCACCGCTCGATCGGCGTGCTCGAGAAGCGCCTGATCGCGATCTACAAGCAGGACGAGCCCGATGCGCTGACCGTGATCCTGAACGCGAACGGCTTCGACGACATGATCGAGCGCTACGAGTACCTGAACCGGATCGAGGACCAGGACTCGACGATCATCTCCCGCGTCCGCGCGCTCAAGGCGGAGACGAAGGGAACGGTCGCCGAGATCGAGGACGCGAAGGCGGAGATCGCGGCGAAGAAGCGCGAGCTCGCCCGCACCCGCTCCCAGCTCGAGGCCCGCGAGGGCGAGCTGACCGCGGCCCGCCAGGACAAGGCCTCATCGCTGGCGACCGTCGACCAGAACATCGAGCGGCTCGAGGGTGACATCGAGGGTCTGGAGGACGACATCCAGGCACAGCTTCGCGCGGCCGCCGAGGAGCAGTCGGCCAGCGGCGCCGTTCCCGCCGACCTGCCCGCCGGGCCGATCCAGGGCGGCTCCTCGGGCTTCATCTGGCCCGTCAACGGCTCCGTGGTCTCGCCGTTCGGAATGCGCTGGGGCCGCATGCATGAGGGCGTCGACATCGCCGTGCCCGCCGGAACCCCGATCCGCGCCGCGAAGGCGGGCGCGATCGCGCTCGCCGCGCCCACAGGCGGCTACGGGAACTACACGTGCATCAACCACGGCGGTGGCCTCTCGACCTGTTACGCCCATCAGTCTTCCTTCGCGATCACCTCCGGCAGCGTCGACCAGGGCGACGTGATCGGCTACGTCGGCTGCACGGGCCACTGCTTCGGCGACCACCTGCATTTCGAGGTCCGGATCAACGGCGCCGCCGTCGATCCCATGGGCTACCTGTAGGGGTCTACCCTCTAAAGCTCCCTTCGAGGGATGCCGATGTTGATGTCGAAGCCGTCGAGGGGGCGGCACGACCTATGGCCACTACAGGCTTTCGCAGTTATCTGGCAGGAACCGGCGCGAGCGGCTCGATCCTGCTCGCGGGCCTCGTCGCGCTCGTTTCGGTGACGGCGTTCGTCGGTTTCGACGCGATGCCCTTCGGCAGCGGCAACAGCGGCGCCGGCACCGTCTCGCTCCAGCGCCCGGACAACTCCGGCGCGGCCGCGGCCACAGCAGCCGCGGCAGCGGTCGGTGGCGCACCGGCCGCCGTGGCCGCTGCACCCGCCACGCCTGCCGCGCCCGCAGCGGCTGCCGCTGCGCCTGGCGCCGCCCCCGGCGCAGCCGCGGCGGCACCTGCTCCCGGCGCCCCGGGGGTCACCGGCGTCCCCGGCGGAGGCTCGGCGACCCAGACAGACATTCCCACGGCTCCGACGCCCGCAGCGGGCGGCCCGACCAACCCGGTCGACGACGTCGTCGCCGGCCTCGATCAGACGGTCCAGGGTGTGACCGGCACGAACCCCAACCTCGGCGGCACCACGAAGCCGATCACGAGCGGGCTCGACCAGGTGATCCAGGGAGCCACGGGCAACACTCTCGGCGGCCATCTGGACAACCTCGGGCTCGGCCAGAAGCCCTAAGCAACTCCCAGCTGCTTCTCCATCCAGATCAGGGCGACCTCGTGTAGCTCGGCGTCGTGCTGGAGCGACCGGTGGTGGCCGCCCGGGACGACGATCGCCTCGATCGGGTCCTGCGCTCGCGTGGCCAGCTCTTCGGTCCAGGTGTAGGCGATCTGCTCGTCGCCACGAGCGTGCAGGAGCATCACCGGCTTCTCCCCGACCAACTCGATCGCGTCGCGCAGGTCGTGCTCGCCGAGCCACGGTTCGAGCGCGTCGCGGTCCACGCGCATCTCGAGCCGCCCCCGCCGCAGGCCCTCCATCAGGTCGGCCTCGCCGGCGGGGCAGATCGCGAGGACCCCGGCGATCGAGTCCGAGAGGGCTGCCGCATGGATCGCCATGAAGCCGCCCATGCTGGATCCGCGGGCGCAGATGCGACCGGCGTCGATCCCCTCGTTCTCGGCCAGGAAGCGGGCCATCTTGCCCACGTCTCCGACGGCGGCGGGGGACATCTCGTCCTCCGATTCGCCATGGCCGCGCTGGTCGTAGGTGATCGCCGCCCAGCCGCGGGCGATGCAGCTGCGGGCGAAGTCGGCGTGGTTCTCCTTGCAGGACCCGGCGCCATGGAGGATCACCATCCCGGGCCAGGGTGGATCCGCCTCCGGCAGCCACAGCTCGTACGGCCTTCCCTCGTGAACGTCGCGCCGGTTCGAGGATTTGGGAGTGGGCAGCCGCATTGGAGTCAACCTACAGTCACAATCTTCCGCCCATGCTCGCCACGAACCACGTCGAGACGTCGCCCGTGTTCCCGTCAGGGAGCCGCGTCAACGATGCCGGCCACCTGGAACTCGGCGGCTGCGACGTCGTCGAGCTCGCCGCCGAGTACGGCACCCCGGCCTACATCTACGTCGAGGACGACCTGCGGGCGCGGGCCAGGTCCTACGTCGAGGCCTTCAGCTCGCGCACCGGCAACTTCGAGGTCCTCTACGCGAGCAAGGCGGCGCCGCTCACCTCCATCTACAGGCTGTTCGCCGAGGAGGGGCTCTCGGTCGACGTCGCCTCCGGCGGCGAGCTGCACATGGCTCTCGCGGCGGGCTTCGAGCCCGAGCGGATCTACCTGCACGGCAACAACAAGACCGAGGCCGAGCTCGCGTACGCGACCCGCTCCGGCGTCGGCCACGTCGTGCTCGACTCGTTCGACGAGATCGCCCGGCTCGACGGGATGCTCGAGCGTCCCCAGCGCGTCCTGATCCGGGTCACGCCCGGGATCAAGGCCGACACGCACACCTATATCCAGACCGGCCAGCTTGACTCGAAGTTCGGCTTCGGGCTGGAGGACGGGCTCGCCGCACGCGCGATCGAGGAGGTCCGCGCCTCCCAGCACCTCGAGCTGGTCGGCCTCCACGCGCACATCGGCTCCCAGATCTTCGAGCTCGAGCCCTACGCGAAGGCGATCGAGGCGCTCGCCGAGCTCGTCGACGGCGACTGGTGCGAGGTGCTTAACATCGGCGGTGGCCTGGGGATCGCCTACACCTCCGAGGACGAGCCGCCATCGATCGCCGCCTACGCCGACGTGAAGGTGCGGGGGGTCGAGCGCGTCTTCGACCCGGTGCCGCGGATCCTGGTGGAGCCCGGCCGCTCCCTGGTCGGCAACTCCGGCGTCACGGCCTATCGGATCGGCACGGTCAAGGAGATCCCCGGCGTGCGGACCTACGTCGCCGTCGACGGCGGCATGTCCGACAACCTGCGCCCGATGCTCTATGGCGCCCGCTATGAGGCGCTGATCGCCGATCGCGCCGGCGACGCGCCGGACACGGCCGCGACGATCGCCGGCATGCACTGCGAGTCCGGCGACATCCTCATCCGCGATGCGATGCTCGCCGCGCCCCGAACCGGCGACGTCCTGGTCACGCCGGCGACCGGCGCCTACGGTCACGCGATGGCCAACAACTACAACGGCATGACTCGGCCGCCGGTGATCTTCTGCTCGGGCGGCGACGCCCGGGTGGTGGTCAGGCGGGAGACGTGGGACGACCTGCTGGCGAGGGATCAGTGACCCCGCCGCCCCCGGACGCGCCAGCGGAGGAGGCGGCGGGCCCTGTTTCTATCGGGCTCCTCGGCCGCGGCACTGTCGGCGGCGCGCTCCACGACCTGCTCGCCGAGCGCGCGGACGCCGTGGAGGCCTCGACCGGCCGCCGGCCCGAGGTCGCCGGCGTCCTGCGGCGCTCCGAGGGCGACTTCGAGCAGATCCTGGCCGACAGCGAGATCGTCGTCGAGCTGATCGGCGGGGTGGACGACTCTCGCGAGTTCGTCCTGCGCGCCCTGCGCGAGGGACGCCACGTGGTCACCGCGAACAAGCAGCTGATCGCCCAGCACGGCGACGAGCTGTTCGACGCGGCGCGCGAGGCCGGGGTTCAGATCCGCTTCGAGGCCGCCGTCGCCGGCGTCGTGCCGGTGATCCGGGTGATTCAGGAGAGCCTGGCGGCGACCGAGATCGAGAAGGTCTTCGGGATCGTCAACGGGACGACCAACTTCATCCTCACCGAGATGGCGAAGACCGGTGCGGCCTACGAGGACGTGCTCGCCCGTGCGCAGGAGCTCGGCTACGCCGAGGCCGACCCGACCGAGGACGTGAACGGCGCCGACGCCGCGGCAAAGATGGCGATCCTTGCCCGGCTCTCGTTCGGCTCGCCGGTCAGCCTGGACGACGTCACCTTCGAGGGGATCGAGTCGGTCAAGCCCGACGACCTCGCCTACGCGCGGGAGCTGGGGCTGTCGCTGAAGCTGCTCGGGGTCGCCGAACGCCGCGGCGAGGGGATCAGCGTCCGCGTCTTCCCCTGCTTCCTCTACGGCGGCCACCCGCTCGCGCCGATCGAGGGCCCGTTCAACGCGGTGATGGTCGAGGCGCCGGCGATCACCGAGATCACGATGTCCGGGCCGGGCGCGGGAGGGATCCAGACAGCCTCGGCCGTGCTGGGGGACATCGTCTCGATCGTCGCCGGCGAGGCGCCGGTGCACCAGCCGCAGGCCACCCTGCCGATCGCGCGCGACATCTCCTCCTCCTTCTACCTCCACCTCGAGGTCGCCGACGAACCCGGCGTCCTCGCCCGCATCGCCGACGCCCTCGGGAAGGCGGGCATCTCGGTCAAGTCCGTCGTTCAGCGCGGCGCCGGCGACGACGCCCGCCTCGTCATGGTCATCCACGAGTGCCCCGAGGACGCGTTCTCGAGCGCCGTCGAGGAGATCGCGGGACTCGACTTCATGCGCGCCGAGCCCCGCTCGATCCGGGTGATCGAGGAGGAGTTCGTCTAGTGCCCCAGCCCCTGATCGAGCGCTATCGCGACCGGCTCCCGCTGGAGCCCGGCGACCCCGTCGTGACCCTGAACGAGGGGTCGACGCCGCTGGTCGAGGCGCCGGTCCTCTCGGAGAGGGTGGGGGCGCGGGTGATGCTGAAGCTGGAGGGCGCGAACCCGACCGGCTCGTTCAAGGACCGCGGCATGACCGTCGCCGTCTCGCGGGCCAAGGGCGCCGGAGCCGAGGCAGTGATCTGCGCGTCGACCGGCAACACCGCCGCGAGCGCCGCCGCATACGCCGCCCGGGCCGGGATGCGGGGCGCGGTGATCGTCCCCGAGGGCAAGATCGCCGCCGGAAAACTCGCCCAGGCGCTGATCCACGGAGCAAGGGTGATCGCGCTCCAGGGCAACTTCGACGACGCACTCCGGATCGTCCGCGAGCTCGCGCAGAACCACCCGATCGAGCTCGTCAACTCGGTCAACCCCTACCGGATCCAGGGGCAAAAGACAGCCGCCTTCGAGGTCTGCGACGAGCTCGGAGCCGCGCCCGACGCACTCTGCATCCCCGTCGGTAACGCCGGCAACATCACCGCATGGTGGACCGGCTTCGGTGAGTACGAGGCCGCACCCGCACTTTTCGGATTCCAGGCAGAGGGCGCCGCTCCGCTCGTCCGCGGCGAGCCCGTTGCCAACCCCGAGACGATCGCCTCCGCCATCCGGATCGGCAACCCCGCCCGCTGGGAGGAGGCGATGGAGGCCGTCACGTCCTCCCGCGGCCGCATCGCCGCCGTCTCCGACGAGCAGATCCTCGACGCCTACCGCCTCCTCGCCTCCCGCGAGGGGGTTTTCTGCGAGCCCGCCTCCGCGGCCTCGGTCGCCGGCCTCCTCGCCCACGGCGCCCCGGACGCCGACGGCGAGCCGATCACCGGCACGATCGTCTGCGTCCTCACCGGCCACGGCCTGAAGGACCCCGACACCGCCCTGGGCAAAGCCCCCTCCGTCCTCCGAGCCGAAGCCGACCTGAGCGCGATCGAAAAGCTCGTCTTCGACTGAGCATTGCTGTCCTGCCCCCGGATTCCGAGGGCAAAGCAGGAATGCTCGATATCGACACGTTTCGCGCGCCACGCGTAACACTCCACGCCCGAAGCTGGCCTGATGCGCCCGAGCCGCTTCCCCTACGTGCTCGCCGAGATCGCCGCCCCACCCGCATGCGGCATCTGCGCCGGCACCACACCCACAGCCGAATCGTTCCTCTGCTCGAAGTGCGACCGCGAACTTGAGAGGGGACTCCGCCAAGCCCTGAATCTCCTCGGCATCACCCAAGCCTGGGCCGCCCGCCCCTACAGGGCAAGGCCCGAGCCCTCATCACCACCCTCAAGTTCCACCAGCTACTCCCGGCCGCCACGCGCGCCGCACAACTCATCGCCGCCGAAGCCCCGCCGAGCCTCCTCGCCACCGAACCCTCATCCCGATCCCTCCAGACCCGCTCCGCACCCTTCTCCGAGGCTTCGACCCAGCGCACGAAATCACGGTAAGACCTCTCCCGCCTCGCCAACCTCCCCATCTCCACATGCCTGCGCAGGCGCCACGGCGCGCGCCAGGTGGGCCGAACTCCCGGCGGCGCCTGGCTATCCGCGCTCGTCCGCGAGTACGGGCAACCGCCCCTCCGACGCACGCGCTCCTCCTCGACGACGTCACCACCACTGGCGCCACCCTCACGGCCTGCGCCACCGCCCTCCGCGCCGCCGGTTGCACCGACGTCAACGCGGTTGTGTTCGCGGCCGCTCCGGCGTAGCATGGGCGAGAACGTCAGCTCCCCAAAGGAGGCCGCGATGCGGATCGAAATCAGGGGCAGGAACGTGGAGATCACCGATGAGCTCCGGGAGCACGTTCGCAAGCGCTTTGCCCGCCTCGGGCGCCAGGTGCCCGAACAGGCGATCCTCGAGGTCGAGCTGATGGAGGAGCGGAACCCCTCGATCCGCGACAGCGAGGTCGCCGAGGCCCGGCTCTACCTGAAGGGCGGCGAGATCGTCAGCACGGAGCGCTCGCCGGAGATGCTGCACTCGATCGCCGAGCTCTCCGACGACATGCACCGCCAGGTCAAGCGCCACCGCGAGCGCCGGCGCAAGCGCTGGCAGTCGCGCCGCCGCGCCGCCCGCCTGCGGGGCAAAGCCGCCTGACTCTTACCGAGTCTTATTTAGTGGCCGTGTAGCGACCCTTCGCTAGTCTCGAACCGTGGCCAAAGGACTCATCGATCGCGCCCTCCGCCTCGGCGAAGGGAAGAAGTTCAAGGAGTACGAGAGCCGGGTCGAAGCGATCAATCGCGTCGAGCCGGAGATGGAGCTGCTCGAGGACTCGGAGCTCCTCGCCGAGTCGAATGCCCTGCGTGAGCGGGCGGGCAACGGCGAGCCGCTCGACGACCTGCTCCCGGAGGCCTTCGCGCTCTGCCGCGAAGCAGGACGCCGCACGCTTGGCCAGCGCCACTTCGACGTCCAGCTGATCGGCGGCATGGTCCTGCACTCGGGCGCCATCTCCGAGATGAGGACCGGCGAGGGCAAGACCCTGACCGCCACCCTGCCCGTCTTCCTCAACTCGCTCGCGGGCCAGAACGTCCACGTCGTCACCGTCAACGACTACCTCGCCCGCCGCGATGCGGAGTGGATGACTCCCGTATACGAGGCGCTCGGAGTCAAGGTCGGCGTGATCCAGGACACCGATCTCTCGACGGACCCCCAGCGCCGGCACCGGGCCTACGAGGCCGACGTCGTCTACGGGACGAACTCCGAGTTCGGCTTCGACTACCTCCGAGACAACATGGCGCAGTCGCTGGAGGCGTGTTACCAGCGCGGTCACGGGTTCGCGATCGTCGACGAGGTCGACAACATTCTGATCGACGAGGCGCGGACCCCGCTGATCATCTCCGGCCAGCCAGAGCAGGCCGCCGAGACCTATTACACCTTCGCCCGCCTCGCGAAGCAGTTGGTCGGCGAGGAGATGAAGACGAAGCTGAAGTCACTCGGAGAGAACAAGGACACCTCCGAGGCCGAGTACGACTACGAGTACGACGAGAAGCACAAGACCGTCGCGCCGACCGAGCGCGGTGTCCACACCGCCGAGAAGTTCCTCGGCGTCGAGAACCTCTACGTCTCCGAGCACGGCACTCTCGTCAACCACCTCGTCCAGTCGCTCAAGGCCGAGTCGCTCTACAAGGTCGACAAGGACTACGCGGTGATCGACGGCCAGGTGATGATCATCGACGAGTTCACCGGCCGCATCCTCGAAGGGCGGCGCTGGTCGGAGGGCCTGCACCAGGCGATCGAGGCGAAGGAGGGCGTTTCGATCCGCGCCGAGAACCAGACCCTGGCGACGATCACCCTCCAGAACTACTTCCGCCTCTACGACAAGCTCGCCGGGATGACCGGCACCGCGCTCACCGAGGCGCAGGAGTTCATGAAGATCTACGAGATGCCGGTGGTCGAGATCCCGACCAACGTGCCGATGGTCCGCGACGACAAGAACGACCTGATTTACAAGACGAAGCAGGGCAAGTGGAAGGCGCTGACCAACGAGATCACGGAGCGCAACCAGACCGGCCAGCCGACCCTCGTCGGCACCGTCTCCGTCGAGACCTCGGAGATGCTGTCCGAACAGCTCAAGCGCAACGGGATCGAGCACGTCGTCCTGAACGCGAAGCCCGAGCACGCTGAGAAAGAGGGCGAGACCGTCGCCCAGGCGGGCCGGATCGGCTCGGTCACGATCGCGACCAACATGGCCGGCCGCGGCGTCGACATCAAGCTGGGCGGCGACCCGGAGCAGATGGCGATGCACGCGTTGAAGAAGACGGGTGTCTCGCCCGGCGACGAGGGTTACGACGAGGCTCTCGCCGACATCCTTCCCGAGTTCGAGGAGAAGTGCGCGGCCGAGCAGGAGAAGGTCCTCGAGCTCGGCGGCCTGTTCATCTGCGGAACCGAGCGCCACGAGTCGCGGCGGATCGACAACCAGCTTCGCGGCCGCTCCGGCCGCCAGGGCGATCCAGGTGAGTCGCGCTTCTTCCTCTCCGCCGAGGACGACCTGATCCGCCTGTTCGCCGGCGACCGGATCTACAAGATCCTCGATCGCCTCGGGCCCGTCGACGACGAGGGGGAGGAGTACCCCCTCGAAGCAAAGATGCTCAGCCGCACTGTCGAGAACGCGCAGAAGAAGGTCGAGCAGCAGAACTTCCTGATCCGCAAGCGCGTCCTCGAGTACGACGACGTGATGAACGAGCAGCGCCGGGTGGTCTACAAGTACCGGCGCGAGATCCTCGAGGGCCGCGACATGTCGGACGTCTCGCGGACCGAGGTCGGCGAGGTCGCGGAGCGGCTGGTCGCCCAGTTCACTGAGGGCGACGTGTTCGAGGACTGGGATCTCCCCGGCCTGCAGACGCAGGCCACGTCGATCTGGCCGATGCAGGCCGACCTTTCACAGCTCGACCCGAACACCTCCAGCCAGATCGAGATCCAGGAGCTCCTCGCGGAGGACGCCCTCGCGGCCTACGACCGCCGCGAGGAGCAGTTCGGCTCCGAGCTGATGCGCGAACTCGAGCGCCAGGTCCTCCTGCGGATCCTCGACAACCGCTGGAAAGAGCACCTCTACGAGATGGACTACCTGCGCGAGGGAATCCACCTGCGCGGCTTCGCCCAGATCGATCCGCTGGTCGCGTACAAGAACGAGGGCTTCTCGATGTTCGAGGAGCTGCTGCATGCGGTCTGGGAGGAGTTCGCACGGACGATGTTCCACCTGGAGGTCAAGGTCGAGGGCGCGGAGGGCCAGCCTGCGCGGGTCTTCGGCGCGGCCGAGGACGAGGCGCAGAACGTGAACTACTCGGGCGGCGGGCCGGAGCAGCCGTCGGCGATCGCCGAGGCGAAGGGGGCGGCGACGTCGACCGCGACCGTGCCCGCTGCAGCCGCCGGGTCGGCGACCTCGTCGACGGGAGGTAACGGCCAGTCCGCCGGAGCCGACCCGACCACGGGCACCGTCACCAAGGACGAGCACGACAAGATCGGCCGCAACGACCCCTGCTGGTGCGGCTCCGGGAAGAAGTTCAAGAAGTGCCACGGCGCCTGAGCAGAGCCTGCCTCGCCGCTACGGCGGCGATCCTCCTCGTCCTGCCCGCGCCCGCGCACGCAGGTGCCGACCGCGGCACGGTGACGATCTCCGGCAAGGCGTACCGATTCAACCAATCGGACACGTCCATCCCGGGGGCGACGATCCGGGTCCGCGAGCTCCCGAAGGTCTCGGCGGTCACCAACGCCGTGGGCGATTACGAGCTCGAGGTCCCCGACGACACCACGGTCACGCCGTACATCGAGCCGGGCGACCCGTACAACGAGATCGACCTGCAGACCTTCCACACCCGCGGCGAGGAAATCGAGAACGCCAACTTCCAAACGCCGCACGACGACGAGTTCAACGCGCTCGCCGGGCTCCTCGGCGTCCCGATCGGCCCCGACGGCCGCCCGACCACATGCGTGGTCGTCAGCACCGTCTCCAACCGCAACGTGCGCGGCGTGCCCTTCGAGACCTTCCAGGAGCGGACCCCCCACGGCGTCGCGGGCGCCACCGCGCGGGCGTTCCCGTCGGTGCCCGGGCCGATCTACTTCAACGACAGCGTCATCCCCGACAGGACCCAGACCGCCTCCTCAGGGGACGGCGGGGTGATCTGGGAGTCCGTCCCGAGCGGGCCCCACCGGTTCGTCGCGTCCCACCCGGACAGGCGATTCGCGAGCTTCCTCGGAACCTGCGAGCCGGGACGCGTCGTGAACGCGAACCCGCCCTGGGGCCTCTACGAGCTGACCGGCAAGGAGAAGCCGCTCGGCGCTGGGATCGTCGCCGCGTCGCTGGTGTCTGCGAAGGCTGAGCGGGCGGGGGCGGGGACAAAGGTCGTCGCAAAGCTCGACACCGCCGAGGCGATCGACGCGAAGGTCGAGGTCAGCAGGGGCGGCGAGAAGCTTGGCTCGCGGAAGTTCACCGGCCTCGACGCGGGCAAGCAGAAGCTGGCTCTGAAATTCAAAGGGGACCGACTCCGGCAAGCTCAAGGTCACCGTCCGGATGACCGACGCCGCCGGAGACGAGGCGAGCGACTCGGCCAAGGTCAAGCCGACCTGAGCCGACCTCACGTTTTCGCGGCCCGGGCCGTTTCCCGGACATGAAACGAAGCGACATCAGCTTTCCGGTGAACGGCGACGCCTGCGCGGCCTGGCTGTACGAGGGGTCTGACCCCAAAGGGACGGAGCTGCCCATCGTCGTCATGGCGCATGGGTTGTCCGGGCCGCGGCGATCGCCTTCGCCCGCTCCCTGCCGGAGATCGACGGCGACCGGGTCGCGACCTTCGGTTCCTCGATGGGCGGCGGCAACGCCCTCGCTGCCGCGGCCGCCGATCGCCGGGTTGCAGCGGCGATCAGCCAGGTCCCGTTTCTGGACATCCGCCGCCAGGCCCACCGCAACCCTCCCCGAGTGATGGCGCGGATGCTCTCCGCCGCCGCCCGGGGCGAACACGTGCCTGTTGTCGGTCAGCCAGGGGAGGTGGCGATGATCAACGCCCCCGAAGCCGAGGCGGGCTGGCGCCGGGTGGTCGAGATGGGCGAGGACTCGCGGTGGCGGGATCGGGTCTCGGCGCGGTGGTTACTCGGCCGCCCGTTCAACCCCGGCCGCCACGCCGCGACCCTCCACTGCCCGTGGCTCGTCTGCGTGGGCGAGGGCGATCGGGTCGCGCGGCCAGGAGTGGCGATCGCGGCTGCGAAGCGGGCCCCGAAGGGCGAGCTGCGTACGTATCCAGACGTCGACCACTTCGACATCTACGACGGTCCCGAGCACGATGCGGTCGTCGCCGACGAGGTCGAGTTTCTCGGCCGGCACCTCCTCGAGCCGGCTACTGCGCGCTGACCGTGCCCACGCGGGTGGCGATCAGGACGCGGTTGCGTGCGTTTGTGCTGGCCGCTCGCCTGGCATGCCAGGTCGACAGCGCCGCCATCGACGATCGCGTTCAGCGTCATGCGTCGCCGAGAAGACGGCGTTGGCCGAGGTCTCGGTGTCGCCCCTGGCCACGACGGCGCCGTCGTCGCGGATCACGCACGCAACGAAGCGCTCGCCGGCGGAGGTCCCACCGAAGGCCGCCTGTGAGTTGATCACGTAGGCGCCCGGTGCCGGCAGCGCCAACTGCGCGATGCGATCGGCGTCAGAGAAGACTGCGCGTCTGGCTGGAGCGGGATCAGCCCCGGCTGATTCGTCACGAACGCCTCCGAACGCTCGCCGGGATCGAGCTTTGCCGCGGCGACGGCTCCGTCCGCGATCTTGGGTGTCGTCACGACTCCGTCCGCGAGCTTCTCGGCCGAGACCGCCCCAGCGGCGATCTTTGCCCTTGACCGCGCCGGGCGCCAGGTTCCTCGCCTTCACGCCCTTCTTCGCGATGTCTCTCGAATCGATCTTGCCGGCGGCATAGGCGCCGCCCCCGACCGCGATAAACAGCGCGACAAGGGCGATCGCGTTCGCGCTGCGACTCTGCTTCGTGAAGGTGCCCACCGGGCCCCCCTTCCTTCGAAACCCCCCGCGCCAGATTACTCCTGACGCCGCTCCGCTGCGGGCTCAGCAGTCCTCGATCTTCTTGCGGTAGCGGTTCATCGTCCCCGGCTTCATGTCGCCATGGGTGCGGCCCTGGAAGCGGGGGTCGTGCTCCTCGTAGAGAGGGGAGTCGAGGCTCTCGTTGTGGCCGATCACGTTGGAGCGCTCGATCGCGTACGCGCAGCGCAGCCAGCTCGTGAGTGCCAGCGACGCCTTCAGGACCTGCGGCCGGCCGACGACGTCGGAGTCGGATTGGCCGACGTGCTCGATCCCGATCGTCCGATGGTTGAGCCCGACCGTATGGCGGCAGCGGATGTCGGTGGGCACGAGCTCGAGGATCGTCCCGTCGCGGTCGATCAGGTATTGCGCGCAGACGCCGGGGAGCTCGCCGTACTCCACGTCCGGCCGGTTGTTCTCGAAGGTCGAGAGCGCCGGCCCCGCCGTCGCGCTCGCGGTGTAGTGCTCCACGATCCCGCTGGGCTCCTCGAGCCGCCACTCGCGCTCCCCGTAGTGGCGCTTCGAGTAGGCGGCCATCTGGTGTTTGCGGGTCGAGCCGTAGGGGATGTGGTGCTTCTTGATCTTCGGTTCGCCCGTATCGACCTTCCTCGCCGCGGCGTCCTTCCCGCTCGGGTCGCCGACCGTGGGCTCGGTGGCAGGAGGGACCGGCGCGGTCAGGGGGGAGGCCACGACCTTGCCCGAGAGCTCGCATCGGGCGTAGCCGAAGCAGCTGCGCGCGACCCCACCCAGCTCGAGCGCCAGGCGCACGCTCCCGGCCTCGACGTCCTCCGTCAGCGTCGCCGAGTCGACCAGCTCGCGCTTGCCCTCGATCGTGCGGCCGAGGAGGCGCAGGCCGATCTCGACGCGGGCGTCCTCGTCGGCCTGCATGCGGACCCTGGCCTCGTAGCGGCCATCGCCTGTCTTCGAGATGGCCAGCGAGGGCACACCGGCCGAACCGCGTGCGGATGGCTCGCCTGGCGTTGACGCCAGGACGAGAAAAACGGCAGCAAGTAAGGGCAGCGAGGCGGCGCGGATTCGACTCACCCGGGCCAGGATAATCCCGCGCATGAGGCTGACCCGGATCGCGGCGCTCCTCCTTGCCGCCTCGCTGCCCCTACTTGCCGCCGTTGCCGTTTTCGGCGCCGAGCAGGGCCCCCGTGCCGCCGGCCCGGTCGAGGTCTTCGGCAAGTCGGCGAGTGGCGACCGCCTGCGCGCGGTCCGCATCGGCGACCCGGATGCGGAGCGCAAGGCGCTCGTCGTCGGCTCGATCCACGGCGACGAGACGGCGGGCCAGAAGGTCGTGGCCGCGCTCCGCAAGCGTGCGGAAGAGGTCGGCGACGTCGACCTCTGGCTCGTTCGCACGATCAACCCCGACGGCGTCCGTCGCGAGACGCGGCAGAACGGGCGCGGCGTCGACCTCAACCGCAACTTCCCATATCGCTGGCAGTCGAGCTCGCCCGGAAGCGCCGAGTACTCGGGCCCGCATCCGCTCTCCGAGCCCGAATCGCGAGCGGTGGCACGGCTCGCCGAGCGCCTGGAGCCCGCGGTGTCGGTCTGGTACCACCAGCCATGGGGCGAGGTGCTGCTGCCGTGCAAGGGGAAGGCGGCGATCGAGCGGCGCTACGCCCGGATCGCGCGCTTTCCGACCAACCGTTGCCGGGGCCAGAAACTGCCCGGCACCGTCGCGAGCTGGCAGGACCACCACCTCGGCGGCGAGTCCTTCGTCGTCGAGCTGCCCGGCGACGGCGTCTCGGCTGCCGACGCTCGCCGCCATGCCCGCGCCGCGGCCGCGGTCGCCGCAACCGGCGCGAGGGGTGAGGACCGCCGTTAGCCTCATCTCATGCAGATGAGATTGAGCCGAACCGGACGCGAAGCGGAGGATTCGGCGTCGTTCTTTGTCTGAGGATGACGAGGAGAGGGTCATCCGCGGGGATCGTGGCGCTGCTGGTCGCGCTCGCCGTCGCCGTGCCCGCGATGGCGCAGAGCGGGGTGGACGTTCCCGGGAATCAGGGGCCGCCGGCCGCTGGCGCGCCGGTCGACGTCCAGCCCGGCCCCGTACCGCGCTGCAAGCGCGCCCGGCTCGAGTGCGTGAAGCGGCTGGAGCGCCACCTGACCGCCGAGTGGAAGCGCTACGACGCCGCCTGCGACCACCGCGCGGTCGTCCTCTACAGCTACCTCGAGATCACGAAGGGCCTGCGCCGCGACCTGGCGGGCCCGCGACCGGGGATCGTCACCCACCGGCGCTGGATGACCTACCTGATCACGACCTTCTCGAACCGGTTCCGCGAAGCGTTCAGCGACTACGAGGCCGGGCGGCCCGTGACCGACGGCTGGCGGATCGCCTTCGAGGCCTACGACTCCGGCGATGCCAACGCCGGACAGGACGTCCTCCTCTTCTCCAACGTTCACGTCCAGCACGACCTCGCCTTCGCGTACGAGGAGATGGGCACGGCGACGCCCGCCGGCGATTCGCGCAAGCCCGACCACGACGCGGTCAACGCGATCAACCGCGAGGTCTTCGACCCGATCCAGGACTACATCTCCGCTCACTACGACCCGACCTTCGCGGTGATCGACGGTGGGCCCTCGCCGCTCGACGAGACTGCGACGCTCGAGCTCGTCGAGACCTGGCGTGAGAACGGCTGGCGCTACGGCGAGCAGCTGCTCGCAGCGAAGTCCGAGGCCGAGCGCGACGCCGTGGTCGCCGAGATCGAGGAGAACGCCGCCTCCTGGGCGCAGACGATCGCCGGCGGCGGCGTCCTCGGGGACCCGGGATCAGCGGGACGCCTTCTGCGCCGCGAATCACGAATTCGGATAGGTCGCGGTCTGTAACCTGAGCTCTCGTGCCAGGGCGAAGCGGGATCAGGATCTGGATGTGCGCCATCGGCGTGCTGCTCGCCCTCGCGATCCCTGCGACGGCGACGGCGAAGGACGCGAGCCCGCGGATCGTCGGCGGCGGGCCGACCACGATCGACTCCTTCCCATGGCAGGTGGCGCTTGCCGTGGCCCCGAACGGCAACAGCGGGTTCAACCGCCAGTTCTGCGGAGCGAGCCTGGTCGCGCCGACGGTTGCGGTCACCGCGGCTCACTGCGTCTTCGAGACAACCGGTCCGCAGGGGATCTGCCTGCCGACCGACGGCTTCACGACACCGGCGAGCGCGCTCGCGACCTTCACGGGTCGCACGAACCTGTCGAGCAGCGAGGGAGCCGAGATACCGGTCGCCGAGATCTACTACTTCGAGCCCGGCCCGGGCGGCACCGGCGTCGCCCAGGCCCAGTCGACCGGGGACAAGCAGGGGCTCTACGACTGCAACACGAGCGCGTGGGACGTCGCCCTGCTGCAGCTCGCGAGCCCGGCGCCCCCGCCGGCAAGCCCGATCAAGATCGCGGGCCCTGACGAGACCGCGGCCTGGGCGCCAGGTGCGATCGCGCTCGCGAGCGGCTGGGGTGCGCTCTCGGAGGGCGGAAGCTTCCCGGAGCAGCTCCACTCGGTCCAGTTCAACATGCTCGCCGACTCGGTCTGCGGTGCGGAGGCGGCCTACGGAACGGGATTCCAGCCGGAGACGATGGTCTGCGCAGGCGAGCCCGCGGGCGGTAAGGACACCTGCCAGGGCGACAGCGGCGGCCCGCTCGTGGTCCCGCTGAACGGCGGCGCGGCCCGCCTGGTCGGCGACACCAGCTTCGGCAGCGGCTGCGCGCGCCCCGGGTTCCCCGGCGTCTACGGCCGGGTCGCCGCCGACCCGATGCGAAGCGCGATCGGCAACGCGGTGCAGTCGATCGCGGGCGTCAACCCGATCGGATCCGCCGGGCGCGCGCCTGGGCCACCGATCACGACGTTCACCGACGGCCCGGCCAAGAAGACCAAGACCCGCAGGAGAAGGGTCTCGGTCGTTTTCGAGTTCACCGCCGACGAGCCGGCGAGCTTCACCTGCGGCCTCGACGGCGCCGCGCTGCAGCCATGCAGCTCGCCGAAGTCCCTCCGCGTCGGCTCCGGCAACCACGTCTTCCAGGTTCTCGGGACGGACACCGACTCGAACACCGCCTCGCCGGCACCCACCTCGTACGACTTCAAGGTGAAGCGCAAGCGCAAGCGCAGGCGCTGACCGCCCCCTAAGCTCCCGTCCATGGCAGAGGCACCTTCGAAGGAGGCCGTGAGCACGCGGCTCGCGGCCATCCGCGAGCAGCTCGAGTTGCTCGCGGGCTACCTTTGACCCGGCTGAGCTCGAACGCCGCGTAGACAGCCTCGAGGCAGAGATGGGCAGCCCCGGCTTCTGGGACGACCAGGAGCAGGCGGCGAAGACCTCCGCCGCGCACGCCTCGGCGAAGCGGAAGCTCGACTCGTTCCGATTGCTCACCACTGACGCCGACGATCTCGAGGAGCTCGCCGAGCTCGCGGCCGAAGACGACGAGATCGCCGCCGGCCTCGAGGATCAGTTGGCCTCGATCGAGGCGCGCCTCGCCGAGCTCGAGGAGGCCCGTCTCTTCGGCGGCCGCTACGACTCCGGCGACGCCGTCGTCACCGTCCGCGCGGGCGCGGGCGGCACGGACTCCCAGGACTGGGCCGAGATGCTCCTGCGCATGTATCTGCGCTGGGCCGAGCGCCGCGGGTTCAAGACGGAGATGAAGGAGGCCGCCGAGGGCGAGGAGGCCGGGATCAAGCAGGCCACCTTCGTCGCCAGGGGCGAGAACGCATACGGCCTCTTCGCGGCCGAGCGCGGAGTCCACCGGCTCGTACGGATCTCGCCCTTCGACGCTCAGAAGCGCCGCCACACAGCCTTTGCCCAGCTCGACGTCGCGCCGCTCGTCGAGGGTGACGTCGAGGTGGACCTCGACGAGAGCGACCTGCGGGTCGACACCTATCGCGCCTCGGGTGCGGGCGGCCAGCACGTGAACAAGACCGATTCGGCCGTGCGGATCACCCACGTCCCGTCGGGGATCGTCGTCCAGTGTCAGAACGAGCGCTCGCAGGCGCAGAACAAGGCGACCGCGATGAGCTTCCTGAAGGCCCGGCTGCTCGCCGAGGAGGAGAAGCGCCGGGCCGATGTGCTCGCCGCCGAGCGCGGCGAGCAGAAGGCGGCGGAGTGGGGCTCGCAGATCCGCAGCTACACCCTCCACCCGCAGACCCGGGTCAAGGACCACCGCACGGGGCACGAGGTCGGCGACGCGAGCCGGGTCCTGGACGGCGACCTCGACGGCTTCATCCGCGAGTACCTGCTGCGCAGCGCCGACTAGTCGCGATCCGCGGCCTCGAGCCGCTGCCGCACCCACCGGCCCAGCCGCTCCAGTGCCGCCGTCCCCTCGTCGAGCCGGGAGGCGAAGAGCTGGAAGTTGTGGAACATGCCGGGCCAGACGTCGAGCTCGGCCTCGGTGCCGGCCCGCCGTGCGGCATCGGCCAGGCGGCTCGAGTCGTCGAGCAGGATCTCCGAGCCGCCGACCTGGAGCAGGATCGGCGGCAGGCCCGAGAGGTCGGCGTGAAGCGGCGAGGCGAGCGGGTCGGTGGGCTCGCGCCCGCCGAGGTACGTCTCGGCGGCCAGGACCAGCGTCTCGCGGCCCAGCCAGTCGCCGTCGTCGCTCGCGTTCAGCGACGGGGCCGAGACGGTCATGTCGAACCAGGGCGAGAGGCAGGCGATCCCCGCCGGCGGGGGCTCGCCGGCGTCGCGAAGGCTCGTCGCCGCCGCCAGCGCGAGCCCGCCGCCGGCCGAGCTGCCGGCGAGGACGAGCGCGCCGTCGGTCTCCCGGTCCAGCTGCCGGTACGCGGCGAGCGCTGCCTCCAGCGCCTCCGGAAACGGTGCGTCCGGAAGCAGCGGGTAGTCGATCGCGACCACCGCGATGCCGGCCGAGTGGCTGAGCCGGGCGAGAAGGTCCTGGTTCGAGCGCGCGGAGCCGACGGCGAAACCGCCGCCGTGCAGGTACAGCGCGCGCGGCTCCTCGGAGGCCCCCGGCGCGACGACCCTCAGGCCGGAACAGCCGGCGAGCTCGATCGGCTCGAGCGCCGTCCCCTCGGGCGCCGGGAACTCGGCCATCGCCTCCTCGTAGATCGCCCTGGCGTCATCGGAGTCGCTGAGCCGCTCCGCGAGGTCGGTGCGCAGCTCGTCGAGAAGCTCCTGGGCCTGCGGGCTGGGCACGGAACGAATACTGCCCTAGAGATAACCTCGAAGCATGTCCGCAAAGATCGCCGTCGGCGTCTCGGAGAGCTTCGATCCGGTCGAGGCGTTCACCGAGGCCGCCCGCGATGCGGCGCGTGAGCTCGGCGCGCCGTGCGACCTCTGCGTCCTCTTCGCCGGCCCGCCACACCTGGGCCACTCGAAGTGGCTCCTCTCCGCCGTCCACGACGAGCTCGCTCCGGCCAACCTGATCGGCTGCGGTGCCAGCGGTGTCGTCGGCGGCGGCCGCGAGATCGAGGGCGGTGCCGGGGCGGTCGTCTGGGCGGCGTCGTTGCCCGGCTCCCGGATCGAGACCCACCATCTGGCCGCCGAGCCCGGAGCGGAGGGGGTGGAGGGGCTGCCGGAGTCACTCGAGGCGGACGCCCTCGTCCTGCTCGCCGACCCCTACTCGTTCGCGACCGAGCGACTGCTTTCGGAGGTCGAGCGCATGTCGCCGGGCCTGCCCGTCCTCGGGGGCCTGGTCAGCGCGGCGGCGGCCGGCGGCGGGGTCCTGTTCCGAGGCGGCGACGTCGTTTCAGGCGGCGCGGTCGCATGCTCGATCGACGGGGTCGGGGTCGTCCCCTGCGTCTCCCAGGGCGCCGCGCCGGTCGGCGCCGAGATGACGATCACCGCGGCCCGCGGCAACGTGATCGAGGAGCTCGCGAGCACGCCCGCCCTCGAGCGGCTGAAGGAGGCCATCTCCGAGCTGCCGCCGCGCGAGCGGAAGATGGCGTCCGAGGGACTGATGCTCGGCCTCGTCATCGACGAGAACCAGCCTGAGTACGAGCGCGGGGACTTCCTCGTCCGGCCGATCGTCGGCGCCGACCCCGACAAGGGCTGGGTCGCGATCGGCGAGGAGGTGAAGCTCGGCCAGACGGTCCGCCTGCACGTTCGCGACGAGGCCTCGGCCGACGAGGACCTGCGCAATGCCCTCGCGACACAGAACACCGCGCTCGCCTCGACCGGGGCCGCCGGGGCGCTCGTCTTCACCTGCAACGGGCGCGGCTCGCACATGTTCACGCTCCCCGACCACGACGCGATCGCGATCGAGGACACCCTCGGCGTCCCGGCCGGCGGCTTCTTCTGCGCCGGTGAGATCGGCCCGGTGGGAGGGCGCAACTTCCTGCACGGGTTCACCGCGACGCTCGCCGTCTTCCCGCGTGAGTGAGCTGAGCGATCTCGTCGCGCGCGCCCTGGCCGAGGACCTCGGCGCGGGCGACGCCACCACCGAGGCCGTGGTCCCGGCGGCGGCACGCGGTCGCGCCCGGATCGTGCAGAAGGCGCCCGGGGTCCTCTTCGGCCTGGACGCCGCGGAGGAGGCGTTCGGCCAGGCCGGCTCCGAGAGCTTCGACCGGATCGTCGTCGAGGGCCAGTGGCGCGACGGGGTGCCCGCCCAGGTCGCCCTGGTCACCGGTCCGGCGGCGGCGCTCCTCGCCGGCGAGCGCACCGCGCTCAACTTCCTCGGCCACCTGAGCGGGATCGCGACGCTGACCGCTCACTACGTCGCCGCGGTGAAGGGGACGGGCGCGCGCATCCTCGACACCCGCAAGACCACCCCGGGCCTGCGCGCGCTCGAGAAGGCCGCGGTCGTCGCCGGCGGTGGCCGCAACCACCGCATCGGCCTCTACGACGCGATCCTGATCAAGGAGAACCATGCGGCGCTCGCGGGCGGGGTCGGGGAGGCGGTCCGGCTGGCGGCCGAGCAGCGGCCGGACCTCGAAGCCGAGGTCGAGTGCCGCGATCTGGACGAGGTCCGGGAAGCGCTCGCGGCCGGGGCAGGAGGCTCCTGCTCGACAACATGGACCTCGACGGCCTGCGCGCGGCGGTCGCCGCCCGCGATGAGTCCGCCGACGGCGCGACCCTCGAGGCGTCGGGCGGCGTCACGCTGGAGACCGTCGGCGAGATCGCCGCCACCGGGGTCGACTTCATCTCGGTCGGGGCACTGACCCACTCCGCTCCCGCGCTCGACCTGAGCATGCTGCTCGAGCAGGCATGAGCGATCCCGCCGAGAACGTCGCGATCGTCGAGCGCGCCTACGCGGTCTGGGCCGAGGAGGGCCTGGACGGACTGCGGGCCGTGATGCACGACGAGGTCGAGTGGTATCCGCCGCCGCAGGCGCCCGAGCCGGGCCCGTTCCGCGGCGCCGAGGAGATCATCCGCGTCGCCCGCTCCTACATGGAGAGCTTCGGCGAGTTCCGGCCGGCACCGGAGCGAATCGTCCCGCCTCCGACCGGACGAGGTTGTGATGCTCGGCACGCTGACCACGGTCGGCCGCGAGTCCGGCGCCGAGTTCACGATGCCGGTCGGCCACTTGCTGACGATCCGCGATGGCCTCGTCGTGCGCTTCCGGGTGATTCCCGATCAGGCCGAAGCGATGGCAGCCGCCGGGCTCGAGGGACGGGTATGACTGAGGCCGACGCGCAGGCGGTGATGACGGCCCGCGAGCTGCTCCGCGTCTACAACGAGCACGACGTCGAGGGCGCCAAGGAACTGTTCACGCCCGATGCCGAGTTCCGCGCGCTTCGCTCCGCGATCGATGGCCGCGTCTACCGCGGGCCGCAGGGCGTCGTGAAGTTCTGGTTCGACACGGACGATGTCTGGCGAAGCGTCCGGATCGAAAGTCCCGAGGTGTGCGGTCGGGCCGGGGAGGCCCTGGTCGTCGCAACCATCGTGCTGGAGGCCCACGGCAGCGGAGCTCTCACGAGGCGCCCGGTCGCCATCCACATCGAGGTTGACGAGCAGGGCCTCTGCAGCCGCATGGTCACCCTGATCGACATCGAGTCCGCCAGGCGCGATTTCGGGAACGGCTGCCGGCCGGAACCGGGGTAGGGTCTCCGGCGATGGCGATCGGACCCACCAAGGCTCTGCGCGAAAAGCGCGAGAAGCTCGTGATCGAGCACATGGAGACCGAGAACGAGCACGATTACGAAGCGACGATCGACACCTTCGACCACCCGCGCTACGAGCTGATCGGGACCGGCGACGTCTACGACGGCAAGCGCGCGGTCGAGCAGTACTTCGACGAGACGCGGACCGCCTTCCCCGACCAGCGCAATGAGCTGATCGCGCTGCACCACGCCGACGACGCGGTGATCGTCGAGGCGATGCTCTACGGCACCCACGAGGGAGCGTTCCGTGGCCTGCCGCCGACCGGCCGCAACTTCGAGATGCGCTTCTGCGCCTTCTTCGTCTTCGAGGAGGACAGGCTGGTCTGCGAGCGCGTCTACTTCGACTCGGCCACGATCCTGCGCCAGCTGGGGATCGCGCATGACCCGCTCACCCTGACCGGCCGGCTCGCGACGGTGATCAACCACCCGGTCACCGTCGGCCGGGCGGTTTTGCGCCAGTTCACCGGCCTCTAGTCGAGCGTCGTCCGTCCGTCCTCGTGGACGGTCCAGTACGGATTGTGGGCGACCTCCCACGGGTGGCCGTCGGGGTCGACGAAGACGCCTGAGTAGCCGCCCCAGAAGGTCTCGGCGCCCTTGCGCGGAATCGTGGCGCCGGCGGCCTCGGCCTCGGTGATCACCGCATCCACCTCAGCCGGCGAGCTCACGTTGTAGGCGAGGGTGACGCCGCCCCAGCCGCCGGTGTCGGTGACGCCCGAGTCCTCGGCGAGCTTGGCGCGGTCCCAGAGCGCAACGACGATCCCGCCCGCCTGGAAGAAGACGACATCGGCGCCGCCCTCGGCACCGACCGTCCATCCGAGCGCCTCGTAGAAGGCGCGAGACCGGGCGAGGTCGCCGACGCCAAGGGTGACCAGGCTCACGCGCTGATCCATGGCTCGGGAACCTACTTCAAGAGCCGCGATAGCCGGCGGTCCTTCAGCACCCTCCCGCCCGTCTGCTCCTCGGGGCAGTAGGTGGTGGAGTGTTCGGCGAAATGGACGGCCGCCAGATTCGTGCCGCAGCGCGGGCAGGGCTCGCCCTCGCGCTTGTGGACGCGGAGCGGCATCGGCATCTTGTCCGGCACCGTCTCGCCGATCGTCTCCTCGTAGGTCTCGATCGCCGCGCCGAGGACGGCGAGCCCGCCATGCAGCCGCTCGACTTCGTCGGGCTCGAGGTCGGAGCCCTTCTTGAACGGACCGAGCTTCGCCTCCCACAGCACCTCGTCCGACCACGATCGCCCGATCCCGGCGATCGTCCGCTGGTGGCGGAGCAGGGGATGGAGCTGGCGCGGCTCGTCGATCAGCTCGGCGAACGTCTTCAACGGGGGAGCGGGCCAGGCCTCGGGCCCGAGCGTCGCCACCATCTCGTCCAGCTCGACCTTCTCGGCCGGCAGCAGCTTCGCCCACGCCCGCTGCTTCGTGCCGAACTCCCGCAGTCGCAGCTCGCGCCCGTCCTCGATCCGGATCAGGACGCGGGAGCGCTTGTCCTTCAGGGAGGCGCGCTTGTCGAACAGCTGCAGGCGCCCGGCCGACATCATGTGGACGAGGAGGGAAAGTTCGCCATGGGCCGAGCCGGGCTTGGGAGCGAACTCGACCACCGGCATCTTGCCGATCCGCCTGACGCCGGTGATCTCCCGGCCCTCGAGCTCGGCGAGGGGCGGGTCGAAGCTCTTCAGCGCGACCATGCCGGGGGCGAGCGTCGACTCGACCCGGGCCCCGGCCAGTGCGGTGGAGAGGCGGCGCGCAGCGATCTCGACCTCAGGTAATTCGGGCACTTCTCTAAACTATGCAGTGGACATTCGGCCTGTATTAGGCCCGCCGAAACAGAGCGGGTCGGACAGACGAACATAGAGAGAGGAACGTGGCTATGGCAGTCGAGCTGCCGACCATCCAACCCCCTACTCACACACAGCTCTCGCCGGACGAAATCCGCGAGATGAGCGCCGAGGTGCGCGCGCTCGCCGCCGAGCGCAATGCGGTGATCCTCGCCCACAACTACGAGGTGCCGGAGATCCAGGAGGTCGCCGACCTGACCGGCGACTCGCTCCAGCTGTCCCGCGAGGCCGCGGCCACCGAGGCCGATGTGATCGCCTTCTGCGGAGTCCACTTCATGGCCGAGACGGCCTCGGTCCTCTCCCCGCAGAAGACCGTGCTGATCCCCGACCTCGACGCCGGCTGCTCCCTGTCCGACTCGATCAACGCCGACCAGCTGCGTGCCTGGAAGGCCGAGCATCCCGGCGCGGTCGTGGTGATGTACGTGAACACCTCAGCCGAGGTGAAGGCCGAGACCGACTACTGCTGCACGTCCTCGAACGCCGTCAAGGTCGTCGAGCACATCCGCGCCGAGCACGGCGAGGACACGGAGATCCTCTTCGGCCCGGACATGTGGCTGGGAGCGTTCGTCGAGAAGCAGACCGGCAGGCCGATGCACGTCTGGGACGGCGAGTGTCACGTCCACGCAGGCATCCGGCCCGACGACATCAACGCCCAGCGCGCCGCCCACCCGGACGCCGAGTTCCTGATCCATCCCGAGTGCGGCTGCTCGACGCAGGCGATGGAGTACGTGGCCTCGGGCGACATCGGCTCCGAGGGCGTCCACATGCTCTCGACCTCGGGGATGCTCAAGCACGTCAGCGAGCGGCCCGACGGCGAGTTCATCGTCGCGACCGAGACCGGGATGCTCTACCCGCTCGAGCAGGCGGCGCCGAACGCCGATCTCCACGCCGCGAACCGGATGGCGTTCTGCAAGTACATGAAGATGATCACGCTGCCGAAGCTGCGCGACTCGCTCCGCGACCTCAAACACGAGGTCAAGGTCCCGGCGGACGTCGCCGAGCGGGCCCGCGTCCCGATCGAGCGCATGGTCGCGATCGGCTGATCCTCGCCAGCCCGCAAACTGCGCAAACGCGGCGCAACGCTACGTCCGCCTCGCGACTTACTTTCTCGGCGATGGAGGCAGCGGCTAATCTCGGAGACGTGAGGCACCTGAGGCCGGTGCCGGACCTGAAGCCTCCGCCTCGTTCGCAGGGGGAGGAGGGCCCGGTCCCGACGACCGCGGAGCTGGAGCGCTGGGCGACCGTCCTGCGCATCGACTGCGTGCGCATGCTCGCGGTCGCCAAGTCGGGCCACCTGGACTCATCGCTCTCCGCGGCCGACATCGTCGCCTCCCTCTATTACCGCGTCCTGCGCCACGACCCGTCCAACCCGGACTGGCCGGAGCGCGACCGCTTCGTGCTGTCGAAGGGCCACGCGGCGCCCATCCTCTACGCGGCGCTGGCCGAGCACGGCTACTTCCCGCACTCGGAGCTGATGGGCCTGCGCAAGATCGGCGCGATGCTCCAGGGCCATCCGGACATGCGGACCACGCCGGGCGTCGAGGTCTCCACCGGCTCGCTCGGGCAGGGCCTCTCGATGTCGGTCGGCATCTGCCTGGCGCTGCGGCTCGACCAGCTCGACCAGACGGCGCACACCTTCTGCCTGCTCTCCGACGGCGATTGCCAGGAGGGCCAGACGTGGGAGGGAGCGACCGCGGCGAGCCACTTCGGCCTCACCAACATCACCGCGATCGTCGACTACAACCACCTGCAGACCGACGGCACCACCGAGGAGGTCATGGACACCGGAGACGTGCGCGCCAAGTTCGAGGCCTTCGGCTGGGACACCGTTGAGATTGACGGGCACGACATGGCCGCGATCACCGACGCGCTGGAGCGAAGCCGCACCCTCGACCGGCCGGCGGCGATCGTCTGCCAGACGAAGAAGGGCCGCGGCGTCTCCTTCATGGAGGGCCGTTTCGGCTTCCACGGCAAGCCGCCCTCGCAGGAGCAGGCCGAGGAGGCGCTGACGGAGCTCGAGGCGACGCTCGAGGCGCAGACCAAGGAGCTTCAGGGAGCCGGTGATGGAAGCGAAGACTGAGCCGATCGCAACCCGCCACGCCTACGGCGATGCACTCGTCGAGCTCGGTGAGATCCACGAGGAGGTCGTCGCCCTCGACGCCGACCTGGCGGTCTCGACCCAATCGATCAAGTTCGGCAAGGCCTACCCCGACCGCTTCTTCAACGTCGGCGCGGCGGAGGCCAACATGATGTCGATGGCCTGCGGGCTTGCCGCGACGGGCAAGGTCCCGTACGCATCGACCTTTGCGATCTTCGCCACCGGCCGCTCCTACGACCAGATCCGGCTCGGGATCGCCCACAACGAGCTGAAGATCAGGATCGGCGCGTCGCACGGCGGCGTCTCGCTCGGCGAGGACGGCGCCTCGCATCAGATGATCGAGGACATCGCGCTGATGCGGGCGATGCCGAAGATGCAGGTGGTCGTGCCGGCGGACTACAACCAGGCCTACCGCGCCGTCATCGACTCCTACGAGAACGAAGGACCGATGTACATGCGCTTCGGCCGGCCCTCGACCCCGATCGTCTACGACGAGATCCCCGAGACACTTGGCCACGGCGTCGACGTCCTGCGCGATGGCAAGGACATCACGATCATCGCCACCGGCCACATGGTCTGGCGGGCGATCGAGGCGGCCGAGAGCCTGGAGCGCGAGGACGGCGTCGAGGCCGAGGTCCTGAACGTCTCGATCATCAAGCCGCTCCACCCGGAGTCGGTCCTGGAATCACTTGGCAAGACGGGCGTCGCAGTCACCGCCGAGGAGCACCGCGTCGTCGGCGGCCTCGCCGACGCCGTACGCGAGGTCGCGGCCGAGCAGCACCCGGTTCCGATCTTCGCCGTCGGCATGGAGAACGAGTTCGGGGTCTCCGGCACCGGCGAGGCCTGCATGGAGCATTTCGGCCTCACCGCCCGCGGCATCGCCGACCGCTGCCGCGAGGCGCTCGTCCTGAAACCGATCGTCTCCCACCCGCCCCTGCACGGGCCGGAGTGGACGTAGCGCCCACCCCCTTTTAGGCTCGATCCCATGTCACGGCTTACCGAGATCGGCGGCAAGCGGCTTCCGTTCCTGCGCTGGTCGGCCCTTCGCATGATGTTCGGCATGCGGCGCCTGACCACCGAGTGGCAGGTCGGGGACGGGCGCGAGGAGGCGCTCGGCGAGTACGTCGTCGCCAACGCCCGCGGCGGGCGACGTCGACGCACGCCATCGACGCGGTCGACGAGTTCTGTTACCGCCAGAGCGTGATGATGAACGTCGGCGACGAGAAGGGCGAGATCCTCGACGCCGCGATCCGGCGGGCCGAGCCGAAGCGGCTGCTCGAGCTCGGCACCTACTGCGGCTACAGCGCCCTGCGCACCGTCCGGTCATGCCGCGCGGACGCGCACCTCTACTCGATCGAGTTCAACGCGGACAACGCCGAGATCGCCCGGCGCATCCTGGACCACGCCGGCGTCGGCGACCGGGTCACGGTCGTCGTCGGGACGCTCGGCGACGGCGGCGAGACGATCGCGCGCGCTCGAGGCCGAGCACGGCTTCGGCGCAGGGAGCGGTCGACTTCGTCTTCCTCGACCACGACAAGGACGCGTACCTCCCCGACCTGGAGGTGATCCTCGAGCGCGGCTGGCTCCGCCAGCGGCGCGGTCGCCGTCGCCGACAACGTGAAGTTCCCCGGCGCGCCCGAAGTACCGCGAGTACATGCGCGAGCACGAGGGCCGCGACTGGCACACCACCGAGCACGAGACCCACGTCGAGTACCAGACCCTGATCAAGGACCTCGTGCTCGAGTCGGAGTACCGACCGGGCTAGTCGCCCCTGGGCGCTTTATGAGCGTTCCTT
>CAWAUB010000017.1:0-26136 GCA_963785155.1 uncultured Thermoleophilia bacterium
GAGACGTCGCGCAGCGATCTCGACCTCAGGTAATTCGGGCACTTCTCTAAACTATGCAGTGGACATTCGGCCTGTATTAGGCCCGCCGAAACAGAGCGGGTCGGACAGACGAACATAGAGAGAGGAACGTGGCTATGGCAGTCGAGCTGCCGACCATCCAACCCCCTACTCACACACAGCTCTCGCCGGACGAAATCCGCGAGATGAGCGCCGAGGTGCGCGCGCTCGCCGCCGAGCGCAATGCGGTGATCCTCGCCCACAACTACGAGGTGCCGGAGATCCAGGAGGTCGCCGACCTGACCGGCGACTCGCTCCAGCTGTCCCGCGAGGCCGCGGCCACCGAGGCCGATGTGATCGCCTTCTGCGGAGTCCACTTCATGGCCGAGACGGCCTCGGTCCTCTCCCCGCAGAAGACCGTGCTGATCCCCGACCTCGACGCCGGCTGCTCCCTGTCCGACTCGATCAACGCCGACCAGCTGCGTGCCTGGAAGGCCGAGCACCCCGGCGCGGTCGTGGTGATGTACGTGAACACCTCGGCCGAGGTGAAGGCGGAGACCGACTACTGCTGCACGTCCTCGAACGCCGTCAAGGTCGTCGAGCACATCCGCGCCGAGCACGGCGAGGACACGGAGATCCTCTTCGGCCCGGACATGTGGCTGGGAGCGTTCGTCGAGAAGCAGACCGGCAGGCCGATGCACGTCTGGGACGGCGAGTGTCACGTCCACGCAGGCATCCGGCCCGACGACATCAACGCCCAGCGCGCCGCCCACCCTGACGCCGAGTTCCTGATCCATCCCGAGTGCGGCTGCTCGACGCAGGCGATGGAGTACGTGGCCTCGGGCGACATCGGCTCCGAGGGCGTCCACATGCTCTCGACCTCGGGGATGCTCAAGCACGTCAGCGAGCGACCCGACGGCGAGTTCATCGTCGCGACCGAGACCGGGATGCTCTACCCGCTCGAGCAGGCGGCGCCGAACGCCGATCTCCACGCGGCGAACCGGATGGCCTTCTGCAAGTACATGAAGATGATCACGCTGCCGAAGCTGCGCGACTCCCTGCGCGATCTCAAGCACGAGGTCAAGGTCCCGGCCGACGTCGCCGAGCGGGCCCGCGTCCCGATCGAGCGCATGGTCGCGATCGGCTGATCCTCGCCAGCCCGCAAACTGCGCGAACCGCGGCGCAACGCTACGTCCGCCTCGCGACTTACTTTCTCGGCGATGGAGGCAGCGGCTAATCTCGGAGACGTGAGGCACCTGAGGCCGGTGCCGGACCTGAAGCCTCCGCCTCGTTCGCAGGGGGAGGAGGGCCCGGTCCCGACGACCGCGGAGCTGGAGCGCTGGGCGACCGTCCTGCGCATCGACTGCGTGCGCATGCTCGCGGTCGCCAAGTCGGGCCACCTGGACTCATCGCTCTCCGCGGCCGACATCGTCGCCTCTCTCTATTACCGCGTCCTGCGCCACGACCCGTCCAACCCGGACTGGCCGGAGCGCGACCGCTTCGTGCTGTCGAAGGGCCACGCGGCGCCCATCCTCTACGCGGCGCTGGCCGAGCACGGCTACTTCCCGCACTCGGAACTGATGGGCCTGCGCAAGATCGGCGCGATGCTCCAGGGTCACCCGGACATGCGGACCACGCCGGGCGTCGAGGTCTCCACCGGCTCGCTCGGGCAGGGCCTCTCGATGTCGGTCGGCATCTGCCTGGCGCTGCGGCTCGACCAGCTCGACCAGACGGCGCACGCCTTCTGCCTGCTCTCCGACGGCGACTGCCAGGAGGGCCAGACGTGGGAGGGGGCGACCGCCGCGAGCCACTTCGGCCTCACCAACATCACCGCGATCGTCGACTACAACCACCTGCAGACCGACGGCACCACCGAGGAGGTCATGGACACCGGCGACGTGCGCGCCAAGTTCGAGGCCTTCGGCTGGGACACCGTTGAAATCGACGGCCACGACATGGCGGCGATCACCGACGCGCTTGAGCGAAGCCGCACCCTCGACCGGCCGGCCGCAATCGTCTGCCAGACGAAGAAGGGCCGCGGCGTCTCCTTCATGGAGGGCCGCTTCGGCTTCCACGGCAAGCCGCCCTCGCAGGAGCAGGCCGAGGAGGCGCTGACGGAGCTCGAGGCGACGCTCGAGGCGCAGACCAAGGAACTTCAGGGAGCCGGTGATGGAAGCAAAGACTGAGCCGATCGCAACCCGCCATGCCTACGGCGACGCGCTCGTCGAGCTCGGTGAGATCCACGAGGAGGTCGTCGCCCTCGACGCCGACCTGGCGGTCTCGACCCAGTCGATCAAGTTCGGCAAGGCCTACCCCGACCGCTTCTTCAACGTCGGCGCGGCGGAGGCCAACATGATGTCGATGGCCTGCGGCCTCGCAGCGACGGGCAAGGTCCCGTACGCCTCGACATTCGCGATCTTCGCCACCGGCCGCTCCTACGACCAGATCCGGCTCGGGATCGCCCACAACGAGCTGAAGATCAGGATCGGCGCGTCGCACGGCGGCGTCTCGCTCGGCGAGGACGGCGCCTCCCATCAGATGATTGAGGACATCGCGCTGATGCGGGCGATGCCGAAGATGCAGGTCCTCGTCCCGGCCGACTACAACCAGGCCTACCGAGCGGTCATCGACTCCTACGAGAACGAGGGGCCGATGTACATGCGCTTCGGCCGGCCATCCACGCCGATCGTCTACGACGAGATCCCCGAAACGCTTGGCCACGGCGTCGACGTCCTGCGCGATGGCAAGGACATCACGATCGTCGCCACGGGCCACATGGTTTGGCGGGCGATCGAGGCGGCCGAGAGCCTGGAGCGCGAGGACGGCGTCGAGGCCGAGGTCCTGAACGTCTCGATCATCAAGCCCCTCCATCCGGAGTCGGTCCTCGAGTCACTCGGCAAGACCGGCGTCGCCGTGACCGCCGAGGAGCATCGGGTCGTCGGCGGCCTCGCAGACGCCGTGCGCGAGGTGGCGGCCGAGCAACACCCGGTCCCGATCTTCGCCGTCGGCATGGAGAACGAGTTCGGCGTCTCCGGCACAGGCGAGGCCTGCATGGAGCACTTCGGCCTCACCGCCCGCGGCATCGCCGACCGCTGTCGCGAAGCCCTCGTCCTGAAGCCGATCGTCTCCCACCCGCCCCTGCACGGGCCGGAGTGGACCTAGCGCCAACGCCCATCTAGGCTCGATCCCATGTCACGGCTTACCGAGATCGGCGGCAAGCGGCTTCCGTTCCTGCGCTGGTCGGCGCTTCGCATGATGTTCGGCATGCGACGCCTGACGACCGAGTGGCAGGTCGGGGACGGGCGCGAGGAGGCGCTCGGCGAGCACATCGTCGCCAACGCCCCGGCGGGCGATCTCGATGCCGCGATCGATGCGGTCGACGAGTTCTGTTATCGCCAGAGCGTGATGATGAACGTCGGCGACGAGAAGGGCGAGATCCTTGACGCGGCGATCCAGCGAGCCGAGCCGAAGCGGCTGCTCGAGCTCGGCACATATTGCGGCTACAGCGCCCTGCGGACAGTCCGGTCGATGCCAGATGACGCGCACCTCTACTCGATCGAGTTCAACCCGGACAACGCGGAGATCGCCCGGCGCATCCTTGGCCACGCCGGCGTCGCGGACAGGGTCACGGTCGTCGTCGGCACGCTCGGCGACGGCGGGGACACGATCAACGCCCTCGAGTCCGAGCACCGGTTCGGCGGGGAGCCGCTGGACTTCCTCTTCCTCGACCACGACAAGGACGCGTACCTGCCCGACCTGAAGGCCATCCTCGAGCGGGGCTGGCTCCGGGAGGGCTCCGTAGCGGTGGCGGACAACGTCAAGTTCCCCGGCGCGCCCGAATACCGCGAGTACATGCGCGAGCAGGAGGGCCGCGACTGGCGCACGACCGAGCACGTGACCCACGTCGAGTACCAGAGCCTGATCAAGGATCTGGTGCTCGAGTCCGAGTACCAGCCGTAGCCCTGGCTGACCGGCCAAATCCACGGGTTTTTACGGATGGCGCAGGCGTCCTGAGCCGGTAGCCTCAAAGGCGAGGCTGCGAAAGGCGACAGGGGCCGTTCTCAGGGCAGCAGGCACTCGGAAGGAGTGGGCGATGCGTAAGGGAGTACGCAGGAGTGGTCGTATCGCGTTCGCGGTCTGCGTCGCGCTGATCGCATCGTTCGCACTGGCGCCCGTCGCTTCGGCCGATCCTCCGACGAAGCCGAGGGAGACCTACGTCACGAACAGCACCGTGTCCGCCATCGCGAAGTCCGGCAACGACCTCTACATCGGCGGTTCCTTCTCGCGCGTCGGCCCGCGAACCGGCTCGTTCGCCGCTGTGGACAACAGCACCGGCGACCTGGACGACGAGATGCCTGAGGTCGCCGGAACGGTCAATGCGAGCGTCGCGGACGGGAACGGCGGCTGGTTCATCGGCGGCCAGTTCACGGCGGTCGACGGAGTCGCGCGAAGCAAGCTGGCGCACGTCCTCCCCGACGGGACGCTCGATCCCGATTGGAACCCGGGCGCGGACGGATTCGCCGTCAGCGACCTCCTCCGGATCGGCTCGACGCTCTACGTGGCCGGCGACTTCGCCACCATCGACGGCGCCTCTCGGAACGGGCTCGCGGCGCTCGAGACGGGCGACGGTGACGTGACATCGTGGAATCCGAACCCGACCGGGGCGAGCGCGTCCGTCACGGCTCTCGACACGGCGGGCTCGACGATTTATGCGATCGGGGGTTACACGTCGATCGGTGGCCAGAGCCGCAACGGCATCGCGGAGCTCAACGCCTCCGACGGAACCGCGACTACGTGGAACCCCAACCCGACCTTCTCCGGCAGCCCGTTCTGGAGCGCGCTCGTCATCTCAGGCCAGAACGCGTACGTCGTCGGCGGCTTCAGCAACATCGGCGGCCAGCCGCGGAGCCGGCTCGCCGCCCTGGACCTGACGACCGGGAACGCGACCGCCTTCAACCCGGCCGGGGGCACCAACCAGGTCCAGGCCCTGGCGGTCTCCGGCTCGACCGTCTATGTGTCGGGCACGTTCACGTCGATCGGTGGGCAGAGCCGAAACCGGCTCGCGGCCCTGAACGCCTCCGACGGAACCGCGACTACCTGGGACCCGAACCCGAACGCGACCTTCCAAATCAGCGAGGTGGCGGTCGACGGCTCCACCGTGTACGTCTCCGGCGGCTTCACGACGATCGGCGGTGCCAGCCGCCCCGCTGGGACCGCGGCCGTCAGCGCGTCGACCGGGCTCGCGACCGGGTGGGATCCGAGGCCGGCGGGGTCGGTGACCAGCTTCTCGTTTGACGGCTCGAACGTCTACCTGGCTGGGAACTTGCCTCGGTCAACTCCGTGGAGCGAAACGGCATCGCAAAGCTGAATGCCACGACCGGAGAGGTCACGAGCTGGAACCCGAATGCGACCGGCGGCAGCCTCAGCGCCCTCGAGGTCTCCGGCTCCACGGTGTACGCGGGCGGCACCTTCACCAACATCAGCGGGCAGGCGCGCAACGGCATCGCGGCCATCGAAGCCTCGAGCGGCAACGCGACCTCGTGGAACCCGAATCCGAGCGGCGGCAGCTTCGGGGCCCCTGCCAGGGTGATCAAGGCATCGTATCGGGGTCGATCGTCTACGTGGCGGGCTCGTTCACGACGATCGGCACCCAGTCGCGGGCCGGTCTCGCGGCGCTCAACGCCTCCGACGCAACCGCGACGACGTGGAACCCGGCCCCCGACAGCACGGTGACCGACCTCGAGGTCTCCTCGATCAGACCATCCTCGTCAGCGGCAGCTTCAACAACATCGGGGGCGTGAGCCGGCCCCGAATCGCCCAGCTCTCGCCGACCACCGGTGTACCGACGAGCTGGAACGCGAACGTCAGCGGAGGAATCGGCAAGCATCTCGGTCGACGAGACTGAATCGACCGTCTACGGAATGGGCGCCAGCGGGACGTTCAGCGGCCAGACACGCGCCGACTTCGCCGCGCTCGACCTCGCGACGGGACAGCCGACGCAATGGGACCCGGAGATCGCACGGCTCCTGCTGCGCCAACGACATCGCCGTCGCCGGCGACGACGTGATCGTCGTCGGCGAGTTCCAGGACATGAACGGGGCTCCGAGGTCGAACGTGGGCGCGGTCAACGCCGAAACCGGAGCGACGAGGTCCTGGAACCCGAACGGAACGGGGAAGTGCGGGGCGGCTTCGGTGGCGCGGCATACGCCGACGGCGACGCCGTCTACGTGGGCGGCAGACCACCGATGATCGCGAACTTGCCGCAGGCCGGGAATCGCCGATGTTCGTCCGCGCGGATCCGACGCTGTCGACGAACGCCACGAACGCGAACGTCGGATCGGCGATCACGGACACCGCGACGCTCGCGGGCGGCGAGTCGCCGACGGGCACGATCACGTTCCGGGTCTACGGACCGAACGACGCCAATTGCACCGGAACCGCCGCCTATTCAAACGACGATCAACGTCAGCGGACAACGGCGACTACGGCTCCGGCAACTTCACCCCGAGCCAGGCGGGCACCTATCTCTGGACCGCCGACTACTCCGGGGACACCAACAACGCCGCTGCGAGCTCGGCGTGCAACGCGGCGAACGAGACGTCGACGGTCGCCAAGGCGAGCCCGGCCCTCGCGACGACGGCGACGAACGGGACCGTGGGCTCCCCGATCTCCGACTCCGGGGCGCTTTCGGGAGGCCATTCGCCGACCGGCACCATCACCTTCCGCGTCTACGGGCCGAATGACACCAACTGCACCGGCACCGCCGCCTACTCGAACACGCGATCACGGTCAGCGGAAACGGAAACTACGGCTCCGGCAACTTCACGCCGAACCAGACCGGCGCCTACCGCTGGACCGCCAACGTATACCGGCGACGTCAACAACAGACACGGCGAGCTCCGCATGCAACGCTGCGAACGAGACCTCGACCGTCTCAAAGTCGACCCCGACCCTGGCGAACGCCGCGGCGAGCGGGACGGCCGGGCAGGCGATCTCCGACACCGCGACGCTCGCGGGCGGACAGGGCCCGAGCGGACCGACCGGATCGATCACGTTCCGGGTTTACGGCGTCGGACGACACAACCTGCACCGGGGCCGCGGCTTACACGAACACGGTCAACCTAAACGCGGGTAACGGCAATTACGGGTCGGGCAACTTCATTCCGACGAGCGCCGGGACATACCGCTGGACCGCGTCCTACTCGGGCGACGACGACAACAACTTGGTTGCGACGGCGTGCAACGCCGCCAATTCCACCTCGACCGTTGCGAAGGCGACACCCACCCTCGCGACGAGCGCGACGAGCATCACGATCGGCGGGCCGGTCTCCGATCACGCAGCCCTCTTCGGTGGCCAGGGCCCGAGCGGACCGACCGGCACGATCGAGTTCAAGGTCTATGGGCCGGACGACGCCACCTGCGCGAACGCGCCTGCCGACACGAAGACGGTCAACGTGAGCTCCGGGAATGGCGTCTACGGCTCGGGCAACTTCACGCCCTCGACCGCGGGCGCATATCGCTGGACCGCCGATTACTCCGGCGACACGAACAACAACGCCGTCAGCTCACCGTGCAACGCGGCGAACGAGACCTCCACGGTCGTCCAAGATGGCGCCCAGCCTCGATCTCGAGGCCGCCGACGCGGTGATCGACGATCCGATTGGGGCCACCGCGACGCTCGCGGGCGGATACTCGCCGGGCGGGACGATCACCTTCGACGTCTTCGGGCCGGGCGACTCTGACTGCTCGGACCCGGCGGTCCACACCGACACGGTCAACGTCAACGGCGGCAACGGGGATTACGACTCCGCAGGGTTCACGCCAACGGCGACCGGCGACTACTACTGGACCGCGACCTATTCGGGTGACGGGAACAACGAATCCGAGGCGACTATTTGCAATGCCGCGGACACCGTCTCCACGGTCACCCCGAAGACGATCCCGACCCTCGCGATGACCGCAGCCCAGAACGGGACCGCGGGCGGCTCGATCTCATCCTCCGCGGCGCTCTCGGGTGGCACCTCGCCCACCGGAACGATCACGTTCCGCGCCTACGGGCCCGACGATGCCTCCTGCTCGGAGGCCCCGCGCTCGAGGTGACGCGAAACGTCGATTCGGGCAACGCCACTTATTCCTCCGGCAACCTCGCGGTGAACCTCGCTGGCACCTACAGCTGGCGCGCCTTCTACTCGGGCGACGACACGAACGACAACGTGAGCACCGCCTGCGCCGCCGCCAACTCGACCTCGACGGTTGCCAAGGCGAGCCCGACGATGAGCGCGACCGGCGGTCCGGGCGCGACGCTCGGCCAGCCGATCACCGCGAGTGGCGATCTCGCCGCGGGCGTGAGCCCGACCGGGACGATCACGTTCCGTGCCTACGGGCCGGGCGACGCGACCTGCGCGAACGTCGCTGCGGTCGAGGCGACGGTGAACGTGAACGCCGGCAACGGGAACTATGCCTCCGGCAACCTGACTCCGAACCAGGCCGGCGCCTATCGCTGGCGGGCCTTCTACTCGGGCGACGCGAACAACCTTGTAGCCACGAGCGCCTGCAACGCCGCCGGGACGACCACGAACGTGGCGAAGGCGAGCCCCAGCGTCGCGAACGACGCGACGGACGGCGCCGTCGGAGGGGCGATCACGGACACCGCCACCCTCAGCGGCGGACTCGGCCCGAGCGGCCCGACGGGCAACCTGACCTTCCGCGCCTACGGGCCCGCCGACGGGACCTGCGTCAACTCGCCGGCGTTCTCGGCGACGGTGCCCGTCAATTCCGGCAACGACGACTACGGCTCCGGCAACTTCACGACGAGCGCGGCCGGAACCTATCGCTGGCGAATCGAGTACTCGGGCGATGCCAACAACGAGGCGACGACTTCGGCCTGCAACGCCGCCGATTCGACCTCTAGCGTTGCGAATGCGGCGCCGTCGCTGACGACGAACGCGACCGCCAGCGCCACGGTCGGCGAGCCGATCGCCGACACAGCCACCCTCGCCGGCGGGCACGCCCCGACCGGCACGATCACCTTCCGGGTCTATGGCCCCGACAACGCCACGTGCGCAGGCTCCCCGGCACAGACGCTGACCGCCACCGTCAACGCCGGCAACGGCAATTACGGCTCCGGCAACTACACGACGAGCCAGGCCGGCGTGTACCGCTGGACCGCCGAGTACTCCGGCGACGCAAACAACAACCCGGCGAGCTCCGCCTGCAACGCGGCTAACGAGATCTCGACGGTCGGCAAGGAGACGCCGGCGCTGACGACCGCCGCGAGCAACGGCGTCCACGGCGGGACGATTTCCGACACGGCCACGCTCGCCGGCGGCCACGCCCCACCGGCACGATCACCTTCCGCGCCTTCGGGCCGGGCAACGCGAGCTGCACCGGCGCTGCGGCCTACGAGAACATCGTCACCGTCAACGCCGGGAACGGCAACTACGGCTCCGGCAACTTCGCGCCGCCCGCACCTGGCCTCTACCGCTGGACCGCTGCCTATTCCGGCGACGCGAATAACGACCCTGCGGGGTCCGCCTGCAACGCGCCGAACGAGACCTCGACCGTCGACGCTCCCCTCACCGTCGACAAGGACGGGACGGGTCAAGGCGGCGTCACGTCGGCGCCCGGCTCGGTCGATTGCGGACCGGACTGCTCCCACGACTACCCGGCCGGGACCGTGGTCACGCTGACCGCGACCCCCGACGCGAACTCCGATTTCGACAGCTTCTCGGCGAACTGCACCCCGGTGCCGGGGACGCCTGAGGAGTGCACCGTGACGATGGACGCAGCGAAGACGGTGACCGCGACGTTCATCTCGAAGGAGCGCCAGCTCGACGTGACGAAGTCCGGGCCCGGCACCGGTTCGGTCAGCTCGACGCCCGGTGCGATCAACTGCGGCTCGAACTGCTCGGACGACTACCCCCATAACACCGTCGTCACCCTCAACGCCAACGCCGCCGCGAACTCCGACTTCGACGGCTGGTCGGCGAACTGCGCGCCGTCGCCTGGGGAGCCGGAGGAATGCACGGTCGCCATGGACTCGACGAAGACGGTCACCGCAAGCTTCCGCCTCAAGCAGCGCCGCCTCGACGTGATCGCGTTCGGCTCCGGCTCTGGAAGCGTCAGCTCCTCACCCGGCGGAATCGACTGCGGAACAGACTGCGCGCAGGATTACGCCGACGGCACCGCGGTCACGCTCACGGCGACCCCTGCGGCGGGATCCGAGCTGGCGGGCTTCTCGGGCCAATGCGAGGTCGAGTCTGGTGCGCCGAATAGCTGCACCACGACGATGTCGGCCGCCAGGACGGTCGCGGTCGCCTTCGTCCCGGTCCCCGCCGATCCACCGGGTTCGGATGACAGCACGCCTCCTGACACGGCGATCACGGCCAAGCCCGATGGCAGCGGTAGCCGAAGCTCACGCTTCCGCTACTCCTCCTCGGAGCCCGAGGGCGCCACGTTCAAATGTCGAATCGACGGCGACGGCTGGGACCAATGCGACCCGGGCGGTGTCAACTACCGCAACCTCGGGCGCGGCCGGCACAGGTTCTCGGTGGCCGCGATCGACTTCGCCGGCAACGTCGACCCGACTCCGGCGACGGAGACATTCCGCATCCGCAAGCCCCGCAGCAGGCGCTAACCGCCGCCCGGGCCGCATTTGTGAGCGTCCTTAACAAAGTCCGCTACCCTCGCCGACCCTCGAATCGCCGTGGTGGATCTCATCCACGGTCGCCGTCTTGCATCAGGACGCAGGCGGAGGAACTAGATCTGGGGGGAAGAAGGAACGCTCGGACGCACGAACGACCCATGGCTGCTCATCGAACAAGACGACTGGGACGGCGCCGCGCCTCGCGGCGTGAGGATGCGCGCCGCCATGCTGCCGAGCGCGCGGCACGGGCGCCGAAGCGCCCCGGCCGGCCACCGATCATCGAGCTGCGCGACGTCACGCAGGTCTACCCCGGCGGCCATGTCGGCGTGGAGCGCGTCTCGCTCGGCGTCGATCGAGGCGAGTTCGTCTTCATCGTCGGCCCGACCGGCTGCGGCAAGTCCACCCTGATCAAGCTTCTGATCCGCGACCTCGAGCCCGCCAACGGCGAGATCCTGGTCGCCGGCCGGGACATCAACGAACTCGAGCGCAAGCGGGTCCCTTACCTGCGCCGCCGCATCGGCACCGTCTTCCAGGACTTCAAGCTGCTCCCGAACCGAACCGTCTACGACAACGTTGCCTATGCGCTCCAGGTGATCGGCGAGCCGCGCTCGGAGATCCGCAGCAAGGTGCCCGAGATCCTCCGTCTGGTCGGCCTCGCCGGCAAGATCCACAACTATCCCGATGAGCTTTCCGGCGGCGAGCAGCAGCGCGTCTCCGTCGCCCGCGCCTTCGTCAACCACCCGCCCCTTCTTCTCGCTGACGAGCCGACAGGAAACCTCGACCCCGTCACCTCAGTCGGGATCATGCAGCTGCTCTACCGGATCAACCGCACCGGCACGACCGTCGTGGTCGTCACCCACGACCGCGAGATGGTCGACAAGATGCGCCGCCGGGTGATCGAGATGTCCGACGGCCGCGTCGTCCGCGACGTCCCCGCCGGCTCCTACCACGACGAGTCGACGAACGAGTTCGCGGTCAGGGTCCGGGCGGAGATGGGCATCGCCGAAGAACACACCGACGGCGACCCCGTCGATCTCGGCGACCTCGAGGCCCGCTGAGCCATGGGCAAGCTCTTCTTCTTCATCCGCGAGGCGACCCGGGCGCTGCGCCGCAGCGCCGCCCCCAGCGCCGCCGCGATCGTCACGATCGTCGTCACCGTCCTCCTGCTCGGGGTCCTGATCCCGGTCCTCTACTCGACCGGATCGAAGACCGAGGACGTGCGCGAGCAGATCGCACTGCGCGTCTTCCTCTACGACGACGCGACCAAGGGCGAGATCTCGAAGCTCCAGGACCAGATCGGCGGGTTCGACCACGTCGTCGGGACCGAGTTCGTGACCAAGGCGGAGGCGCTGGAGATCCTGCGCTCCCGGCTCGAGGACAAGAACGTCGTCGACGAGCTCAACTCGAACCCGCTTCCCGCATCGCTGAACGTGAACCTCGACGACCCCGACAATCTCGAGACCGTTCGGGCCGAACTGGTCCCGCCGGGCGCGAAGGGCAAGCCGGAGCCGATCAGCCCGATCGTCGAGGAGGTCAAGGACTCGCGTGAGGAGGCGAGCGACATCCGCGCCGTCACGGGCGCGGTCAAGATCGTCCTGCTGATCATCGCCGTCCTGCTGCTCGTCGCTTCGCTGATGCTCGTCGGCAACACGATCCGCCTTTCGATCTACGCGCGGCGCCGCGAGGTCGAGGTCATGCACCTGGTAGGCGCCACTGGCTGGTTCATCCGCTGGCCGTTCATCATCGAGGGACTGATCGTCGGCTTTTTAGGAGCCGCTTCGGCTGTGGCCATACTCTTGCTCGGCAAGGTGACCATCGTCGACCCCCTCTCAGAGCGCTTTGCCCTCGTGGACAACCTCAACACGATCGACTTCGTGCCGCTCGTGATCGTGCTGGTCGCCTGCGCGATGGCTGTGTCCGCGCTGGGTAGCGGAGTCACGCTCCGCCGCTTCCTCCGCGTTTGAGCAAGCCAAAACCCCGCGGCCCACTCTTCATCCTCGGTCTGCTGCTCGGATTCATCGGCGGCCTGCTGGTCGCCGGCAACGAGCTGCTGCCCGCGACCGAGGACCCGCTCTCGCTCAGCGACGAGGCGATCGAGGTGATCGAGCAGAACTACTTCCGCGACCCGGATGGGCGCCAGCTCGGCGACGCGGGCGTCTCCGGCATGGTCGACGACCTCCGCAAACGCTTCGACGATCGCTTCTCCCACTACTTCGACCCGAAGACGCTCGAGGACTTCAATGCGCAGACGAGCGGCCAGTTCACCGGGGTCGGCCTCGCCGTGAGTGAGGTCAAGGACGGCCTGCGGATCGCCCAGGTCTACCCGGACACGCCGGCGCAGGAGGCCGGCCTGGTCGAGGGCGACGTGATCACCGAGGCGGATGGCGAGTCGCTCACCGACCTCTCGGCCGCGGCGGCCGCGGCGAAGATCAAGGGGCCTGCCGGGAGCGAGGTCGAGCTCACCGTGCGCTCCGAGGGGCGCGAGCCGCGACAGGTCGTCGTCCAGCGCGCGGACGTCAGGATCCCCGCCGTCCGCGGCGAGATCAAGCGGGTCGGCGGGCGGCCGATCGCCTACGTCCAGCTCGCGACCTTCAGCGAGGGAGCGCACGCCGAGCTGCGCGAGGAGGTCGAGAAGCTCTACCGCCGTGGCGCCGAGGGCCTGGTCCTCGACCTGCGTGGCAACGGCGGCGGCCTGCTGAACGAAGCGGTGCTCACCTCCAGCGTCTTCGTCGAGGAGGGCGTGATCGTCGCCACCGAGGGCCGCACCCAGCCGCGCACCGAGTACGACGCGGTCGGCGACGCGATCGAGACCCAGCGGCCGGCCGCGGTGCTGGTCAACGGTGACACCGCCTCGGCGGCGGAGATCCTCGCCGCCGCGATGTCCGACTACGGCCTCGCCGAGATCGTCGGCGAGAGGACCTTCGGCAAGGGGACCTTCCAGGAGGTGATCGAGCTCGAGAACGGCGGCGCGCTCGACCTCACCGTGGGCGAGTACCTGACCTCCGAGGACGTCTCGCTCGCAGGCAAGGGGATCAAGCCCGACGTGAAGGTCCCCGACGACCCGGACCAGCCGGGCGACGAGGCGCTGCGCGAAGCGCTCGACAACGTCGCCGGTCAGATCTGACCGCAGATCCCGACCCCGTCCACCTAGCCTGAACCCATGAATCAAATGGTCTGCGTCGTCGAGCGGCGCGGCAAGTTCTCCGTCGCCGAGCCGATCTTCGAGCCCGGCCCCCAGCTGCCCCTGCGCAAGGGCCCGGTGCGGCCGACGACCGGCGAGATGGTCCTGGTTGAGGCGGATGACGGCGGCGCTCGGCCGGTCCGCGAGCTCGGCTCGCCGAAGGTCGCCCGCGACGTGGTCGAAGCGCTCCTTGCCGAAAAGGGCATCGAGCGAGGCTTCCGCCCGGCGGTCGAGACGGAGGCGAACGAGGCCGCTGCGATCGCCCGCGACCACGGCCCGGCCCGGCAGGACCTGACCGAGCTGCCGACCTTCACGGTCGACCCGGTGACCGCGCGCGACTTCGACGACGCCGTCTCGGCCGAGCGCCGCGGCGACGGCGTGCGCCTTTGGATCCACATCGCGGACGTCTCCGCGCATGTGAGGCCGGGCAGCGCGCTCGAGGCGGAGGCGTTCGCCCGGGCGACGAGCGTCTACGTGCCGGGATCGGTCGAGCCGATGCTTCCGCACTCGCTCAGCTCCGGCGCCTGCAGCCTCGCGCCCGGCGTCGAGCGGCTCGCGGTCACGGCCGAGATCGACCTCGCGGCCGACGGGTCGCCGAAGCGGACGAAGTTCTACCGCAGCCGAATCCGCTCCGACGTGCGCCTGAGCTACGAGGAGCTCGACGAGCACTTCGCCGGGCGGGCGCGGCCTCCGGAGGAGATCGCCGAGCCGCTCGGCCTCGCCCGGGAGGCCGCGGCCGCCCTGCGCAAGCGCCGCACGGGAGCGCTCGAGGTGACCTCTTCAGAGCCCGACTTCGAGTTCTCCGAGGGCGGCGACGTGATTTCCGCGCGCGGTCTGGTGCAGACGGAGGCGCACGGCCTGATCGAGCAGCTGATGGTGCTCACGAACGAGCGCGTCGCGGCGCACTGCGAGCGCCGTCGCGCGACGACCCTCTACCGCGTGCACGAGCAGCCCGACCCGCAGCGGATCGAGCGCATGGTCGAGCAGCTCGCGGCGCTCGAGATCCCGACCCCGCCGCTGCCCGAGAAGCTCTCGCCCAGCCAGGCGGGGATGATCGCCTCCGAGGCCTCGAAGCTCGTCGCCAAGGAGGCGCGTCGGCGTGGCCACGGGGCCGACCCGTACTCAGGCCTGGTCCTGCGTTCGCTCAAGCAGGCCTACTACTCCGAGCGCAACCTCGGGCACGCCGGGCTCGGGAGCCCCGCGTACCTCCACTTCACCTCGCCGATCCGCCGCTACCCCGACCTGATCGCACACCGATCCCTCCTCGCCACGATCGCCGGCGGGGAGGAGGAGCCGGATCCCGAGCCCGTCCGGGAGGCCGGCTGGCACAGCTCCGAGCGCGAGCGCGAGGCGTCCCGGCTCGAGCGGGACGCCGACGACGTCTGCGCGGCGTTCCTGCTCGGCCGCGAGCTATTCGACCGCTCCTGGCAGGCCGAGTTCGAGGGCGAGGTCTCCGGCGTGGTCGGCGCCGGCGCGTTCGTCCGCTTCGCCGGTGAGATGGCGGACGTCTACGAGGGATTCCTGCCGGCACGCGAGTGGGGTGGGCGCGAGTACTACCAACTGGACGAGTCCGAGACCGCGCTGGTCGGCCGGCGAAGCGGCAACCGGCTGCGGATCGGTGACCCGGTCAGGGTGCGGGTCAACAAGATCGAGGCGCCGCGGGGCCGGGTCGACCTGCTGCCGGCGGAGGAGCCGGGCGAATCGAAGCCGCGAGGGAAGCCGAAGCCGCAGAGCCAGGGCCAAGGCAAGGGCAAGCCGAAGGGCAAGAGCCAACAGAAGGGCAAGGGCAAGCCGAAGCCGAAGGCCAAGGGCGCCCAGGGGAAGAACAAGCCGAAGGGCAAGACGAAGCGCGGCCGGTCTGGCGGCAGCCCCCGTGGTAGGAAGAAGTAGATGGCCAAGAAGGGCAAGCGCAAGGCCGCGGCGGGCGACGTCGCGACGAACCGCCAGGCGCGGCACCGCTACGAGCTCGTCGAGACCTTCGAGTGCGGGATCGAGCTCGTCGGGACCGAGGTCAAGTCGGTGCGGGCGGGCAACGTCCAGATCCGCGACGCCTATGCGGCGATCGAGGACGGCGAGGTCTGGCTTCGCTCCCTCTACATCGCGCCATACCCGCCCGCGCTCGACAACCACGAGCCCGAGCGGGAGCGGAAGCTGCTGCTGCACCGCTACGAGATCGAGCGACTGATCGGCCGCTCGCAGCGCAAGGGGCTGACCCTGATCCCCACCCGCGTCTACTTCAAAGGACCGCGGGCGAAGGTCGAGATCGCGCTGGCGCGCGGCAAGGACCATCGCGACCGTCGGCGTGAGATCGCCGACCGCGACATGCAGCGCGACGTCGAGCGAGAACTGAGAGATCGCAACCGCTAGAAGGCCTTCGGTGCGATGATTTGAAGGAGTCCTTTCAGAGTTAGCCTTACTGGCTGCGAGGATTGCGAACGATGCCCTCATTTCGCCTGCAAAGAAAGAAGAAGAAGGACGAGGGGGAGGCCCCGGCGTCCGTCGCTCCCGCGCCCACATCCGGTCCGCCTGGCAGCGCTCCCCCTCCGGGCCCCGGCGCGGTAACCCCGCCGGCCGCACCCGAGCCTGCTCCCAGCGCTCCCGATCCCGGCTCCCGCTGCTCCCGCCCCTTCGCAGGCACCGACTTCGGCCTGGGCACCCCCGGCCGCGCCGACTCCTCCGCCCCTCCGGCCGGCTCGCCGCCGGCCGGCCCGCCCGAGATGATCGGTGAGTCGGAGAAGGACCGCAAGAAGCGTGAGAAGGCTCAGCGCAAGGCGCTGAAGGAACAGGAGAAAGCTCAGAAGAAGGCCGCTCGTGAGGCGCAGCGCGCGCAGAAGCGCGCCCAGCCTGCAGGTGGAACGCCGCCCACCGGTGGCACCCCGCCCGCAGCCGCCACTCCGCCGGCAGCCGCCGCCCCGCCAGCAGCAGCCACACCCAAGGACCAGGCGAAGGTCGAGCGCCAGCGCGCGGTCGCCGATCGCAAGGCGCAGCGCGATGCGCAGCGGGCCCAGAAGCAGGCCGAGCGCGACCAGAAGCGGCAGGCCCGGAATGCAGAGCGCGAAGCGAAGAAGGCCGCCGCACAGGCAAAGCGCGCGGCAAAGAAGGGACAGCCCGCTCCCGCTCAGCAGCCGGGCGCAGTCCCGCCCGGCGCCCCCGGACAGCCGGGCGCACCGCCCGCCGTCGGAACGCCCGGGCCGCCCACGATGCCGCATCCCGCCGCGCCCGCCCCGTCGCCGCCCCCAGTCGTTCCCGCTTCCGTCGTCCCGCCTCCGACCCAGGCCGCCGGCGAGCCGCCGTCGCTGGCCCCCACGCAGGCCGCGGACGTGCCAGAGGCACCGGCCGCACCGGAGTCCGTTCCGGGCTCCGGCCCCGAGGAGCCGGCCGCCCCTGCGCCGGTCCCGAGCCCTTCACCCGAGCCCGCCTCGCCGACCGCGGAACCCGTGCCGAGCACGCCCGACCGGCCCGCGGCGAGCGACGCGATCGAGGCCGAGGCGCTGGCGCGCCTCGAGGCTGCCGAACGCGAGACGGACGAGGATCAGATCCGCGAGGAGGAGGCGAGGATCCGCGAGGAGGCCGAGCGGCGGATCCAGCAGATGGAAGAGCTTCAGCACCAGGCCGAGGAGCGGGTCGAGGAGGCCCGCGGCCGCGCCGACGAGCGGCTCCAGGCAGCCGAGGCCGCGAGCCGCGACGCGGAGCAGAAGGCGAAGTCGATCGAGCAGGAGGGACTCGAGGAGCACGACTCCCTGCTCGCCGACCTCAAGGATGCCGAGCGCCAGCTCGAGGAGCGCCGCAGTCAGGAGCGCGACCTCGCCCAGGAGCTGGCCGACACCGAGAAGCAGCTGACCGACGAGCAGGAGAAGACCGAGCAGGCCCTGGTCTCTGCGACCGAGAAGCTCGAGGAGATCGAGAGCCGCGCCGCTGAGGCGGAGGCCCGCGCCCAGCGCGCCGAGCGGATGGCCGAGCTGCGCGAGAAGGAGGTCGAGCGCGAGCGACGCCTCCGCGAGATGCTGACCCGGATCGACGAGGCCGAGGAGCGCGCCCAGGCCGCCGAGGACCGCGTCCGCTCCGCTGTGCGCGAGATCGGCCGCCGCGCCGGCTCCGAGCCCGCTTCGGCGGAACCTGCCGCGCCAGGGCCCCCGCCCGCGGACCCCGAGCCCGACCCGCCCGCCGCCGTCACCGAGGCCGGCGCTTCTGGCGCGACCGCCTCGCCCTGGACGATCGGGAACCTCGGCTCCGAGGCCCCGGCTGAGGCCGAGCCTGAGACGAGCGAGCCCGCCGTCTCGCAGCCCCCGCCCGCAGAGGCACCCCCCGCGCCGACGGCAGGGGCGGAGGGCTCCGATCCCGACACGATCGAGCCACCCCCAGGCGGGCCGATCGACATCAACACCGCCGACTACGACGCCCTGCGCAGCCTGAAGCTCTCGGTCACCCAGACCGGCCGGGTCCTTGCCCACCGCGAGCGCGCCGGCGGCTTCGCCTCGCTCGACGAGCTCGACCAGATCCCGGGCTTCCCCCGCGCCTTCCTCGACGAGCTGAAGCGGCACCTCACGCTCTAGGTCCCTGTACGTTCCCCCGGATGAGGGGAGCCAGGTACCGGGGGCCTCGCGCCGCGCTGCGAGTCCTTACGGCATTCGCCGCGCTCGCCGTATTGCCGTCGACCGCGTTCGCGCAGACGGCGCCGAGCACCTGCCCGATCGAGCCGGACGCCTCGAAGCTGCCGAGCGCGTCCCAGCTGCGCGACTGGAATCGCGTGATCGATCACGGCGTGCGTCCGACCGGGAGCCCGGCGCAGGCTCGCTACGTCCGCTGGATCGAGCGCAGCCTCCGCAACGTTGAGGGCGTGGAGCTGGAGCGGGATCCGTTTCAGATCGACCGATTCACCCCGCGCTCGACGACGCTGGGCGTGGATGGCGGCGGGCCGCAGATGCGCAAGCTCTCGGTCGCGGGCCCCGTCCCGTACTCGAAGCCAACGGGTAGGCGGGGCGTGCAGGCACCGCTCGCCTTCGTACCCGACGGGGAGCCGATCACGGCCGAGAACTCGAGCGGGAAGATCGTGTTGCGAAACGCGCCCCCCGGGGCCATCCAGCAGGCGCTGCTCCTGCTGCCGATCGTGAGCTGGGGCACCTACGACCCCGACGGCACGATCGACCCGAACGCGAACTTCTACGGCGACTTCATCAACTACAACGCCCGCGTCGCCGACCTGCGGGCGGCCGGAGAGGCGGGCGCCGAGGGCGTCATCTTCGTCAAGGACCTCCCGCATCGCCAGCTCCTCGATCACTACGAGCCCTACGAGGGCGAGCGCTGGCCGGTCCCCGCGGCGTTCGTCGGGGCGGATCAGGGCGCGCGGTTGATGGACGCGATCGCGCGCGAGGCCGGCGCCGAAGCGCGCCTGACCCTGCGGGCGAGCTTCGAAAGCGTCTCCACGCACACCGTGATCGCAACCGTTCCGGGTGTATCTCCCGAGCGGATCGTCGTCGACAGCCACACCGATGGCACGAACGCCGCCGAGGACAACGGACCCGTCGCCATGGTCGGCATGGCCCGGTATCTGGCGGGCCTGCCGCTGGAGTGCCGGCCCCGGACGATCCAGTTCTCGTTCGTGACAGGCCACTTCTACCAGCGGCTGACCGATCCCGAGAAGCGCCATGGCGGCGCGGGCGTGCTGGCGGAGGACCTCGACCACGCCTATGACGAGGGGACCGTTTCGTCGGTCGTCGTGCTCGAGCACCTCGGCGCGCAGGCCTACGAGGCGGTGCCGCGACCCAGCGGCCGCCCGGGCAACGTGCTCCGGCAGACCGGTCAGCGCGAGCTCCAGTTCGTGGCGATCACGCAGAGCCCGACGCTGGTCGAGACGGTCGACCAGATCGTGCGCAAGTACGACATGCGCCGAACGGTGATGCTCCAGGGCGCTGACGCGCCGGGTACGACCGTCCCCTCGCACTGCAGCTTCGGCGGGGAGGGCACGCCCTACAACCAGCGCCTCCTCCCGACGGTCGCCGCGATCGCGGCCCCGCAGACGCTGTACAACCCGATCTTCGGGCTCGAGGGAATCGACTTCGAGGTGATGCGCGACGAGATGCTCGGCTACACCGAGCTCCTGCACCGGCTCGGCTCCATGAGCCAGTCGGACGTCGCGGGCCTCGTCACGTTCGACCGCGAGCGCCGCGCCCTCGGCGGCATGCCCTGCCCCAGCGAGAACTGAGCGTTTCGACGTTAAGGGGACGCGTTCGCGCAGATACCGCGGACCTGAACGTTCCAGTTCCCCGCGTGAGGTTCCTCCTCGTGAGCCCTCGCGAAGACTGTCCCCGGAACGGTGGTTTCCGGGCTGGTCGAGCCGGAGTTCGTTATCACGACGTCAGTCAGCTGGTCCGGACTACTGCCGGTGGTGCCGCCGTTGATATCTGCACTGCCGCTGATCGCGAGCTTCCCGGCCGGGCAGGTCGCGACGGCACTTTTGGAGGAGACCGAGTCATTAGCACTGGCGTTCGAGATTTGCACCAAGCCGCTGAGGCCCGGCTCACCCGGAGTTCCCGGCACGCCCTGGACGCCCTGCTCCCCTTGCAGCCCACGCTCACCCTGCGGCCCCTGGGGTCCCTGCGGAAGCTCGCCCGCAGCAAAGTCGTCACCGAGAAGCGCGCCGTTCGCCACCTTCGAAGAAGTAACCGCATCGGCGGCGAGATCGACGTTCTTTACCTGGCCCTTGCCGATGTGCTTGGACTTGACCTCGTTCTTTTCCAGCTCGGTCGCCGCCCATGCGCTGCCGAGGCCGAGCGCGAAGAACAAGGAGATGTAACCGACGAGGTTGCTCCTGATGTGTCTGCTGACCATTGATCGGCCTCCCACTCCTGTAGCCATCGTTGGAAGACACTTTCGGGCCTGCGCGCACCCTTGTCGTCAGGGTCGGCACCCTGATTTTTCGCCCACGCCTCCTACAGCCCGTACTCCTCCATCAGCTTCAGCCAGACCTCGCTTCGGGTCGGGTAGGAGGGGATCGCGTGCCAGAGTCGGTCCATCGGGACCTCGCCGAGGACCGCGATCGTGGCGGCGTGTAGGAAGTCGGCGGTCTCGGCGCCGACGAAGGTGGCGCCGACGATGACCCGCCGGTCCTCGTCGACGACGATCCGGGTCGTGCCGGGGACGTCCTTGCCGATGAAGCTCGCGCCCGCCGTGCCGGACGTGTCCACGTCGACCGCGCGGGCGTCGATGCCGGCCTCGCGGGCCTCGTCGAGGGTCTTGCCGACTGCCGCGACCTGGGGCTCGGTGAAGACGACCTGGGGGACCCCGTAGCGGTCGGCGATCGCCTCGACGTCCTTGCCGAGGACGTGGTCGGCGCATAGCCGCCCCTGGTATTTCCCCATGTGGGTGAGGAGGGCGCGCCCGTTGACGTCGCCGATTCCGTAGAGCCAGTCGGAGCCGTCTACCCGCATCTGGTCGTCGACGTCCAGGTAGCCGTCGACCTCGACGCCGACGCTCTCCAGCCCGATCCCGTCCAGCCGCGGCCGACGGCCGACGGCCACGAGCAGCTGGGTTCCGCGGACCTCCTCGCCGCCCTCGAGCTCGATCACGACCCCGCCGCCGTCCCCGCGAACCGAGGTCGCCTTCGAATCCAGGTGCAGGTCGATCCCACGCTCGCGCAGCCCGTCCGCCACCTGCTCGCTCGCGAACGGCTCGTTCTTCCCAAGGACCCGCTCGGCACCCTCGATCAGCGCGACCTCAGAGCCGAGCGTCCGCCAGGCCTGCGCCATCTCGACCCCGACCGCGCCGCCGCCGAGGACGATCAGCTTCTCGGGGGCCTCGCTCGCCTTCGTCGCGTCGCGGTTGGTCCAGTACTCGATCGAGTCGAGGCCGTCGATCGGCGGGATCAGCGCCTCGCTCCCGGTCGCGACCGCGACCGCCTTGCGGGCAACGAGCACGTCGTCGCCGACGCGCACCCGCCTTTCCCCGTCGATCTCAGCGTCGCCCCGGAACAGCTCGATCTTCTTCTCCTCGAGCCAGGGGAGCTGCCCGGAGTCATCCCAGTTCTTCGTCACCTCGTCGCGGCGCGCGAGGGCCACCTCCACGTCCAGTTCGCCGGTGACGGCCTCGGCCGCGCCCGGGACGCGGCGGACCTCCTCCAGCACCTCCGCCGGGCGGAGCAGCGCCTTCGAGGGCATGCAGGCGTAGTAGGAGCACTCGCCGCCGACCAGGTGATGCTCGACGATCGCCGTCTCGAGGCCGCCGTCGGCAGCACGGCCGGCGCAGACCTCTCCGGTCGAGCCTGCCCCGATTACGACGAAGTCGAACTCGCGCTCAGCCATCAGGCACGACCTAACGGGGCAGACCCCTTCAGTATACGTCGGAGAAGCTCTTCTCCAGGAACGTCTCGGAGACGCCCACCGCGAGCAGCGCCGCAAGCCCGATGTAGGTGACCGCGACGAGCGCCCGGGTCGACGCGGGGATCCGGTGGTAGGCGCGGCCCTCCTCCGTGTTCCGCGTCTTGAAGCGGCGCCAGGTCTCGATCCCGCCGAAGATCAGGACGAGGATCAGGATCGGGTTCGGGAAGACGAAGAAGAGGCCGACCATGAGCACGTAGCCGGCGATCCAGACCCACGGGCTGAGCGCCGCCATCGCGCGGCCACCGTCGAGCGGTAGGACCGGGAGCAGGTTGAGCAGGTTGATGAAGAAGCCGACGTAGGCGAGCGCCTGCCAGAACTCCTCGCCGGTCGCGAGCCAGATCCCGAGCGGGATGAGCGTCGCGATCGTGCCGAGGATCGGCCCGGCGAGCCCGACGCGCGCCTCGGCGGCCGCGTCGTCGCCCATCGACTTCGCCGCGATCACCGCGCCGAGGAAGGGGATGAACATCGGCGCGGACGCCTCGACTCCCTCGCGGCGCAGCTGGATCACGTGGCCAAGCTCGTGCACGAGCAGAAGGAGGACGAAGCCGACCGCGAACTTCCAACCCCAGATCAGCGCGTAGGCCGCGATCGAGACGAGCATCGAGGCCGAGGTCGTGAACAGCTTCAGCTTCGGCAGCAGCAGGAGGAGCGCCTTCAGCTTCGCCCCGAACTTGAGCAGGAGGAGGCCGAGCGCGATCAGCGGGCCGCCGAGCTTGCGCAGCACCGCGCGCCAGCCGGGTTCGGGGTGAATCGGGCCCTCGAAGCCAATCGGATGGCGGGGGGTGTGCTCCACGTCAGTGATCCTCCATCACTTTACTTATTGCAGTATTAACTCCCGTCGCCGGCTTGCGAGTGCTCCGGCGCCTCCCGTAAGGTCGTCTCACGCATGGATGTACGCCCGGTCCTAAAGGCAGGTGCGCAGGAACTTGCGGCCGTCGAAGTAGCGGATGCCGATATCGCGTCCGCGGCGGCTCAGCTCTCGGCTTGGGATGGCGAGTCACTGCGGGTCCCGCGCGTCGTGATCGGCATCGGAGGGCCACCCGATGCGGAGCGGGTGGCGGCGGAGCTGGCCGGCCACGGGGTCCCGGGCGAGCGCCTCGCCCTGGCATTTCCCGAGGCCTGGCTCGACGCCGACGGGATGCGCGACGCTCTCGCCGCGGTGCGGGAGAGGACCGGTGTCGCTGCGATCGTCGCCGACTTCGGCTCCGGCTCACATCCCGACGTCGAGTTCCTCGTCGACTACCCGGCCGATGCGCTCGCCCTCTCGCCGAGGATCGTCGCCGGTGTCGGTGCGGACCCGGCCGCGAACGAGCGGATCCGCGAGACGTGCTCCGTCGTCGGTGAGCTCGGCTGGCGTGTGATCGCCGCAGACATCGCTTCCGTCGCCGAGCGCGACGCGCTGGTCGCCGCCGGCGTCGCCGAGCTCACCGGGCCCGCCATCGCCGAGTTCGGGGACGCTGCAGCCCTCGGTGCGCAGCTCTCGAGCCTCGGCGTGACCGTGCCGGCCGCGCCGGAACGATCCCGCCGCCAGGCGCCGGCGCCGAGCCCGGCCCCGGCGGCCACGGGCCCCGAGCAGGCGGACGGTGAACACCAGACGCCGTGGAGCAAGCCGCGGGGGGAATCCGCGATCAAGCGTGAGCCGGGGCTCTCCCGCCAAGGCGGTCCGGCCGCCGCAGGAGGTGCGGCCCTCCCGAGCGGCGCCCGCGGCTCGCCCGGACGCTCCCGGCCGCCGCGGCGTGACCCCTCGGCGCCGCGCCGGAGCCGCGGGCGCAGGCTGATCACGATCTTCTTCTCGGTGCTGGTCCTGGCCCTCATCGTCTACGCCGTCCTGGTCATCCTCGGTCACGTTCCGAACCCGATCGACGAGATCGGTTTCTAGCCACCGCCCCGCGTCAATAAGCTCCGCCGCCCGTGCCCCGGATCGCCTCAAGCGTCGTAATCCGCCCGCCGCAGCCGACCTCGATCGGCCTCGTGGCCGTGGCGACGGACGGCAGCGAGGGCGGCTCGAACGCGATCGAGTGGGCCGCCGACCTCAGCCGCTCGCTGGGCGCCGACCTCCTGGTCGTCCAGATCGTGCCGCCCGGAAGCGATCCGGAGGCGGTGCAGGAGGGCCTCGACGAGGCCCTGATGACCAAGGGCTTCATCTGCGGCACCCGGGTCGTCATCGGCGAGGACCCGGCGGAGGCGATCGTCGCCGAGGCGGCGAACGCCGGCGCGGACATGATCGTGATCGGCAGCTCCGGGATGCGGGGGCGCACAGAGTTCCTGCTCGGCAACACCGCGAACCGCGTCACCCACCTCGCTCGCTGCACCGTGGTCGTCGTCAACACGACGATGCGCCCGCCGCCGGAGGAGCTGGAGGAGACGGTCGAGCCGCGCGAGAGGGCGGAGGAGATCGGGCGAACGCTCGGGCCGCTGGCGCTGCGGCGCGCGGCCGGGAAGGTCCTCAGCAGGGGCGACGACAGCGAGGGTCCGCGACAGCTGCGGGAGGGCCTCGAGCGCCTTGGCCCGGTCTTCGGGAAGCTCGGCCAGATCCTGTCGACGCGGCCCGATCTCGTCGGCCCGGAGTACATCGAGGAGCTCTCCTCGCTACAGGCCGACGTCCCGCCCCTCGAGGAGGGCGAGGTCGTCGCGGCGATGCAAAGGGAGCTCGGTGTTCCGTGGGAGGACGTCTTTGCCTCGATCGAGCCCGAGCCGCTCGCCGCCGGGACGATCGGCCAGGTCCATCGCGCCCAGCTCGTCGACGGGACCCGGGTCGTGGTCAAGGTCCAGCGGCCGAACGCCGAGGCGCTCGTGGACGCGGACCTGGGGCTGCTCGAGACCGCGGTCCGGCCGGCGGGGCGCTCGGGCCGGGTGAAGCGGGTGATCGACCTGCCCGCGCTCGTCGAGGAGCTGTCCGGTTCGCTTCGGCGCGAGCTCGACTTCACGGAGGAGGCACAGAACCTCGAGCGGATGTCCGGGATCCTCGCCTCCTACCCGCACGTGGACGTCCCCAGCTGCCACAACGACCTCTCGACCCCGCGGCTCCTCGTCATGGACGAGGTCGTCGGCGGCGTCCCGCTGAACGAGGCGCCGGCGGGGGAGGAGCGCACCGAGGCGACGCGCGAGCTGATGCAGGCCTTCTACCGGCAGATCCTCGAGGAGGGCTTCTTCCACGCGGACCCGCACCCCGGCAACCTGCTCTGGGCCGACGGGACGATCTGGCTGATCGACTTCGGGATGGTCGGCCGGCTCGACGCGTCGACGCGGCGCCAGCTGCTGTTGGTGATGCTCGCCTTCGTCGAGGGCGACACCGAGCTGCTCGTGGACGTCGCGCTCGACATGAGCGGGATCAAGGACTCCAGCAACCTCGACCGGTCCGGGTACCGCGACGACCTCGACTCGGTCCTCGCGACCATCCGCGGCCGTTCGCTCGAGGAGATCCAGCTGGTCGAGCTGCTCAACCAGCTGACCGCGATCTCGGTCCGCCACGGGGTCCCGCTGCCGACGAGCTTCGTCATGGTCGGCAAGGCGCTCTCCCAGATCGAGCAGACCGTGACCGAGCTGGCGCCGGAGATCGACCCGTTCGAGGAGGCGCGGAAGTTCTTCATCTCCTCCATCCGGCGCCGGGTCGTCGACAGGATCGACCCGCAGCAGTTCTTCTTCGAGTTCGAGCGGATGCGCTACCGGCTCGGCCAGGTCGGCGAGGGCATCGCGACCCTCGTCGGCAGCCGGCCCGGCGAGAAGCTCGAGGTCCGCTTCACCTCGAAGCAGCTCGAGGGAAGGATCGTCAAGGCGAGCCGCATGGTCGGGCTCGGTCTCGGCGCGGGCCTGACCTGGATCGCCGCGATCAAGGCCTCGGGCTCCGACAGGATCGACCCGAACCTCGCCCGAACCCTGCGCGGCGTCGCCGGCGGCCTCTCCGCGTGGTTCGCGGTCGAGGCGGCGCGGCGCAACTA
>CAWAUB010000018.1:0-23133 GCA_963785155.1 uncultured Thermoleophilia bacterium
AGCTGGCGGGCCGGGTCGGCCCTGAGGGCAGCGTCGTCGGCTGTGACTTCTCCGAGCAGATGCTGGACCTGGCCCGCGCGAAGGCCGCCGATCGCAGCGTGGCGACCGTCCGGTTCGAGTGGGCCGACGCGCTCGAGCTTCCCTACGAGGACGGGAGCTTCGACGCGGTCACGGTCGGCTTCGGCGTCCGCAACCTCGCCGAGCTCGATCGCGGGCTCGCCGAGATGGCGCGAGTGCTGCGGCCCGGGGGCAGGCTCGCGATCCTCGAGATCACCCAGCCGACCCGGCCGCCGCTCTCGACGTTCTTCTCGCTCTGGTTCGACCGGCTCGTGCCGCGCCTCGGCTCCGTGGCCGGCGACCGTGACGCGTACACCTACCTCCCCGAATCGGTCAAGCGCTTCCCCGCGCCCGACCGGCTCGCGGCGCTGATCGCCGAGGCCGGCTTCGAGCGGATCCGCTGGACGATCCTCGCGGGCGGGATCATCGCGATCCACAGCGGCGCTCAAGGAGATGAACGGCATCCGTCGGTGTCCGCGAGCACCGGTCGACCCGGCGGTTCTCGACGCGGCTTCGACGTGGCTCCCGGCGTCGATGGCCGAGGTCGAGTCCGCGCTCGAGCGGATCGCAGCAGCACCCGGCGGACCGCTCGCGGAGGACGCGACGGCCACGCTCGCCGCGGGCGGCAAGCGGTTGCGCCCGCTCCTGGTGCTTCTCTGCGCAGGCCCCGAGGCGGGCAAGCCCGCCCTGAGCGCCGCGGTCGCGGTCGAGCTGATCCACATGGCGACGCTGGTCCACGATGACGTCCTCGACGCGGCCCCACTCCGCCGCGGCCGCCCGACCGTGCTCGCGACCTCCGGCCGCCCGCGAGCGACGGCCACCGGCGACCTGCTCTTCGCCCGCGCGTTCGCGGAGCTCGCGACCGAGGGCGAGCGCCGACAGGTGGCGCTGCTCACCACCGCGTCGGTCGCGCTCGCGCGCGGCGAGCTCGCTCAGCGCCACGACGCCTTCGATGTCGGTGTGGACGCGGAGCGCTACCTCGACCGCTGCCGCTGAAGACCGCCGCCCTCTTCGAGTGCGCCTGCGCAATCGGCGACGAGGGCGCCGATCTCGCCGGCTCCGGCCGTCGCGTCGGCCTCGCCTTCCAGCTCCTCGACGACGTGCTCGACGTCGCCGGGCCGCCGGAGCGCACCGGCAAGGCCCGCGGCACGGACCTGCTCGACGGAACCGTGACCATGCCCCTGATCCTCGCCCGCGAGCGGGACCCCGAGGTAGCAGCTGCCGACCTGCGCGCCCTCGACGCCGCCGGCGCCGAGGAGCTCTGCGAGCGGATCGTCGCGACCGGCGCCACCGACGAGGTCCGCGAGACCGCCCGCGCCCACGTCGCCGCCGCGAAGTCGGAACTCGAGGACTCACCCCTCGACGCCGAGCGCCGCAACCTCCTCGACCTCGTCGCCGACGGCGTCGTCGAGCGCTACGCGTAGCGGTTCAGGCTGCGACCAGCTCCGCGTCGGTCCGTACCTCGGCCTCGAGCGCCTCGAGGATGTGGATAAGGGCGATCGCGTGGTCGGTCGTGGTCAGGCGGCCCTTCTCATCGAAGGCCTCGTCGGCCATCGGCACCGCGAGATCGCTCTCGATCACCCGCGCGCCGGCGGCCGCGAGGACCTTGCGTAGATCGGCCTGGGCCCAGACGGCACCGAAGCGGCCCGTGCTGGCGCCGATCACCGCCGCGGGCTTGTTGCGAAGCGTGGTCGTCGCGCGAGGGCGCGAGGCCCAGTCGATCGCGTTCTTGAGGACGCCCGGAATCGAGTGGTTGTACTCAGGCGTGGCGATCAGGATCGCGTCCGCGCGGTCGATCGCATCGCGGAGATCGGCGACCGCCTCGGGCGCGGGCTCGACGTCGAGGTCCTGGTCGTAGTGAGGAGGGAACGCAGGTCCTCCCAGAGCTCGATCTCGATGTCACGCGGCGCCTGCTCCGCGACATGGCGGAGCAGGCGCGCGTTCAGCGACTCGGAGCGGAGGCTGCCGGGAATGGCGAGCACTCGCATCGGGGCTACGCCTTCACCAGCTCGAGCTCGACGGCCAGGGACACGTCGTTGGCGAGCGCCTCGCCGCCGCCTGGCAGCTCCATCTGCCAGTCCATGCCGAACTCGGTGCGGTCGATCTTCGCCTCGAGCGTGAGGGCGAGCTTGCCCTCGGTGCCCGGGAACTCGATCGGGCCGCGGATCTCGCCCGTCGCCCGGACCGCCTGGGTGGCGCCGGCCAGCTCGAGGTCGCCCGCCAGCTCGACGCGGTCACCCTCGATCGAGAGCTCGGTTGAGCGGAAGCGAACCTCGGCGTTCCGCTCGGCGTCGAAGAACTCCGGTGAGAGCAGGTGCGGCCGGATGTTCTCGTCGTCGACGTCGATGCTGTCCACGCGGACGGCGCCGGTCAGGACGGCCTCGTCGCCGACCTCGAGTTTCGCGTCGAGGTCCTTGAACCCGCCGCGGAATATTGCGAGCCCGGCGTGCTGGACCGCGAACGTCGCGTTCGAGTGCGCCCGGTCGAGGGCCCACGTGCCGGCCGGGATTCGTGTGGTGGTGGGGGCTGAGGTGGTCATTGCTACTCCAATCATTGAGACTGCAACGGTTGACTGTGCATCAGTGTAGCAGCAACGGTTGCGTCCGCAACATTCAGCTAAGATGTGGGCATGAACACAGCCACGAAACCCGCGATCGGCGAGGAGCAGCTGCGCGCCTGGCGTGCCTTCCTGCGCGCCCACTCGAACATGCTTCGGCGGATCAGCCGCGACCTCGACGAGGCCGGCCTGCCACCGCTCGCCTGGTACGACGTACTCGCGGCGCTGCGCGACGCGCCCGACGCGCGCCTCCGCCAGGTGGATGTGGCCGAGCGCGTCCTGCTCTCGACCAGCGGGCTGAGCCGGCTTCTCGACCGGATCGAGGCCGCGGGCTTGGCGCAGCGGGTTCAGTGCCCGGGCGACCGACGCAGCCTGCACGTGCAGCTCACGACCGACGGCGCCGAGATGCTGGAGCGGATGTGGCCCGTCTACGCGCGGGGCGTGGCAGAGGACTTCCTACCGGCATTCGGCAGCAATCCGGGCGAGATCGCCGCGGCGATGGAGTCGATCGGCGAGAGCTGCGACGCCCAGCGGACCGCGGAGGAAGAGGCTCAGGCCTAGAAGTCTTCGGCGAGGATGAGGTCGCGGTCGAGCGCGTCGATGAACCGCTCGACCTCCTCTTCCATGATCGCCCGGGAGAGCTCGGAGAGGTCCTCGAGCAGGCCCTCCGTGCCGTCGTCCAGGATCTCGTCGAAGGCGTCCATCACCTTCTGATCGTGGACTTCGGAGCCGTACCACTCGCAATCTGGGCAGCGCAGGTCGACGCGCCAACGGGCGCGGCCGACGGGCTCCCAGTCGGTCGGGTGAACCAGGCCGGAGGAGCACTCGGGACAGACATGAAGCTTGCGCTGCTCTGACTTCTTGGTCGAGGAGCCGCCGCTCTCCCGTGTCGCGCTTCCGCGCGGCGCCATCTCGATCACGTGCCCACCGGGGAGCACGACGCTCTGCTTGATCTGTGCCTTTTCGCCCTTGCCCTCCATCTGGTCCCAAGTATCGGCACCTCAGGCGCGCGTTTAATCGGGGTTTTCCCGCAGACTTTGCGTGGAACTCCCGCATAGTTGTGCGCGCAGCCGCTGCCTGGCTGCTTAGACTTGCGCGATGGTCCTCTCAGACCGCACGATCAAGGCCGAGATCGAAGCCGGACGCCTGGTCTTCGATCCCTTCGACGCGGCGATGATCCAGCCCTCGAGCGTCGATGTCCGCGTCGACAACAAGTTCCGGGTCTTCCACAACGCGCGCTACCCATACATCGACGTGCGGGAGCCGATGGAGGACCTCACCGAACTGGTCACGGTTGAGGATGACCGGCCGTTCATCCTCCACCCGGGCGAATTCGTCCTCGGCCAGACCCTCGAGCGGGTCAGCCTGCCGTCGGACCTCGTCGCGCGGCTGGAGGGCAAGAGCTCGCTCGGCCGCCTGGGCCTCCTGATCCACTCCACGGCGGGCTTCGTCGACGCCGGTTTCGAGGGCAACCTGACGCTCGAGCTCTCGAACGTCGCCAATCTGCCGATCACGATCTACCACGGGATGCCGATCGGCCAGATGTCCTTCATGCGTATGGACGAGCCGGTCGAGCGTCCCTACGGGGACGCCGAAGCCGGCTCCAAGTACCAGGGCCAGGCGGAGCCCACGGCCTCGCTCTACTACAAGAACTTCGAGCGTCACCGAATCCCAGGCTGATCCAATCGCGGCCCAACGCCGTTACCATCCATCACGATGGATTTCAGCCTCTGGCAGATAGCGATAGTTCTGGTCATCGCATTGATCGTCTTCGGGCCGAAGCGTCTGCCCGAGCTCGGTAAGTCGCTCGGTTCCGGGATGCGCGAGTTCAAGGACTCGATCACCGGATCGCACAAGGACGACGACGAGGACGATAAGCCGGCGATCGCGACCACCGCCGCAAAGGGCGAAAAGGTCGAGACGGTCGACGGCGAGGTCGCAACCGAGAACAAGGCGTAAGCCTTGGCCAGATCCAAGGCGGTCAATTTCGATGACCGTCTGACGCTCGTCGAGCACCTCGACGAGCTGAGGACGCGCATCATCATCTCGCTCGCGGCCTTCTTCGTCGCGTTCGCGCTCTGCTTCTGGCAGGACGCGTTGATGCTGGAGATCTTCAACGCGGCACTGCCCAGCAACACACCGGAGCCGATCACGCTGGGGGTGACAGAGCCCTTCTTCACGACCGTCGAGGTCTCCGCCTATGGGGCCTTCGTCCTGTCGCTTCCCGTGATCCTCTACCAGGGGTACGCGTTCGTCCTGCCCGCCTTCTCGGACTCCGAGAAGAAGGTCGTCCTGCCCTTCCTGATCGCAGCGCCGATCCTCTTCATCGCCGGCGTCGCCTTCTCCTACTTCATCGTCCTGCCGGCTGCGATCAAGTTCCTGCTCAATTTCAACGCCGCCGAGTTCAACATCGAGGTTCGCGCGAAGGACTACTACCGCTTCATCGGAGTCCTCTGCCTCTCCCTCGGCGTCCTCTTCCAGATCCCGATCGGCGTGCTCTCGGTGACGAGGCTCGGCATCGTCACCCCCGAGCAGCTCTCCCACAACCGCCGCTACGTGATCCTCGGCATCGCGGTCGTCGCCGCGGCCCTTCCGGGCGGGGACCCGATCTCGATGCTCCTGATCATGTTCCCGCTGCTCATCCTTTACGAGGCGAGCATCCTGCTGGCGCGAAGATTCGGGGACCCCGCCGAGGCCGACCTCACGCCGCAGGTCGACCACTAGCCTTCCGCCGATGCTCTTCGACCTGAGCGGGAAGCGAAAGCGCGTAGTCCAGGTGGTCTACGCGGCGCTCGCGATCCTCTTCGCAGTCAGCTTCGTCGGCTTCGGCATCGGCAGCGATGCCGCCGGCGGGCTCTTCGACGCGATCGGCGTCGGCGGCGACGACTCGACCTCCGACGATCCTGCTTTCGAGGCCGATATCGACGACGCCGAGGCAAGGCTCGCCACCGACCCCAAGGACGAGCAGGCGCTCCAGGACCTGATCAGCGTCCGCTTCCAGGCCGGCAACGCCGCCCTCGACTCCGACGAGACGACCGGTCAGGTCAACCTCACCACCGAGGCGGAGACCCAGTACCGCGAGTCGATCGCCGCGTGGAAGACGTATCTGAAGGTCGCCGACAAGCCGAATTCGGGCTCCGCGGCGATCGCCAACAACGCCTACGGCACGCTCCTCCAGTTCTCGGATCCCCAGGACGTTCCCGGGCTCGCCGAGGACGCGATTCCCTCCGCCCAGATCACCGCCGAGGACGTCGGCGGGGTCGGTCCCTGGTTCACGCTCGCCCAGTACGCCTACTTCGGCGGTGACGCCGAGCTCGGCGACGAGGCTGCGGCGCAGGCGATCAAGGAGGTCGACCCGTCGCAGAAGAAGCAGATCCAGAAGGACCTGGAGGCAACCGCGAAGGCCGCCGCCGAGCTCAAGAAGCAGATCGAGAAGCAGGCCGAGAAGGGCACCGGCGACGAGGCCTTCACGAACCCGCTCGAGCAGGGCGGCGCCGCCGGCGGGCTCGGCGGAACGCCGGTCCCCGGCGCGCCCGTGACGCCCACTCCCTAGCCGCTTCACGCCGCCGGCGAGACCTGATTCCGGCGGCTACCATCACCCCAAACCGGGGCCGTTAGCTCAGCTGGTAGAGCAGGAGACTCTTAATCTCAAGGTCACAGGTTCGATCCCTGTACGGCCCACTCACTCATTCGCACTTCGATTACCTTTTAGTCGCATTCGGCCCAACTAGTCCTGGAGGGGATATGTCTCGGCTTAGGTTCGTGGTGATCGCAGGGGTGTTCGGCGTCGCGCTTGCTGTGGCCGCAATCGCGGGCGCAGCCACCATCGAATGCGCCACGTCAGGAGTGTGTTTGGGGACGGCCGGCGACGACGAGATGGTCGGTTCCAAGCGGAGCGAAACGATCGACGGCCGTAGCGGCGATGACACGATCAGTGGCCTCGCGGGAAATGACGCCGTCTCCGGAAACAACGGCAACGACGAGCTCTCCGGAGGGCCCGGCAACGACCAGTTCCTGGGCGGGGTTGACAACGACGTCGCAGACGGCGATGAGGGCAACGACCGCATCGAAGGCAACCAGGGGGACGACGTTCTCCGCGACCCCAAGTCCGACGACAAGGACGTGGCGAAGGGCGGCCCGGGCGCAGACAAGATCAACGTCGAGGACGACGACGGCGATGACGTGGTCGAATGCGGCTCAGGTCGCGACGAAGTCAAGGCCGACCCGAAGGACAACGTCGACTCGCGTTGCGAAGCTGCTTGAAAAGCCCTAGGAACTGACTCAGACGATCGGCGCGACGGCCTTCTCGAGCTCCTCGACCGTGGTGTGGTCCGTCTGGCCGGTGAAGCTCGTGGTCAGATGCCGCACGATCCCCTCGCTGTCGACGACGACGATGGCGCGCTTGGTGAAGAAGCCGGCCGGGGTGACGGCGCGTCGCTCGGTCAGCCAGGCGAGCGGGGAGCCCCAGGCCTTGACGCCGTAGGCATCCGCGACCTTCATCCCTTCATCCGCGAGGAGCGGGACGTTGAGCTCCTTCTCCTTGACCCAGCGCTCGTGGGACTCGACCGACTGCGGCGAGATCCCGAGCACCGGGACGCCCAGCCGGTCGAGCTGCTCGCTGTTGTCGCGGTACGAGCAGAACTGCGCCGTGCAGCCGGCGGTGAAGTCGCCGGGGTAGAACGCGAGGACCACGCCCGGCTTGCCTTCGCCGATGAAGTCGGCGAGCCGGTAGGTCTTGCCCTCGGTACCGGGCAGCTCGAAATCAGGAGCCTTGTCGCCCTCTTCGATCTTGGCCACTAGCGCGAGGCTATACGGAAGCTGCTTCTCGCCGGGCTGGGATCGGCCACGTCATCCGCCCAGGCGCGAACGCGGAAGACGTGCCGGCCGCGGCTGAGCCGGTAGCGCGCCGGCGACTCGCAATCCTGCCAGTCGCGCTCGTCGATCCGGCATTCGAAGCGATCGCCGGAATCCGACTCGAAGCGGAAACGGACCCGGCGTTTCGGTCCGCGCTCATCCGGCTCGGAGGTGATCCTCGTATCGGGCGCATCCCCGTCACCCTGGCCACCGGCCCCGCTCGGTCCACCGGCTCCTCCAGATCCGGTGCCGGAACCGCCCGAACCCGAACCGGATCCGCCACCGCCGCCTGTCCCACCGCCGACATCGTCGCCGGGCCCCCACGGCGTCGCTCCGGGGAAGTCGATCGGCTCGCGGCGCTGAAGCTGTTGGAGCAGCGCGAGCTTTCCCGCCACCGGTGTCCGCCAGTCGTCGCCGAGGACGCCGCCGGTGTCGCCCGAGTTCGGATTCCACGACCAGTAGGTCCAGGAGTGCCCGCGACGGCCGATGAAGTCGATCAGCTGGCGCTGCCAGATCCCCTCCACCGTGTCCGTCCCCGTCTGCTTGCCGCCGAACTCGCCGACGAGGATCGGCGCGGTGTCGTCGTCCGCGATGTAGTCGAAGCCCTTCTGCCAGCGGTCGTAGAGGATCTCCTGGAAGTTCGGCTGCGAGAACCACGGCTGCGCATGCACGCCCGGCCCGTACTCGTGAGGCGAGTAGACGAGCTTGTGGTCGCGTGCAAGCCGCACGGGCGCCGACCGGACTCCCTCCAGGTTGCCGCCCCACCAGTGGCGGTCGAGCTGCTGCCCAGGAACGGGCCCCTCGACCCCCTCGACGATCGGCCAGCCAATGGGGCGCGATCGCGTGCACCGCGTCACCGGCACGCTCCGCCGCCCGCCGCCAGTCCTGCGCTGCGCCGGTGCCCCATTGCGCCTCGCCGTGCGGTTCGTTCTTCAGGTCGGCGGCGACGACGTTCGGGTCATCGCCGAAGCGGGTCGCCATCGTCTGCCAGGCGTTGACCCAGTCGTCCTCGGTGTAGCCGCCGATCCCGTACCAGAGCGGATGTGAGAAGGAGTCGTCCTCGAGCGAGTGGAGGTCGAGGATCACGAGCAGGTCCTGCCGGCGCGCCTCGGCGACGATCAGGTCCATCGCCTCCAGCGGTGTCTTCCCGGCCAGCTCGGAGTTGCGGCCCAGCGAGGTGTTGACGCTCGATGTCGTCGACGACTGGATGGCCTCGACCGAGAACGGAAGACGGATCGCGTTGAAGCCGAGGTCGTGGATCTGCGCGAGCATCTCCGAGTAATCCCGGCTCCACAGCCCGTGCGGAACGTGGACGCCGGTCTCGAAGCCGAACCAGTTCACGCCCTGGATCACCAGCCGCTCGCCGTTGCGGTCGACGATCGCCGCGCCGTCGGTTGAGAGTGGCGCCCGGTCCACGGTGCCTGCGCTCGCCGGCGCCGCGAACGCAAGCGCGATCACGACGGGCATAGAGCCCGACCACAGCCGTCCGCCGGCGTCTCCCTACGCCATTCCCGCGTCCCACACCCGCATCATCGGCAGCTCGGCTAAAGCCGCCGCTAAGAACCGAACGCCCGTCTAGTCCACTGGCCGCAGTGCGTTGGTGATCGCATCCCAGGAGGGCTTCGGGCGCAGCTTGCGATCGAACGGAAGCGGCTGCTTGTTCTCGCCGAGCCATGAGTATCGGTCGGTCAGCCCCCAGGTCGTGAACCGGGTGCAGGCCGGCTCGCCGCGGCAGGCCCGGGCCGCCGCCTTGAACGCGTTCGCCTGGCGCTCGCGGCGGTCGTCGGCGTCCCGGGGTTGGCGGTGCGGTCCGGCACGTCCATCTCGCTGATCTGGATCTCGAGCCCGAGCTCGCTGAAGCGCTCGAAGTTGGCCGCCGCATCGGGAGTGTCGACCCAGCCGTCGGTGCCCACGTGGAACTGGAAGCCGACCCCGTCGAAGGGGATCTCCAGTCGCACCAGCTCCCGGGCGACCGCGAGGAAAGAATCCGACTTGCGGTTCTCCTCCTCGACCAGGTAGTCGTTCATGTAGAGCTTCGCGGCCGGGTCGGCCTCGTGGGCGAAGAGGAAGGCGAGGCCGATGTAGTCCCGCCCGATCTCCTCCATGAAGAAGTTCTGGCGCAGGCCACCGTTCGTCCCGATCGGCTCGTTAACCACATCCCATTCGGTGACGCGCCCGCGGAAGTGGCCGACCACGGTCTGGACGTGGTTGCGGAGGATCTCGATCGCCTCGTCGCGGGTCCAGTTGTGGTTGCGCAGCCACGCCGGCAGGAAGTGGCGCCAGACGAGGGGGTGGCCGCGTGCCTCCAACCCGTTCTCCTCGGCAAAGCCGATCGCCCGATCGGCCGCGGTGAAGTCGAAGACGCCCTGCTGCGGCTCGACCTCGTTCCACATCATGTCGTTGCCGTCGGTGACCGAGTCGACGTGGTCGGCCACAAGCTCCTGGTATGGCCGGTCGCCGCTGAGGTAGGTCCAGCCGATCTCGGTTCCGATCGGCACCCACTCGCGCATCGAGCTCGACTCGAGCACGGCCCGCCCGCGCTCGCACCGGCCGCCAGGCGTCAACTCGATGCGAACTAGGTGGTCACCTGGGTTCGCCCTTACCGCGACCTCCCTGCGGCTCTCGTCATTCGGTACCGCAAAGCTCTTCACGGCTCTGCCGTCGATCGAGACCTCGGCGCTCAGCTCGCAGCCGCCGCCGAAGCCGAAGCTCAGCTCGCGCAGCTCTCGCGTGGTCAGGGTGGCGGAGATCGCGTTCGGCACGGGCAGCGACAGGCGGCCGTCGCGAACCTGTGGCAGGCCGTCGGAGAGAGCCCATTCGCCCGCCTCGATCCCGCGTCCCAGCGCAGGCGAAGCGAGGAGCAGAAACCCCACGAGAACCCCGATCGCGCTTCGCACCTTCAAACCTGTACCTATCAATTCACCTGCCGGGCGGAAGTTCCGCCCGCGTGCGCGTCAGGTTCCTCCAGCAGTCTCCAGCCATCGCTGGCGACCGCGACGTTGAGGCGGCCGTCGGGGCCGCGCCGCTCGAGTACGAAACCGCCGTTGATCGCCCGCCTGACGCCGCGCTGAGCGACGCGGCGTTCCATCCGCAGATCGAGCAGCAGATCGTTCAGCGGGACGTATCCGTCGCCGCCTAGGCGCGTGATCGCCCTGATCACGTCGATCGGGCTGGGGGCCTTCACGGACGCCGACGGTAGTGCGATCCTGCGGGTGTGGTTGGCGGCGCTCAGCGAGGACGCTGGATCGTCGCGGTCGCCTGCGCGCTTGCCGCCCTCGCCGCTGGCTGCGGGGAGGAGGAGCCGGATCCGCTTCAGGACGAGGTCAACTCGGGAGTCCAGGCAAGCCTCCAGGCGCAGGGGATACCCCCTGATCTCGCCGCCTGCCTCACCGAGGCGCTCGAGCAGGAGTTTCCGGTCGACAAGCTCGAGGAGCTGATCTCCGAGGCGCAGGAGAACCCGTTCGAGGCCTTCGGGCCCGACGAGCAGGAGGCCGTGCTCCGCATCTCGGAGTCCTGCGGCGGGCCGGCAGCGCTGCTGGGGGCGGGGAGCGGAGGTGGGAGCGGGAGCCCATCGCCGCCCGCGGGCGGCGATTCGCAGGAGGCCTACTTCGACTGCGTCGCGGCGGCCGGCTCCAGCGAAGCGGTCAAGGGCTGCGAGGAGAACCTGCCCTGAGTCATTGGCGGAACCCCCGGGGGGTACCCTAAACTCCAAGCATGGCCACCACAGCTGCAGACCGCGGATACACCGAGAGCAAGGAGGCGCTGCTGAAGCGCCTGCGGCGGATCGAGGGTCAGGTGCGCGGGGTCGAGAAGATGGTCGAGGAGGACCGGTACTGCATCGACGTGGTGACCCAGATCACCGCGATCCAGGCCGCGCTGGACAAGGTCGGGCTCGGCCTGCTCACGGACCACGCCGAGCACTGCGTCGTCGGCGCCGAGCCGGCGCGCAGGGAAGAGCGCACGGCGGAACTGATGGACGCGGTCCGCCGGATGATGCGCCACGGCTGAGCCGCTGCGCAGGAGTCAGCTCGAAGAGACGCTGACGATCCGGCCGTCAGCGGTAAGGCTGGCGTTGACCGCCGCCGTCGCGTCGGACTGAAGCTTTCCGATCTGTGACTCGGTCACCTTGCCGAGCGACTCGAATCCGGTCCACGTTCCATCGAGCTGGACCTGAGCGCGCGCACCGGGCTCCGGATCGAGCGCCGTCGCGGCGAAGACGACCGCGCATAGCCCCGAATCGGAATCAGTCGGAACACCCTCCTCGGATACGCGCAGGACCTCGACCCGCTCGTAGCCGTGGCCGCCGAACTGGTGCTGGCCGAATGCGACCATGGTCTGGTCGTTGTTCCATTCCTCGACGCATGCGGCATCGGCGGTATCCGCGTCGTCACCGCCTCCCGAGCCGGCCAGGACGACGACCAGGACCCCGACGAGCAGGCCGACCGCGAGAACGGCAAGCACGTAGAGCCTGGTCCGCTCGCCGGTGGGGCCCGCTTCCTCGACTGTCTCGTCTTCGGCCACCGCGGAACCGTAGCGCTGAGCCGTTTTCTAGTCTGGGGTCCATGTGCGGCCGCTACACGCTGACCAAGAAGGAACACGACACGCTCGCCGACCGCTTCGAGGCGAAGCTGAACGAGCAGGCGAAGGACAGCGGTACCTCACGCTTCAACGTCGCTCCAACCCAGGAGGTCCTGGCGGTCGTCCGCGACAAGGACGAGGCCGAACGAGAGATGAAGCTCCTGCGCTGGGGGCTGCTGCCGGTCTGGGCGAAGGACCTGAAGGCCGGGTACAAGATGATCAACGCGAAGGCCGAGACGGTCCTCGAGAAGCGGACCTATAAGCCGCTGGTCGGGAAGGGCCACCACCGGTGCCTGATCGTGGCCGACGGCTTCTACGAGTGGATGAAGGCCGAGGACCCGAAGCAGCCGCGCCAGCCGGTTCGGTTCACGGTCGACGGCGGCGAGCCGTTCGCCTTCGCGGGGTTGTGGACGGGATCGAAGATCGAGGACGAGTGGATCGAGAGCTGCACGCTCCTCACGACGCAGCCGAACGAGGTGGTGAAGCGCGTCCACGATCGAATGCCGGTGATCTTTCCTTCGCCGGATGCCGAGGCAGCCTGGCTTGACCCGGGCCTGGAGACCGATGATGTGCTCGAGCTGTGCGTCCCGTTCCCGGCTGAGCGCATGGACAGCGCGCTCGCCAACCCGGAGCTGAACAAGGTGGGTGCCGCCAAGGAGACACCGGCCTTGCTCACCGCGCCTGCCTAGCTTCCTATCCTGTCGCCGATGAAGGTAGGAGTCATCGGGCTCGGCTACGTCGGGCTGCCCCTCGCCGTCGCCTTCGCCGAGGCGGGTTGCGACGTCGTCGGCTTCGACGCGGACCCGCGGCGGGTCGAGCGCCTGCAGCGTTCCGAGTCGGATATCGAGGACGTCAGCTCAGCGCGGCTTGCGGCGGTCGCCGAGCGGTTCGCCGCCACCGGCGAGCACCCGAAGCTTCGGAGCTGTGACGCGGTGCTGATCTGCGTTCCCACGCCGCTCGCGAACCAGCGCGAGCCCGACCTCTCATACATCATGGACGCGGCCGGCCAGCTCGCGAGGCACCTCGAGCGCGGCCAGCTGATCGTGCTCGAGTCGACGACCTACCCGGGCACGACGCGGGAGCGGGTGCTGCCGATCCTCGAGGAGTCGGGCCTCTCCGCCGGCACCGATTTCAACCTCGCGTTCTCGCCGGAGCGGATCGATCCCGGTCGCGCGACCGACCAGCTGCGAACGACGCCCAAGGTCGTCGGCGGCCTGACGCCGGCCTGCCAAGAGCGCGCTCGCGAGCTCTACACGCTGATCTGCGACGAGGTTGTAGAAGTTTCCACACCCGAGGCCGCCGAGCTCTCGAAGCTCCTCGAGAACATCTTCCGCTCGGTCAACATCGCGCTCGTCAACGAGCTCGCCCAGCTCTGCGACCGGATGGGCATCGACGTCTGGGAGGTGATCGACGCGGCCTCGACGAAGCCATTCGGCTTTATGCGCTTCGAGCCCGGCCCCGGCATGGGTGGCCACTGCCTACCGGTCGACCCGTTCTACCTCGCATTCAAGGCCCGCGAATACGACTTCTACCCCGAGTTCATCGAGCTCGCCGGAAAGCTCAACCAGTCACAGCCGAAGTTCTGTGTCGAGCGGGCAGAGCGCGTGCTGAACGACGCCCGCAAGCCCGTCAAGGGCTCGCGCATCCTCGTCCTGGGCGTTGCCTACAAGGCTGGCGTCTCGGACATGCGCGAGTCGCCCTCGCTGAAGATCATGCGGGAGCTGCGCCGGCTCGGGGGAGAGGTCAGCTACCACGACCCCCACGTCCCCGAGCTCCCCGAGCTCGGCCTGAGTAGCGCGGACCTCGAACCGGAGCTCTCCGCCGCCGACCTGGTCCTGATCGTCACCGCCCACAAAGAGGTGGACTACGAGCAGGTCGTCCGCGACTCGGACCTCGTCCTCGATCTGCGGGGAGTCACCCGCGGCATCGAAGCTGCGAACCTCGTTCAGCTCTGAGGCTGCCACGACGAAACATCGCCCGCCGCGCCGATCGATTGACGCTCGGCCTCGCGGCGCTGGCTGTCGGAACCGCCGGGACGGTGCTCGGCACCGAGTTCCTGCGGATGACGCGAAGGCGGGTGAAGGCCGAGCCCTCGCCCGACGGCGTGGTCGAGACGGCCGAGCAGGCGCTCGGAGCCGCCGGCATCGGCACCCAGGACACGGTGACGATCGCGGCGGAGGGCTACGACGCGACTCCGCGAGGGGAGACCGTCCTCTTCAACATGCTGATCGGCTTCCTCGGGGGCTTCACGATGATGCGACTCTCGACCGCCGGAATCCGCGCGCGGCTGGTGGCCGCTCGGGAACGTCAGCGTCGGAGACCGCCACATCCACCATTTCGTGCCCGGGATCCTGATCGCGTTCGCGACCGGCGGCACGGCGATCGCGACACAGAACGAGAAGATCGAGGAGACGCTCGCGATTCCCGTTCGGGATCGGCGTCGGGATGACCTTCGACGAGGCGGCGCTGCTGCTCGACCTGCGCGACGTCTACTGGACCCGCGAGGGGATCCTGAGCGTCCAGGTCAGCCTCGGCGTCGACGGCGCTCCTCAGCACCACGATCCTCGGCCTGCGGATGCTTCGCCGCGGTGAAAAGCGGGCCGTGGAGGAGGGCGCGATCCCGCCCTCGGCCAGCTGGGGCGGCGACCCTGGGGCTCGGTGCCGCAGCCCGCTCGCCGGCGAGACCGGCCGCTGGCAGGTCCCGCCCGAGATGATCGAGTAGAGGGCTAGCGGACGCGGTAGCGGTGGAAAAGCTCTGCGCCCGCGTCGTCCGCGGCCAGCCAGGCGAGCTCGAGCTCGCGGACGGATTCCGGGCAGCCCCTCCTCGAGCCCGGGCCCCGCTCCACCCGCGAGCTTCGCCGCGACCGTGATGAACAGCTCGTCGACCAGGTCCGCCTCGATCAGCTGGGCGTGCAGGTGGGGACCACCCTCGCTGAGCAGGCCGCGAACGCCGCGCTCGGCGCGTAGGTGGCGCATCGCTTCGACGAGGTCGACGGTGCCCTTCATGTCGGATCACGTCAACTGGCGTCGCCGTCTCGGGCGGGTCCTCCTCGGCGCAGGTGAAGACGAGAACGCTCCCCCTGCCGGATGTGAATAGCTCGGCGTCCCACGGCAGATCGAGGCGCTTCGAGATCAGGACCATCAGCCGCTCGCCTGGGATCGGGCCGTAGCGCTCGGCGCGCATCGTCCCGGCGCCGATCATCACGGCATCGACCTTCGTCCGCAACCCGACGAGCATCGCCGTATCGGTGTCCGTGCCGATCGGGCCGGAACGCCCGGAGATCGTCGCGCGCCCGTCGACCGTGAGCGCGAAGTTCGTGACCGTGAACGGCCGATCATCGTGCGCGCCGGAGATGAAGTCGAGCGCCGCGATCTCGTCGGCGACGGTGGTCTCGCTCGGCTCGGGCACCAGGCGCCGAAGCGGCGCTTGCATGTCAACCACGCTCGATCTCCGACAGGTGCTCGACGTTGGCGCGGTCGTCGTCCTCGGCGCTCGCCTCGCCGCCGAACCAGCCGTCGAGGATCTCGGTCAGCTCCGCCTCGGAGGTCGTCCGGAGGCTGATCGCGAGCACGTTCGCGTCGTTCCACTTCCGCGCGCCCTCGGCCGTGGCCGCGTCGGCGCAAAGCGCCGCCCGGATCCCCTCGACCTTGTTCGCCGCGATCGACGCGCCCGTCCCGGTCCAGCAGCAGACGATCCCCTGCTCGGCCCGACCCTCGGCGACGTCACGCGCCGCGGCCTCGCTCGCCCACGCCCAGTCGTCGCGCTCGGAGTCGGACAGCGCGCCGTGCGGGATCGGCCTCGTGGCCGCGCTTGCGAAGCTCCTCGGCGACGGCGTCGGCGACCCCGACCCTCTCGTCTGCGGCGACCGCGATGCGCATGCGCTGAGTCTAAGAAGGCTGGCGAGTTGTTTCGAGTCCGGAAAGAAGTCGCCATTCTTACCGCGGCGCTACGTAGCCGGCGCGAACAGCCGCACCGGCTCGCTCTTTCCCTTCAGCGGCACCGGGTCGCGCTCGACCCAGTCGCCGTGATCGCGGCGGAGGAGGTCCTTCGTCGCGGCGGTGATCAGTACGTCGTCGCCGGTATCGCGGGTGGCGGCCTCGACCCGAGACGCGGTGTTGACCGGGTCCCCGATCACGGTGAAGTCGAGCCGGCCGCCGCCGCCGATCGTGCCGACGACGACCTCGCCGGTGTTCACGCCCACGCCGAACCGAAGGCCGCTGAAGTATTCGCTGTCGTTCAGGCTGCCGATCTCGAGGGCCGCGTCGACGGCCCGATCGGCGTGGTCGGCGAGCCTGTCGGGTGCGCCGAAGACCGCGAGCAGGCCATCGCCGATGAACTTGTTCGCGTGACCGCCGTGCTCGAGGATGATCGGGACGACGCGCTCGTAGAGCTGGTTCAGATTGGTCACCACCTCGCGTGCGCTGATCCCCTCCGAGAAAGCTCGTGAAGTCGCGGACGTCCATGAAAAGGAGGGAGAGCTCAACGTCCTCGCCCGCAAGGTCGGTGCCCTCCTCGAGCACCCGCTCGGTCAGGCTCGGGTCGACGAATGCGCCGAAAGCATCTCGGAGCCGCTCGCGCTCCGCGAGGCCGCGGGTCATCCGGTTGAAGCCCGCCTCGAGCAGCCCGACCTCGCTGCCGTCGTCGACGCGCACCTGCGTCTCGAGCTCACCCTGCTCGACCCGCTCCAGCGCCTTTCGCATCGCCCCCAGTGGATCGACCACCGAGCGCGCTGCGATTCCGGTCGCGATCGCGCCGTTCACGATCCCGACGATCGCGAGGAAGAGGCTGGCCACCGCGACCTTCTCGGCATCGAGGTCGGCGCCGGCGACCTCGCCGGCGGCGAACGCGATGATCCCGAGCAGGGGGACGCCGCTGCCGAAGACCCAGGCCATCGCCGTCCGCGCTCGCGACTCCCGCCGAGCCCGTCCCGCTCCGGCGGGGGGCCGCCGGCGAGGGCGCGCGCGGTGACCGGGCGCATGATCCGCTCGATGACCAGGTACTGGAGCGAGCAGGCCGTGAGGCCGCCCGCGATCACGCCGAGCGCACCGGCGGCGGCCAGACGGGACGCTCACCGTCGCGGTGATCGCGAAGGAAAATATCGCGCCGCCCAGCCACGGGACCGCTGTCGCGAGCGCCCAGTTGCGCGGGTAGCGCAGGACCGTCTCCTGCATCGCCACATCGGCCGGCTCGCCGCTGCGAAGCCAGTCCCCGATCGGAATGAAGGGTCGCCGCGTGATGAAGATCCAGCCGAGCGGCAACGGTGATCGCCATGTAGAGGAGGAAGTCCGGCCAGAAGTCAGCGATCTGCTCGATCTCCGCGTCGGAGAGGCTCGAGGGGGCGAGGTAGATGAGGAAGACGACCACGCCGATGGCGCCGGTCAGGTTCGCGACGCCGCCGAAGAAGGAGAGGCGCCGCTCGACGTCCTTCGCGAGATTCATAGCCAGCCGAAGCGCCGGCCGGCGATCTCCTCCAGCCGCTCAACGTCGGGACGGAAAACCGCGGTCAGTCGTTCGCGAAGCGTCATCCGGAAGCTCCGGCTTCGGCGCGGCGCCTCCGCCAGGGTCGTGCACGATGCGCTCTACCACCCAGCGCATCGACTCCGGCAGGCGGTCGAAATTGCGGTCGAGCGCGCGCAGCCCGGGCAGGCGCACCGCGCGGTCCATCAGCCGGAAGCCGCCGCCGCCCTTCGCGCTCCCCGTCTCCCAGCGGCGGGAGAACTGAGGCGACGTGAACCCTTCGTCGATGCCGCAGAAGGCGAAGACCCGGCTCATCGTCGCCTCGGTCTCGGCGTCGAGCTCGTCCTGAGCCACGACGAGGATCCGCTCGCGGTCGAAATGAGCGAGGTACGGCTCGAGCTGCATCGCGTAGAGGCTGCGCTGCACATAGGCGCTGTCCTCGGTGATGGCCTCTTCGAGCGGGCGGTCGTCGTACCCGCCGCCGATGTTGTGGAGGTAGTGGGAGAGCAGGCGGTCGATCGGGTCGCGGACCATGTAGACGACCCTCGCGTCGTCGCCGAGCAAGGCGCGCATCCGCTCCGCGACCCCGGAGAACCGGGGCTCGTTCGTGTAGTGGGGCGAGGTCTCGCCGCGGACGGGGTCGGTTGCCGAGAAGTGGTTCGCGTACCAGTCCTCGCCGAGCTCCCAGTTGAGCTCGGAGACGAAGAAGTTCAGCTCCTTGGGCTTCGACATGCCGACCTGCGGGTGCAGGCCGAGGTAGTGATGCAGGCTCGTCGTCCCGCATTTGAGCCCGCCGATGACGATCAGGTTCGGCAGGGCCGCGTCGGCGCGGCGTGTCCGCTTGCTCCTCGCCCTCTCGGCGGCGAAGCGCTCGTGAGCGCGCGCGACCATTGCCTCGTCTGCTGTGTCGTGGCCGGGGGCCACGGGGGCGCTCCTAGCTACCCGCGCCGAGCTTCTTGGCCGCGTCCCGCAGCGTCTTCACCTCGGCGGAGGGCGCCTTGCGCCCCTCGAGTTTCTCGCCGTGGCGGTTGACCCAGATCACCGGGACGTTCATCTTCAGGGCCTGCGCGATGTCTGAGTAGTAGCCGCTTGCGATGTGGAGCCAGCCCTTCTTGCTGCCGAGCCGGCGCGCGGTCTCCTTGAAGTGGGCGGGGTCCGGCTTGTAGCTACGCACCTGCTGCGCCGTGACGACCAGGTCGAGCTCCGTCCGCAGGTGGCGGCGGGAGACGCCGAGGAGCTTGTCGTCGATGTTGGAGACGATTCCGACCTCGTAGCGCTTGCTGATCCGGTCCATCGCGGCATTTGCCTCACGGAACGGCATCCAGTAGGCGACGCTGTCAGGCAGGAACTGGGCGCGGGAGGGCTCGATCTCCCAGCCGATCTCGCCGGCGGCCTTGACCCCGGCGCGGCGCAGCACCTCGGCGTAGAGCTCGTACGACCCCGCCATCACCTCCTGCTGTACCTCGAAGAACCGCGCCATGAGGGGGGCCTCGTCGAAGCTGAAGCCGTCGCGCTTCGCCTCCTTCTTGAAGGCGTCCAGGATCCCCTTTTCCCAGTCGATCAGGGTTCCGTAGCAGTCGGTGGTAACCCATTTGATGTCTTTCAGCTTCGGAAGCGCCATTTCGCGCGCTCAGACTAGTGGCGTCGGATAGGCTGCCGCCCGCTCACAAGGCAATGTGCGAAATAACCCATGGACCTACTCGAATATCAGGGCAAGCAGCTCTTTGCCAAGCATGGTGTGAAGGTGCCGGAGGGCAAGCACGCGCCCACGGCCGAGCACGCGATTCAGGCAGCCGAGGAGATCGGCTACCCCGCCGTGATCAAGGCGCAGGTCCGGATCGGAGGCCGCGGCAAGGCGGGCGGGATCAAGATCGCGACCAACCGCGACGAGGCCGCCGAGCACGCCGAGGCGATCCACGGGATGGACATCCGCGGCTTCACCGTCCACGACCTTTGGGTCGAGCAGGCCTCCGACATCGCCCACGAGTACTACGCGTCGGTGATCCTCGACCGCTCCGAGAAGAAGCTCCTCGTCATGGCCTCCGCGAAGGGCGGGATGGACGTCGAGGAGGTCGCCGAGACCGAGCCCGAGGCGCTCGTGAGCAGGCACGTCCCCCCTGGTGGCGGCCTGCCGCCAGAGCTGGCGAAGGAGATCGCCACCGAGGCGAAGCTCGCCGACGACGTCCTCGACCAAGTCGCCGAGATGCTGATCACCCTCGTCGATGTCGCCGTCGCCGAGGACGCGACGCTGATCGAGGTCAACCCGCTGATCGTCACCACCGACCGCGAGGTCTGGGCGCTCGACGCGAAGGTGACGATCGACGGCAACGCCCTCTACCGCCACGAGGAGCTGGCCGACCTCGACGACGACGCGGCCCAGGACCCGCAGGAGAAGATGGCGAAGGAGAAGGGCCTCACCTACGTCAAGCTCGGCGGGAACATCGGCATCCTCGGCAACGGGGCAGGGCTCTGCATGTCCACGCTTGACGTCGTCGCCCAGGCAGGCGGCAAGCCGGCGAACTTCCTCGACGCGGGCGGCGGCTCGAAGGCGGAGGCGATCGTCGACGCGCTCGAGGTGATCACCTCCGACGAGAACGTCACCGGGATCCTCTTCAACATCTTCGGCGGGATCACCCGCTGCGACGAGGTGGCCAACGGCATCGTCACGGCTGCCAAGCAGGTCAATATCCAGATGCCGATCGTCGTCCGGCTCGACGGCACAAACTCCGAGGAGGGCCTGCAGATCCTCCGGGAGGCCAACCTTCCAAACCTGACCGAGCAGCAGACGATGCTCGACGCCGCCCAGAAGATCGTCGAGTTGGCGAACGCATGAGCATCATCGTCGACTCCGATACGAAGCTCGTTATCTCCGGCCTCACCGGCCGCGAGGGCACCTTCCACGGGATGCGTAACCGTGAGTACGGGACCGACCTGGTCGCGGGCGTGACGCCGAAGAAGGGCGGCCAGGAGGTCGAGGGCGTGCCGATCTTCGACACGATCGCCGAGGCGCGGTCCGAGCGCGGCGCCAATACTTCGATGATCTTCGTGCCGGCCCGTTTCGCCGCCGCGGCGATCAACGAGGCGATCGACGCCGGGATCGAGACGGTGATCGCGATCACCGAGGGCATCCCCGTCCACGACATGCTGAAGACCTACTGGAAGGCGAAGGAGGCCGGGACCCGCCTGATCGGCCCCAACTGCCCCGGAATCCTCTCCCCGGGCAAGGCCAACGTCGGGATCATCCCCGCCCACTTCGAGGCAGGCCGATCGGCGTCGTCTCCAAGTCGGGGACGCTGACCTACCAGATCGGCAACGAGCTGGCCCAGGCCGGCGTCGGCAACTCCTCGATCGTCGGCATCGGCGGCGACCCGATCGTCGGCTCCGACTTCATCGACATCCTCACCCTCTACGAGGCCGACGACGAGACCGAGCTGATCGTGATGGTCGGCGAGATCGGCGGCGACGCCGAGGAGCGCGCCGCCGAATTCATCGCCGAGAACGTCTCGAAGCCGGTCGTCGCCTACATCGCCGGCTTCACCGCTCCTCCCGGCAAGCAGATGGGCCAGCAGGCGCGATCATCTCCGGTTCCTCCGGTACCGCCGAGGCGAAAAAGGAAGCGCTCGAGGCAAAGGGCGTGGCCGTCGGCCGCAGCCCGACCGAGACCGCAAAGCTTGCGGTCGAGGCGCTCGCGAGCGCCAGCTAGCGGACGAGGCCAGCGGCGAGCGCGGAGACGGCGGCCGGTGCACGATCGTCGGCCGTGCGCTCGGACGGGCGCGGAGCGGGGCGCCGGGCTCGCGCTTCGGCACCACCCTGGGCTCGGCGAAGCGCCGGGTCAGGCCGTAGTAGCGGGCCAGCTCGGCGTGCGCCCTCGGGGTCAGCACGCTGTGCTGGTGAACTCACGGTGCGCTGCGGATGACCTCGCGCTCGAGGCGCACCCAGACTCGCCGCGGGCCGTGCGACGCTTCGCGCAACGGGACCACCGTGCAGGCGTCGGCGCCTCCGCCGAAGCGGACCAGCAGCCAGGCCGCCTCACCAGTCGTCGGGTCCGCCCAGATCTCGGACAACCTCCCAATCGGCTTCCCGTGGATGTCGGTGACTCGCTCGCCGATCCAGCCCCTCGCCTCCTCGGCGGTCGGGATCGCGGCGCTTCGCAACTCGTTCATGGTCCCTCCGGCTTAGCTCTTGTCCCCGACCTTGGAACGCGGCGTGGCGAGCGTGGTTCGCGAGTGTCCGAACGGGTAGTCTCGAAGCGATGGCTCCGGAAAAAAACACCAGTGATCAGCTTCGCTCGCGGCGCCCCAAGCGCCGACATCCTGCCCAAGGAGGCGGTGCGTGACGCTGCCGCCGCGGCGCTCGAGAACGACTGGCAGAAGGCGCTCTCCTACGGCGTCGGCATCGGCCACCCCGGCCTCTGCGAGTGGGTCGCCGATCGCCACGGGCTGGAGTCGGCCGACGAGGTGATGATCACGAATGGCTCGCTAGAGGCCGGCGCGATGCTCTTCGAGCACGCGCTCGAGCCGGGCGACCGGGTGATCGTCGAGCAGCCCTCCTACGACCGCACCCTGCTCCTCATCGGGCGGCATGGCGTCGAGGTCGCCGGCGTGCCGCTCCAGGCGGACGGGATCGACGTCGACGCGCTCGAGCGCGAGCTCGAGGCCGGCCCCGTCAAGTTCGTCCACGTGATCCCGAACTTCCACAACCCCGCGGGCTGCACGCTCTCCGAGGAGAAGCGGCGCCGCCTGGTCGAGCTTGCGCGTGAGCACGGCTTCTGGCTCTTCGAGGACGACCCCTACCGGGAGATCTGCTTCGGCTCGAGTGCCCGCCGACGATGCTGTCGATGGCCGGCACGGGCGGCGACGTGAAGATCATCCACGCGTCCTCGTTCTCGAAGACGGTCAGCCCCGGCGTCCGCGTCGGCTACCTCGCCGGCCCCGCCGAGGAGATCAAGAAGCTGGCCAAGCGGGCCAACGAGACCACATCTCGCCGAACATGCTCGCCGAGTCGATCGTGCTCGAGCTGTGCCGCTCCGGCGGGCTCGACCGCAACATCGAGATCGTCTGCAAGGCGCTCCACGAGCGCTGCTCGACCCTGGTTGAGGCGCTGCGCGAGCAGATTCCCGAAGCCGAATTCGTCGTTCCCGAGGGCGGCTACTTCCTCTGGCTGGATCTGCCCTCCGACGTCGACACCGACGCGCTCGCGGTGGCCGCCAAGGAGGAGGGAGCGCCGTTCATCCCGGGCTCCGACTTCATGCTCGACGGTGGCGGCTCGAGCCTGCGGCTCTCCTTCGCGAGCGTTCCCGCTGAGAACATTCCCGAGGGGATCGGGCGAATCGCCCGGGCGCTCGAGCTGACCCGCGCGAAATCCGGCGCCGTTTCTTGACTCTTCGTTAACCCCTCGTTCAACGTCGCGGCCTAGGGTCGCCTCGAAAGCTGAATCGAACAGGAGGTGAGGATGAGCCCAGTCTGGATGATCGAAGGAGGAGCGACTGCCGTTAACGGCGTCGATGCCGACATTGCCGACGGCGGGCGCAGCGCCTCTGGCGAGCCGCGGTTCCCGGCATAACTGGACCATGGCTCCTCGGCCCTTGCGGCCGCAATTCGCGACCACGAGAGCCGGAGTCGTCACACCG
>CAWAUB010000019.1:0-33841 GCA_963785155.1 uncultured Thermoleophilia bacterium
AGCATCCGCTGGCCGATCCTGAGCTTGCCGGCGCTCTCGTCGAACAGCCTGCCCCAAGCGGCAAAGTTCATCGAGACGGTGAAGCCCTGGTGACCGAGCATTAGTGCGGATTCGCAGATCAGGAACTCGGTGAGACCGTTCGGCGAGTCGGGCTCGCGGCGCATCAGGTCAAGCGAGTAGGCGGGATCGGAGCCATAGCTCGGGACGAGGCGCAGGAAGCCAACCGGCTTGCCGGACTTGTCGCGGCAAATCCGAGGAGGAAGTCCTCGTCGAGACCCTCGACCTCCCGGTCGGACTCCATCGTGAAGCCACGCTCGTCCGTGTCGCCGCGCCAGCGCTTGCTGATCTCGTTCAGGGTGTCCACGAGCGGGCGGTCCGCGGCAGACTCGCGGATCAGCTCGAAGGAGTGCTCGCGTTGGACCTTGCTGACGGCGGCTCGCGCGGCCTTCATCCCTGGGCCCTGCAGGGTGAAGTCGCGGCAGTGGATGATCGCCTCGTCGCCCAGGTAGACGCCGGCGAATCCGCGCGCGCGTAGAGGCTCATGTCGTCCGCGCGGACGGCCGGAGCGCGATCCGCCATCCCTGTCTGCGGCAGTGGGAGATGAAGCCGTCGACCAGCGGGCCGATCGAGCCGGGGCGCCGATCGGGTCGCCGGAGACCAGGGCGTAGCCGTTGACGTAGGCGTAGGCGAGCATCGCCTGGCCGTCGGGGGCGAAGAAGTAGCGCTTGTCCTTGCGCAGCGCAAAGTGGGCGAGGGTGTCTCGCCCAGGCGTGGACGAGGTCCGCGCGTGGCGGCGTTCCTCGTCGGTGGTGCTGCCTCGGACGACGAATGGCCGGAAGACGAGCCAGAGCAGGATCGCGACACCGAGGATTCCCAGCGCGAGCAGGGCGTCGCCAAAGAAGCGGTTGAAGCTGTCGCTCTCGTAGGTGTAGGGGCCGTCGAGGCCGATCAGGCCGGCGAACGTCGTCTCGATCGCGCCGCCGAGCGTGAGGTCGGGGGAGAGGTGGTCGCGTTCGACGAATAGGGATACAAATCCGAAGACGACGACGGCGATCAGGTAGACGGCGACGAAGCGGCCGACGGAGATCAGGCTGCGCGGGTCCGGCTCGGCGGTGAAGCCGCGGCGCCAGAAGATCAGCGCGGCGACCATCAACAGGTCGACGACGATCGCGATCGGGTCTGGTTCCTTCAGCAGGTGCGCGACCGCCGAGGCGGCGAGCAGGACGACCGCGAGCTGCATGGCGCGGCGCTTCCCGCGGGCGATCTGGAACGAGAGGAAGAGGAGAGCGGCGCCGAGCAGGACGACGGCCACATGGACGCCGGCCCGCCTCCGGCGGGCAGAAGGGTGTCGATCCCAAAGCTCGCGGACGCCGGGGAGGGAGGGGAGCAGCGAGATGACGCCGGCGACGGCGACGAGGAGGGCCAAGAGCCGCAGCGGCGCGCGTCGACGCGGAGCGGGGTCTGACCCGCTCCCTTCTCCGACGTCCGAACCCTCGGCGCCACCTGGGTCTGACCCCTCAGTCGCCACCCCAGCCAGCTCCGCCTCAGTCGCATCCGCCGCCAGCTCCCCCGGCACGGGCAGCGCGGTCGACACCGTCGCCCCGCCCTCGTCGTCGAGCGGGCGCATCGTCGGGAACAGGATCACCTCGCGGATCGATGCCGCGCCCGTCAGCAGCATCACCAGCCGGTCGATCCCGACGCCCAGCCCACCGGTCGGCGGCAGCCCGAATTCCAGCGCGCGGATGTAGTCCTCGTCGACCGACTCCGCCTCCTCGTCGCCACCAGCCTGCAGCCGCGCCTCGTCCTCGAAGCGGGCGCGCTGCTCGAGCGGGTCGTTCAGCTCCGAGTAGGCGTTGGCGAGCTCGCGGGCAGCGACGACCAGCTCGAAGCGCTCGGTCAGCTCGGGGTCGTCGCGGTGGGCGCGGGCGAGGGGGGAGACCTCACGCGGGTGGTCCATGACAAACGTCGGCTCGATCAGCTTCGCCTCGCACGTCGCGTCGTAGACCTCGGCCATCACCTTGCCGGAGCCCCGACGTCCAGGCAGGGGACATCGAGGTCGTCGGCGATCTTCCGCGCCTCCTCGATCGGCATCGACGGGTGCATCTCACCCCCGCGTTCTCCTCGATCAGGTCGGCCATCGGGGCGCGGCGGAACGGCTTGCCGAGGTCGACGTCCTGGTCGCCGATCTTGACCACGGTGGTCCCAGCGCGTCGCGGGCGGAGTTCTGGATCAGCGTCTCGACCAGGTCCATCATGTCGTGGTAATCGAGGTACGCGCCGTAGGACTCGAGCAGCGTGAACTCGGGGTTGTGCCGGGTGTCGGTGCCCTCGTTGCGGAAGACGCGGCCGATCTCGAAGACCCGCTCCATCCCGCCGACGATCAGCCGCTTCAGCGACAGCTCGAGCGCGATGCGCAGGAACATGTCGATATCGAGCGCGTTGTGGTGGGTGATGAAGGGGCGCGCCGCCGCGCCGCCGGCGTGGGTGTCGAGGACAGGCGTCTCGACCTCGGTGTAGCCCTGGTCGGCGAAGGTGCGGCGGATCGAGGAGATCACCGCGGAGCGCACCTTGAAAATCCGGTCCGCGTCGTCGTTGACAACGAGGTCGACGTATCGCTGCCGGAACCGCTGATCGGCGTCGGTGAAGCCCTGGCCCTTCGGCAGCGTGCGCAGCGACTTCGAGAGCAGCTGCCACTTCGTGACGCGGACCGAAGCCTCGCCCTTCTGGCTCATCGCCGGGATGCCCTCGGCGCCGACCCAATCGCCGATGTCGAGGTGCTGGAAGTCGTCGTGGTGCTCGTCGCCGACGTCCTCGCGCGAGACCATCAGCTGGATCCGCCCGGTTCGGTCGCGCAGATCGGCGAAGATCAGCCCGCCGTGGCGGCGGATCAGCATCAGCCGCCCGGCGATCTTGACCGTGCCGTGGAGCGATTGTCCTGCCGCGGTCCCTTCGAGCTCAGCCAGCACCTCGGCGACGCTGCGGTCGCGGTCGAAGCGAACGGGGTAGGGCTCGATCCCGCGATAGCGGAGCTTGTCGAGCTTCTGCAAACGGCGATCCCGCTCCGACTCAACAAAGCCCTCGGTCTCGTGTTCCTCCTCGTCCACGCGGTAGTTCTACATCCCCCATCCGTGGGAAGATCGCCGCGTGTCCGATGCCCCCGGCAGAACCGGCGCTCTCGACACGATCATCAAGCAGGCGAAGGCCGACCGGAAGCGGTTGGACTCCGCCGCACTCGGCCCGGTCTCGCTGACCGCGCTGGGGATCGCCAGCGTCGTCGGCGCGGGGATCTTCGTCAGCGTCGGCACCGGCGCCGCGCAGTACGCCGGGCCGGGCGTCGTCATCTCCTTCGTGATCGCCGGGCTCGCCGCGGGGGTGACCGCGCTCTGCTTCGCCGAGCTCGCCTCGATGATCCCGGCGGCCGGCAGTACCTACTCCTACGCCTACGCGGCCTTCGGCGTCTTCATCGCCTGGTTCATCGGCTGGGACCTGCTGCTCGAGTACCTGTTCGCGGCCTCGACCGTCGCCGTCGGCTGGGCCGGCTACGCGGTCGACATGCTCGACAGCGTCGGCATCCACGTTCCGTCGGACCTCGCGAACCCGCCGATCTCCGACTCGGGCTCGACGACCGGGATCGTCAACGTGCCGGCGATGGTCGTCGTCGCCGCCACGACCACCCTGCTCGCGATCGGGATGCGCCAGTCGGCGCGGACCAACAACGCGATGGTCTTCCTGAAGATGGCGATTCTGATCCTCTTCGTCATCGTCGGGGCCTTCTTCATCACGACCGACAACTGGAGCCCCTTCGTGCCGTCAAACGAGGGCGGGTTTGGCGACTACGGCGTGAGCGGGGTGATCCGCGCCGCCGGGCTCGTCTTCTTTGCCTACGTCGGCTTCGACGCCGTCTCGACCGCAGCGGCGGAGGCGCGGAATCCGCAGCGGACGATCCCGATCGGCTTGATCGCCACGGTCCTGATCTCGACCGCGCTCTACATCGCGATCGGCCTCGTGATGACGGGGATGGCGCCGTACACCGACCTGAACACCGCCGACCCGATCTCCACGGCGATCCGGATCTCCGGGGCGGGTAAGTGGCTCGAGGAGGCGGTGGACATCGCGGCGGTTGTCGGCCTCTTCTCAACGGTTCTCGTGACCTTCTACGGCCAGACCCGCATCTTCATGCGGATGTCCTCCGACGGGATGCTGCCGCCCGCGATGGGGCGGGTTTCCGAGCGGTTCAAGACTCCGGTCTTCGCGACCGATCCTCTGCGGGATCGTCGGCGGCATCGTCGCCGGCTTCGTCCCGATCCAGACGCTCACCAACCTCGTCTCCATCGGGACCCTCATGGCCTTCCTGATCGTCTGCTGCGGCGTCCTCTACCTGCGCCGGGCGAGGCCCGACCTCGAGCGCCCATTCCGCGTCCCGTTTGCCCCGCTCACTGCGGGCTTCGGCATCGTCGCCTCATTCGGCCTGATGATCACGCTGCCGGTGGACACGTTCATCCGCCTGATCGTCTGGCTTCTGATCGGCCTGGTGATCTTCTTTTTCTACGCCCGCCGGCACACGAAGGAGCGCTTCGCCGCGATCGAGCGCGGGGACTACGTGCCGGAGGGGGACGTGTAGGTCCGGGCGCGCTCCGAGGGACGAAAAACTGCGGCTAGCAGGGGAGGGCTGACGGGCCGCGTGGGGGGGCGCGAAGCGCCATCGGCGGCTTATTGGTCATGTGGACCCGAAACCCGCCGATCTCGATCGGATCGCCGCGCGGCAGCACGGCGTGATTCGCATCGATCAGCTCGCCTGGGCCGGGCTGTCGGCGACGATGGTCAAGCGGCGACTTCAGTCTGGCCGGCTTCACCGCCTCTACCGCGGCGTCTACGCGGTTGGCCACACCGACCTATCCCAGGAAGGCCGCTGGATCGCCGTTTGCCTGCGGTCCCAAGGCTGTTCTCTCCCACGAGTCTGCTGCTCACCTGTGGTCGATGTCCCCTAGGTGCCCGCCCTACTCCCACGTGACGATCCCCGAGGCCGGCAGCAGGGCCCGCCGACCGGGCATCGTCCTTCACCGCTCGAGCGACCTCACCCACAAGGGACACCACCCTGCGCCACGGCATCCCGGTGACCACGCCCGAGCGCACCCGCCGCGACATGGGATGGGTCAACGTCCGGTCGCGCAGCGACATCGAGCGCGACTTCCTGCGCCTGATCCGCCGCCATCAACTCCCGCTCCCCGAGGTGAACGGCAAGCTCGGTTCTTTCGAAATCGACTTCCTCTGGCGCCGAGAGCGGCTCGCCGTCGAGCTCGACTCCTACGCCTACCACTCCTCACGAGCGTCGTTCGTCTCAGACCGCGCCCGCGACCGCGAGCTCCAGCGGCGCGGCTTCGTCGCCCTGCGCTTCGCGGATGAGGAGCTCACCGGCCGCCCGAGCGTCATCGTTGACGCCCTACAAGCCATCTCTACGTCTCGCCTGGCGTCGGCGTCGCCGCCAGCGCCGCCGGGGCGGTCGACGGCTGCTTCCTTCCCGCGAGCACGATCATCCCGCCGAAGGTGAGGCACAGCGCAAGGATCGAGCCGATGACGCCGAGGGTGTCATCGTGGATCTGCTCGTTGAGCAGGGTGACGCCGAGGATGACGCTCGCGACCGGGTCGAAGATCATCTGAGTCGAGGCGGCGGGCGCGAGCTCGCCGGTCTGCAGGGAGATCTGGGACAGCGTCATGCCGACGAAGCCGACAGCGATCAACGCGTAGAGGTGCCAGTCGGTGAGCAGATCGACGACCCCGTCGCCGAGGCTGTCGACGACCGCCTTCGTCAGCGCCGCCGAGACGCCGAACAGCAGGCCGGCGGCCGTGCCGAACAGCGCCGCCTTCGCCCGGGGGCGGGCATGGACGCCGATCGCGGTGAGCAGGAACGAGACAGCGCAGAGGCCGCCGCCGACGATCACCCAGAGGTGGATCGGCCCGTCGTCGCGGCCACCGGAGGGATTGCTGATGACGAGGAACGCGCCGAGCCCGATGCAGACTGCGATCGCGGCAACGATGTCCCGCCGGACGACCTTCTGACCGCTGAGCTTCGCTCCGAAGGGAAGGGCGAAGACGACCGCGGTGGCGAGGATCGGCTGGACCACGACGATCCTCCCGAGGCCGAGCGCAGCCGCTTGGCAGACGAAGCCGAGCCCGTCGGCCACGATGCCGCCGAGCCACATCGGCCGCCGCGCGAGGCGCAGCAGGAAGCCCGCGCTCATCGCCTCGTCGTCGGGGACCTCCATCGCCTCGCGCTGCTGGATCACCGTTCCCAGCGCGAACATCAGGGCCCCGACGAGGGCGAGCACAGGGGCGAGGTTCATCGATCACCCGTCTTCGCCGTCACGACGGCCAACCCTACGGGCTTTCCCCGCAATGCCTAAATAGATGGCCTTCGGGTATTCAATACCCGCGTGTTGACCGAAGTCGACAAGGCGCAGGGGCGTATTTCCCTGCTCGAAGCGGACCCCGGCTTGGCCGAGGGCCTTTCGCCTGAGCAAGAGCTCGAGGCGCGCGAGCGGCTGCACGTGAACACCCTCGAGATCGAGAAGGGCGACTGGGATCCGCCGCTCGAGGGTGACGGCAACCTGGGCTTCGTCCTCCTCCAGGGCTTCCTGATGCGGGAGGCCATCGTCGGCGAGTCGCGTAGCGTCGAGCTGCTCAACATCGGCGACCTGATCCGCCCGTGGCAGGAGGACCCGAGCTCCTTCTCAGCGAGCCGCTGGTGGGCACTCGAGGACTCCACCCTGGCCGTCCTCGACGACGATTCGATCGTCGGCATCTGTGCCTATCCGCCGATGCTCCACCTGATCGCCGAGCGGGCGATGACGCGCTCCCGCAACCTCGCGGTCCACTGGGCGATCGCAAACACGGTCGGCCTGGAGAAGCGGATCCTGATGCTCTTCCGTCATCTCGCCGAGCGCCGTGGCCGGGTGACTCCCGACGGAGTCGCCCTGCCGCTCCGCCTCACTCATCAGATGGTCGCCGACCTCGTCGGCGCTCGCCGGCCGTCGGCCACCACGGCCATCGTCGCCCTGGCTGATCAGGGGCTGCTCTCGCGGACTCCGGACGGCGGCTGGCTGATCAGCACGGACGCGGCCGCTGCCCAATCGGAGTAGGCTTCATTACAAAGCTTGAGTGCTTCGGTACGCCGGTACAGGGCGAGATCGAAGCAAACGGCTCCTGACGGGTGGTAAGGACCGAGCGTCCGTCCCGGCTCTTCCGTACCTGCCACCTAATCCGTCTATCCGATGACAGGAGCTGTTCGTGGCTGTTTCTCAACCGGAACCCCGCACCGACCGCTCGGCGGTCGCCGCCGATGTGTCCCGGGAGATAGTGCGGTTGCACGCCCGCCTGTTCGGACGCGGCCCCACCCGAGCAAAGTCGTTCATCTACGACGACTTCGCGCTCTGCATCCTCGAGGACGTGCTGACAAGGGCGGAAAAGACCCTCGTGGCCGCCGGGAACACCGAGCAGGTCCACTCCATGCGTATGGCGTTTCAGGAAGCGGTCCGCGACGACTTCATCGCCCTGGTCGAGGAGGCGACGGGCCGCAAGGTCCGCGCGTTCGTGAGTCAGGTGCACGTGGATCCCGAACTGGCGGTGGAGCTCTTCATCTTCGAGCCCCAGCGGTTGACAGCGGGCCCTGATGGTGAACTACCGGTCGACGCGCACGAATGAGCGAGCTGCCGACACGGGAAGAGGCCGAGGAGAAGATCTCGTTCGAGCTCGTCCGGGTGCACGAGGAGTCCTACGGCGTCGGCGCGGAAAAGGTGGTCACGCACGTGATCGATGATCTCGTCGTCGTCGTCCTCGACGTGATCATCACCGAGGCCGAGCGCACCCTGCTTGGCGCCGGCAAGGTGGATGCGGTGCGCAAGACCCGCGAGGACTTCCAGGACGTAATCGGCCCCACTTTCATCGCCGTCGTCGAGCGCGCCACAGGGCGGCGCGTCGATAGCTGGATCAGCAGGATGAGCGTGGATCCGCTGTACTCAGTGGAGCTGTTTCGGCTGGCGCCGTCCCCCTGAACGACGACGCGGCCGTCCGGCGCTCCTTTTGACGATGGAACCGCCCACACCTTCGGGCCCCGTCGTCTCGCCGAACGACCGCTTTCGTCGGTACTCGTGAAGTGAATCGTCAGGCAGTGGCGCCCACGGTCTGCTCGCGCTGCTCGTCGTGCACGCCCTCACAGAACTCCTCGATCGCCTTCGCGTTGAACGCGTCGAGGTCGTCGGGCTTGCGGCTGGTCACCAGCCCGGCGTCGACGTGGACCTCCTCGTCGACCCACTCTCCGCCCGCGTTGCGGATGTCGGTCTGCAGGCTGGGGAACGACGTGAGCGTCCGGCCGTCGACGACGCCCGCCTCGATCAGGGTCCACGGTGCGTGGCAGATCGCGGCGACTGGCTTGCCGGCCTCGAAGAACGCGCGCACGAAGGCAACCGCGTCCTCGTCCACGCGAAGATTGTCGGGGTTGGCGACGCCTCCAGGGAGGACCAGACCGTCGTAACTTGACGCGTCAGCGTCGGAAACCTTGCCGTCGGCCTCGAAGGTCTTGCCCTTGTCCAGATGCTCGAAGCCCTGGACCTCCTCGCCGCTCAGCGAGAGAAGCTCGACCTCGGCGCCTTCGTCGCGGATCGCATGCCACGGGCTCTCGAGCTCGATCTGCTCAACGCCCTCATCAGCGGTGAGGAAGGCAATCCTCTTGCCCTCCAGCTTGCCTGCCATTGGTATCCCTCCAGATAAATCGGGTTGCCCTCTACTTCTACCCGGGGGGTGGAGTCGGAAACTGGGCGAGTCAGCTATCGGACGCGCTCGGCAGGTGCGCCTCGTCGGGCTCCTCCTCACCGGGCCACGTGCCGGTCCAGCGATAGAAGGAAGCGCGGGAGCCGTGGTCGGCACTCGCCCTGACGCCGGAGAAAATCGCGCCCTGCAGCGCGTTGGCGGTGATCAGCTTGCCCCAGCTCACGTCGCGATGCTCGGCCTCCGGCGGCTCCGCGTCGTCGATCCGTGCCCAGACGAAATCGAAGAGCTTCTTGCCGGCGAACCCCGCGAGCAGGCTGCCGACGATGCTGAAGGGGATGAAGAGGATCTTCGCGATCACGCGTGGTTCCTATCAGTCCTTGGGCTCGCGCGGCTCGAGGGCGATCGTCGCCTCTGCCGGCACGCCGGCCTGCAGCTCGCGCTCGCGCTCGATCTCCGCGTTCAACTCGGCCCCGAAGAGGATCGCCAGGTTTGTGAGCCAGAGCCAGACGAGGAAGACGATGACCGCAGCGATGCTGCCGTAGGTGGCGTTGTAGGAGCTGAAATTGGCGACGTAGAACGCGAACAGGAGCGAGACCGCGATCCAGAGGAGGACCGCGACGACACCGCCCGGCGTGATCCAGCGAAAGCCCGGGTGGCGGACGTTCGGTGCGGCCCAGAACAGGGCGGAGATCATCGTCATCACGACGATCAGGAGAACCGGCCACTTGGCGATGTCGAAGATCGTCACCGCGGTCTCACCGGCGCCGACGACGTCGCCGATCTCCCGCGCGAGCGGGCCCGTGATCACCACGGCGAGGGCACAGATGGCGAGCGCCAGGATCATCACCACGGTGATCGCGATCTGCAGGGGGCGCAGCTTCCAGAAGGGGCGCCCCTCCTCGACCTCGTAGATGCGGTTCGAGGCCCGCGAGAAGCCACCGACGTAGCCGGAGGCGGACCAGATGGCACCCAGCAGCCCGAGTACGAGGCCGATGCCGGCCGCCGGGCTCGAGGAGATCTGCTGGATCGCGCTCAGGAGGATCTCCTGCGCCGGCCCGGGAGCCAGGTTTTCGATGTTCTCGATCAGCGGCTGGGTCGCCGACTCGCCGACCAGGCCGAGGATCGACATGAGCGCGATCAACGCGGGGAAGATCGCGAGCACGGCGTAGTAGGTGAGGCCGGCGGCGACATCGGTGAGCTCGTCGTCCTGGAACTCCCGCGCGGTGCGCTTGAGCACGGCCCACCACGCGCGTCCGCGCAGGCTCAGCGGGCCGCTGGGGCTCGTCGTCTCGACCTGGTCATGGGCTGCCACGTCACTTCCCATACCCCGTTCTGCTGGAAACGACCACGAGTGTCGCGTCGTCGCGCAGGTCGCCGCCCTCGGCGGCGAGCACACGCGCTTCGATCCGCTTTGCAATCGACTGGGCGGAGTCACCGGCGCAGGTCGAGAGCAACGCCGCCAGAGCCTCGTGGGTGACCGGTGCGCCCGGGCTCTCATCCCGGAAGCCCGCTTCGGTGATCCCGTCGGTGAAGAAGACGAGGGCGTCGCCGGGCTCCAGCCTGGCGCGGCTCTCGTAGAGCTCCAGCTCCTCGAAGTAACCGAGCAGGGTGCCACGAGCATCGACCGTCTTGACATTCCCGTCGGCCGCGACCTGCAACGGCGGGGGATGGCCGCCGGCTGCGACGGTGACCTCGTGGCCGCCTTCCACTCGCTCCACCAGCGCGTAGATCGCAGTCAGATATTGCTCCTCGGGGGCGGTCTTGAGCAGGGCGGCGTTGAGCGTGTGCAGGACGCTGAGCGGCGCGGGGTCGGTCATCGCCGCGGTGCGGATCGTGTAGCGGGCAAGAGCGGTCAATCCAGCGGCGCCGACGCCCTTGCCCGCGACGTCGCCGATCACGATCGCGTAGCGATCGCCTGAGACCTGGAAGACGTCGTAGAAGTCGCCGCCGATCCGCGTGCCCGCCTGCTCGGTCAATAGACGGGCGGCGAAATCCAGGCCGGCAACCTCGCTCGCCTCGGGTGGGAGGAGCCCGCGCTGGAGGGTGTCGGCGATCTCGCGGTAGCGGGACTCACTGGAACGGAGCGCCGCCTCGGCGCTCTTCACTCCGGTGACGTTCTCGATCACGCTGACCACCGCCTGCGGCTCGCCCGCTGGTCCGGGAAGCGGGATGGCGTGGGCGATCGCCCAGCTCTGCTCCTGGACCGCCGGCCCCTGGAAGCGGACGAGCTGTGGTGGGCTCTCCTCGCCGCGAAGAGCACGGAAAAGCGGCAGTTCCTCGCGGTCCATCTCGTTGCCGTCGTCATCGAGGATCGTCAGCCCCGCGATCGCCTCGTACGCCGAGACGCCGATCAGAGCATCGGGTTCCGCGTTGTTGATCCGGGCGGTGACGTCGTTGACGAAGCGGTAGCGGCCGTCGGGGCCGACGACGGTGACCCCGACCGGCATGTGCCTGAGCACGAGCTCGAGCTGGTCCCGTGAGTCGCGCAGGTCTCGCTGCGCCTGTTCGCGAGCGATGAACTCGCCGATCTTCTCGCCCAGGCGCCCGCAGTCCTCAAGCAGCTCCTCGTCGGGCTCGGTCAGCTCGCGGTTGAGCACCTCGATCACCCCGAGCACCTGGTCACCCCGCTTGATCGGAAAGACCAGGACGCTGCGGAAGCCGGCATCGACGACAGGCTTCACCTTCGGGTGGTCCGAGTCGGCGGGGATCTCACTGATCCAGAGCGGCTCGCCGGCCACCCAGACCCTCCCGGGCAGGCGCTCGCCGGGCGCGAACGTCGTCTGCTCGAGTTCGTGCAGAGCGAAGGCTCGCTGATCCTCACCGGCCAGCGGATCCAGCCAGATGTCGACGGCCCGCAGCTGCTCCACCCCGGGCTCGACCAGCCAGAGGATCCCGATTGCCCAGCCGAGGGATCCGCAGATCGCCTCGAGCAGGCGCGGCGAGGCCTCGGCCATCGTCTCCGACACCGCCAGCGCTTCGCTTGCCGCGCGCTGAGTCTCGAGCCGGCGCGCCAGCCGCGTCCGAGACGCTGCAAGTCCAAGACCGTTGGTGATCAGGGCGAACAGCTCCACCTCCTCTTCGGAGAAGACCCGCGACTCCCGCGTCCACGCGCCGAACGAGCCGATCGGCCCCGACGGGCCCGCGATCGGGCCGGTCAGGCCGCTGCGGACGCCTTGGTCGATCAGGGTCTGGGCAGGGGCGAAGCGTGTTTCCGTGCCGAGGTCTTCGACCACAACGATGCCGTCGGCCGCCATGACGAATTCGGGCTGGGATCCGGGGCTGATCGTTGAGGCGATCCCTCCCTGGACCTCATCGGGAACGCGATAGCCCGCACTCGCGAGCATGCGGCCGTCGGAGAGCAACTCGAGCACCGCGGCCAGGTCGAGGTCGAGCAGGCGGCAGGCCGTTTCCGAGGCACGGTCGAAGAGGACGTCGAGGTCCTCATCGAACGCAACCCGCGCAAGCTCCGCAAGCGCGGCGGTCGCCCGTTTCGTCTCTCCTCCGCTCGCCGCCTTCGTCCGACGACTTTATCCGGGTTACCCCTCGTTGGGTATCCCGGATCAGCCCTGATCAACCCTTCGTCGGACTCTCCGGGTGACCTTCATCGGTCCCGGGTGCGTCCTCAGAAGGATCGGGTGCGGGATCGACCCCGCCCTCCTCGGTTCCCTCCTGGGTATCCGGCGGCACCGGCGGGTTCTCGCCCGCCGGTGCGCCGATCAGACTCGTGGTCAAGGGGTCAGGTCTGGCGCTCGAGGTCAGCAACCTCGTCAGCCTTCTGGTCGGCCTTCTCGTCAGCCTTCGCGAGATCCTCCTTGGCCTCGCCCTTCTTCTCTTCCTTCTGACCCTCACGGCGCATCGAACCGTCGCCGGTGAGGTCGCCCGCGGCCTTCTTGGCGCGGCCAGTGGCCTTGTCGATGAGGCTCATTGGGGTTCCTTTCGTCGGTTGCGGCTGCTTTGGTACCCAACGTTCCACCCCGGGTAAACCTGCCGACTTGCGGGTATCCAGCCCTCCCTTATGCCTCGACTACGCCGCGCAGATTGCTCCGGCCCCGGCATTCGCCGCGTACGTCGTGGGCGCGGTTTTGGCTATGCCGAGGGCGAGTCCGGTGAGCGGGTCTCCGACCGCGAGACGATCGAGCGGATCCAGGAGCTGGTCATCCCGCCAGCGTGGGAAGACGTCTGGATCTGCCCACATCCGAACGGCCACATCCAGGCGACAGGGATCGACGACGCGGGCCGCAAGCAGTACCTCTACCACGACCGCTGGCGCGAGCACCGCGACCGCGAGAAGTTCGACACGGTGCTCGAGCTCGCGGCGGAACTGCCCCGGGTGCGCAAACGGCTCAAGCGCGACCTGAAGCGCCGCGGCCTCGTCCGCGAACGGGTCCTCGCCTGCTCGGTGCGCTTGCTCGACCTCGGCTTTTTCCGGATCGGCAGCGAGCAGTACGCGGAGGAGAACGAGACCTTTGGGCTCGCGACCCTGCGGAAGAAGCACGTCACCTTCGAGCGGGGAAAGATCATCTTCGAGTACGTCGCGAAAGAACAAACAGAAGCGGTACCAGGAGATCGACGACGCGGAGATCAAGCCGGTGATCAAGGCGCTGCGCGACCGCAGCGGCGGCGGGTACGAACTGCTCGCCTTCCGCGGCGCGGAGGGCGAATGGCGCGATGTGCGCTCCGACGACATCAACGAGTACCTGAAGCAGGTCACCGGGGGAGATTGGAGCGCAAAGGACTTCCGTACCTGGAACGCAACGGTGCTCGCCGCGGTCTCCGTCGCGCTTCACGAGGGCGAGCGCGACCCGGACAAGCCGTTGACGAAGACCTCGCGTAAGCGGATCGCCTCGCGGGCGACGAAGTCGGTCGCGGCCTATCTCGGCAACACGCCGGCCGTCTGCCGCGCCTCATACATCGACCCGCGCGTCTTCGACCGCTTCGACTCGGGCGAGACGATCCACGACCGGCTCGTGGAGCTTGGCGGCAGCTTCGATCCCGGGAAGCCCACGCATCGTCTCCAGGTGGAGGAGGCGGTGCTCGAGTTGATCGGTTGAAGGACGAAAGCGCCGGTGTCCCCGGCGCGAGGCGCCGTGGTCGCGGGCACGTAGGGCAGCGGATCAGGGGCTCAAGCGTCGGATCCGAACCGCTTGGACGCTTAGGTAGGCCATGGAGTACTTAACCGTCCAAGCGTCGAAATCGGACGATCTTTGGACACTTGACCACGCCCTGGTGTGGTCAGACGTCCAAGCGTTGGCCACTGACGCCTCGCGTCCGTCAACCAGGCCCCAACCCACCCTCCCTACATGCCCCGCGACCTCGGCGCCTCGCGTCGCGGACGCGGCGGCATCGTCCCTCCCGTGTTTGCCTCATGTCCCACCGGGTAGGCCTCATAGCGAGCACGCCAATGCGCGATCAGCGCCGCGTGCCCATCGACAGGGAGCAGGGGTGTACTCGAATTACGCAACGAGAGGAGCATCGAAGTCCCCATGGCTACGCAGACACAGACGCAGCGCAAGGCAACGGCGCAGAAGGCTGCGGCGAGTCGCCGGCGCAACGCCGCGAAGCGCAGCCGCTCGGCGCAGAAGTCCGCGGAGACGCGGGCCCGCGCGGAGAAGAACGCCCTGCAGTCGCTGGCCCTTCAGGGTCAAGATCTCGGGCAGCGCGCGGTCGACGTCACCGTCGGCGCCACTGCCGAGGCCGGTGACAGGGTCCGCGAGGCGGTCAAGCCGATCACGCGGACGACCGACCGGGAGCGGCTCGCCCGCAGGGTGAGGACTTCGGTCCGCACCGCGCAGCGCCGGGGCGCACGTGTCCGCAAGGACGCCCAGCGCCGGGTTCGCACCCGGACGCGCGAGGCGGAGCGTCGCGTCACCAAGGCGCGCCGTGACACCGAGCAGCGGCTCAAGAGCCTGCGCTCGTAAACGAAAGCTAGGCAGTACCGACTGGAAGCGCTCCGGGGCCGGCCCCCGGGGCGCTTTCGTCGTTCTCGGGCTTCACCGCCGCCAGCCGCTCCGCATGTCGCTGCTGCAAGACGACGAAGAACATCGCGACAACCGTGACCGCGAAGAGGATCGTCGCAATCACGTTCACCTCGACGGGAATGCCGCGCTGCGAGGCGCCAAAGATGTAGAGGGGGAAGGTCTCCTCGCTGAAGACGTTCTTGAACGGCTGCACGTTTCGAGCAGCGCCGCCGGTCCGGAGACGAAGTTCGAGATCACGAAGTCGTCGAGGGAGAGTGCGAAGGCGAGCAACGCGCCGCCGATCACGCCCGGCGGCGATCAGGGGCAGGGTGACGAGCCGGAAGGTCGCCCAAGCCGGTCGCCCCGAGGTCGCGGGCCGCCTCCTCGATCGAGCGATCGAATCCGATCAGCCGTGATCGGACGACGATCACCACGAAGCTGATCGAGAACATCACGTGGGCGAGGATAGGGCGTCCAGAAGCCACGGCCCAACCTCGAAGTAGACGAACATCGAAAGCAGCGCGGCGCCGATCACGACCTCCGGCGTCGCCAGCGGGATCACGATCAGGAAGTTCGCGGCTCGGCGCCCGAAGAACTGGTAGCGGACAAGTGCGAGTGCGATCAGCGTGCCGAGGATCGTCGCGACGAAGGTCGAGACGGTCGGCAGGCGCGAGACTCGTCAGTCAGCGCCTCGTTGAGGGGCCGGGAGGATGAACGCGTTCTGCCAGTGCTCGAGTCGTGAACCCGGACCAGGTGAAGTTGAACTTCCCCTCGGGGTCGTTGAAGGAGAAGAGCGCGATGATCGCGATCGGGATCAGCATGTAGGCGACCGCGAAGGCGGCGAAGACCTTGATGCCGTTCTCGCGCAGCCACTTCATTCTCGCTCCGTCCTCGTCGCCCATCAGGGCCTCGGAGCCCGCGAAGCCGATGTAGATGAGGCCGATCGCGAGCATGATCGCCATGAACACGAAGGAGAGCGCGGCCGCGAGCGGGTAGTCGCTTGACCTCGATGTAGTTGTTCTGGATCACGTTGCCGATCATCTGCTGGCCGGCACCGCCGAGGAAGTCGGCGTTGATGTAGTCGCCGGAGGCCGGGATGAACGTGAGGAGCGTGCCGGCGATGACGCCCGGCAGGCAGAGCGGAAGGGTCACCCGGAGGAACGCGGTGCGTGCCGACGAGTACAGGTCCTTCGCCGCCTCGATCAGTCGCTCGTCGATCGACTCGAGGCTGGCGTAGAGCGGCAGGATCATGAAGGGCAGGAAGTTGTAGGTCAGCCCGGCGATCACCGATGACGCTGGTGTCGAGCACCTCGCCGTCGTCGGCCACGATCCCGATCGTGCGCAGAAAGTCGACGAACGTCCCCTCGTCGGCGAGGATCGTCTGCCAGGCGAGGGTCCGGATCAGGTAGGTGGTGAAGAACGGCGCGATCACGATGAACAGCAGTGCCGTCTTCCAGCGCCGCCCTTGAACGCGATCGCGTATGCCAGTGGGTAGCCGATGAGGAGCGCGGAGACGTCGCGACCCCGGCGTAGAAGAAGGACCGCAGGAACTGGGTCTGGTAATCGGTGAGCGCTGTCGAGTAGTTGTCGAAGTTCCAGGTGAACTGAAGCCTTCGGCGAGGGTGCCCTCGTTCAGCGAGATGTACGCCATGAACGCCATCGGGATGGCGAAGAAGACGAACAGCCAGACGATCCCCGGCCCGAGGAGGAAGTACGGGGTGCGGCGCCTCGGCTTCACTCGGCGGGGTCACCCGGTGACCACCTGCTGGAAGGCGCGCTCGATCTCCTGCTCGTCCTCCGCCGGCGGGTTCGGCTGCGAGGAGCAATCGGCGGTGAACTCCTCGCTGGGAAGACCAGGTCGCTCGTCGCCGCGTCCGAGCCCTGCTCCTCGAGGAGCGTGTCCTACGCCGTCGACCGGGGAGACGTAGAAGTTGTAGTCCGTGATCTGCGCCTGGTTCTCCGGGTCGTAGACGTAGTCGATCCACTCGTACGACGCCGTCGGGTTCGGGGCGCCCGACCGGGATCACCATGTTGTCCGACCACTGGATGCAGCCCTCCTCGGGCATCCGCCACTCGATCGACGGGTTGTCCGCCTGTAGCTGCACCGCGTCGCCCGACCAGCCGATCACCGCGGCGACGTCGCCGCGGGCGAGGTCGGCGGTGTAGTCGTTGCCGGTGAAGTCGACGATCTGGCCGTCGTCCACCGCCTTGCCGAGCTTGTCGATCGCGGCGAGCCAGTCCTCCTTCGTCGCGTTCTCGACGTCCACGCCCTCCGACTTCATGATCAGCGGCACGGTGTCGCGGAGCTCCGTGAGGACCTCGATCTCGCCCTTGTACTTGGGATCGAAGATGTCCTCGATCGAGGTGATGTCGGGCGCGAGGTCCTTGTTGACGATCAGCCCCGTCATGCCGCTCTGCCACGGCGCCGAGAAGTTGCGCTCCGGATCGAACGAGGGGCTCTCGAGGTTCGCGTCAGGTTCTCCTCGAAGTTCGGGATCGCCTCCTTGTCGAAGTTCTGGAGATACCCGAGGTCGTACATCTTCTCGGCCATCCAGTCGGTGACGACGAAGATGTCGCGGCCGCCCGACTCGCCGTTCTGCAGTTCGGGCTGGACCTTCGCGAAGAACTCGTTGTTGTCGTTGACGTCCTCGGTGTAGTTCGACCTTCAGCCCGGTTTCCTTCTCGAACTCGCCAACCGTGTCCTTGTCGATGTAGAAGGGCCAGTTGGAGATCCGCAGGTCGCCGGTCGCCTCACCCTCCGACTCCGCGGTCGTGACGTCTCCCTCGATGCCGCCGCCGCCGAGGTCGGAGCCGCAGGCGGAAGCGCCCAGGGCGACGACGAGTAGGGCGATTCCGGTGAGCAGCTTCTTCAAGGTGCTCTCCTTTTGATGAACGACGTGCATGTGCTCGGGTGCCCACGCCAGCCTGACGCGCGATCCCGCAGACGGAAGCTTCGAGCGCTCGTCCTCGTCGGCGTTCGGGACGAGGACGGTCATCGGCACCCTGTCGGCAACCTCGACGATGAGTTGCGTGGCGGTGCCGAGGTAGAGGGTCGACTGAATCGTGCCCTCGACGCTCGGGTGGCCGTCGGTGGCGGGTGACGATGGATCTTCGACGCGAAGTTTCTCGGGGCGGACGCAGGTGTAGGAGCCGGCTCCGCCTCCGTTCACCGAGATCACCTCCTGCGGCAGTAGGTTGGAGACGCCGATGAAGCCGGCGACGAATGGGGTCTCGGGCCGCTCGTAGACGTCCTCGGGGGAGCCGATCTGCTCGACGTCGCCGCGATTCATGATCGCGATCCGGTCCGACATCGTCAGCGCCTCCTCCTGATCGTGCGTGACGTAGACGAAGGTGATCCCGACCTCACGCTGGATCCGCTTCAGCTCGACCTGGAGGCCCTTGCGCAGCTTCAGGTCGAGCGCGCCGAGGGGCTCGTCGAGCAGCAGCACCTTCGGCAGGTTCACCAGCGCGCGGGCAAGCGCCACCCGCTGCTGCTGCCCGCCGGAAAGCTGGTTGGGCCGGCGCTGCGCCTCCGCCGTCAGCCCGACTCGCTCGAGCTCGGAGTTCACTCGCGTCGCGATCTCGCCACCCTGGACCTTCTTGCGCTTCAGCCCGAAGGCGACGTTGTTCCAGACGGAGAGGTGGGGGAAGAGGGCGTAGCTCTGGAAGACGGTGTTGGTCGGCCGCCGGAAGGCGGGCATCCCGGCGACGTCGTCGCCGTCGATCAGGACCCGCCCCGAGGTCGGCTGCTCGAAGCCGGCGACCATCCGCAGGGTCGTGGTCTTGCCGCAGCCGCTCGGGCCGAGGAGGGTGAAGAACTCGCCGGGCTCGAGCGCGAGGTTGAGCTCGCGAACCGCGACGACGTCGTCGAAGTGCTTGCTGACCTGCTCTAGCTGGACGCTTGGATTCACCGCTGCGGAAAGCATCATGTCGGAATGTTGGACATCGCGGCAATCGGCGGAAGCCCCAAAAGCACTCGCGGCCGTTATACAGGATGTACAACGGCGTACGATCTAATTTGACCGCGTTCGGGGTTGCCCGCAGGCTGTGCCAGGAATACGGTTATCCGGAGCGTCTTAGACATTTCGAACTAAGGAGAGGCGATGGCGACGACCAGCGCGACGCCGGCAGCAGCGGAAGCAGGGAACCTTCAGGAGGAGGCGCTGCGCCACCTCTGGCTGCACTTCACCCGGATGGGCGGCTACGACGCCGACCACGAGGTGCCGATCATCGTCCGCGGCGAGGGCCCCTACGTCTGGGACGACCACGGGAACCGCAAGCTGGACGGCCTCTCCGGCCTCTTCTGCGTCAACGCCGGCCACGGCCGCGCGGAGATCGGCGACGCGATGGCGGCCCAGGTCCGCGAGCTCGACTTCACGACCAATTGGAGCTACGCGCATCCGCGCGCGATCGAGCTGGCAAGCCGGATCGCCTCGATGACCCCCGGCGACCTGAACCGCGTCTTCTTCACCTCGGGCGGGTCGGAGGCGGTCGAGTCGGCACTGAAGCTGGCGCGCAACTTCCATCGCGTCGAGGGCAAGGGCCAGAAGCACAAGGTGGTCGCCCGCGAGGTTGCCTACCACGGCACATCGATGGGAGCGCTCTCGGCGACCGGTCTGACCGCGCTGAAGACGCCGTTCGAGCCGCACACACCTGGCGGCGTTCACGTGCCCAACACCAACAGCTACCACTGGCCCGAGGGTCGCGACCCGCTCTGGGCGGCCGAGGAGATCGAGAAGCGGATCGAGTTCGAGGGGCCGGAGACGGTCGGCGCCGTGATCCTCGAGCCGGTTCAGAACGCCGGCGGCTGCATCCCTCCCCAGGAGGGCTACTTCCAGCGGGTTCGCGAGATCTGCGACAAGTACGACGTCCTGCTGATCTCCGACGAGGTGATCTGCGCCTGGGGCCGGCTCGGCCACTACTTCGGCTGCGAGCGCTACGGCTACCAGCCCGACATCGTGACCTCGGCGAAGGCGCTGACCTCGGCCTACATCCCGATGGGCGCGATGATCGTCTCGGACCGCGTCGCCGCACCGTTCATGGAGGGCGACGCGATGTTCGCGCACGGCTTCACCTTCGCCGGGCATCCGGTGGCGGCGGCGGCGGCGATGGCGAACCTCGACGTCTTCGAGCGCGAGGACCTGTGCGGCCACGTGCTGCGCAAGGAGGCCGAGTTCCGCGGCCTCCTCGAGGGCCTGCGGGATCTGCCGATCGTCGGCGACGTCCGCGGCGCCGGCTTCTTCCAGGCGGTCGAGATCGTCAAGGACAAGGAGACGAAGGAGGGCTTCACCGACGAGGAGTCCGAGCGCATCCTGCGCGGCTTCCTCTCCGGCGAGCTCTACAAGCGGGGGCTGATCTGCCGCGCCGACGACCGCGGCGACCCCGTCGTGCAGCTCGCGCCACCGCTGATCTGCGACACGGAGCAGTTCGAGGAGATCGAGGCGATACTCCGCTCGGTCCTCTCGGAAGCATGGGAAATGCTTTGAGCCCGTGCTCACGGTAAGAGCCCTCACCGACGAGCTCGAGCTCGAGCTTGCGGCGGGCGAGGAGCGCTCGGACCGGCCGATCCGCTGGGTGCACATCTCCGAGCTCGACGACCCGACCCGGTGGCTGACCGGCGGGGAGCTGCTGCTCACCACCGGGATCGGGCTGACGACGCCGGCGCGCCAGCGCCGCTTCGTCTCCCGCCTCGCCGAGCACGGCCTCGCGGGGCTCGGTCTCGGCACCGGGTTCGAGCACAAGAAGCTGCCGAAGGCGATGGTCGAAGAGGCCGAAAAGGCCGGCCTGCCGTTGTTCGAGGTGCCATACGAGATGCCCTTCATCGCGCTCACCGAGCGGGCGTTCACCGAGCTCGTCAACGCGAACTACGGGGTGCTCGAGCGCGGTGTGGAGTTGCAGGAGCGGCTCGAGCGCCTGGTGATCGAGGAGCGCGGGCTCGTCGCGGTCCTCGATGCGATCGGCGCATCCGTCGGCGGATCCGCCCTCCTGCTCGATTCGAACGGCGCATCGCTTGCGGGCGACGGGATAGGGACAGAGTCGATGAAGCAGCTGGCGACGGAGATCGCGGCACGCACCGAGGCCTCGCGCGTCGCGGCGTTCACGCCGGAGGATTCCCCGCTCGCCTCGAGCGCGGTGATCGTGCCGCTGCCGGGCGACGATCGCGGCGCCGCCCCCGCGTGGCTCGCGGTCGTCAAGGCGAACGGCGAGCTCGCCGATCTCGATCGCCTGATCGCCCGCCAGGCAGCGATCGCGGTCGCGCTCGAGCTGATGCGCGAGCGCGCTGTGCGTGAGACGGAGCGCCGCCTCGCGGGAGACGTCCTCGCCGACGCGCTCTCCGGCCGCCTGGACGACGAGGAGGTTCGCGGACGCCTGCGGCCGTTCGGGATCGGCGGCGATGCGGCCGTGCTGGTCTTCGACCTCGAGGATCCGGTGCGCGTCGCCGACGAGCTCGAGGCAGCGCTCGATCGCGAAGGCGTCTCCGCCCTGGTCGCGGTGACCACGGCGGCGCGGCGCGAGCTCCTCTGCGCGGTGGTCGATGCCGAGGCCGGCGAACCGGTGGAGGTCGCCACGGCAGCCCGGGCCGAGCTCGCGCGCGACGGCCGGGCCGTTCGCGCCGCCGCCAGCCGCACGGGGGCCGCGGGCGCGGTGCACCGCTCATTCCACGAGGCGCGCTGCGCCCTCGAGGCGACGTCGTTCGCCAACGGCGACGCGCCCGAGGTGGCGTCGCACCGTGACCTCGGCGCGTTCACTCTCCTCCTCGCCCTTCAGGACGACGAGGCGCTGCGCCTCTACTCCGAGAGCCTGCTCGCGCCGATCGAGGGAACCGACAACGAGTACGGGGGCGAGCTGCTGCGCTCGCTCGAGGCCTTCATCGAGCAGAACGGCCAGTGGGAGCGCGCGGCCCGGGAGCTCTACTGCCACCGGCACACGCTCCGCTACCGGATCCGTCGCGTGGAGGAACTGACGGGTCGCGACCTGAGTCGCGCCCATGACCGGATCGAGCTATGGCTCGCGTTGCGAGCGAGGGAGCTGGTGGGATGAAGGAGTTGAAGGTCGCGGTGCTTGGGGCGGGAGGGACGATCGCGCCGGCGATCGTCCGCGATCTCGCGGAGTCCGACGAGGTCTCGGGGATGCTCCTGCTCGACATCGACGAGGGCCGCGCGGCGGAGGTCGCCGAGCTCCATGGCGGCGGCAAGGCGAAGGCGAAGCGAGCCAACGCGCGTGGCGCGCCGTCGGACCACGACTCGGTGACGCGGGCGATCAGCCGCTGTGACGTGCTCGTCAACTCGGCGAGCTACCGGGTGAACCTCGATGCGATGCGCGCCTGCATCGCGTCGGACACCCACTATCTGGACCTCGGTGGCCTCTACTGGATGACGGCTCGCCAGCGGCAGCTCTCCGAGCAGTTCTCCGACGCCGGCCTCGTCGCGGTGCTCGGGATCGGCTCCAGCCCCGGGAAGACGAACCTGATGGCGGCGCGCGCCGCGAGGGAACTCGGGGAGGTCGATTCGATTCACGTCTCCGCCTCGGGTCGTGACATGGAGCCACCGGCCGGATTCAGCATCCCGTACGCCCTGCAGACCCTGGTCGACGAATTGACGCTGAAGCCCGTCGTCCTTCGCGGTGGCAAGCCCTGCGAGATCGATCCGCTCTCGGAGGGGGGAGCGGTCGACTTCGGGCCGCCGATCGGCGAGGTGGACACGATCCACACCCTGCACTCGGAGCTCTCCACCTTCGGCGAGAGCTTCGGTGCCCGCAACGTCAGCTTCCGGCTCGCGCTCGAACCGGCGCTGCTCCAGAAGCTGCGCAAGCTCGCGACCTGTTCGGCCGAGCGGATCGCGCGCGAGTCGAAGAAGGTGATGCCGCCCTCGGCGAAGACCGTCTCCGTTCATCTGATCGAGGCGGCGGGTGGCGGAAGCGAGGTCCGGGTCCGGTGCCTGACGAAGCCGTCGAAGCGCTGGCGCCTGGGCGGCGGGATCGTCTCCACGGCCGCCCCCGCGGCTGCCGCGGTGCGCCTGCTCGCCCGCGGCGAGGTGACGGCGCGGGGGGCCCTGCCGCCGGAGGGCTGCCTCGATCCGGATTCGATGTTCGCCGAGCTCGAGCAGCGCGGCTGCGAGTTCTCGGTCGACGTGAGCGAGGGCGTGGTGGCGGGTTGAAGGTCGGCGTTCCCACCGAGGTCAAGGCCGACGAATACCGCGTCGCGCTGACCCCGGCGGGAGCCCGCGAGCTTCGCGAGCACGGCCACGAGGTCCTGCTCCAGGCGGGCGCCGGGGATGGCAGCTCGATCGCGGACTCCGAGTACGAGGCGCAGGGCGCGCGGGTCCTGCCCGACGCCGAGGCAGTGTTCGCCGAGGCCGAGATGGTCCTCGGGGTCAAGGAGCCACAGCCGGAAGAGGTTCCCCTGCTGCGCCCCGGCCAGGTGCTCTTCACCTACCTCCACCTCGCGCCGGACCCGGAGCTGACCCGCGGTCTCTGCGAGTCGAACGCGACCTGCATCGCCTACGAGACGGTCGAGGACTCGAAGGGGCGCCTGCCGCTCCTCGCCCCGATGAGCGAGATCGCGGGCAAGATCGCGACCCAGGCGGGCGCCTACATGCTCGAGAAGCCCTTTGGCGGCCGCGGCATTCTCCTCGGTGGCGTCCCCGGCGTCGCCGCGGCCAACGTGCTGGTGATCGGCGGCGGCGCCGTCGGTCTCAACGCCGCCTTCATCGCGATCGGGATGGAGGCCGACGTCTTCGTCTTCGACCGTTCGATCGACCGCCTGCGCGAGCTCGACATGGCCTTCGGCGGGCGCGCCTCGACCGTCTACTCGTCGGTGCTGTCGATCGAGGAGATGCTGCCGCGCGCCGACATGGTGATCGGCGCCGTCCTCGTCCACGGCGCCAAAGCGCCGCACGTGATCCGCCGCGAGCAGCTCTCGACGATGCGCCCGGGCGCCGTCCTCGTCGACGTCTCGATCGATCAGGGCGGCTGCTTCGAGACGTCCCGGCCCACGACGCATCGCGATCCCACCTTCGAGGTCGACGGCGTCACCCACTACTGCGTCACCAACATGCCGGGCGCGGTGCCGATCACCGCGACCTTCGCCCTGACGAACGCGACGCTCCCCTACGTGGTGGCGCTCGCCGACAAGGGCGTGGTCGACGCGATCGAAGCCGACCCCGGTTTGCGGATGGGCGTGAACGTCGCAAACGGTAGCGTCACACACCCGGCCGTGGCCGAGGGAGTGGGAGTTGAAAACGTAAGCGTCGAGGAGGCATTGAGATGAGTTCATATGCAGTCGTCAACCCGGCCACCGGCGAGAAGGTCGAGGAGTATCCGGAGATCTCCGACGAGGGTCTCGCGGCCGCCATCGCAAAGGCGGAGGACGCACACCGGACCTGGTCGCAGACCACTTCCGTGGCGGAGCGGGCCTCGATGATCCAGAAGGTCGCCGACCTTCACGTCGAGCGGCGGGAGGCGCTGGCCGAGATCGCCGTCCGCGAGATGGGCAAGCCGATGGAGCAGGCCCTCGGCGAGGTCGACTTCTGCGGCGACATCTACGGCTACTACGCCGGTAACGCCGAGGACTTCCTCTCCGACGAGCCGATCGAGCTGCTGGCCGGAGAGGGCACGGCGCTGATCCGGCGGACGTCGATGGGCCCGCTGATCGGGATCATGCCCTGGAACTTCCCCTACTACCAGGTGGCTCGCTTCGCCGGTCCGAACCTGATCGTCGGCAACACGATCCTGCTCAAGCCCGCTCCTCAGTGCCCCGAGTCGGCGAAGGCGATCCAGGCGATCTACGACGAGGCCGGCTTCCCCGAGGGGGCCTTCCAGTCGATCCTCGCCACGAACGACCAGATCGCCGACGCGATCGCCGACCCGCGGGTCCGCGGCGTCTCACTGACCGGATCGGAGCGCGCCGGCGCAGCGGTCGCCGAGATCGCGGGCCGCAACCTGAAGAAGGTCGTGCTCGAGCTCGGGGGCTCCGACCCGTTCATCCTGCTCGCCACCGAGAACCTCGACGAGGTGGTCGACTCCGCGGTGGAGGCTCGCCTCGACAACACCGGCCAGTCGTGCAACGCCGCCAAGCGGTTCATCGTCGCCGACGACCTCTACGAGGACTTCCTCGAGAAGTTCACGGAAAAGATGAAGGCGGCCGAGCCCGGTGATCCGACCTCCGAGGATGCCGCGATGGGGCCGCTCTCGTCGTCGACCGCCGCGGAGCGCCTGCAGGACCAGCTCGATCGGGCCGTGGCCCAGGGTGCCGAGGTGGTTGCCGGGGGAGAGCGAAAGGACAATTTCTTCCCGACGACGGTGCTGACCGGCATCGCTCCAGACAACGACGCCTACCGCGAGGAATTCTTCGGACCGGTTGCGAGCGTCTACCGGGTCGGCTCCGAGGAGGAGGCGATCGAGGTGGCGAACGACACCCCGTTCGGCCTCGGTTCCTACGTCTTCTCGGACGATCCCGAGCAGGCGCAGCGCGTGGCCGACGGCCTCGATACGGGGATGGTCTTCGTCAACGGCGTCCTCCTCGACGGCGTCGAGCTTCCCTTCGGCGGCGTCAAGCGATCGGGCTTCGGCCGCGAGCTCGGCAAGTACGGCATGGACGAGTTCGTCAACAAGAAACTGATACGCATCCTGAAGTGAGCCAACCCGAGATAGCCCTCCGCGGGCTACGGAAGATCTATGGCGACGTTGTCGCCGTCGACGGCATCGATCTGGAGGTCGAGTCGGGCGAATTCTTCACGATGCTCGGGCCGTCGGGGTCGGGGAAGACGACGACGCTGCGGATGATCGCCGGGTTCGAGGATCCCGACCGGGGAACCGTGGAGCTCGGGGGGGCCGACGTCAGCCGGTTGCCGCCCTATGACCGGGACGTGAACACGGTCTTCCAGGATTACGCCCTCTTCCCGCACATGACGGTGGCGCGGAACGTCGAGTACGGGCTGAAGGTGAAGAAGGTGGACCACGAGGACCGGGCGAAGCGTGCGCACGAGGCGCTGGAGCTCGTCCGCCTCGAGGGCTACGAGGAGCGCAAGCCCGAGGAGCTCTCCGGCGGCCAGCGCCAGCGCGTCGCGCTCGCGCGGGCGATCGTCAACCGGCCGCGGGTGCTGCTGCTCGACGAGCCGCTCGGTGCGCTCGACCTGAAGCTGCGCGAACAGATGCAGATCGAGCTCCAGGCGATCCAGACCGAGGTCGGGATCACGTTCGTCTACGTGACCCACGACCAGGAGGAGGCCCTGACGATGTCGGACCGGATCGCGGTTTTCAGCGACGGCCGGATCGAGCAGGTGGGCACCCCGATCGAGGTCTACGAGCATCCGGCCAACGCCTTCGTTGCCGACTTCGTCGGTGTTTCGAACGTCGTCGAGCGCGACGGCCACCGCTTCACGATCAGGCCGGAGAAGATCCGCCTGATCGAGAACGGCGTGTCGCGAGACGGTCTGCACATAGAGGAGGGACGGGTCCGCGAGACCGCGTACGCGGGAATGCTGACCCGTTATTGGGTCCAATTGAACGCAGGAGGAGAGCTCCAGGTGGTCCGCCAGAACGCCGAGGGAAACCCCGAGGACGACGGGCGCCAGGGGCAGGAGATAACCATCGGATGGAGGGCCGAGCACATGGTCCCCATCGCTGAGGAGAGGAGCAAGTAGTGCGCGAGAGAGGACCCAACCCCAGGGTTGCATTGATGATCCTGGCCGGTCTGGCGATGTTCATCTTCGTCATGGGCTGCGGCTCGGACGACGAAGATGACAGCGGCGGCGGCTCGGATGCTGAGGCGCTGACCGAGCTGGGCGAGAACGAGGGCGAGCTGAACCTCGTCGCCTGGGCCGGTTACGTGGAGGACGGGTCGACCGACCCGAAGGTCGACTGGGTGACCGACTTCGAGAAGGAGACGGGCTGCCAGGTCAACGTCAAGATCGGCAACACCTCGGACGAGATGGTGCAGCTGATGCGGACCGGTCAGTACGACGGCGTCTCGGCGTCGGGCGACGCGACCGGCCGGCTCTATGAGGGCGACGACGTGGTCCCGGTCAACACCGACCTGATCCCGAACTACGCGGACGTGTTCGATGCCCTCAAGGACACCGAGTACAACACGTTCGACGGCGAGAACTACGGCGTGCCGCACGGCCGTGGATCGAACCTGCTCATGTACGACCCGGCGTCGGTCGACCCGCCGCCGAAGTCGTGGGATGTCGTGTTCGACAACGCGTCCGAATACAGCGGTCGGGTCACGGCGTACGACAACCCGATCTACATCGCCGACGCGGCGCTGTACCTGCGCGAGCATCAGCCGGACCTCGGGATCGAGGATCCGTATGAGCTCAATCAGGAGCAGTTCGACGCATCGATCGAGCTGCTGAAGCAGCAGAACGAGCACATCGGCGAGTACTGGTCCGACTACACCAAGGAGATCCAGGCGTTCGCTAATGACGACCTCGAGGTCGGCACAACGTGGCAGGTGATTGCCAACCTGCTGAACGCGGACGGATCGAAGGAAGAGGTCGTGCTGCCCGAAGAGGGCGCGACCGGTTGGTCGGACACGTGGATGCTCAGTTCGGAAGCGAAGAACCCGAACTGCATGTACGCGTGGATGAACCACATCATCAGCCCGGAGGCGAACGCCGCCGTGGCCGAGTGGTTCGGTGAGGCGCCAGCGAACGAGAAGTCGTGCGCGCTGACCGCGGACAAGGAGCACTGCGACATCTACCACGCCGACGACGAGGAGTTCTTCGACCAGATCGAGTTCTGGAAGACCCCCGTCTCCGATTGCGGTGATGGCAACACCGACTGCAAGACCTACGACGAGTGGGTCCAGGGTTGGAACGAGGTGAAGGGATAGGAAAAACCCCTTCCCTTAAAGAACCCATCAGCCCCTCGGGCGCGTCAACCGTGTTCGGAGGAGGCTGATGGCGGTGGTTGGGTCGGCGGGCCGTAGGCTCGCCGGCCTCTTCCACGGCCGCCCCCACCTGCAGGTGGGGGCGCTTCTGTCTGGGCCGATCGCATGGTTGGTGGTCGGCTATCTCGGCTCGCTCGCGATCCTGCTGATCACCGGCTTCTGGAGCGTCGGCGAGCTCAGCCAGGAGCTCGAGAAGTCGTTCACGCTCGACAACTTCGAAACGCTCTTCACGGAGCCGACGAACCGCGCCATCATCGGGCGGACCGTCGGCATCGCGGCGGCGGTGACCGTCGTGGACGCACTGCTCGCGTTCCCGATCGCCTTCTACATGGCGAAGGTGGCGTCACCGCGGGTCAGGGGGGCCCTGGTCGTCGCCGTCCTGATGCCGCTCTGGTCTGGTTACCTGGTCAAGGTCTACGTCTGGCGCACGATCATGTCGAGCGGCGGGCTTCTGGGCTCGATCGGGCTGGCTCCAACCGACGACCTGGTCCGGATATTCCTGGTGCTGGCCTACCTCTGGCTGCCGTTCATGATCATCCCGATCTACGCCGGCCTCGAGCGGATCCCGAACTCGCTCCTGTCCGCGTCCGAGGACCTGGGCGCGAAGGCGACCCAGACCTTCCGCCGGGTGATCATGCCGCTCGTGTTCCCGGCGCTCGTCGCCGGCTCGATCTTCACGTTCTCCCTGTCCCTCGGCGACATCTTCACGCCGCTGCTGGTCTCGAAGACCAATCTGATCGGGAACTTCATTTATACGAATTACCAGACCAATCTGCCGCTCGCCGCGGCGTTCTCGCTGGTGCCGATCATCGTGATGATCATCTACCTGGCCATCGCGCGCCGGCTCGGCGCGTTCGAGCACATATGAGGCTCTCGCCGACATCGCGATGGGCGCTGCGCGTGGCGGTCGCCGCCATCCTCGCCTTCATCTACATCCCGCTCATCATGGTGGCGGTCTACGCGTTCTCATCCTCGTCGACTCTCGAATGGCCGCCCCCTGGCTTCACGCTCGACTGGGTCGGCAAGGCGATCGACAACACGGGCGCGCGGGACGCGCTCTGGAACTCGGTCAAGGTCGCGGCTGCCGCGACCGCGGTCGCGCTCATTCTGGGCACGCTCGCGGCGATGGCCGTGGCCCGACACCGGTTCTTCGGCCGCGAGACGATCTCGTTCCTCGTCGTGCTCCCGATCGCCCTCCCGGGGATCGTCACGGCGCTCGCTCTCAACTCGACGTTCGTCGAGATCTTTGGTTTCAACCTCTCCCTGTACACCGTGGTGGTCGGCCACGCGACGTTCTGCATCGTCGTCGTCTACAACAACGTCGTCGCGCGGCTGCGGCGAACCTCCGGATCCCTCGCGGAGGCGTCCGCGGACCTGGGGGCGCCGCCATGGCAGACGTTCCTGCGCGTCACCCTGCCGAACATGCGAGGCGCGATCGTCGCCGGCGCGTTGCTCTCGTTCGCGCTCTCGTTTGACGAGATCGTCGTCACGACGTTCACCGTCGGAGGCGCCGACACCCTGCCCATCTGGTTCTTCGAAAACTTCGCGCGCCCGAACAACCTGCCGGAGGTCTACGTCATCGCGCTGTTCGTGATCCTCCTCTCGATCATCCCCGTCTATATCGCCCACAAGCTCTCGAGCGACCCGGCTGGCGGCCGGGGCGGCGGGGGAGCCGCGGTGGAGACCCAGGCGACAGCGATGCCCTAGAAGATCGCCCGCGCCAGGGCTGCGGTGAGGGCGGCCGCGCCCACCGCGAGCAGCATCGAGTCACGGACGTAGAGGACGCCTGCCGCCGCCGCGAGGCCGAGCGCGCGGGCGTCGATCTCGAGGGTCTGGTCGGGTCCCGTGAAGGTCTCGACCACGACCAGCGCCGCGAGTAGCGCTGGGGCGAGGAGCGCGATCACGTCCATGACCCGCTGCGGGAGCTCACGGCCGCCGAGGATGACCGGGCCGGAGGCGCGGATCAGGGCGGTGCCGACGGCGAGCACTCCAATCGTGATCCAGACCTCGCTCATTTTCTGAGTCCGAGGAAGGCGCCGATTGAAGCGGCGAGGATCGGCACTCCGGGCGGCGTGAACGGGGTCAGGACGAGGGCGATCGCGGCGCCGATCGCCGCCGCTCCGCGTCCGCGCTTTGTGCGCAGCTCGGAGGCGAGCAAAGCGAGGAAGAAGGCGGGGAAGAGGACGTCGAGACCGAGCGCCTCGGGGTCGCCGATCACGTCGCCGGCGAGGACTCCGATCGCCGTCCCGCCGATCCAGGCCGGGATGGAGGGGAGGGTGGCCCCGACCATGAAGGCGGGGTCGTAACGGCCCTCTCCCCGATGAGCCATCGCCCAGGAGGCGTCGATCATTGCCTGGCCCGTCGCGGCGCGCCGCCAGGCCCGTCCGCGCAGGGACGGCGCGAGAGCAACCCCCATCGGCCCATAGCGGGCATTGAGCAGGAGGCCGGCGATGATCGCGGCGAGCGCTCCGCCTCCGGCGCCGAGCACCGCGGTCGCCGCGAACTGGGCGGCGCCGGCGAAGACGATCGCCGAGAAGACGATCGTCGCGGCGCCGCCCAGGACGGGCTCGGCGACGACGCCGTAGGAGATGCCGAGCACGCCCGCCGCGACCGCATAGGCCACGCCGGCCCGCATCCCTGCGCGGATGCTGTTGTTCACGGCGTCGGCCGGATCGCGAGGATCGCCACGTCGTCGTCGGGGAAGCCGGGAGCGAATTCCGCGGCGCGCTCGAGCACCGCCGCCACGAGCGCCTCGGGCGGCTCGCCCGCGAGCTCTCCGAGCGCCTCGCGCAGTCGTTCTTCCCCGAACAGGCCGGACTCCTGCGTACGGGCCTCGGTGAGGCCGTCGGTGAACAGAAAGAGCGTGTCGCCGGGCTCAAGGGTCAGCTCTGTCGTGGTGGCGTCGATTTCGTCCATGACGCCGGCAAGAGGTGCGGTTGGCACGATGGGCTGGACCTTGCCGTTGCCGCGAACGACGAGCGGCGGCGGGTGGCCGGCGACCGAGATGGCGATCTCTAGGCCTCCTGAACGCGTCCTACTAAGGGTTGCCGCGCAGAGTGTCGCGAACGTTCCCGCGCGCTCCTCGCGCAGGATCGCCCGGTTGACCTCCATGACCGCGGTGGCCGGCCCCTGCTCGGCGAAGGCGCGGATGGTGTGGCGGACGAGCGCGGTGAGAGCCGCGGCCGGAGCCCCCTTGCCCGAGACGTCGCCGATCACGGCTGTCCAGCTGCGGCTCGCCCCGTTCTCGAACAGGTCGTAGAAGTCGCCCCCGACCTCGAGGCCGGCGGCCCCTGGCCGGTAGGCGGTGGCCGTGGCGACGCCCGGGATCTCCGGCAGGCTTGGCGGCAGCAGCGCCTCCTGCAGTGTCGCGGCGGTATCGCGCTGGGTCGTGGCCTCAGCGGCGGCGACGTCCCTCTCGCTCGCGAGCAGCTGCTCGCGTCGGCTGGCGAGTGCGATGAGCGCCGCGACGAGCGCCGCGAGCGTCACGCCGATCGCACCGACTGCCAGCGGTGCGAAGGCCGCCGGTTCCTCGATGTCGGCGATCCGGACCGTCCAGGGGCGACCGAGGACGTCGACCATGGCCGTCGTGCCCTCGGTGCTCGTGCCCTGGGCGGCGAGCAGGGGCATCTCCCCGTCGGTGATGGCGACGTCCAGATCGGCGCCGAGCTGCTGGTCGATTTCGGCTCGGATCGAATCGGCCGGGATCGCTCCTGAGAGCACCCCGCGCAGGGCGAGTCGGCGTTGGCTCAGGGTGTGGGTGGGGGCACCGGGCTGGTAGACGGGGTCGACGACGTTGACCGCGGGATCGCCGCCCGAGAGCGTCACCAGTGGCGTCGTGATCGCCGGTCGGCCAGTATCACGCGCCTCGCGCACGGCCGCGCCTCGGGTGGGCTCGGCGAGCAGGTCGACTCCGATGAACTTGCGCCCGGGGCCGTCCTTCGGATGGACGAGCCGGATCGGCAGGTAGGAGCCTTTACGCCGGGCGACCGGGCGGAGGTCGCCTTCCGGATTGCCCTCCGTCGGCGGCCGCGGCTCGGAGATCGCGCGGTGGATGACATTCTCGAATGCACGCCGTTCGCGGGCCGGAACGCGCTGCGACCACCCGAGACCGGGGAATGGCGTCGTCGTGACGATGTCCCGGGCGTACCGGCGGAACCCGCGCTCGGGCATCGGACCCCCTGCGCGCAGCACCCCCTCGCCGCCGCGCAGGCTGGCGCCGCTGAGCTCAACGGTTCGCTCAGCGACGGCTGCCGCTTGCCGCGCCAGCGCCTCGTTCGCCCGCTGGGCGTCGTCGCGCTCGGCCGACCAGACGATCAGGGCCGCGACGATGCTTCCCACGAGGAGCGCGCCGACGACCACCGCGGCCAGGTAACGACGTCGCGCTGAGGGCATGGCGCTCATGCCAAGCAAGATCCCAGAAATCGGCTCTGAAAACGACGACGCCGCCGGGTCACCGGCGGCGTCGGCACAGCTCTATTGCGGTCGGGCCTAGAGGCCGTTCCAGTTGCGGTCCTTGAAGCCGCTGGAAGAGCGCATCCCGTTGCTCCAACCAGGGCCGTCACCGGCGGTCATCGAAGTGTCCCAGCGCAGGCCTGCGATCACCGCGTAGGCGTGGCCAGAGTCCGAGTAGACGCTAATCCAGATGCCCTTGCCACGGTCACCCCACTTCATGAATCGACTCGATTGAGCGGGCTAGAAATCAGGCCGGCCGCATGCAGGGCGTAGGAAACGAGCCCGAGCAGTCATAGCCGTTGTCCTTGAAGTCACCGTGGCCACCGCCGTAGACATACGGCTTGTCCTCGATCTTGTTTGCGGCCTCGATCGCCTTGACGACCTTCTTCGGCGCGTCGACGGGCGGGATCGCCGTTCCGTCCTTCGCCAGCTTGGCCTTGCCGACCGGGCCGTCGCTTGCCTCCTGGCCGGGGAGCGCGGCACCACCGGTGTTGGCGGCGCCGGCGGGACCGGCGAGCGCGAGGCAGGCGAGGGCCATGGTGGACCCAGCCAATACAAACTTCCGTAGGTGTGTGGGCGTGCGAATTTGAACCAGCTCCTTTGCGGGCCTACGGGGTTAGCTGACGGGCTAGCGCTTAAGGAGCCGCGCTCCCACACACTCATGTGGGTTCGCCCCAACTGCTTGGTTCCCCCGCTCCCCGCCACCAGTTGGGGCGGGGACTCGGCGTCTGTTTCAGTTACGAGGTCAGGGAGTGTAACCCTTTTATCGGCGTTTTGTTACGGATCCTTAATATATGCGGATCCGCACGATGTTCGGGGACATGCTTATGAAGCCCCGCAACACCGCTTGCAGAGCGGCAAAGCCTGCCCCGGGAGGGGCCTAGAGACCGTTCCAGTTGCGCTTCTTGAAGCCCTGGCCGGGGCGCATCTCGTCGCTCCAGCCGGGTCCGTCACCGTCGGTCATCGAGGTGTCCCAGCGCAGGCCCGCGATCACCGCGTAGGCGTGGCCGGGGTTCGTGTATACCGTGATCCAGCTGCCCTTGCCGGCGTCGCCCCACTTCATCAGGTCGCCCGAGTCCATCGGGGTCTTCAGTAGGCCGGCGGCGTGCAGCGCGTAGGACACCGCGCCGAGCAGTCATAGCCGTTGTCCTTGAAATCACCCGTGGCCACCGCCGTAGACATACGGCTTGTCCTCGATCTCGTTGGCCGCCATGGATCGCCTCGACGACCTCCTGGTGGTGCGTCGGCCGGCGGAATCGCGCTCCCGTCCTTGGCAAGCTTCGCCTTGCTGCCTGCAACCGTCGCGGTCGGCGAGATGGCGCCGACCGGTGCCGCTGCTGGCGGCCCCGGCCGGCGGGGCCAGGCAGAGCGCGGCGGCCGCGGCAAGCGCGGTCACTTGATAGCTTCCGGATTCGGTATGGCGGGTTGGGACAGCTTGACCAGCTCCTCAGCGGGCCTACGGGGTTAGCTGTCGGGCTAGCGCTTAAGGAGCCGCGCTCCCGGCTGAATACCGGGTTCGCCCCAAACTGTTTGGTTCCCCCGCTCCCCATCCGAAGCGGACGGGGATTCGGCGTCTGTTTGGGATCGTGCGGGCGGCACAATAACGGTTATCCCGGCGAAGTGTTATGAACCCTTAACACTTCGTGCGGATGCGCACGATCGAACCCCGCTATTTGCGGAGCTTCAGGCCGTGGGTGCGGTGGCTGAGGCGGGGTGGGCCTCGGCCCACTCGACGATCCGCTTCGAATCCTTGATCACTTCGCCGTCGTCGCTGACGA
>CAWAUB010000020.1:0-34178 GCA_963785155.1 uncultured Thermoleophilia bacterium
GCTCGTCCGCGCGCATCTCCGCGCTGCCGCCGGCGAAGCCGGGACGCGGCGGGCTGACCGGGCGGGGGCCCTCGCGGACGGGCTTCTCCTCGGCCTCCGGCTCGGGGTCGGGCGTGACGGGCTCGCCCTCCTCCTCGTCGCCGAAGACCTCGTCCTCGGGCTTGCCGTCGAGCAGCTGGACGAACTGCTCGGCATCGATCGTCTCGCGCTCGAGCAGGATCTTCGAGATCCGGTCGAGGTCGGACTGATGCTTGGTGAGGATGTCCTTCGCGGCCTGGTGGGCCTCCTCGACGACTCGGCGGATCTCGTCGTCGATCTCGCGCGCGATCTCGTCGGAGTAGTCGGGCTCGGAGGAGAACTCGCGGCCCAGGAACGGCATCGAGCGGTCGTGGCCGAAGACGCGCGGGCCGAGCCGCTCGGACATGCCGTAGCGCATGACCATCTGCTTTGCGGTCTCGGTGACCTTCTCGAGGTCGTTCGAGGCGCCGGTGGTGATCTCGGAGAAGATGATCTCCTCCGCGGCACGCCCGCCGAGCGTCATCGCCATCGTGTCGGTGAGCTCCGCGCGGGTGGTGAGGAACTTGTCCTCGGTCGGCAGGGAGATCGTGTAGCCGAGCGCCTGGCCGCGGCTGATGATCGAGATCTTGTGGACCGGATCGGTGTTCTCCAGGAGGTGGCCGACGATCGCGTGGCCCATCTCGTGGTAGGCGGTGACGAGGCGCTCCTTCTCCGACATCACGCGCGTCTTCTTCTCGGGGCCGGCGATCACGCGCATGATCCCCTCCTCGAGCTCGTGCATGCCGATCTCGCGCTTTCCTGAGCGCGCGGTGAGCAGTGCCGATTCGTTGATCAGGTTGGCGAGGTCGGCGCCGGTGAAGCCCGGGGTCTGACCGGCGAGCGTGTCGAGTTCGATGTCCTTGGCGAGCGGCTTGCCGCGGGTGTGGACCTCGAGGATCTTCTTGCGGCCGCGGCGGTCGGGGCGGTCGACGACGACCTGGCGGTCGAAGCGGCCGGGCCTGAGCAGCGCCGGGTCGAGGATGTCGGGGCGGTTGGTGGCGGCGATCAGGATGATGTTGTCCTTCATCTCGAAGCCGTCCATCTCGACGAGGAGCTGGTTCAGGGTCTGCTCGCGCTCGTCGTGGCCGCCGCCCATGCCGGCGCCGCGGTGACGGCCAACGGCGTCGATCTCGTCCATGAAGATGATGCAGGGGGAGTTCTGCTTGGCCTGCTCGAAGAGGTCGCGGACGCGGCTGGCGCCGACGCCGACGAACATCTCGACGAAGTCCGAGCCGGAGATCGAGAAGAAGGGAACGCCCGCCTCGCCGGCGACTGCGCGGGCGAGCAGGGTCTTGCCGGTGCCCGGGGGGCCGTAGAGCAGGACGCCCTTCGGGATCCGTGCGCCGAGCGACTGGAATTTCTTCGGGTTTTCCAGGAACTCCTTGATCTCGTGGAGCTCCTGCACCGCTTCGTCGACCCCGGCGACGTCGCGGAAGGTGATCTTCGGGGCGTCGACGGACATCCGCTTCGCGCGGGACTTGCCGAAGCTCATGACCTTCGAGCCGCCGCCCTGCATCTGGTTCATCAGGAAGACCCAGAAGGCGAAGAACAGCAGGAAGGGCAGGATGTAGGTGAGAAGGCTGAGGATGCCGGTGCCGCCCTTGCCCTCGACGACGGTCTCGACGTCGTTGCGCTGCAGGCTGTTGACCAGGCTCTCCTCGGTGTTGGCGGGGAACCCGGTCTCGTACTCCTCGCCGTTCGCCTCGAGGACCACGATCTTGTTCTCCTGCGCGGAGATCGTGACGTTGTCGATCGACTCCGGATCGTCCTCGACCTGGGTGAGGAACTCGTTGTAGGTGGGCACCTCGGCCTGGTCGCTCGGAGCGATCAGGCGCTGGGCGAAAAACGCCAGCACAAGGACGATCAGGATGGGGAACGCCGCGCTTCTAAAAAACCGCTTCAAAATCGATAGTCAGTGTAACCGGGGGGCTATTCCGGAGCTAAAGGACAGTTACCCGCGATTCGGTGCGTGCACGCGTGTTCCTCTACTCCTCCAGCACCGCGATTTGGCGCAGGTTGCGGTGCTGCTGGGCGTGGTCGAGGCCGTAGCCGACGACGAACTTGTTCGGGATCTCAAAGCCGACGTACTTCGTCGGCAGGTCGACCCGGCGGCGCTCCGGCTTCGTCAGGAGCGAGCAGACCTCCAGCGAGCGCGGATCGCGGGCCTTCAGGTTGCGCAGGAGATACTGGAGCGTCAGGCCGGAGTCGATGATGTCCTCGACGATCAGGACGTCGCGGCCACCGATCGAGGCGTCGAGGTCCTTGAGGATGCGGACGACGCCCGACGAGTCGGTCTGCGAGCCGTAGGAGGAGACGGCCATGAAGTCGATCTCGCAGGGGACCGTCAGGTGGCGCATCAGGTCGGCGATGAAGACGACCGCGCCCTTGAGCACGCCCACGAGGACGAGGTCGCGGCCCTCGTAGTCGCGGCTGATCTCGATTCCGAGCTCGGCGACGCGCCGTTCGAGGTCCTCGGTCGTCACGAGTACCTCGCCGATCGGGGACTTGACCGCTCCCTCCATGCCCGCCGCAGGCTACTCGGGAAGTCGGGCGCTCAGCACCGCCACCTCGCGGGTCCCATCGCCGATCTTGAACTCCTCCGACACGGCCACCCCGGCGATCCATGCGATCCGGCCGCCGGCCTCGACGACCGGCAGCGTCCGGCGCAGGGAACGCGGGACGCGCTGGTCGGTGAACAGGTCCTGAAGCGACTTCGAGCCCCCGAGGCCGAGCGGGCGCATGCGATCGCCGTCCGCCCATGAGCGAACGACGACGTGATCGCCGAGCGCCGCCGCGTCCAGCGTCGCGCGCTCGGGACCCTCGGGCTCGACCGGGGCGGGCCGCAGCTCGGCCCTGATCAGCCAGTTGCCGAAGTGGCACTCGCCCGGGACGTGGAGATCGGCCGGCTCCGCGGGCTCGGCGGGCGGCGCGAAGCTGACGAAGCCGCCCTCGCAGACCGCGCGCAGGCCACCACCGAGGTCGACCTCGCCGCCCTCGGAGGAGCGGGCGAGGCGCAGGACCTCCTCCGCCCTCCCCCTCCCGAGCGCGATCTCGTGGCCCGCTGCGCGCTCGGCAAGCGCCCTCAATGCGAGGCGGGCAAGTGCGGGCTCCGCGCCGGCGAGGGAATCCGCGTTGATCGCGGTCACCCCTGCACCGGCTCCCGCCGCCTCGAGCAGCTCTCGTGCGACTCGGTCGAGCAGCTCCGCCTCCTCGGCGAGCTCCGCGCGGGTCTCGGCGATGTTGCGCTCGGCCGCCGGACTCAGCTCGCGCAGCACGGGCAGCACGTCGCTGCGCACCCGGTTGCGCGCGAAGGCCGGTTCCTCGTTGGTCGGGTCGTCGGCGAAGGGAAGGCCGGCCGCCTCGGCCAGGCGGCGGGTGTCGGCGCGGCCGAGCGCGAGCAGGGGTCGCACGAGCCGTCCCCGGCGCGCCGGGAATCCGAGCAGAGGGCGGCGCCCGGGCGAGACGGCGAGCCGATAGAGCAGGGTCTCCGCCAGGTCGGTCCTGGTGTGGCCGGTGGCGATCCAGTCGGCGCGCGCGGCGGGCGCGGAGCCACTCCGCGGCCTCGTACCGGGCGTCACGGGCAGCGGCCTGGACGTTGCCCTCGTCGAGCTCGAGGGCGAACGACCTCAGCTCCACCGATCCCGAGCCGTTCGCAGAGCCGGCTGGCCGCGGCCTCGTCGGTATCGGCGCTCTCGCGGAGCGCGTAGTTCAGCGGCAGCGCGATGACGTTCGAGGCGCCGCAGGTCTCGACCAGGCCGGCCGCTGCACACGCGGAGTCGGCGCCGCCCGAGACGAGCACGACACCGCTCGAACCCGGTTCGACCAGGTCGCTCTCACGGACCGCCGCGGCGAGCTCCTCTAGCGCCTTCATCTCATCATGGTGAGCCGAACCGACGGAAGCGGAGGATTCGGCGGTACTCATCTCAGCGCTCGACGATCCCGTGCTCCCCGGTCTCGTGCGCCGGGTGCACGGTGAAGAGCTCGATCGGCTTCGGGAAGCCCTTCAGGGCGACCGCGCCGATCGGCTCGAAATGCAGGTATTCGGAGTCGCTCGCCGCGTCGGCCACCTCGCGGGTCACCATCACCTCGCCCCCGAGCGCCCGGGCGACGGCGCGATGGGTCAGGTTGACGTGGGTGCCGAAGTAGTCGCCGTCGCGGTAGACGGCGTCGCCGTAATGGATGCCGACGCGCGGCTGTGGGCGCTCCTGGAAGAGGCCGAGGAAGCCGACCGCCCACTCGGTCAGCGGCACCGGCTCCGGCGAGACGATCATCACCTCGTCGCCGATCGTCTTGACCAGGATGGCGCCGTTGGGCAGCGTGGCCTCGACCGTGTCGACGAAGCGCTCGATCAGGTCCAGCGCCTCCTCGTCGCCCTCCTCCTCGGTGAAGCGCGTGAAGCCGGCGAGGTCGACGAAGCAGAACGCCATCGTCACGCGGCCGAGGTCCCGGCCGCCGAACTCGGTCTCCATGTGGCCGACGACGTCCTGCTCCGAGTAGAAGCGCCGGTAACGCTGGTGCAGGTAATCGCTGAGCGGATTGGTCAGCGGAATCAGGTCGGACGCGAGCCCCTGCATCTCCTCCGCCATGTCGAGCGCGCCGACCCCCTGCCGGATCAGCGGCTCGTGGACGTAGATGTGGAACATCCGGATCTCGGCCTCGGCGATCTTGCCGATCGACTGCGCGTAGACCCGGATCAATTGGAGCAGGGCGACTAGCGGAAAGCCGGTCGCGAGGATGTCCGCGATCAGCTGCATCGCCTCGGCGTCCTGCTCGGTCAGGGTGCCCTCGAGCGCCGTGGGGGTGCCGAGGATGGCCATGACCCGCTCGATCAGCTCCGGCTCGAGCCCGGTCCGCTCGGCAACCTCGGCGATCGTCAGGTCGCGGTCGGCGTCGGGCAGGAGGTCCTCGGCGTAGCCGAACGCGAGCCGGCCGTCGCGGACCGCCCGGCGCAGCGACGAGAGTGAATGACCGCGTTCGCGCATCCGTGCGACGACGCGTGCCTGTGCGGCGGCGGCGACCGTCCAGCGGTTGCGCTTGACCGGCACCACGCCCTGCTCCGCCCACCGCTTCAGCGTCGCGGGCGAGACTCCGGCGCGCCGCGCCGCCTCCTGAAGGGAGATCACCTCGTCACTCATCGGACCATGGGTTTTACCCCCATGGGCCGCCGAACGGACTCCAAACAAGGAGCGACGGGGTCGCGCTGCCCCGTCGCTCGCGGGCTCTCCGGCCCGCTAGGGCGGCCTTCGGCGAATAAACGCCTTCGCGGTGGTTGCCGGTTAGCCCCAGTCGCCAGAGGGCATCGGCCGGCGGTTACCGCTCTCGGCCTTTTGCCTGTGTTGGTGATGAAGAGCCTACGCCCGCGGGCGCCGCGGGTCAACCGTTCTCATGCAGATGAGAGCGAGCCGAACCGGACGCGAAGCGGAGGATTCGGCGATTTGGGTGTTCAGTCGATCTCGAGGTGGCGGTATTCCTCGTCGATCAGGCGCTTGTACGGATCGCAGAGGAGCCTGGCGACGGGGACGAAGAAGAGCGTCGACTTCGTCTCGCCCGTGCAACGGACGCGACCGCGGGCGATCGCGATCGCAAGCGACTCGTTCCCCTGCAGCCAGCTGTTCGCGACCTCGGAGTCCATCCGCAGAGTGACCTTCGGATCCCAGTCCGCGGGCTTGCCGAAACTCCACTCGACGCAATGCGCCTCGCCGTCGGCGGAGGCGAGGTTGAGCCCCAGCCGCCGGTCGGGGAACTCGAACCGGGTCCGGACGTGGGCCGCCCGCAGCATCGGGCCGACGCGGTCGTCCGCGTCGACGATCGAGAGCAGGCGCCCGAGCACCTCCCGCAGCTCGGCTGCGGAGTGGAACGCGGCCTCCCCGGTCGCCCTCACGGCCATCGCGGTGCTCATCTCATGCAGATGAGATCGAGCCGAACTCGGGCGCGTCCCCCTTGTTCGGAGGATTCGGCGGTAATCATTGGAGGAGTCTATGTGTGAGATGCGTCTCGTTGCAGCAGCCACCATCGTGGTTTGCCTCGTCGCCGGCTGCGGCGAGGACGATGAGACGACGCCACCTCGTCGACCCGGCCACCACGACCCCGGCTGCCGCGGACCCGTCGCCTTCGCCGGAACAGGCCGAGACGGAATCCGGTGGCAACGGCGAGCGCGAGGAGATCCTCGAGGAGAGCGATGTGCCCGAGTCGGACGATCGACGCGGCCTCCGGCCTCAGCCGCTCCGAGCGCGAGGCGGTTGCAACGGTGAACGGATATGTCGAGGCCCTCTCCGACCGCGACGGCGCCCGGGCATGTGCCCTGCTCGCCGAAGGCGCGCTCGACGAGGTGAAGCTGCCGCGCCCGCGCGGCGATTGCGCGAGCTCCCTCGACGCCTCGATCGGCTACCGCAACCCGCGCGGCCTGCCGGTCTGGGAGTCGGCCGAGGTCGAGGCGATCGCCTCACTCGACGTCGGCGCCCAGGACGCCACGGTGATCCCGACGGTCTTCACCCGCTTCGCGGACCGCAACGAGCCCTCGGTCGAGGACGACCCGGTGTACCTGCAGCGCGAGGGCAACGGATGGATCGTGGCAAAGCCGAGCGTCACCCTCTACCGCGCGGTGGGGCTGGAGGCACCGCCGGAGGTGCTGGTAGCGCCGTAGTGGTGGACGGCCGAGGGACGGGAGCGCCGCGTCCGCGCCGCGAGACGCCGAGGTCGCGGGGCACGTAGGGCTGTGAAATCGAGCGTTTCTTGCAGCCTCGTGAAGGCATCGTGGGGGTCTATAGCACGCACAATCCTTCAGGTCAAGTTGGTTCCCGGGTTTGGTCGTGGACCTGAACTCGCTCGACCCCTACATTTCCTAGTGCCCGCGACCGAGGCGTCTCGCGACGCGTCCGGCGCGGTTTCGTCCCTCGACCTACGGAGCCACAGACACGATCCGCGACCGCGGTGGGTTCCCGCGCATCACGGTGACCAGCACGTGCTTGCCCTGGATCGCCGTCGACCACAACCGCGCGTTGCGGCGCTGGTAGATCGTGCGGCCCTTGCCGTGGCCGCCGAGGCCGCGGCGCTTGAGTGCGTCGCCCTTGCGGGAGGTGCGGACGTAGACGAGGTTGCCGGGGCTGATCGCAGGGTTCGAGAGCCCTTCGCGATTGGAGGAGACGAGCCGCTTGCCGCCCCCGCCGCCGAGCCGGCGCAGGAGGATCGAGTTGCGGCTGCCGCTGGCGCGCGCGTACGCGAGCCTGGCGCCGTCGAGCGCCGGCCGGCCGAGCTGGCCGTCCTTGCCGGAGCCGTCGATCGAGCGCGCCTTGCGGCCCTTCCCCTCCGCGGAGATCCGGCGGGCGGCGAGGTGGTCGCGCCCCTTCGAGCGCGAGCGCCAGACCATCCACTTCTCCGACACCGCGACCGCGTCGGCGTTCGCCGCCGGGAAGCGGTTCACCTCGCTCAGGTCGCCGCGGTTGAGCAGCACGATCTCCCCGCCCGCGATCGTCGCGGCCCAGGGCCCGCCGAGCGCGGGGTCGGTGCCGGGCAGGTCGTAGCGGTTGCCCGAAGCCCGCATCACGGCGGCCCGGGAAGGCCCGGCCTGGAAGGCGAAGGCGCTGCCGGCGGCGGCGGGATCGGCGGCGCCGTCCTCGACCGTCTTCGCCCGCTCCACCGGGATCGCGGGCTCGGCCGTCTCGGCGACGCTCGCCTGTCCGCCGGCGACCAGCGCGATGCCGACGACGACAAGGGCGGCCGCATCGCCGAGGCGCGCGCCGCGCAGGAGTCCGGGCCGATCGGCCATCGCCTCGACCGCCCGGACCCCGGCGGGTCTGTCCGCGATCGGCGCAATCGCGCAGATCGGCACCGCCCGGCCGACCCCGAACGCGATCCCGATCGCGAGTCCGATCGCCGGATCGCCGAGCGCGAACGAGATCGCAGCCAGGGCGAAGACGCCGAAGCTGAGGACGAAGGTCGTGAAACCGAGGCCGAGCAGAACGCCGTAGGCGAGCGAGGCGAGCGGCATCGGCAGGCGGCGGCGCCAGGACTCCGGCAGCTGCCGCCGGATCTGCGGCCGGATCGGCGCGCCCCGCGCCTCGGCGATCGCTGCGGCAAGCGCGATCGCCGCAGCAACCAGGTAGGCGATTTCGCCGGCGGCCCCGATCGCCAGCTTGCCGAGCAGAGCGAGTGCCCCGAACGTGATCGCGCCGCCGATCGGCGCCCCGACAGCGAACGTCGCACAGGCCGCGACCGTCACCCGGCGGCCGCCGTCGTGACCACGCGGCCCGATCGTGTCGATCATCGAGAACCCGCACGGCGACCAGGTGCCGGTGAGGCCGACGAAGAGCCCGGCGGCGAGGAGCGCGACACGCGACGGCGTCCATCAGCAGGGCACCTTCGTCTGGAAGTAGTGGACGCAGAAGACCTTCCGGCCGCCGAAGCAGTAGCCGTGGAGCGCGGCGTCGCCGTTGATCCGCCGGTCGTGGTGGGAGCAGCAGTCGACGAGCTTTCGCACGTGCCCGTCGCAGCAGCGATACCAGGAGCCGTCGATCTGCACCCCGATCCCGTATCGCTTCCCGGTCTCCTCGCAGACCTTCGTGCGCGGCGTCGGCGGCAGGGGCCGGCCATCGGGATCGCGCAGGACCTTGCCGTGCTTGTCGACCGGCTCGCCGCTGCCGTTGACCGCCCGCCCCATGTTGTCGATCGGCGTTCCATCCTGGCGGAGCGGGTAACCGTGCCCGTCGATCCGCGGCGTCCCGGGGGTCGGGTGGACGCACGACCCGGTCGTGAAGGTGTGGCCGCAGAAGTGGTAGGCGTCAGCGTCGCCCGGCTTCACCGCCTTGGAGACGAACCCGGCGGCGGTCCCGGCGACGAGAGTCCCGCTGACCTTCGAGAGAAACCCGCGCCGGGAGGTACCCCCCGCGAGCGACTCGAGCGCCTTGCTCAGCCGGTCAGACATCGACGGCCGCCTCGACCGTCAGCCGCTGGCCGGCGCGCCGCTCCGCTGCCGCGATCACGCTCTCGAGCTGGGCGAGGTTGTTGAACGTCCCCTTGGCGAGGACGGTGCCGTCGATACCCATCGCGACGGCGTACGGGCTGCCGGGGACGTCGAACGCCTTCCAGACATCGGCCTCGGCGTCCTCGTCGTAGACCTCGAGCGCCAGCTCCGGGTCGCTGCGAAGCAAGGCGACCGACGGGCCGAGGCTCTGGCAGACGTGGCAGCCCTCGGAGCTGAATACCGCGACCGCGAAGCGGTTCTCGGCGGCCAGCTCGAAGCGGTCGATCAACGGCGAGCGAGAGCCGAGTTCCGGTCCCTCCTCGGGGATCTCGAGCGCCGAGCCGGGGCCGACGCGAAGGCGGAGGACGCCGATCTCACGGGCGAGCGCGAGCATGGCGATCGCGAGCGCGCCGCACGCGAGCAGCGCGACGCCGAGGCCGATCGCGAGCCAGCCCTCGGTGGTCGGCTCATCGACGGGAAGCAGGGGCACGGCGACGAAGCCTGCGGCGAGCGCAAGGTTGCGAACGACCGACCCCCAGCCGACGGTCGAGCGGGCGCCGAAACAACCGCACGGTTCGCCGCCGCGGCCGGCGGCGATCGAGTTGACCAGCAGCCCGGCCAGGCCGAGCATGAAGACCGCACCGGCCCAGGCGAAGGCGTCGACGCCGGCGACGAGCCCGGCGGCGAGGGCCAGCTCGACGGCGATCAGGACGGCCGAGGCGGCGGCCTGAGCGCGGGGTCCTCGGATGCCGAAGGTGCTGAATCCCTCCTTGCCCTTCTCCCACGCGCCGATTTTCGAGAGCGCGGCGACGACAAGGATGCCCGCCAGCACCAGCCTTAGAACCAACCCCACCATTCCCGACGGCAAGCTACAGGTTCACGGGGTGACGATTGCGAACGCCGGGTCGGGGAAGTCGAAGAGGCCCAGCAGCTCGGCCAGCTTCTCCCCCTCCCCCTCGATCGCGATGCGGCCGGCGGCGAACTCCTCGCCCGCGGCCTCGGGCCCATCGAGGATGAGCGCGTCGAGGGCGCCGCGGGTGAGCTTGATCGTTGCGTCGGCGCTGTCGGAGAGGCGGCCGGTCACCGTCGAAAGCGCGCCGTTCTCGATCGTCATCACCCACTGCTCGCCGATGTCGGTGAAGTCCCAGTTGACGACGATCAGGGTGTCCCACGCCCGCGGGCCGTTGAGCCGCGCGCCCATCGCGTCGAAGACCATGTCGACGGGCAGCGAGGTGGCGACGTCGCGGCCGGCGGCGACCGTGTCGCGCTGCTCCTGCTTGCCCTCGCGGAGCTCGAGCGCGCCGGTCAGGAGGTAGTTGCGCCAGATCGCGCTCTCGGCCTGATAGCCCATCTGCTCGAGCGCGTCGGCCTGGAGCTCGCGGGCTTCGACGTTCTCCGGCTCGGCGAAGACGAGGTGGTGGGTGAGCTCGGCGACCCAGCGGTAGTCGCCCGCTTCGAACGCCTCGCGGGCCTTGGCCAGTAGAGCCTCGGCACCGCCGGCGAGATCGACGTAGCGCTCCCCGGCCTCGACCGGCGGCAGCGGATCGAGGTGGGCGGGCACGCCGTCGAAGAAGCCCATGAAGCGCTGGTAGACCGCGCGGACGTTGTGGCTGACGGTCCCGTAGTAGCCGCGCGTCGACCAGGTGCCGTCGATCGCCGGCGGCAGCTCGACCTCGGCGGCGATCTCGACCGGGGTGTACCCCTGGTTCATCAGCCGCAGGGTCTGATCGTGGACGTAGCGGTAGAGGTCGCGGTGCGCGCGCAGCATCTCGCCGAGCTCCTCCGTCCCCCACGTCGGCCAGTGGTGGCCGTGGAAGAGGACGTCCGAATCGGCTCCGAAGAGCTCGATCGCCTCGTTCAGGTACTTGGACCAGCCGAGCGCGTCACGGACCTGCGCGCCGCGAAGGGTGAGCACGTTGTGGTGGGTGTGGGTCGCGATCTCGGCGACGTAGAGCGCCTTCTTCTCCGGCAGGTGGAAGTTCATCTCCGCCGGCGCCTCGGTCTCGGGCACGAGCTGGAACTCGAAGCGGACGCCGTCGATCATCTCCCACTGGCCGGTGTGGTGGATCTCCTGGGACGGCGGGATCAGCGAGACGTGGCCGTCGGAGCTGGTCCAGCCGATCCCGGCGCCCATCTGACCCCGCGGCCCGCGCTCGAGGAAGTTGCCGAACATGAAGCCGCCGCGGCGGACCATCGCGTTGCCGGCGAGGACGTTCTCGGAGACCGCCTCGAGCAGGAAGTGCTCGGGCGCCCAGACGGTGACCTCGCCCGATCGCACCCGCTCCTCGTCGAGGATCCCCTTCACGCCGGCGAAGTGGTCCGCGTGGCTGTGCGAGTAGAGGACCGCCGTCACCTCCTTCTCGCCGCGGTGCTCGAAGTAGAGGTCGAGCGCTGCCCGCGCGCACTCCTTCGAGATCAGCGGGTCGATGACGATGACCCCGCGTTCGCCCTCGACAAGGGTCATGTTGGAGACGTCGTAGCCGCGCACCTGGTAGACGCCGTCGGCGACCTCGTAGAGGCCCGGCCGGGTGTCGACCTTCGCGTGGCGCCAGAGGCTCGGGTGAACTGTGTCGGGCACGTCGCCGTCCTCCCGCAGGAACCCGTAGCAATCCGTGTCCCAGACCGTGTTGCCCTTCTCGTCCTTGATGACGAGGCTGTCGGGCCCGCCGACGAAGCCCCGCTCCGCGTTCGCCACGTCGTCGTTCTCGGCCGGCAGGTTCTGGGCCGCCTCGGCAAGCGCGCGCTGCGTTGCCTCGGTCGGTCCCTTGGCGTCCGTGCTCATCGGTCCATCATCTACACAAACGCCGAGCCGCGCTTTACGAGGTTCTCGTAGATCTTCGCCTGGATCGTCTCGCGCACCTGCTCGGAGAGGTCGAAGACGAGGCGGCGGTCCTCGGCGGCGTCGGGCCCGTACTCGGTGAGGTCGATCGGCGGGCAGAACTCGATCCGCCACTTCGACGGCAGCGGGATCAGCCCGAGCGGCCCGAGCCAGGGGAAGGTCGGGGTGATCGGCGCGAACGGCGCCCCCACGGCCCGGGCGAGCAGGCTGCTGTTGCCGATCATCGGATAGATCTCCTCCGAGCCGACGACGGCGACGGGGACGATCGGGGCCTGCGCCCGCAGCGCGACCTCGACGAAGCCGCCGCGGCCGAATCGCTGGAGCCGGTAGCGCTCGGAGAACGGCTTGCCGGTCCCCTTCACGCCCTCGGGGAAGACCATGACCAGGTTGTCCTGCTCGAGCGCGCGGGCGGCGTTGTGCGGGCTCGCCGGCAGGCCGCCGACGCGGCGCATGAAGGCGGAGAGGAAGGGCAGGACGAAGGCCCAGTTGAGGACCATGAACTTCGGCCACCGCGGCAGCGGGTGCTCCTTCATGATCGCGCCGGTGATCATCGACGCGTCGAACGGGAAAAGCGAGCCGGCGTGGTTGGAGGCGATCAGCGCCCGGCCGTGCGAGGGGACGTGGTGCAGGCCGTCGGCCTGGACCCGCCACCAGGGCCCGTAGAGGAACTCGAAGAAGGGAAAGACCGCCTCGGCGAACTCCTCGTCGAAGCCCCACTCGTCCTCGTGGTAGTCGCCGCGCATCCGCCGCGCCGCGCGCTCGACGGCGTCGCGAAGGTTCTTCGGCAGCCCGCCGGCGGCGCGTTCGGCGGCGACGCTGGGGTCGAGTCCGGAGCCCAGGCCGCCACTGAGGCTGCGCAGGAAGCCGGCGATCGCCTCCCCCGCGGCGGTGTCGGTTTGGGCGCTCATCCCGCGCACGCCCTCAACTCCCCGACCTGCGAGTGCGCCCAGGCCCGGCAGGGCCATGATGCTGCGGCCCCGCGTCTTGATCGCGAAGTCCTTCGCCGCGCCGACCGCGTCGTAGCGGGGCTCGAAGCCGAGCTCGGTGCGCAGCCGGGTGTTGTCGACCCCTCGACCGAAGCGGAGCAGCCGCAGCGCGTCGCTGTAGGCCTCCCCCGCCCCGAGCCCGCGGCGACCGAGTCGCGAGAGCGCCGGGCCGAACACCTGTGTCGGTGATAGGCACCTGCGGGCGGCCGGTCAGGCGGATCAGCCGGGTCAGCGAGATCGATCCCGTCGGGGCGACGTTGACGGCGCCGCGTACCGGATCCGCCATCGTCGCCGCCACCAGCGCGCCGGTCGCGTCGTCGGCGTGGTTCAGCTGGAGCCGCGGGTCCCAGCCGAGTTGGACCGGGATCGCCGGCAGCGAGAGGTAGCGGGCGAGCGGCGTCTGCAGGCCCGGGCCGATCTCGGGCTGGAAGCGGAGCATCGTGCAGGTGACGTCGGGGCGGCGACGCGAGAAGGTCTCGAAGTAGTTCTCCAGCTCGCCGATGTCGCGCTGGAAACGGGTGCGCAGGGGGAGCTTGCGCGCCAGGTCCTCGGTGAAGAAGGAGGGCGAGGCGCCCTCGCAGCCGTAGATCGCCGCCGAGCCGCGGACGACGACCCGCTCAAGCGTCGGCGCCTTCTCGCACGCGGCGAGGAGCTGAAGCGAGCCGATCACGTTGATGTCGTGCAGCGCTCGCGCGGGTTTGCCCGGAGCGGGGTACCAGGCGATCCCGCAGTGGACGACCGTGTCGGGCTCGGTCGCCGGGATCAGCCGGGAGATCAGCGGGCTGCGCAGGTCGGCCTCGATGAACTCGGTCCGCTCGAGGTCGGCCGCGGGCTTCTCGGAGTCGATTCCGGCGATGAACTCGACCGAGGGGTCGCGCTCGAGGGCACGGGCCAGCTCGATCGCCCAATGATCGGAGATCCCGGTGATGATGATCCGGCGTCCGGCCAACGCTAACCCTTAGGTTGAGACTTAGACTGCGCCTGGATCGCGGCCTGAAGGGCGTCGAGCTGGGACTCGATCCGCTCGAGGCGGTCGTTCAGGTCGCTGACCTCCCGGGCCGAGGCGAAACGGATGCCCGAGAGGTCCTCGCGGGTCCGCTTGCCCCGCCTGAGCGACCTCGTCGCGCGCCTCCTGCCCACGCCTGGCGACCTCGTCGAGGAGCTCCTGGGCACGCTCGGCGGTGCCTGACGCGGTCTCGGCGGTCGCCGAGAGCGTGCGCTCCACCGCCGTCCGCAGGCTGTCGGGAACCGCGCTGCGATCGCCTTTGTCTTCGTCTGCGCCATCGCGACCAAGCTTATCCTCGGGAAGACCGATGACCCTTCACCTCCACCCCACCGCCCCGATCGCCCCGACGCGCTCCTGCCCGGCGACCCGGGCCGCGCCATGGCCCTCGCCCAGGACCTGCTGGTGGCGCCGAAGATGGCGAACCACCACCGCGGCCTCTGGGGCTACCACGGCGAGCGCAAGGACGACGGCCGGGAGCTGACGATCCAGTCGACCGGGATGGGCGGCCCGAGCGCCGCGATCGTGCTCACAGAGCTCGCCCAGCTCGGCGTGCGCCGGGCGATCCGGGTCGGCACCTGCGCGGCGCTCAGCGGCAACCTCGAAGCCGGCGAACTCGCGGTCGTGACCGGCGCTCTCGCCACCGACGGCACCAGCCGCTCCCTCGGCGCCACGGGACATGCGGAGCCCGCGCCTGGCCTGACCGACGCGCTCACCGAGTCACTGCCGGCGGCTCAGGCGATCCGCGTGGCGACGACCGACCTCTTCTACCGGCCGGACGGCACCCCGCAGGCAGCGGCCCTCGACGGCGCCGCCGCATTCGAGATGGAGGCGGCGCCTCTGTTCATCCTCGGCCGCCAGCTCGGCGTCGAGGTCGCCTGCGTCCTCACCGTCGTCGCCGACGCGGACGGTGACCGGATCGGGGAGTCGCGCTTCCAGGAGGCGGAGCTGGAGATGGGCCGGGCCGCCGCGGCAGCGCTTGCAGTCGGAACTGACTAGAGACCTAGTCGGAGGAGACGGGCGCTTCGTTCGCCTGCTTGCGCAGCTGCGAGACCTCGCGGGCGATGTCGTCGATGCGGTCCTCGATCGCCTCGACCCGCTCGGAGATCGAGCGCACACGGCGCTCGAGCCGCTCGACGTCGGTGGCGGCCGGGAGGTTGAGCGCCCCCATGGCCGAGCGCTGGGCCTGGACCGCCTTCTCGCCGGCTCCGAGCGCGGTCGCCAGAGCGGAGTTGAAGACCGGGTTTTCGAGAAGCGCCTGGGCGATATTGCCGATCGCTTCCTCGCCGCCCGAGGAGATCTTGTCGCGCAGTCCCTTGTCTTCCTCGTCGTCCACGGGGGCGGCAGACTACCGGACGAAATTTGAAAGGGACCGTGATCTTGCCGATGAAGTGTGCGTTAAGTGGCTAGGAACCTGCGCGTCGATCCGCCTATGTGGGGTAGGTTTCTGGTCGGCTTGTGGGGAGAGAAGCAAGTGGCGCCTATGACGTTGCAGAAAAGAACAGCAAGAAGTAGCGTGTCGCATGCCTGTGGACCCTCGGGGCCAGGGCTGGAGAACCGTTGAGAAACAGGCTTGGAACGATCGTCGCTTTGGCTGCCCTCGGGCTGGTGCTCGTGGCCGCGGTCGCCGGCGCGCAGGGCGGCAACCTCCTCGGCTCCGGCCAGGGCAACGTCTCGATCGACCTTCCGAACGGCGAAGGCCTCGGCACCGCCGGCCAGGCGCTCCCCGCCTGCTCCAACCTCGGCGACGATGACGCCGACGGCGTCACCGACCTCGCCGACCCCGGCTGCGAGGGCCCGCTCGACACCGACGAGGCGAACGCGGCGGCACCCGGCGGCGGCACCACGACAACTCCCGGCACCACCACACCTGAACCTCCGGTTGAACCTGATCCCGAGCGGCCCGACCTCGATCGGCCCGACCTCGGTGGCGGCAACGGCGGCGGCAAGGACGACGGAAACGGCGGCGGCAAGGACGACGGCACCGGCGGCACCAAGGGCCCGTCCAAGCCCGGGGAGCGCGACAAGATGGAGGAGCCGCCCCTTCGCAACACCGACGGCAGCCCCACCGACTCGAACCCGACGCTGAGCGTCGCCGACTTCGCACCCGCCCCGATCGGGATCTCCAACGAGATCATCGACGCGTTCTCGATCCCGCCCTTCCTGCTTCCGATCTACCAGGCCTGCGGAACCCAGTACGGGATCCCCTGGCAGGTGCTCGCCTCGATCAACCGGATCGAGACCCACTTCGGCCAGCTCGCCGGGGTTACCTCGACCGCCGGCGCGATCGGCTGGATGCAGTTCCTGCCCTCGACCTGGGAGGCCTACGGGGTCGACGCCAACGGCGATGACCGCAAGGACCCCTACAACCCCGTCGACGCGATCTGCGGCGCCGCCCGCTACCTGCGCGCCGCCGGCGGCGAGACCGACATCCGCCGCGCGATCTTCGCCTACAACCACGCCGACTGGTACGTCGACGAGGTTCTCCTCTACGCCCGCGAATACGGCCATCTGCCGGACGACCTGATCGGCTCGATCACCGGCCTCACCGAGGGCGCGCACTTCCCGGTCGCCGCCAAGGCCCGCTACGCCGACGACGTCTCCGAGCGCGAGGCCGTCCAACGCGCGAAGGAGGGCGACGCCGCCGGCCTGTATGAGTCCTCCCCCACCCGCCGCGGGATCAACATCTACGCGGAGGAAGGCGCGCCGGTCGTCGCCGTCAACGACGGCGTGATCAAGGAGATCGGCTCCTCGAAGGAGTACGGCAACTACCTGATCCTCCAGGACGCCTACGGCAACCGCTTCACCTACGCCGAGCTCGGCGAGATCTCCGAGGCCCACCCGGTGCCGAAGGAGCGCGAGCTGAAGGCCGACGACTTCGAGCTGATCACGCCCGACAAGGACCCGGCGCCGACCGCGCCGGCGACCGATACGGAGCCGGCGAAGAACAAGGGCGGTGGCGGCGGCTCGAACGACGACGCCGAGGAAGCCGCCGAAGAGCAGGACGAGCCCGACGAAGCGGACCTGGCCAACACCCAGGACACCCGCGAGCGAATCTTCGCGCTGCCGGAGCGGCCGCGCAACGTCGACGAGGCAAGCCTCTCCGGCCAGCTCGACAAGCTCCTCGGCGACGAGATGCCCGCCTATGAGTCCTTCAAGTCCTACTTCTCGGGCGTCCTGAAGTTCGACCGCGACTCGATGGATCTGGCGCCGCTGCGCGAGGGCTCACAGGTCGTCGCCGGTACCGTCCTCGGCCGGATCGGCCCCGAGACCACGCTCGCACCGCACGTCAACTTCCAGATCCGCCCGACCGGACGCGGCGCGCCGAAGATCGACCCCAAGCCGATCCTCGACGGGTGGAAGCTGCTCGAGTCGACGGCGATCTACCGCGCCGCCGGAAAGGACCCGTTCGGCTTCCAGAGCGCCTCGATCGGCCAGATCCTGCTGCTCTCCAAGGCGCAGCTGCAGCGCCGCGTGCTCTCCGACCCGCGCCTCGAGATCTACGCCTGCGGCCGCGAGGACATCGAGACCGGCCAGATCGATCGCCGCCTGCTCGCGGCGATGGAGTACCTCGCCGAGTCCGGCTTCCGCCTGACGATCACCTCGCTCAAGTGCGGCCACAGCTTCTACACCACCTCGGGCGGCGTCTCGCATCACTCCTCGGGCAACGCGATGGACATCGCCCAGGTGAACGGGATCCCGATCATCGGCAACCAGGGCCGTGGCTCGATCACCGAGGCGACGATCACCGAGCTCCTGAAGCTCCAGGGCAACATGGAGCCCGCGCAGATCATCTCCCTCATGGAGATGGGCGGCCCGACGTTCGCGATGGGCGACCACGCGGACCACATCCACGTCGGCTACCAGCCGCTCTATGACCCGACCGAGAAGGGCCAGCAGTTCGTCCGCCTGCTCAAGCCGCAGCAGTGGGAGCGCCTGATCGGCCGTATCGCCGAGATCGAGAACCCCGAGATCCCGACCGGGCCGGCCAAGTACTCCCTGCCCGCGGACGAGGATCAGGCCGACGAGAAGAAGCGCAACGGCCGCTCCTCGGACGCCCACATCAGCGAGTAGCAACCGCTGCCCCTCTTCCCCTTCGCGCAGTTCGAGGTTCCGGGCCGGCTCGGGATCGGCGACGGTCGCTACCTGGTCCGCGACGCTGAGGGCGACGCCGAGGACGTCCTCGTGTTCACGTCGATCGGAGCCCCGCGCCGGGGTCGGCGACGCCGCTCGCGGCGGGCTGCCGAGGCCGATGTCCAGCCCGTGGAGCTCCCCGTGAGCAGGGTTACCGTCGTCCGGGCGACCCCGTTCGACGGTGAGGCGGAAGCCGGAGCCTGGCTGACGCAGATGCGCCGCGAGCCGGAGGCCCGGGACAGCTTTGCCGCTGACGCGTTGCGCCTACTCAACCGAGGGATCCACACCCATCGGGCGGCGACGATGGACCCCTACGTCACCGAGCTCGGCCCGCACGCGCCGAGCGCGACGCGGGTCGGCTACGGAGAGGGCGAGGCGCTGGCCGCCGGGCAGTGGGCGGAGGCGGTCGACGCTCCCGCCGACCCCGGGCGTCGCGAGCGCCGAGTCGAAGCGCTGCGCCCGCAGGAACGACTCGCATCGGTGCTGGGCGGGCGGGAGAGCGTGGAGGCCTGTGAGACGCTCGTACTGCGCGCGCGCCTCGACCTCGACCACGGGCGACCTCGCGAGGCTGCGCTCCAGCTCGAGATCGCGGTCCCGGCCCTGGTCGCCGAGATCGCGCCCGGCGCCGTCGCGGATCAGCGCGAGGACCTCGAGCTGCTCCGGGACCAGAGCGGCACTCTGTCGAAGCTCCGCGAACAGGCGCTCGCGGGCGATCTCACCGCGGAAGCCGCCGGGACAATCGCCGACACACTGGCGGTCGCAGAGCGGATTCTGCGCCGCCGCCGTATCCTCGGCGCCTCCTGACCGGCGCGACCCCGCGCCGTAGCTGTCAGAGTCCGCTTCCAACAGGAGGAGATCGGGGTATGACAGGGGCTGAGGCAGAGCAGTTGGTCGTACGGTTCTTCGACGCGCTCGCGCGGCTTGACGCGGACGCGGCGGCGGAGCTCGTCTCCGACGACTACGAGGGCTACGCGGCCGATGAGATCGAGACCCACGGCGAGCACGGGATCTATCGGGGCCGGGACGGGATCCGCGCGTGGATCGGCGAGATCAGGGCGAACTGGCAGGGCTTCAAGACTTCGGTCGCCCGCATGCGCACCTACGGCGACGTGATCGTCGTGAACGGCGTCTATGAGGTCGAAATGCCCGGGAACCCGATCGGGCAGATCGTCCAGCAGCGGCCCGTCGTCTCCGTGGTCCGAGTCCACGACGGGCTGATCAGCTCGATCCACGCGTACACCCAGTACGCCGACGCCGCCCGCGCCGAGGGCCTGCCGACCACCGAGCTGGGCCCGGGTAGTACCTAGTCAGGCGACTGACGCGAGCGCATCCTCGAGGGAGAGGAAGAACTCGAGGCCGATCAGCTTCGCGTCGGCGACGGTCGCGAGGGCGTAGGAGCGCTGGACGGTCTCGATGCCCGAGGCGCCTCCGCGGGCGACGATGTCGAACTCGATCGCAAAGACGTCATCGCGTTCGGTCGAGAGCACCTCGATCGGCGCGAGCCTGACCTCCTCCATCACCTCGTAGAACTCGTCCCACCATCGCTTCACGCCCTCGGGGCCCCGGTAGACGCCCGGCTCAGCAGCAACCGCGGGCAGCGTCGTCATCTCGAACTCGTCGTGGATGAAGGGCCGCATGCCCTCGTAACCCCTTGCGCTTGCCGCGAAGGCGTCACGGACGAACTCGGCATCGATCGCGGGTGTCACCCGCGGGAAGCTACTTGGCGGTGCGGAGCTTCATCACCTTCGCGACCGGCTTGGCCTTGCGCACCTCGCCGCTGCAGAACGGTGGGTCGACCCACTCCTTCTCGGAGAACATCCGGGTCTGGTCGGCGTAGTAGGGCGAGCGGGGGTTGGTCGAGAGCGAGTAGGTGAGGATCGAGCGGTCGTCGGGGCAGCCGTCGGTGAAGCTCGTGACCATGACGATGCTCGAGCCGTGCTGGACCTCGCGGAAGCCGCTGCCGTTCCAGGGCGCGCTGATCGCGTTGAAGACGCCGATCGGGTCGCCGGGCCCGCCGTGGATCGGGATCTTCTCACCGTTGCGGACCGTGAACTGCTGGTCGCGCAGCGTCGCGTTCAGCGGGATGCCCGCGCCGCGCAGGTCGTCGACCGCATCGGCGAGCGCCGCCTGCACCGTCGCGGCGCTCGTGTTCAGCCCGCTGGGCGTGTTGACCGCGTCGTTCGCGTCGAAGGGCGTCGAGAACGGGCTGGCGGGCGGGCCGCCGACAGGCACCGGTGAGCTCATCGCCCGCGAGGCGAAGCGGCGGAAGAGGACGGCACCGGGCGAGTCGAGGTTGTCGCGGCCGTCCCAGGCCGCGAGGATCGGGCAGGCCTCGCTGACGTTGACGGGGCCGGATGTCCCGTTGAGGGTCGGGTTCGCCTCGCACATCGCCACGAGCTGGTCCTGCCAGAGCTCGCCGGCGAACTGGCGGTTGTTGAAGACGACGTCCTGAAGCTGCTGGCGGGTGAAGCCCTTGCCCTCGTACTCGTCGGTACCGTCGATCCGTTGCTGGACCATCTTCAGGCCCAGCCGCGTCCGCAGGGACCGCTCGGCGCGCTCGTCGCCGATGATCCGGGCGAAGCCCTCGAGCGGCTCCTCGGGGTTCGACAGCCAGTAGCTGTCGTTGGAGTTGGTCACGTAGTCGTCGCGGAAGAGGTGTGGCTCGTTCGACGGGCCGAAGGTGCCGGGAGCGACCGCGTCGGGGTCCTCGTCCCAGTTGCATGCCGACCGGGAGCCGTCGAGGACGGGCAGGCCGAGCAGGCTGGTTGTGGCCGCGCCGAGCGCCGTGTTACAGGTCGCGGCCTTCGCGTTCGGCACCGCGGGGATCGCGCCGATGTCCGCGTAGAGCGCCTTGCCGCGCGAGTCGGAGGCGATCGTGTTGACCCACGGGATCCCCTGGTACTTCTTGAGGATCTCGTAGAGCTCGTCCGTCGACTGCGCCTTGTCGGTCTCGAAGAAGTGGTTCAGGTAGCGCAGGTTCTCGTCGTTGACGTCACCCATCGCGTAGGCGGTGGTCGGCGTCCACGGGAAGAGCGGCAGGCCGAGCAGCGAGGTGAAGACCGGCCCGTAGATCGTGTTGTAGAGCGTCCGCGACTGGTCCTGGAGCGAGCCGTCGGGCTGGAGCACGTCGACGGTGACCTGGTCGCTCGTCATCTGCGTCGGCTGGCCGTCGACCAGGTAGGTGGTCGGCGAGCCGGGCACTAGGCGCAGCTCGAACGGCGTGAAGCGGAAGGCGGTCGAGACCGTGTGGCTCCAGGCGAGCTTCTGGGTGTGGCCGATCAGAACGGCGGGGACGCCGAAGAGGCTGGCGCCGGAGACGTTGAAGCCCTTGCCGGGGACGCGTACGTGCGCCTGGTAGAAGCGCTCGGTGCCGAACCACGGGAAGTGCGGGTTGCCGAGGACCATCCCGCGGCCGTTCTGCGTCGCCTCCTTGCCTAGCCCGTAGGCGTTCGAGCCGAGCGTGTTCTCGTCCATCTCAGCCTTCAGCTCGCCGATCATCTCCTCCTCGGAGGCGCTGACCTCGGGGCGTCGTTCTCGCGAGTCGTCGCCGGCGTGGGCGGCGCCGCGCCCGGCGATCCCGTCGACGGCGACCGTCTGACTGGCAAGCAGGCCGAGCTGGTAGAAGCGGCGGAAGGCGTCGATCTCGGTGATCGGCTGCACCCATTCGGCGCCCTTGCAGGCGGGGTCGGTGATCCCGTCGACGCCGGTCTTCTTCAGGTAGGCGTTGTAGCCGGCGACGTAGCCCTTGACGACCTTGCGGACGATCGGCAGCGGACCGACGGGCGGCGGGCGGTCGAGCAGTTCCTCCACCTTGCCGGTGTCGATGATGCGCTGGTAGAAGAAGTCGGAGTCGAGGTTGTTGATGTTGACCCCGTTGCCGCGCGAGGCGTAGCCCTCGTCAGGACCGAAGAAGCGGGCGCGGTCGGCGCGGACCGTGACGTAGTCGTTCGCCATCTCGCAGATGTTGTCCTCGGCGAAGACGTAGCCGTATCCGTAGCCGACGCCGCCGAAGCTCTTCGAGGTGATGTTCGGGATGCCGCCGGTGGTGCGCTTGATCGTGACCTTGGAGCCCTTGGCGGCCTGGGCCGGAGCAACGCCGAGACCGAGCGCGAGCACGGCGGCGCAGGCGGCAACGCCACCCGCACCCAGCCTGCCCCTGACCGAGAACCTCATCGGCGCGGAACGCTACCGAGGGAGGCTCGGCGCTGCGCCGGTTAGTGTTCGGCGGGATGGGAAGCCTGCGCTCGAAACGAATCGTCGTCGCCCTGACCGCCCTGGTGATCTCAGCGAGCTGGGCAGGCTGCGGTGGGGACGACTCCGAGGAGCCGGCCTCGGCGCCCGCCGTGACTGAGGAGAGCGCCGCCGATGAGGAGCTCGACGCGGCGCTCGAGGACGTCGCGAGCGGCCCCGCCTCGAAAGAGGACATCGAGTCGATCATCGAGGCGGGTCAGAGCCCGTAAGGGACTGGCTAGCGGGCTGCTGCCAGCTCAGCCGAGTGCGGCTAAGACCGAGCTGAGTTCCTCGACGACATCGCCGTGCATGCGGATGTCGGCCTCGCCGTCATAGGGCGTCGGGCCCTGGGTGATCACGGCGAGCTTGCCTCCGGCACTGATCGTCAGCTCGGGCAGGCCGGCGACCGGGTAGACCTCGAGCGAGGAGCCGACGCAGAGCATCAGGTCGGCGTTCGCAGCGAGGTCGCGCGCATCGTTCATCGCGACCTCCGGGAGTAGCTCGCCGAAGAGGACGACGTCCGGCTTCACCTTGCCCATGCAGCCGGTGCACTCGGCGACGCCGTCGTCGCCAAAGAGCGTCTCGACCTCCTCGAGCGGCCAGCTCGCCCCGCAGGTGGTGCAGCTGGAGCTTGCGATCGACCCGTGCACCTCGATCACGTCCTCGGAGCCGGCGCGGGAGTGCAGGCGGTCGACGTTCTGGGTGACCACCCGCTTGACCAGCCCGCGGCGCTCGAGCTCGGCGACCGCGTCGTGCGCCGGGTTCGGCTGCTTCTCGGAGAGCGTCTCGAAGCGCGGCCGGTAGAAGTCCCAGAACTTCTTCGTGTCGCGATGGAACGCGTCGATCGTCGCGACCTCGAAGGGGTCGACGTTCTCCCAGATCCCGGTCCCGGGCGAGCGGAAGTCCGGGATCCCGGACGGGACCGAGATCCCGGCACCGGTGAGGACGACCGTGGACCGCGACTCGCGCAGGAGCTGCGCGAGCGCGGCGGCCTTGGTCGAGGCGGCTACTTCCCCTGCCACTTGGGCGTGCGCTTCCGGAGGAAGGCGGAGATGCCCTCCTTGCCGTCCTCGGAGGTGAAGGCGGTTGCGAAGCCCTGCTTCTCCGCCTCGATCCCCTCGTCCAGGTCGCCCTTGTGGGAGACCTTCTTGACCTGTTCGACCGCCAGCGGTGCCTGGCCCGCGAGCTTGCGGGCCCAGGAGAGCGCGGTGTCGAACAGCTCGTGGTCGGGGACGACCCGGTTCGCGAGCCCGTGGTCGTACGCGTCGGCGGCGCTGATCGCGTCGCCGATCAGGTTCATCTCGAGCGCCTTCCCTGGTCCGACCAGACGTGGGAGTCGTTGAGTGCCGCCGAAGCCGGGAATGATCCCGAGCTTGATCTCCGGCTGGCCGAAGATCGCCGACTCGGCGGCGATCCGGAAATCGCAGGCCATCGCCAGCTCGCAGCCGCCGCCGAAGGCGATCGCGTTGACCGCGGCAACGGTCGAGATCCGGCCCGAACCCAAGCTCCCGCAGCAGGGCGTGGCCGGTATGGATCAGCTCCTCCCCGCCCTCCTCGTCCATCTGCGTGAACGCCTTGATGTCGGCGCCGGCGGAGAAGACGACGGGCAGCGACGAGTAGACGAGCATCGCGCCGACCTTCCCCTCCTCGTTCAGCCTGTCCCAGACCGTCTTCAGGTCCTTGATCACCTGCGGCGAGACCGCGTTCATCGGCGGGTTCGCGAGCCAGGCGATCGCGACGTCGTCGCGGGTCTCGACCTTGATCGTGTCCGTCTGGTCGCCGTCGTCGGGCTGCGGATAGGCATAGAAGCCCTGACCCGACTTGAGGCCCAGGCGGCCCTGGGCGACCAGGCGCTTCAGGGTCACCGGCGGAGCGAAGCGCTCGCCGTGCGACTCCTCCAGCTTCTCCAGCTTCTCGAGCCAGACGTCGAGGCCCTCGAGGTCTGCCTTCCAGAACGGCGGGAAGAGGCCGCGGCGCGGGTCGAGCCCGGCGCCGGCCATCATCCCGAGGTCGATCTCGCGAACCGTGGAGACGCCCTCCTCGAGGACCAGGCAGGCCTCGACGAACGCCTTCAGCGTGAACAGGTCACCCAGGTCTTCGGGCGGATCGGCGTCCCCCGGGATCTGCGGCTCGCCGTCCTTGTAGAAGCCGCTGCCGCCCGACTTGGCGCCGAGGTTGCCGTCGGCGACCAGCTTCCGCATTCCCTCGTGGACGTAGAAGCGGTCCCCGTAGGACTCGCGCAGGTGCTCGGCCACGTGGAACACAGTGTCGAGCCCGAGCATGTCGATCAGGAAGAACGGGCCCATCGGCGCGAGGTTTGCCTCGGCCACAGCCGCATCGATCTTCTGGATCGATAGGCCGCCGTCCTCCTGCTCGCGCCAGACCTCGCCGACCGAGGAGTTGAGGATGCGGTTGACGACGAAGCCGGGGACCTCGGCGCACGTGATCGGCTGCTTCTTGATCTGCTGCGCGAAGTTGACTGCGGCGTCCATCGTCTCGTCGGAGGTCTCCTCGCCCGCCACGATCTCGAGCAGGGGCATCACCGAGGCCGGGTAGAAGAAGTGGAAGCCGACGACCTTGTCGGGCCGCAGCGTTGCCTCCCCCATCTCGGTGATCGAGAGCGAGGAGGTGTTGGACGCGAGGATCGCGTGGCCCGGCGTGACCGAGTCGAGCTCGGTGTAGACGGACTGCTTGATCTCCATCTTCTCCGGCGCCGCCTCGATGACGAAGTCGACATCGCCGAAGGAGTCGTAGCTCGTGGTGCCCTCGATCCGGCCCATGATCTCCTCGACCTGGGCGTCGGCCTGCTCCTGGGTCAGCTTTTCCTTCTTGACGAGGCGGCCGAGCTGGCCCTCGGTCACCTCGCGGGCCTTGTCGAGCCCGGCGTCGACGAACTTCTGATCGATGTCCTTGAGGACGACGGGAATGTCCGCGGCTGCGATGGCCTGGGCGATTTCGCCGCCCATGGTGCCCGCGCCGACGACTGCGGCCTTGAAGACGAACATGTGTTGGAGCTACCTCCGAGGTTGGGGGCGCGAGAGGATATTGGGATGAACCAGGAGATGAAGCGGATCGTCGAGGTGATGGATCGCCGCGACGCGCAGGCGGCGATGCAGAGGGTCGAGGCGGACGGGCTGACCGCGATGCTGATGCCACACCTGTCCGACGTCTGGGATCTGAACTGGGTCTACGTCGAGGAGCCGGGGCTGCCGATCGAGCGGATCGTCGCGTTCGGCGACGAAACGATCGGCGCCGCGGGGATGGGTCACCGGACCCTGCTCACGATGGATCCGGCCGAGGGCGAACGGCTGATCGCCGAGCTCGAGCCGCGCGGCTGGGAGGTCGAGCGAAACGTCTACATGGCGCTCCGCGGCGAGCCGGACCGGCCGGCCGACCCGGGGATCGAGGTCGACGAGGTCGGTCTCGACGAGATCGAGGAGGCTCGGCGGGAGTTCCTGCGGCTCGAGCTCGCGGAGTGGATCGACCCCGTCACCGACGAGGTCCTCGACCAGTTCATCGCCGCCGACCGCCTCTGGGGGGAGATCGCCGGCGACCGCTGGTTCGTCATCCGCGAGGAGGGCCGCATCGTCAACTTCTGCCGCCTCTTCTCCGACGGCGGGATCGCCCAGGTCGAGGACGTCGCCACCCTCCCCCGCGCCCGCAACCGCGGCTACGCCCGCGCCTCGATCCTCGCCGCGATCGAGGCGGCGCGGGCGGAGGATCCCGACCTGATCTACCTCGGCGCGCTCACCGACGACTGGCCGCGCAAGCTCTACGCGCGGCTGGGCTTCGAGGAGGTCGGGCCGGAGGTCGTCCTGTACAGGAAGCCCGAAGCGGGCTCAGCCGGGAGAGATGGCTGACTCCGAATCGGCGTCAGCTGTGGGTGCGCGAATTGGGAATTAGTCACGAAGCGGGCTCAGCCATCTAACGACTCGTCGAGCGCCTCGATCTCGATCTTCAGGCGCCCGAGCGAGCGCTGGAGCGAGCGGCGCATCTGCGAGCGGACGAAGAGGACGTCGGTGAGCGGGCTGAGCGCACCGCCGCTGGTGATCGAGTACTCGAGCTCCTGCTCGACCTTCGTCGTCTGCCCATCGCCGCCGGGCTCGATCGCAAACCGCGTCTCCATCTCCCCCTCCGACTCCGGATCGGTGAACGCGATCCGGTGCTTAGACCGCGGCTCATGCACAACCACCCGCTCCTGAACCTTCCCCCTCCCAGCGCGCCCCGACTGCCACGTCAGATTGCCGCCCTGCTCGGGATACCCCAAGGACGATTCAACCTTCCCGAACTGATCGACCCACCCACCCCACGTCGTCCTCCTGGAAATAGAAGTCCCACACCTCGGCGAGCGGCGCCGCGATCAGTATCTCCTCACTTACCTTGCCCATGCGGGGGAAGCCTAAGCGCGGTTGGGGCGGGGGCGGGGGCATCCCGGTGAACGAGACGGAGTGATCAAAGCAGTTAATGCTCCGTCTCGTTCACCGGGACGCCCCCGCCCCGCCCCGTTTCGTTCAGCCCTCCGTACCCACCACCGCCTCGCAATTCGCGGCGGTGTCGATTCCGGACTCGCCGCGGCAGTCATCCGTCTCAGAGCCACCGTCGAGCGTGTCGTCGCCGGCGCCGCCGGAGACGGAGTCGTCGCCGGACTCGCCGTGGACGCTGTCGGTTCCACCCTCGCCCGAGACGATGTCGCCGCCGTCGTGCCCGTGGATGAAGTCCGACCCGTCCCCGCCGTTCAGCAGGTTCGAGGCCGGGTTGCCGATCAGGACGTCGTCGTAGGCGGTACCGAATGCGTTCTCGATCGTGGTCGGGACGTTGTCGCCCTCGCATTGCTGCGGGCAGCGGCTGCCGTCGTTGGGCTGGTCGTCCAGCGAGACGCGGACCTCCGTCGAGTACTCGTAATAGGAGATCGCGTCGATCCCCTCGCCGCCGGCGAACGTGTCGCCGCCGGTGCGATCGTCGGTGGGAAGATCGCGTCGTTGCCGACGCCGCCATCCGTCGTGTCGACTCCGGGCCCGTCGTGGAGCTTGTCGGTGTCTTCGTCGCCGGCGAGCAGGTCGTTCCCCTCGTCGCCGTAGAGCTCGTCGCGGCCTTCGCCGCCATCGATGCGGTCGTCGTCATCGCCGCCGTAGAGGTCATCGTTGCCCTCGCCTCCGTCCAGCCAGTCGATGCCGGACTCGCCGTCGATATCGTCGTTGCCGTCGCCGCCGAACAGGTCGTCGGCACCGAGCTGCCCGACGAGCGAGTCGTTGTCGGCGTCGCCGTCCAGGCGGTCGTTGCCCGCGCCGGTGCGGATCCAGTCGCGGTCGTCGCCGCCGCAGACGAGGTCGTTCCCGTCCTTGCCGGTGATGCTGTCCTTGCCGTCGAGCCCGACGATCACGTCCGCCCTGTCGGTGCCGCGGAGGTTGTCGGACTTCTTCGTGCCGACGATCGTCGCCTTCTTGCCGAAGCACTTCGGCGCCGGCTTCTCGGCCGGCTTCGCGCTCGCAAACGCCGGCAGCGCCAGCACGGCGAGCGCCGCAAGCGCGGCGAGGATGATGCGGGAGATGGTCCTTCTCTGAGTTGGCATCTGTGCCTCCTTCGTTCGTTATCGAAGGAAGCGTCGGCGAGGACGCGTGCCCGAACCAGGGGACCTCGGTGTTAATGCCGCACTCCAAGGTGTCGACACCTCCACCCTGGGTGTAAGACTCCCGACCGATGGCTCGCCCGGACGACGCCCACGTGGCCTCCCCCGCAGAGCTGAAGGAGAGGCTCGAGGCCGAGCGCGAGGGGGAGCCGTTCCTGTTCTACCGCGATGCGGAGGGCCAGCGGATCGTCGTGCTCGGCACCGAGCAGGAGCGGTTCAGCGTCGGCCGGGAGGACAAGATGGACCTGACGCTCGACGACGACCAGGTCTCCCTCCTGCACGCCGAGCTGGAGCGCATCGGCGGCCAGTGGACGGTGACCGACGACGGCCTCTCGCGCAACGGAACGTTCCTCAACGGCGAGCGCACGAGCGGCCGCAAGCGACTGCGCGACGGCGACGAGCTGCGCTTCGGCGCGACCGTGGCCGTCTTCCGCGATCCGGCCTCGGTCGAGGCCGGAGAGACCGCGGCCGCGCCGGACGGGCCACCGGTCAAGGAGCTCACCGACAGCCAGCGGAAGATCCTCATCGCGCTCTGCCGCCCCTTCCGGGACGGCGACCAGTACGCGACGCCGGCGACCAACAAGCAGATCGCCGAGGAGGTCTTCCTCTCGGTCGACGCCGTCAAGGGACATCTGCGAACGCTCTTCGAGCGCTTCGAGCTCGGCGACGTGCCGCAGAACCAGAAGAGGGTGCGGCTCGTCGAGCTGACCCTGCGCAGCGGCCTGATCAACATCCGCGACCTGTAGTGGCCGGCGCCGAGGACACACCGAGCCTCGCGAACGGAACGGAGTTCGCCGGCTACCGGATCGAGGGGGTCCTCGGCAAGGGTGGGATGGGGGTCGTCTACCGGGCGACGAAGCTCGCGCTCGACCGCGAGCGGGCGCTCAAGGTGATCGCGCCGGCGCTCTCCAACGACATCCGCTTCCAGGAGCGCTTCAAGCGTGAATCGCGGATGGCGGCGGCGATCGAGCACCCGAACGTGATCCCCGTTCATGACGCCGGCGAGGAGAACGGGATGCTCTTCCTGGCGATGCGCCTGGTCGAGGGCAGCGACCTGCACCGCGTTGTCCAGGCCGAGCGCCGGCTCGGGCACGTGCGGACCGCGGGGATCATCGCCGGCGTCGGCGCCGCCCTCGATGCCGCGCACGCGCAGGGCCTGGTCCACCGCGACGTGAAGCCGGCCAACGTCCTGATCGAGCCTTCGGCGGACGGTGAGCGCGTCTACCTGACCGACTTCGGGATCACCCGCGCCACCGGCGGCGGCGAGACCCTGACCGGGACTGGCGAATTCGTCGGCAGCGTCGAATACATCGCGCCCGAGCAGGCCGCGGGCGAGCCCGTCGACGCCCGCACCGACGTCTACTCGCTCGGCGGCGTGGCGCACTTCGCGCTGACCGGCCGGCCGCCGTTCCCCGCGAGAACTCGATGGCGACGCTTTTTGCCCACGCGAACGCTCCCCGCCCGCGGCCGACGGAGACGGACCCGAGCCTGCCCGAGGCGGTCGACGCCGTGATCGTCAAGGCGATGGCGACCGACCCGGACGACCGCTACCGCTCGGCGGGCGAGCTGGCCACCGCGCTGGCGCAGGCGCTCGGCGTCGCGCCAGGCGAGATCCCCGTGGCCGCTCCTCCGACCGCGTCCATTCCCGGCGCCTCGACGCCGGCGAAGACCGTTCCCGCAGGCACCGTCGCAGCCGGCGCGCCGGACGACGAAGCCAAGACTCGGGCGATGCCGGGTGAACGCGGGCGGAAACCGCGTCGAGCCCTCCTCGCGCTGCTGGCAGTCGCGGCGGTCGCGATCGTCGCCGGGATCGTGATCGCAACGGGTGGCGACGGCGAGAGCGACCCTGGAAGCAGCTCGGGGGACGGTCAGGCCTCGTCCGGCCAGGCGACGGAGCCAACGGTCGTCAAGGAGGGAATCGTCGTCGGGGACTCGCCCTCGGGCATCACCACGGGGCCGGAGCGGGTTTTCGTCGCGGCACGAGGCGTCGGCGACGTGCAGCCGGTCGATCCGCAGACGAACGAGGCGGAGATACCCGAGGCCAGCGTTCCGAGCGTCGCCGCGGTCGCAGTCGCCTTCGAGTCGATCTGGGCCGTGAGCCCGGTCGAGGACTCGGTCTACCGGCTTGACGACGGCGAGGTGACGGCGGAGATCCCCGTTGGGAACGAGCCCGGCGACGTCGCCTTTGACACCGACCACGTCTGGGTCGCGAACCAGGGCGACAGCACCGTCTCGCGGATCGACCCGGACACGAACGCGGTGGACGCGACCGAGGAGACCGGGGCCGCGCCACGCTCGATCGCCACCGGGGAAGGCTCGGTCTGGACCGCCAACATCGACGGCGGCTCGGTTTCCGAGATAGACGCCGAGACGGCGAAGCGGGTCGGCAGCGCGATCGCGATGCCCGGCTCGCGCCCGAACGACCTGGCGGTCGGGGAGGGCTCGGTCTGGGTCATCGACAACGTCGACGGCACGCTCTCGCAGATCGATCCCACCGCTCAGCGCGTCGAGGGCGAACCCGTCCAGGTCGGCGGCCTGCCGCGCGGGGTCAAGGTCGGCCTCGGCTACGTCTGGATCGCGAACGGCGGCGACTCGACCGTGGTCCGCGTCGACCCCTCCAGTCGCGAACTCGTCGGCGACCCGCTGGACGTGGGCGAGGATCCCGCCGACATCGCGATCGGCCTAGGCGCGGTCTGGACCGCGAACGAGGGCGACTCGAGCGTCACCAGGATCGACCCGGGTTAGCCCGAATCCTCGCCGTAGATCTCGCGCTCGATCAGCGTGACCGAGCGGATCACCGAGTCGAGGAACGGCTTCAGCTCCTTGCGCAGGCGGCGGTATTCCTTGCGGCCCGCGGGCGTGATCGCGTAGAAGCGGCGCGTGCGGCGGTCGGGGTGCTCCCAGCGGCCCTCGATCAGGCCGCGGCTCTCGAGATCGCGGAGGAGCGGGTACATCGTGTTCGGGTTGACGGAGATCACGCCCTGCGTCATCGACTCGATCTCCTCGATCAGCCGGTTGCCGTACGCCTGCTCGCGAGCGACGAGGTGAAGGACGAGGAGCGGGATGAGGTCGCGGCGGCGCATCTCGCCGCCGAAGACGTCGGACGGCCGTCCGCCACGCCGCCCGCGGCTGCCGCGCGTGCGCGCGTCGGCCGCATGGCGGGTCGTGTCCGCGACCGCGTCGGCGACCTTCTTGCTCGGCTTGCGCTCCCGCGCCATCAGCAACCTCTCTCGGTTGCGACGAGCTTCGGCGAGCGGCCGCGGAAGCGGGCGGTCAGGACCTCGTCCTGACGATCGAAGTCCCAGCGGCTCTTGGCGAGGCGCTTCCCGTCGACTTCGACCCGGCAGGGCTTCGTGGCTGACTTCATGGTGGCGAGCGAAGCCTGCAGGTCGAAGCGGTCGACATCGCCTCCCTTGACCGTGAGCTTCCATCCGTCCTCGATCTCCGTCGAGGTGAGCTTGCCCTCCTCGCCGAAGCGCGCCTTGGTCTCGCCGCGCGGGAAGGCGAGGAGGTTGAGGCGGTCCTCCCGCTCAGCGAGCGACACGAGACCCGAGCCTTCAGCATCCTCGGCGAGCGTGTCGACCTCGGGCGGGAGCAGTGGGAGGATCGTGCCGGCGCGGGCGAAGAGCGGCAGCTCCTCGAGCGGCGCCTTGACGTTCAGCTCGCGCGGGCCCTTCACGGACTTGGACCTGTCCAGCACCAGCCCGCCGGAGTCCTCGTCGAATGCCGCCGCCCGCCAGAGCTCGACCCAGCGCCCTCGCGGCAGGTAGACGCTGCGCTCCGTCGCGCCCTCGTCGAGCACCGGAGCCGCGAGCAGGTCGGGGCCGAAGAGGAACTCGTCGTCGGTCATCGCCGCGCGCTCGTCGCCGGGATCGACGAGGACCAGGTGGCGCATCAGCGGCATCCCCGACTTCCGGTACTGGCGCTGCGCCGCGACGAGGTAGGGGTAGAGCTGGGTGCGCAGCTTCGTGTAGCGGCGCCAGTTGTCGATCTGGTCATCGTCGATCACCTGCGGGCGTGACTTCGAGGGGAGCGCGACGCCGTTCGCCTGAGTCCTCATCACGCCCGAGACGGCGCCGAACTGGACCCAGCGGGTGAGCAGCTCGGGGCTCAGCGAGTTGTCGCCGATCGCGAAGAAGCCGCCGATGTCCGAGCCCCAGACGCTGATCCCGGAGAGGCCGATCGTGAGCGCCTGGGTGACCGCGGAGCGCAGCCCGTCGTAGCCGAACGAGGTCGTCGGGTCGCCGCCCCACACCACCTGCGCGCACGGAGCGGACCCGGTCCAGCCGGAGCGCTGGAAGCGGACCACCGGCGGGTTCGCCCCCTTGACCGCGTCGTAGGCCGCGCAGTGGTAGCGGGTGACGTAGGGGTTGTGGGCGCGTGTGCCGTCGATGCCGCCCGCCGAGACCGAGTCGAGCGGCGTGTACTCGCCGAAGTCCTCCATCCAGCCGTCGTAGCCATCTGCCACCGCCTCGCCGAGCTGCGTCGCGTAGGCGTCGGCGCCGGCCTGGCTGAAGAAGTCGTACTGGCCGACGACGAAGAGGTCGTCGACGTCGGCCCCGTAGCGGTAGAGGTACGGCTCGCCGGCCGCGTTGCGGGTCAGCGCCCCCGCGGCCGCCGCGGGATCGAACGCCGCCGAGTGGTTCTGGCAGACCATCGGGTTGAAGTAGGTCGTGATCGCGACGCCGGCCGCGTGGGCGGCGGCGGTGCGCTCCCGCTCAGCGTCGGTCCGCTGGGCGCCGCAGGGCAGGTAGTGGGTGTAGGTCTGGAGCACCGACACCGGCACGTCGCGCTCGCCGAAGCGCGCCAGCTCCGACTTCTCGTCGTCGTCGGCCTGGTACCAGGGCCCGTAGACCCACGGCGCCTCGGGCATCGGCTGGCGGCCCAGCGAGCGGGTCAGGCGGCCGACGACGTCCGCGGCCGTCGGGCCGGCGAAGAAGCGCAACGCGATGCGGTCCGGCGGCGCCGCGCCGTCGGCTCCGGCCTCGCCCTCCGGGGCCTTGACGACCTCGACGCTCCAGGCGTCTGTGCTCTCCGAGCGCAGGCGGAAGTAGCTGGTCTCGGAGTTATCGACGAGGACGCCGTAGCCGGCCGAGGAGAGCAGCCAGGGGATGGGGAAGTAGGTCGACTCGGTCCGCTCGCGCAGGCCCCACACGGGGACGAAGGCGTTCAGCGCCGGGTACTCGATCGGCTGGTACGGCCCGTCGGAGACGTAATTCTCGACAACCCCCTCCTGGGCGACCGCGTTCGACCGCTCGCCGAACCCCATGTACCGCTCGCCGGCCTCCGCCCCGAAGCCGATCCCGACCGCCTCGATCCCGGCGGTTGGACCGATCACCCGCGCCTCGAAGGCGATCTCTCCCTCGGCGACGGGCTCGATCCTCACCGCAAGCAAGCGCGCTGGATCGGTTGTCGCCAGCTCGGCCAACCAGGCATCGCCGTTGCCGCCTTCGAAACCGGCGGAGATCACGCGCGTCGCGTGGCTCCAGCCGGACGAGGTCCGAAAACCAACGGTGCCCGCCGCCGTGGGTCCGGTACCGGGATGCTCCGAGAGGACCTCCTCTCCACCACCTCCATAGAGCTGGAGCCCCCACGGATCGCGCTCGATTTCGGCGTAGAGCGGACCCGTGTCAACGACGCCCTCGGCGCCAAGGGCAGGGGCCGGCAGCGCGCAGGCGGCCACCGCCAGAAACATGCACGTGAGGGACCTCACAGACACAGGGTGTCATCCCCGCCATGCTTCGGAGTAGCTTGTGACTATCGAGACACGGGGAGACGGAGGAGAGAAATGTCGCACATGACGGAGAACCAGAGGATGCAGTTCGAGCGCCAGGATCTGAACGCGCCCGACCGCAGCCTGAAGACGAAGAGCGATCGCCCGATGATCATCTACACGGTGATCGCGCTCGTGGTCGCCGGCCTGCTCTGCTGGCAGACGATCGAGCGGATTGACGGCTGGCCCTCGCTTGTCGTGCTCGGGATGATCATCCTGACCACGATCGGCCTGATCATCGCGGTCAGTCCGAACCGCAAGTCCTAGCAGCAGCGCTCAGTTCAGCGGGTTACCCGCCAGCGCTTGCGCGCGGCGGTGTTGTCGACGTTCCCCACAGCGTCGATCGCCCGGACGAGGAACTTGTGGCCCTTCGGCTTCAGCTTCTTCAGCTTGCGCGGTGACGTGCACGGCGCGAAGGGCTTCTTGTCGAACTTGCATTCGAAGCTCGAGCCCGGCTCGTCGGATTTGAACGTGAACTTCGCCTTGCGGGCGCCCGTCCGCTTCTTCGGCGTCTTCCGGAACGTCGTCTCGGGCGGATCGGACTCGACCGCGAAGGTGCGCGTGACAGGCG